>NZ_CP018616.1:1200000-2400000 GCF_002849855.1 Vibrio azureus
TAAGCTGGGCTAATACCACCACATGCTGTGTACAATGAAAGCTTACCAATCGGAATCCCCATACCACCGATACCTTGGTCGCCGAGACCTAGAATGCGTTCACCATCGGTAACGACGATAACTTTAACGTTTTGGTTTGTGGCATTGTTCAGGAGGTCATCAATGCGATCACGGTTTGGGTAAGAAATAAACAACCCACGACCACGACGATAAATGTTCGAGAAGTTTTCACAGGCAGCACCAACGGTTGGCGTGTAGATGATAGGCATCATTTCTGTGACGTGATTCTGGACTAAGCGGTAATAAAGCGTTTCATTGGTATCTTGGATATTACGCAAATAGATGTGCTTATCCATATCACTTTCGAAGCTTTTGTATTGTTGATAAGCACGCTCGACTTGTTCTTGAATTGTTTCGGTACTCTCAGGGAGTAGACCTTCTAAGTTAAAAGAACTACGTTCCTCAGCAGAAAACGCACTGCCTTTGTTCAAGAGTGGGGTAGACAGAAGGGCTGGGCCCGAATAAGGAATATAAAGTGGGCGCTTATCGTTGTTCATCGTGTGCCTTATGTGTAGGGTTTGAAAAATAATTACAAAATTCTAACGGGTTCACTCTTTATTTGTAAACCATCGTTGATGTACATCGTCCAAAAGTCACAAAAAAACATCAATAGTGATTAAAATATCATCAATGAGAGCTGTGCTAACGAACAATCATCAAGGTTACCTCATGGACGCTCGTCTTTTAAATCGATTTAATTTATATCCAAGCATCTTGAGGTCACTTGGGTATATTCCTATTTTAAGCAATGAATGGAGGGCAATTAGGATCTTGAGATGGCTTGAGTATATAATCTTTGGTGATTTACAATCAGATGCAATTTAGAATCAGACAGTTATAGAAAGATAGAGAAAGTTATTAACGTGCCTCAGTTACCTATCGATGGCTTACAAGCCAAATTTGACCAATTTATTCAGCAAGATCACCTTGTCGTGCAGGCGGAAACTGGCTCAGGGAAATCAACCAGATTACCATTATGGGCGGCGCAGCATGGACGAGTCTTGGTTATCGAGCCACGCAGAATCGCCTGCACTTCCTTGACGGAATACCTTGCTGAACAATCACAACAGGCCTTAGGACAAGAGATTGGTTATGCAATAAAACTGAAGGCACACTTTGATGACAACACTCGGATTGTATTTGTGACTCCGGGCGTCGCTTTGCGTTGGTTTGCAGAAGATAAACTGGCGAAATTCGACATTGTGATGGTCGATGAATTTCATGAGCGACGCTGGGATATTGACTTATTGACCGCTATTTTGAAACAGGAAAAGCGTCATCGTCTTGTTGTCACCTCTGCCACGTTAGAGGCAAAGCGGTTGGCCCATTATCTAGGCGCTAAGCAATTACACTCTGAAGGTCGATGCTTTCCCGTTGACGTATTCCACCATGCTGCAGACAGTGCACATCTTCCTAAGAAAAAGAACATCGAAGCTGAAGTTGTACAAACTGTACGACAAGCCATTCAAGATAAGCAAGGTGATATTTTGGTTTTTTTGCCAGGCCGCAAAGAAATCACCCAATGCGCCCAAATGTTACAAAACCTAGATGGCATCATGGCAGTTCAACTGCATGCTTCTGTCGGAGATGAAGAGCGACAACGTGCGTTAAGTATTCAAAAACTACGCAAAGTGGTGCTTGCAACTAATGTGGCAGAAACGTCGCTCACCATCCCTAATATCCGAGTGGTCATTGACAGTGGTTTAGAGAGAAGAAACATACAGCGCAATGGCCGTACGACTCTGACGTTAAGTCATATTTCTAAAGCCAGTGCAGCTCAGCGCACAGGCCGGGCAGGGAGAATGAGTGAAGGGGTTTGTATTCGATTGTTTGGTGAACACGCTCCATTAGAATTGGTGACTCCCCCTGAACTGCACAGAGAAGAGTTGGTCGAGCCGATGCTTGCCGCTGCCTGTAGTGGTTATCACTTGTCTGATTTGTCTTTTCTTGATCCTTTGCCGGAAAAAACCTTACAAGCCGCTTTAAAAACATTGCAAGCCATGGAAGCTTTAGATGTAAGCTGCCAAGTAACGGAACATGGCAAAAAGTTGTATCCGCTGCCGATTGATACCTTATTTGCTGATTTGGTCACCCGCATACAATCAAAGGCTGAAAAAGAAGCAATGATCGATCTGGCCGCTGCGCTTTCCATTCCTGCACAGCTCTATCAACTGCAAAGTAGGGATGTAATGGAGGTTTTGGCTCAAGAAGAACCATTGGGGTGTGATGCGAGCTTGGTGATCCGTTTAGTACGAGGGGAAAAGCTGACAGGGGTTAACGTTGACCTCGGTGTACTTGATGAAGTTCAGCACTTAGCTCGGCAAATGCGTGCGGTATTTGAACTGCCAGAATTAGAAGTGGCTTCACGTTACCGGCGCGATGACTTTGTGCGAGTCATTGCGAAACTGCATCCTGAATTGTTATTTGTGCGCCGAGAGCGGCGAAGAGATGCGCTCGGTAACGGTGCAGTAGAAATGATGATTGGTCGAAATAGTCGATTTACTGAACATAGCGAAGCAGCATTAATTCTTAATAGCCATAGTGTGCCCGGTAGAGGAGTAAAGCAAAACCTCAATTTAGCATCTGTGATGATGCCAGTGCCGCTTAGTTTAGTGCATGAGTTAGAATTAGGAGAGTGGCAACAAGGAGAAACCACACTTGAGGAAGGGCAGCCAAAAGCGTGTATGAACTTAATTTATGCAGGTCGAGTGGTTTATTGTCAGCAAGTTGAGTTACAGGGTCACGTTGCTATAAGGTCGATTGTCGATAGCATCGCAGTCGGTGATTTAATCCCTGGTTTTGCCAAACTGAGGCGTCAACAAATACAGCATTGGCAAATTTATAATGCCTTGGGTTTGAACGCTGAGTCAGTTGATAAAACAGCACTTTCTGCCTTATCTTTTGAGACTTGGCTGGAGGAACAGTTGAACATTCTGGGCGTAAACTGTGTTGAAGATATCGAGCTATTTGAGGCAGAAGATCTGCTATTCGATGGTATTCCTGAATGGGAATATGAGGAGTTTGCTCAACGTTACCCGCTTAAGCTGACACTCGCGGAACTTAAATTGGATGTGGAATATTTTGTGGCCCGTAAGCTGGTGCATGTTGTTTATCGTGAAGGGAATAGAAAAGGAGACCCTAAACGTTGGGAGTTGCCACGCTGGGCAGGGTGGAAAGTTCAATACCGTAAAGCCAGTCGAGTTGTTGATATAAAATGATATACCCAAGCATCTTGAGGTCACTTGGGTATATATTAGCTTGAAGTCACTTGGGTATAAGAGAATGTAATCTATTTGTAACAATCTCACCTCTGATATTTCCTTTCGGTGTAAAGTCATCCGTTTAAAGAATGAAGTGTCATATTCTATTGTGCGGTAAAAAGGCAATGAGATATATTCTCTTTCAGGATCTTTAAGGCAGTTGAACGTATCAACATCAATTAAAGTCATTGGAATCGTGAGGAAGCGTATGGAGCAACAAGGAAAGAGCTGCGTTGAATTTGACTACACCACTTTTTTGGGGGCAACCGCAAGTAAAAGGTGGACGTTTTTAGAGGCGGTGTCAACTATTGCCCCAATCTTCAGCTTGATATGGAAGCAGAATATTGACGATCTGAGTTCAGCAGAAGATAAGCTATGGAATAGAGCATTAAAAGCGTTGTCATCACGTCGAAGTGATGAATCTAATCTCGTCAACCTCGTTGGTCTTGCTCAAGAGCAAAATGTACATCAACTGAGTATTCTTATGCCGTATCCGTTAGACCAAGAACAAATAGAATATATTGAAAGTCGAACTCAACACAGTCTAAAGATAGTAGATTCAGAGACCATTTTTATTAACATCACCTAGTTAGTTTCCTTATATACCCAAGTGGCCTCGAGATGCTTGATTCAGAGCGAGGTCACTTGGGTATAAAATTACCGTTCGGATAATAGGGAATTTTATTTTCTTCTCATAATTACATTCAAATTGAAATTCAAAAAAAGATATTTTTAAATTTCATTTAATTATATTTTTTATCCAAAATGGCACTTATTAATTCTACAGATAGTAACTAAACTTATCACACTAATATTAACACCCGAGAAATTCGCAGGTGCGGTTATCAACCGAACGCTGTGGGTTTTTTGACTATTGTGATGAGTATCAATGCCGCAAAAGTATTGCCTCTCCAAGCTTAATTAAGTGAAAAAGTCATTAACCCAAATTTCTACTTGAATGAAGCATCGATGGATCACTTGGGTACAAATCTGACAGAACGGAGTTCATTATGAAACAATATTTGTCCAGATTTAGTGTGATAGTGTTAAGTTTGTTCTTATTCGCTTGTGGTGGAGGTTCTTCTGATAGCCCATCTCAAACGAGTGCTCAACAAACAAAAATCACTTCAGAGCTCAATGCCTACGCGATGAGTGATTCATTATCAGCACAATCATCAGGTGAACCAATATTACTGGAAGGGGAGCTTAAGGCAACCAATACAGAAACTGGCGAGGCGATCACCCAGGTTTGGAAAGCCTATCTTGACCTTGCTGATTTCTCTTTAGACTCACAGACTACGGTTGGTTTACAGCCTGGTAGCTACGTTATCGAGCTGTTGCTCGAAGACAACGAAAACCAATACTACGGGGTGAAAAACCAGCAAGTTGACGATGGTGAAGTGGTGATCGATATGGTCTTGGCGCCTTTACTTGGGCAATTCACCTCTGACATATCAAGCAAAGAGCGATCAGCAGAAATTTCGCTGTTGTTCGAAGATAATCAGATTTCCTTGACCGATCTTGAAACACCATACCTCGGTGTGACGTTAGATAATGGCAGTGAACTGCGGTTTCTGATTAATAAATCGGTCATCGAAAAAGCACCGACATTAAACATTCTTTTTGGTGAATATGAATTAGATTTGAATATTTACGATGACGATAAACTTGTTGGTCGTCTCGCTTTGCCGGACCAGAAATTAGTTGTGGATGAAACGTTTACCGCAGCCAAGTATGTTTTGGTACCTATGGCTGGTATTACGGTATTAGACTTAGGCACGGATGATGAAAATGCAGAGTTAGTGCTTAAACTGCCCAACGTGATAGTCAAAAATCATGATGGTTTTATGGCGCAGCTACTGATTAGAATGGATGAAAGCGTTATTATTTTAGATGAGATGGTGACGTTTGTTCCATCAAGTGATGACCCAGATTCAATGGAGTCTATTGTTACTTGGCCTGTGCCATTTGGTGATGTCAGAAATGGACAATTTTCAATGACATTAAAACTGTTTGAGGAATCGAGTTCTGCTCTTGCGTTTGCTTCTTGCCAATCAGACAGTTTTTCTCTACAAAACCAAAGTAAAACCATTGCCTGTCAATTGAATTTTAATCCACTTCAGGGTGAGCTGATCAGTTCTTTGAGTTCCGCGGTCATCATTAATGTTTATGATATTAATGGTAACCCTGTAAAAGATGCCAATGTTTACTTAGATGATGAAACGACAGTTGCGGGCGTGACAGGGCAAGATGTGCACACCAGTGATGGTGCTTTAGTACTTAATGTTGCGCCTGGAGAGCGCGTTTTTCGAGTTGAAGCTCTTGGCTTTGGGGCAACAGAAACCGTGACGCTTGATCCGCTGTCAATCACCAACATTGATATGAACTTGTATCGCCGCACCAATAGCGATCCAACGGTTGACGTTAACAATTATGATATTCGCCGTCCATTAGAAGTAGGTGAAATATTAGAACCTACCTCGGATCAATTGTCATTGGAAAGCGCGCTTCGCTTAAAACTGCCACAAATCAAGGTTAAATATGACAAGCGTTATGGTACAACTCGAGTACTCTATAACAAAACGGGTTATTTGACTGAGGCGAATCCAACCCAAACGAACAGTGATACTGTTAATGACTTCCTGTCGGATAACAAAGGTCTGTTAGGTCTCTCTACGCTGGACATTCAAAATGTCGTACAACAAATGAATACCACGGAAACCTCGGGAACGGAGCGACATTATTTGAACCAAAAACATCATGGTTTGGATGTCGTTAATGCCATTTTACAAGTGAATGTTAACCGCGATGGACGAGTGATCAGTGTCAATAATACCTTTACTCCTTACATCAACTCGGTGGTCCCAAGTAAGGAAGCCCCTGTAGTATCTGCACAACAAGCGATCATCAATGGCTCTAGAGCGCTAGGGGTGAGTGTGGCTTATTTACCAAAAGTGGAAAGCCAAGACAGCCTTGCTGATGATATGAGCACAATACTGTCTTCTCCCAGCGCTTCTATCAGCCCGATTAAAGCGAAGCTGGTTTACTATCCTGTTAAAGCCAGTGATGTTCGTCTCGCTTGGAACTACTTATTGGTGATGAGAGGCCATAAGCATGTTTATGACGTGCTCGTTGATGCGAAAACTGGTGAGGTATTAGCTTATTTTGACCAAGTCGATTACGACAGTTATGAGGTGTTCCCATACCCTGTAGAGTCCCCTTCTCATGCGACACCTGTTGATACTCGTCAAATCGTTGTTAACCCTGCCGCGAGCCCAGGTTCTCCATGGGGCTGGCATGATACAAATGCAACCATGGGAGCGGAATATACCATCATGCGTGGTAATAACGTTCATGCTTATGATGATTCCAATAACTCCGGCTCACCGTCATCGGTAGAACCTGATTGTGGTGCGGGACTGGCGTGTATTTTCCCACTGGATTTGACCCTACCACCTGAAGATAACATGTATTCTGCAATCGCAAACTTGTTCTACTGGAACAACATTATCCACGACATTACCTACCTGTATGGTTTTGACCAAGCTTCAGGTAATTTCCAGGTCAACCAGTATGGTGCTGGTGGCGTGGGTGGTGATGATGTTCGAGCAGAAGCCCAAGATGGCGGTGGCATGAACAACGCTAACTTCTGGACACCGGCCGACGGTACCAGACCAAGAATGCAAATGTACAACTGGTCTCTTACTACGCCACATCGTGATGGGGACTTCGATGCGGGTATTATTGTGCACGAATACGCACATGGTATATCGAATCGACTAGTCGGTGGCCCAAGCAATGTTAACTGTTTGAGTAATACACAGCGACCATCAGAAGGTATCAGTGACCTTTACGGTTTGATGATGACACAACCTGCTGGTGGTGCTGGCACCGACCCTCGTGGTATCGGTACCTATGCGCTTGGACAACCTATTACGGGCGCAGGCATCAGACCGCAGCAATACAGTACCGATCCAGCCGTCAATACCTACACCTATGAAACCATTAGTTCAGGTATGTCAGTACCACACGGAGTCGGTTCAGTTTGGGCTCAAGCTGCTTGGGAAGTCTATTGGGCTTTGGTTGATCAACATGGATTTGATGTCGATCTATACAACCACACTGCAGGGAAAGGTAATCATCGCGCGATGTTGTACTTTACGGAAGGTTTGAAGAATACCGTGTGCTCACCAAGCTTTACTGAAACCCGTGACGGTATCATTCAAGCTGCGATTGATAACTACTCTGGTGAAGATGTGTGTTTAATTTGGCAAGCTTTCGCTGATTTCGGTCTAGGTTCAGATGCCGTGTCTCCAAGCAGCAGTTCACTGAGTGTCACTAATGGTTTCTCAGTGCCAGATGCGTGTGATGATACCGACGTTTGGGTAGAAGATACACATTATGACTACACGGGACCGAATCCTGACCTTGGTAATGAGCCAGATGCGAACATGGTCGGCAAGAGCATGTGGCGCAGTAAAGCGATCTGGAATAGAACATCCGTGTCGAATCCGGGTAGCCATCAAAACCCAGAGTTTGGACAACAAAACGAGATCTACGTGAATGTTCAAAACCGAGGGGCGGCGACGGCATACAATACCACTGTCGAAGTTTACTGGGCGAATGCATCGACTGGTCTATCATGGCCAGGTGATTGGAACCTATTAGGAACAGACACGATCGGGTCATTAGCGGCAGGAAGTAATACGAATGCCAACGTGGTTTGGACACCTCCGGGTACAGGACATTACTGTTTTATTGCACGTATTGTTAACCCACAAGATCCATTGACCTTCAGCGAAACCAGCGATGTTAATTATAATACGAGACAGAATAACAATATTGCTTGGCGCAACATGAATATTGTTGATTTATTGAGTAATTTAACTCAGCTCACCAGCTTTAATGCAGGTCTCACGTTGAAATCAAGCCGTACGTTGACCCTGCAGATTGGGACACAAGAACAAATCCGCTTTATTCGTGATGGTGGTGCCGTTCGTATCAATCTTGCTGAAGCAACCGGAGATGACAACTGGATTGAAATCACCAAGATGCCTTTCCACCTTGGTGATATTAAGATCCCAGACAATCGCCGGTCGATACCACTGCAAATTATGTTCGAGGCTGGACCAATGCCAATTACTCACGATGAGGTTGGACAGTACCATATTGATATCATCCAACTTGAGCATGATGACAATGGACAGCTTGTTGAGGTCGGTGGTGTTGCGTATGAATTGCAAACACGAACTTATCTGACCGATACCGATAGAGATGGTGAACCTGATGTTGAGGATAGTGATGACGATAATGACACCATTCCTGACTACAAGGACCCATATCCTTTGGACAAAACTAAATAATCTCTAAATCAATATCAAGAAAATAAAGCAAAGCCCTATTTACTATAATAGGGCTTTATTTTAACTATTAAGTATTTACACTGCGATAACAGATTTTGTACTCTCTGTGTGAACTTACATAGAGGACATATATTATGTTTAAATGGACATTAATCTTTTCTTTACTGACTCTAGCTAATTACGCATCAGCATCGCTTGATCCACTAGGTGGCGGTAATATCCTGTAATCTATCATTGATTAATATCGCTGATAAAACACTTAGAATTTGATTTTTCTCATACCCAAGTCATCAATGATGTCTTGGGTATTTATTTATCAAGTAAGTCGTCTTTAAGGTTAAAGTAATGAACAAGAAACAATGGTATGTAAAATCCAGTATTGCTCTGGGACTAGGGTTATTCATTATTAATAATGCGTTTGCGGATGAATTTATATTTAATAACCCCGATGGTATGTATATACATGTCGAGGATGACGCTGGAAACAAGCTTTATCACTCACCTGCCTACATGGCAAAATTTGATTGGCAACCTAGTTCAGAAAATGTCATTGTCACTGCAATTTCTGAAGGAAGTGAAGTATTTCGTAAAATCTTTTCTACCTCAAAACTGAGCGATATGAATTGTCATTATTCGTTGTTGATTTCATCGCAAGATGGGTACAAACATGATAAATCTTCCCTTTCTGCTCAAGCATGTACCAATGATGAAGACATGTACTTCTCAGAATCAAGTGTGCCCAAATACAGTTTTGATAACCTCTCTGGGTTGCACGTCTATCCTGCTTTTTCACAACAAGATTCTGAGTTCGAAATGGATAATACGATGGGCTACCTAGAACCAGGCAGTGTCAAAACATATACTCCAGCCGATGTTTATTGGTCTTCACCGCACAGAGATATTGAAGAGGGAACAATGCTATCGGTTGGCTTTTACAACCCATACAACTCAAGCTATGTGGTGTGTGAAGAGCAAGAGTCTGCAATTGGAGCCAAGACTTTCCTGATTAATCATGATGGTACATGTAGTGTAAAAAATCAGGTTGAAGGTTGTGCTAATGAATGGCAGTCGAGCAAATTTTACAAGACCAATGATCGTGTCGCGTACGATGGCAGTGTTTGGGAAGCCAGATTTTACAACATTGGTGTGGCGCCTTCACATTCTAGGATCAACCTCTGGCGCTACCTTGGTGTACTAAATTGTGAATAAGCACTATTGACACAATAAACCCAAGCATTTGATGTTAATTGAGTATGAAATAAAAACAGTGAGACTAAAAACGCCCAATTCGAGTAAATTGGGCGTTTTTAGTCTCACTGTTTTTAGTCCTACTAAAGCAGACGAAACCTCACCGCTAATCGATCAAGCCATATTCTCTGCTTAAAATGTCAATGATTTCAGCTTTTGGGTTATCACTGAGCTTAATCGGCTGACCCGTAATTTTTTCTGCAATGTTAAGGTAAGTACGAGAAATATCCATGAGCGCCTCTGTCGGCAAGGCATTATCGCGTGCTAACGCTTCACGCTCTGGCATACGTTCTTTGTTGAGCAGAATGTCTGGGTCGGAAAAATGGTTCAGTAGGAACTGGCGAAAGCCTTCTTTTGAATTCTCAACAATCTGGCCATTTTTATAGGCTTTTTCATCCCAGATACGAGAAGAGTCTGGAGTACCCACTTCATCCATATAAATTAGTTTTTCATTCCCTGCTGCATCTGTCACGTAACCAAACTCAAATTTAGTATCCACAAAGATTTGCTCAACCTCTGCTAGAGCCTGACTAATGACACCAAATCCATCTTTGAGCAGTTTTTCATACAGCGCAATATCTTCCACATTGGAGAAGTTAAATGCTTTATAGTGATCAATGATGTTCTGTTGTGTGATGTTGACGTCATCCGCTTCCGGAACATCAGGAATGCCGTATAAAATGCCTTTTGTTGAAGGTGTGATAAGCAGTTGTGGTAAGGACGTATCTTTTTGTAATCCTTCAGGTAATTGGATGCCGCAGAACTCACGTTCCCCTTTGGCATAAGCACGCCACATCGACCCGGTGATGTATTGGCGACAAATGGCTTCAATTTTAACTGGCTTTGCCTTTTGTACAATCCACACAAAAGGGTGGGGGATGTCTAGGATATGGCTGTCAGCGAGGCCGTTGTCTTTAAAAAGTGTAAACCAATGGTTAGAGATGGCATTAAGTGCAGCACCTTTGCCCGGAACCCCTTGTAATCCACCTTCACCGTGCCAAATGCAATCAAAAGCAGAGATGCGATCACTGATCACCATAATGGCCAGCGGGGCATCGGCAGACACGTTATATCCTTTTTGTTTGATAAGTCGTGCGCTGTCTTCTTCGGTCAACCAGTAAACTGAGCGAACTTTGCCGCTGTGTACGGGTTTGTCAGTACGAATTGGTAGATCATCATTAACAGCAAGTACTTGATTAGCAAGGCTCATTGTGACATTCCTATCATCTAAATCAGTCATAATAAAGAGTCGATACCCAATGACAACAATCACTGAATATGTTGAATGTGGGCATCATACACAGTTATGTCAGAACTCTCCAGAGAAAAAGCAAACGTTTGCTTTGTTGGGGGAGGAGGTGAGAGAAGAGAGTTGGAATGTTCTCGGATATATTAGAAATACATGAAGGTTAGAATTTGCTTATATGCCAAAAAAGTACAGAAGTGACTCAATATAAATTAAATTGAATAAATAGTAATTTTAAACTTTCTTTGTGACAGATATTTTTATTTTAGATTGAATTGTTTCTAATTTTTGGAAGTTTTAAATTAAAATTTATTTTTAATACTTATCAGATTGGTTTAAATACATTTCCAGTTCTAATAAAATAACAGGCTTATTTTTTTTGCGTTTATAAATAAATTAGGAAAATGGAATGAGAGTCAAAATAAAAAACATTAAAACTTTAATCTTGCTTACACTTCCTCTTGTCACAAACAGCGTATTTTCGGCTGAATCGATTCATTGTGAAGGGAAGGTCAAAGATAGTTGGGTTGAGCACTCTGGTACATTGATAATCAATACAACATGGAAAAATTCGGTAGGTCTTTGCAATATGAATCGACCACATAACAATATAAGCCCAGAGACGTGCAAATCTTGGGCGAGCCTTGTTATAGCGGCCGTAACCACCCAAAAACCACTATTAATGCAATATTACAACCTAGAAAAGTGTAGTGATATCAAGACTTATGGTGCCTCTGAGAAACCGCATTATGTAATGCTTAGAAGTGGTCTTGAGTGATTAAAGGGAATTGATGAAATGAAAAAAATACTGCTTTCTTTAAGCTTACTACTTTGCTCTTTTTATGCGGCTTCTGAAATGCAATATGTTTCCAAAGTTGTGCCTAAAAATCTTCATGTCTATAACTTGAGCGGGGACACCTTTGTGGATCTCCAAGCAAGCGGCTGCTCTAACTATCGTTATTACCTTAGCCCAACTCACCCGAAATATGATGCTATTTTTTCATTATTTTTGTCTGCCCAATTAGCCAGAAAAACGGTGTCGATAAGGTTCGATGGTTGTAATGCGCAAACGCAAGGAAAAATAGTCGGTGTATTCCTTGATTAGAGATTTGGAACATATTCAAAATATTTCCATTTATACAATTTCTTAATACTACAGAGTGACTAAAAATAATCCATAAGGAAATAAATATGCGTTACTTACTTCTTACTTGTGTCCTTCTTTGTTCCTACGCTGCTAATGCTTGGCATGGTGATGTAAGAGGAAATATATCTAATATCCATGTAAACAATGGCGAAAACTACGGCTTCAGAGTGATATTGAAAGGAAATAAGCCTCTTTGTGGAAATGAACATACTTGGGCCTATTTAAATGAGTCTGACTCGAATTACGAAACGTATGTAAGTGTACTACTTGCTGCAAGGCTCGCAGACAAGCCCGTTACGATTTACAGTAATCGGGAGACTAAGAGTGGTAAAAACCACTGCCATATTGGGTATATTGCTCTATAAAAAACACCTTCGGTTTACTATACCCATCATCTAAAAAATAATTTTAAGGTAATAACATTGAAAAAGTTTTCATTATTTTTTGCATTTTTTACATTTCTTATTTCATCAAACTCATTTGCACATACATCTTTGCAGAATATAGAGAAGATCCAAGTTGAGCTTGGGCATATTTATATTGTTAGTAAAGGCTTTGTAAATGTTAAAGGTTGCGATATCGGTAATATAGTAAAACTTGACAAAGATTTTCCAGGTTTTAAAGAAATGTACAGCATGGCCTTAGCTGCTTATACAACAAAAACACCGATTGGCTTTTGGATTAAACAAGAGTGCGGTCCAAGCCCTTGGGCTAAAACCGTGCCCGTAGCTTATGCATCTTATCTAGCTCAAAAATAACCGAACAGGTCATATATATGAATCAATACATACGGCGTTCTGTCTTTGTTGGTATTGCAATAGGCAGCGTTACTGCTGGTTATTTTCTTATGCAGCCAGATCAAGAAAGAGCGGAAATAAACGCCCAATCTCAAAATAAACCGGTAGAGCAGAGTAGTGAAGAATTGACCCTCAGTGATGACGTGGCCTTTCCTTCTCCGGTGATCCAACTTCAACAAACGATGGCAGCAGGTATGGTGCAAGTTGCCGAGCCTGAATTAGAGCTTATCCGCGGAGATCTTGAGGCATTTTCTGATGAAAATATTCCTGAAGATTATCCCATTCCTGATGAGTTGGCTGAATTAGAGCTGCAATTAGAACAATTTAAACAACTTCAACAACGTCTCGATACACAAAAAGGACCAAATGGTGAGCAATAACCATTTAATAAATAAAACCACGATATGGGCGCTTTTGGTTGCCTCATTCTTGCCGGGGCAGGCGATTTCTGCCTCTTCCACCCCGACCCTAGAGCTATCAGGGGAATACAAAACCAGTGGCGGAAATGCGACTTACTCTGTTCCTATCAGTATTGCACCAGGTCGAGCGGGTCATCAGCCAGTGCTGAATTTGCGTTACCAAAGTAATTTACCCAATGGCCTTATGGGCATCGGCTGGCAATTGGGCGGACAATCAACCATCTACCGTTGTGGTAAAAACTTAAACATCGACGGCTTAAAAGGTGGGGTAGGCTTTAACCAAGAGGATCGTTATTGTCTGGATGGCGAACGTCTGATCGCCGTTAACGGCGCGGATGGAAAAGACCTAACGGAATATCGTGTTAAGAAGAATGGTTACGATAAAATCGTTTCATTCGGGGATAGCGGTGGCTCTGGTCCGGCTTACTTTAAAATTTGGCGCACGGATGGCTCGGTTTTAGAGTACGGGGTTAGTGCCGATTCTCGGGTTGAACTACCTAATCAATCACATGTTTACAAGTGGGCGATCAATAAGAAAACTGACGCCAGTAAACATAATCATATTCAATACCAATATCGCGAAGATAATGCGGCGGGCATCCATCAACTGCGTAATATCAGTTACGTGGGCGGAAAAGTCGAGTTCCGATACGAAGACCGCAAGGACAAGAGCTCACAATATTTATTTGGCAGCGTGTTAAATCGCACCGAGCGCCTCAAACAAGTGGTCACATTTGATGCTGATGCTAAACAAATCGGCACCTATGGTATTAATTATCGCTACTCTAACGAAACTGAGCGCAGTCTGGTAAACAAGGTGCAATATTGCTCTGTACAAGGCGCCTGTAGTACGCCTATTGATTTTGAATGGGTAGACGAACTCGCTCAAAACTCAATGAGAAAGAAATCTTCTCTGGATTTTGCCCGAGCCAACTATTTTGATGTCGATAGAGACGGCAATAAAGAGTTATATGGAGTAGAAATTCTCGAGTCTCATTTTGAAACGTGTAGTTCTCGTAGGCCTAAATTCAATCCAAATATCTGGGCTCAAAGAGGTAGATATCGAAAAACACCAGGAAAAATTCGCAGATTAGATGGAACATATACAGGACCAGGTGATCTAGGCAGCTTTGCCTTAATTGGAAGCATTGATTCGCCAGCTTTATACTCTTTATCAGTGCTTAGTCCAAATGGCGTGTGTGGTCCTCATGAAACGTATGATTATTGGCGATTTGCTGATGTAAAGGATGTGAGCAATTATACCCCAGAACTTGATGGTTCCATGAAGCAATATGGCAGCAATTTAAAATTTGCTGCGGATCTTAATGGTGATGGTAAACAAACACTGCAAAATAAGCCTACTTATAAGAAGAAACCGAGATCAGTTAAGGTTATTGATATAGATAATGATGGTCGTGATGATTGGGTTTATGTTGATACGGATCATAAAAGATTGATCTTTCGACTATCTCAACGTAATCATGCGGTTTATTCTTTGCCAGTCCAAACCAGAAGCTATGGTGGTCAGGGACGTACAAAAGAATATTTTAGTCTTTCTCATGTGAATTTTCGTGATATTAATAACGATGGTTACTTAGACTTTTCTGTTATTGATTTAGAGCGAAGAGGGGTTTCAGTTTATCTATTTGATGGTAAAAACTACATTAAGTCAGCCAGTTCACAAAGTAAAATATTTAACTTATCGTCCCCTCATCCAATTAACATTATCGATTTTAATGCTAATGGGTATCCTGAGTTATGTTTGATAAATACTTGCTGGGCTAACGAAGCGGGTAAAATTAACTTCCAAAAGCCACGTACGGTTGCTGATATCAAAGACGTCTATCTGGTTGATGATCTTAATGGAGATGGGGTTGATGATTTTGTTGGTAGTGTTGGCGAATCTTCGAGTAAATACCAAGCGTATAAGCAAACTTCGTATAAATACCAATCAGAAGGCAAAGCCTCTAACCGAATAAAAGCCATTAAAGAAGCTTTAAAGTCCTTTGAGATAAACTATAGCTCTGCAACAAATAAAACGGTACATACTCAAAAGCGCTATTTTGATTACCCTTTCTTAAATACGACCCCTGTACGTTATTTAGTCAGGGAGGTCATTAAGATCCCATTAGGGGCGGGTTACCCAATGGGCCAATATTATTCATTATCAGTTTTGCCAACCCGTTATTCATATAACTATGAAGGGGCTAAGTATCACGCTTTAGGCGGCGGTTTTTTAGGTTTTGAAACCATCACGGAAGTTGAATCCATAGCATTTAACTTAACCAGTATTTGGCTTAATTCTTATGAAATGACGACAACAGTCAGTCATTACAACCAGTTAGATTTGAAAAAAGCAGGAGAACTGAAAAAAGTTGAGGTCTACAAGCATGTTGGTAAAAGGCGGTTTATTTATCAAGCCTCAGATAAAATCACCTCAACAAGCTACGAGTATCAAACCGTAGATAAGGGAAATGGCGCTTACCAAGTCTATCCTAGTAAGGTCATTAAACAGCAGTTTGAGTCCGGCGCGTTACAGAAAACCACCCAGGTATCCAGCTCCATCAATGCCTTCGGTGCGATCACTCGCGAAGAAACCACAGTCAGCAATGCATTAAACCGCAAAGACCGTTTTACGACTCGAGTGGACAATCAATACCTGTCTCAAGGCTACAGTACAACGTCGTATACCTACAACACCATTACTTCAAATACGGTGTCGTACATGGCAGCGAAGTTTGCTCGTTATCAAGATGGGCTGACGGCGTATTGTTCAACGACAAGTAAAGACATCTACTTTAAGCCTGAAGATCGATTTGTTCTTATTCATGGCGATGTGGATACACCCATTTTGGTGACGCAACACCAAGAGCGTTTCCGTTATCACGTGACTGGCACCTCGCGTGACCCTTACAATGGCATCACTCAACAAACAGGTGCGCTGAGTCAAATCAGTCAGGCAGAATTTGACCGTCAAACCTTAACGCCATGTGGGCAATATCAGCTAGGCAATGTGATTGGAGACAGTCAATTGGAGCTGAGTACGACGACCAACAGCGTGGCTCAATCGGTCACCCAAACCGGTCAAGAGTACTGGAAGGTTGGCGCTCGCTCACGCAGCGTGAAAACCATCACTGACCATCAATCAGGGTTAAGTAAAACCACACAAAATGACTACAGCTATAACAGTCAAGGGCTGCTGAGTCAGGCGATAACGTCAGGCTCTGAATACGAAACGGGCATGGGAGGAGGAGGCCGATTAGCGTTTGCCTACCAATATGATACCTGGGGTAATGTGGTGAGTGAGAGCCAATCTGGCAGCGACTTACCTACTCGTACCACGCGTTATGGCTTCGAAGCGAACGGATTAAAACTCAAAACAACCACCAATGCCAAAGGTCATACGATCAGGACGGTTTATGATGGGCAAGGTCGTTTAGTGAGCGAAACCAGTGCGCTTAAAGGCCGAACTACGCGTTACGAATACGATGCGTTTGGTCGAGAAGTACGCCGAACGTTACCTGGGAAAAACAATCGCATCGAGCAAACGTATCAGTTGGGTGCGCAATGTGAACACCGTTTATCCACTACGGCGTCTTGTGTCACGACCACACAGAGCAATGGTGTGACTCAGGTAATGCAGTATGATTATGCAGACCGAGAAGTGCGCCGACTGCACCGAGCTTTTGATGGTCGTTGGGTGGTTGTTGATACTGGCTGGGATAGGCAAGGCCATAAAACCTTTGTTACGACGGCTCAGTTCCTTGACCAAAAAGGGAAAGCGCCTCGTGTGACGTTTGAATACGATAAGTTTGATCGTGAAATTCGTCGTATTGAGCCTGCGAATCGCGGCACATTAGCCATTTTTACCACACAATATAAAGGGTTCCGTATTGAGGGTACGGATGCACGCGGCTTTAAACGCAGCACCACACACAATGTGATGGGGCATGTGATCCGTAAAGACGAGCCATTAGGGGCTTATCAAACCTATCAATATTACCCAGACGGTAAGCTAAAACGTACGCAAGATTCCGCCGGTAATATTACTCAGATCCAATACGATAACCTTGGTTACCGCACCCAATTGGATGATCCGGATATCGGGCATTGGTATTATCGCTACAATGCACTCGGTGAGCTAGTGTACAAGCGTGATGCCAATGGGGTCGTGACTCAAGTCGAGTACGATACCTTAGGTCGTAAGGTGTCTCAAAAGGAAGGGAACGAAACCTCGCAGTGGCGTTATGACGAGCGTGGTGCTTTAGGTACGCTGTCGTGGATGAGCGGTAAAGGCCAACGCAGTGATTATTTCTATGACCAGGCCGGTTTACTGCAAGAAAAAGCGGTCACCGTTGGTAAAGAAATCTTCTCAACACAGTACACTTATGACGCGTTTGAACGTATCGCTCGGGAAGTGAGACCTGATGGCAAAACGAAAACATCGGAGCTGGGTAAACCTGATAATCAACGCCTTGCGGTGGAGTATGTGTATAACCAATACGGTTATGTTTCAGCCGTTAGAAGCCCGAAAACCTTCGCAGATGACATCTTCGCCAGCGCGAAATTCCGCGAAGACATCCGTCAGTTACTTCAGCAATCAATCAATCAGGCGAACCTCTATTTGCAACGGGCGAGCCGTTATGCAAAACAAGAAGGTTTCTTCAGAGAGAAATATCATGAATACCGTAATAAACAGGTCGATGTATTTAACCTAGATGAAGCGGCAGCCAATCAGCTAAAAGACCATCATCGTTATAAACAGTGGTGCGATCAACAAGGTACTTGTTATCTTCGTCCTGCAACATGGGTAATTTTGCATGATGACGTTACCATCCCATTGGATGTCACGTTAGAGGGCGATATCTTCCGTATCGATACCGAACGTACCTCTAGTGGAAGTAAAGATGGATTAGCAACGCATGAAATGACCGCTAACCCAGTGCCGGACAATGCCCTCGATGGTCTGACTCTGACACAGATGCAAGACATGCTGATGTCGGGTGACTACGACGGTAACGGCACGCTTGATATGATGCGCCAAGGGGATATTTACGCAGCCAAAGCGGATGACAGCTTACGTGGAGAGTTACTGTTTGCTGCTGAAGACTTAGAGCAAGCGGCCAATATTGCCCATCGTCAATATAAGGAATATCGAACGTTAGCGAGTGACTTATTGGGGCTCGTCGATAAAGTTGCCAAACTCAGTGGAGTATATTGCGATTTTGCCAATACGTTGGGAGGCGATCGCGTTAATGCCAGCTTAAGAGGTCGGTGTCAAAGTAGCGGTGGTGTTAGCCAAGCCGATATGCTGGACACGATTTTGACCAACGCAGAGTTGGCGGCGGCCAATAATAGCGATGCTTATGTTTACTATTGGCAGCGCCAGTCGACGGATGCATTTGACCATACCTTAAGTGAAATGCTGGGTAATGGTTTGATGAACACTTACGAGCACGACGTCAATACTGGCCGAGTGAACGTGATTGCCACTTATGAAGCGAATAAGGTGTTCAGCTCCGATGGCGTGAGTAAACCATCACGTGCACCACATATCCGTCAGTTACGTTATAAGTACGACAATCACGATAATGTGACCGAGCGTTATGATGAGCAACTGGGTATCACGGATCGCTGGACTTACGATGCACTTGACCGTGTTGACAGCAATACGATCGCATTGGCTGATAAAACGCAGCATGGTTTAAACAACCCGGATCTAACAGGGAAGCGCAGCTATCGCTACGATAAGTTGGGGAACATTGTTTATAAGTCGGATATTGGGGATTACCAATACTCAGGCATAGGCGCTGGACCGCATGCGGTGACACAGGCAAACGGCTTGTCGTATCAGTATGATGCGGCGGGTAATATGCTCAGTGCCAAAGCGAAAGGCAGTAAAACTGATGAACGTATTTTACGTTGGTCTCCGTACAATAAACCGACCAAAATTATTCGTAAGGGTAAGACGGTTGAGTTCTCGTATGATGCCAATCATGAACGTTACTTAAAGCGTTCGTCGGATGGCACCGTGACGTTCTACTTCGGTAAGACGTATGAGCGAGTGAAAAACCTGAAAACCGGTGAAATACAACACCAACATTTTGTTTTCGCTGACGGTAAGTTGATTGCGCTTAATACGCAAACCACAGACAGCAATAACAAGCTGAAGAACAAGCAGATTCGTTACCTGCATTACGATGCCCTTGAATCGGTAGACATGGTGACCGATGGCTACGGCCTTGTGGTGGAAAAACGCAGTTATGATACGTGGGGCAAGCAGCGTCATGTTCTGTGGCAAGACAGCAGCGCAGCCAGCGTTATCCAAGCGGCGATCACAAACCGAGGTTACACTGGACATGAGGAAATAACCGAAGTTGGCTTGATCCACATGAATGGTCGGGTATATGACCAAGAACTCGGCCGTTTTGTCAGTGCGGACCCATTGGTGCAAGCACCCTATGTGGTTAATAGTTTCAACCGTTATTCCTATGTAATGAATAACCCATTGAAGTATACTGATCCAAAAGGGTATTTCTGCTCAGATGCTGACGGGAGTAATGCGAGCAGCAGTTGTGATGTTGGTAGTGATACTTCAAGCAACGATTCTACTGGTGACTCGAATGGCCGTTCCAGTGATGGTAAAGGAAGCGGCGACTCGACTAAAAATAACGAGAGTGAGCAAACGTCAAATTTATCCAGTGAAGGAGAACAAAAATCTCAAGCTGAAGAGGAAGTAGAGAGCGGTGGCTGGATTAGTGCCATTGCAGGTTTAGCCTATGACCTGTCACCTATTTCTACAGTTGTTGACATAGCTAATGGGGTAGTTGAAACTGGCGAGGCACTGGCTGCAGGTGAATTTAAACAAGCAGGAATGGCAGTCGGCGGGGCATTATTTGGTGTCGTTGCTAAGAAGTTCAAAGCACCAGTTAATTTCTATAAGAAAGTTTCTAAGAAATTTGGCAAACAATGCTTTATTCGCGGTACGATGATTCATGTCCAAGGTGGATTGAAACCCATCGAAGACATTCAAGTCGGCGATCTCGTTGCTTCAAAAGATGAATTGACGGGAGATACGGATTGGAAACCCGTAGTCACCTTGTTCCGTAATGAAAATAAGCGAATTTTTAATCTCACTTTACTTAACGGTGATGGAGAAAAAGAACAATTAGGGGTGACTGCTGAACATCCATTTTGGGTTGAAGGCCAAGGATGGGTTGAGGCTGGCGTACTTGAAGTAGGGCAACGTATATCGACGGTAGACGGTGCTGAATTAGCGGTACACTCGATAGCTTATGATGAAGAGCTGCACACAACCTACAATTTTGAGGTAGGCGACTACCATAGCTACTTTGTGGGTGAGAATGGTGCTTGGGTTCATAATGATTGTTCCTCTCCTGAATTTGAGTCGATTCCTAAGCATGGAAAAATTAAGAAAGGCAAAGCAAACCCTGAGCCTACAAACCCGCAACAAGCTCTCGATAATTCGATAGAACTCCCAGGAAAGACGACACGAAGGGTATCTGTTGATAAGCAAACTGGAGAATTTTCAGTTTTCGATGAGCATACGCCAGGGAAATTCCACGGTCATTCAAGGACGTGGAAGGAATTAGATCAGACTATGCAAGCTACATTGCGTAAGGCCGGACTGGTTAACAAAAAAGGCAAGATAAAATGAGCGAATACCAGAGAGTGACACCTGTTACAAAAGAAGCTGCTGAAATTAGATTAAATTTAGCTAAAGGAGAAGAGCTTTGTCTTTTGCTTCTTGCTTTATGTGATCTAGAAGATTGGAAATGGGTTCAAAATGTATATCTGAAATATATATATGATGATGATTTATGGGTTGCATCTGCCGCAATCACAGGAATAGGTCACCTTGCTAGGGTTTCAGGTCAGCTGGACAAAAAAATCGTAGTTAAAAGTCTAACTGATTTGGCCGCAGTAAAGCCAAATTTAGAGGGCAAGGTATGCGACACTATTAGTGATATTGATATGTTCCTTTAAGTCTAATTTAGTGATTCAATGTATACGAGCTAAAGTTTGTTTAGTGTTCCAAAGGGCTTGTTGCAAAAATTGAAGGCGTTTCTGAGGTACCCATTTGGGTGCCTCTTTTCATGCGTAAATTCCAAAGATATTTAAGAGTTCATTGAGGAAGGCGGATCTCTCCTGCACCCTGTTTTGTAACAGATTTGAAATTTATAAAGACTGATTTTATTCAATGCTTTTTAGGGGAATATTAAAGATAAGATTAAAAATTTAAAAATAAATATTAACAATGCAGTAGAATTATTAAATTTAAAGAGATG
Source organism: Vibrio azureus (assembly GCF_002849855.1). Classification (NCBI taxonomy): domain Bacteria; kingdom Pseudomonadati; phylum Pseudomonadota; class Gammaproteobacteria; order Vibrionales; family Vibrionaceae; genus Vibrio; species Vibrio azureus. Next base: position 1,221,850 of record NZ_CP018616.1, read on the forward strand.
AAATAATTTAATGTTATTTGTGTGCTTTCTTGAATATATACTTTATTTCTAGCAAAATAACAGACTTTAATTATAAATTTGGGTTTTCTTATGAAAAAGATTCTTTGGCTTTTGCTACTTACCTTCACCTCTTCTTTTTCATATGCAGAAAAGGATTATCAGCACGGAAAAATTAAAATTTAACAGTGACAACTAATGGAATTATGATAATGCTAGATAGTGGGGTACCGGATAACTGTGCTGATAGTAGATATGGCTGGTTATTAATAAAGCAGGAGCATACTGCGCTGACCTCTGTAGTTCTGGCGGCTTGGGCATCTGGTAATAAGGCAGGCACGGTATACACTACAGCCAGGCAAAATGGATTCGCGTTTTGTACCGTCAATCAATTTGATCCTGTTAATTAAGCCTATTTTATGTTCCTTAGATATAAAAGGTTCATCTAGCTCGGGGAAAATATACGTAAAGCCCAGAAGCGTGTGGTAATGAAACTGATTAAATCAATATTAAAATATGCAAACATTATGGGCAAAAAGCTCTCTAAAGGGAGTAAAAGGAGAGAGGTATTTAATGCCATTTTTATTGGGTTGCCCTGTGGCTTTGTAATCGGCATGCCAGAGGTTGTAATGAGTCCTGTTGATCAGTTTTTTGAATCTTGGGGTTTTGATATACATTCCCATCCAGAGACATTGCCAGATTATTTAGATGGTGCTATATATTTATTTTCATCATTAATGATATGGTTTTTGATTCTTATACTGTATTTAGCCATATGTGGCTGGATATTGGATAAACTTAGACAGACATTCTATTAATTATTTAAGTTTGGAGCGGTCATTTGGCCGCTTTTTTTATCAAAAATATTCATGAATAATCTTGATGAAATGATTAGAGGTAAGTGTTGGAGATGGTCTATTTGTTATGAATATTGGTGTTATCATAACTAACCTCAATTGGTAACATGACATTAGCCTGCCGTTCTTCATAATGTCGCCTTTATGAAACTACCGAGTAGGATAGATTATGATGAATTCCTTTCACCCTTCTAAGATTACCGATGGCATCAAGCTCAGGCTACAAAAGCGGGATAATTTAATGCTCTCAAGCGACTTTTAGGAGAGAGAATGGCCAAGCTTCCTTTGTTAATGCCTGCGAAAGAGCAAGTAATAGACGATTATCATATCCTGCCCATCAAAAGTGCTGATCGTCTTGTTGTGAGAAATGCTTCTAATAAAGTTCGTAAAAAGACCATTGCGTTCTTTAAAACAAGAAAGAGAGAAGATACAGAGAACGAAAGCATTCTAATATGGAAAGAACACCGATTAGTAAGCCACAAGAGGAAGAGTGTTAAAGCGTCAAAGGTGAAAAAAAGGGTAAAAAGCCGAAAATCCAATGCTATCGATCACAATGCGAACACCCTCAATAAACTTCCCCTTTGTTACTCTCAACTGATCATTGCGGCTTATCAAGCAAATCCGATGAGAATAAGAACATTACCTTCGAAGCGGTATCAATGTCGCTGTAAAAAGCATAAATGCCCGTATTGCAGAAGGGCAGATAAGCAACACAAAAGTATTGCTGATGAGCATCACTACTTGAAATAAGCATCTATTTTATTACTCAATCAATAATAGAATGTTAAATGGTGAAACCAATCAGGTATTTAGTGATTGGTTTTATCAATTTCAAAACAGCGGTATACAGTGATTACATGACTTTCTATGATCTGAGAAAAATATGCTGTTAGAGAGTGGCTCTAACAGTGAATAGAAACTAAGAAGGTTGAGTTCTTATGAAGGTTAAATCTATTTCGTTAGCATCATTATTGCTCGTTGCATCAACAACGAGCTTTGCTTCTTATATCGCGATTTTAGAAGATCCAAAGCAGTCTACCTATCATTTCTCCAAGTACTGCTCTGAGGAGCTCCATCAGCTAAAGGCACAATCGCCCGATGCATGGATTGGGTTAACAGAATATGTGGAGTTAAGCCACGGAGCATATAGTTTTAATTATCGTGTTTACCATGCTCCAAACTATTTTGATACTGAAGAACTGGCAGTGATAAGGCTTGATGCTACGCCAGTACCACCCCCTGTTCCTGCTGACGCATCCAGTTACACATATCACTGTTCTACGGACATGTCGTAGTAATTACGATAGCTAGGTAACCTTAAGGTGCCGTGTTCAGCAAGATGACCTTGGCTCTCTGGCACGGCAACGGCTCTTAGATAGAGTGGTTCAGCATTGAGAACTTAATTCCAAGTCCCTTGACCAATTTCTTCACAGCGTTGTTTATCATATACTTTGATGCTGCCACCACGTCCGACAAACTGTGCTTGTACTACCATACCTTGGTCCACATATTCACGAAAATAGTCACATGCTACTTCGAAGCTAGTATCCTGAATCACAACAGGAACCCAAACATAACCCCCGTTTCTCGGTAAGTAAGAGTAGAAGTTAATAAAGCCCTGATCAGTGACTTCCAGTTTATGATTATATTCGTTCAATTTGAAATAATTTTGGCCATTAATTTCGTTTTTGACTTTTTGGATGACCTCAGCGCTTGCTGTTGGTTGAATGTTAGAATCTGAGGTGGACTGACAGGCGGTTAATACAAGTGCAGTGATTATTGGCAGCGCTAAATTTTTAAAGTTCTTCATTGTCTCTCAATTATTTTATTCGATTTTTATCTTGGGTAATTTATCAAATAAAATTTGAGATGTATATAATGTTGTCTTTTCATCTTTTATTAATAATAATTAAATATTGAAATTTTATTTACTTTAAATTTAAAAAGTATCATATTGTTTGTAATTTGATAGTTTTAAATTAAAGTTTTGCGTCAGGCAATTTGGAAATAGAATACTATTCCGCTTCGTTGTCTTCCTTGAATTCGATTCAGTGACCTCGCTCTAAATCAAGCATCTTGAAGTCACTTGGGTATATGTGTATTTAATGCTAATGTTAGACTTTATTAGGGTTAAAAAATTATAGATTGATGTTCTATCACTTCTTCTAGCTTTTGTGTTGGAATCTCTCCCTTAGTTTTACAAGAACATTTTAGCGCTTCCTGCTGAAGGGGCAGCTTTGTCTGTGAGACTTATAATGTCGAATGCGTCATTTTTCCCGTTCGTTGCAAACAATTTTCCAGATCGTTGCAAACAAAAGTGGCGACAGTTAAATGCTGTCGCCACTTGAATATGGAACGAATGATGACTTGTCTTTAAAAGAACGTGTAGTTGACTGATAAGTACCCAGTAACACTGTCTGTATCAGATAAAATAGGGCTGTTCTTCAAATCATCTTCTAGGCTTAGATAACGCAGGCTACCCATTAAGGTGATGTTCTTTGTAAGGTACATATAACCGCCTAATCCAACAAAGTAGTCACCTTCGTAATCCATTGAGTACTCATTGAATCGAGTGCGACTTGCTTCTTCACGAGAAACGCCATAAAGGTGATCATTCAAGCCCGCACTGTTGATCTGATAACCAATCGAAGGTGTGATGCCGAATACCCCCATTCTGAGTGGTAGGGCGGCTTTTATTTCACCGTAATGGCCATTGTGGACACCGCTGATATCCGTTGCGATGGTACTTTCCACATAAGCAGGCGTTCCACGGAAGTGAAATTTCACGCCAGCGCCACCGAGGAACGACGTTTTGCGCTTGTCTAGCTTCTTAATATCTACGTCACTGGAGTCAGATGGACGCATAATTCGAGGGTCGAAGCCAACTTTAGCAAAAAATTCAACCGGGGCACCCTGACCATTAAAGCTATAGCTTGCCGTTGTTCCTTCAATACTAAAGTGTTCGTCACGGTACATGATCGATGGGAGCGGTGTAACTTGAGTATCCATACCAATATATGGAGAAGGAGAGTAAACAGCACCAACCCCTAGAGAAAGGGTGCTATTTGCATTTGAGTAAGCGCTGACGAGCAATGTCGATACAAGCAATAATGATTTATGCATATTGGGCTCCGATTTATAAACAGTCGCGATTCTATACATAAAATAGGCCAATTCAACATATTTTATTTAAAATTATTTAAATTTGTTAACAGTTTTTTGGTGGTAGATTTGAAAATATCTTTAAGTTCAACTGCTTGTAATTTGAACGTTAACGGTTTTTTTTGTGATTTTTATCACATTATTAATTGGGGTGATAAGGTTTTATGAGCGTGAGTACATATTGGGGTAGGTTCACGCTCATAAAGATCATAAGCTAAAGACGCTTGGTTTAAGACGTCGCCTCTTCTTTGTTCTGCTTTGATGTTAAAGTGATCTTCAATAAAGCGGCAGCACTTAACGCGATTAAAAGCCAACTAGCGATAACCATGGTGTTTTGATCGGTCGGTAAAGCTGATAAACCTAAAGTAAAGCCAAATGCACCCAGCATTTGTAGTGCGCCATATATGGCACCGACTTGACCACGGTGATTAGGAAATAAGTAAAGTGCAGAAACGCTAGCCACCGTAGTGAGGAAAGTTGAGCCAAATGCAAAAAGCGCAAAGGCGGTCACTAAAATGGAGTAGCTTTGTATTGCAATACTGTAGAGAGCTAAAAGCCCACCAGCAATCTGGATTAACACTCCTAGTACTAACGTCATGGTCTCACTGCTCCTGGTTTTGAGAAATGAATTCCAGAAGAGGCGAGATGAAACACTTGCGGCCATGAGTGCGAGCATACCATGACTGAATTGCTCAATAGATAAACCATATTGATTCTGGGCAACAAATGAACCTGTCACTTGGAAAAGAAGGATACAACTCGTCCCACTGATCATCATGGCTAAATAACTCAAAAATATCGGATGAGAAATGATCAATGTGTAGTCTTTGAGCATTTGTTTGGGTTTTATAGCATGTGGGTTCTTCTTCGCAATGGTTTCTTTTTGTTTAAAGGTCACCACCAGCAATATCAGTGACGCTAAAATAGCCATGAAAACAAAGTTACCTTGCCACCCATAATGGCCTGCAATATAACCGCCTAAAACAGGTGTCAAACCAGGCAATCCCATAAAAAGAACGCCATACCAAGCGAGTATGCCCATCAACTCACTTTTATTAAAGGAATCTTGTAGCACCGTTCGGCAAAGAAGATACAGTCCACCCACTCCTAGTCCTTGAATAACACGACCTAATAACAAAGTGTGTATATTGACCGATGATAAACAAACGATAGAACCAGCTAAAAAGATGATAGCAGAGACAAGTGCAACGGGCTTACGGCCATAGCGTTCAGATAAAGGACCACAGCTTAATTGACTGAATGCAAGGGCAATAAAGAAAAAGCTTAATGACTGCTGAGCAAGAGAGTCAGTCGTTTGTAAGCTACTTTCAATGTCTGGCAAGCTGGGCGCATACATACTTGATGCAAAAAAATAGCTGAGCGCCATGATAAAGCTAATTAGAATAATTTGGATTTTTGACATAAATGACACCACAAGATTTAGGAAACAGGAGAATTTTAACCAGTTTAGATTTTTCCAGCTTCTGACTTAGCGACAAGGTATTTACAAAACGCGCCAAATTAATCCAACGTACAACTTATCGTTGCAACACTGGGTTCAGATTGGTTTTTTTCTTATGTTCTTTAAATGCGCTCGAAAAAGCCGACAAACTTGAATATTGTAACTCGTAGGCGATGTCGGTCGCCGTCATCCCTTGGTTCATTAGCTGTTCCGCTCTATCCATTACCACTTTGTTGCGAATATCTTTAAAAGAAGCATCGAAATAGGTGAGAAAAAGTCGATTTAATGTTCGTACTGAAGCACCTGTAGTTGCCGCGAGGTCTGATATTGATATTTTGATGTTAGGTTGATTCGAGAGGGTGTCAATAACGCTAAGTAATCTTCTGTCAAGACTACCTTGTGCCACAAGGGCAGCCGAAGATGGTGTGCATTGAAGTGTTTGATCGACCAGAACTTGAATATAATGCTTCTCTAAACACTCTTTGGGTTGATCATATTCCCAAAGTTGAAAGAGCTGAGCGACGATAGGGGAAACGGTAAATAAATTAATTTTATCACTTTCTGACGGAGGCTGGGCTGTTGTGCATAAAAGGCTAAGTCGTGAATGAGTTAACACCTCTGCTCTATGAGGTGTTTGGGAAGGGACATAAATAAGATTACCGGGTGTGGTTAGGATGCTTTGCTCATCGGTATAGAGAATATGGCACCCTTGATGGACGTAGATAAAGTGCGCAAAATCATGCTGATGAAAGTCGCAAGAAAAGTGGCTTTCATAAACGGTTGTTATGACCCGATGGTCATCATTCTCTATAGTCATTCGTTAGTCATCTTTATTTTAATGATATTTTTATACCCAAGTGACTTCAAGATGCTTGATTCAGAGCGAGCTCACTGAGTCGAATTCAAGGAAGACAACGAAGCGGAATAGCAGGCTCTTTCTTATTTTTGTAAGAAGAACGGTTGTCTGACGCAAGAAGTCGGCTCAGTGACACGCTCCCAAAGGGCGAGCGGCCTTAACTCTCAGACTTTGTTAACAATTCTCAATGTAGAGCCACTATATCTTCAAATCGTTGCCGCGCCTGAGAGTTCAGGTCATCTCGCTGAACGCAGCATCTTGAGGTTACTTGGGTATAATCATAACATGTTTTTTAAACTCAATATGTTTGCGGATTAAACCATCAATACGCCAGTAACTCTAAGCGAAGAAGCGAAAACACGCGAAGAAGCTCACACACAAGCTAATGATAGTTTTCACGTCTTATTCAGGGCAGCATACTATCGTTTATTAAGGTGAGTCGGGTATAAATCTAAAGGAGTAGATTTTGTTAAATTATTCAATACCAAAGTACATAATATTCATCATTTCATTCGTGTTCAGTCATTCGGTAATTGCCATTGATCTAGATAATGCGACACTCAATGACATCCACATTGCGTTAAAAAATGGAAAGATAACATCAGAGCAATTAGTGGAATCTTATATAGAGAGAATTGAGAAAAATAAGGCTCTGAATGCGGTTGTCAGCATTGATGACTCCGCTTTGGAAAACGCCAATAAATGGGATAAATCTGGCAATAAAAACTCGATACTTGGTGGGATTCCATTTTTAGTAAAAGATAATTACAACGTAATAAATCAACCTAATACTGCTGGCTCGATTGCTCTCCAAGATAATATCGCAAAATATGATGCTAAAGTGGTTGAGTTGCTAAAACAACAGGGGGCGATTGTACTAGGTCGAACGAATATGTCAGAACTCGCAGCCTCTTATGGCCGGTTCGGTTACAGTTCGCTTGCCGGGCAAACTCTTAACCCACTTAACTTGCAGCGGGATCCTTCCGGTTCAAGCAGCGGTTCAGCGTCTGCAGTTGCTGCCCATTTAGCTCCGTTTGCACTAGGCACAGACACCACGGGATCGATTCGTGGTCCTGCTTCCGTAACCGGTTTGATAGGGTATCGACCATCAATGGGGCTAACCAGTCGTACCGGCGTTGTGCCACTTTCTCTGACTTTTGACACAATAGGACCGCTTGTATCCTCCGTTGAAGATCTTGCTATCATCATGGACATCATAGCAGTAGAAGATCCGAGTGATCAGGCAAGTGTGTTTTATTATTCGACACAATCAGCCCCAAATTTTACTCGGTCATTGAATGAAGCAACGCTTAAGAACAAGCGCTTGGGTTACATTAATAATTATGCAGGTGCGAACGATGAGGTGGATGCGATTATTGAGCAGTCAATATTAAAAATAAAAGACCAAGGGGCTGAGGTCATTGAGTTATCATTACCCAAAGAGATGGCATCCATTGGCGCACCTGTTTCATCTTTTATTATTGCAGCAGAGTTTAAACCACAGTTGGAAACACACTTGCGCACCAATAATACAACGATAAGTTTGTCTGAAATGATTAAAAAACTCAAAGCCGATAAACAGAATCCTCACCCCATCAATCCTAAGCGATTAGCTGCTTTAGAACAGAATATGCTCAATCATGATGCCAACAGTTCTCGTTACATCAGCTTACTCAATCAACAGTTACCATTAATGAGAGCCAAACTGGACTCTATAAAAAAACAGTATCGATTAGATGGCTTTGTGTTTTCGACTAGACCCTGCCCGGCAGCACCACTGCCAAGTATTGTTGAAGACAGCTACCAGTGTCAGTCACAAGATCTATTGGAGGCTGGTTATATCGCTTCTATGCTGGGGTATCCTGAAATCTCAATCCCAGCAGGAGTTACCCAAAGTAATATCCCGGTCAGTTTGTCTTTTTTAGGAGGCTTTGCTCAAGATGTAGAAATGCTCCAACTCGGTCACGCATTTGAAAAACTGGCCCATTTTTCGGTAGAAAATTGCCTAGACCCAAATAACCTCAAGATGCCCTGTTCAGCGAGATGACCTTAACTCTCAGGCGCGGCAACGATTTGAAGATATAGTGGCCTACATTGAGCACCTTGAGGCCACTTGGGTATATAGTGTATATACTCTTGTCTAAAGAGCTGAGATGATTTTTATGGTTTCTCAGCTTTTCCCTTATAGAAAAAATCATTCCTCTTCTAAAACTCTTCGACTAAAAATGAAAGAAGTCAATTAACAGAGTTTGCTATGGTCGTGTGTAAAGGCGATAGTATAAGGATAGGGCTCATGACTTCCGATCAAAGTGTTCTGAATGGTTTACTTGGTGAACTCAGTCAGTTATGGCAACTGGATGGCTTAACATTAAATAAGTCAGGGCGTTGTTCCCTTATCACTGAAGATAACATACAAATCGCCATAGATTTAGCTCCTGGCAGTTCTGATCTCCAACTTTTAGCTGGTGTTGGCGTTTTACATGATTCAGATAGAGAACAACAATTAACAGAGTTAATGAGACGAAACTTCGAACATGTACAATTGGGCCAAGCTTACTTCGCACTAAGTTCACAAAGCGATCATATTCTTTTACGTTATTTATGCCCGTTTGAAGACATGGATATTAATACCTTGACCAATGTGGTGGGGAATTTTATTCAAATAGCCACAGATGCAGTCAAGCAGTTGAATGATTTATGGGGAGCAGAATTTAGCCATGAGCCAACGGTTAACTATGAACCAAGGGTTAACTATGATCCAAATGTTCGGCATTACGCTGATTTACTGAAAGCATAGGAGTTATTATGAGCCTAAATCGAATCAGTTCAAGCACTTCATCTCAAGCGATATCACAACAAACGATATCTTCGAAACAGCTTGAGAAATCGACCAAATCAGGTCTATCTTTACTGATATCTAATATCTCCAATTTAGTATCAACAGACATAAAAGCACCGCTTCATCATATTCCTATTGGATTAAAGCAAGATTTGCGGATTTATGATGAGGATATAAAGCAAGTCTCAATGGCGTTTGCGAATTCATTGAATAACTATATCAGCAGTAATCCAGAAAAGCATATTGCTTACTTAAATGGTTATAGTAAGTTCTATGAATTTGAAGGAAGGTTAACAATAAATAACCATTCTATACAGCAAGTAACGCTTCCTCGCTCAGTAGAAAAATTGGCTGAGCTCTATAATATTTTGCTTGAAGGGCACTCACGATATGGTTCGATGTTTCAATCATTGATTAAGCCGATTAAGGATAATAATAACATTTTGAGTCATTATTTACGTTACTCTAGTGGTAAGGTAAAGCCAGCTAAAGCATTACCTACCCAAGTGATCAATGAAAGTTCTGGTACATCAACTAAGCCCATGCTTCAAAAAATAAAAATTGCTCCATCAAAGAGTGCAACTGATAGCAAATACCCAGAGCTGAGATTTACAGATAAAGAACGTGAGAGGGTAAGAGATGATCTTACAAAAATTCTTTCAACCTATTTATTTACAGGAAAGAATGCCGATCTACATAATAAAAAACTCTATGCACAATTAAACCTTGGCGATAGTGAGATTAATCAATTTTTAACGATTAAAGATAGTCAAATATCTCTCAACGCTCCAAAAGATCGCCAGGAACTGAAATCCTTTTTGGAGCAGCTGTTAAGCAATCATCGAGGGTTTGGGCCCAAGTTAACGATTTTTTCAGATACATTTGTTAAGCGAGTAAAGGAAGCAATTAAAGATACATCAGGAGTCCTTCACAAGTATTTAAAGTGGGAGAATGGCAATCAATTGAGCATTGTTGCTCCGAGTAATGAAGAATTACAAATTCATGCTCAAAAAGAACAGGAAAGTCGTTCAGTTATCGAACAACAGCAAAAGGTAGACCTATCGAAAGAGATAACGGTATTAAAAGAACAGCAACAGCCACTTTTAGAACGAACAAAATTGAGCCGCTACTTGCTTAAGCATGGAAGCAAAAATTGGCCAAATCTTGAGTTTAATGCCGCGAAAGTAACAACCTTAAAGCATGTTGAAATTATTGGAAATGAGTCACTGGATCAATTAAAAGATCGACTTCAGATGATGAAAGGTAATCTTTCGGGTTTAGCTGGAGAGTTAGAATATAACTTGATGCAGCTACCAATAAAGAGTGACATTGAAACAAATAAGTACTCTTTAACTCAGAATTCAGTCACTCAAACGATTTCCGACTTAAAAACGATAGTAAAAAATATAGAAAAACCCAACAGTAACTGGCTTGTTCGCTGGTTTTTTAAGCCCCAAAATCAAGCCACTAATGAAATTAAAGCGCGTTTAAACGAGCTTGAACACCTTCATCAACAACTGGAAGTTCATTGGCCAAATATGGGAAATACTGCTTGGTTGCAGAGCTTTGTTGCTAGGGAAGTAGAAAGGTTAACTGATGTTATTGTTGCTGAAAAAAAGGTGATGTTTATTCGTTTGGAAACACCTGAATATAAAAGTTGGAAAAAGGCAATAAAAGAGAATTTAACGAAATAAAAAACTAACGTTTAATTATGATGTTTTTAAATAGAGCTCTAATGAAAGGGCTCTTTTTATTATTTGATGTTTTTTAGATTCTTATCAATAATCTTAAATATTAATGATTTAATTTTTATATTCTAAAATAACTATAAATAAGTAATGTAGGGGAAATTAAATATTATAATTTTGAATGTTAATATTTCTGTGTCAGTATATATAATCAGGTAAGAGGATTTTTACTTGATCTCTTAATAACAAATTAAATATTTATATAAACCTAAATATATTGAGGTCACTTGGGTATATACCCAAGTGGCCTCAAGATGCTTGATTTAGAGCGAGGTCACTGAGTTGAATTCAAGGAAGACAACGAAGCGGAATAGCAGGCTCTTTCCAAGTTGTATAATAGGTAAGGATTAAGGTTAAAATGAAAATAATAAAAAATACACTTGTGCTGATTTCACCATTATTCATATATAAGCCGTTAGTGGCAGGTGAATTGGAAAGTGTCAGTATGAGTGCCTCACATAAGCACCTATTTACTGCAGATAACCAGCGCCATGAAGAAGCAAAGGTTTTGTTCAATGTAATTTTGAATCGAATCCCCCGAGGGCAACTTGGAAAACTATCACAAGACTATCTGATTAAGCTTGCAGATCAACAACCAGATACTACTGAAAGTAATGAACAAAGTCAGGATATTGCAGTTAAGCAAGAGACAGCTAAAGCGATACAATACTATTTACGACATCAAAAAGTGGATAATGGGCGGTTCATAAAAATCGGTGACAAGGTCGCGGGTTGGTGTTTAGTGACTGATAAAGGAAACTGCGAGGGGCCATTAAACACTACGGGGGCATTGAGTCATATTAAACAGGGAGTGTCACCATCTGGAGGGAATGCATTAGTCGTCGGTAAGCCAAATAGTCAAACCAGCATTTTGACGACGTTGGAAACGTTACCTGGCCAGACTTATACTCTCAGTTTTAACTACACCGGAGGTTTTGTTAAATACTCAGGAAATACCTATACGTTTCAGCCTGTGAGTGCGCTTGTTCGTATTGGCGCGGAACAGACACTTATTGAAATGCAGCATCCGTTTGTCGAAGAAAAATTCTGGATTGGCGGCAGCGAGGGCGTGATCAATGCCCCGTGGGATAACAATCAAGATGGTCACCGCTGGGAAAAAGTTGAGCTACAATTTGTTGCAACCCAGTATCAAACGGTGTTGGAATTTACTCATCTTGCGCAAAATAATAATCAACAACAAACCAGTCCGTTAATGCTGTCCAATGTCATGGTCTATGATGATGTTATTGTGGATAAATCACTGCAACCCGGAAAAGTCGCCTTTGTCGCAACGTCAGGTGCCGCTGTAATGGGAGCAGGAGGGACATGGCTGTATTTAGCTAATAAAGGGGCCTCGGCAAATTATTTTCAATCGTTAGGGTACAGCCTGACAACGGTAGGGCCTGGAACAAAAAACATGGCGCTCAACGCAGCCTTTGATGATATGCATGAAATAATGCAAGGAAGTGGCGGCCTAGAAGTATTGGAAAATTATATCAGTTTCACCACGCGTGAGTATGGGAGTGCTTATTTTAAGCAGCCGATATCTAGAGCAGAATTTAATGTGTTAGCTCAAGAAGGGTACACTGAACTTGATACTGGCATTAGTGCTAATGCTTTGACTTTTGATGATAATGCAACCTACGTCACTAAGCCTATTGTTGGCCAGTCAGTGGATGCTGAGGTCCAAACCGTGATTAAGTTTACTTCTCAGCAAAGAGCCATTGATTTTGTCAGGCAACTTGATCGTTATTTAATGATACAAACCTCACAAGTACAGGCGATTCGTCAGCAAATTCACAGCCTAAGTGTTTTGGTCGGTAATACCGAGGCCAATGCCGTCGCTGCCGAGCATGAATCTGTTATTGTATTTCATACAGGCAACACCATTACGTTAAATGGTTCTAGCCAAGTTGGCTTAAATGAGTTCGTTGCTTGGTTTGCAAAGAGCAATGGCTATAAATCTTCCATTGTTGATAGCTTACCGTTTACTTATAACTCAACATCAGTATCTGGTATTGGCTGGAGTTCGATAATAGAGGATGTGGATAGTGTTGCGGCCAACGTGATTCATAATAGCTATCAAGCCGGAATGACCGTGGAGGAGTTTTCAACTGCAGCGATTGAGGCAATGGAAGCGGCAGGTATTTTGGTTATGTTATAGTTAATGTTATTTAATTAATTATTATTTAAAAGCTTTTGTTGTTTATTTTTATTAATGGGTTGTGAGTTTTTATTTTAGCTCACGACCTTTTTGTGTTTGTAAAATTTATTTTTAAATAAAATAAAATTTTCAAGGTGTTATTTATATTTTTCTTTGTGATAATGATTTTTGCATTTTTACAATCTTGGTATTTTAATTAAAAATTATTTGTGTAGACTATTAGGTGATTCTTCTTCCAAGTTTATACCAAAATCTCCTTCCTTTATTTTAAGGGAGTGGTTCTTATTTTTAAGAAAACTTCATCATTGAGAGTAAACGATATGCTTAAACGTAGTGCACGCTGTTTAATTTTATTATCAACGGTATTGCTATCGAGTAATAGCTTCGCAGGCTGGCTTAATATAGCAGGGAAAGTGAAAGCTATTTCTACTTATGCGCATACCAATACCATTATTGTTGCTTTAGAACAGCAAGGTACAGCAATAGCGGGTTGCTCGGATACAACCAGTTTTGCTATCAGTAAAGACTTGCAGCCTGAGGCAAGGGCAAGAATGTATTCAATGGCGCTCGCAGCGGAAGCGTCGGATAGCACCATTACTATAAGTTACGGTGGTGCCGCTAACGACTGTGTTAAATATGATAATAATGTTTCGTTCAGAAAAATTGTTCGTATGATAAAAAATTAAAAAACTTCAATAAAAATATAAAAAATCGTCTAATTCAATAACAATAAAACCTTTAAAGAAACAAAATGAAATATAAATTATTACTGCTACTCTTGGCTTTGCCTTTTTTTGCAAGCGCTGGTTATGATAAGAACTTTCAAGGTAAAGTTACCGCTGTTCTAACTTACCCTGGAAGTACTTCTATTTTGATAAAAGTTGAGGGTATGCCAAATTCACACCCAAAATGTACCATGTTTGATTATATTGCTATTGATCCAGCCATATCATCTGAGTCACGTCAACTGGTTATGTCTCGCTTACTATTGGCTTATTCGACGAAAGAAACAGTAAATATTGGTTACGATAGTTCTACATCTTGTGTTGGATCTAGAATTAAAGTGCATCGTGTTGGCTAATATGAGGCCAAATTTGTTTAGATTATTCGCATAAATACTCATTTTATACCCAAGTAACCTCAAGATACTGTGTTCAGCGAGATGACCTTAACTCTCAGGTGCGGCAACGATTCGAAGATATAGTGGTTCTACATTGAGAATCGTTAACAAAGTTTGAGAGTTAAGGTCGCTCGCCCTTTTCATCCTTGGACAATTGATAATGGCATAGGCTCTGATGTCCGAATTGGTCTCGAAGATGGATATACTTCCGTTGCTCGTAGATACTTTTATTTGAGCGTAGATCAATCCGATAAGTTAAACGAATTTTTAAATACTTCTGATGAATGGGGTTATACCCATACTTGTGCCGATTGGGCGAGGGACGCCGTTAATTTTAGCACCGGTCATAACATCGATGTTGATGATTGGATGGGACTTGAAACCCCTAGAGAGTTAAGTAGGAGCTTAGGGAAATAATGAAATTAAGTATTAGGGCTTTATTTATACTTGGTATGACTACTTTATTTGGGTGTGCAGAATACTCTGAGATACCTCCTGAAAAGCTAGATGCATACTTTGAAAAAAGTAGAATGAATAGTTTTTCTATGTCTTATTTAGAAAAAGAAGATGCCTCGTATTATTATATAAAGTGTAGAACAGGCACACTGATATATGACTACTTTAAGATAAAAAAAGAAGATATATATATTGATGTAAGTGAAGAATTACCTGTTTATCTCAAATCGGTTGATGTTAAAAGGAAAAAATAAAGTTACTTATGAGGTGTCCATTTGGGCACCTCACTTTACGGTACTTTATTAAAATAACTCACAAAATAAAATTTTCTTGGGATTGAATTCTTATATGATTAATTCATAAGCTTATGAAATTGTATTTATTTTTAATTTAATTAATCGCTCAAGAACTTTAATATAAAAATACAAAGGAAAATAAAATGAAAAAAATGCTTTTAACAGCATTTTTAATTTTGCTCTCTTCATCACCTTTCGCTGAAGAATATCGTGGCGTAGTTAAGAAAATAAACTTGTATGGTGGTAAATGGGGTAACTCTCACGACGGAGGTATTCTATTTACATTAGAAAAAAGCCTCCAAGTGGAGGCGATGATGTGATTAACGTCGAACTTAATTAATGGTACTTATTCACTCTGCCTTCGACGAAAAAAACTTCACATTGGTAACGCTGCGCGAGATGGCGCAAATAAGACTGGCTTTCAGAACAGATGGTATTAGAAGCAACAACCGCACATGCATTGCCGGATTGGATCGCTTTGATCACTATCTCTACTTCTGAGAGTGTATGTGAGCGATTAATTTGCAAGATATTCTGACAGCGAATGTTAAAAGAAGACAGTTGCTCATAATCGGGGCGCTGACACTCTGCTGTAAACAAGATCCACTGACGTTGTAGAGACAGAGTCGCTAGTTGGGATAGCAGTTGATCTGCACCCATTAAAGGCTGAGTTGACTGGGCTAATCTGTTGTAACGAGAGTATGTATGAGCTTGAGTATCAAATTGCATTTTACTGTTCCTTTATACATGCTGTATGTGTATACAGTAGTTGTTTTTCGCTTTTCGATCAAGCTTTTTTGACACGATAGAAGCCATTCGAACGCCATTTTTTGATGTTCTTATAAATTGTTCAATCTAATCAATACGTTGAGATTTTATTTTGCGGAGGCCATATTTTTCGTCTGCGTGAGCGATGGCTTTAATGGCATTCTTTGCCTTATCTGTATAGTGATGTATGAACGATATCAAAGCAGGGGGAGAGTGATTTTAAGAGGTATACGCTGATGGTTGAGAATATAAAAAGACGCCTTAGAAATCGGCGCCTTTGAAGAAATGAATAAGGAGGTTACTGAGAATTAGCCTGCGCGTTTTGCCATCCGTTCGCGCATCTGCTGTTCACCTTGGTTGAACAACTGTACATCAATTTTGGCCATTGGATAGCACTCCTGACAAGCACTGTGGTGCTTACCATCTAAGTAGTTTAGGCGAGTAACAAAGCTGGGCTTTTTACACCAGTCACAGGTGCCTTCTTCAGTAAACATTCATTTTCCTCACTTGGGTGTGTATACCCAAGTAACCAGAGTAAAAGTAGCAGCACTTGCTAAACAACGATTATTCGTGTTTTTGCACAGCGCTTTTACGGTTAATTGAGTATAAAAATTATCAATCTTTTTGATTAGAGTTATTTTCGGCTGACATTATTACACAAAAAAGTGAATGAGATTAAACAACAGTGAAATTCTTTGAGAAGGATATCGATTGCGGATAAGATTATTAGTAGTAATGCGGTGTATATAAAAGAAATATCATTCTGTTTACGTTGGTGTAACATTTTATTAGGGCGCATGCCGCTGCGAAATAATCTTCAAAGCTTGGTTTAAACGTTTCATTTCTTGATCAGAACCCCCTGAGTCAGGGTGGTAGATTTTAGATAACTGTCTAAAGCGCCTTTTTATTGCGGTTTGATTAGGGATTTGCTCTGGTGAATAGCCGAATACAGCACATGCCACTGCGAGTTCTTGTTGTTCTTGCTGCAGCTTGAGCTTGTTATATTCTTTGAACAGTTTTTCAAACTTGTATTTCAGTTGCCGGATAAGTGCTTTCAGTTGCTCATTTTGTAATACTAATGGTGAGATTTGGTCTGATGCGGCTGCTGCCTTTAAATGTCTTTGACGTGTTTTGAATACCACTATAACGCTAAGCAGAAGCAACAAAACCATCCCCAAAAGAGAGATGTCAATCAAATCTACTGTTGCTGATTTTTTCTTCGCTGAGTCGGCTTGTATCGCTAATGGCGGTTGTACTGGGTGTGATTTTTCTTTTTGAATCGCTTGCTCGTTAAGCTGAGCAATATCAGCCAACTGCTTAGCACGAAGTTCATCAAAGCGTTGTTGCAAAAACTGATGATAGCTTTGTTCTGCTTGTGGATTATTTTGTGCAGCAAACTGATAAAAAGTGTCTGTTAGATCCGCTAAGGTGATGGTATGAGAATGGTGGTGGAGTAAATCAGCCAATAACATACCACGGTCACTAGGGTTGTTAAGTGCTGTGGACACGGCATTGAACAGGGCTTGTTTTGTATCCAACTGCTTCGGTGTGGCGTCGGTTAACTCTCGGTCTAATGGGTTTTGAGCAGGGAAACGATCCGATTGGGACGAGAGTGTTAACCCGTCCTGAGCATCTCTATAGGCACTCACGGCGTGTTGTGTCTGTTGTTCTGTCCTTGTAGCGGAATGGAATGCCTGCTTTGTTGGTTCATTAGCGACAGCAGGGTGAAAACAACAACTGCTGAGTAAAAAACTAACGGTAAAAAATCTCAAAAGCATCGTGAGTTCATAGGCTGTTTGCTCCAATATGAAAGAACAAATAAAAGAAGGTAGGAGAACAAGAAGCGGGGCTGTCTAGATAACGCTCATATTATTTTTGAGTTAACAAAACAGCCTCGTTATTGAATGCACCGCAGACTAAATAGCTATACGGTGCGGTGATATTATCGTAGCGGTAAAATCTGGATTTCTACGCGACGGTTACAAGCACGGCCTTGTGATGTTTTGTTTGAGCAAATTGGGTTACGCTCACCGTAGCCACGAGCGATTGCACGGCCTGGTGCAACGTTTTGTGATACTAGGAATTGGCGCACTGATTCTGCACGACGCTCAGAAAGTTGCTGGTTGTAAGAATCACTGCCTGTGCTGTCAGTGTAGCCGTTAATGACTAGGCTAGTGTCTGGGTACTCAACTAGGATGCGAGCGACACCGCGCAACGTGTTATGAATAGTAGAGTCTAGTTGGTACGAGTTAGAAGAGAAGCCGATGCCGTTCTCCATACGAAGTAGCAGTTGATTGTCACCAATACGCTGCACTTGGACGCCAGAGTTTAAGAGTGCACGACGTAATGCTGCTTCTTGCTGGTCAAAGTAGTAACCAACACCAGCACCGGTTGCCCCACCAGCTGCTGCACCAATCATTGCGCCTTTACGACGTTCTTTGGCGTTATCACCAGTAGCAATTCCGATCGCAGCGCCTGCAATAGCACCAATGATCGCGCCTGTCGTCGTTGAGTTCGTTTCGTATTCACCTGTGGTGGCGTTTTGACGTTGAGTGGCTTGACAGCCCGTTAATGCAAGCATCACAGCCAGTGCGATAGACATCTTTTTCAAAGGAAAATCTCCGTATAAAACTGAGGCGGGATAACGCCTCATTGCAAATATTTTGGTTAGGATTTACCTAACATCTTACGCTTCTGCTCACCGCCAACACCGCGGTTTACAGAAACTTTTCGACCTTTTTTTAAACCAACTTCATAGTCTGCGGTGAGGTTTTTCATCGCTTCTTTCAGTTGTTTTTTGAACGTTTCGCGGTCAATGTTTTTAAATTCTTTATCAATATAGTTGTTGATCTTATTAGCGGACTCTTCATCAGGGGTAATTTCTGGTAATTTCTCCAGAGCACCTTCTACCCAACCTGAGACAAAAGAGTTAACACGTCGGCTGACTTCTTGTGTCGACGTCCCTGAGCCTGAGAAGCTGTTACGGAACTGACCTGTGCTTTCATTCATCTCACGATAGATGATGTCAAAGGCGAAAGCAGCAAAAATGGCACGATCTGCTTCGCCAATAAACTCCACTCGCTTTAGACCTTTATGGTTCAACAACACTGCCTCGACGCCAAACTTAGCGTTTATGCCACGAATTACTCTCAACAGTGTAGAACTGACGTTGGCAGGCAACAAATGAGATGATTGAGTTTTGCCCATTTTGATGAACTCAATATCGTCTTTGTCTAAGCCATATTTCAGCATGAGACGATGCGCCATTTTTATCGCATTAGCCGCCTCATTGACGTTGGCTGAGTTGCCTAGTTCTAAACACTTGGCGATTTTTTTCAGAGCTTTTTGTTTATCCATCTAAGACCAGAACCAAGAGCAGGAAATTTAATGAGTCGAGTATTTTACCTTTTTTAACAAAGAAACGGAATAACAGAAGGTAACCTCAATCGGCTATATACCGAGTTGATCGAGTAAATCATCGGCATCTTCTTGCTTTACTTCCGGCTGTGCAGGTTTGTTTTCAGCCTTATTTTGAGTGGCTTCTAATAGATCATCGGGATTAATATCTTCAGCGACTTCGAATTCTTCCAATTGGATAAATTCTGTCTTATCCATAGCAAATTCTAGATAAAAAATATTATTGTTTTGAGTAGAAAAGGTGACGCGCCTTGCTTGAGGTCGATCTAAATTGGTATCTACTTGTACGATGACTTGTTTTGTCAACGTCAACATTTTAGGTTGATTCTGGGTGATGTTGGTTTGTAACTCTTTGCGAATTCGATTGGTAAAATCACCGACAAATTGGTTGGTTAATTCGCCCAATACATCACCGACTTCATCCGAAGTATGAGTAATGGCCAGCTCTTCTTCTGGCATGCCCATGTTTCTCATATAGCTGCTGTATAATTCCAATGCGGCTTTGGCTGTAAAATTCATGACAACAAGGCCACTAAACCCACCATCAAAAAGAACAAAACAACCGAAATCCGGTTTAAGGCTGGTTTTATTGATCTTTTGCACCATTGCAGAGTAATTAACTGTTGAAGAAGTAGCTGAGCTGAGAACACCAGCAGCGGATTGGCATAGCTTAAGTAGGATATCATCTGTGGTGATTATTTTATTTTTCTTCATCGTAAAACTCGTCGATAAGGGTTGTTGATTGGTCATTTTACGGTATTGTACTCTAAAAAATAAGAGTTAAATGACCAAACGTTTCATGGACCAAAGTATCTTGAGGTTACTTGGGTACATATTCTGATTTCATCGCTTTTTTAAATGATGTAAAGTGAAGAAATTCAACTGACTAAAGCCGTCGTACTTGAGTGGCTAATAAATGAGAGGAAGGTAGAAGTGGTGTGTAAACTCCGCTTTTTGGCTAGCAAATGCCCTCTCTAACTACTCCTAAGTATAGTGTATTTAAAAGTCACTAATGAAAACTAAGACAAGCTAGCCGTTGTCGTTTACTCGAGACCCATAGACTGATCGGAATCAGCGCAGTAGGGAGCAGGAAGCAAATGTTACCAAGATTACACTCACAAACCGATGTTGACCCACTTGTTGTTCGTTTTCTTGAAGAATTGGAACGGGCGGGGTTCAGCGGCGATATTGAAAGCCATTATGCCAGTCGTCTTGCTGTTTCCACTGATAATAGTGTTTATCAGCAATTACCACAGGCGGTTATCTTCCCCAAAAGCACCAAAGACGTGGTTCGCCTAGGCGAGTTGAGTAAACAATCCTGTTACGAGCGGATTACTTTTTCTCCTCGTGGTGGTGGTACAGGGACGAATGGCCAGTCATTGACCCAAGGCATTGTGGTCGACTTATCGCGTCACATGAACAATATCTTGGAAATTAACGAAGCAGAAGGCTGGGTTCGTGTTCAAACAGGGGTGATTAAGGATCAACTTAATGATGCCGTTCGACCTTATGGTTATTTTTTCTCACCTGATTTATCCACCAGTAACCGCGCTACCATAGGCGGAATGATCAACACGGATGCATCCGGACAAGGCTCGTTGAAGTATGGGAAAACTTCTGACCATGTTCTCTCGCTTCAAGCGGTATTGGTTGATGGTTCTGTCCTTGAAACGGACCTCTCACAGGGCTTAACTGGCGACAATGATCTCGCTGCCGGTGCCTATAAAGTAACCGAGCATGTTTGTCGTGAGCATCGCCAACAAATTAAAGAAAAGTTTCCGCCATTAAATCGCTTTTTAACCGGGTATGATTTAAAAAATGCCTTGAATGAAGCTAATGACCGCTTTGATATCACACGAGTATTATGTGGTGCTGAAGGGTCTTTAGCGTTTATTACCGAAGCCAAACTCAATCTTACCCCCATTCCTAAAGCTAGGACCTTAGTCAACGTTAAATATAACAGCTTTGACTCTGCGCTCCGGAATGCCCCATTGATGGTCGAAGCCAAGGCACTGTCTGTAGAAACGATTGACTCAAAAGTACTTAACTTAGCGAAGCAAGACATTGTTTGGCATACCGTGAGTGACTTACTCACCGATGTGCCGGGTAAAACAATGGATGGCATTAATATGGTGGAATATGCTGGGCAAGATGAGCATGAAGTCAACCAGCAAGTCGCGGAGTTAACAGCCAAGCTTGATACAATGATTAAGACAGAAGACGCTGGAATTATTGGATATCAGGTTTGCAGTGACGTTGCGAGCATCGGTCGTATCTATACCATGCGTAAGAAAGCCGTAGGGTTATTGGGCGCTGCAAAAGGCCGTGCTAAGCCTGTTGCTTTTGCTGAGGATACTTGCGTTCCACCGGAACATTTAGCGGACTTTATCGCAGAGTTTCGTCAATTACTCGACCAAAAATCACTCGACTATGGCATGTTTGGTCATGTGGATGCAGGGGTGCTTCATGTTCGTCCTGCTTTAGACTTATGTGATCCTAGGCAAGAAGCATTGATGCATGAAGTCTCGGATGAAGTGGTTAAGCTGGTGGCTAAATACGGCGGTTTAATGTGGGGGGAACACGGTAAAGGATTTCGCTCACAATATGGGCCCGAGTTCTTTGGCGCTGAATTGTTCAATGAACTGCGCCGTATCAAAGCGGCGTTTGACCCACAAAATAAAATGAACCCAGGCAAAATATGTACTCCACTTGACAGTGATGCCGAGTTGGTAAAAGTGAGTGATACTAAGCGTGGCTATTTTGACCGTCAGATCGATGTGCGTGTCCGTGATAGTTTTAAGCAAGCGATGGAATGTAACGGTAATGGGCTGTGTTTTAACTATGATACCAGTTCGCCCATGTGCCCTTCGATGAAAGTGAGCGCAGATCGCCGCCATTCTCCAAAAGGAAGAGCGGGCTTGGTTCGAGAATGGCTTCGTCAATTGACCGAGCAGGGGATCGATATTCTTGATTTAGAAAAGCAAACATTAGCAAAACAGTCCTCGATAAAGACCATGATTGATCGAGTCCGTCATTCAATCAATCGACGTCATGAGTACGATTTCTCACATGAAGTGTATGAGGCTATGAACGGTTGTTTAGCTTGTAAAGCTTGTGCAAGTCAGTGTCCGATTAAAGTCGATGTACCAAGCTTTCGCTCTCGATTCCTGAATATTTATCACACAAGATATCAGCGTCCTTTGAAAGACTATTTTGTCTCTCATATTGAAACCCTATTGCCTCTGATAGCCAAAGCGCCTAATGCGGTAAACAGTCTGTTAAAGCAAAATTGGGTTAAGAATGTCACGGCTTCTAGTATTGGCTATTTAGATGCGCCGCTGTTATCGACACCAACATTACAACAACGTGTGACCTCATTGACGACAGCTTATGACTTACAGTACTTGAGTGGATTATCATCTCAAGATAAGCAAAAGCATGTTTTGATTGTCCAAGACCCATTCACGAGCTTTTATGATGCTGAAGTGGTCGAAGACTTCATTAAATTATTAAAGCACCTAGGCATGCAGCCAATTTTATTGCCATTTAGGCCGAATGGTAAGGCTCAGCATGTTAAAGGCTTTTTGCGTCAATTCCACAACACGGCTCAAGATACTGCACGGTTTTTAGATATGGTGGCCAATCTAGATATTCCTCTAGTGGGCGTCGATCCAGCTTTAGTTCTTTGTTACCGAGACGAGTATCAAGAAGTGTTAGGTTCTCAACGAGGTAACTTTGAAGTACTCACTGTGCATGAGTGGTTGTTTCCAAGAATTGATCAGTTTGGTGGGCATCAACAAAGTATATCCGCTGACAAAGCACCTTGGTTTTTGTTTGCCCATTGCACTGAAAAAACCAAAATGCCTAACGCTGAAAAAGAGTGGGGCGCTATCTTTGCTCATTTTGGCGCAGTACTTAATGTCGTGCCTGTTGGGTGTTGCGGAATGGCTGGGACGTTTGGTCATGAAGCCGACAAGTTTACTATGTCGAAAGATATTTATGGTTTGAGCTGGAAGCCTAACTTAGAAACCCGAGACAAAGAAAGATGTTTGATGACGGGGTATTCTTGCCGCAGCCAAGTCAAACGCTTTGAAGGGGCCACTCCTAAGCATCCTGTACAAGCTTTACTGACATTATTTGAGTAATGAGTCCCTTATGTTTGGCTGTCATTAAGCTTATTTAGAGAGATAACTAACTAACTGACCTCAAGATGCCTGGCACCAAGCATCCTGAGGTTATTTTATTTAGTATAATAAACTCAGTGGGTATAGCATCATAGTGACTAATTTCATAAGGATATGAAACATGAAAAAGCTCGAACTGAAAGTCCCACCAATTGTCGTCTTTTTGCTCTCGATCTTATTGATGTATGGCCTGAAATCATTTGCCCCCAGTTTTCAAGTTACGGTGCCATTTTTGCATATGACCTCATTCTTATTCACTGTGGCAGCGCTTCTGATCGGCGGTGCGGCAGTGCAAGAATTTCGTAAGATAAAAACCACAACCAATCCGATAAAGCCTGAGTCGGCCTCGCAAATGGTCTGCACCGGTGTTTTTTCTTATACGAGGAATCCAATGTATCTGGCTATGTTACTGCTACTTATTGCATTGGGCTTGTGGTGGGAGCACTTAAGTGTGTTTTTAGTCGGTGTTCTGTTTGTTTCTTATCTCAATCGTTTTCAAATAAAGCCGGAGGAGAGGGCTCTGGAAACATTATTTGGTGCAGAATACGTCGAGTATAAAAGTAAAGTACACCGCTGGGTTTGACGGTGTACTTGAATTTAATGATGTTGATAATTCTGCGGCCGCTGAGTGATTAAGCGGCCTTAGCGAACTTTGCTAGGAAGGCTTCCTTTCTAGAGTTAAAGCGCTCGACAAGATCATCGACAGCGTCTTGGTCATAAGGTTTTAAGCCACTGGCAACCATACGTTTAACCCCTTTGCCAACGACTATCCCTGCTTCTTTGAAAGCGAAATTAAGCGTCACAATGCCACGCTTGCCTTCAACATCAAATGTTGCATCGGTGAAAGCCACTTCAGGGTGGGTGAGGTCCAAGCGGGAAAACTCGACTTCCATGCTTTCATAAATGACTAAAGGACGTTGGCAATTGATCATCATTTGCTTCTCTTCCATTAGAGGCACCATGATGTGAGGAAAGTTCATGCCTGAAAATTGGACGTAATTAATGACTACGTGTTCGATAAAGTCCTTGTCGTGACTCGTTTGACCTTCATGCTGCATGTGAAGGTACTCTTTGCCATTACCGTCGACTACCACACTGTCAGTTGACGACTTCTCTTCAATATGCAGTGCCACGCCATCGTTGACCATGCCAGAGAAATCAAAACGCATTTTTTGGCTGATCCCTTCTTTGCTGAGTAAAACTGCAAAGAGTAAGTCACCAGGAACACAGAAGCGTTTGTTGTCTTCATCATGGATAGGGTTGTAATCGCCAGCAACGCGCTTAGCGAAGTGGCTTGCCTGTTCACGAGTAAACTGAAATTGGTCGGTAGTGCTAGAAAAATAAGGTTCTAAAAACATAATCCTACACGTAGTAGCTAAAACTATCAGTGATTATAAGGGAATCTTCGTTTTGAAATGGTCCATCCAGTTAGTGATTATTTTGTAATTTAATCCGATGCGAAGATATCTAAAAATTGAGTTCACTAGTCTTCCTAAAACAATAATTAGAGTGGAATATAAATAGGGTTTTTGATTTTTATAAACGCTTCTTACTTAATACATTAGATTATGTTAATTGAAGAATAAAGACGGAATAACTTCAATAATGCCATGAATATTAGCAATGTTATTTGATGTGAGTGTGATTTATTTTTAATTTTAATTCTAATATTAGCAAATCTGGAAGTTAAAAATTTGATAAAAGGTAAATAAAATAATTAACATCACGTGTTTTTATGTGTTATTGTTCTAACTATTCGCCTGTTTTATTGTTTTTTCTAATAATGGCGGTTTGAAAAATACACTAATTAAGTAATTTATCTTTATCTAATGTTTGATTTAAAGCATGTTATGCCTAATAACATGGTAATGATATAGGTGTGTGATTTGTTAGTTGAGTAAACCTTGTCGAAGTCAAAGTTCTATTTTACGTTGATACATTTTTAATTAGAACGGAACACCAAATAAGACGACGACGATAATAGGATTAAGGGTATTAAAATGAAGTTTCATCAGTGGGGATTGGCTATTTGTGTTTTTTCTCCGTATGTTTCGGCATTTCAAGCATGTAATCTCGGAGAAGAATACAAAGTACTTGAGTCAGAAAAATTATATGATATTAGACAATCTAATTATCAGAAATTCAGTAATGAGGTTGCTGTTGAGGAGCCGTTTTATTTTGCTCCTGAGCATGATGTAAACGTTCGTCCCAGTATTGTTGAGACTGAAAATATTTTCCCTCAAACTTCGTCCTTATTAGAAGCAGGTCCCGAAAGTGCCATTATCCTTGAAACTAAGGAAGCAACGAGTTTATTATCGACACTTGGACGTTCGACAGCTGGCATTGCTAAAGAAGCTTTAGAGGCTCTAGGCCCGGTAGGTGACGCAGTCGCAGTTGGGCTTTGGGCAAACGAGGTGGCAAACTCTTTCGCAGACGAAACACAAACTTCTTATGACCGGTTTGCCACAACCATGAGTCTTATCGATTGGTTTGGTGTATTAAAACTGCCAGAGCGAGAGATTGATCGCCACATTCTGACGGCACGATGGAATAAAGTTGCTGCTGGAGAACATTACAGTTTTACATTAAATCAGAATATCATTACCCAACAAGATAAGAAGGACATACAGCATTGGGTAGATTTGGCTAAGGGCCAAGAAAAAATGCTTGAGTCTCTTGCTCAAGGCTTTGCCACAGATCTTGCTCTCAAATATCAATACCAATATCAAAAGGCATTGAAGGCACAAACTCATTTAGTCGAAACTCTTATTAGTGCTGTCGAAAGTGAAACCAACAAAGCTATTTATCATCAACTTGCACTTGATAATGAAGAACAAAAATACTTTGTTTCTGATTTACGCTCTGCTTGCCGAACAGAAGTTGATGCATTGTATGCCCTTTATCCTCAACAAACTGCCAGTAATCGCTCGCCTATGCTGGTACCGACAAAGCGTGAAGCCAATCGTGCATTAGCAAATTTACAGCTATGCCAACAAGAACAACTTGACTTAGCCATCAATTTGCTGGACGACTTAAGAAATGAAAACTTTGACGGGTTAAGCCGTTTAGAGTTGCACCGTCTTTACAAAAATACACTGGATGCAAAAATCAAAATTGTTGAGACAGCAAATGATCAACTTGAAAGGATTAGAACCCAGCTCATAGAAGAGATGCGTGCAGAAGGCCGTTTAGCAATCCAAAAGCTATTTGACTCGGGGGCTATTACTCAAGCACATCAATATTTTGTCGCTCAAGCAGATTATTTAGCCATTGACGAGATGTCGCGGAGTATTTTTGGTCGAGCAGCGACACAGACTGAGCAAAAGAAACGCGAATTCATTCTTCAAAAAGGCTATAGCAAGTGTGTCAGCATCGGCATATTAGGTGGTGATCCAAATTTTGTTGGGTGTAAAAAGTACGATTGGATTCCAGCTAAAATAGAATATTACGATTCTAACAAAGTCGCAGCTATTGCGAATATGGCAATACCAGAGCAACAAGTCGTAGAGCAAGTATTAGTAAAAGCTTTGGATTCATTGCTTGAGAATGGTTGGAGTAGTAAGGATGAAGAAGCTTGGTTTGAACAGCAGATCATCAGTTATTCACAAAAACAAAGAATGCTCAATATTGCCAAATTACATAAACAACAAGTGATGCATTGGTTGTTTGATTCAACAGCAGATTTAAGTGGTGAATGTGAACAATTCAATGGTTGTGCTGGTTGGTCAGGTGATTATTTGAATGCTCAGCATTTATCGAGAGCTTCTTCGTTACACTCTATTGCACAGTGGTATGAAAGCATCAAAAACTCGAGCTATTATGTTCATCGAAAGAGAGTAGAACAGCTGGGTGTATTGATTCCTTTAGCTCTAGAAAGTGAATGGAAAGCGAACCATGTGAAGAGCTTCTATCGCTATATTTTTCCGGGTAGTATCGATTTAGATCTAGAAGCACCATTGATTGCATCAGCGTTGAAAAACTCAAATCTCAACATAAACAACTTAGAGCAAAGCTTACCTATTGCCAAAGGTATAGTTAAAACTCGTCTATCAGAAGCGTTGAGTGTCGCAGAACAAAATGGCCACAACTGGTTATCTGCTCAAATTGGCGATTTTCAGCGTTATATCGCCATTATTCACACTCAAGCAAACTCAACAGGTCATTACAGTGCAGATAAGAGTGGGAATATAGGTTTATTTTCTGAACCACTTCCAGCACATTTATTACGTTATATGACATTGGATAGTTATCAAACAAGTGATGATAATTTTACCAGCTATTACTCAAATTTGAACGAGAACGACCTGAGCTATGATGCTCGTTTACATCGGTCAATTGATGCTTTATTTAAAGTTAATTCAGATTTAGGTGAAAAAATAGAGCAGTTGATTAAAACTAATTCTCAATTTACCCGTTTAGCTGGCCGAAAATGCATGATCTTCTATCCACAATTACAGAAAGAGCTACTGCAAGTATCTGGTGACGAAAGTCTATATTGGTTAACCCCCCTATCCAGTTGGTTTGATAATCTCACTCGTCAGCAACTGGAACTGTTTGGTGCACTTAGATTTGGGGTAATAAAGCAGAATTCACTTAATATTCGTTGTGATTTGAATCCCAATAATCCGACCTATTGGTATCGGGGGTAAGAATGTCTCACCAGATTTACGCCTTAATTGTATTAGCCTTATTCAGCGTATCGGTTGTTGCTAATCCTCTAGATGCCTTGAAGGAGCCTTTGCGAAGTCAACAACAAATCGCCAGTCATGCTGAGCGGTTTAGCCAATGGGCGAATCAAGCAAGAGGGTGGCGTTTTAAATTGTTGACCGAGAGTGAGCGAGAAGCATTAGAGGATTTCTCTATTTCAGGCTACAAGGTGACTAACGATTATTTGCGTCTTTCTGGTTCAGCTGACTGGGGAAGTACAGCCTCTAGCGCGAAAGAGTTTGTTAATAAGGTCAAATCGGGCATGAGAAAACTGCCTCGATATAAAGGTATTGCCTATCGAGGCAGTTGGATCAAACAATCTTTAATGGATAAGTTGCGAGTTGGGGATGTCGTAGTGGAACCTGCGTTTACATCAACGACAGTGATCCCGGAAGTGGCTAAGCGTTTTGCTATCGTGAGACCACAAACCACGGCTCCTATTCAGCGGGTGTGGCTTGCTGTTGATATAAAAAAACAAGGTAAAGTGCTTGCAGGCCTATCGGAATTTAGCCGTGAAGGGGAGGTGTTACTTCCTCCAAATACTTATTTCAGAGTTACTCATATAGAAAACTTTCATAAAACATCATTAATCGCGGTGGAAACAGTAACCGCTGATAAAGCGATGCATGAGGATATATATAATCTGTTTACTGGAGAGAAAGTGAAACCTTCTTTCTGGCAAGCGTATATTTGTGGTTGATATAAAAATGATCAGATTAATTTCAATAATAATGATAATAGTTTCTGCCACTCATTTAGCATTTGCAGAGGAGTTTGCTGAGTTCAAAGGTCGTAAGTTAAGCCACTTTGAGCAAGAGCAAATGGCAAATGATTTAATGCAATGGGTATTGATTAAACATGAAAAAGCAGAAAGGAGAATGGTTGAGGCTGAATATTCTGCGATAAAAAGCTATGGACGGGTTGATCATGATGTGATCAATGAATACATGAGAGCGGGTGAACCGAAAGAGTACCTAATGCCAGGCTATGGGGCAGCGCTCAAAAATCGTGTGAAAAATCTCCGAAATGTAATGAAAAAACTGCCAAACTATAAAGGCACGGTCTTTCGTGGAGCATCGATTAAGAACGTGCTTCTCGACAAACTGAAAGTGGGGGACATTCTGCACGAGAAGGCCTTTTTATCTACATCAACCCTTCCAAGTGTTGCAAGAGACTTTGCTCAAGGGAAAGTATATGAAGGTGTATCCGCCGCTCAATATAAAATTGATCTTAACTCTTCTGGGCGTGCGATTAATGCCTATACATTTAAGCATTATGAAGCAGAGATTCTGGCTAAACCAGATACTTACTTTTTAGTCGAAGATATAAAAAAGTATTCGGCGGAGAAAAACTACATAAAGTTAAAAGAATTAAAAAAGCCAAGCAGTTATATAAGAGAAAACTCAGAGTCACATATCTATGATAGTTTTAGTGGTGAAGAAGTTACATTAAAAAGTAGAATACACCTGTCCTGCTTATAAATTTTAATTATTAGTGAGGTATGTAGGGGTACCTCATTTATTTTCCACGACTAGATGATATACTTAAGTGTACCAAAATACTTAGGTAAATTTTCGTTGTCCTAGAATAAGTGATATTATGAAATTTAAAAAAATTACCACTGTTTTTATAGCTGCATTGTTTTTTAGCTCACCTAACCTTAATGCTGGCCTGAAGTATAATTCAAATTATTATAAGAAATCCGAAATAAACAATATTCTCAAGGAAATGTCAGATCCAGATTTAATGGATAGCTTTGAGTATTTCTATCAAGAAAGAACGGAGCTTTACCGAGCGGCAGCATTACAATCAGAACGATTGTCTCAACCAGAAGTCAATGCATTAGAGTTATATCAAGACTATGCGTATCAAACCACTCGAGAAGCACTCAGAACCGGAATCTCTGATGAAGAAACACAAGTTCTTATTCGTGATATGGACTCTGCCTTTCAAAATAGCATCGCTCATAAAGGCATCACTTATCGAGGTGAAAGTGCCTTGGATGCCTATTTATCGGAAATAAAAGTGGGTGATATCGTTAGTCCGAGCTCTTTTGTTTCTACTTCAATATCACGAAACTATGTGGACTCATTTTATAAAGGCCAACTTTCAAGATTTGAGCTGATGTCAGGAGAACATGGCATTGTTATCCCTACAGTGAGAGATGACGAGCTTGAAGTCCTGATTAATCGAAATTCATTTTTTGAAGTGACAGCGATTAACACCACTCCTGAGGGTAATTTTGTTATATACAGAGAAGTTCCCAGACAAGAAGTAATGAATAAAAGTATCAAGGATATGCATACTGGGGAAATAATTACAGCGAAGGAAGCATGTACTTTTTAAACCTGTTCACAAATTCTTTCATAACTGATCCTAAATAATAATACTCAATTATAGTTATTCTACTGACGTCTTAGAGTTAGGATAAATTTTTCATGCGTTCAAGGTTTTATTTAAGTGCAATATTATCACTTACACTATCATCACTTACACTATCACCACTATCTTATTCCATGTGTTTTAATGATGGTAGTGTTGATACATTAACTACAGACCAGCAAAAATTCAATAAAGCTGAGTATTTTGAGAATAATTTTAATTATTCTTATTACGTATCTGACTTTAGCAGCACATTGGGAGAGTTAGAGCATGATGCTCATCAAAGTGTATTTAAACAGGCTTGGCCACAGTCTGAGCAAGCGATGCAGAATGTACCTAGCGTATTTAATAGCTCAATAAACTCACAAGGGCTGTTGAATAGATTGGGTAAAGTGTCTGCTAAAACCTTAGAAGTTCTTGGGCCTGTTGCCGATGCCGCAGCCGTTGGAATTTGGCTGAATAATATGGTGACAACGTTTTCTGATGAGTCATCTAACCGATTAGACAAGACAGCGGCTGTATTTTCTCTTTTACCATTGGTAGGAGATGAAATTAATCGCTATTCTAACGATATCAAGTATTTTTCTGCAAAAGAAAAAATCCATGAGTTTGAGACGCAAAGCCATTATGTTTATACTCATTACTATTCAGATTTTGCCCGTTTTCATCATGAAAAACAGGATGCAATACTTCTAATCAATACTTATGATGATTATGTGAAAAGGGCAATAGAGCTTTATCTTGATCATTTATTGATAAGTGCTGATACCGAGTATAGGCGCCTTGCAGCAGCCTTCGACCGTCAGTTGTCTCGACAGATGGCAAGGATGGACCTCGAATTACTCAAAGTGTATGGTTATATTTCTGAAGAAGAAAGTGTAAATCTACCTTTGTGCCATGGAGAGCGCGTTTCTGCAGAGAGTATTAGGCATTGTTTAGTTTTAAATGGGCCAAAGAGAGTGGAAACCATACAGGAACGATTGCTTTCAGATGATCTTAATCAATTATATGTATCGATATTTCAAGCGAAAAAGCAGTTGGTCCTAGTTGCTTTTGAACGCATGAATAAACATCGTCAAAAAATGATAGAAAATATCAAGCAACGTGCTCATGAGCATATCCAACAGATTTACCATCAAACATCCCTTAATCGCTCTATGCTTGAGGAGAGAGCCAGAATGAGTGGTTTGCGTGAATATGCTAAAGCAAATTGGGATATTGATTACTTAACAGAGCATCAGCTCAATACGGCAAAATTTTTAGTTGAGCCAGCAAGAAGTTGTTTTGGTGTTCCTTCTGTTTATCCCGGCGGCATTCTGGATTCACTAGAAAGTTGTAAAGAGTCGGGACCGCTTTTTGATATTTACCACATTGAAAAAGATCCACAGCTACTTAATGTCATCACAGACAAGCCGATAGTCGACATCGATCAATACATTGAGCGAAAAATTGCTCAAGGTTGGAAGGGCGACTTATTAAAAGAACAGCTTACAAAGTTGGCAAGTGACTATGCATTCGGAGTAAAAACAAATGACTTGTTTAATTTCTATGTAAAGAAATTGTCTATCGCGGAGTTGCCGAGTTTTCAAACTTCGCTTACAAAGTACTTGGATGATAAAGGGATAGACAGTTCTGTTCAAATCAACAGGGAAGATTGGTATCAATTAAGTCGTTGGTATGAGCTTTTATTGACTGAGCGTCCCTCAGGAAGTGTAGTCGATCGAGTGAAACAATATGAAGCATTTCGGAGTGAGGTTCAGCCTGCCTTTCAAAGTGCGATAAAATTAGCTTTCATTAGGGACCTATATTACTCAATGCCGTTTGGGAGTTTTTATTCTGCAAAAGATCTGCGTTTTTATTCTCCATTTTTAGTTAACCTTTTTAATAAAATTATTAACACTAAATATAAAGGCACAGAGGAAGAGAAAAGAGAGATAGTCATTAACTTTATATTAAAAAAAGTTCAACAAGTTAATACAGTCAGCCATTTACATGATTTGTTAGGTGATCTGGCGGTTTATGCACAAATCGCCCAGCATCAACAATCAGAAGTCAATAATCATTCTGGGCATGTTGACGATTCATTCCTTTTTAATTCGAGCTTGTCTTTATCTCATGTGGCCTATTTAAATGAAAATCATGCACAGTTTCTTGAACAGCAGACACAACAACTTGCTCAGCACTCTATTTGGGACAATATTACCAACATAAGCACTGCTTTTGAGGGAGAGGACCTTGACTCCGCTATTGACCTTCTAGGATATATGGTAAAAAACAATGATATGAACATGTTGCCACATATCGATGAAATATTAATGCATGAGTTGGAAGAGTGGATTGAATTACAATTAACGCTAGAGGAGCTAGAAGGTGTTTAAGATAACCAAGATGTTTATACTGATTTTATTTTTCTTTGTTTCTTGCAGTTCTTTGGTCATGAGTACACCTGTTGGACAGTTTTACTCAGAGCCTGATAGTGTCAATGTTATTTATGGTTATAACTCAGAACAATATGGCAAGCTGTATAGAGTGTCAAAAAACCTTTATGTACAAACAAAAGATGACTCATATTTAGCTAGGATAAAACTGCTCATTAATAAGTTGAAAATGTCCTCATCAGGACGTGAAATCCTCCACCAAATAGGCACATATGTTCCGGTAAACTCCCCGGATGATTCTATAGAACCGTTAATTGAGCATTCTGTTGGCGTTGATTCAACTCAAACCACGATTGTGTCGGTGATCAGAGAACCAAGTGAAGCGGGCAAACTCTTTGAAACCATACCTTCATCTTTTACTGAAAAAGCCAAATTAGAAGAGTTAGGGGTAAGAATCAGAGATGGGAAAGGGGTATCGAGTACCGTGCTTTTCTCTACAACGGAATTAGTCGATATACCTGGAACTTCGACGCCATTTGATCAGGCGGTTGCTCTTGGACATGAGCTGATTCATGCCCGGGACTATGCTTCAGGGGCGGTTCCGCATGGGAATATAAAACTTTCTCTTCCTCACCCCACTTCAGGGAAGATTACCCATTTCTCTATTCCTAAATATGAGTATCAGACAACAGGTATCCAACATTTTAAGAATGCCGAAAATGGTATTGAAGCTGATACTACAATCAGTGAAATACGATTAAATGCTATCGCACATAGAGAAGAAATGTATTACAGGTGGAAGTCATTAGGATTTGCACAACAAAAAACATTTTTAAAAAATGAAAAGCCAGTCAGTGAGTTTCATTTAGCTGATGAGCTTGGCGCTCCCAAGCGAGGAGTTTACTGGCCAGGAGACAAATATTCTTACAAGCCTTACACCATTGAGCAAAGGCCAGAAGCATTTAGCACGTTAAACTTACTTGCCGATACAACTGAGGGCAAACAGGCACATTTAGAAGTAAAACGAGCTTTAGGGCGTTCTTTAAGTGAAGGGAAAAAAACCGCTATTGTTCTCGTTGATCCAACAGAAGAGAGGTTATCGCAAAGTATACAGAGTTCCCCTATTGCAACGAGAAGAGGCTTAGGTAACCAGCGATCGATCTTAAAATACGCTGCGAAAAACGATATTAAAGTGATCAATGCATACAGTTCACTGGATGGCATGAGCGCCGAAGCCACGAAAAGAACACGCGTAAAAAGTCGTTTATATCGTGCAATTGCTGGGCAAAGTACTCAACAATCGGGATACAGTCATGTTCAATTTAATCCCGAAGATAAAATGGCTTTAACTCAAGAACTGGCTGACAAAGAGACGGTTTTGGTCATGGCTTACTCTGATGGTCAAGCGACCACAAAAGTCGTGGATAATCTCTCGGCAGATTTGTCTAAACAAGTTTTAGTTTCTCGCCATTCTAATTTAGATTATCAACCCTCGACGTTGAACATCGAAGACAGTACTGCCTGGCGCAATATCCAAGGTAAAGACAATGTCCAAATGTTAAGTTCTGGAGGTCGAGCTCGATTTAACATTTGTAGTATTCAATAAAAGCCGGTTTAGTCAAAGAGCATTTAACGTGAATAGGAAACGTAAAAAATCGTGAACCAAGCTCGTTAAGCTGGGTATAAATAATTTAAGCGTAAACAGAAAAGTAGCTTAGAGGCACGCTCTCGAAGGGAGAGCGTGTTTAGTTCTTAGGTTTTGATAACGATTCCAGCGTAGAACCACTATACCTAGGAATCGTTGCCGTACCTGAGAGGCAAGGAATCTTGAGGTCATTTGGGCATATAACTCGGTAATAACCCAGAAGGCATGAAGTCATTGTGGATCGCTTGCTTTAATAGGTTGTTCGCTTTATCGATATCGGGGGAAAAATAGCGGTCTTTGTCATAAAACTTGACCTGTTCACGCAGCATTTTTTTCGCCAATTCAATAGGCTGACTAGATTTTAATGGGGCTCGAAAATCTAGCCCTTGCGCTGCAGCTAAATATTCAACAGCCAAAACCCCTCTGGTATTTTCAGCCATTTCTATAAGTCGACGGGCTGCAAATGTTGCCATTGATACATGGTCTTCTTGGTTTGCAGAGGTCGGTAAACTATCTACACAAGCTGGGTGGGCCAGTGTTTTATTCTCACTGGCTAGAGCGGCCGCGGTGACTTGAGCAATCATAAAGCCTGAATTAACGCCGCCTTCATTGACCAGAAAAGGCGGTAACTTAGATAAGTTGCTGTCTACAAGTAGGGCCATTCGTCGCTCTGATAAACTGCCTATTTCGGCAATAGCGAGTGCGAGGTTATCTGCTGCCATCGCTACGGGTTCAGCGTGAAAGTTGCCTCCTGATATGATGTCATTATCACTGGCGAAAACGAGCGGGTTATCTGAGACAGCATTCGCTTCAGTCTGAAGGATACTTGCAGCATTACGAATTTGTTGTAAGCAGGCCCCCATAACCTGAGGTTGACAACGAAGTGAGTAAGGATCTTGGACTTTTTCACAGTGACGATGTGAATGAGCTATCTCACTTTCATCCTCTAGAATGTGGCGGTATGCCGAAGCGGAATCGATCTGGCTTTGGTGGCCACGTACTTCATGTAAACAAGATTGAAAGGGCCGTCGACTACCAAGAGCGGCGTCAACCGACATCGCACCACACACAGTGGCTGAGGCATAAAGATCTTCGGTATAGAATAAACCTTCTAGGGCTAATGCTGTTGAGGCTTGTGTACCATTAAGCAATGCCAGCCCTTCTTTGGGAGCCAATTTAATGGGGTTTAATTTGGCGACATTCAGTGCCTCCAAGCCACTGAGTATTTTCCCGTTGTGTCTGGCATGACCTTCTCCAAGCAAAACAGCACTCATATGTGCAAGTGGCGCCAAATCTCCTGAGGCACCAACAGAGCCTTTTTGTGGGATACACGGATAGACTTGGGCATTGATGAGATCGATTAACATCTGAATCACTTGCAAGCGTATACCGGAAAAACCGCGGGCGAGGCTGTTGACTTTCAGCAGCATAATGAGGCGTACAGTGTGATCAGGCAAGAGAGTGCCAATACCTGCCGCGTGAGACAGAACAACGCTACGCTGGAGGGTTTCTAGATCCTCTTCAGCAATACGAGTATTGGCGAGTAGACCGAAGCCAGTATTGATACCGTAAACGGTTTTATTGTCTGAAACGACGTTCTCAACCACCTGAGTACTGGTGTTAATATCGGGAATGGCTTTGGGATCAAGAGCGAGTGTTATTGAGCCTCGGCTGGCTTGACGTAATGTGTTTAAGCAAAGCGTTCCTGGTGAGAGTGTTAAACTCAGCATCTAAACTATCCTTATTTCTTATTTCTTATTTCTTATTTCTTCTTTTATTTTTTATGTTATTTACTGGTTTGATGAGCTGTTGTTGTGACGCTCTGCATACAGCATCGGTAAATCCAAATTTTGCTCTTCAGCACATTGCTTAGCGATGTCGTATCCGGCATCGGCGTGGCGCATGACTCCAGTCGCAGGGTCATTGTGTAAAACGCGAGAAATTCTCAGCGCAGCATCATCACTGCCATCACAGCAAATCACCATGCCTGAGTGTTGAGAGAACCCCATGCCAACCCCACCGCCGTGATGCAAAGACACCCAAGTGGCTCCGCCTGCTGTGTTGAGTAGCGCGTTTAAGAGCGGCCAATCCGACACGGCATCAGAACCATCGAGCATACCTTCAGTTTCACGGTTTGGACTTGCAACTGAGCCTGAATCCAAATGATCACGGCCAATGACGATAGGCGCTTTTAGCTCGCCATTTTTGACCATTTCATTAAATGCCAGACCAAGTCTTTGACGATCTTTTAAACCAACCCAACAGATACGAGCAGGCAGCCCTTGAAATTGAATGCGTTCGCGAGCCATATCTAGCCAGTTGTGTAGGTGAGGGTTATCTGGGATCAGCGCTTTTACTTTCTCATCGGTTTTGTAAATATCTTCTGGATCGCCAGACAGTGCAGCCCAGCGGAAAGGGCCAATACCTTCACAAAATAGTGGACGAATGTAAGCAGGTACGAAACCAGGGAAGTCAAACGCATCTTTAATGCCTTCCTCCAGCGCCATTTGTCGAATGTTATTACCATAGTCTAGCGTTGCAGCACCGCGTTTTTGTAGCTCGAGCATAGCTTTGACTTGAATGGCCATCGATTGTTTTGCTGTTTTGACCACATCTGCTTCGTCTTGCAATCGCATTTCTGCTGCATGAGCCATACTCCAGCCCTGAGGTAAATAACCGTTGAGCGGGTCGTGTGCTGAGGTCTGGTCTGTGACTACGTC
Organism: Vibrio azureus; assembly: GCF_002849855.1. NCBI lineage: Bacteria > Pseudomonadati > Pseudomonadota > Gammaproteobacteria > Vibrionales > Vibrionaceae > Vibrio > Vibrio azureus. Next base: position 1,259,008 of record NZ_CP018616.1, read on the forward strand.
TGGTGTAATGTTACGTTCAACAAGTTCAGGAAAGATATCGGCGGCATTGCCTAGAAGACCGACAGAAATGGGTGCGCTCGAGTCTTTTATCATCGCTAACGCTTCATCTAAAGACGTTGCTTTTTTGTCAACATAGCCCGTACGTAGGCGATAATCGATACGTGACTGGTCACACTCAACTGCAACCATGGAAAAACCGGCCATTGTCGCAGCGAGAGGTTGTGCTCCTCCCATACCGCCAAGTCCACCAGTAAGGATCCAACGGTTGGCTGCGTTCCCATTAAAGTGTTTCTTGGCGACCGCAACAAAAGTCTCATAAGTCCCTTGAACAATGCCTTGTGATCCTATGTAGATCCAACTGCCAGCGGTCATTTGCCCGTACATCATCAAACCTTGTTTATCGAGTTCGTTGAATTGCTCCCAATTAGCCCAATGTGGAACAAGATTCGAGTTAGCAATGAGAACGCGTGGAGCATTGGAATGAGTAGGAAACACGCCGACGGGTTTACCAGATTGAATCAGAAGAGTTTGATCCTCTTCGAGACGTTCTAAAACCTCAACGATTTTATCGTAGCACTGCCAATCACGAGCCGCTCGACCGATCCCGCCATAAACCACCAATGCATGGGGGTGTTCTGCGACATCAGGATCAAGGTTATTCATAAGCATTCGGAGAGGGGCTTCAGTCATCCATGATTTGGCACGAAGCGACGTTCCTCTGGGTGCACGAATGGTTCTGGTAGGATCAAAGCGACGATCAGGATGTGGTTTTTTGGTCATGTCATGCGTCCTTTCATTAATGTGTGTCTTTGAATGTTATTGGCTTGTCACGGTGATACTTTGCTCTGTGGCTAACTCTCAGCCATCGCATCGGCAATTTCCCAGCATAAGCGTGCAGCAAGGCGTGCCGTTTGACTATCAACGTCATAGGTCGGGTTATATTCTGCAATATCGGCTAATAGCAGTTTTTCTTTGTTTTTTAGGACAATATCGAGAAATGGCGCTAATGAATCATAGCTTACGCCTCTGGAAGAGGGAGCACTGACCCCTGGAGCTTGAGAAGCCGGAAAAACGTCTAAATCAATCGTTAGGTAAAGGTAGTCACAGTGCCCAATAAATTGTTGTAATTGCTCTAAGTGTTCTACATGGTTTTTATCAGTATGTGCCCCTAATAAGGCATCTTCAACATACCAAACGCCCAGTTCGTTCGCTCTTTGGTATAACGCCTGAGTGTTGCTACTGCGGCTAACCCCGAGACAAGCATAATGAAAAGGCCATTGGTTTTGCTGGCAAAAATCATGAATCTGAAGAAAGGGGGTACCAGAATTGGGTCTCACGTCATTTAAAGGGCTGTGGTATGCACGTAAATCAAAGTGGGCATCAAAATTAATGATCCCAATTCGAGGTGGCTGAGTAACGGATTTAGAGTGGAAAGTAGATTTAACAAATTGAGCTAGACCACTAAAAGAGCTCCAGGCTATTTCATGACCGCCACCTAACACGATGACAGGAGAAAATGGCAGGGCAGAAGCAATCATCTCCGCACACTGAGTTTGACTGGTCTCTAATAGATCATCTTCACAGGTAAGAGTACCAAGATCGTAGAGTGGTGCATCCTTATGCCAAGCAAGATTGGCAAGGGCCCTGCGAATTAAGTCGGGCGACTTTTTTGCCCCAATTCGGCCTTTATTTCTTGCGACGCCAGCATCGGTAGCGAAGCCAAGGATTGAAATACCAGAGGGAGATTCCTTTAACTTATTTACCTCGGTATTCGTAATCACACTGTGAATTCGTTGTCCCAAAGCGCCATCTTCTGTATCGCACCGACCTTGCCAATGAAAACCTGAGGATAGTTGAATATTATCTACCATGCAGTTACTCCCTGTGTAACGTGTACTCACCATCAACAATACGACCGATAAGGCGTTTTGGTCCAAATTGGTAACTTAAATCTGCGGGGTGAGTGATATCCCATAGGGTTAAATCAGCCTCAAAACCAGCCTCAATTTTTCCTCTTTTCGTTTCAAAACCGAGTGCTTTTGCCGCATGTTGAGTAACCCCTCGTAATACTTCTTCTGGCGTTAAATGGAACAGAGTACAAGCCATATTCATCATTAAAGTTAAATCGGCAAAAGGAGAGGTTCCGGGGTTGTGATCGGTTGCAATTGCTATTGGCACCTGATGTTCCCTTAATAGCGCAATCGGAGGCTTCTGGGTTTCATTTAGGTAATAAAAGGCACCAGGTAATAAGGTCGCTACGGTAGAAGAGTGGGCGAGAGCTAAGACGCCTTGCTCATCGAGGTGCTCGATATGGTCGGCGGATAGACCGTTATATTTGGCTGTCAGGGCCGCCCCACCCATGTTAGAAAGTTGTTCATTGTGTCCTTTTACGCCTAAGCCGTGCTCATGGGCCGCAATAAAAATACGCTCGGTTTGCTCGAGCGTAAAACCGATTGATTCACAAAAAACATCGACGCTTGTTGCGAGTTTTTCTTCTGCGACTAAAGGAATCATTTCCTGACAGATGTACTGTATATAGTCATCCGAACGGTGCTGATATTCTGGAGGTAATGCGTGGGCAGCAAGTAAAGTGGGGGAGACTTTGACTCTTCGTTCGTTTTCTAACGCTTTTGCTGCGCGCAACATTTTGATTTCGTCTTTTAGTGTTAGCCCGTAGCCCGACTTTATTTCTACTGACGTGACGCCACTCGCCAATAGGCCATCCAGCCTTGGAAGCGCTATTTCAACGAGTTGTTCCTGTGATGCTCGGCGAGTGTCCCTTACAGTGGAAAGAATCCCTCCTCCTTGACGGGCAATCTCTTGATAGGAGCTGCCCTTTAAGCGCATTTCAAACTCATGAGCACGATTGCCGGCATAGATCAGGTGAGTATGGCAATCAATAAGGCCGGGGGTGACAAGTTTGCCTTGCAAATCTAACGTCTGACAAAATTGGCTAGGCTCTAAAAGCGCTTCAACATCAGGGGTATCTTCACCAAGAGGTTTAGAGCTAACCGCTGCAATTTTTCCTGATTTAATTGATAGGCGACCACATTTAATGGCTTCGTATCCTTGAATGCCGTTTTGCATGGTGACCAGATGAGCATTTTCGATGAGTAAATCCATGAAATATTTCTCAATGTATCTGCCGTTGAGATTAGATATTGAGCAAGCTTTGAGCAAATTGCAAACCAGTGGGTAGATTTTGTGCGTTAGGATTTGGGATCAAACCACATTCTTTAAATCTATCACTTGCACCGCCGGAATTTGACGTGTAAACAAACACTTGAACCTAGCCAATGAGAGGTCATACTCGGTGAACATACCATGGACAAACGAATGATGTGTTCAAATAATACGGAACCTTGCTAGGTCGAATTTATATGATAAAACTTCACACAAATTCAGTCGTCACAGAAGGGTTATATGCTAAAAAAATTAAAAGCCTCACTTGGTATCGGTGCTGCAAAAGTTGATACGGTTTTAGAAGAAATGAGCGTTTATCAAGGCTCAACATTACGCGGTACAATTCAAATTAAGGGCGGAGATGTAGAGCAACAGGTCGACGCGATTACTCTGAACCTCAATACAGAGATGAAAGTGGAGACAGATGACAGTGTGTCGTACGAAACCTTTACGATTGACCAATTAAAAGCTGTCGAGCCTTTTGTGATTCAGCCAAACGAAGAAAAGCAGATACCTTTTGAGCTTAATCTTCATGATGAAACACCAATCACTGCGGTCAATGCAGCAAAAAATCAGTGCCATGTTTGGGTTGAAACGACGTTAGACATCAGTTTCGCGATGGATCCTCGTGATCGAGATTATATTGAAGTCAAACCATTACCGGTTGTCGCAAAAGTTATCAATGCGATTGAACAAGCGGGTTTTAATATGGTTAAAGCGGATGTTGAGAAAGGCTTCTTGCGAGGCGATCAATTTGCTTCTCGTTCTGGTATTTATCAAGAGTTAGAGTTTCGTAATCGCGGTTTTATTGCCACAAAGGAAATCGAATTATCATTCATATTAGATGGCCAAACGGTTCACTGTTTAGCGGAGATAGACCGCTCTTTCAGCACTTCCGGTGATCAATACCGTGCATTTTCGTTACCACTAGATGCAAGTGAAGCACAAATTACGTCCGCGATAAGACCGATTTTAAATCTTTAAGCCACTACATTAGGGCTGACATCTTAAATGGCGCTTTTTTTGTTCATTCGACATTTTATTCATTTACAAAGCGAGAATGGCCAGAGAAAGCGTTTGTTATGACATAGCTCCGATGTGATTAATTGCTATATCCGATCATCTTAGGTGACTTGGGTATAAGCTAAATGAAAAGATACTGGCCAAAAGCCGTATGAAAGGGTTATGCATATGGCCAGAAGGAAAGGTATGGAAGTACAGCTTAAAATCGGTAGTGACCCATTATTCGCAGAGTCTTTAACCAAGACAAATATGGCAAATTATTATCTAACTCGTGGGGTTATCTGGGATCACAATCAGTTTCTAAACAGTTGGGAAGAACTAGAAAACTACGAGATTCACCTAGACCAAACCCGTGTAGGCGTTCTTCGTTTTAGCTATAGTGGCGAAACGACCTTTCTGAGAGACTTTCAACTTTTACCGGAGTTTCAAGGTAGAGGAATTGGGACTAAGTGCCTAGATCTAGTGGTAGAGCATGCACTCAGTCGTAAATCCACTAAGTTAGTTTTACGTGTGTTTAGTGAAAACCCAGCGCTCAATCTGTATGAGTCAAGAGGCTTTGTTAGAACATCTGAAGTTAAAGGCTTGGTGGAAATGGAAATTCATTTAAATTCAAACATAACAAACGACTTTGTCATGACGTTAACTACCGAGGTAGGGGAGTTGTGACATTTTTACACCAAGTCACCAAAACCGTGAATTGCACAGATATTGCCCTTAATCAGTTGGGCAATAATATTGCGTTTAATCTACCACTTTGAGCTTGATCTGAGTCCCATCAGGGAGGTCTTCTATCTGCTTTCCGAGGTAACCAGAGAAACGTATAATTTCTATTAGTGATGAGACTTTAATGTTAGATAGGTCGTACACTCCACCGAGTACGCCGGGAATCGCGAGGCAATACTTTTGACCTATTCCCAATTCGCCCAAGTGATCTTTTGCATTCTCAACTAAGGGTTGCATATACCAATCTTCGAGAAACTCTTGATCTTTTGATAAGAGATTAAGCTCATCTCGATTATTAGCTACCAGCTTACAATCAACATCTTCTGGACACAGTCGCCAGAACCTACCATTGACATCTTCAATCATAAGGTTGCCGAAGTCGTTCTCACCAACAATTTCAATAGGCTCTATACCAACCCATCCCCATGCTTCTTTAATCTCTTGAATAATTGTCATAAATATTTCTTTTATAGTCGTCGAATCGAAGGCCGAATCCAATCAATAGATATACATTGTTTTAACGTTTTTTCTGTAGGCTTGTTTGCTCATTATAACCTTTAAACTAAATGGCTGTATATTTGGTAGGATTCTGATAAATTATTAACTTTCAGTTGCTTAAGCATACACGCTTTTACTGATTCAACGAGATAAACGCGCATGTGCACGAATAGAATGTTAGAGATATCATAAATATCGAATTACTCAGAATATCAAGTGATCAATTAGAACCATCAACTTCCGGTTACCCTAGTGATTGGGAAGAGTTTGATGTTCTCATGGAAGTAGACTTGTGCTTTGAAAATCATCAAGTTGATAGCGTATTTTTTGAATTCTATGTGGCCTCTCCTAAGGCAATTGAGAATCGGGCCGTTAATTCGTTTATGCCACCGACCTTGGTGCTTGAAGAGTTTGATTGGAATGTGATTAAGTGTCATGTTTCAAAGTTACTTTTACATGCAAACGGCAGTCATTCATGGGCAGAAGTGGCTACAAGGCTTTCTGGCCAAATTAGGCCGACCAGTTTGAGTTGTTTTCCGTTTTAGAAAGCTCTCACAAGCCAATGATAGCAAGGACGTAAAACGCATGGCTGCGCTTCTGTATCGCTGGTTATAATCATGCATTTAAGCGACCATGTTGGAACGTTAGGGAAACTATGAGTAATTATCAGGTATTATTTGAATTTGAACGCCCCTGGTTTGTTAGTAATTTAGTAACGAGTAGAGCCAGTGCTAAAGGTGACTTAAAACTATGGTTTCAAGTTGATTGCGATAGTGAGTGTAAAAGTATCGAGATAGAGAGCATAGACGATCTCGATTTCATCTCAAATTTGCTGCAGTCAGAGAAGGTAATTATATCTGAAGAGTTAAATACCCAACGAGGTTTTGGAACAATTCGTATAGAGTGTTGGATTGATGGCAGTTATTCTGAGTTTTGGTGTTCAAAAGTTGAGTTGCAAACATAACTGAACCATTAGTTGATACTGAAATAAAGTGATGACGGTCTAAATATAAATCCGAGAACAACCATGTACTAGGAGTTAATGTGAAGAAAGTGAGTTATCTTCTCTAGGGGCTTTTATCGATATCTGTACTTGCTGAACCCAATGACGGAGTTGTCGGAACTTATCTTAACAGCGACAAGTTATCTTGTAATTTAGAAGTTAAGCTGTTTGAAAAACAGGGTAAGGGCTACTTTGAGGTTATAGGTTTAAAAAAACGCGCATGCGCACAAATAAAATGTTACGTGTCACCGAGAAATCATGTTTAGCGAATATTTTGAAGATTGGGAAGTTAGGACTGAATACTCCAAGGAGTTTATATCCCTTTGGAGCGGCTGGCTTGGTAAAGAAAATTACCACAAACTAGATGAAGTAACTGAAAATGAGTGGTCCCAATTCAATGATTTTTTGAGACGTTTGGCTAAAGACTTTTCTTTTGAAGTTGTAAACTGTGAATTGCAGTCGATTACAGAAGTTACAGACATAAATTCAGTTCTTTCGAGTTATGAAGAAAGCATGAATAAAGGTGCTTCAAAATTCACAAAGTTAGTAATTCCGGAGTTGGGGTGTGTCATATGTGAAGAGTGGGATTACACGTACGTTATCTGGCACAAAAACAACGGTGCCGTGGAAGCTCTTACGCCGTATATAAAAGCGGCAAGTTTGAAGTCCTTCCATGACTAAACTCGTAATAAGATCAGCCGACAACAGTCGCTTTGCTCCTTGGACAGCCTTTTCGTTGCGTCAGCTTTGCATGGCTTCGCGATTATTGCACAGCTATCAGAACAACAAATTTGCCGCTGATAACGGTTTTAAGCCAGAGGAATTATCATGCTAGAAAAAGCAATATCAAAAAGGGACGCAGTAACAATTGCAACGATGCTGGAGGCAGGGCTTTTATACTATAAGCATTACATGTGCTGGGTAGATGAGCGTATAATGCTTGAAGATGAACCAGATTTATGGGTATTAGAATTGGCGGCAACCAAGCACACTCAGACTGCTATTACACATCTAAATTCTTATGCTTATTCAGAGCCGTTCGAACATTTTAATTTAGAGGCATGTAACGACGAGTTCGTGGCAAGTCAATGGCTTCGATATAAAAGAAATGAAATATCTTGGGCTACTTTTCTTCGAGAATGTGGAGAGTATACGGATGGGAATTATGCGCGGGAAGACTGTTCGTACTTCTACTATATGCTGAACGATATTGAAGACACAGACTTCTCTGAGAAATTAGAAAAAACACAATGTGATGAAGTTAAAACAAGGTTCGATGATGTCATTCAAAGCATAGCGAGTAAGTACAATGAATTTTTGCCATACCTTGATAAGTATCGAGAATCATATGGGGCTTAACAAAACAATCTCGCCGAACGGTTTACGCTCTTCTTCAATCGCCCACAAATATCGGAGTCAATCATCAACGCAGCACTAAGAGATATTGATAAGCAAGGCATGCTCGAAAAGTGTACAAACCCCTATTAATCGATAAAAAATAACAAGCAAAGTAATAACATCCAAATACTCTCCACTTCGTTTTTGGTTCGGGAAAATACTCGTACAAAAACAAAGCTCCAGTATTTGGTGCCTGCTTTGGGCGTTATGCATAAGCGGAGATCATGGCTAAGGAAATTTACTTCTTTAATCGAGAAGACAAGTATTGGGAACTATCAAACTTTGCGGGATTTGGCTTTGAGCTGAATGGATATCGCTGGAAAACGATGGAACATTACTTTCAAGCTATGAAGTTTGAAGGCACTACTCAATTTGAAAAGATACTCAACTCAGGGTCTCCTAAACAGGCTAAAGATCTTGGTCAGAGTCGCAAGATGCCCATTCGAAGTGATTGGGAACAAGTTAAAGAACAGGTCATGATAGAGGGTTTGAGAGCCAAATTCTCAATACCAGAGTTGCGAGAATTGCTTTTAAAAACTGGAAAAAAGAAATTAATCGAGAATTCTCCCTATGACAAATATTGGGGAATTGGTTCAAATGGTAAGGGCAAAAATCGGTTAGGTGAGTTATTAATGCAACTACGAGACGAGCTAAAAAATACATAACAAATAAGATTCAAGGTGCTACTGTCTTTTCACGCAGTTCTAAGTCGAGCTTACTTCCTTTGTATTTTCCTTAGTTCATGGCCTTTATCATCAAGTTGGCGAATTCATCAGAAACTTCCGAAGCCAAGGCAATGTGACTGGCAGGTAAATCCAGGCTTATGATTTACAGGGCCTGTTTTTATATACAGTGGTTGTTGTTCTTGTTAGAATGCGATAAACATTTTCCGGACATGGAAAGTTTATTATCTTTAACAATAAAAAGGACTTCAAATGATTTTAAATCATGTCTCAATTGGTACATCTGATTTAATAAGAGCCGTTAATTTTTACGATTCGGTTCTTTCTGTATTTTCCATAAATCGTACTCACTATATAGAAAATATTGCTGCTGCTTATGGTGAAAACTTTGAGTTTTGGGTTGGTAGCCCTTGTGAAGGAAAAGCGACTCCAAGTAATGGATTACATATAGCTTTTAATGCATCTTCTAAAGAATCTGTTGAAGAATTCTATGCTACTGCAATAGACCTAGGTAGTACATGCGAAGGTAAGCAGGTGTTTCGGTCAGAGTTTGGTGAAACCTCTTATGCTGCATTTATTCGAGATCAGGATGGAAATAAAATTGAAGCAGTCACAATGTAGGCTCAGTACCTCTCATTCCTAAAAATTTTTTATCATTTCAGGAGAAATTTAATGCCTTATTCAGAAACTAGCTGTCTTTGTGGTTCTGTAAAAATTACAGCAGAAAACATCAACCCTAGCTTCACGGTTTGTCATTGCCAGTCGTGCCGAACTTGGGGAGGAGCTCCATTTTTCGCAGTTAAATGTGGAACTCAGGTGAAAATAGAGGGTGAAAACAAAGTAAAAATGTACAAATCTTCATCTTGGGCTTCTCGTGGGTTCTGTATTGAATGTGGTACTCATCTGTTTTATAAGTTAAAAGAAACAGGTGAATTCAATATGCCAGTAGGTCTATTCCCAAACTTAGAAGGCTTGAAAATGGACATGCAATACTTTATTGATATGCGTCCGAGCTATTATTGCTTTTCCAACGAGACGAAGGAAATGACCACAGAGGAAATTATGGCTTACTTTGCGAATAAGATTTAAATACGATATATAGCAAACGTCCCAAGATAAGCTAATTTCAGCTGGACAACCTGAGCTATTTGAAGAGCTGATTTCCACAACGATTCAGTCTGCTCAATCCACTAGTACATATCAATAGAATTACTATTAAATGACCGCCTACAATAGCGGTCTTTTTGTACCCTTAAACGTATTTTATGAAGAATTCAGTCGAGCTTTGATTGAGTGTGATGCGTAACGCTGCATCAAGAACTGCTTGAATTTCTAACCTGTTTTATAAATATATAACCAAGATGAAATTAGTTTTAGATTAACGTCCGACATTATCACTAGAGAAAGAACGTTTAGCCTATCCATTTGAACATTATGAATTTATATATTCAGGACCTTGGGAGTTTATTTTCGGTGAAGGTAAAGAAGGGGATAAGTACCCTATAATAAAACATGCGATGATTAAATAATGTTAAAATTTAAAGAAAAAATACAACGTACTGCCGCTTCAGTGGTGTTTGACGAATACATTCCTTTTGATGTTAATTTTGATTTCGAATCAATATTTGCACCTAACTACTGGAGGGTGGGTGATGGTAGACGTTCATTAATGGAGATTGGCTTAGATAGGGACTCTGGTGCAGTAAATAGTATTACATTAACAAGTGTAAATGTAAAAAACCTCCGTGAGATAAGCAACTCCTATATAGAGTATGTTTCAGAAGTTGATGGGCTTCCTACCTTCGATCTATCTCCATGGGTTAAACAGGCTTCAGATGATGATTCAAGCAGGTTTATTGATGAGTTCAATGTTGACCTTGACTTAGAACTAGGTCAAAACTACCTTTCAGTTTCAATCATACCAAAGGTTGAACCAGTAAAATATATAAAAAACAGTAACATTCTGTTTGGCCTTGGACTCGATGACTCTCTTGTTAAAATTGATATTATAGATTTGTCTGAAGAAGATATTATTGCTGTTAGAAATGCAGTTTAGATTTTGGGTGTCAATAATTATTGAAATCTAGGTGGCCAAATGGTCACCTTTTTCAGTCATTAATAGTAAATTTCCGAATAGTTCAAATCAAACATTACTTAATAGCACCTACAACATTAATATTTCATACAGCAGTATTTAGAGATGACGTACATGGGCTAACTACTGTTCGCCTTGCGCGAAGTAAGGTTGGGAGTCATCGCCCAGTCATATACCACGGAGCACGGTTCCCTTTGGATAATTTAGTTTGTGCATCTCACAGGTAAATCAAGTGTAAATAGTCATTTTGAGATAAAAGTCTGTGTTTCAAATGCGAAGTTAGAGGGACCCCAAATAATAGGCAGTGCACTGCTCTCAAGAACTTTACACATACCTTTGACCCTTTAGCGGCTCTTCATACAACAGACTGCTACTTGAAGAATTCATAACGCCTCGACCTCAATCCATTATTGTCATTTCATGTTAATGCGTTACAATGCATTTGGGATAAATAAGTGTGCATCTGTATTTGTACCAAATTTGTACCATTTTTTACGTATATCTCTCTCATGGGTTTCTTAACCCATTGAAATTAATATATTAATTTACTTTCATGTGTTGCTTGGTGTGCAACACCACTGTAAAGGACATAGCATGCCTATTATTACTCTTCCTGACGGCAGTCAGCGTCAATTCGACAACCCAGTTTCAACAATGGAAGTTGCGCAATCGATCGGTCCTGGTCTTGCGAAAGCAACGATTGCTGGTCGTGTTAACGGTAACCGTGTTGATGCGTGTGATCTTATTGAAGAAGATGCAAGCCTAGAAATCATCACTGTAAAAGATGAAGTAGACGGTCTAGAAATTGTTCGTCACTCTTGTGCTCACCTTCTTGGTCACGCTCTTAAGCAGTTGTACCCTCAAGCTAAAATGGCGATCGGTCCAACCATCGACAACGGTTTTTACTACGACATCGATCTAGATGAGTCTCTTACGCAAGACGATCTTGAAAAGATTGAAAAGCGCATGAAAGAGCTTGCGAAAACCAAGTACGAAGTTGTTAAGAAAAAAGTGAGCTGGCAGGAAGCACGCGATACCTTTGAATCGCGTGGTGAACCTTATAAAGTAGAAATTCTTGACGAAAATGTTTCCCGTGACGATCGTCCTGGTCTGTATCATCACGAAGAATACATCGACATGTGTCGTGGTCCACATGTACCAAACATGGGTTTTTGTCAGCATTTCACTCTAATGAATGTGGCTGGTGCTTACTGGCGTGGTAACAGCGATAATAAAATGCTGCAACGTATCTACGGTACAGCTTTCCACGATAAGAAAGCATTAAAAGCGCACCTGACTCGTCTTGAAGAAGCCGCGAAGCGTGACCACCGTAAACTAGGCAAGCAGTTAGATTTATTCCATATGCAGCAAGAAGCACCAGGTATGGTTTTCTGGCATCATAATGGTTGGTCTATCTTCCGTGACCTTGAAATGTTTGTGCGTTCTAAGCTGGATGAATATGGTTACCAAGAGGTAAAAGGTCCACTTATTATGGATCGTGTTCTTTGGGAACGTTCTGGTCACTGGGACAAATACGCAGATGCCATGTTCACAACCTCTTCAGAAAACCGTGAATACGCATTGAAGCCAATGAACTGCCCAGGTCACGTACAGATCTTTAACCAAGGTCTAAAATCGTACCGTGATCTACCGCTACGTATGGCAGAGTTTGGCTCATGTCACCGTAACGAACCATCAGGCGCATTGCACGGTATTATGCGTGTGCGTGGCTTTACTCAGGATGATGCTCATATTTTCTGTACTGAGAGCCAAATTCAAGAAGAAGTGACGAGCTGCATCAAGATGGTATACGATACATATCAAACGTTTGGTTTTGATAACATCGTTGTTAAGCTGTCTACTCGTCCTGAAAAACGTGTTGGTTCAGATGAAATCTGGGATCAATCTGAAGAAGCACTCAAGCAATCTCTTGAAGCGATGGAAATCCCATACGAGATTCAAGAAGGTGAGGGCGCATTCTATGGACCTAAAATTGAATTTACTTTGTACGATTGCTTAGATCGTGCTTGGCAGTGCGGTACAGTTCAGTTAGACTTCAACCTACCGAATCGTTTAGGTGCGACTTACGTAGGTGAAAACAATGAACGTCTTGTTCCGGTGATGATTCACCGAGCAATTCTTGGTTCGCTTGAGCGTTTCATTGGTATCCTAATTGAAGAATATGCTGGTTTCTTCCCAACTTGGTTGGCGCCAGAGCAAGCTGTTCTTATGAATATTACTGATAAACAGTCAGATTATGTTCAAGAAGTTGTACAAAAACTACAAAAAAGTGGAATTAGAGCAAAAGCGGACTTGAGAAATGAGAAGATTGGCTTTAAAATCCGCGAACACACTTTGAAGCGTGTACCATATATGCTTGTCGTTGGTGACCAAGAAATGGAAGCTGGCGAAATTGCAGTTCGTACTCGCAAAGGTAAAGATCTTGGCAAGTTTAAAGTGGATGATTTTATCTCATACATCCAAGACGAGATCTCAAGCCGTAAGCTCAATCTGGAGGAATAAGCTATTAAAGGCGGAAGACGCGGCCAACAGCCGGTAAAACAAAACCCACACCGTATAAACGGTGAAATTCGTGGCGTTCGTGAAGTTCGACTAACAGGCGCTGATGGAGAATCCGTTGGTGTTGTATCGATTCAAGAGGCGATCGCAGCTGCTGAAGAAGCAGGCATGGATCTTGTGGAAATCAGTCCTAACGCTGAGCCGCCAGTGTGTCGTGTGATGGACTACGGCAAATTCCTCTTCGAGAAGAGCAAGTCTGCGAAAGAGCAGAAGAAGAAGCAAAAACAGGTTCAGATCAAGGAAATAAAATTCCGTCCTGGAACTGATATTGGAGACTATCAGGTAAAACTACGCAACCTGACGCGTTTCCTAGAAGACGGCAACAAAGTGAAGGTAACAATTCGCTTCCGTGGCCGTGAAATGGCTCACCAAGACATCGGTGTTGACGTTCTAAACCGCTTGAAAGAAGATACTGTAGATTTTGCTGTAGTAGAATCTTTCCCAAGCAGAATTGAAGGTCGCCAGATGATCATGGTGTTGGCCCCTAAAAAGAAGTAATTAACGGCTCATCAAGTAATTAAGATCTAGCCGCCTTCCTTTCTAATAAAAGGTATAGTGGCTCGGTCTTTATTCGCCCTAATTACATTGTTTGTTAAACTACTACAATGCGGAGTTATTCATCATGCCTAAGATGAAAACCAACAAAGGTGCTGCTAAGCGTTTCAAGAAAACTGCTGGTGGTATTAAGTACAAGCACGCTACAAAACGTCACATCTTGACTAAGCGTACTACTAAGAACAAGCGTCAGCTTCGTCCAAATGCAATCCTTCCTAAGTGTGAAGTGGCTGCAGTTGTTCGTATGATGCCATACGCTTAATTCTTTTTAGTTATCAATCGTTTAGTTTAGGAGAAGCATAATGCCTCGCGTAAAACGTGGTGTACAAGCTCGTGCACGTCATAAGAAAGTTCTAAAACAAGCTAAAGGTTACTACGGAGCACGTTCACGTGTTTACCGCGTAGCTTTCCAAGCAGTTACTAAAGCCGGTCAATACGCTTACCGTGACCGTCGCGCTAAGAAACGTCAATTCCGTCAACTTTGGATTGCACGTATCAACGCAGCATCTCGTCAAAATGGTCTATCTTACAGCCGTTTCATCAACGGTCTTAAGAAAGCATCTATCGAGATCGATCGTAAGATCCTAGCCGACATCGCAGTATTCGACAAATCAGCATTTGCTGTACTAGTTGAAAAAGCGAAAGCTGCTCTTTAATTTAAAGCAGTTTTAGGTTAAGAAAAGGAGGGCATATGCTCTCCTTTTTTGTTTTCTTTTCTCTCTTATTTATTTTCTACTTTTCATTTTTCATTTTTCATTCTTCATTCTTCATTCTTCATTCTTCATTCTTCAGTGCCTCGTTTTCGAGTCTATCTGAGTATGTCGCTCCAGATACCTTGATGTTACTTAAACCTAGTTGGGTAGACTTCCAAATTATGTGAATCTTTAAGCATTTTTACATTTTTTAAATTTAGAGTTTGATGTTTAAATTAGGTTAAATTATGGCTTTAAACGTTAATATTTTATTATCTTGCAATTCTAAATACTAAAGTTTGTGTTAATTTTAGCCTGATAAAAGTCGTCTTCCCTTAGTTTGGCTCTGAGTGAATATGCATTTTGATTATTAACTTGATAAGGTGTGGTTCAGACGTGGAAATTTACTGAAATAAGTGAAGCAGGTTTTGATGTGTTTATAGCCAATTAATCTCAAGATACTTGCTCTTTGGAAGCATGTTTAGAACTTTTGGGTATAGGGGCGTATTTCGGTTAGACAGGATGTTAACTAGGGAGACGAGAAATGGGAGAATTGACGCCTGAATATTTACTGGCAGCGCTGAGGCAAGTCATTAAAACTAAAGGCCTTACATATCGAAGCATATCGGAGAGTGTAGGGACACCATTATCAACGTTCAAGCGACACATGAGCAGTACGAATTTAACGATCGATAGGCTATTAGAATATTGTCGTGTTGTGGATTGTTCGTTGAGTGAATTGCAGAAGATAGCGTTGCAGCTTGTTACCGAAGATCAAAACTACTTCAGTCACACTCAAGATCGTGCTTTTTTACAATACCCTGAATTATATGATTTCTATCAAGAGCTAAGAGTACTACGGGACAACAACAGCTATTCAACATTGATGAATAAATACCACTTAAATGAGCGTAGCATGGCTGATTACCTTAAAGCGCTCAGCATGTTGGATTTAGTTAAAGTGGAAGGAAAAGAGAGTATTACTCTACAAGGGTCGTTGTTCTATCGTTATGCGGATAACTCACAGCTGAGCCAACGTTATACCGAAATTCTTACGGAACAGGCTTTAAATCAAGATAAAAGCGCTCGTGTTGTTTTGTCACGTATGAAGGTCACCGAAGATCAATTGTTGAGCCTGGAAAAACAGTTTTCGCAAGAAATACTCAACTATCACACCGAAAATATATCAGCAGAAGAGATGGATGCCACTCAGTTCGCCAATATCTTTATGTTGGTTAGTCCTCATGAGCCCATAACGTTTTCAAACGGGATAAAAAACACCAACGCTGACTTTATGACTGAATTTTGCGAATTTATGGCTTCTTCTCGAGAAAAGCTGGTGCAAAATAGTAAGTTGAGCCTCTAATTGAGCCAGCTCTTAGGACTTATAATCACGTGGATTATTTTACTGGCTATTGTTCCTTTTGGTAATTTAAAGAGATTCAAACGATAAAGGAGCAAATTCTGCATTCTTTTTACTCAATAACCGTTAGTTTTCGCAATTCAATTTGGCTTTGGTGGCAGGTTTGGCTACTATGTACAGCTATCAAAAAAACCAATCACTCCCTTATGGATACTACCAGTAGGTAGATGAGGAAACGATGCAACATCTAGAAGAGATCATTGCTAATGCGAGCACAGCAATTGAAGCTGCGCAGTCGCTAGTCGCACTTGATGAAGTGCGTGTTCAGTATCTAGGCAAAAAGGGCGAGCTTACTGCTCAACTTCAAAGCCTAGGTAAACTACCACCAGAAGAACGTCGTGAAGCGGGTCAAGAGATCAACAAAGCGAAAGGCGTTGTTCAGCAAGCTATTGCAGCTCGTAAAGATGCATTACAACGTGCAGAGCTAGAAGCGAAGCTTGCAGCAGAAACGATCGATGTGACACTACCGGGTCGTCGTATTGAGAACGGTGGTCTACACCCAGTTACTCGTACTGTTGAGCGTATTGAGAAGTTCTTTGGTGAACTAGGCTTTAACACAGAGTCTGGTCCAGAAATCGAAGATGCATTCCATAACTTTGATGCGCTCAATATTGCGGCTGATCACCCAGCACGTACTGACCACGATACTTTCTTCTTCAATCCAGATTTGATGCTTCGCACTCATACGTCAGGCGTGCAGATCCGTACGATGGAAAATGGTAAACCGCCATTCCGTTTCATCGCACCAGGTCGTGTATACCGTAACGACTACGACCAAACGCACACACCAATGTTCCACCAAGTGGAAGGTATGCTGGTTGATGAGAACGTAAACTTCGCACAACTGAAAGGCATTCTGCACGATTTCCTATGTAACTTCTTCGAAGAGGAAGTAGAAGTGCGTTTCCGTCCATCTTACTTCCCGTTCACTGAGCCTTCAGCTGAAGTCGACGTGATGGGTAAAAATGGTAAATGGCTAGAAGTACTAGGCTGCGGTATGGTTCACCCGAACGTACTACGTAGCGTAGGCATCGATCCTGAAAAATACTCTGGCTTCGCGTTCGGTATGGGTGTTGAGCGTCTAACAATGCTTCGTTACGGCGTAAACGACCTACGCGCGTTCTTCGAGAACGATCTTCGTTTCCTAAAACAGTTCAAGTAATCCAGGGGATAAATCACTATGAAATTCAGCGAATCATGGCTTCGTGAGTGGGTTAGTCCTTCGATTACCACTGACGAGCTTACTCACCAAATTACAATGGCGGGTCTAGAAGTTGATGACGTGCTACCTGTAGCAGGTTCGTTCAACGGCGTTAAAGTTGGTCACGTTGTTGAATGTGGTCAACACCCAGATGCAGACAAGCTGCGTGTAACTAAAGTTGACGTGGGTGAAGAAGAGCTTCTAGACATCGTTTGTGGCGCGCACAACTGTCGCCAAGGTCTGAAAGTAGCAGTAGCAACAGTTGGTGCTGTTCTTCCAGGCGATTTCAAAATCAAAAAAGCGAAACTACGTGGCCAGCCTTCTCACGGCATGCTTTGTTCATTCACTGAACTGGGTATCGACGTTGAGTCAGACGGCATCATGGAACTCGCAGAAGACGCAGTAATCGGTACCGATTTCCGTGAACTCCTAGGCTTAGACGACGTAACGGTAGACGTAGACCTAACAGCAAACCGCGCGGACTGTTTCAGCATTCGTGGTTTAGCTCGTGAAGTTGGCGTACTAAACCGCGCTGATGTAACAGAACCTTCTGTAGAAGCAGTTGCACCTTCAATCGATGATAAAGTTTCTATCGAAGTGAAAGCGCCAGCTGCGTGTCCACGTTACCTTGGTCGTGTAGTTAAGAACGTAAATGTTCAAGCTGAAACACCACTATGGATGCAAGAAAAACTGCGTCGTTGTGGCATTCGTTCTATCGACCCTGTAGTCGACATCACTAACTATGTTCTTCTAGAGCAAGGCCAACCAATGCACGCGTTCGATCTAGCGAAGATCGACGGCGGTATCGTCGTTCGTATGGCAGAGCAAGGTGAGAAGTTAACCCTTCTTGACGGTAGCGAAGCAGAACTAAACGCAGATACATTAGTAGTAGCAGACCACAACAAGGCACTTGCAATCGCAGGTATTTTTGGTGGTGAAGAGTCTGGTGTAACAACTGAGACTAAAGACGTTCTACTAGAGTGTGCCTTCTTTGCACCTGACCACATCCGTGGTCGCGCTCGTAGCTACGGTCTTCACACTGATTCTTCAATGCGTTTCGAGCGTGGTGTGGATTACGCACTACAAGTGAGCGCAATGGAGCGTGCAACTCAGCTTCTTGCTGAGATTTGTGGTGGTGAAGTAGCGCCTGTTGTCGCTGTTGAGTCTGATGCAGATTTACCTAAGCCAAACAAAGTTGCACTTCGTCGCACTAAACTGGACAACCTACTGGGTCACCACATTGCTGATGCTGACGTAGTAGAAATCCTAGAGCGTCTAGGTTTGACTGTTGAAGCTGCTGAAGAAGGGTGGGTTGCAGTCGCGCCAACATGGCGTTTCGATATTGCTATCGAGCAAGACCTGATTGAAGAAGTAGGTCGTATATACGGTTATGATAACATTCCTAACCAAAACCCAGCAGCTGCACTTAAGATGCATGACCACGTTGAAGCAAATATTCCGCTAAAGCGTGTCCGTAATCTACTTGTTGACCGCGGTTACCAAGAAGCTATCACTTACAGCTTCGTTGAGCCAGAGCAGCAAAAGCTTGTTGTTCCAGGTATTGAGCCACTCATCCTGCCATTCCCAATCTCTGCGGATATGTCAGCAATGCGTTTAGGCTTAATCCAAGGCCTGCTTAACACGGTTGTTCACAACCAGAAACGTCAGCAGCCACGCGTGCGTTTATTCGAATACGGCCTACGCTTTATCCCATGTGAGTCGGCTGAAAACGGTATGCGCCAAGAGCCTATGCTTGCAGGTGTTATCGCAGGTACTCGTAGTGAAGAGCACTGGGATATCGAAACGAATACGGTAGATTTCTTTGATCTTAAAGGTGACCTAGAAGCTGTTCTCGAGCTCACTGCTAACGAAGTCGCTTACTCTTTTGCTGCGCTTTCTTCCGAAGATAAAGCAGCGAACCCAGCGCTTCACCCTGGTCAATCTGCAGCTATCATCGTCGATGGCAAGCAGGTAGGTGTCATTGGTACTGTTCATCCAGAACTTGAGCGTAAGTTTGGTCTAAACGGCCGCACTATCGTATTTGAAGTTGAATGGTCTGCGATCAACACTAAGGTGATTCCAGAAGCAGTACAGCTTTCCAAGTTCCCATCAAACCGTCGTGACATCGCTGTGGTTGTTGACGATGTTGTTGCTTCAGGTGACATCGTTGCAGCATGTCTAGAACAAGGTGGTGAATTCCTGAAAGATGCCAAGTTGTTCGACGTATACGTAGGCAAAGGCGTAGAAGAAGGTAAGAAGAGCTTAGCAATCGCTCTGACTCTACAATCAGTTGAACGTACGCTTGAGGATGCTGACATCGCTGGTGCGGTTGACGCTATTGTTGCACACGTATCTGAGAAGTTTGGTGCGTCTCTGCGTGACTAGCCTTATTTAGTGATAATACCTATTGATATAAGAGCCCTGCCAATCTGGTAGGGTTTTTTTATAGTTATAGTCACTAAAATTGGCTGCAATTTGTCAGTTTGATTTTGTGAAAAATTGCGACAGTAAATGCGATTAAAGAGTGATTAAGAGTATTTTTGAAACATAAAAACGATAAAAGTCGTAATAAAACGAATTTTAAAAAGCAAATTTGATATTTCTATTAAATAGTTTTATATCTTGCAGTTCTTCTTTTTGTGGGTCTTTAGTCTAAAAATTCCAAATTTGAATTACATTATTCTCTAATTTGTATATTATGCAGTACTTAAAACTTGCCCATTTTCCTTTTGTGGGTATATTAGGAAAGAAAAAAGTTGGCGAAAATCATAAGCTTGACATACACTTCCAAAAGTAAACCCGATATGTTGTTGAATTAGTAGGGTAAAACTGCTCTAGCGCTACTTTGGGTAGCATTGTTTAACATAGCTTTGAGGAAAGTTTTATGGCGCTCACAAAAGCCGAACTTGCAGAAAACCTGTTTGAAAAATTGGGATTTAGTAAACGGGACGCCAAGGAAACGGTGGAAGTGTTCTTCGAAGAGATTCGTAAAGCACTAGAAAGCGGCGAACAGGTAAAACTGTCAGGTTTTGGTAATTTTGACCTTCGTGACAAGAATGAGAGACCTGGTCGTAACCCGAAGACGGGTGAAGATATTCCAATTACTGCTCGACGTGTAGTGACGTTCCGTCCTGGACAGAAGCTTAAGGCAAGAGTTGAAAATCTCTCCCAAAAGCAGTAATTCATATTGATTAAAGAGACCATGACTTGTCGTGGTCTCTTATTTTTTGGGTCAGCCTGACATCAATGCGTCAATTCACCTTCACTAGGCAGCTGCTAGGTGTGTTGTTAAATAAGGTTGCCAAGCCTGTTGATAAAGATCTTTCGATTGGTTCCGTATTTTATCAATAGAAGCCAATTCCAGTTCACTCATCGGACGGCTCTCCAACATTGCCTTGCGTTCTATATCTTGTATCTTTTTGTATAAATCATGTTCTGGTCCACTTTTGACATCTGCAATTGCTTTTAAGTGAAGCTGAACTTCTGCAACAAGATTACTATTGGGTAAACGTACCAGCAGGTTCAAATCTCTATAGCCTGACTTCTTAGGTTTTTTGAAACGGTTCTTAACGTTGATAATCGATGTTTCGCGTTCTAGCGTTTCATAGACAGCCATCAAACTTGCTACGTCTCGTGCAACAATAGTCGCTCTTGCTAAGTCTGTAATTCTCTCTACTTGACCATCCAATTCGTAATTGATTTTGTCTTGTGCGCGGCGTTTTGATTTAACTCCAGCAAAATAAGGCTCTGAGTGGGTAAGCAATGCTGTCGTTTTGCAGATGGTTTCAAGTTCTAATTGAGCCTGATGTGCTTTTTGATACAGCACATCAAAATCATTATAGGGCTGAATAGGGTTAGATTGAATAGGTTTGATAGCATATAGACCACTGAGGTTATGCTTGAATGATTGGGAACAAACTTGATCTGAACTGTTTAAAGCGCCCTGTTTGCTCTCTGGGGTATTAGGAAGCGCGGCGAATGCAGGTGCACGGCTGAGTACTAAAAGCATCAATGCGGTAGTACGAAAAAATAAGCTCATTCACTCTCCTTAACTTGCTTACACTGAAAAAATGAATAGTCAAAAGTTACTCAGTTTTTGCAAATCAGGCTTATACCTAAGTTTCCTCTAGGTTACTTGGGTATACCTAATTTATGGGGGCTAAGTGCTCAAACCCAATACTCATTCTTTCTGATTATTCCACTATGTGATGGTTCTCTAACTTTAAAGAGGACTGACATTATTTGAAGCCCTTATCTACTTTTCTCAAACCGTCGCTAGAGAAGGTTTTGCCACAAGTTTGAGTTCTGACTCACATTAACATCTCATTATTAACTCAAGATGAACAACGTAGACAAAATAGAAAAATACGTTAACCTAATGATACGTAAGCGTCCCCCAAGTTCTCTTGGTGTACTTTGTTACAACGCAATGTTGTGCCGATCAATGAGATGGGAATCATTATTATTCGAGGTATCACCTTCCCCCTTGTAAGGACGCCTGTTGAGAATTATTTAAAGTTGAGCAAATATGAGAGATCAAGAATTCTGGCATAATAAGTGGGCAAGTAATCAAATCGGCTTCCATTTAGGTGATGTAAACCCGTTACTCATCGAATTTTGGCACCATCTTCAACCCAAACGGGAAGAGCAGGTTTTGGTTCCTCTATGTGGTAAATCTGAAGATTTGGTTTGGTTGGCGTCGAAACATAACGACGTTTGCGGAGTAGAATTGAGCCAAATTGCAGTTAGGGCGTTTTTTGCTGAGCACTTCTACACTCCAACCGTGATTCCAATTAAGGGTAACTTGGAGCTGTATCAGTTTGATGAGCTTTCAATATATTGTGGTGATTTCTTTACGGCTCCGGTCGCAAAAGCAGATTTAGTTTACGATCGTGCAGCGTTAGTCGCGTTACCTCAAGAAATGAGGGCAGATTATGTCAATAGGCTTACACAATTGCTCAATCCTGGCGGCCGTATTTTATTGATCACGTTAGATTACCCTCAAGATGAGATGGCAGGCCCACCGTTTAGTGTACCGGGGGGTGAGGTAAGTGAACTGTTTAAGGGTTATAAAATTACCTGTTTAACCGTGAATGGCGCAGACAAACATCATCCTAAAATAGCGAAGAAAGGTTTGAGCCGATTTTCTGAAGAAGTCTACCTTATTGAAGATCTTCGCTCATAAACACTGAACCTGCTTGGCAAGCGTGGTCAAGCAGGCCAAAAGTGTTGCTTAATAGTGTTGATGAATACTGAGCCGACTTCTTACGTCAGACAACCGTTCTTCTTACAAAAATAAGAAATAGAATACTATTCCACTTCGTTGTCTTCCTTGAATTCAGCTCAGTGACCTCGCTCTGAATCAAGCATCTTGAGGTCACTTGGGTATATCTAGCTCGTACCGCTGAACACAGCATCTTGAATTTACTTGGTTAAAGAAGGTTCAGCGGTTCATCAATTAATATTCAATACGAACTTGCGCAGCACTCTCAATCGCATCTTTGATTGCGCTTTCAAGACTATCACGGCGCGTTAAGACAACACCAAGTCGTCGACGCCCTGAAATATCTGGTTTAGCAAACAATCTTAATTGAGTTTGCGGTTTGGCTAAAGCTTTGGCTAAGTTATCAAACTGTAGGTCTTCTGATTGACCTTCTCCGAGTACAACAGCTGAAGCTGATGGGCCAAATTGAGTGATCTTATGGACGGGCATTTTGGTGAACGCACGAACGTGAAGCGCGAACTCAGACATATCTTGTGAAATCATTGTAACCATACCGGTATCATGTGGACGTGGTGAAACTTCGTTGAAGAACACATGATCGCCTTTAACAAACAATTCCACCCCAAATAACCCATAACCGCCAAGTGCGTTTACGACTTTTTCCGCAGCGTATTCGGCGGCCTTGCGCGCATTATCTGACATGACTTGTGGCTGCCATGATTCACGATAGTCTCCATCTTCCTGGCGATGACCAATAGGAGCACAGAAATGCACGCCGTCGACCGCTTTAACAGTAAGAAGGGTAATTTCATAATCAAAGTCAACGAAGCCTTCGACGATGACTCGTCCAGCTCCAGTTCGACCTCCCTGTTGAGCGTATTCCCAAGCTTTGTTGATGTCTTCTGCTGTTTTAATGACACTCTGCCCTTTACCAGAAGAGCTCATTACAGGCTTAACCACACAAGGGGTACCGACAAAGTCGACTGCTGATTTAAAGTCATCAAAATTATCAGCAAATTGGTAAGGTGAAGTGTTTAGCTCAAGTTCTTCAGAGGCTAATCGACGAATACCTTCACGATTCATGGTAAGTTTTGTTGCTCGCGCGGTTGGAACAACGTTTATCCCTTTTTCTTCGAGTTCAACTAATTTATCGGTGGCGATGGCTTCGATTTCAGGCACAACGTAGGCGGGTTGTTCGTGCATGATGATTTCTTCTAAAGCTTGGCCATCGAGCATATCGATGACGTAGCTACGGTGGGCGACTTGCATTGCAGGTGCATCCGCATAGCGATCGCATGCAATCACTTCTAAACCAAGCCTTTGACATTCTATCGCCACTTCTTTTCCGAGCTCACCAGAGCCTAAAAGTAAAACACGTGTTGCATGGGGGCGTGTTGCAGTACCGAACATAGCATTACCTTAAAAATTAGAATGATGTGAGATGATTGAGAACGGATAATACTGTATTTAATTAATGAGGCAAACGTTTGCTACGTTTTTTTGATGCTGTCGTTGCTCATTCCTGAAGATAAAGATTGGGATGATCCAGATAACAACTTCTATGAGATTACTCGTGTTGTGAATTTAGCGCTTAAAAGAGCAGCACAAAGATTAACTGAGTTTTTATAATAAGAAGAGCCCAATGAATGGGCTCTTCTTAGTTCACAATTTAATCAAGCCTGCAACTTACAACAGCAAAACGCTGACAAACATTAATCGCACTTTAGACATTAACAAAACTGACTGGAATGTCTGGATTTAATGCTTCGATAGTAGATTGAGTTTCAGCAAGGTGGCTGATTTTACCTTGAGCATTTTCAGCTAGAGCGACCGCTTTGATGCCATCAAATTTTAGGCCAGCCAGCATAATTTGGCTCAGCGCGACCTGTAAAGGAGGTAGACTTGGGTTAAATGCAGCATTTTCGGCATAAGCGCCTAAGAACACACGACCACAGGCCATCTCAATGGCAAGGCCACTGAAGTTGTTTGTGTAAGGAGCGTGGCTCATGTTCATCGCATCTACCGCTTTCTCAAGCAGTATATTATCGTCTTTAAAAGTAAAGGAATGCACGACCTCTGACATCAAGCCTGATTCTATGCCTAAATCGTTCGGCCCAAATGCTTCAGGTAGGTAATCGTGAAGTCGTTTTTCGTCACTATCTGGAAGTTGCACTTTGAGGTTTTTAGCCGTTGAGATTTCGTTCATAAACTGACGGCAATGACCACAAGGGCTGAAGTTGATGGTGATGTCAGTTAAACCACGCTCACCTTTCATCCAAGCGTGGCTTATTGCAGACTGTTCTGCGTGCACGGTTTGACCAAGCTGAACTCCAAATAATTCCATGTTAGCGCCGAAATAAAGGTTTCCTGATAAACCTCGAGCGATTGCTCCGACATAGAAATTAGAAATAGGGGCATAGGAAAAAGCAGCGGCGATAGGGAGAAGAGCAAGACGAAGCTCTTTATCGGATAGGTGAGTTAAAGAAAGTAATTGCTCAAACTGCTTTTTGGAAATAGTTGCATCAAAATCGTTGGATTGAACGATCGGAGCAAGGTGGCTAGAAAGTGGCTCAGGAATATTTGCTAATGCCTGTTCAACGCGACTATTCATTTGGAGTCCTTGTTAGTGCATGGAAGGATATTCTAGGCGATGAAACAGAAAAATCCGTGATTAAGATCACGCTAATGTTTGTAAATATTTTCTATGTTACATAATTAGAGGCACTTCACACATGTTCGCTACTTTGCGTTTGGTTACGGTTTACTGAGATAGCCAAACGGCAAGACCAAAAATACTTGGAGCAAGCACTGACGTGATAATGCCACACAAAACTAAGGCAAGAGAGGAATAAGCAGCATCAGAAGGTTGTTTTTCTGCACAAGTTGCGGTACCTAATGCATGCGATACTGTCCCCATGGTTAAGCCCCGAGCAATTGGGTGTTTGATCCCGATTAAATTAAATATTGGATAGGCGAGTATGGCACCAAATAGACCAACAATTAATACAAGAATGGCAGCTATAGCCGCTTCTCCTCCCAAATGACGTGATACTTCCATCGCTATTGGAGTGGTGACTGATTTACTGATAAGGCTGGCAATTAAGCCGATATCTGCTTTGAAGGCCACGGCAATCAAAGTCGCAGTGATCATCGACATAACACTACCTAAAGTGCAGGCTAACAGGATGATTCGCCATTTAGATTTGATTTGTGGTAGCTGTTCATACAAAGGATAAGCCAGAGCAACAACGGCAGGTTGCAGTAAGTCACTGAGCCAGCGGTTGTCATGATAGTAAGTTTCATAAGGGATATGAAAGTAGAGCAAGATCGGAATCAAAACCACTAGACTCATCAAAAGTGGGTTAGCAAACGGTTTGTTGATCTTTATTGCAATATGACGAGCAGTAAAGAATACCAAAATGGTAACAAGTAACCACATGTTAGCGATTATCCTTAAGCAAGTACTCTAATAACCAAGCCAAG
This sequence comes from Vibrio azureus, assembly GCF_002849855.1. Lineage (NCBI taxonomy): Bacteria > Pseudomonadati > Pseudomonadota > Gammaproteobacteria > Vibrionales > Vibrionaceae > Vibrio > Vibrio azureus. The sequence goes on from NZ_CP018616.1 coordinate 1,284,772, forward strand.
CTGACTAAGACGATCAGTGACCCTCCTATGGCACTTGCTAAAATCGGTAATGCATTATTAATCAGCATATCAAAATGTTGCATCAGACCGACACTGATTGGTACAAATAGCAGGATCATATAGCGAATGAATAGAGTTGCGCCAGGTTTGACCCATTCCGCTTTAATCACACCAAATACCATTGAGAAAAATAGCACCAGCATGCCAATAACACTTCCGGGAATAGAAGTGTTTGTTAGTGATTGAAGAAAATTACCGATGGCGAGTGCTCCGCTAATAATTAGCAGAGCAATCAGTAAATGAACCAGTTTTTTTAAGCGATGTTTCATGCCAAATACACTCAGCACCCTCGATTTTGTGTTGGAGGAATCTAAGAAGCCAGACTTTCTACGTAACGATACACGGATTTGAGAAGCGCGATTTTCTTGTCGTCACTTTCATGTTCATGAACTAGGTTTTCTAAATTTAGCATGTAATCTTCAATCTGGCTTTCGAAGATTTCTCGGCAATGCTGTGCCCAACGTCGCTGCTCTTGCTCGTCCAATGTATTGGCGTAGTGCCTTGCACGATAACGGAACAGCAGCGGTTTTATACGCTTATCAGCAAACTCAATATCGAGTGCCGCTAGGTTATTGGGATCGGTTTCGCGAATGATGTCCATGGCGGCACGATCGGCAGGAGAGAAGAAGCCATCATAGAGTTGTGTGTCTACATCATCGCTTTTGGCAAACTTTCGCTCGATTGAAAAGAGACGGATGAGTTTATCTCTAATTTCAGGGTTCTGGCGTAAAGTAGCAAGGTTACTTAGGCATTGCTGGCGATCAATACCAATGGACTCGGCGTTTTCTGCGGTGAGTGTTTTGGCCGGCGCTAAAATAGGGCACTTATTAAGGTGAACTAATTTGACAGGGACGGGTAACAAGTCACCAAGATCTTCTCGTTTTGTATAAAGGCGCTGTTGCAACTCATCAGCGGACAAGTCAAGTAAGGGCTGAGGATCCTTAGCGAGATCAACCGTGATCACCGCATTATTGTTAGTAGGATGCCACGCGATTGGAACGATCCAACTCGTATATTGGCATTCCCGGCCCAACATGCCAGATACATGCATAAGCGGAGTCATATTGACGATATCGATCAGCTCATTCAACTTACGTTTGTGACGCATAGAAAAGAAGTAGTCGAACAGCTTAGGTTGGGCCGCTTTAATCTTCTTGGCTAGTTCAATGGTCGCAACAACATCGGCCATCGCATCGTGTGCATTACTGTGTTCTATTCCATTCGCGACGGATAAATGTTCTAACTTAAAGCTGGTAAAGCCTTCATCGTTTTCAGGCCACTCGATGCCTTCAGGGCGTAATGCATGGCAGGCTCGCATAACATCAAGCAGATCCCAGCGTGAGTTGCCTTTTTGCCAACTCCAAGCATACGGGTCGATAAAGTTACGGTAGCAAGTATATCGTGTAACTTCATCATCAAAGCGAATGCTATTGTAACCAAGGCTGGTGGTGTTTGGTTTAGAAAGTTCAGCATGGATCTTTGCGATAAATTCCGGTTCAGGTAAGCCATCTTTTAATGCTTTCTGAGGCGTAATACCAGTAATCAGAGCAGCCTCTGGGGAAGGCAAGTAATCAGCAGGAGGTTGGCAATAGATCACCAGTGGTTCGCCAATGATGTTGAAATTTTCATCAGTACGCACACCAGCAAATTGGCTTGGACGATCTTTTGCTGGGCTGGTTCCCCAAGTCTCGTAATCAAAGAAGAAGAATGTAGGCTGTTCGGTATTGTTCATGGGTTTCCTTTTTTGTTCGCTATTCTTCAAAGCTTATCTTGTATATACCCAAGTAACCTCAAAGTGCTGCGTTCAGCGAGATGACCTTAGTTCTCAGGCGCGGCATCGATTCGAAGATATAACGGTTCTACATTGAGAATCGTTAACAAAGTCTCAGAGTTAGGGTCGCTGGCCCTTTGGGAGCCTTTCACTGAGCCGACTTCTTGCGTCAGACAACTCAAATTTTGTAAGTGCTGCGTCCCACTTTAAGTCAGACAACCAGAGCATCACAGACAAGCAGCTAAAAGCCACAACAAAACGAGCGGATATAGCGGCCCGACAGAACTGAATGACGGTGAAGGACTTATAGCAAAAATATCATCTAAAGAAAACATCACATTCAGAATTGGTGTCGATACAACGAAAAGAACAAACGTATTCTTGAAGGCAAGTATCTGATCCCCAGCCTCAGCCTAAAGAATGCAAGGTAAACCCACAAAAGAATACAAAGTTTAAAGCGGCAAGAGGTAAATCAGAAGTTGCTCTGAATCAAACACCTAAAGATCGTTAAGGTATAGAATACGGGTTTGTGATTGATAACGCATTTATCATTGCAAGTCACAGTCGAATCCTAGCTTGAACCTAGATTTGTACGAGTGAAACAAACATAACTTCTTGATTCAGACTGATTACATGCTAGATTTAACATATTGGCAGATTTTATGGTTTATATGGAAATAACAATGAAAAAAATCGCTATGCTACCCTTGATGTTTTTTATTTCTACCTCTGTTGCTGGTGGTGTGCTAAGCGGTTCAGAGGAAGGTCAATTATATAAAATTAACGAAAATTTTGATAAAGAATTCAAAGCGACAAATATTGAAAAGCTCACCAAAGATTACAATAAAACAAAATCAGAAAGCCGCAACTTAGAAGAGAAAATCGACGATTATAAGTCCTACATTATTGATGGTTCAGAGTTAATGCAAAGAGACCTTATGTCAGGTCAACCTAATGATGATTTGATAGAGTCTTTAAAGCAAAGCTCCTATTCTATAAAAATCCTCAATGATGAATTACAAATCAATCAAGCCAAATTTACGACTATTCATCAAGATATCGAAAAGTTAAAAGCATCAGTATTAAGTTTAGAGAAAAATAAAAATCAACAAATTCTAGATTTATATCGTGAGATTAAATCCAGGTTAATTAATGATTCTTCTATTGCCTATAGCCACAAAAGCGACGGAACCATCACATGTAATGCATCAGACAGTATTAGCCGTTGTGTAGAAAGGAATCTATCAGCAATGGAACAGGCGTTTTTACTCAAAATGGGCAATTCAAATGGACTTAAAGTTGAAGACTTTGAAGTGGTCAATGCTTCTTTGGACATGCAAGGGCACTTAAAATATGTGGCAAGCGCAAAATATACGAAGCCATTTACTACTGAAACCGATAAAGTTGTCCGTAAAGAACTGGGGCTGAATAAGCATTTCTTAGTCTTTAAGTCGAACAGTGAAAACACTAAGTACTACGTGAATAGTGATTTTGCGGGTGAAGGTAAAACTGTTGAATACAGGGGCACTTTTGTTGGTGTCATTGATATCGTTGCCGAAAATGGCTCAAAGCGAGAATCAATTAAAGCCACACCTTACACAGAAAATGAATACTACTTCAGTTTCTCTGGAGCGTCGAAAAACAAAACGGCGAGCAAGACCAGCACTTCTAAGGTGCAGGCTAGGAGCTCCAAGCAAGAAACTTTAACTAAACCGACGATTAAAACGCTCAAGGCACCTAAACCTCTCGCTCAAGTAACATCACAGAGTTCAGAAAAGTCTTCAGATAGACCTTTACCAGACTTCGATGCAATTAACTTTTCTCTCTTAACCAGTATTGGCGTGGATGAATCGGAGCTAGAATCACTGAAGGGGCCGACACACACGATTCTTTATCACGACAGTGAACACTTTTACGTGATGCCAGAAGAAGAGAAACAGAAACCTTTTAAAGCACCTTTGAAAAAAGCCATGGTTTACTGCAAAGATAAGCTTTATGCATCGTTAACCAATCTTGATGACCTTTGGAACTTAAATGACAAACGCATTTTACCTTCTGGGCTGTTTTGGTCTTCCCAAGATATGGGTAATAAAAACTCTGAACAGAAGCAGTTCATTTGTAAAGTGAAGAACATGTAATACCTTACAACACTGATACCAATCTCTGAGAACAAAGAAGCCGATAGAAAGTCTATCGGCTTCTTTTTTACTCAAGCGTAATGGGTGAAGTTAGGCGATTTGTTCTGTCTCGCTAGCCTTGTTTTCTTGTTGTTGCTCTGAAGGCTTAAGCATACGACTTACTATGGTTCCCGCGGTCATTGAGCCAGAAACATTCAATGCGGTACGAGCCATATCAATCAGTGGCTCAATTGATATAAGCAGTGCAGCAATGGTCACAGGTAGCCCCATGGCAGGCAGGACAATTAGAGCCGCAAAAGTCGCACCACCACCAATACCAGCGATACCAAATGAACTGATCATGATGATACCGACCAGTGATAACAAAAAGTGAATGTTTAATGGATCAATACCAACCGTTGGTGCCACCATTACTGCGAGCATGGCAGGGTAAATACCAGCACACCCATTTTGACCGATGGTCGCACCTAATGAAGCAGACAGATTAGCAATCGCTGGTGGTACATTGAGTTTATCAATTTGTGCCTCAACGTTAAGTGGAATAGTGGCAGCGGAGCTTCGTGATGTGAAGGCAAAAGTAAGAACTGGCCAAATCTTTTTGAAATAGCTCACTGGGTTCACACCAAAAAGAGAGACTAACAGCGCATGGATAACAAACATCAGTGCAATTGCCACGTATGAAGCAACGATGAAACTAAGTAAGTTCAAAATGTCAGCCATATTAGATGTCGCAACGACTTTCGCCATCAGAGCTGCAATACCATACGGCGTTAGCGCCATGATCATCTTGACCAGACGCATTACAATGGCTTGCGCTGAATTGACAAAGGTTTTGATAGGAGAGTAAAGCTCTTCCTGCTCTAACATGACTTTTCTTGCCGCTATCCCTGTGAGCACACCAAAAATAACCACAGCGATAATGGAAGTGGAGCGAGCACCAGTCAGATCCAAAAATGGGTTAGTCGGAATGAAGCTGATTAGCATTTGTGGAATGGTTAGATTGCTGACAGTATCTGCGCGAGTCTCTAAGGCGGCCATGCGAGCAGCTTCACGGGCACCTTCCGTTAATCCTTCAGCGGACAGACCAAACGTGGTCGCCACAAAAATACCGATAGCCGCGGAAATTCCTGTTGTAACAAGTAAAATGGCAACGGTAAGCCCTGAGATTTTTCCCAATGAACTGCCTTTCTCGAGTTTTACCACTGCCGCGATCATAGAAATCAGTACCAGTGGCATGATGATCATTTTTAACAAGCCGACATAGCCTTGGCCGACTATCGCAACCCATTGCAAGGTTTTTGCAATCATTGGGCTGCCTTCACCATGAAAAATTTGCAGGACAAAACCAAAAAGTGAACCGGTAATGAGGCCAAGTAAAACCAATCTAGAAAGCGAGTGTTGTTTCTGTTGTTGATAGAAAATAAACAAGATATTGGCAGCAAATAATGCCAATGAAAGGATAAGTGCAAGCTGCATAAGTAAACCCTATTAAACAAACCAAAAATAACTTAATCCATGCTTTGTTCAGATTGCGTACTGTTTATTGGGATTGTTGAGCAGCATAGGAAAGGTTTTATCTTAAGTTGTTATGCTTTGCTATCTCTTCAGTTCAGTAACGGCTCTGAGTACATGGAAGCCATTGCCGTAAGATACTCCCAAGCATATGGCATTTAAACGATAAAACACGCATTAGATAGAACTAAATCGAATATCATAGTTTTTTGCACTGCTATGGGGCATTCAGATTAAGTGATATCTGGTAACTAAAAACGCACCAAATCTCATGAATTGATTAATTTGAAACTTATTTTAAATAATAGATTAAATAAAGTGTTTTTATTAATGGAAATAATCTCTTTATATTTTTTATTTCAATGAAATTTAATTTAAATTATTGATTTTAAGTATTTTTTGTTGATTGGTGTTACTGAAATCTATAAAATTTTTCCTAAATCATTTAATTAATAATGAGCATGGAATGATAATGAAAAAAATAGTATTAACTTTGGCTGTTGCTTCAGCCTTCTCATCAGTCGCGGCACAAGCTAAAAGTGATTGGTACATTGGCGTGGATGTGTTGAATAGTAATTTAGATATCGAATCAAATTTTGATTTAGATTCTGCTACTGGAGTTGGTATTTCGGCGGGAAGAAATATTAAAGTTAATGATAATTTTTCGATTGATATTGAAGCCGAATATATTCATCTTGGCAACTTTACAAATGATAATGGAGCTTATTGTTATTCAAATTACAATTATGTGCGTTGTAGCTCGGATGTGGACATGGATGCATTTAATCTAAATGTGAAGCCTAAATATCATTTTAATGGGAGTGGTTTATACTTGGGGGCGATCGCTGGACTTACAAGTATGACAGCAGATGGTATTGTTTATAGTCATTCAGTAGGTTATACGAATAGCTACTATACAGCAAATAATGTTGAAGGTTTTGGGTATAACTATGGTCTTGAACTTGGTTACGAGTTTAACACAAAAGTTATTATATCAGTTGGTTACCGCGTTGCATCCGTAGATTTTGATGTTAAACCTAGTTTGTTCCGCACTAAAAAGTCCGTTAACTTTGAAACCCAAAGTGCTTATATTGGTTTAGATTACAAATTTTAAAATCAAATAACCAGCTTTTAAATGACAGCAGATATCTGCTGTCACTTTTTTACTCACCCCAACTTAGTTTTTAAACTGTGGGAGAGGGCTCAATACTTAAACAAGAGTCAGTGTCAAAGAGATTTCTGTGCCAGCAAAAAGGCGTGAAATAGGACACTTTTCTTTTGCTACTGCACCAAGCTCTTGTAACAGTGCGTCCTCTAAGCCTTCAGCAGAGACTTTGGAATCAAGCTCAATGTGAGTGATCTTTGGACCATCTTCTTCACCTAAGTGAACTTTCGCTTGTGTATTAATGGTTGGGTTGAGGCCTTTTTCTGACAATAAAGCCGAAAGAAACATTGAGTAACAGCCGGCGTGAGCTGCACCTACTAACTCTTCTGGATTAGTCCCTGGGCCTGTTTCAAAACGAGAAGCAAAGGTAAATGGACCTTCAACTTCGCCGTATTGCATGACGCCTTTGCCTGATTTTAATGTTCCTTGCCATAATGCATTCGCTTGTTGTACTGACATGATTTTTCCTCAATTTATAGTTTTAAGCTTTAATGGCTATGCATAGAATTTAGCATTGCATACTTAGGGGTTCTTCAAATGGCCCTAACAATAACGTTTGTTATCATTATTAATGACAATAACAGTTATCTACCTATTAGTAAATAGCTTGGGTTGGGTTAAACGAAAGTGAGCGGCAGTATTGTCAATTTCGTCTACTGATGACGTTTTAAGTTAGTAATGGCGATTTTAATTTATAGTGATAAAATCAATGGCTTGAGATTTTTATGATATAAATTATCTTAAATGATTATTTGAAAGACATAGCTGAGGCTAATTTGGGCCATCTAATCTAATGAACTAAGTTTGGGTGGTAAACCATGATGGCGCTCTTAAAGTCTCCAAAAACTATTCGTTTTCAATACACTCTATTGGCACTTCTGTTTTTATTAATATTGACTGGTTGTAATGATGAATGGTTAAAGGCATTAACTTCTAACTCAAGCACTCAATCTAATGCATCTAATGGCGACCCACAGGTTACGGAAAACCCTAAAGTTGAGTATGCTGTAACATTAGAGCGTATTGCTATTAATGCTTCCTTCTCTCGAATTAAAGGCACGAGCTCTCTGAAGTTAAATAAAAATCACAAACAAGCTTTTGCTGCGACGGGTTATTATTCTGATGGGTCCACAAAGGTCATTACAGATGAACTAAAAACGAGCTCTTGGCGCTCTAGTGATCCAGAAGTCGCTTTTTTTTCCGAATCAGGCTTATTAGTGGCTGGTGAAGAGGCTGGAGAAGTTAGTATTAGTGCATTTAATGGTAATATCACCAGTAATAGCGTGTTGGTGGAAGTCACCGAAGCGGTAATAAACTCGATCGCAGTGACCCCGGCGAGTGTGTCGATTGCGCAGGGACAAACACAGCGACTGACGGCGACTGCGACCTATAGCGATAACACTTCCGCCGATATCAGTGATTCAGTCACGTGGCGCTCGGATGATTTGACGACTGCCACCGTGACGTCAGATGGTCTTCTGACTGGTGTAGCGCGAGGCACTACCACACTTAGCGCATTTAAAGACAACGTGACCAGTAATAGCGTGTCAGTGGACGTAACCGATGCGGTGATCGATTCGATCGCAGTCACTCCTGCGAGTGTGTTGATTGCCAAAGGAATGACGCAGCAACTTACGGCGACTGCGATCTACAGCGATAACACTTCTTCCGATATCAGTGATTCAGTCACGTGGCGCTCGGATGATTTGACGACTGCCACCGTGACGTCAGGTGGCCTTCTGACTGGTGTAGCGCGAGGCACAGCGACACTCAGCGCATTTAAAGACAACGTGACCAGTAATAGCGTGTTGGTAGACGTAACCAATGCGGTGATCGATTCGATTGTAGTTACTCCTGCGAGTGGGTCACTTGCCAAAGGACAGACGAAGCAACTGACGGCGACCGCGACTTACAGCGATAATACTTCTTCTAATATCACAGACTTGGTCACGTGGCGTTCGGATGATTTGACGACTGCCACCGTGACGTCAGATGGCCTTCTGACTGGTGTAGCGCGAGGCACTACCACACTCAGTGCATTTAAAGACAATGTGACCAGTAATGACGTATCAGTGGACGTGACCGATGCAGTGATAGACTCGATAGCAGTGACTCCGGCGAGTATGTTGCTTGCCAAAGGAGTGACGCAGCAACTGATGGCAACCGCGACTTACAGCGATAACACTTCCTCTGATATCAGTAACTTGGTCACGTGGCGCTCTGGCGGTTTGACCGTAGCAAGTGTCGCGCCAAATGGACTTTTAACGGCAGAAGGTAAGGGTAGAGTTACACTCAGCGCATTTAAAGACAACGTGACCAGTAATAACGTATCAGTGGACGTGACCGATGCAGTGATAGACTCGATAACAGTGACTCCGGCGAGTATGTTGCTTGCCAAAGGAGTGACGCAGCAACTGACGGCAACCGCTACCTACAGCGATAATACTTCGACTGATATCAGTGGCTTTGTCACATGGCGCTCAGACGATGTGACAGTAGCAAGTGTCACACCAGATGGACTTTTAACGACAGAAGATAAAGGTACTGTTATGCTTAGCGCTGTAAAAGACAACGTGACCAGTAATCGTGTGTCGGTGGAAGTAACCAATGCAGTGATTGATTCGCTCGCAATTACTCCGGCAAGTGTGTTGCTTGCCAAAGGACAGACGAAGCAACTGACAGCAACCGCGACTTACAGCGATAATACTTCCTCTGATGTCAGTGACTTAGTTACATGGTACTCAGACGATGTGACCATCGCAAGTGTCACGCCAAATGGACTCTTAAATGCAGAAGGTAAGGGTACCGTTAGACTCAGCGCAATGAAAGACAACGTGACCAGTAATAGCGTGTCGGTGGACGTGACCGATGCAGCGATTGACTCAATTGCGGTGACCCCGGTGAGCGTATCGATTGCCAAAGGACTGTCGCAGCAACTGACGGCAACCGCGACCTACAGCGATAATACTTCCTCTGATATCAGTCACTTGGTCACGTGGAGATCGGACGATGTAACCGTCGCAAGTGTCACACCAAATGGACTCTTAACGGCAGAAGATAAGGGTATTGTTACACTCAGCGCATTTAAAGGCAACGTGGCCAGTAATAGTGTGTCGGTAGACGTAACGGCGGCGTTGCTCAACTCGATAACAGTGACTCCGGCGAGTGTGTCGATTACTGAGGGACATACGCAGCAGCTGACGGCAATGGCCACTTACAGCGATAATACTTCTTCTGATATCAGTAATATGGTCACATGGAGTGTGAATAACTCGCTGGCCACCGTGACATCAAATGGTCTACTGACTGCTGTAAGGAGCGGCCCTGTCATAGTCAGTGCGTTCAAAGGTGATGTGACCAGTAACAGTGTGACAGTACAAGTGAAATCATGTAGCTCAGTTGGTGGAACTTGTGTTAATGGTTTTGTTTTTAATGGTAAAATATTGACCAATTCACCTTCAAAAAGCTTTTTAGAGAGTATCGGTCTGATTTATCCTAGCGGCCTTAATGGTAATTATATAATAGACCATTCATCACGTCCTAATCAGTCACCGAGTGGAGACTTTTTGTATGTCGGTTGGAATAAGGCCGATGAGTTATGTCGGGTTCATTACAACAATAAAAAGATAAAAGGTCGCACCAATTGGCGTTTACCAACAAGAAATGAATTGTTGGATTTACACAATACACATGGCAACATGTATAATTCAGCTAAGTGGCCAAAATATGTAGAATATTGGACTTCAAACTCAGCCCCACCACCTGGATTTTATTCTTATGTTTATCTTGATGGTTCTGGTCGATCTGATGCTGGCCATAAAGATGATAAGCGTTATGTTTCCTGTGTTTCAGATTAAGTCAGTTGATATATTCAGTGAATATTAAGTCCGGGGCAGCTTTATTTCGCTGCCCCGTTTGTTATTTGAGTAGCCGCAAATAAAGTTTCCGTAAATTCTGTTAAGATTTTTATGCATCCAGTGATATCTTACGATAAGAATTATACTTTTCTTCAGTTCATAAGTGCGATCGCACTAACAACAATTCCTTTTACAATTGAGTAACATACTCTGTGCTATTAAGGAGTAACGCATGACGAAACCTCTCTTTTGCCAATCATTTTTAACTGACACTTTAGCCGTTGACACTGATGTCGTACCTGTAGAGAAGACTCTGCCAAACGGAGTCAAGCTGAGACTTCATCAACGAGGTGTGTTGGAAGTTATCCCTGCAAATATCAACCATAAAACTAAGAATATTATTCTTTCATGTGGTGTCCATGGGGATGAAACTGCACCAATGGAGTTGATTGATTCGATAGTCACTGACATTGAGTCTGGCTTTCAGCATTTACATGCGCGGTGTTTGTTTATTATTGCTCACCCACATGCGACACTTGCTCACACTCGCTTTCTTGACGTTAATCTCAATCGATTGTTCGATGATAAAGTTCACGAACCAAGCCAAGAGCTGGATATTGCCAATAATTTAAAGTCCTTGGTTACAGAGTTTTATTCCGGTACGAATCCTCAATCTCGCTGGCATTTAGACCTGCATTGTGCCATTCGGGGATCGAAGCATTACACCTTTGCTGTCAGCCCCAAAACGCGCCATTTAGTAAGAAGTCATGATTTAATTGATTTTATTGATGGTTCGCACATCGAAGCCTTGCTCCTGTCTAACTCACCATCCAGCACATTCAGTTGGTTCAGTGCTGAGAAATTTGAGGCACAAGCATTAACAATGGAACTTGGACGCGTGGAACGGATTGGACATAATGATCTCGATCGATTAGCCGCATTTGATTTAACTCTGCGTAACTTAATAGCCTCTGCGAAAAGTGAACATATTTCTAAGCCCTGTATTAAATATCGAGTCAGTCGAACGATAGTACGTATGCATGAAGACTTTGATTTTATGTTTGATGATGATGTCGAAAATTTCACGGCATTTGTTCATGGTGAAGTGTTTGGTCATGATGGAGATAAGCCACTTATGGCAAAAAATGATCATGAGGCGATTGTTTTCCCAAATCGATATGTCGCAATTGGTCAACGAGCAGCGCTTATGGTGTGTGAAGTAAAAACACGCTTCGAACAGGGCCAATTAGTGTATGACTAAGGGAGGCACTTCGGGTAAAGTAGGCGGATTAGCTCATTAGCAAATAAACAAGGCTTAACGGAATGTTAAGCCTTGTTTATATTAATCGGATATTATGGAACTTCATCAACTTATCCAACAAAAAGCACGGCGATGGCAGCGTAATTTGGTGTTCATGGCTGTTATATTATTGGTGCTTGCTGCGGTACATTTAATGGTCGGGGAGATCTTACTCACTCCTTTTAAAACCTTATCAATGTTTGAACAGAAGCTCTTGTGGGATTTGCGCTTACCTCGTTTGATTTCTGCTGCAGTGATTGGGGCGGCATTAGCTGTCTCTGGGGCGACACTCCAGGTGCTGTTAGGCAACCCTTTAGCCGAGCCCGGTGTACTGGGTATATCAGGTGGAGCAAGCTTGGCAATGGTGGTGGTGATGTTTGCCTTGCCAGTAGAGCCTTCAGCTATGGCGTTTATGATTTCGGCCATATTGGGTGCCATGGCATTTACGCTTATCCTTGTTGGTATGGCAAGGGCTCTTTATCTATCAACAGCTCGCTTGCTGCTGGTTGGTCTTGCCTTGGGGATTTTTTCCAGTGCTATCGTTACATGGGCATTTTATTTCAGTGACTCGCTTAACCTTCGTCAATTGATGTATTGGTTGATGGGCAGTATCAGTGGCTCAAGTTGGTCTCAACATTGGGTCTCACTACTCATAGTCCCCGTATTAGTCTGGCTGTGCTGCCAAGGAAAATTACTTGATAAACTCATGCTTGGTGAAGTGCACGCGACACAATTGGGAGTTAATGTGCATGAAATGCGCTGGAAGCTGATCCTCGCGATAGCCATTTTGGTTGGTGGTGCAGTCTCGCTTGGAGGGATTATTAGCTTCGTTGGTCTGGTCGTGCCACATTTATTACGTTTGGCTTTTGGGACTGAAAATCGATACCTATTGCCACTTTCTGCACTTTGCGGAGCTGGACTACTGGTTTTTGCCGATATTAATGCTCGGCTATGGTTGGATTCAGCGGAATTGCCTCTGGGGGTGATGACCACCACTATAGGTGTGCCGATTTTTATTTGGATACTGGTGAAAAAGCATGATCAACATTAATGATATCTCGGTTGATCGCCGTTTGTCTCCGACTTCTTTTACATGCAAAGCAGGTGAATTGATCCATGTGATTGGCCCTAATGGTTCAGGGAAAAGTACCTTGTTATCCGCCATTGCAGGAGTATTGGGTCAAAGTACAAAAGTGACTGGCTCCGTTCTGATTAACGAAGTAGATGTATTGTCTTTAGCCTTAGACGAGCAAGCTTGTCAGCGTGGTTTTCTATCGCAACAATCGAAACCTGCTTTTAATATTGATGTTTTTCAGTACCTTGCTCTTTCTTTACCTAATGGGCTCGATCTCACTGACAGCAACATTATTGAAGCAGTAGATACGGTGTTAAATTTGGTTCAATTACGAGACAAGCTGCATCAAAGTATTCAAGCTTTATCTGGAGGAGAGTGGCAAAGAGTTCGACTTGCAGGTGTTTGTTTGCAAGTTTGGCGCACTATTAACCCTGATTCTAAATTACTGTTGCTCGATGAACCTGCAGCCTCACTAGATATTGCTCAAGATCACTCTCTTTATCGATTAATTGACACAGTTGTAAAGCAAGGGATCACGGTGATCGTAGCAAACCATGATCTTAATCGAACCTTGAATCATGCTGATAAAGTCGCATTGTTGAGTAATGGGGTACTACAAATCTATGCAGAAACAGAACAAGTGATGACGCCTGAGTGGCTCAGCAGTGCTTTTAATACCGAGGTAAGAAAAGTGCAGTTAGATGATCGCCAGCTGTTATTGTTTGATTAGTTAGGGTGTAAGCGGAGATACATTAATAACAGAAACGACTCAGAGTCTGTCGTTTCTGTTTTACCGATACTGTTTTTACTAGGATCGTTATGTTGATTACTGCGTTAATGGCTTAAGGTCAGCGGGTCGATAGTAAACGGACTTTAGGACTTTCCCTTTACGAACCGTTTTACCCTCTGCAACAAAATCTTCGGCACACTTGGCAATGATGTATTCACCTTTTGGTACTGCCATAAGCTTGATGCCTTGGTCAGCGTAAAACTGTTCTGTTTCCGTGTACTCTTTCTCATTGCGACATACTTTGCTCATATTGCTGGAGTGTACTTCGTCCCAACAAGGGATAAAGTTGATGCCACGGTTTACTGCAACATTCAGTAATAGATCAATTAGGTAGCTGATTGCTAAGTTATCTGAGACTTGGCTGTGTCCAAGGTGGACTAAGCGGCCCATTAGAACGTACACACTGTCAACAATGGCGTCGGCTTGCTCTGTTTTGCAGTCAGCTTCGGCAAGTTCGGTCAGTTCTTCAATCGCCAGTGAGGTATGCAGCGTATCTGCTTGAGCGTCGAGGCTAGCTGGATCATCAACAGGCAGATCGAATGTACTACGGAATTCAGTGATGTCACGGTATAGGTGATCAAAAATGTCTTGAGTGAGCTTTGACAGTTGCATTGTACTTTCCAAGGAATCGATTAAGACCATCATAATAGCAAACCGACCTGTGAAGCCCAATAGGAGGAGTTCTATTTGCTCAGAAATTTACCTGTGAGCATTTAATTGAATGAAATGCCACATAATTAAGTGACACGCTCCCAAAGGGCGAGTGACCTTAACTCTCAGACTTTGTTAACGATTCTCAATGTATATCTACGAATCGTTGCCGCGCCTGAGAGCTAAGGTCATCTCGCTGAACGCAGCATCTTGAGGTTACTTGGGTATATTATATATTGATTTGTACTCTATCATTATTGGCAGGAAACTTTTATTTTTATAAATATTTATTTTGATGATCTAAATAATTACGATTAATATTGATATTTTACAGTATGATTACTTTCGTAAGATAACAAAATTGTTAATAAAGGAAAGTAATATGGTCATGCCAAACAGTATTCAAAGCACTGCAGTTAATACGCAATCATCTCAAGCTGAACAAAAGCCAAGTGAAGGAAAATTGGGTGAAAAAGCCGCACAACATATCCTAACTGATTCAAAAGCATTAGAAACAGCATCAAAGACTGATGTTGAGGCAAACTCAACACTTAAATTTAAAGAAGCTAAAGTCGTTCAATCTGAAGGCGGTGCCTCTGTAGTAGTTCGACAAAACTCTGAATCAGAGCAATTATATGTTCGCCCTAAATCTTATAGAGATGCATTGCTTACCAACCTTGTTAATAGTGACGGTGTAGCAGCAACTAATGCTATAAGTGAGAATCTGTCAACAGGAGTGAATAGCAGCCCACTCATCAAGCACTCCTTGCTTAATCCAGAAACTCCTATAGGGAAGCTTTCTATGCTGGGCTCTCATGATGCTGGCACATTTGCGTTTAGCAGGAAAGAATCTGGGTTAGGTAGCCTAGGCTCTTTTGTACCTGGTCAGTTTAAAACACAAAATCTAAACTTAGTTCAGCAAGCCGAAGCGGGGGCGACATATTTTGACATCAGAGTTACTTTATCAAAAAGTAGTGGAAAGCATGAGTTTTTTCATGATATTAGCTCCGCAGGTGACGCAGAAAAACATGTTAAGGATTTGCTGCAACATGCTGTAAATGACAGTGATAATATCTACTTACTCAAGTTTGATCTAAAAAAAGGAGGCTCTGATTTCCTTGAAAAGGTATTGACAGAAGATGTGAATTCTCACCTTATAAAAAAAGATAATGACAAAAATATTGCTGAATTGAAGTTATCAGATACTTTACATAAAGGAAAAAATATTGGGTTAATGTTTAAAGCTCCTGGAGATGACGATGATTTCAGTTATAAACAAGAAACGCATACTAAATGGGCTGATAAAAATAATGTAAAGGACACAGTAGATTTCTTGAAAGAATTTCACCAGGAAAGTATGGTGTCTGGCAACAAGCTCAATATTATGCAAACCAATATGCCAGGAAAAGGAACAGAAAGTGTTAAACCACTTGTGACTCGTGGAGCAGAAGAGTTAGCTAATACAGTGAAAGACTTACCGCCAGGTATTATTAGTGGTGACTATATTGGTTTAGAAGAAGGCCCATATGGAAGTTACATTGATATTATAAATACCAATAATGATAACTTAATAAATAAACCGAAAGGGTTTATGACAAAAATATAATAAAGAAATAAAATTACTGACACTAATTTCAATAATTTAAAGTAAAATAATACTGGGCAATGGTAAGATTTATTAGCACTTTGCTCAGTATTTTTTGACATATAAAAAGCATCTTTTTGTCAAGAGCTGTATCATCTCAAGGTGTTCTATTCAAAGAGGCGATGTTTGGTCGCCTCTTTGGTAGCCAATTAACCTTAGCTAAGTAAATTTTAACTAAACAAATAAGGGAAAAGCTTTTTACGTTCTTGCTCAGATAGAGCAGAGACACGAGCAATGTTTGTATCTGGAATGGATTCTGGATTTGGGTAATGCTTCAGCACTCTTTCCATACTTTCTTCACGAATAAGATGAAAGATAGGGTATGGAGAGCGATTGGTTAGGTTTTCGGCATCTTCTGGCTCAGTGCCACCAAAACAATAATTGGGATGAAAAGTTGCAACTTGATACACTCCTTCCCAGTTTTTCTGTTTAATTAAACTTTCAACCCAATCTATGAACAAATTATAATCCCAAAAATCTTCCAGCATGTTCGGTACGACGACCAAGGTTGTTTCGAGTGATTCAGGATCTGTGTTATCCAGTTCATGCAGTTGCAAAAGAATGTCTTCTAGTAAGGCTTCTTCTTTGTTTGCTTGACTGATAAACGTTTTAATTTGTTTATTTCGTTGCGGTTTAGCGGCGAAAGGGCATAGGTTTAAACCGATCACAACCTCTTCAAGCCATGTGGTGACTTGTTCAGTGATGGCATCCGTGGTTGTATTACCGCTAGTTGAGGTAGGGTTGTTCGAGCTTGACGACATACAATAAGTTATAGTTTGATGAATGTATGACAAGCATAACAGAGTTAGATTCTCTGTGCCCATTGCTCGTCACTGATTCGTTATTGGAAAGCTGTTGTTACCTGAGATTGATGGGTGTGTTTTAAAAATCTCAGAGCAACAAACATGGCTAGATATAAGCATGAACCGCCGATTGCGACGCTAGACCATCCACCGTGCTGCCAACAATACAGTAGTAAAAAACCTCCGAGGCTGCCACCAGTGTAATAGTGAACCAAATACAGTGCGGTGGCCGTTGCTTTAGCGTGAGTAGCATTTTGACCGACCCATGCATATGCAAGAGTATGAGTGAAAAAAGATCCAAAGCTGATCAACACTAATGCAAGCAAGATAAAGCTTAAACGATCGATGGCTGCTATCCACATACCAGCAAAACTAATGCTGGTGCCAATGCACATACCTAATATCGGCGAATAGACTTTACTCCAGTATCCCGCACATCGAGATGAAAGGGTGCCACCCAAATAACATAGGAAAATCAAAGATGCTAATCCAACTGGCACGTTATGTGGGGCACTAACAAGTCGAAAACCCATCACAGAGTAGAGGTTAACGAACAAGGCAAAATTCAAACTGCCTACAAGCATCGCAATCCATATCTTTTTATTTCTCAGATGTTTTACAATTGCTCGATTGTGGTGTCTGATACTGCATGATGAACGAGTAAAATGTCGCTGATCCGGCAACCAATAATATACGGCAATCACACCAATCAGTGTCGCGAACATGACGACTTCTATAGCAGTATTGACATCAAAGTGTTCTGCTAATTGCCCACCTACGATTCGACCAGCAATGCCGCCAAGAGAATTAGCTGCAATGTAGGAACCAATAGCCATAGAGAAAGCTTGCTTATCTAATTCTTCTGCCATGTAGGCTACTGCTACCGCTACGAATGCAGAGAGAGCAACCCCTAATAAGGCTCGACAAAACACTAAGAAGAGAAAAGAGTGGCCGAATAACATTAAGGTTGAAATGGTTGGAATAGCGAATAACCCAAACATCATGACCGGTTTTCGCCCAAGAGATTCAGATAAAATTGCCATGGGCACTAAACCAAAAGAAAGTGCAAGGGTGGTGGAGGCAAACAACCAGTTAACCTGAGTTTCGGAAATGGCAAATTGAGCCGCAAAGCTTGGCAGCATGGATTGCAACAGATATAAATTTACGAATACTAAAAATGCGCCAAGAGCGAGAACACGAGTGGTACGTTTATATTCTGAAGTGCCGAATGCGATCATGATTTTGCCTAATGCTGGAAAGCGGTTTCAATAAAACGTGATCAATCTATCATTTAAACCGTGATTAATAAAATATATTAAAAATATGGTCACGATAAATTTTTGATCTTATGGAATCGAAGCAACTCAGGCACTTTCTCGCAGTCGCACAACATGGCAACTTCACTTATGCTGCTAAAGCTCTATACATTGCTCAGCCTGCACTAAGTGTCTCTATCAAGAAGTTTGAACAATCATTGGGTGTCACCTTATTTCGCCGGAATGATAAAGCGGTCACATTGACTCAAGAGGGCGAAGTTTTACTTGTGCATGCCCAGCGAGTGATTGAGCAGCTTCGTGATGCCCAGCTTGCGATTGATGAGTTAAAAGGGTTGACCAAGGGAGAAGTACGGTTGGGGACACCATCTATGATGGGGAGTTACTTTTTCCCTAACATTATTATGGCTTTTAAGAGCCAATATCCTGAACTCAAGTTAACGTTGGTTGAAGCGGGTACTCAATCTATTCGCGAGATGCTACTTAATGGTGAGCTCGATATTGGCGTGATCAGTAGTACCGAAGAATCCGATGATCTTGAAAGTGACCATTTATTTTCTAGTCAGATGGTTGCTGCTGTCGGAGCAGGGCATGATCTAGCAAAACAGGAAAGCATCACCTTTGAGGCGTTTTTCGATCATGAACTGGTTTTATTTCAACATGGTTACTTTCATCGTGAGTTTTTAGAGCAAATCCAACAAGCAAAAGGGTTTGAAATGAGATCGGCGTTTGAAACGAATTTACTGCCTTTGATTTTGAGCATTATCAAGCAAGAATTTGCCATTACGGCTTTGCTTAAGCTAGTCACGCAAAACGAACCAGATATCGTTGGTATTCCTTTTGAACCTCCAGTCAACTTAGACCTTGCACTAGCTTGGAAAAAAAACGGCTATTTGTCGATTGCTGATCGCACGTTTATTGACTTTGTGAAGCGCTTTGTTTGAACGGATTCTCAAGCGTGAATCAGTTCGAGTTGTACATCTTGTCAAAGTTCTTTGGGTTCCAACCTATCATCACACGATCACCAATCTTTAGTACTGGTAACGAACGTGCACCCATGGCATCAAGCTCTTTACGGCCTCGTTGCATTTTGGCGTTACAAAGACGGTAGGTAATGTTTTTTGAATCAAGATAACGTTGAGCATCTTTGCAATGTGGGCATTTATCTTTGACGTAAAGCACGACACGTTTCATACAATGTGTATCCTGTTATTATCGGGTAGAGGAGTGTAACCAGCTTTATCGGCAAAGGAAAGGGTAAACCTTTAATGAAAGTTATCTCTGTCTAAGGTATATTGAGCCACTTTGTTTTCTCTATAGATGCTCGTTACTCATGCATTCATCACTTCGTTATATTCAAGGTTATCCGCAGCACATTATTGAGCAAGTCAATACTTTGATTGAGGATGGTAAGTTGATCCCGTGGTTTGAGCGACGTTATCCTGACAAGCACCAAATTCAGAGCGAAAAAGCACTTTATGAATATGCCATGGCGATTAAAAATCGTTGCATGAAGAAGGCTGCCCCAATCAGTAAAGTTGTCTACGATAAAAAGATCCATGCGGTGAACAATGCGCTTGGTTTACACAGTGTGATCAGTAAAAACCACGGTGGAAAGCTAAAATCTAAAAATGAGATCCGTATAGCGCATGTGTTTAAAAACGCCCCCGAACCTTTATTAAGAATGCTGGTGGTCCATGAGCTGGCGCACGTACGTGAAAAAAACCACGATAAAGCATTTTACCAATTATGCTGTTATATGGAGCCGGACTATCACCAACTGGAGCTGGATGCACGGTTGTTTATGATTTACCTCGATTTAAAAGCGAACTCTAATGACAAAGAATAATCAGAACTTATCTCACTCTCGGTCGAATCCCCACCGTTCTGAGCATGGTAAGAGCAACACGAAAAATAAAGCAAAGCGCAATAAGCCTCAGTCGACGAGAAAAGCCTTAGTGTCAGTGGTAAACAAAGAGATCGATTTTATTAAAGTGGCCAAAAGTGGTTTACATCCTCGCAACGCACACCATGGTCGCTACAACTTTAAGCAGCTGCTTCACAATGAGCCTCAATTACAAGCGTTTATGGTGAAGAATCCGAATGGCGAGGACACCATTAATTTCTCTGATGCTCAAGCGGTTAAGGTGCTTAACAGAGCGTTATTAAAAACGTTTTATGGGCTGCAATATTGGGATATCCCAGAACATTATTTATGTCCTCCTATTCCTGGACGTGCGGACTACATCCATCGTCTTGCAGAGCTTTTGGACAATGAAGTAAAAGGGTACTATCCACACAAACGAGTACGAGCGCTAGATATTGGTGTCGGTGCAAACTGTATTTACCCAATTGTAGGAGCGACTCAATACGCTTGGCATTATATCGGCAGCGATGTAGACCCAACGTCGATAAAGTCTGCCCAAAAAATCATCAGCGCGAATGATGCTCTGCGTAGCAAGATTGAGGTAATACAACAAACGGCAGACTCAAAGATTTATCACGGCATTATTCAACCGAATCAGTACTTTGATGTTACAACCTGTAATCCTCCCTTCCACCGTTCAGCTGATGAAGCGGCTGCGGGTACTGCGCGTAAAAGAGAGAATTTAAAGCTCAACCAGCAGAAAAAAAAGCCGACTAATGGGAAAAATACATTCCAACATTCAAATAGCGCCAAGCAAACCAAACTGAATTTTGGTGGGCAGAAGACAGAGCTTTGGTGCAAAGGTGGCGAGGAAGCGTTCATTCGTAAAATGGCGCTAGAGAGTCAGGATTTTCGTACACAAGTGCTATGGTTTACCACTTTAATCTCTAAAAAAGACAATGTTCGTCCGATGAGAAAGCAACTTGAAAAACTTGGAGTAAAAGCGATTAGAGTGATTGAGATGAGTCAAGGCCAAAAAGTGAGTCGCTTGATGGCATGGTCATACATGAGTGCGAAAGAAAGGAAGCAGTGGATCGCGATAAACAGAACATATTGATTTACTTGTATATATACCCAAATGACTTGGGTATATAAATTAGGGGTGAAACTGACCCCTAATTTATTGCTGGCAAAGCTACTTACTAGCGAGTCCCGCATTGTGCAAGCTTTGGCTGTTAATGATCAGTCCGTTCTTACTGGTGATTTCAAATAAACCAGCTTCATCTTCTTGCGGGACAACAAAAGGTTGCTCAGTCTCAATTAATTGAAACTCAAGCAAGGTATAGGGCCTTTGCCAGAGCCATTCTCTATTCTCGACAGCAGTCAGATCTGCATTCGGTAAGCTCTCATCTATCCAACTGAAAAAATACAGTGTAAAGCCGTAATCAGTGACTGGTTGGATCGATTTGAGTTTTAAGCCTTGTTGTTGACACCACGAGAGCATTTGCTGTTTATCGTGGCATCTTACACTGATATGTGCGACCGTCGCTCCAGAGGCAATAGGATGTGAGAGCTCCGTTGGAGGTGTTGAGCCTGAAAACGTGGTTTGCAATAGTTCAATGGTCATGCCATTGGGATCACTGAGGTGAGCCAAATAGCCGATATCGCGGAACTGAGCTGGCTGTGTGACAAAATACCCTTGCTGTTGTAACCATTGACAGGCGAGATCAAGGTTGACCACGGTGATACCAATTTTCCAGAACAAGTCTTGAGCTTTAGGCTGATAAGTTTGACCAATGTCGGTAAAAGACAAGCTTGCGCCTGGATTATCAAACCGCCAGCCATGCTCTGTTGGCGTCATACCTAAAATGTTCTTGTAAAAATTTTCATGATCTTTAGCCAGATTGGCTTTTATCGACACAGTTGAAAACATCCGTTGCTCCGCTATTGTTTTTGTGATGATAGGGTCGTTTAGAGTATTTTGTTTGTCGACCCTAATCTTTCACTTTATTTATTCGATACGCTTTAAGCGGGCTTAGCGCTCACCCAGAGCCTCAAACTCATCGTAGATCAGACGTGCTTTACCGTCACTCTGAACTTGAAAGTGTTCTTTATGAACAACACCATAAGCTTTATTCATTTTCCATTTGCTGCTCAGAATGTAGCAGTTGTTATCTACCGCTTCCCATTCAGTATCGATGTATTCAACATCAGAGAAACCCTGTTCAATTAGGTTTGCCCAAAATGTTTCGATTTCTTCTCTGCCTTTAAAAGTACCAAATGGCTTCGCGACCATTTCACAGTCTTCAACGTACTGCTCGGCACAACCTTTTGCATCACCTGAGTTAAAAGCATTTTGCCAAGCTAAGCTTGCAGCTTTACATGCATCTAAAATTTCTTGGGACATTTCCGTATTTCCCATGTTGTATGAGTGAACAAGACACAATGTAACCCAATGTATAGACGAGAAAAAACAAAATAGTCAGAAATAACTGTTCTGTTTAAATGAACAGTTAAAAAATAGGAAGTGTGAAAGTAAAAATACAAAAGGTGAGTTTTGATGAAAAGCAGTTACAGAATGAAAAATAGCGACATAGGACTATGCCGCTATTATTTAAAAATCATCGTGTGTTTAACAATGACCATGAGTTAGATTAGGACTTTTCTTAAGCAGTAATAGAGTCATTATTGAGCGGTTTTATTGCTATAGCAAAGATACCATGCTTCGGAATCATCTCTTTATACTCGTGGAAGCTGTAAAGAAGCTCAACGCCTTCCTCTAATGTCTCACATAAATTTGAAAGGACTTCCATCCCTTCACCTTCAAGCAGTGCTTTTGGATCTGGGTAATGGCGAACTTCTGTCACTTCAACTGTAAGTGCATCCGGTTTGATGACATCTAATCCAACAAATGGGGGGCCAGAAATGACTTGGAAGGCAATACGATCGCCTTTTTTTAGCTGGTCGTAGGCAATAGACTCGTAGCTGTTATTGGTCCGAATTTCGACTTTCTTTAAACCGGTAAGGATGGCATTTAATGGTGCCTGATATATTTCTAGCGGGTAGCATTTCATGAGGTAACTCGTATGTGATATCAAACCACTTTCTATTTTAAACTTCAACTCACGAGCTTACCACTATTTAACAATTATTATAACCAAGTAACCTCGCGCTGAATCAAATATCTTGAGGTCACTTGGGTATAAAGTATGATAATAAAAAGCACGTAAACCATAAATCTATGATGGTTTACGTGCAAACTATAACTAATGATTACTCAGCAGAAATCACAGTTGTTTTCTCTCCTTGTTCACCTGTATTTCTATCAAATGCAGTGATTGTGATAGCAACATCTTGAACAGCATGCATAACACGCATCCCAACGTTAGCATCTTGTCCCCATACTTGGATGTCACTCGGTGAACTAGAGTTGATGCTATAAGTGAGGTTAGGGTTCTGGCTGCTCTGTTTGAACTGAATGATGTCACCACGTTTTAAATCATAACTTGGCTGCATTGGGTGACCATAAGAATCAGTCACATCAAAATCAGGGCCCGAGGCAACATCTTGTTTTGTTTTCGCAGAAACTAACGTTTTCTTAGTAAATGATGTACCCAGAGAAGCGCTGGTTGCAGTGATTTTAACTTCTACGTTCTCTGCTTCATGCATAGGACGGATCGACATTGAATATTGAGAAGCAAATACCATAACATCAGCCGAACTTGACTCGATTTCGTAGGTAAGGTCATCAGCATCACTGGTTTGCTGTAACATTACAGTCTCACCTATTTTCAAGTCGTAATGCGGTTTAAGTGGGTAGCCGTCAAAATCGGTAATCTCAAAATCAGGAACCAAAGACTGGTTATTTTTTGATTTTGCAGAAACTAACGTAGTCTTAGTCGCTGTAATCCCAGTTCTTTGATCTGTCGCAGTGATTATAACTTCAGCATTCTCTGTGTCATTTAGAACACGAAAGCCCATCGAATAATCTGATCCAAATACTAAGATATCATTCGGTGAATTTGTCTGAATACTATAAGAAAGCTCTGAATCACTATTGCTATTAGGTTTGAACATTATAGTATCATTCACTTTCAAATCATAACGTGCTTGAAGTTCGTGACCGTGGTTATCAGAAATATCAAAATCAGGACCCATGATGACATTCTGCTTATCTTTAGCAGAAATGGTCATAGTTGTAGAAGATGACGTACCACCCATTGACTCACTAGTTGCCGTGATCGTAATCGTAGCGTTTTCTACATCATTAATGGCACGAAAACCAACAGCAGTAGGTGATTTATACAGTTCGATATCATTAGGTAAATTTGTTTGAATGTCATAAGTAATGTCATAAACATCGCTCTTTGGGTAGAACATTTCATACTTACCCTTTTTCACATCATAATGATCTTGAAGAGGGTTGCCATCTCTATCAGAAATATCAAATTTAGGACCTAGAAGAGTATATTGACTTTCATTATTTGACATTGATGTTGCCTGAATTGAGTTACCAGAATCAGTAATCAGATTTATTTCTGCTGATAGAACCGATAATGAAAAAGGCAATAATAAAAGGGTTGAAGTTACTATTTTTTTATTCATGGATATATTTCTCCTGTTGGTTAACTGGTGTTGATCTTAAACATGTATAACAAATACATCAATTTTTTTTGTTAATATTATCAATGTTATGTGGTCAAAAATAATACACAAACTCTTTAATTGGCTGTTATTTTTTGTGTTTTTATTGCTTTAAATGGCTTATTTTTTCATTAATTGACATAAAAATTCACTCCTGATAATGTCATTAATATAGGCATTGTGAATGAAAGTTATCACTAAGAATTCACTATGCTTAAGATCAACAGACTCTAGCGATATGTGTTGAGTTGATTTTTTTGTTATTAATATCAGCTGAATTTAGTTGTATGGAAGTTTATGCGTAAAAGTTAGATAAAGAGATGTATGTTCATGGTGATGAGAATAAAAGTAGCGACATGTCATTATGCCGTTTTTTTAAGTTGATTGTTATCGGGGGGAATTTGGCTTTATGCTTTAACTAAGTCGACATTGATCGGTTTTATTGTTATTGCAAAAATATCATGTCCTGAACGCATTTCTTTACACTCATAAAAGCGTTAAAGTAGCTCAACGCCTTCTTCTAATATTGCACGAAACCTGGGTACTACTTCTAAACTTTCACCTTTAAGCAGTGCTTTTAGGAAAGAGCATCTTTCGGTTCTGAGAAGACAGGACAAAAAGGCTTGGTAATGCTGCTAAAGAGACATAGATACCGACATACATAATATTGATTTTCATAGCTTCTGTAACGATTAATGGCGTAAGTCCACCGAAAATAGAAAGGGCAAAATTGTATCCAATCGCGAGATTAATCGTTGCTTTTTTGGAGTATGCCCAGAGTGTTGCCGCTAAGGTACTAAGAATAATCGCGGCTCCAGCACTCAAGCCAAGAGTCCCGAACAATTGGAGCAAAAGCTGATTGCTCTCCATCATCCACATAAAGGGTACGGAAGTGATTAATATGAGCAAGCTGCCTAACCTTGCCGCAGCAACGGGAGTGGAGTATTTATCGATTAAGTAGCCAAAAAGCAAGATTAGAACGATCAAAGAGCAAGAATTGATCAGCCCCAAATGTTCTATTTGAATCACTTTGCCAATGATACCACTCGCAAAGTTTTGTAAATAAAACATTACGCCACCCAACATGGCTAAAGAAAAGACCTTAAACAAGGCGCTATAGTCTAACTTGGTTTCGCGTTCTTTTTCTTCTTTCGGTTCTGGCAAAGATAGACGGATGTACGCACTCATCATAATATTGCCCAGTCCAACCAGAAGTGCTGCACGCCATCCCCAGTCTTTCATCTCTTCTGGAGTAAGAAAAAATTCAAGGCTAGCCACAACGAGGAGCGACAACACGACACCAACAATTGAGCTGGTTACGATCAAGCTACTTATTCTCGAATGTTCGTTTGTTTTTGAATTGTTGAGAAGAAATAAAATCAGCGTAGGGTATTCTCCTCCAAAGCTAAAAGATTGAAGCATTTGAAAAAAAAGGAAAGAAAATACAATGTAAGGGCCCAATAATTCGATAGGAATTAATGACATGCACAGAGTCGCGAAGCCCGTTAGAATATTAGATAGGATGAGTGCTTTCCTTCGGCCATGGTTGTCGGCATATCGACCAATAAGAATTCCGCCTAATGGCCGGATTATAAATCTTAAGGCTAATATACACGTAATGATTACGTCAGCATCACCTATACCTTGATTGGATAAGACATGAGAAATGTAAGGAGATAAAGAGGCAAATATCGCGATATCGTAATACTCCATAGTATTACCCAAAATAGTATAATATCGTTGCTTCCAAGTCAGTGACATCTTCTACCTTAATTTAAATGACCAATAAGTTTTAAGTGGATTCATTTCTTTTTAGTGGCGAATATTATTATAAAACCGGGAAGAATAAAACAATATTAGCCTTTATTTACAATGATTTATCTTTATTTTGGTCAGTGCTTTACATTCACTCGGGTATATGACCAAGTGATTTCAAGGTGTTTGATATTCAGGAATAGGCAACGATCTGTTGCACTCGTTTTAGATATTGAAAAGCCCTAAATTAGTTAGGGCTTTTGTGTAGTGTAAATTAGAAATGACCTAGGTAATGCCAGTTACCATTACTTGGGTTGTCTGAGGTTGGCCATGGGAAATACCAGTAGCTTGAGCTAATCAAACGATAGTAATGGTGACCGCCTCTGAACTGATAAGCATAAATGTCATTAATTGTGCCTTTATGATCATTTGAGCCCCATACTCCCATTTGTTCTTGTTTATGCCACTTCAATAGCTCAGCTTCAAATTGAACTAAACTGCTGTTTAGTAAATCAATGTACTGATTAATATCAGTGTCACTGCCCAAGAAACGCCAGTCAGTACTTGATCCATTGTAACTAGGGAATGAGCTATCAGCACCAAGGCGTCTTTGCATAAAGTAGCGGCGCTCACCGGATGCATCAGTGTCAACAAAGATTAGGTTCTCTATTTGAGTCGATATTCTTTGTTCCCATGTCAATAGTTCAGATTGCTTGAAGTACTGGGCAATACGCTGTGCATTGTCTGTCTCTGAGCGATCGATCTCGACTGGATTGAAAGCAAAATTGACGTGGTCGTCGGCCGAACCTAGGTATTTCCAACCAGAGTTATCCGTTTGATCAGTTGGAAATTGAGCTGCAGCTAAATTACGCATTAAGAAGTAGTCACGCGTTCCCGTAATTGGATTCTGATACACGTATAGTGCACCTGCACGACGCTCTTGGATACTAGGACCATGATTTAGTACACCTGCACCATAATGCTCGGCAACGAATTTATCAAATTCTGCAATGAAGCCAAAGTCGATACTATTTAGGGTTGTGTTGTTAACAAAGGTTACCTGTTCGTCAACGTAGTGCTGATAGCCATATTCTTGGCCAATAATAACTGGACCAGCAAGCTCATCAATCGCTGGATTCTGATCCGGAATCAAGATGTCTAGGATTTGTTCTCCATTGGTATCGGTGCAACTTAAAGTAACGTTTGTTGGGATAGGCTGCTGTGCTAGGTTAATATGGAATTTGTTGCTTTCGCTCGCTTTAATGCGGCTATTGGCAACAGCAATGCTCTCGCTTGACCCATCGGCACGCTCAACGGTAATCGAGCAACTGCGTTGAGATAGCATACTCGCTTGGATGACACTGCTTTGACCTAACCTGTAAGCCCAATTTGCTCCATTATTGTGTTTGACACCTGGTACTTGTTGACAATGAGAGCCACTTGCAAACCCGGCGCCATCATGGCTAGCAGCAGGTTTATCAAGAATACATAGTGGTACTTCACCAATCGCAGCTGTTGGGGTGTAAGTGACGGCCCCTTCACCATATTTTGATAGTAATGAGAAGTCGTTAGGTTGCGATGCCATACGTTCTTTCTTACCATCAATGTGCCAAGACATATCTTCACTTGCAATACATTGCTCAGTGTTTTGATCGACTGTCCCAACAAAGTTTGCGTTATCTCCATTGGTTGCAGTGTAGTTAAATAAACAAATGCGTTCTTGTTGATCATTCAATAACATGGTTTGCCAGTTATCTTGTGCTATTTGCTCAGTCGACAGGCCTGTTACAGCTTGCCAACCTTCAAGGTGGTGGGTAATCTCCGCTGGTTGTGGTAAATCAAAAAGATTACCGTAATTGGAGTAAATAACAGGGTAAACTTGGCTCGCAAATTCATTGCTAGGATCGTAGATACCAAGCAGAGTTAAAACAGGAACGCCCGCTTGCAGTGGCGCAGGTGTATCTGTTTGAGCTTCTTCATAAGAATGAGTATCTTGATTCCACTGCACATAACCAGTACTGCTGCTTAGATCAACGTTAAAACCCTTGTTTAACCAAGCTTGAACTTTGCGTGACTGAGTCGGGTGTTCGAGAGTGTAGTAACTGATAGTGCCTAATTTTGCCCCTTCACCGCCGGCTTGAGCATCACGAGTAAAGCGGAACTCTCCTGCAAATGGAGGGACGACTTCACCGCCCACATCATTGGTTGATGCCTCTCCAGTCCAGTGTAAATTTCCAATAAAGCGACGGTGCAATGCATCCCAGCCCCAGCCTGATTCTAGATCGTGAGTTGAAGCTTGCGCTGGATAGTGGCTTAATCCATAGTTATGACCCAGTTCATGTGACCATTCATTACCGATAGTTGATGTCAATGTTACAATACCACCACCGCCACTGCCGCCATGATCAACAATGCCGTTAGTGTAAACACCGTGATTGGTATGGGCAGTGATATGGTTAAAGCGCTTATTATAAGCTTGCGAGTAGCCTGCTGAGTTTGTAATACCCACGTTGGCGTTATTGATCCCTGTGGATACTAAAGCTTTACCTATCGCTTCACGCATGTCTCCGCCATGCCAGCCGCCTTCACCATCAGAGCTGGTTGTGTAAACCTTGCCATTCGGTAATGTAACTTTCGGAAAAAATGCAGAGGTATAGTCGGCCATGACCAGTTTAGATACTGGGATTTTTTGGAAATAGTCCGCGCTTAACTTCGCCATTTGTTGGATCATGGTATTGCCATTTCGAGGCTCAGTGAGCATACCCATATCAATATTTTGAATGATCAGTTCTGGAGCGCCAGCAAAAGTCATATCCGTTTCGGCTAAATCACCGTGTCTTCCAAGGTTGTCTGTTAAATGAAGAGACAAGCCAGGCTTCATCCAACTCCATTCTAATGGCAAAGACCAAGTATTGTGTGAATAGACAACTTTTGAACGGCCATTCTCTGGTTGATCACTGGCAGCAAGTGCACTCGGAGGTAACATGGCAGCTTTAGTGATGGTATTTCCTTGGTAACGGACTTCTACCCATACGTGTTGGACATCGCTATCTTCAGGAGTAAATAGTAGCTGCGCATTTCTGTCTATGACCAAATCAGGTGTTAGATTTTCTGCGTTTTGATTTGCTGTGGTCGTTGTATGCGTTTGAGCAAAATTTACAGAGCCCGTTAAGTTTCCGTTGAGATGGTTAATCACTGCTTTTTCATCGGCGTATCCTAAACGGGTAGGCAATGTTGTAAAAGTCACTTGTTCTGACGTACAGTCTATGGCATTACAAGAGACAATTTTAGCATTATATTGTGTTTCAGGTTTTAATTTACCTATGAATAAACCAGATTGAACGTTCTCAAATTTGATGGAGGTTGAATTTGGTTCAGTGAGTGTGATCGTAGCTTTATCCTCAGGATTTTGCTCTGCCCAGTTTAACTGCACACCTTGATCTGAAAGACTCATTACTGTTAGTGAGTCGACACGAGGAATAGTGAGATCACCACAGTCGGAAGTGGCAATACTTTTAAGCATCGGGCTATATTGCGGGTATTCACCATTAGCATTTGGCGAGCCTCGATAGGCTGGGACATATTCGACAAAACATCCTGTCCCATCAGCATTCATCACGCCCAATGTTTTATGCAGGAGATAGAACCCAGCGTCATATTTGATGAACTCCCATTCTGGTCCGACAAAATCGACAACATTACGATAAGCTTGATCTTGGTCCCCGAAAAAAAATGGGAATTTTGGATAACCTTCAAAGTTAATCTCATACTCATAACCTTGGAAGTTCAGATAGGTCTTTCCATCTCTTTCAAAGGTATTTTCACCTCTCTCTACCATTCCTTTTAGCATTTCAATACGCTCAAAGGTACGCTGACCGATTTCAACTAATGTGAGATCTGTATTTGCATGTGCTTGAGTGGCTATGCTTCCTAGCATTGTGGAGATAAGCCAAGCGAGTGTTTTTCTTTTCATAGTTTTACTCTACTTTTTGCTAAATAAATTTTGATTCTGCCTAAGTCTTAATAAGACGACGTTGTATTAAGTAAGCTTGTTTAGCTACATATACAACGCACTTATAGTGTGCCGTTCTGTTTGTGGGTAGGGGTCAAAATTTAAGCATGTGATAATGGTTCAAACACGATCTCGCTTTTAAAAATGAATCACAATGTTGTGTCCAATTTATACTTTTATTGATGTACAGAGCTACTATTTTGTGTATCAGTAAATTGTTCAGCAAAAAGGCAGGTGGGTAACACTTTGTTTACAAATGTTTCTTTAATGTAAAGAAAACATCAGTTATTTAACCTAATGAAAAAATGCTTTTATAAGTCATAGGAGGTGTAGGCTTTTGGTATAGATTCTTGTGTAACAATTTCTTTACAACTGCATTCAGAAAACTGGAATGAATCGCTTTTCGTTGTATCTATTCCATTTTATGTCGGCTTGTTCCAAGGTTATATGTATCTAAGTATCTTCATAGCACCTTAAAGATGCTTGGGTATAGCTGACAAACATGTCGGCAATGTTTGGGTGTTACTAAACGTGTGTTGATTCTAAAGGAGAAGGCTGTGGTAGAAACTTATAACCCACTTGGTACAGATGGATTTGAATTTGTCGAGTATACAGCGGCAGACGATCGAGGTATTGATCAGCTCAGAGCATTATTCATCTCACTTGGATTTGCTGAAATTGCTAAACATCGTTCTAAAGAAGCATGGTTATACCGACAAGGTGATATTAATTTTATTGTGAATGCACAGCCACACAGCCAAGCCGAAAAGTTTGCTAGAGAGCATGGCCCATCAGTATGTGGTATGGCATTTCGTGTTCATGATGCGAATAGTGCGATGCAGCATGCTCTACAAAATGGTGGAGAGGAATACGTAACGGCGATAGGGCCGATGGAGCTGAGTATTCCGGCCATTTATGGTATTGGCGAGAGCTTACTTTATTTTGTTGATCGTTATGGTAAACAAAGCATTTACGATGTTGATTTTAAGTTCTATCCAGATGCCGATGAACGTTTAGCTAAAGCCGATGTTGGCATGTATGAAATCGATCATCTCACACATAACGTCAAGCAAGGTAACATGGATTTATGGGCTGGCTTTTATGAGCGAATCGGTAACTTTAGAGAAATTCGCTACTTTGATATTGAGGGTAAGCTTACCGGCCTTGTTAGCCGAGCTATGACAGCACCTTGTGGCAAAATTCGTATTCCTATTAACGAGTCATCAGATGATAAATCTCAGATAGAAGAGTTTATCCGAGAATATAACGGAGAAGGCATTCAACACATTGCGATGTCTACCAATGATATCTACCAAACAGTAAAAACATTACGTGATCGAGGTATGGATTTTATGCCCACACCAGACACGTATTATGAAAAAGTAAATGAGCGGGTTCAAGGACACGGCGAAGACCTAGAGAAACTGCATGATTTGCAAATCTTGATTGATGGTGCTCCTATGAAAGACGGCATTTTGTTGCAAATATTTACTCAGACGGTGATCGGCCCTGTTTTCTTCGAGATTATTCAGCGCAAAGGCAACGAAGGTTTTGGTGAAGGTAACTTCAAAGCTTTATTTGAATCGATAGAAGAAGATCAAATACGTCGAGGGGTATTGAGCGATGTATAAGAGAATCACACTCCCACACCGTGAAGGAGTTTGCTCAAAGCAGGCACACGCTGACTTTCCAGAGCAGGCGATTTATGAACGTGAAGCAGGTCGAAGCGGCTTCTTTGGCCCTGCCAGTCATTTTCATCATCAGCATGCACCGACTGGTTGGTCAGAGTGGGAGGGTGATCTTCGCCCAAGGGCGTTTGACTTCAATTTGGTGCAAATCGCAGGGCAAATAACGCCTTGGGCTGTTCCAAATCTTTTGTATAACAACGAGTGTAAAATTCGTTTCTGGCAACTCGATCAAAATATGGACTTTTTGGTGCGTAATGCCGATGGTGATGAACTTCTGTTTATTCATCAAGGCACCGCTGATTTGTACTGTGACTATGGACATCTTGAGATCAGCGAGGGGGATTATGTGATGATTCCACGTTCGACCAACTGGCGACTGGAACCACACGACGCGCTAAAGATCTTAATGATTGAAAATACTGACGCCGCTTACGCTTTACCAGAAAAAGGTTTAGTTGGAAACCATGCTATTTTTGATCCTGCCGTTCTAGAAACCCCCTCTATTAATCAGCGTTTTAAAGAACAGTACTCAGAGAATCAAACACAGGTTCAAGTCAAGCGCCATGATGAAGTCAGTGTGGTGACTTATCCATTTAATCCTTTAGATGCCGTTGGATGGCACGGCGATTTAGCCGTGGTGAAGGTGAATTGGCGAGATATTCGTCCTTTGATGTCTCATCGATATCATTTGCCACCTTCGGCACACACCACGTTTGTTGGTTCAGGCTTTGTGGTTTGCACGTTTGTACCTCGACCGATTGAAAGCGATCCTGGTGCGCTCAAAGTTCCTTTTTATCATAACAATGATGACTATGATGAGGTTCTGTTTTATCACGCAGGTGACTTTTTTAGTCGCGATAACATTGAGGCGGGGATGGTGACATTTCATCCGGCTGGTTTTACCCATGGTCCACATCCTAAAGCTTTCCAAGCCGGACGAGAGTATAAGAAAAAATTTACTGATGAAGTTGCTGTGATGATTGATACTCGGCATGCCCTCAAATTCGCTGATGTACTCGATGAAGTTGAAAATAAGCAATACGTATACAGCTGGAAAGAGAAATAGGGAAGGTTAATGAAATTAGCTACTAAGAAAAATGGTACGCGTGATGGTTTATTAATGGTCGTGAGCAAAGACCTTACTCAATGCGTTCCTGCAACTGAGATTTTTCAGACGATGAATTTCCCACCCACTATGCAGGCTGCATTGGATAACTGGGATCATCTGGCTCCAAAATTGGATGAGCTGTATTGTGCTTTAAATAAAGGTGAGGTTTCTGCAAGTGAAGCGTTTGAGGCCCACACCTTGGCATCGCCATTACCCCGTGCATATCAGTGGGCAGATGGCAGTGCTTATGTAAACCATGTTGAACTCGTAAGACGAGCTCGTGGTGCTGAACTGCCTGAGAGCTTTTGGACGGATCCACTTATGTATCAAGGTGGGTCAGATACCTTTATTGGGCCATGTGATGATATTGCATTTTCAACTGATGAGTGGGGGATAGACTTCGAAGGTGAAGTCGCTGTGATCACAGATGATCTCCACATGGGTGCGAACCTCAATGAGGCAGCAGACTCTATTCGTTTAATTATGTTGGTGAATGATGTGTCTTTACGTGGGCTTATCCCTGCTGAGCTTGCTAAAGGGTTCGGCTTCTTCCAATCAAAGCCGTCTTCTGCTTTTTCTCCGGTTGCAGTGACGCCTGATGAGCTCGGGGAAGCTTGGCTGGATAATAAAGTGCATTTACCGCTTCTTTCAACGTATAACGGTGCATCATTTGGCTGTCCTAATGCCGGGGTTGATATGACGTTTGATTTTGCTGAGTTGGTTGCACACGCCAGTAAAACTCGAGCATTATCAGCCGGCACGATCATTGGTTCAGGGACTGTCTCTAATAAACAGGGAACAGAATACGGAACGTCGATTGAAGAAGGTGGGGTTGGGTATTCATGTATTGCAGAAATTCGTATGATTGAAACGATTCGAGATGGTAAACCATCAACACGATTTATGTCTTTTGGTGACTTAATCAAGCTTGAAATGCGGAATAAAGAAGGGCATTCCATTTTTGGTGCGATTGAGCAGCGTGTTGTCCCATACCATAAATAATGCAAGGATAAGTGAAGAGCATAATGAGTGAAAGTATTAAACTTTATGGTTACTGGCGTTCTTCAGCGTCATATCGTGTTCGCATTTGTCTGAACCTGAAGAAGTTAAGTTATATTTCTCTGCCTGTGAATCTTCTAGAAAAAGAGCACAAAGCCCGTGAATTTCATCAACAAAACCCATCGGAGTTGTTACCAGTGCTGGTGGACGGGGAAGTATGCTTAAACCAATCACTTGCTATTATTCAGTACTTAGATGAGCAGTATCTTAACACGCCTTTGATTCCTCAATCTGTCTCTTTACGTTACAGGGCACTGGCGCTTGCCCAAGATATTGCGATTGAAATGCATCCACTTAATAACCTGAGAGTGTTGCAATATTTGGGGGATTCATTGAACTGCGATGCTGACCAAAAAGTGAATTGGATTCATCATTGGATGCATCAAGGTTTTTCAGCTGTTGAAGAGAAGTTATGTCGCCCAAAAGGGCTGCACGAACAGAACCTCAGGCCCATTTATAGTCTGGGTGATGAGCCTTGTATCGTTGATGCCTGCTTGGTTCCTCAAGTTTATAATGCCGTACGCTTTGGCGTTGATATGTCCGATTATCCAACAATTAACGCCATTGTTGAAGCTTGTAATCAGCACCCTGCTTTTATTGATGCAAGGCCTGAAAACCAATCAGATGCCAAGCTTGTGACCAAGTAACCGTGAGGTCACTTGAGTATAACTTTGAACCTTCGGTAATTAGGGAATAAAAACGCCTCT
The DNA here is from genome assembly GCF_002849855.1 of Vibrio azureus. NCBI lineage: Bacteria > Pseudomonadati > Pseudomonadota > Gammaproteobacteria > Vibrionales > Vibrionaceae > Vibrio > Vibrio azureus. The sequence goes on from NZ_CP018616.1 coordinate 1,319,653, forward strand.
CCATCTGAGAGGCGTAAAGCAAAGATCGTTCAATGCTATCAGGAAATCAGTTTCCAGATGAAAGTAACTTAGGATTGACGACTAGGTTTCTAACACCGTGGGCATGGTCTTCATCAAAGTCATTCTTTTTCAACCATTCTGCAACAGAGGCGATGTTAAGTTTTGCTACCTTTGGTCGAACACTCCAAGTTACTTGGAATGGTGAGGCTTTTTCATTGTAACCTGGGCCCGTTGTTGAACCAAGGTATACAATCGGCTTTCCTGTGTTAGCAGGGATATTGGTTGCTTGGTAGTAACCATCTTTCATTTCATAAAATGCTAAGTCATTAAAGTCTGGTGCTTTCTCATCATTAACCAACACAAAGACTTGACTTTCGACTCTTAAGCCAGGGTTATTAATTGCTTCAGACAGACATGAACCAAGAGTCGGGCCAGGTTTTACATCGGCTGTTGAATAAACATAATGCACCTCTATCGTGTCCCCAGATTCTAAGTGTTTATAAGAAAATGGAGCCAATTCTTGTGTCGTTAGCGAACCATTGTATTTAAAGCCAGAATTGTAACCTTTGCCGTCACCATTACCTGCATATTGAGTAAACTCACCGCCCTTGTGTTCTGCATTTTTGTGAAAATGAATGTTACAAAGGTTCATTTCGGAAGAAGCAGGTGCAAGCCCGAATGTGCGGTGATTATCGCCTGTTAAATTATCAATATCTCTTGGTGATTGGGGGCCAAAACCTTTGCCATCTGTATTTTGAGCCAATGCTGCTCGTTGACCAGCAATGATAGAGTCAGCGACATTCTCTGATGAGGCATGTGTATTTGCAGAATAGGCGTGAGAAGACAACATAGCCCATAAGCTTGCAGTAAGAATATGATATTTCATGAAATAACCCCTAGTGATAAAGTTGTAACAATAAATTAAAACTTGTTAAAGATTGGACCGACCAGATAGAAACCTCAGAGAAATACGAAAAATCTCTAAATTCTCTTAAGCAAAGCATATTTGCTGAGGGTATATAGACATTTTAGTCTGTAGGCTGATTTATCATCTAAATACTGTGCTTGGGGCTCAGCTTGTCTGTTGAACGTAGCACCCTGAAGCAACTTGGGTATATAATTAAATCGTCATTTATGGTTATACCCAAGCCACTTCAAGTTACCTAGCGGAACACAGCAACTTGAGGTTACTTGTTGGGGTATATAACTAAGTGACCTCAAGATGCTTTACTCAGAGTTAGGCTATCTGGGGATTTTCTATAATGTCAGCGAGTCGAGGCGACACCACTTATGACCAACATTTTTATTGTTGTTATTCTTTTGGTCGTGTTTTTTTTCATTATTCAAAAGTATGTAATCAAACAAGATGATACCCGAGACTATGCCTATTGTTCGAAGGGGTCGTTACTCAAAGGTCAAGAGGGGGCTTTTTATAATGCATTGAGAGCCGCCGTAGGGGAACATGCTGTTGTATTTGCGAAAGTGAACATGGCAACACTGATTGCTCCAAAAGAGAGTCAGAATAAAAAACAATTTTTCATTGCGAGTAACCGTATTGCTCGAAGTTATTTTGATTATGTGGTCTGCGATCCAAGAACGCTTGCTCCCAGAGTTGTGATTGAGCTGGACAACGGCCAGCAACTCCATAAAGGCAAAATAGAGAGACAAAAGCTTCTAATGCATGTTTGTAAGTCTGCCAATTTACCCCTTATCGGTGCATCGGTAAAACACAGTTATCAGGTTGGGCGTTTACGACGCTTGTTGGCTGCACACATCGATTTAATCGAGCCAGAAAAAGAAGTACGCTTTTGTAAAAAGTGTGGTAGCCCTATGATGATAAAGACAGCAAGTCATGGTGAGTTCAAAGGTCGGCGGTTCTTTACTTGCAGTCGTCAACCAAATTGTACTTATACTGAAAACTACAATGTTGTCTTTGATGATGAAGAGTGATTGATACGAAATCGTATGATTCATAATCTAAAACTGTCGCGCCGATTGTATACCCAAGTGACCTCAAGATGCTTGGCTCAGAGCGAGGTCACTGAGTCGAAATCAAGAAAGACAGCGAAACGGAATAGCAGGCTCTTCCCAAGTTGGGTATATTTTCACCAAACGATCGATAAATCATAAATTTATGCTTGCACCACATGTAAGATATCGTTAATATCTTCCCCGTTCCAAAGCAAAGCGTCCGTAGCTCAGCTGGTTAGAGTACCGCCTTGACATGGCGGGGGTCGGTGGTTCGAGTCCACTCGGACGCACCATTCAATTTAGAATGGATTTTGGATAAAATTTGGGTCCGTAGCTCAGTTGGTTAGAGTACTACCTTGACATGGTAGGGGTCGGCGATTCGAGTTCGCCCGGACCCACCAAATTTAGTTCTTCATGAACGTAAAAAATCCCGCTTATGGCGGGATTTTTTATTTCTAAATCCCAACTCTTCAAGAATAAATCGTATACCTAAGTCACCCAAAGATGATCCGAATTAGCATGTGAGGCCACTTAAGTAGAAGTACACTTCAAATTGACTTTTTAAATAATATTTTACTCAAGTTTGAGGAATTACCTCAAGCGACTGCTAAGATTATATAAAAGGAAAGGGAGGTGTTATGGATGACCGAATAAAACCACGCCCACCAGTTGTTTTTTGCTGGGCGATGATCTCTCCAAAGAAAAGAGGCTCTTTTGAAGATTACCTCGCTGGAATGGGAAGAGAAGCCCAAAAAAGAGGGTGGCGATTCATAGTGTGCGTGATCGAGCCTTCAGAGCCTGCCTTAAAAGAGTGGCTTACTTCATCTGGTTGTGAATTACTGTGCCTCGATGAGAAAACAATGGCTAATACAGCACAAATCATTTCATTGTTAAAAAAGAATCAGGCCGATATTTTACATACTCATTTTATTGGGCCTACCGACTTAGCGATACTAAAGTGTAAGCTTGCTTGGGGCGGTAAGATAGTATTTACCGATCATAGTTCCAACCCTCTACAAGCTCCTGCTAAAGGTAATATTTTTATAAATCAACTTCGTTCATTTAGGCAATATACTTTTAGCTTAGCTGTATGCCTTTATTTACCGGTATCTGATTTCGTTGCTCAGCGAATCGCGCGCAACATCCCACCCGCCAAAAATAAAATCCATCGCCTTTACAACGGTATAGACTTATCGCGCTTTAGTATGCTGGAAAGTAAAGAACAACGTTGCGCATTAAAGCAACAAACATTTGGCTTTGAAGACGATCTTCCTGTTGTTGCATTTATTGGCCAACTGATCATTGAGAAAGGTATCGATCGATTTCTGAAAGCAATAAAAAAGCTATTATTAGAGGAGTTACCTTGTCGGTTTATCATTGTTGGAGATGGTATATACAGGCAGCAAGTTGAAGAGTTTTGCTCTGAAGAGAGCTTCGCTGGCCGGGTTAAATATTTAGGGTTACGCTCTGATGTACATGAGATTCTAAAAATTACAGACTTGTTTGTGATGCCCTCGCAGTGGGGAGAAGCCTTTGGCTTAACAGCAATTGAAGCATCTGCAGCAAGTGTTGCGATTGTTGCCTCAAAAGTTGGAGGGCTCTCAGAGGTCGTGCTTGATGGTCAAACTGGGGTTTTAATTGAACATGATGATGATGATTCATTAGAACAGTCAATCAGAAGTCTGATTCTCGATCCTGAAAGATGCCTCATGTATGGACGAAATGGCAGACAACATGCAGAGGACAGTTTTCAATTAAAAGATATGTTGCAGAATACATTTAACTATTATCAATCTGTTCTTTCTTCCGGAACCGTCCCTTAAATATCAAAGAGCGATTATCATCATCGAGTTTAGTTTTAAGTTAGTCAGCTGCATTACTAGCTTGAGGTTACTTGGGTAAAAATACCATAGTTTAAGGAAAGTGCTAATGATAGATGCGTATGATGTAGTTGAACAGCTTAATGAAAAGGGTATAGCTGTCTTGGAAAAGTTTGTTCCAGAAACGATATTATCGCAGATGCAACAATGTTACGAAAAATCATTACGACATCCCCAATTCAACACTTGGCAAGGTTACCAACAAAATGAACGTTGGCGACTATTGATTGAAAACCTCCTAACCTTATCCCCAGCTTTTATGTTTCCAATTAAAAATGATGCATTGATGAAAGTTTGTCGACTTTATATTGGAGAGGCATTTCAAGTTACAGAGGCTCGAGGTTGGAAAACGATTAGAACTGAACGAAATTTTCATGGTTGGCATAATGATGCCTGGTATGACATTACCCAATGTGAATCACCACCTCCTCAGCTCAAGTTGGGGATCTACTTAAGTGATGTTGAAAGTGGAGAGTTTGCTTACGTGGAACAGAGTCATCATCAAAAGCTGCTCCCAGGTCATTGGAACCAAGCGCAAGTTGACAACATGGACTTACCCATTAAGCATGTGACTGGCAAAGCGGGTACCGCTTTTTTGTTTGATACTAGCGGTATCCATCGGCAAAACTACCCTGTACTTGTATCACGAAATGTCGCATTTTTTAATTTTCATGACCCTAGCTTTCCTATTCAAAGCTTGGATAAATCTTATGACCGTTATGCCCCTTTACTGCTCAATGCTGCTTTTCTTGGAAATCTAACAAAAGAACAAGAAAGGATTTTAGGTTTTGGGGATAAGCGATATTTTGAAGATAATTTCATTCCAAACCAGCGGTACCCTGTTTTACATAAAATGGTGCAACTTTCCTTAATATCGCGATTACTCGTGCAGGACTTTGAACAGTTGATGCGCAGAGTTATTGCGAAAATTACCTAGGGTCTTCGGGCTCTAGTGAAGAGTTAAGTTTTTTGCGTCATTACTCGTCAGCATCTGGTAAGGGCGTAAGTCAAACAACGGCATAATCGAGTAGATGTGATCAAACAGATCTGCCTGCACACCCTCGTAATAGCCCCAATTCGTGTTATTAGTAAAGGCATATACTTGTAGTGGAAGCCCCTCAGAAGTTGGCTCTAGTTGTCTGACCATCAAGAGCATATATTGATGAATGTCTTTATTCGCCCTTAGGTAACCATTTATGTAGGCTCTGAACATTCCAAGATTGGTCATTTTACGTATATTACCAAAGTCCGGCTCTCCTTCAATTGATGAGTTATATTCTTCAATATCACGGCTCTTTTCATAGATATACTCGCGTAAGACTCTAATTTTGCGGAATTTTTCGATTTCATTACTAGATAGAAAACGAATTGAGGTGACATCAATATTTACGGAACGCTTAATTCGGCGACCACCAGAATCGGACATGCCTTGCCAGTTAATAAATGCATTTTGGACCAATGCGTAAGCAGGTAACATGCTCACCGTGTTATCAAAATTTCTTACTTTTACCGTTGTTAATGAAATTTCTTCAACAGTACCATTCGCGCCGTAAGAGTCCATTTGAATCCAATCATTCAGACCGATCATTTTGTTTGCCGATAGTTGAATACCAGCCACAAAGCCCAAGATCGTATCTTTAAATACGAGCATGACAAAACCCGTAGCGACACCTAAACCGGACAAAAAGATCAATGGTGACTCATTGACGATAATGGACATCGTTATAACAACACCCACAAAAAAAGTAAAAAGCTTAATAAGTTGGACAAAGCTTTTAACTGGCATTCTTTTGGTGATCCCTTTAACCGATGCGATTTCGTCAACTGCATCAAGTAAAGAAAACATCATCCAGATAAATATCACTAATATTAATATGCTGAGTACTTTGTCGGTAACGAGCGCAACGGAGTCATAGTGTCCAACAGATATGGGGATGAAAACATCAAGGATCATCACTGGGGTCAGTAATGAAAACTTTTCCAAGACATCAAATTTTTCTAGACTCTCTGCCAAGGGTTTATTGGTTTTGCGCAGTACATTATTGACTAAACGTACAATCAAATGATGGACCACTAAATAACTGATCGCAGCAACGGTGATACTAGAGAATATGAATGCAGAAGTGAGCTCAAATCCATAGGGATCACTCTCAATACCAACCTCATTGAGTTTTTGGGAAATAAAAGATCGAATATGATGATCGAGCAAAGTGTCTCCTTATCGATTAGTCATTAAAGTAACTCAAAAATGAGTGATAAAACACGAACTCATAAGTGAGAAGAGCGTTAAAACTAGCCTTTGATATAAGTGATAAATGTCCCATGTTTCAACTATGTATGAGGCTAATCGAATTATATATAGCAAGGATGTTTAAAAATCGTCTTGAAGTGCTAATATGATACAGGTTTCGTATTTGTGTGCAAGATAGCATCACAGATTTTAAAGTCTTAACGTACGTTCGAAAATAGATGCATTCTATGTGCATAATTTACTCTATGAGGTAATTAATGGAAAATTCACTTCACTTTCAAGTTCCTGCTTTCTTGTCGAGAAGTTGGAAATACTTCGTTGTTGTGGGATTGATCATCGCTCTGATGGGAATAGGGGCGGTCGCTTTACCCATGCTGGCTGGTATGACGGTTTCAACCATTGTTGGTGTTGCACTTTTAATCAGCGGTAGCGTTCAAATTTATCATGCATTTGCGATCAAAGGTTGGAAAACGAAGGTATGGTATGTCTGTAGTGCCTTGTTATATATTGTCGGTGGTTTATTCATACTACTGCAACCACTAGAAGGCTTGATAACAATTACTATGCTCATGATTATTATCATGATTTTAAATGGCTTTACTCGCTTATTCTTTGGTTTGAGTAATCGAAACCTACCTAGCAGCAACGTCATTGTATTGAGCGGTATTGTATCTGTTCTTATCGGGAGCTATTTTTTAATGTTGCTTAATGATCCACTATTTTCATTGACATTATTAGGTATTTTTATTGGAGTATCATTACTGATAGAGGGAGTGAGTTTTATATTTATAGGGTTCAAAATGAGAAAAAGTACCCAGAATGACTAGGAAGTATTTACCTTCTGAAGCTAAATGTTAGCTAAGTCCTAGTTGCATCGTTTATTGAGTATTTCTTTTGCGTTATCGACTTTTAATATAGGCGATGACGCATCAAAACCTTTGCCGTGGGGAAATGCCCAGAAATTTGATGTAAAATCAGTACTAAGGCCAGCAGTTCATAGTTTTTTCATTTAAGAATAAGCGCTTACATCTCGTCTTCCTTTCAACTATTCGCATTCTGTTAGAATATAATTTTACTCGACATTACTCCATACATGTCTTTGAGGCTGGTTTTAAAGAATCCTACAGAAACTAAAGGCAATCTTTTTGAAGCTTCAGTAAATGCGTTCTACAATTGAACGAATAGTCCAAAATATTTAGGTGAACTATGCGCACTATAGTATTTTATATAATATTTATTTTCTCGATTTCATGCCAAGCAAATCCAGAGCCTGAACTCAATGTGATTGATAAATCAGGAAATGTCTATACTTACTCAATAGAAGAACTGCAATCATTACCACAAAAAGAAGTAATAACAGTTTTACCTTGGTTTGAAGGAGATAATACATTTAGTGGTTTTCTGCTGACAGACTTACTAAAAAAAAATAAGATTACTATGCCTGAGATGGTGACAATCTTAGCTTTGAACGACTATAAAGTAACTATTAGTAAAAGTGACATTATAAAATATGAACCTATTATAGCTTTGAAAATGTCGGGTGAATATATGAATGTAAAAAATAAAGGACCGTTTTGGCTCATATTTTCTTTATCTGATTTTAAAGAAATTGATACATTAGAATATCATGCAAAAATGATATGGCAAATTAAGGAAATATATTTAAATTAGGGCTTAATATGTCTGTGTATACGAGGGTTAATCTTTTTAAAACACTGGTTCTGATTATTACGGCACTGGTTTTATCTATTAATATATATAGTGTAAAAAGTATAAAATCTGTAAGCGAAGGTTTCTCGAATAGACAGAATGAAGCCACATGGTATGTGTTTCAATTAGTAAAAGAATACGCTAATTTTATCATGGTTAGTCAATCCCAACCTATAAATGTCGCCCAGATAAAATTGAAATATGATATTACTTGGAGTAGGTTTGAGATACTCATAAATAGCAAAATATCCTCAGAGTTCGTAAAGGCAGCCAACTTTAAAGAGTACTTCATTGATGAGTTTAGAAAGTTTAAAGACCTTGAGTTATCAATAGAATTGTTAGAAGAAGGTAAGCTAACACAGAAAGATTTCCTGAAAAGAATTCGTATTAATTATGATTTTATTATTCAATTTATTAATAATAACTTTAGATTACAAAGCCCAGCCATAGAAAGTAACACCCAAAAGCTAGATAGTGTTATAACTATTCATCGATGGAGTGGAATGTTGTTAATTTTATCTATTTTTGTAACGGGTGGAGTCTTTTATTCCGATCATCGAAGATACACTCGTCTAAAATATATTGATCAGTTAACGGGTTTTAACAATAGGATCGCATTAATGAAATTTATTAAAGAATTTCCTGATGATGAACAGAAATTTAAAATAATCACTGTCCGTATCCGAAATCTCAATGAGGTGAATTTTCAATATGGTTCTGAATATGGAGACTTGATTATTCAATCTGCAGCAAGTGCTCTTAAGGAAATGACTTCATCAAAAGGCTCATCTTTTCGTAGTAGTGGCGCTGAGTTTATTTTTATTTTCTCTAATGAGAGTAATGTGGCTGTCTGTTTGAAAGAAAAGTTTAAAGAAACCTTGTCTGAATATATAACGGTAGGGCGCATAGAACTGCTTTTGGATGTAGTGATTAAATATAAAGAAGGAGTAGAAATAAGTCAAATTTTAGAAAATATAGATAGGGCTTAAACTTAATATATATTTCATAAATTATATCTTTAGCCTGGCTTGTGTTGGAGAACTACGACAGTCTGTTTAGGCAGAGAAGATAAATAAGTATCAGCATCGTGAATTTTTAGTAACTTAATAAATTTTCTAAATGAAATAGGCTTACTTAAATAATAACCTTGAAGGTAATCACAACCTATTTGATTTAGGAAGTAATATTGTTCAGCAAGTTCTACTCCCTCAGCGACGACGCTTGCATTACAAGATTGACCTAATCTTACCATCTGTTCGACCATTTTTTTACCGGAAGAATCTAAAGGGATTTTATCAATAAAGCTCTTATCAATTTTTATTTCATCAACTGGATAATGTAGAAGCTGATTAAAGGCTGTGTAACCAGTACCAAAATCATCTAAGGATACTTTTACACCTAGAGATCGTATTCCCTCGATTGTTTCGATTGTTAATGAACTGCTTTTTACATAACTGGTCTCTGTTATTTCAATCACTAGAGAGTTTGCTTGAATACCACTCGTTTCAATTACGTCTTTTAAATCCGAAACGAAATTTCTATTATAGAGCTCCATCGCAGAAACATTGATTGATAATGTTCCTTTATATTCATGTTTAAAAAGAAGTGCTTTCAAGCATTGAATAGCTTTTTTTATTACCCACATGTCAATACTTGAGATAAGATTACTTTTTTCTGCTATTGGAATAAACTCATCAGGGCCAGAACCGATATTGTTCAACACAGGGCAACGGATGAGTACTTCAGCTCCATCAATTGCCATAGTTTTGACATTAAAAATTGGCATAAAGTATAAATTAAAAAGATCCTTATTACAGCATTTAGTTAGGATGCTTTCAATTAAATCCTCCCTTTCTAATATAGGTAATAAATCTTTAGCATGAACAATATTGTCACCTATGGTATTACGCTTTGTGTATCGCAGCATCTGTTCGATACTACGAGGCCATGAGGAAATAAAATTAGTTGCGTTCATTGGAAGAATACAAGTCACTAATGATAGTTTAAAGCTGAAATCTTTAATATATATTGTGCTTGATAGAATCTTATTGATCTTATCGATTTCTATGTTTATAGTATTTTCTTCAGATACTTCTATAACAGCAATAAACTGGTTTCCTCCGTAGCGTCCTATAGAATAATCACTGCAACTGAAACCACATTGATAATGATGATTAATTAGAGTGTCATAGAATAGCTTTGAAAAAGTATATAATACCTCGTCGCCAAATTTTGAACCGTACAAGTCATTTACTTTCTTAAAATCAATAATATCCCAGCAAACTAAGTAGCAATTTATATTGTTAGCACTCGATAATCTGATTTTTAAATGTCGAAAAAACGTATGTCTGTTAGTTAATTTAGTTATTTGGTCAAACTCGGCTTCAAATTTTAGTTCTATAAGTGAGTCAATGTAAGAATTCTTTATTTTATCTATTTCACTCTTTCCGCTCGAACGTTTGAGATAACGTGACTGTAATGAACCATTAAATATATCAAACAAAAGCTTCTTCAGCGGAGCTGAAATCTGTTTTATTATTGCTATGTGATAAATAATTAAACATCCTAAAATGGTCACTATTGTTATATAAAATATATATTTAGCAATTACTTTATTATTTTCGCTAGTTTTTGATTCGTGTATATTAACCTTAGCGCTAAAATGTTTGCTAAGCATATCTACGTTAATAGAATCAGATTCATACTTAATGGATTGAATAACAAATTCTGTATTTTCAGGTAGTTGATTTGATTCAGTCGGGTTAAACGACAATGACAACCCAGGGCTATTATTTAATCTCCTTACTAGGTCAGACATTTGTTTCAATGGAGACTCAGCAATCAGCAAGTATCGATATGGGCTGGTTTTTGACCTTTTATCTCTTGGTAATAAGAAGGGATCAATTGCCATGATATATACGTATTGTATATCACCAACTGAAGTAATATATGATAACCCTTTTTCACTAAATGGGTCTTGATTTAGTATTTTGGTATGAATATCAAACACTGATTGAAATACTTTATCTGGTAAGTTTAGATCTTCGAATGGTGTTTGACGAAAAGTGGAGAAAATTAGATTAAATTGAGGGTCCACTAAGTAAAAGTGCCTTTCTCCATATTGATTGATATTGTTTCGCTCAAGGTTGGTTAAAATACGCCTTTCGAGTGAGGCAAGATTTGTAAATTCTTTAGGATTTTGGATATAACGTAGAAAACTAGAAGATGCTGCAATATCTTTTACTGAAAGAAGTAAGCCAAGTTGTTCATATTCTGCAGCAATAAGAGCTGAATTGACTTCTGCTTTTATTGTATTCAGGTAGGTACGATTCGAGTACTCCTTTGCAGCGTTATAGCCCAAGATACCTATTGTACTCAAGAAAACAATTAGGCAAGGCAGCAAGGTGAGGTGAAGCTTTTGTAATATAGACACTTAATTTCTCAAATCTTCAACAATACGCGATCTAATTTGTAAACTTTTCATATCTAAAGGCTTATATAAATAGCTTCGATCTAATACATCTTGAGGAGGAAATAATTCTTCGTCTAAACGGTATTCGTCAGAGGCAAGCTCTTTGGCTTTACTACTCGGTGTGGCAAACCATGAATCCATAGCATTTTGTGCCGCGACATCGGCTTTAGATAAGAAACGAAGTGTATTAGCGACATCATTAGATATGGGGCCATGATTTATTGCTGCCAAACATTCAAGCCATATTGTGGTTCCTTCTATAGGAACGCTATATGCCCAGCTATTTTTTTGCTCAATTTCATTTAATACATAGCTGTCACCAGAGTAACCAAACGCAATGTCAATCGAAGCCAGTTTTATAGGTGATTTAACGTAATCAAGTATGTACTCCTGACTTCCTAACAAGGGTTTTTGTTGAACAAGTGTTTCGTAAGCTTTTTTTATTTGATTTAGATCACTTGTGAATGGAGTGAAGCCATTGACAAGGAGAGCGGTGCTGATCAAATCAATAGGCTCATAATACATACTGATTTTACTCTTTAGAGAAACTGAAGGATTGAGTAAGGACGCCCAAGATTCAGGCTGAGGGATTTTGTCTCGTCTATAAAGTATTCCAGTTGTGCCCCATGCATAAGGTAATCCGTAATCCCCACATGCATCAAACCATCTTTTGTCATAAAGGTCAGAAAGTTTTGACCTTAGAGCACTGAGGTTGTTGAAAATACCCTGTTTTCCTAAAGTTTGAAGTTTAACACTTTCAATGACAGCAAGCTGAAAAGAACGTCGACGTTCACTTATGAGCACTTCATCTCGGATTGATTCGTCAGAAAAGTACTGTTGTTTTAATGTAATTCCTTCTTCATTTTTCAGTCGTTCAATGACTTTTGTCGAAAGAAATTCATCCCAATTGTATAGGTAAACCTCAGAAGCCAAGGTGGTTGTACTTTGGGCAAGTTGAAATGCAGTATAAAAAAATAAAAAGCGCCAAGGTTGCATAGCATAACTGCCTCTTTACAATAGTCACCACTTATATCTTAGACTACTTGAAAGGAACCTAGAAAAAATTTGATCAGATGGTACACATTCAAGAATGTATACCCAAGTAATGTTAAGATTCAGTCTTAACCCCTTAGTGGATATAATGGCTGTTCATCCATACAGAAAGCCTTTAGTTTGACTTATGCATACTGCAAAATTGATCATCATACGTGGGCTACCTGGTTCAGGAAAGTCAACTCTAGCCAGAAAACTGTGCAAAACATACCGTGCAAGACATGTTGAAGCTGATATGTATTTTGAAAATGAAGATGGTAAGTACTGCTTTGTGAAAAAACGTCTACCTCAAGCCCATCAATGGTGCTTTGAACAAGTTTGCCATTGGTTAGATAAAGGAGAGGTTGTGATTGTCAGTAACACTTTTGTCCAATATTGGGAGATGGCGCCCTATATTAATTACTGCAAAGAAAAAGGACTGAATGTTGATATCAGGGTTTGTAGTGGTAAGTATCAAAGCATACATAATGTGCCGAAAGCAACATTAGAAACCATGCGGAATAACTGGCAAGAGTAATCTAGCCAGTCGCTTCATCTGCTTGACGTTATGGGGGGTGAATAATTCTAACTGCAATAGCAAGCGCAATTAGTAAAATCAAAGCCTAACAATTCAACTGAGATTAATTTATTGACCACGACCATCAATCATTACAATTAACGTTTTACGAATAATTGAAAAATCCATTGAAACCCAAGAACAAAATGATCTTAAGCTCAAAGCATAGCTATGATCAAAACTGACTTTACGTCTTACATCCTCGATGCTGGAATCATACCCTTGATTTACCTGAGCAAGCCCAGTGATACCAGGAAGTACTCCATAAGTGCGCTCAACAAAAAATGGGATTTCATCTTCTAGCTTTTGGTAAAAAGCAGGCCGCTCTGGACGAGGTCCGATAAGGGACATTTCCCCTTTTATCACATTGATAAGTTGGGGCAGCTCATCCAAGCGAGTTTTTCTTAAAAAGCGACCAACAGGAGTGATCCTAGGATCATTTTGTGATGCCCATACTGCTCCAGAATGTTGCTCTGCATCAACGTACATCGTTCTAAATTTCATTATGTAAAACAAGGTCATCTTTTTTGGGGTACATCGACCAACTCTTAACTGCTTATAAATCACGGGACCACGTGAATCACAAGCTATGGCAATCGCTATGAGAAAGAAAAGTGGAATAGTTACACACATCAAAATAACTGAAAAAGTGATATCAAAAAGACGCTTAGCAATGTAAATTTTCGAACAATAATGAGAGGAGTTCATGCAAATATCCTTTTAATTGATTCGTTTCCAGTGGCCATTTTCAAAGCCAAATAAATAACGTAGGCCACCAGCGAGGTTAGCAATGTGGCCCAATACAAAATAGTGAATTAATTTGAATGGTTTAAACAACATGAAACTTGGAATAATTGAGGTGATAAGTGCTATTAAAAAGATGGAGACTTGGATAAAAGCCAGTGTTTGAAATACTGGATAATGGCTTAGTAGAAGAGTACTTGCTAAACATAGAATGGTAAAATAGGGAATAGTCAACCTAAGGACCTTACCAGAGAGAAATGTGAATGCGGTGCCTTTATATCGAGGTAACAAAAGCTTTTTCAATTTAATAAACTGTTGCATATTGCCAGCCGATATTCTCAGACGCCTTCTAAAGTCAGTAGTATCTGAACTTTGTTCAAGTTCAATGGCTAGCATTTTGGGTTCATAAATTGACAAGTAACCATTAAGGACAATACGCATGGGTAAAATAAAATCGTCATTAATAGTATCTGGTTCTAAGGGGGTAAAAAGTTTGGTTTTAAAAGCGTAAAAAGCACCGTGAGAGCCTATAGTAGAGCCAATAAGAGACTCGTTGTATTTTAATTGAGACTGGTATTGCCAATAAGTCGCTTCGCCTTGATTCTGAGTGTTCATGATTTGATAGGTCGCGTTAACAACTCCGACATTTTCTTGTTGAAAATGAGAGGCAGCAAGAAGTAAGGAATCACAAGAAACAAGAGCTGAAGTGTCGGTTAAAACAGTAATGTCAGCAATTACATCTTTCATTTCACCGTTTATCATTGCAACCTTTCCTCGGTTCACCTCATGATCATGGATTATGAATAAGGTATCAGAGCATATTGCTTCTTGAATGGTATCTCGAGCGATATCGGCGGTGTTATCAGTACAACCATCAAGTGCTAAGATGATGGTCAATTTATCTTTTGGGTAGTCTAAGCTCCCGAGATTTCTTATTTTCTCAGCAATCCACTGTTCTTCATTAAAAGCGGGAACAATAATAGTGATAGTTGGGAGGCTAAGATCATTTTTTGATGATTTGTAATTCCGTTCTTCAATTGTTAGTGAATCATGGCGCTTTTTTTGATTAAAAGTTATCATTCTCAGGATGAGTGGGTAAGCGAAATGATGATAAACAATTATAGATACAGACAGAATAAATCCTATTAACCAAATGTAATCACTCATAAGGTGCCTCCTGCGTAAGAGATGCGTAATGAAGCAACATATTGCGAATGTCAAAGTGATCTAAAATATAACTTCTTGGAGAGTAAGGCTTACGATTAAGTGCGAAAGTCAAAGCGTTAACTAAAAGCCTTATTTGATTAGGCGCGACAAGTGAACCACTGACAGGACAAAGTGTTTCTTTAACTGCTCCTACGTCACTAGCAACACAGGGGATACCACACGCCTGTGCCTCGAGAGTTGAAAGTGGAAATCCCTCTTGTAATGATGGCAAACAGAAAAGATCCAAACTCTGGTAAAACTGCGGCATATCTTTGACGAGCCCAAGAAAAGAAATGCGGTTATCCAGTCCTAGGGTTGAAGTTAATTTCAATAGCTTAGATCGCTGATTACCGTCACCTGCAATGGCAAGATGTACTTTTTCTGGTAAGTGAGCAAGAGCTTTGATCAATAATTCATGCCCTTTTACGACTTCTAATCTGCCTGCAGTACCAATGATGAATTTATCTTGGGGGAGAGCGAAATTTTTTCTTGATATCACCTTATTGCCGAGGACAAATTTTTCGCAATCGATACCATTATGTATTGTACTCACTCGATGGTAGCCTAATTTATGGATTACCTGGCTAGCAACAAAATCCGCGTCAGCGACAACTTTAGGCTGAAGAAGTTTAAGAAGAAAAGATTGTAAACGAGCTGCTTTGGGACGGTTAAGGTGCCATGCATCATGCTCTGTATGAATGAGGAACTTAGAACCTATCAGCCTAGCTGCAATTCCTCCGTAAAGTAGGGGACCAATGTGATGTGTGTGTATGACATCAGGATTAAGGCTTCTGAGACGACGATATAACTTGGCTAATGTTTTGAATGAAATGCCAGACTGCTTATCAAGGAAAGTAATGCGATCATTAAAATGTTCAAGTTTGTGCCACTGCTTTAACGCGAACGATTTTGTTCCTTCAAGACTTATTATGTGTACAGAATCGTTTTCATTAGCAAACCGTAACATTTCCAGAACTAAGGTTTCTAAACCTCCTGGTGAAAGGTGTTGGACAATGTGGACAATCGCTTTACCTTGCTTTGTCGAACTGGAGGCATTTGAACCTATCATTTACTATCGATCCTAATATATTAACACTCAATCTTTACAAGCATGCAATGTGCCAACTTGTGTTGTCCATATAATCAATATCTTACTTTATCTATGTTGTCATAGTTGTAATTTAAAAATTTCGTTTATTAAATTGACACTCATATCAGAAAGAAAGTTATTATATAAAAACGTGTAATTATTAATGACCTAGATAAAAATTTTTGAAGTGTGAAAAGTTAATATCGATGAAATAACGCGAATCATTTAGCGCTCTTAGTCAATAATATACCCAAGTGACCTCGTTCTGAATCAAGCATCTTGAGGTCATTTGGGTATAAGTAAATACGAAAATCAACAGTAGCTTTGCATAGGGAGTAGACTAGTCTTCGAAGGCTATCTTGGGGATAGTTGTTAGTACTTTAGCTCCTAGATGTTTTTCGATAGCTAGTCGCGAATATATCGCACCATCAGAAATTTCTAGAATGAGTGCTAGGCCAGCACCAAGCATCAGGCCACCAATGGCACCAAGCAATATAAAATAGAAACCAGATAGATTAGAGGGGATGGTCGGATTAAAAGGTTCATCAATGACTTTAACTCGTTTATTTTCCTCAAAAACCCCCAAGGAGCCAGTAAGTTGAGCCATCTCGTAACGTTCGACCAAGTCATCATATAACTCTCTTTTTACCGCAACGTCTCTTGATAAGCGATTAATTTCAGTCGCGGTACTACCGAATCTATTGGCGCTGACCTCCAGTTCTTCAACCATTTTACGTAGACTATCCGTTTCTTCTGTGAGTAACTCATGCTGGCTTCTTATCAACTGTAACTGATGTAGTTGAGATACGAGTAAGGGTTGAGAACCCCCTTGGCTATCTGTTGTTGAAGTACTGGCAATATCCCACAGTTGATTACTATTCATTTCTGGTTGTTTGGTATTTAATAAGACCGACCTTTCCTCCTCTAACCTATTGAGTTCTCTTACTTTCCCTTGAACTAGGCTATGTGCTTCTGTGTATTTAGACCTCAGTAATGTTAGCTCACTTCGGATTTCAATGATTTTTTCTTCGAGCTTTCCTATAACGGGGTTCGTTTGAGACAACTGCTGATCAAGGCTGCCCAAACTTCTTGTAACGCCAGCTAGTAACGCTTCTTTTTCGGATAACGTCTGCTTAAGGCTTGCCAACCTGCCAAGGCTTTGAGCTTGCATTTCTGGTGTTGCATGAGAATAAATATTTTGATATTCAGCAAAAGCCAGTTCAGCTTTGTCAAGCTCTTGTCGGCGTTTATCGATATGCAAGGTAAGAAACTTACTGGAATCTTCTATTGAGGAGCGTTCAGGGGCAAGCAACTGCTCGACAAAATGACTACTTACAGAGCTAAGTATCTCAGCCATACCACTAGGAGTGGGACTGGATAGATTGATTTGAATAAAATCTTTACCAATTTGTTCCACTTCTAATCGGCTAGCAAGATCATTAATAATGAACTCTTGTTCTTTTTCGGCCATAGACTCATTAATTAATTTTTGCTCTTTGGCTACGGAGTAAAGTACATGTCGGCTTTTGAGTAAGGTGCTTAGTGCGCTAATTCGATCTTTTAAACCTGTTGAAACGGCGATATCCTCCAAGAATGGATTCATTTTGGCAGTTTCTTGTATCAACATGCTGGTATGAGAGACGTACTTAGTCGGCATAATCATGCTGAGGACAAAGCCTAAAAGGGGTAATACCAATACTGGTGTGATGATGAAGACGCGCCTGCGCCAGGCACCATGGATTATAGTGATTAAATTTTCCCTAAAATTGTTCATAATGCCCTCACTAACTTATCTACTTTTTCTGCTACCGATTGCCAGCTAGAAGCTTTAAGTTCATCTTTTAATGTTTTAGGTGGCGGAAGTGGGTGGTTAAGGCTGTGACAAACGGCATCTGCGTCCTCTGCAATGTTTATTATATCAATATAAGGAGCTAAAGCAGGAAAGGGGGTGCTAATAATGGGTCTTCCAGCACAAAGGTATTCAAGAAGTTTCAGCGGATTACAAGCATTAATTTGAGCATTATTGATAAATGGAAGCCAGCTTGCATCCCAATGTTGAGAGTAACTGGGTAAAGAGTGATGAGGTCGTGGTCCTAAATAAAATACATTATTCATTTTTGGTAAATGGTTACGACGACACTCATTTTTTCCAATAAAGATCAAATCCCAATCTTTTGCTTTTCTTGCGACCTGTTCTATCAACTCATAATCTAACCAGTTGGATAGACTGCCATAAAACCCCAACACTTTCCGTCCAGTTGTTGGGAAGTCTGTTGCCCGAATCGCAGGCTTGGTGAATAAATCATAATCCACACCATGATGCAGGGTAATTGTTTTATCTTCGGGAAACGTCAGTGAGAGTTTGTCGCTAGCAGAAAAAATAATATCAGCGGATTCGACTAGTTTTTGTTCATGTTTTAGAACGACTTCATGGTCAACCCCGGCAAGAGATCCGAAGTCATCACCACAATAATAAATAGTTGCACGAGCATTCATAGCGAGACAGATATCGGCAGCAGTTGGTAAAGACGTCCAATAAATTGGATTGACAAAATTTAAGGATTGTAGGGCTCGTACTAATTGGTTTTGCATCATTTTTGTAGCAAGTGTTCTTGCCAACGCTGAATGTGGTGCAGGAATGGTGATTAAGTCGATAACCTTTATATTTGCATTGGAATTATTGATGTTTTCAAAAGGGTGGGATAGGTTGTTGTTATGAATATTGCTTTGAGAAGAACAATGAGTTATTGGTAAAGTGAGCTTTGATTTTTTTGTAGCGAAGAACTTTGTCAGTTTGTAAAACAAACGCTTTGTATCCTTAACACATAATTTGGGCTGTCTTAAGCCAATTGAGTTCACCCAAAGAATGCGGTGATTAGATGCAAGTTGTTTGACGATGTGCTGTGTGGAAGAAGGCAGACCACCAAAGTCTTCACCAAATACTACGATGTCTGTCATGCTTAGCTCCGTGCTTTTTGATTCCTAAATATCCCTACCTAGTAAGAGTTATCACATTGTGTGCCAATTAGTGCATTATTTAAAAACAATAGCTTATAATATTTCTCAAAATGAAAATCGGTTTATTTTTCAGTTTGACAGTCAGATTGAATGATTCTGTGCAGTGCTATGATTAAGGCGGCAAGGATATAGATAGGCCAAGTGAAGCTTTGAGAAAGGAATGTTCCGGACACAATGGTACCAATTAAGCCACCAAATGAAGCATCAACCCCAACCTTAAGGGAGTGATGTGTTTTGTCATTAATCAGAGAGAGTGTTTCAAGGCAAGTTCGTACGAGTGATACGATAAAGCCAATAAAGATACACAAACCTACAAAGCCAGTTTCTGCTAAAACACCAAACCATGTACTGTGAACTGCATGATTGATCCCATCCCAATGCGGTGTATAAAAATAGTAGTTGTAATAATAATTCTCTAAGCCAACGCCTGTTAAAGGATTATCTAGTGCCATCTTTGTGGCGGCTTCCCAAGCATAAATTCTGCCCATTGCAGATGCGTCAATTCCGATTTCAGCTGCACCTCCAGATGAGCGTTCAGAGATCCCAGCAAGCGCATATAGAACAAGAGCAGCAATAACGCCCAAACTGATGATGAGTGTTTTACTTTTTATATATTTAAAAGCAAAGTAAGCAAAAACGGCTAATGTCCCTAATAAGCCCCCGCGGCTTTTAGTTTCAATAATAGCGACACATAATACGAGGCAAGTAATCAGAGAAAAACCTCTCAATAATAGAGATGACTGCTTTTCAAGGATTTGGCTTAATGTAAAAGCGAGTGGGAACATTAACACTAAAGCTAAGTCATTTGGGTCCCCTAAAACTGAGCCAAAAGAGCGACCAATAGAGACACGAGTTCCTTCCACAAGATCAATATGATTAATGGTATTATATATAGCAACGCAGCCGACCAGAAAACCTGCAAGAATGATTGCTTTGAACATCTGGTTAATTTGCTGAGGTTCAGTAATAACCCAAGTGATTGCTAAAGTCATAATTATGATCTTCCAATAAGTGCCATTAAATTCCTCTAAAGCAATGGGGCGTGAGCTTGCAAAGATGACGCTAACAATAACAATCAACCAGAAACATAGTAACCATGTTAATGATTTGTGCCAGAACATATGGATATTACGGCTGATCAATAGATGAAAAGATAGGGCCCCTAGTGCCCCTATGGACAGCATTAATGGGATTTTAAAGTTATATATAGCCGGAAAGGCTTCATGTATTCTGAAAAAGGAAAAAATAACAAAGAGAATGATAAGCCAAAAGGTGTACTTAAGTGCAAAAATGATAGCGAGTGGAGCGATGCAGATAGCTAAGATCAATAATGGATCTGGTAACATATACCAAGATATACCAATGATTAAAGCAAAAATAAGCGTAGCAATGTATCTTTTGTGTTTGAAAATACATTCATTCATTAGACACTCTTTTTGTTTTTCTGTAATGAATTTAAGAGATTCTGAAAGACATTAAATTCAGTGTATTTGGTCGATATTAAAAGAAAAATAACTGATGAGACAAGGCAAAGGATGACAGCTGAAGCAAGTGATTGCAGATAGTGAATTAGAAATAGTGACGCACCTGAAATGATTTGAAGAATGACCATCAAAGTAATATCAAAAGGTAGACGGTGGCAAGTTTGTGTACACCAATAAGTAAGAGAGAGTCTACAAAATTGAGCGAAGTAAAGCGAAATAAATATGCTAAATATTCCTAGAGAAGAAAGAGAGAAAAGCAAAGAAATCGCCAGAATAGCAGCTATGATGTTTATACCTAGAAGCCATTGAGTTTTTTTCTTGTACATAATACTAATATTAAAAAGCTCTCCCCATTCCTTAAGCATGGCAATGGGCAATAAAAATAATGTGAAAAGTGCGGCTTGATGATAAGAGCTAGGTAATAATAATTTAATAATCAAAATAGCCATGGTTGCGACAACGATGGTTAAGAATGCAATGTAAATTAGCCCAAGATGAGTAATCCTGACAGCTTCAATACCTCTGCCTTTATCTTTTTCTAAAACGGCGAAGCGCCTTGGCATCCACCACATACCAAAAGGTTGAACCAAAATACACATTCCGAGAGCAAACTTGGCGGCGATACCATAAACACCAAGACTTTCCAGTGATGAGTTGGCAACAATGAACCAGCGTTCTGCTCCGTTTAAAAAGAAAGCAACGACCCCAGATAACATTACAGGTGAGGAGTAGCTTAAGTACCTTTTCATAAGTGAAAGATTTGGTAGCCGGAGAGAGTAGTTATTGTAAAAATGAAGCCAAACAAACTGTATTAAAGCGGCAAAAAGTCCCCCGAGTAAAACGGAAATTATATGTGCCCAAATAGCCAGGGCGGTAATGATAAATATTACTTGTAACAGTGTTGTTGTGACCATGATAGTGAGTAAAACTTTGGCTTTATCATCCTGCATTCTTAGCCAAGCCGTCCCAATCCCGATGACACCCTCCAAAGAAACTGCAAACATTAAAATAAGGCATTCTGTCTTCGTAAATGGCGCCGGTATACTGGAAAACCAAATAACAGACGAAAACAAGATGGCGAAAAAAGCGCTAAAGCAAAAAGCGAGAGAGTAAATTTGATTGAGAAGGGTCCGCTTGCGATGATGATCTTTTTGAACCCCTGCAAATCGATACAACGCTTCATGAAGAGCAAAACCGACAAGCAATGAGGTAATCGCTCCGAATGAAGTAAGTAGTTCCAGCTTCCCCATTTGTTCAGGTTCCAAAAATTGAGGAAGCACGGGTAACATGAGCAAACTAATACTTTTGTTGATGACTAATGCAACAGCAAATAATGACATATTAGTCAGAGCACTAGACATGATCATACCCTTTTATTCTATCGGCATTGTTTATGTCGGTTCTGTCAGCCCCATTTTTATTGTTCTGAAGGTAATCTATGATGGGAAAGTAGCAACGGTCGGCTGTATAAAGCTGAGCAGTACTTAAAGCTTCAATACCCATTGTGACCTTTAGCCATGGTGCTTCATTGAGAAGATGGATGGCATTATGGAGAGAAACAGCATCATTCGGTGTATATTTGATGCAATTTTTGCCGTGAGTGAGCACGCGGTCCCAGTAGCTGTCGTCACATGGAACGACGACGCACATTCCTGCTGCTAAGGCTTCTAAAATAGATAAACCAAATGGCTCATTTATGCTTGTAGAAACAAAGATACCACATTGAGACCGTAACTGATCGAGGTTACTTGGCGATTCGTGCCACTCAATTTGTTTGAGCGAGAAGTCAGGCTCTGATAAAGCTTTTACCGTTGGCTTTAAATAACATACTGTCGCTTCTATTCTTGAGTTAGTGTCTAATGTGATTGCTTCAATAAGTAGGTCTAAATTTTTCCATTTAAGAAGACTTGCAGCCCAAAAAACTCGTTTAGAAATAGTGTTTGCTTGCTTAGGCCACTTTTCTGGTGACAAACCATTTGTAAATGTAGAGGTTTCTAGCATAGTCCAATAGCGCTCAACGGCCGTTGAAGATACTTTTAAATAAGCCTGAAGTGCTTTTACCAAAGAATCTTTAGTGCTAGCTAGGTAAAAAATAGCGGATGCTTTAATTAGGCAATATCCTGTCGAGCGAGCGCACGGAACGGGCCCATGTATGATTTGAACTATTGGTTTTCGAGTTAATAAACGTAATAAATAAAGCGGCATGTCATTGCTAGGGCAAGATAAACCAAGTAACCAATCCAACTTCGGCAGTTTCATCACTAGAAAAAATAGTTGAATCATATAGAAGAAATTAATCATCCAATAGGTAAGGCCATGATCCGATATGAGAGGAGCATGCTTTAAACGAATAATATGAATGCGAGAGTTCTCACTAATGATTGACTTCCAGTGTTCGGGGTGAGTTGTAGCGATATAGCTGACGACGTTTTTACTGTCGCATTGTTTCAAAATCTCTGCGTTCGCAATCTTTGAGCCACCTTGCATTCTGATTGCATCGAACATTAATACACGTTTCATAACTAATTCCTTTAGTTAATATGAGTCAGTTGGTTTGAAGCCAACGTGATATTGGCCTCATACAATGAAAAACAGGGGTGCTACTGGTGTCTATTTTTTGCAACATATTGGTGTAGATGTTTTCGATTGTTTTTGCATGTCCCTCAACGGTTAGGTGGTGATTTGCAAAGCGGAATGCATTTTCAGAAAGTGTCTTCCGTAAATTTGAGTCCTGAATGATGAGCTGCATCGCATTTAATAATCCAGCCATACCACTATTCTTATAGAGAACAGCACTA
Organism: Vibrio azureus; assembly: GCF_002849855.1. Classification (NCBI taxonomy): domain Bacteria; kingdom Pseudomonadati; phylum Pseudomonadota; class Gammaproteobacteria; order Vibrionales; family Vibrionaceae; genus Vibrio; species Vibrio azureus. Next base: position 1,342,886 of record NZ_CP018616.1, read on the forward strand.
TGGTTATGCTCAAATAATTCAGGAATACCTCCAGTATGAGGCGCGACAATAGGCAACTTAGCTAACGCGGCTTCACCCAGAGCGAGTCCAAACGCTTCTTCATATGCACCACTGATAAAAGCATCCGCATTGCCTAGCATCCAATTGTCGACGTTATCTTGAGCCCCAACAAAATGAATGCGATCTTGGATTTTAAGGTTTTTGGCAAGCTGTTTGAGTTTTATATGTTCTTCACCTTCACCAATAATGACTAAATGAGGATTATTCTGATGGTAATTGTGCATGCGCATTGCTTGAATAAGCCGATCAAAGCCTTTTCTTTTAATAAGTGATCCTACTGATAAAAATGTGAAAGACTTACTCGGAATACTGAGTTGTGACTTGATGTCAATTGGTGAAGCATCCAGATTGAGTGAGACACCATTATGAACAATATGCATGTGTTCAGTTGGATAGCCATCTTTTAGTAACTCTTTACTAATATCCTCGCTGACACAAATAAGCTTTGGAGTTAAGTGTAATCCGAGGGAAAACCGATCACGAAGCGTATAATGACAATGTAAATGAGCGAGTAAAGGAGTTCGGCTGATTCGTGCAGCAAGGCACATCCATTGACATGGACCACCACTATTAACATGAATTAAGTCAATCTTATGCTTATTTATAAGTTCTGACCCTTTTTTGAATAAGGTGTTCCAACCTCCAATATTCCAACGAGGAGAGCGCCAACCACCAATGAGATCGAAAGGGGAGTAGTGGGTGTGTATCCTCAGGCTTTGACATCTTGAAAGTAAGGGCTGACAGTTGGACCAAATTATAGGTTCAAATCTTTCTCGGTCGAGATTTGTGAGTAAATTTAAAAGCACAATTTCACTACCTCGAATCCAATTATCTCCATAGTGAACGTAAAGAATACGTTTGGGTGCTGTCATTGCGGTTCCCTCAAATCACCGATATGTGAGAGTTATTGCAACGGAAATGCCAAAATATGCTATTTATTTATCATATTGATATATATTGTTTTTTTTGTTTTCTTGAGGAGGTTTGACGTGACTTTCTCAAAATGAAAAAAATAACATTTAAAAGGGGTTTTCAATTTGATAGTGTTCTATCAATTTGGGAATTATCACCTTGGCAGAAAAATGATCGGTAATGGTTTGTATAGCACTTTGTTGGATAAGAAGTTTTCGCTCAGGGTGCATTGTTAAACATAGGATCAAATGTTCTTTAAGAGTTTGAATATCTTCTGCAATAAACCCATTCTTGCCAGTAATTAAAACATCTTTAAGACGGCCAACATCAAGGCTTATGACGATGATTCCTCTTGCCATAGCTTCAAGAGCCACCATGGGTAGGCCTTCATGTCTCGATGTGATGATGAGAAAATGGATTTGTTGCCAAACACTTTCCATATTGAACTGGTGTCCGTGAAAGGTCACATTGATAGGTGCATCCGTTTCCAAAGCTTCTCTCTCGGGGCCGTCCCCATAAATTGTGAATGAGAGTGTAGGAAACTCCTTAGCAATTTCGATAAATCGATCGGCACCTTTCTCATGACTGAGACGCCCAACAAATGCCACTTCTTTTCCTAAATTAGGTTGGTCGTGAGGTAAAGATACGAAATTGTTAATAAGCTCTGAAGTAGCATATAATTTTTTTTGAATTCCGGGACTCACAGCGAAACAATGCTCAGAAAGGCGGCCAGTAAGCCTGTCTAGCCAATCATAAAACCAGACCTTTCCTTTTGGTGTTTCTCCTGCATGATAAGTCGATATTAGATGCGGAAATTGAGAGCAATAAACCTTTGCAAACCTTGCTAACAAGGCCGCTTTGTAACCGTGGGTATGGATAGCTTGTGGCTGATATTTTTTTACAGCCTGTCTTAGACTTTTCATCAGAGAAAGCAAACCGTTGGAATTTTGCTTTTGAGCTAGTTCATTAAGGTAGCTATGAGGTAAATTCTCCGGATTCAGTTTAGAAACCAAAGGCGCTTGAGGGTAGTATTTTACAGCAAAAATGATTCTTACTTTGATATTTAAATCTTTAAGTCCATGTGCAAGTTCTAAGACATGTGACTCGATACCACCATATAGGCGGCTATCAAGTAAAATCCACACTTCATGTGGGGAGGGAGTCGAAATGGTATTAGATGTCGGCTTCATCAGCTTCCCAAGCTTGTTTTTTCCTGTAAACAGTGGAGGGGCTTAGTTCAAGCATGACGGCAGCGTTTAACACATTTCCATCACAAAAAGCGATGGCATTTTGAATTGCTTCTCGTTCAACGGCCCACATTGGACGTATAGAACCATCATTGTTGAAATAGGGGGATCCCGCTGAAACATGATTATGCGAATTATAAGCATGAGAGGTTAATGGTGTTGTCGAGGAAATGCTCTCGACATTATGACTATCAGCACTAACTTCTCCAGAGTTTTGTGATGTCTCGGAAGAGACATGCTTTATATTCTCTTGGCTATAGGCATTATTTTGGTTTTGGCCATTGCTTTCGCTAGACTTCTTACTTAATTGAGGTGGTAGGTGGTCTGCGGTAATTTTATCATCATTGTTCAGAACCACGATATTTCGGATGATATTTTGCAATTCACGAACATTTCCGGGCCAATGATAGTGTTTAATGATTTTTTGTGCATCTCGATCGATGTCAGTAAACTTCTTTTTGTCCTGTTTGGCGTAGGTTGATAAGAAATGACTGGCTAGCATGACAATGTCATCGCCTCTTTCATGAAGAGGAGGCATATAAATTGGGATAACATGAACACGATAGTAGAGATCTTCTCTGAACCTGCCTTTTTCTACCTCGGTCATTGGTTCTCTGTTGGTTGCACTGATGATACGGACATCGACCTTCATTTCTTTTGTTGCACCGAGTGGGGTATAGGTGCCTGTTTGTAAAAATCGGAGCAATTTTTTCTGCATTTCCAGCTCCATCTCACAAAGTTCATCAAGGAACAGAGTTCCTCCATGAGCGAGAGTAGCAGCACCTTTTCTATCTGTAGTGGCGCCAGTAAAAGCGCCTTTTACATGGCCGAAGATTTCGCTTTCCATTAGATCCCGAGGAATAGCACCACAATTTATTGCAATAAATGGCTTATCCCTTCGTTCACTTTGTTGGTGAATCGCTTCAGCACAGACTTCTTTACCAGTACCACTTTCACCGACGATAAAAACACTGGCTGATGTGGGTGCAACAGAGTCAATGGTTTTGTAGACAGCTTGCATGGGTAAACTTGCACCAATGAAGCCATGGTAGTGATGACGGTCAAAAGTAGATTGAATATTTTCAACGAGACTTTCTAGCTTGGAGCGCTTGAGGTGCAGTGAGACAGATGTTTTGAGGCGATCAGCATTAATTGGCTTCTCTAAAAAATCTTCAGCGCCTTTATGTATAAGGTTTACCGCTAAATCAACGCTACCGTGTGCCGTTGCAATAATCACAGAAGTTACAATGTTATGATCCGCGATCCAGTCAAGGACTTCCTCTCCGGACATATCAGGTAGTTTCAGATCGAGAATAACAAGCTGAGGCCTGTTTTTCTCAATAAAACTTATAGCTTCACGTCCAGTTTCAACATGAAAAATGTCGTAAGGTTCGTCCTTGACGTACTGTTTGTATAATATTGCTAGCGAGGTAGAGTCTTCTACCAGTAAAACCCTAGGCTTCATAGAATAATTCCCAACCTTGATTTCATGGTGCGATAAGTGATAAAAAACAATTTATAAAAAAAGATAATTTTATTACCAAAACGAAACAGAAAAAGCTGATTTTTACATTCTCATTTTGAGAACGATGATACTTAAGTATTAGCACACTTGACGAAAGGTGCAGAAAAAATGAGGCTTTTGAGCGCATTAAATCTTATTACGTATGAGTTATTCATTAAAGCCTTGCTCTTTTCGTCTGTTTAAAGCTTCAAATGAACGCTGTGCTAGCTGAGGTAACGAGCTACAAAGCTCCCAGGCTTCTTGTTCTTTTCCTTCCATACAGAATGTTTCAATTGCTCTTGCATGACGTGACAGTTTTCGATTACCTAAAGCAAGTGATGAACTTCCTAGTGTATGAGCCTCGAACTCAAGTGTATCGAGATCTTGTTGTATCATAGCTTCTGTAATTTTTTTGACTCGTACACTTGACTCTTCTAGATAATGGTCGATGAGTGTCGGCATAACCTCCGCACATGTGTCTTTAATCATTTGCTGAATAATGGTTTCGTCAACCAGTTCATGTTCAGTGGGAGTTCGGCGATGATCTTCCATATGAGCTCCTAAATGGTAAACAGATCGCTGTTCTTAATGTAGTGACATAAATATTGTTTCAGTCTCTTCGGGAAGAATCGGGTTTCTTCAAGAGAATTTAGCAGTTCAACTTGCAATGACTCTGTATGCTTCATATTAAGAATAGCACCAGTCAAGTTTGCGTTGCATGATGCTAAATGAGACTTTGCTTGCTCGAGCTGTTTTGTCGTTGTTGAACCATAGCTTGCAACGAGAATTGTTGCATCACAAACACCAGCGATAACTTGTGCTGGAATATTTTTTTTATTAAGTCGCAATAATGGGGAAGTATCGATAATGACTCTATCAAACTCCTCTAGCCATTGGGAAAGCGCCTTGCTCAACATGGTCGGATCACGGTAAGCAAGCTGTGTACTTGTTTGAACTGGTGCAGGAAGCCCCATCAACGTTTGATGCATATTTTGGCGAATGATCAACTGGCCTTCACCTTCTTGTATCGAGCTGTTCAAAGCTGTAAATGCAGGCTTAAATAAATTTAAATCCACATAAAGTGTTTTGTGGCCAGCTAGTATCCAACGCTCAGCGAGAGCAGATGCGATGGAAGTGACGCCTTCTTCAGATTGGCAACCAACTATGCATATTGACCGAAACCCATGGATTTCGTTCTGTAAATATATTTGTTCTATTTCGGCATGTGTGGCTGGAATACTCATTAAAGTGCTCCAATCAAAACAATGGTGGTTGTCAATTGTAAGATGTCTCTTAAACCTGCACGCGCTTTCTCAAGGAAGCTATCTTCTCTGTTCGGGATATATATGGTATCACCAGCTCTAATGACAGGAAGATCGTAGATGTTTGCTGTCCTACTAAAATCTACAAGGTTGAATGTTCTAGCTTGTCCCTGACAACAAGACATATTAACCACACTAATTTTTTCTAAATAAGCATTATTCGTAGGTCCACCAGCTTCAGCTAAAAGATCGAGAATCGTCATATTATCATTGAAGGAGTAACGGCCAGGTGACTTCACTTCTCCGAGAACACGAATCGTGGATTCCTTGGAGCGATCAAGCCAATTCTTATCTTTTTCTGGAATATAAATGGTATCACCAGGCTTGACTTTTGGAAGTATCGACTCATCACCTGTTTCAAAATACAAAGATAAATTAAGCTTACTGACCTTAGCGTAGCCTAAACCCCGATGGGTGACGCGTATATTATGGATGTCAGCCAGACCTGTTGGGCCATCTGCTGCAGATAAGATGTCTAGAAAATGCATATCTTCAGTAAATTTATATCTACCAGGTGCATTGATCTGACCAAACAAATATATAGAAGAATCTGAGCTTTGATTTAGCCATTGAGACTTGTCTCCAGCGGCGATAGAAAGTGTTGATGGGACTCTAATTATCGCTCCGTTTTTAATTTTTGGTAGTTTGGAATGAGGGGACCCCATTTTAAGAAACTTATCTAGGTTAAATAATACTCTCTTACCATTGAGTGAAACTTCAATACTGGTGGTATCTGCATCTTTAGTCGGGCCTCCGACATGGGCTAATAAATCAATCAGGTCCATTTGATTAGACCATTCAATTCTACCTGGTCGAGTGACAGAACCTATTATAGCAACCGTTCTGTGTGAGGCCGTATTCAACCAAGATTTCGTCTCAAAGTCCTCTTTTTCTGGTATGAAAATCGAGTCTCCAGCTTCAATAATCGGTAATTTATTTTTGACAAATCCATTGGTGTAAGAGGGAAGATCAAATTGTATAACTGAGCCATTCGCCTTTAAGATGCGAATTTTATCGGAATCAGCAAAACGTGTTGGGCCGCCTGCTTGTGCAAGAAGGTCCATAAGAGTGGCATTTTTTTTACCTTTGTAAGCGCCTGGAGCTGCTACTTCTCCCATAACATAAATTGTATTTGAGCCAGCGACCATTGAACTCTCTTGCTTAGGTATAAAAATCGTCGATCCCGGTAAAATGTCCGGCAATAAACTGTGATCACCTGTATCAAGGTAACGCTTTAAGTCAAAAGTTGTTGGGGCATTATCTGTAATGATCCGAATATGTTCTACATTTGCAAAACGTGTTACTCCACCAGCTCGCATGAGAATATCGACTAGGGTATTGCTTTGTCTGAAGCTAAATGAACCAGGTGCATTAACTTCCCCAAAAACTTTAATGGCAAGTGAGGAATTGGCACTGTCCCCTGAGTCCACCAATTTGGAGGCATCGAACTCTTGTTCTACATTACCAACGAGAGGAGAGGCAGGAACAAATAACACATCTAAAGAACGAAGTTGTGGCAACAGTGCATTATCACCACTGTCTAAGAAGCGTTTGTAGTTAAACTCTGTATTTTTGGAACCTCTTTTCAATATTAATTTATTAAGTTGCGCCCCAGATCTGAGGCCGCCAGCTTCATGAATAAACATTTGTACATTTGACCCTGAAGGTAAGGTATATTCACCCGGTTTGGACACATATCCTTGCACAGAGACAAGTAACTGTTGCTGTTTGATGAAGACTCGGGCATTACTTACGTCACGGTAGATAGTATTCAAACGGTCAATGATGACTTTTTCAAGTTGCTTTTCGTTATAACCTGCGATGAACACAGGGCCAATTTCGGGGAGTGTAATTCTTCCACGCTTGTCAACTTGAAAACTTTGGTTCAAGGAGGATTCACCTGGGAGGTTAACTTGAATTAAGTCACCTACTTTTACTTCTTGCACCTCTGAGGCAAATAAAGGTGACATTAATGGCAAGAGACATAAAAGAGCGAAGCTAATAAAGAGATGATAGGTTCTCATATTTTTACTCCTACTCATTATGGTCTAGAGGAATTAACATCGAGTACTTCGATGCTAACTCTTCTGTTGGATAAACGGGTTGCTTCAGAATTACCTTCGAAGAGTGGCAGGGCATCACCAACAGACTCGGTCGTGATACGTGCTTGTGCAATGCCAAAAATGTTGAGATAGCGCCTGACTTGCTCCGCACGGTCTTGAGCAAGCTTATTATTGTGTATAGGGTCGCCAGTAATGTCAGAATGACCTGTGATAACTAAGGAGAGACTAGGTTGACCACGCAAAATAAATGCGGCTTCAGCTAAATGCCCCATATACTTAGGATTTATTTCAGCTGAGTTAACAGCAAACTGATTGTCAATGTTGAGAAGTTCATAAATGTTAGAGACGGTTTCTAAATCGCTTCGTAGTGAAGTAATGTCAGCAGGGGGAGTGCAAGAAATTTCACTCAGTACGTAATCGAGCTGCTGCTCTAGTTCATTAAGACGTTTGCGTTGTATCACTAAGTCATTAGCGGCATCGATAATGAGGCCACCCTCCAACTCGCGGGCGATTCTATTTTGTTTTTCTAATGCTTGTACGACAGCCGCGGGGAAACACCAACGAGCGCCTTCCGCTATTAAGGCGTCGAGCTGAAGTTTGGCCAATTGCCAATCGAAACGAAGGCCATGTTCTGGACCGAGAGGTTCATCTGGCATGACAGGTGAAAATTGATACTCATCCATTGAGATATCTTGAAAGCTTTCTGCCATGCCACCGTGACCTTTATCAGGATAACCTAAAGAGGAACACCCCATGATAGTGAGAACAAAAAACATCACAGACAACTGCCGAAATGTGTAGACCATGCTAACCTCCATGTTAACTGGTTTAGTTATAATCCTTTTGAATTTACCGGAATTGCATGATTGATACGCAGTAGGCTCATAATTTCTAAAGGTTGTCCTGAGACATTCTCAATGCACATACTGCGTTCTCGCTCAACAAGACGTTTATATAAATAAACAATGGCACCAATACCAGAAGAATCAAGAAATTGAACATGCTCCATGTTAATTTCAACTTGTTTGTGTGCATCATTGTGAATCACTTCATCGATATAGTGTTGAGCTTGACGACATCCTTTCGCATCTAAATCACCGTAAAACTCAATGGCTAGATGGTCTTTATCTATCTCTAATTTACGTAGTTCCATGGTGTACTCTCTGACAGTGACATAACCTTATTATTCATCAGCATGTTGTATGCCAACTTGCCGACCAATATAAGCTAATGTTTTAAAATGTTTTTTTGTTGTCACATGAGGCTTAAATAGAGTTTTTGCAAAATGAGAATCATATAGATGGGCAGAAAGAATAATTTATAAACTTTAATTTGTTCTAAAAATGGTGCAACTATGGGCTTACATGTTCTAGACAGTATGAGTTCTGCCCAAATTTATGTGCTCCATGTTGCTTGCGGAAAATAAACAAGGTTTAAATGTTTTTATACTCAATTGTTCAGGTAATAAACCATGCCACTAAAAATGTCTTTAATAGCTTTGTCTATTTTAAGTTCCGCACAACTGCAAGCGAATAGCGACTCTAAGCCACCTATCATTTTGGCCAAGAGTTACCATAAAGAGATTAATATTTCCCAGTACTGGTATAGTGAAAAGCTAGATGGCATCCGAGCTTATTGGACTGGTAGTGAATTAGTGACGCGACATGGTAATCGTATTTACTCTCCTGATTGGTTTACTGAAGGGTTACCAAATTACCCTTTAGATGGTGAATTATGGGCCGGGCGAGGATTGTTTCATCTGGTACAACAAACGGTGTTAGATAAGAAACCAGTGGATAAGGCATGGCAAAGTATTACCTTTATGGTCTTTGATACACCACATATCGATGGAGATTATCAGAAACGTTATTTGCATATTAAGAGACTCGTTGCTGCGAGCCGACTCGCTCACCTTGACTACGTGAAACATTATCCAATATCAAATGAAGCCAATCTTTCCGCGCGTTTAGAACAAATTACGGCGTCTAACGGGGAAGGAATCATGCTAAGAAAAACGTCAAGTCTGTATGTTCCGGGCCGAGGGGCTGATTTGCTCAAACTGAAGCGTTTTCAGGACGATGAAGCTATTGTCATTGGATATAAAACTGGTGAGGGGCGTTTACAGGGCATAATGGGGTCATTACTTGTGAAGTTGAAAGATGGAACGGAGTTTTATATTGGTAGTGGTTTTAGTGATGAAGTAAGACGTCTGCCGCCTAAGTTAGGGGCGACGATTACGTTTCGCTTTAATGGATATACACAGAATGGTAAGCCAAGATTTGCCCGGTTTGTTCGGGAAAGACTCGACAAGTAACAAGGGTTTTTAGACTCATGTAACCACAAAATACGGTGATAAGCGAGAAGGCATTAGCTCAGAACATTGCCACGCCTGAGAGCTAAGGGTATCTCGCTGAACACAGTAACTTGAGGTTACTTGGGTATACCTATACCACATTCTTTGAACAATCGTTGCCAAAATTGGGCATGCTTTAAAGTGGCTTGCCTGAATTGCTGATGAGTCTGGCTGAGGTTGTAACGACCTTCTAGCAGAGAAATGCGCTTTTCTATCATATCTATTCCATCACTCAGCTCCCAATAAGTACTATCAAGGTATGCTAAGTAAGGTTGTATTTCTTTCACATAAATAGAATTGAACACATTATTAAGATAAAGGAAGCGTGTTTTGTCACGTTTAGGTTGGCAAAAAATCAACGGTCTATTCGTTTCTAACATATTTGTAGTGTGTTCAAGCCATAGCGACGAACTTTGCAGAGAGTAATAGAGTTTGCCTATTAAGCGTGATTTTTCAAAGTGTTCTTGAAACTCGACAATATTGTCTTCAGGCAGTTGTGATGTTTTAAAAACAGGAGTCTGGTAGTAGGATTTTAGTGTGTTTAAGCCCTGTTTTATGAGCATGGTATCCACATCTCCTTCGAGAACTAGCCATTGAGAAGCCGTTAGTTGCTTTCGCATTGAAACGCTTGTGAAAACTAAATTATCGAGATGAATGCTGAGATGTTGCCATTTTTGTTGATTCAACTCAGTTAACGTATTTCTATCTTGCTCACTTATACCGGGCTCTGAGAGACAGGAGTTTAAGATTTTCAACAGGTTAATTTGGTATTCAAAGTCGTAAAACGCATCTTGAACTTTTCCTAATTGGCTATTTTTCTGAGCGACTAAATCGAAAAGTCCACATTGACGAAGCTGATAGCTTTCCAGTAAACCTAACGACAGACGGGGTAATGGTTGGTAAAGAGAGCGTTTGGGTGGAATGGTCACTGCCGATGGTTCGTCAATAGATGAATAAGGGACCTCAAGCACATTAGATAGCCTCTGATGGTACTTTTCAAAATCTCTTTCTTTTGCCGTAGAGCTGGAATCGCAGCCGCTCAAAAAAATTATCACAAGTAAAAGGAAAGAGATAAAACGGAGTCTTGCAGCAGGCTGTTTTAGATGCCTAATCAAAATGGCCTCCTAGCGATAGTATGTAGGCGAGATGGGCGAATGCTTCTTTTTACGAACGATTAAAGGCCAAAGTTACTCGCTCATCCTTCTCGGTGAACAACGGTTGTGCCAGAGAGAGCAGAATATCTCTCTAGACACAGCATTTCTAGAATACACCTATTAATACTTTATGTGTTGCTAATACGATCAAAATGGCCAATAACTAATCCTTATTGCTGTGAAAACTTCAGCTGTACTTCTGGAGGTTGTTTATGTATCCAGCGTAAACGAAGGCCGAGCAGAATGGCAGCAGCGGTAAGGCCAACAATAAATCCTAACCAAAAGCCTTGAGCACCCAAAGGTTCGATTAGCCAGTTGGTCCGAGCCAATACAAAGCCAATCGGTAAGCCTAGTAACCAATAAGCAATGAATGTGCAATAAAAGATGGCACGCATATCCTTGTATCCACGAAGTGCACCTGCTGCGATGACTTGTATTGAATCCGCGCACTGATAAATAGCCGCAAATAAAAGTAATTTAACAGCAAGTTCAATAACTTGAGCGTTCTGTGTATAAAGAAGTGCAATACTTTCTCGGTACATCACTGTTGCGATGGCTGTTATCATTGCGAGAACGAGTCCTAATAAGAGCCCAACTCGTGAAGAAACTCTTGCACCTTCCACATTGCCTTCACCAAGTCGATAGCCAACTCGTATACTGACTGCTGCCCCTATACTCATTGGTAGCATGAAAACAACTGAAGAGAAATTTATTGCAACTTGGTGTGCTGCTACGATGAGTGAACCTAGCGGTGAAATGAGTAATGAGACAACCGCAAATAATGTTACTTCAAAGAAAATAGCGGTTGCGACGGGGAAACCTAATTTGAATAAACGTATTTGTGCTTTGAGTTGAGGTTTATGGAATTCTCCGAAAAGATTGATGCTCTTGAGTCGTGGTGAAAAGATCACATACAAAAGCAATAATATAAACATAACCCAATAAACAATAGCCGTCGCTACGCCACAGCCCACCCCACCAAGGGCAGGAGCCCCGAACTTGCCATAAACAAAAATCCAGTTGAGAGGGATATTGAGTGCAAGCCCTATGAAGCCAATGTACATGGCCGGTTTGGTCATGGATAGACCATCGGTAAAACTGCGTAGAGTTTGAGACAATAAAAAAGCAGGTACAGCAAAAATGACGGCATGAATGTAGCCGAGAGTCTTAACGGTCATCAAGTCTTCTACTTCCATTAACTCCAGAACTTTCGGTGTCTGCAGAAGAATGGTAATGATAGGAATGCTAATTAAAAGAGCGAGAGTAAACCCTTGTTGTACTTCAAATGGAATTTTAACACGACGTCCGGCACCGTTGAGTTGTGCGACAATAGGTACTAAAGCCATAAGTAAGCCAACACCAAACAAGATAGAGGGTAGCCAAATGCTTGCCGCGATAGAGACAGCGGCCATATCAATTGCGCTTACACCACCTGCCATAATGGTATCGACAAAGCCCATCCCAGTTTGAGCGACAGACGCAATAAATACGGGGGTTCCTAATCTGATGAGGTTTGAGACTTCTTCGCGATAAAGGCGCACTTCTAGCTCCAAATATGATTAAAAATAAATAAACTCTAGGGTCTTCTCTTAACCCTTAAGAGCAAAGAAAAGGAGAGGTCAACGGTCAAGTATACTTGCTTGTAAAAGGTAGGCAACTTTACAGAGGACATCTATACTCGTGGGGCACTCTTCAGTCATATTTGGATTTATAGCTGTGAGAGTATGGACTAACAAAACTAGATTGAGGTTCTTATCATGACTCTGAATAAATATTTTGTTTTTCAACCAGTAGCATTGGAGAAAGAAGCAAAAAACAAAGAGAAAGCATTATCAGACAAGGAAGCTCAACGTCAAAAGCTAGTTAAACATGCACAGCACCTAGGGGGGGTGTAATACGCGCTGTGCGGTTTTGAAATATTGACCTAGAAAAGGACAAACATCAGTGTTCACCGTGGTGCTTGTCCTTTGTTTTTGAAACAGATATAAAAAAGTGACAAGGCCTTCAACTAAGCAAGGTGACACTTCTTTCTGCTAAGCTTCTTCTTTCACTAGTAAAACCACTCGCCCCGATTAAAAAGTTTTCGTCTAGTCTTACAGAAAGCTGCTCCATTACGGAGTGTTGCAAAGATTGCTTGGCTAATATGCGTTGTCCTTTTTGCACACTGATATCAAGTAAAGTAACGTTCCGATTGCCGAAAGACCCTTTTGCTGCATCCCCAATTGGATTACTTTTCTGGGTTTGTACTTGCGATACATTACTTGAGTTATAGAGAATTTCATGTGGCATAATCTTTTTAGACCCTCATTTCTGGAATCGCCGACACAGGTACTGCTTTGTCAGCGTCAACATGAGTTGAGAGCAATGATTCCCATTGTTCAGCATGGTCCAATAAATTGCTCAAAGTTTGTTCGAAATGTTCATAGTTTAAATTTTCGACAGTAATAAAAGTATTCAAACAGAGTTGGTGTCTATCATTATCTAAACTGAAGAATAGTTGGTGTTCTGACCAGTGATAGTTAAATGCCAGAAATGAACGGTGCATCTCAGTATTGATCAGCCTGAGGTCAGTCACTTCTGCCTCCATCTGTAAAGTTTTATCGTTAGGGTTGTAGATAAAGTGAACTTTCAGATGTTCATCAAAAGCGAGTCCCAACTCATTATCAGTTAACTGTATTCCTGATAAACCCGTTTGTTGAGCAAAGGTATGGAAAATCTCATTGACAAGTTGGCATGCTGACATAAAGGCTTCCTGATTGATTTTTGATGAAATGTAAGCCTTTTCATTGAATAAGTTTACTAATAATAGTCTCTTTTTTTATTTATTAGTCGTTGTCTTAATATTGAGAATATGATCATTTGTTGCTGAATATTTTTTTATATTTCAAATGATATGAGCCTTGTTTTATTTGTTCCATTTTTTTATTTATTGATCATTGTATTATAAGTCTTTTTTTATGTGTAAATGTTAAGCTAAGCAAATTTCTTCACCTCATTATTTCTATATGTCAAAAATATCATTACCGAGCTTGAATATTATGTGAAAAATATTAAGAATAGATTTTATTCTCAGATTAAAGTAAATCTATTATGAAACTACAGACCATAATTAGTCTTTTCTTCAGCTTTCTTATACAGGGCTGCAGTCAAGTAATACCGATGACATCTGATTTTTCCAATGCAAACCAATCAGACATCTCTGGTTGGATAACCGTCAATAGCTATGTTCCACCTATTAGTACTGTTGTTAAGCTTGAAGTCTGTGCAATGATTGAAAATCAATGCCTTATTGTTTCTGATCAGGAATACCAAGGCATGCAGCTACCAATTCATTATTCTATTTTGCTGTCACCCATACAGGCTGGTAATGGTCAAATTAAGGTGAAAGCCACACTGATATCTTCTGGTAAAACCTTGGCAGAGGAAGAGCAGTCTTATTTATTTACTGCTGGTGGGATTAAGAGAAATATAGTATTTAATATTAATGAAAAAAATATCAAAAATAACTAGCTTGAGTTTAATTATTTAACTTTGTTAAAGATTGTTAATGACCAATGTATTGGGCTCATTGTTGACTTTGGATATTGTTTATTAGAATATCCTAAGTGTTATTGACCTAGTTGTTATTTATAATTGTAAACGCTCTGCGACTATTCTTCTTTCTTATTTAAGAAATGATGCTCATATATTTGCGTTCAAATTAGCGACAAAGAGCATGGGGAACAGTCATAGGAAATTTAATGAATTTACAGGGTACTGTATTTTCCTTTGTTACTTCACGGTATTTATATCAGGAGGCAAACTTGCAAGCGATTAAGACTATTTGCCATAGTGAAACACAAGAAGAGGTGTATCACTCTGAGGAGGCTCAGATTGTTGTTGTCCACAGTGGTCAATTACGTGTGCAAAACAGCAGTAGCACTATAGACGTTGTTGCAGGGCAAGGGATTTTTCTGGCACAGGGAGAGTACTATTTAGAGTATTTAGCCATCAACTCAAAGTTTAAAGCTTCTGTCATTGAGTTCAAACATGATTTATTAAGTCAGTTTTTACTCAAACACAGTGAGCTTTTGATGGCTTTACCAAAAGCACATAGTCATGTGAATGGTCTATTTATGTTCGGCATGAATACACTTATTGAACATGTGCTTACGGGTATTCAGAACTTAGAAAAACAACCATTACCAGAAGCGATCATGTCTCTAAAATATGAGGAAATGCTGATCTTGTTACTCCATGGGGAGCGAGGTGATGAGTTGCATGCGCTTTTGCACAGTTTGACTGATCGAGCCGCTGATAGGTTACATCGATTTATGGATCTTCATTATCTAAAAGAGTGGAAACTGACGGATTATGCTCAAGAGTTTGGTGCGAGTCTGACGACATTCAAAGAGCTTTTTAATGAGCATTATGGTATTTCTCCGAGAGCTTGGATTAGTGAAAGACGTTTGTTACATGCTCACAAATTACTTCTGACGAGCAAAATGAGTATTGTCGATATTGCTATGGAGACAGGTTTTTCAAGCCAGTCTTATTTCACCCAAAGCTACCGTCGTCGTTTCGGGACCACGCCAAGTCGTGTCCGTTCTCATGACGATAAATTGATCGCTGAACATTAAAATGCCCGAAGACTAAAACTTTCTGACTAATTTTGAAAGGCATTGATTTGAAGGTTCGTTAGGATCTGGATGATAAGAACATAACCATGAATTTAGCTCATTTTTGACTATTCGAAGTGGATTCGGAGAAAAAGGCAGATGAAAAAGCAGTATTTTCAAGATCGTATTAGTTTTCCTAATCGTCAAGCTAAGCAAAGGAAAATTACGGTATTGAAACAAGGTGCTCGATACGAAACCCCTGATGAGCAACAAACACAATGCTCAACCAATACGATCAATGTGAACTACCAGCAATTGAGCAATCAAGGTGTTATTGATTCTGAACAGTTATCTTTATTACAGCGTTTATTAAGCCGAACCGTTGTCGATTGTCTTTTGACTAGTCGATTGATTAAGACTCATCAGTTACTGGGTATTAAACTGGATAAGTTATCCATTCGTCTTTTACTAGAAGTTGGCGGTCAACTGAGTGATAGCCGTTTGTTGGTCAGCTGTGATCAGAAATTAACCTATATTGATCAATGCTTGGGTTATCGTTTTAATCTCGCAGCGCCACAAACCTTAGCCCAGTGCATGCTTATTACTCTAAAAGAATGGCTGAATCAAAAAGTCGGCTCAGATGAACTTAAGCATTCATCAAAAAATAATCAGTTGATGTGTCAATTAAACGCTCAGCAGGAGTATTGGTCACAGTTATCCTCAGAAGTGGAATATAAAGTATTTGCAAAGCAACAAATTGAATTGTTGAAGAAGCAACAGATAGCATTAAAGCAGCGTATTGAACATAAAGAAGGCATGGTATGTGCGATGCAATCACATGACGTCTTATTATCTGAGTGGCGTCCAGCTTTAGAACGACTCAAAGATTTTAATCGTTTTCAGTCAATAAATGAGGAATTTCTTTCTGAATGGAAAAACTGGTGTTCAGAAGTCCGTATTCAAGGTGCTGAGTTGAATGAGGTATGGAATGCATGTGAGCTGGCGTATAACGATCTTAATGCATTATCCAAAGTTTGGAAGTGGTTTCAAGAGATGGATACAGTCAGCGCTATCGATCAATATTACTTCGATATTCAAAGCATGGAATTCGGTCAAAGTTGCAACCACCATAGCCAAATTTAAGCTCAAATAAGTAAGGTTTTGTATGTTTGAACAGCTAATGAAAACGCTTGCACTGTCATTAAAGATGGAACCATTTATTCCGTTGAATGACGGCTCTTATCGACTTGAAATTGACTACTCAGTCGTTGACCTTCATCAGCATTCAAATTGGATCTTATGGGAAACGACTTTGCCATTTCAATTTACAGAACGATATGACTATCGAGCAGAAGCAGCCATTAAAAGTTGTATGTTGCACGCGATGAAAAAGTTGAGAAGTTCACCGAGCACGCTAACGGTAAACAAAGATCAACAGCTCTTAGTGCAAGGAAAAGTGAAATTGGAGGATTGTTCAGTCGATCTTTTATCTCAATACCTTGCTAAACATATGTCGTTTGTAGAGCAATTAAGCGTTGAACTTGAGCAAGAACGTGTAAACAAAAGCATTAACCAAACGGTTTGGCTTCCGTAGTAGTATATCGGTAGAATTAATGAAAAATATTGCCTTACTTTCAAAGATAACTCTAGTTGTCCTATCGTTATCCTTCAGCTTTTCACTTAAAGCCTCAACTTTAAACTGGCCTGAACAGCCTTTTCGTTACTATGCAGATAATGACACTTTAAAGGAGCTGTTTAATAACTTTGGTGCGAACTATCGAGTCTCTGTTTCCGTTAGTGATAAAATTAATGAAAAAGTAAGTGGTCGTTTTACACCAGAAGACCCCGAGGAATTCTTAAACTATCTATCTCAAGTTTATAACTTGATGTGGTATTTTGATGGCTCCGTACTTCATGTTTATAAATCAACAGAAACAAGATCTCGATTGCTGCAATTAGAGCTGTTAACTGCCCGTGAGTTGAAAAGTACCTTGGTATCGACAGGAATATGGGATAGTCGTTATGCTTGGAGAGCTTCTGAGAATAAAGGTTTAGTGTACCTGTCCGGTCCTCCTCGATACGTTGAGTTAATCCAGCAAACGGCCGAAGCTTTAGAAGCTCGTCTGATGAAAACAGCAAACTCTACCGATGAATTGTTTGTCGAAATTATTCCTCTTAAATACGCTTCGGCTACAGATAGGGAGATCAGTTATCGTGATCAAAAAATTGCGGTTCCTGGTATTGCCTCTGTTTTAAATCGAGTGTTATCAGGCGTTCAAACGCAAGTTCGCACCGTACAAAGCTCGAATATAAATCAAGATCAGCAAGGACTAATGCACCAGACGTCTTCCCCAGTGAATATTCATGCTGGAGCTACTGTGGAGGCAGAGCCGGGTCTAAATGCCATTATCGTAAGAGATACCCAAGCACGGTTACCGTTATACCGAAAATTAGTGGCTCAGCTTGATCGACCGCAGTCAAGAATTGAAGTCGCTCTATCTATTGTAGACATCAGTGCGAATGATTTGAATCAGCTAGGTATAGATTGGCGTGCAGGCGTGTCTGTCGGTGGAAATCGTATCTTGGATATTAAAACAACCGGTGATGTTGGTGGCGGTGATGTCACACTAGGCAGCGGGGAGACCTTTCGTTCATTATTGGATTCAAGCAATTTAAATTACCTGCTTGCCCAAATTCGATTGTTGGAAACAAAAGGTTCAGCTCAGGTTGTTTCTCGACCGACGTTACTGACTCAAGAAAATGTCGAAGCTGTCCTCAACAATAGCACGACTTTTTATGTCAAACTGATTGGTAATGAGACAGCCGCACTAGAAGAAGTTACCTACGGGACGTTATTGCGAATTGTTCCGCGTATTGTTGGTGATAGATATGCACCACAGCCGGAAATTAATCTCAGTTTGCATTTAGAAGATGGCGCGCAAATCCCGGATGGAAGCGTTGATGATGTGCCTTCTATTCGTAAAACCGAGATCAGCACACTCGCGACTGTGAAGCAAGGTCAGAGCCTGCTTATCGGTGGTGTTTATCGGGATGAAATGAGCCATCAGCTACGTAAAATTCCATTACTGGGTGATATTCCTTATCTAGGGGCTTTATTTCGTAGTAATTCGAGTACGATGCGCCGGACCGTTAGGATGTTCATCATTGAACCAAGAATCATTGTGGATGGTATTGGAGATAATGTCTTGATTGATAATGAGCAAGATCTTCGTTCTCAGATTTCGGCATTCAAACATCTGTCAAATGACAGTGCCGATTTAAAATCCGCAGTTGCTCGTTTTAGTTGCACTACTGAAGAGCAAGCAAAGCGCCATCAAGAGGATCTTGCTTCACAGCAGAAAACTTCTATGCGTAACCAGTGTAATTTGCCAACGGGTGAATTAGGTTGGCGAGTTGAAATCACCAAGTGTGACAGCGCTCAGCAACAATGCGTCCGGCCAAAAGAAGGACAATAACATCGATGGAACAATGGAAAATACGTATTCTCTCCGGTGTTCATTCTGGTGTTGAAGTTAATTTACCGTCTGGCAGCTTCGTTCTAGGTAGTGATGACTTCATTGCTGATGTGGTTTTGACGGACTCGGGAATTAAAGCAAGTCACCTAACCATTGAAACAAATGAAGAGGGACCACTTCTACTTAATGCAGAAGAAGTGAAAGTGGATGGTGACAGTGTCACTCTATCTAGTGAGGGTTTAATCCTAGCCCGCCAGTCTTTAGTGAGTATCGGAAGCCTTCGCTTTTCTATTGGTTATGTTGAAGACGATCTCTTTATTGAATCCGATTCTAGAGAACCACAAAGTGGAGAAATAGCGAGTACTCAGAAAACGACGATAAGCTGGAAAAAAGTAATATCCGTTGGTTTGTTATGTAGTTTACTGCCAAGCGCCATTTTAGCTGGTATTTGGTGGGAACAAACTCAGACGCACGATCAGGAAGTCATCGCTGAAGCTGAACCCATTGTTTTAGTACGTAACACCCTGAAGGAACTTCAGTTAAACGATATCCGCGTGGAGTGGAATGCGACTGAACAGCAAGCGGTATTGGATGGTTATATCGAAGATCGCACTCAGCAATTGAATCTGCTCGATAAAATAGATGCTCTTGGTATTAACTACAAAAGTGATTTGCGAACCATGGAAGAAATTCGGCGTGGTGTGAAATTTATTTTACGCAACCTTGGTTATCATCAGGTAAAAGTTGAGAACGGTGAAGAAAGAGGGACAGTACTTTTAACGGGGTACATCGACGATGCCAGTCGTTGGAGTCAAGTTGAACAGATTCTAGAGCGAGATGTGCCGGGTTTAATTGCTTGGAAAGTCGAATTAAAAAGAGCAGGGGCCTATATGGATACCCTAAAAACATTACTGACGGAAGCGAATTTACTCACTCAAGTGCAACTGGTGACCAATGATGACAGAATTGAAATTCGTGGTGATCTTGATGATCTAGAAACAACTCGGTTTTATGGCGTAACTCGCCAGTTCCGTGAACAATACGGAGAAAAACCTTATTTGGTTTTAAAATCTATTCCAAAGGTAAGCAAGGGGAAGAATATCGATTTCCCTTTCAAAAGTGTCAATTTTGGTGAGGTTCCTTATGTAATCCTTACGGATAATATTCGTTATGTTGTTGGCGCCAAAACGCCGCAAGGCTATCGAATATCCAGTATAACAGCGGATGGTATTGAGCTAGTCAAAGCTGGACAAATAATTAGTATCGACTTAGGTCATGAGGGCAATGGTCGCAATGACAAATCTTGAAGAAATACTCGACAATGATTCAGATGGCAAAGCAAAACGCGATGTTATTGAACGGTTGGATCAAGCTCAATTCGCAGTTAAGCGTAAGCTTGATATGGGATGCTCACCTAAAGAGTATCAGGTATTAATGAGCCAATATGAAGCTTATCAAGCGGCAAAGTCGGTGATTGATCAATATTAACTGATAAAGCATTTTGAGCTCGCATACTTTATTGAAATAAATTCAAATTAATACAAAGGAAAATCTATGCCTTCTTATTACGATCCTAGTAACGGTGTCAATCTTGATGCCGTCAAAGATAAACTGGCACAGCAAGCTAAAGAAGCAAACGAGGCGGTAAACACAGCGATTGATAACTTAAGTTCGAGTGCTGATGATCCTTCAAAGCTTGCTGAGCTGCAGCACGCTATTAATAAATGGTCAGTGATATATAACATTGCATCTACAACGACACGCTCTATTAAAGATGTTATGCAGTCCATTTTACAAAAGGTGTAATCGATGGAACAAGAAATGCGGTTGTTGCTTGCTGAAATTGCATTGATGGCAACAGGTATGCATCAACATAAAGAAGCAAATCTTATCGCTGATAGCCTTGAGAAGAGTGCAGCTTCTAAAGAAGTCATTGCTATGATTCGCTCAATGAGTTTGATGAATAGAGGTTTGTACCATGATGCATATCGACTGCTCGCTCCTCTCTGCACGGATTTTCCAGATCTTATTAGCTTAGCGGCATTAGCAGCGGGTAAAGCGGGGTTACTTAATCAAGCCGAGAGCTTACTGCAAACGGCATTGCAGGGTAACCAGCAATCACAAGAGTTTGCTCAGTCCTATCTTCGTGATATTAGGTGTGCTTAATGAAGGTTGAGTCTCAAGGAAGCATCGTGCCATTGAGGCAAGAGGTCCATCAGGCTTCTTATGATCAACGAGATGCCAATAAAATGCATAGTATTATGACCCGGAATAAGAACAGTGCAGATTTCTATTCAAAGAATGTAGTGACTGAGAGTGCCTCAGCTCCGTCAGGTTATAAGCAGGTCAAAAATTGGTATGAAGAGTTCAAGCAAGATGGACATTTTGACTTAAAGTCTCTGATGCGTTCTTTGAATAAGACCTTTAACAATCAGCATGATGTAAGAAATGCTCTTTGGTATAGCTACAATCAAGAATTGGCTGCAAAGGGAACTGAAAACGCTTCTCCTGTTTTGTTCAATGTACTGGAGGAAGAACTACTCGGTACTTTTAGCGCTTCCATCATGACAGATATTCCTCAGACTCGAGAAGATCTCAAAGCACGGTTAGCTGATTTTTATCATCTAGGGGCTCATAAAGAGCAAGCGCTTTTCCATACTTGGGCTGAATTGAAGTCTCAACCAGACATGGCAGCAACGGTCGATATAATTCGTACTGAACTTGGTCATGTCATCACAATGAACGCTCTTGCAAAAAATTTCATGACAAATAGTCATAAAATTGAATTGGAATAGGAAAACTTATGATTGATTCTCCCTTCACTGAAGTCATGCAAACGAGTTTAGAGCAGATACAAGATGCACATGCAGATGAAGCATTAACAGAACGTTTTGAACAAGCGATGTCTCGCCCAGAAGCCAATGATGGGGTTGAAGATGGGTTAGTAAAAAGCATTAGTGAACTTAAGCATGATTTAGATTCAGCCAAGCGCGACCTTAAAGATAATATGCAGTTGGTCGGTAACGATCCAGCACAGCTTATGCAAATGCAGTGGGCATTAACACGGATTACTTTTCAGGAAGAATTGATTGCAAAAACGGTAGGTAAGACTGTGCAAAATATAGAAACCTTGGTAAAAGCGCAGTAACTCCTCATGTAGCCCCAAATAGCCTCGTTTTGAATGAAGCATCTTGAGCGCACTTGACCATTTATACCTAATAGCAAATGCGCTAGCGAGCGGACACTAGTTTAGAAAAAACATTATGATGATAAATATAACACGTTCATTTTTCTTGTTACTTTGTTTGATACTGGTGGGGTGTCAGTCAGAGCTTTACACCAATATCAGTCAGCAAGAAGGCAACGAAATGTTGTCCATTCTCCTTTCAGAAGGAGTGAATGCAAGTAAAGAACCCGGTAAAGATAATACAATTAATCTGATGGTTGATAGTTCTCAAATGGCCTTTGCTGTCGATACTCTAAAGCGTAAAGGGTACCCCAAAGAAAAGTTCTCAACATTGAAAGAAGTCTTTCCTAAAGATGATCTAATTTCTTCACCTTTGGCGGAGCGTGCCCGACTGATTTATGCAAAATCACAAGAACTTTCATCGACACTATCACAAATTGATGGTGTGCTTGTCGCGCGTGTACATGTTGTTTTAGAAACCGAAAATTTACGACCAGGTGAAAGAGCAACGCCTGCTTCTGCATCTGTATTTATTAAGCATGCGGCTGACATTGCCCTCGACTCTTACGTGCCTCAAATCAAACTGTTGGTTAATAACAGTATTGAAGGACTTAACTATGATCGTATTAGTGTCGTGATGGTGCCTTCATCAGAAGTAAGAGTGGCCTCTAAGGGTAATCAGCTTGAGACAGTTTTGTCTGTTCGCGTGACTAAGGGCACCGCCAATCGGTTAATCGGTATTGTGGTATTCCTGCTTTTACTTTTAATCGCTTCTAATGTGGCGACTTATTTCTGGACTCGTAGGATCACTCATCGTGGCTGATGATAACTTATCAGAGGCTCAGCGCTTACACCAATTCAACTTTTGTCCCGCTCAATATATGCATAGCAGTTGGCTACGCGAAAGTCAGCCTTGGTTGACAAAAATCACAGGTTGGCGGACAAATGCTTTGGTCAATCAATGGTGTTTAGAAAATTGGACATTATCACCCGTTGCAGAACATCATTTTCACCATCCTTATTCCAGTTTGGTGCTGCTTCCGTGTAAAGAGCTTAATAAATTACTTTTAACGGTAGGAGGTGTGATGTATAGCCAAGCGATGCGACAAGTTGTACTTAAAGAACCAAAGCAGTGTCTGAATAATGTATTTGGTCTTGAAGAAGTCAAATTTCTAACCCAGCAAGGCCCTATGCTGATTGCTCAATGGCCCAATGATTGGCAAAGGTCGCTTCCTAACAGCTTTGATGAGCAAAGCTTAGCAGAGGAAGCATTATTTATAGGTTACCTGTGGTTCAAATCTTTGCTTTCATCTTTGCCGAGCAGCCTTCTAAAAAGGTGTCAGTTTAAATTAGATATAAAGTTTGCAATGGCAGAGGAAAATGCTGACTGGTTGAATACAGAAAATCATGATCTCGCTTATCGATTAATAAAAAAAATTGCTAAACAGGTAATTCCTCAATGTTTTCATTTGTTGAAATAAAAACGGACAATTTAAAGCTCACTCCCGGGCTGAAAGTCCTAAAGGCACAAGACTACACACGCTATCTTGACTCACAACATTTAGTCGATGCTGCCAGTGCAAAAGCGGAAAGTATTATTCAGCAAGCCCAACAAGCCTATGAGGCTGAGAAACAACGTGGCTATCAAGCGGGAATGGAACAAGCAAAAGTGGAAAATGCTCAGATCCTCTTAGATACTCTGGCTAAGAGCAACCAATATTATCTTCAAGTTGAAAATAAAATGACAGAGGTAGTATTAGAAGCGGTACGTAAGATAATTAATACCTTTGATGATGTAGAAACAACCACTCGTGTTGTAAAAGAGGCCTTGTATCTGGTGAGTAACCAAAAACAAGTAATTTTACATGTGCACCCTGACCAAGTTTCAGAAGTCAAAGAAAATGTATCTACTGTATTAAGTGAGTTCCCAGAGGTCGGTTATGTTGATGTTGTTGCAGATGGACGATTGAAAAACGGTGGCTGTATTCTAGAAACAGAGGTCGGTATTATAGATGCGAGCATTGACGGACAGTTGCAAGCTTTGCGGCAAGCAATGAAAAAGCAACTGGGTGAACGGTAAGACAGTACTTATACCCAAATGACCTCAAGATGCTTGATTCGGTGCAATTTTACTTGGGGTTATATTCTTCCCTAATTTAAATAATAAAGTTTTTAGAATAAAAGCTTTATTGTAATTACACTTCTATATATTATCTCTATTTATTGCGCTATTATTAACTAAATTGGCTATTATAATTTATTTTTAAATCCCGTTAATTATTTAAATCTTTTAATAAACTCCATTAATATTAAAAGATGTTGCACCTTGTTAATGTTTTTTGTGTCTAGAGGTTGTCTATGCCCCCGAAAAAACTATCGCTTAGTTATTTTTTGTCTTTGGCTAAGATGTTGATTATGCTTGTTTTGACTTATGGCGTCATTCGAGCAGGGTTCTTTTTTTACAATCAAATCAACTTTGAGACTTTAAGTTCAACCACAATATTGAGTGCATTTCTACATGGTATTCGATTTGATTTGTCAGCCATATTAGCCGTCAATATCCCAGTCATTTTACTTGTATTTTTATTACCTTTATTCTTTAGAAATCAAAGTCGTGGCCTTAAACTTCTGCAAGTCTCCTTTTGGCTAGTTAATACCCCATTCATTATTTTTTCATTTATCGATATACTATACTATCCATTTACAGGTAAGCGAAATGGTCTTGAGGTTTTTGATTTATGGTTTGATATTAAAGATCAAATAGGGCAGTTATTTGCTCAGTATGCATTAATCTCATTAGGTTTTACCGTAGCATTAATTTCCATCATAAGAATTAGCCAATGTAAGCCATCGAAGTATACTATTAGTAGATCAAAATATGCGTTTTTGTTTTTGTTTACTGCAGTTGTTGTTGTGTTGGGGATACGGGGTGGTCTACAGACAAAACCGCTAAAAACGTATCATGCGCTTGCATGGCCGAGCGCGAATAGTGGAGATATCACTTTAAACAGCACCCTCGTCTTATTAAAGCGCGAGAAGACGAACTTGAACAAAAAGAATTGGTTTGCTACCGATGAGCTTGCATATCAAGCAATCAAGCCTAAGGTGAATAGCGCATCAACACGTATTTATAAGGGTACAGAAAAACCTAATGTCGTTATCATTATTTTAGAAAGCTACAGCCTTGAATTTGTCAAAGACTTACCCACACATGCGAGCTATACACCCTTTTTAAAATCACTCGCTGAAAAAGGACTTTATTTTGAAAATGGGTTTGCGAATGGCCGTGCTTCGATTGATGCTGTGCCGTCGATTCATTGGGGAATACCAAAGTTAATGAATTCTACTTTTGTTCGTTCTGAATATGTTTCAGATAAACTCTATGGTTTGCCAGAGATTATGCAAAACCATGGCTATCAAAGCATGTTTTTCCATGGCGCGAAAAATGGCTCGATGTTCTTTGATATCACGGCTGAACAGCTAGGGTTCGATAACTACTATGGCAGAACTCAGTATGATAAAGATAATCCTAATCACACTGACTTCGATGGCAAGTGGGGGATTTTCGATGAGCCGTTTTTGCAGTATGCAGCACAAGTTATGGGTCAAGTGAATCAACCTTTTTTATCAACGATCTTTACCATTAGCAATCATAACCCTTTTACACTGCCAAAAGAGTATAGAGAAACCTTAGCTGTTGACGACCCTGCGATGATCAGAACAGTTCGTTATGCTGATATCGCATTGCAGAAGTTTTTCGCTACGGCTGAGAAAATGCCTTGGTATGACAATACGTTGTTTGTTATCACTGCTGATCATACAGGTGAAAATGTTGATAGTGAATTCGCTACACAGCTGGGCAATCATCGAATACCTGTTTTGCTCTATACACCGAATAAGACGATTGGCGCTTTTAAGTCTGACAAAATTGTTCAGCAAATCGACATACCTGCAACAGTATTAGACTACGTTGGTCTCATGGATCAAGAAAAAGATAAGCTTTTACCATTTGGCCAGAGTATGCTGGCTCGTGACACAGTCGGTAGGGCGTTATTTTTTGAAAATAATCAGCATATTTTGCTACATGGCAATTCAGTCACCAGTATGCAAGTCGAAAATGATCAAATTAACACGGAGAAGTTAAATGAGTTTCTTATGCAAGTTCAGTCCGACGATACAATCACTCCGGAAGAATTACAAAAGCACCTCAAAGCATACATTCAAATTTATAACAATGGTTTAGTTGATAATTCATTTTTCAAATAGCGGTCATTCCCAGACAGCCCTTTATTGCGAGAGGCGACTCAGGTACAAAGTTATATACCCAAGTGACTTCAAGATGCTTGATTCAGTGACACGCTCCCAAAGGGCGAGTGCCCTTAACTCTCAGACTTTGTTAACGATTCTCAATGTAGAGCCACTATATCTTCGAATCGTTTCCGCGCCTGAGAGCTAAGGTCATCTCGCTGAACACAGTATCTTGAGGTTACTTGGGTATAGTAAGTATTAAAAATGTATCTTTTGAGCATTATTTTACCTTTTAAAGTGATGAAACTTGTCAATATTGGTAAATAGCCTGTAACGTAGGTATAATATCGTCCGTTTTAATTGTTAGAGTTCGGCACTTTTTCTGCCGGACCGAAGAAGTAAGGAATGATCATGAGTCAGTATGTTGTTTGCGCGCTTTACAAGTTTGTGGAACTAGAAAATTATCAGGAGTTACGCGAACCATTACTTGCCTTGATGGCAGAGCACAGCGTGCACGGAACGTTATTACTGGCGAGTGAAGGCATTAATGGAACTGTTGCAGCAAAGCGTGCCGGTATTGATGCGTTACTTGAATGGCTTAATGCAGAGCCACGTTTAAGTGGGACTGTTTACAAAGAATCTTTTTCAGAGTCTCAACCGTTTAACCGTACTAAAGTTAAACTTAAAAAAGAGATCGTAACGCTCGGTGTTGAAGGTATCGATCCTCGTTATGTTGTTGGTACGTATGTTAAACCACAAGACTGGAATGAACTGATCTCCGATCCTGAAGTATTTGTTGTCGATACTCGTAACGATTATGAAATTGAAGTCGGTACTTTTAAAGGTGCAGTGAACCCCAATACAGATACGTTCCGTGAGTTTCCTGACTATGTAAAAGAAAACATGGACCCAGAGAAGCACAAAAAAGTCGCGATGTTTTGTACTGGCGGAATCCGTTGTGAAAAATCGACCGCCTATATGAAAGAACAGGGCTTTGATGAGGTTTACCATCTTGAAGGCGGAATTCTTAAGTACCTTGAAGAAGTTTCTGAAGAAGAAAGCTTGTGGGAAGGAGACTGCTATGTTTTTGACGGTCGTGTTGCAGTAAACCACCAGTTAGAAAAAGCAGGCTACGATCTTTGTAATGCCTGTCGACTCCCTATTACGGAAGAAGACAAGCAATCTGAGCAGTTTGAGCAAGGGGTGAGTTGCCCGAAATGTTTTGGTAAGCATACCGAAGAGCAAATTGCCCGTTTCCGTGAGCGTGAAAAGCAAGTCAACCTTGCCGCGAAACGAGGTGAACAACATGTGGGTGGCGAAAGAGCGAAACAAAGCGAATTACGTCGTGCGGAAAAACTAGCCAAAAAATCGGCTCAACGCAAGCAAGCTTAAGCTTTACCCAGACTCATACCCGTTGTGAGACGGGTATGAGTTATTGAAAGTATATTCTAAATATGAGAACCACGCTTGTACAGCAGCGGTGATTATTTCTTAAAGCCAGTGCGCTCTCCTTCTACTCCTGCCGATTTTCCATTTTAATTAAAGCGCTCGCCTAATGATGAAGAATTGGTATACTTCGCATTCCAAACGTGGAGCTGCCTAATGTTCGATATTTTACACTCTCATCCAGACTTTGTTCTTATCAATAAACACCCCAATATTTCCGTCCATAAAGACGATGGCGATATTATGCTTCTACAGGAAGTAGCAAAGCAGACAGGAGATGAGAAACTGTATCTTATCCATCGTTTGGATAAGATGACGTCAGGATTACTCTTATTAGGCAGAAATTCTCAGGCTGCAAGTCAATTATCTCAAAAGTTTGCTGCTCGCCAAGTTGAAAAGTTTTACCTTGCGATAGGGGCGAAAAAACCCAAAAAGAAGCAAGGCTTGGTGATCGGAGATATGGAACGTACTCGACGCTCTGCTTGGAAACTAAATAACAGCAAACAAAATCCGGCCGTTACTCAGTTCTTTTCTCTCGCAGCAGAGCCAGGGGAGCGCCTTTTTTTGTGTAAGCCTCATACCGGTAAGACTCATCAAATTCGCGTTGCTTTGAAGTCAGTGGGATCTAGCATTGTTGGTGACCCTATTTACAACCCAGGTAGTGAAGCTGATCGTGGTTATCTGCACGCATTTTGCCTTTGCTTTTCGTACCAAGGTGAACAATTTCGCTTCGTGTGTGATCCAAGAAATTATGACACGCTAGGATATAAATGGCGTGATGAAGTCACCGCCGAAGGAATAAACTCATGGCTTTCGCCTTGGCAATTGAATTGGCCTACGTTGAAATAAACGATTTAAAAAATTGATAAGAGAATTCGATGCAAGCATCACAACTTCCGCTGTTTTTTCAGCATTTGAAATCAGAGCTAGACAAAGCTCCAAATGAAATTCGCCGCTTATTTCATGGTCGTGGTCGTCGATTTGAAGGCTTAGAACAATTGACTTGTGATTGGTTACAAGGGCAATTGATCGTTAATATCTTTAAGGCTGTGGATGACGACTTTATTGCAGGGATTAAACAAGGACTGAGTGCGTTAACAGACTCTATAGTATGGCAAAACAAGCAAGGTCGTTCGATCGTTATACAACACCGTTATGCCGATGGCTCGCCGTCTGAAGTGATCTATGGTGAATTAGAAGCCCAACCTATCGTTGTGGAAAATGAACTGCGCTATCAATTAGATATTGGGCGTAATCAGAACTTTGGTTTGTTTTTAGATATGCGCTTCGGACGTGAATGGGTCCGTAACAACGCGCAGCATAAAAACGTTCTTAATCTATTTGCCTATACTTGCGGTTTTTCCGTTGCTGCGATTGCTGGTGGTGCGGATAAGGTTGTTAATGTTGACATGGCTCGCGCTTCACTTACCAAAGGCCGAGAAAATCATAAATTAAATGACCATAACTTAAACAAAGTGAGCTTTATGGGGCATGACATTTTTAAGTCTTGGGGGAAAATAAAGAAAGCAGGTCAGTATGATTTGATTGTGATTGATCCGCCTTCTTTTCAAAAAGGAAGTTTTGCTCTTACCAAAGACTATAAAAAGATCCTGCGTCGCTTGCCGGATTTGCTGGCAGAGGGGGGGCAAGTCTTAGCGTGTGTCAATTCACCTTCAGTGACCTGTGACTTTCTGATTGAAAGTATGCAAGAAGAAGCACCAGAGTTAACCTTTTGTACACGCTTAGAAAACCCACCTGAGTTTATGGATGCAGATAGCCAAGCGGCATTAAAAGTTATGCTATTTATCTCTAAGTAACTTTAAGAGAATCTCTCTTGTGAGTTCGTTGTGAAAACTTGTCACATGGAAAGCACCAGAGTTAGAAACTTACTTCTTACAAAATAGCAGAAGGAAATGCTGCTTGAGGTTAGCTAAGTTCATAGACACATTTAACCTCAAGCAGCTTCTAGAAATAGAAAACTAGCGTGGAACCACACGAGCATCTTTGCCGTTCACATTAACTTGTACTGACTGACCTACCTGAAACATCATATTAGGGTTAGCTTCTTGTACAACCGATATGATTTTACCACTTTCTAAACGTACCGTTAGATTCACCCCGTTTCGCTTGCCAACTGCACCGGCCGCTTCACTACCCGCATATCCTCCTAATAAGCCAGCACCAATAGCGGCAATGTCAGAACCAGTACCGCCACCTATTTTCGAACCTAGGATACCACCAATTGCTGCACCTGCTATGGTACCGATAGCGTTGTTCTGAGAGGAAGAATCAATAGTGACAGGGGCAACTTTTTCAATCGTGCCATAGTATACCTGCTGTATTGTGCGAGTATCTTGTGAACCATATGCGTCACCATAGGGGTTTGGTGATGTACATCCAAATAATGCAGTAAGTGAAAGAATGAGAAGAAAAGAATGGTTGATGTGCCTTAGCATGTCGCCTCCAATTGATTGCGTTTACCCATTAGTATATGCAAGTAACGTCAACATTCAAACTGTAACAAAAATGTGTAACCTCTCATTTAACTCTATGTGCTAGCTAAAGTTTCTGTTTTGATATTAAGTATGAAATAGAAAGCGCTACTGTTCCCCTGTGAATGCGAAACATCTTATTAATTACTCGGGTGTATCTAAAGTCTTAAAACCAGCATAAATCCGAGTACACGTGGTAAACCAGCAAGCGCTACCAAACAAATAGGCAATAACAGCAAAGTGGGCTGGAAATAGACAGAAAAGAATGAAACAAGCAATAGTTTCTGTGCCTTCTGTTAGGCCGCTCATGTAATAAAGTGACTTATGCTGGTATGTAGGATTGTCAATACCTCGTTTTCCTGCCATAACCGCAAAGGCTAAAAAGCTGGAACCTGTGCCAATGAAAGCAAAGATTAAAAATGCACCTGCAACCGCATTTTGCTCCGGGTTGGCGAGAACAAAACCAAAAGGAATGAGAGAATAAAATAGGAAATCCAAACTGATATCGAGAAACCCACCCGCGTCCGTAATCCCCTGAATTCTGGCTAATGCACCGTCAAGCCCATCACAGATCCGATTGACCATGATAAAGGCTAACGCCCAACCGCAGTGTTCAAATACTAAAGCAGGTAAAGCGAAACAACCAACAATAAAGCCAAATAAGGTCATTTGGTTGGCTTTCACACCGCATTTATCAATCAGTATCGCACTTTGTGTTAATGGCCATTTGATGGCTTTAATGCTCAGTCTATCTAGCATTTTTTTCCTCCGTAGGCCAAGTGAGACATACCCCATCTTTTGGCACATCTTCAGTATCGTGTGTCACCATAAGGGCAGGGATATTGGCTTGTTGAAGTTGATTTTCAACCCAACTGCGAAAATGAGCGCGTAAATGCTTATCTAATTTACTATAGGGTTCATCGAGTAAAACGACTTGCGGTTTGGCTAAAAGCATGCGCATTAGCGCAATACGAGCTCGTTGTCCTCCTGAAACTTGTTCAGGGTATGACTCAGCGAGGTTAATGAGATCGATATTTTCGAGTGCTTCTAATGCTTGTATTTTTCGATGTGCACCTTTTATCGAGTTTGGGAGAGCGAAAGCGAGATTTTGCCATACTGTCAAATGAGGAAATAATAAAGAGTCTTGAAATAAAATGCCAATTTTGCGCTGATGTGGCGGTAGTATATCTAGGCGATTATTATCGAGAAAGATAGTTCCAGAATAGTTAAATTCAGGGGTTACATGACCCGCGATAACGTCTAGCAAAGTAGATTTACCACAGCCACTTGGTCCCATTAGGGTGAATATTTCTCCTTTTTTAACAACTAAATTAAAATTAGAGAGAAGAATTTCTCCACCTGCTTTTTTGATTGTAATGTTATTAATATGAAGACTCATAACTCAATGATATTTATTGGTTGAGATTGCGTAGATGCAAGCGATGATATTTAAACGCTAGGCGACTCACGATGAAAGCTAACGAAAAGAACAGCAGTGGTAGCAGTGCTTGCCAAATGGCATAAATAGCCGTTATACGTCTATCAAAACCACTGGATAAAGCAACAGCCTCGGTGGTGATGGTACTAATACGACCAGCACCAAGAATTAAGGTGGGTAGATACTGTGCTAAGCTGACGCTGGTGCCCACCGCCCAAGCAAAGCTAATAGCAGGAAATAAAATGGGCAGTTTTATCTTGAACCATATGTGTAACGGTGCTTTCCCCAAACTCAAAGCAGCCCGTGTGAGGTTCTGGTCATAACTTCGCCACGGACCATCAAGTGACAGGTATATGAAAGGGAAAGCAAAAAATACGTGAGACCAAGAGACCCAAAAAAGGTAGGCATTGGTTTCAAAATAGAGAGTAACAATCTGCATTCCAAATAAGACCGATAGCTGTGGTAATAGCATTGGCAATGCAATGAAATAATCAGGGATAGACAAACGGTAACGAAGGCGATATTCATGAGCAATGATGGCTAAAAATAGAGCAATTGAAGCGCTAATCACGGCCAGTAACAAGCTACTCTCTACGGTCTGAGCAACACTAAACCATTCATCTTGCCAAAAATGGAAACTATATCGACTTGGAAGTAAGTCTGGGAAGCGCCAACGTTGTGCAAAGCTCCATATCACAATCAATATTGCAATCAATACTGTATTCAAGGCAATGAACAAATACACACTTCTACCGAGTAATGGTAAGTGATAACGCCCGGAAAATTGCCAACACTTCCACCTACGTATGGCTGCATATTCGATGAGGTGTAATAAGCCAATTAATGAGCTGATAAGAGCAAGTAAGGTCATAGCACCGGCTGCAGCTCTTGGCATCAGTGATAAGTCTGGTTCGTTAAACCATTGCCAGACTAAAACCGCAAAAGTAGGCGGTTGAGTGGGGCCAATAACCAATGCAACATCGACCACAGAGGCACTATAAGCTAGGACGGCCATGAGCGGAAACCTCATTTTTACCAACCATTGAGGAAGAAGGCTCTTTAGCCAAGTCGAAGCATTATTATAGCCCAATGACGAACAGATTTTTTGTGTATCGCTCACTTTTAATTGTTGCAGTATCGGGATGCTCATTAACAGTAAAAAAGGCACTTCTTTTAAGGCCAGCATAAAGATAAGCCCCAAGCCATAAGGGTCTTTGACTAATAAAGCTAAGCTAGGGACGGCTTGTGCGTTTGGGTCATAACTAAACCAGTCATAAAAAATGCGAGATGCCATTCCTGTCGGTGCAAATAAAAAAGCGAAGCCTATGGCAAATGCGACATGCGGCATGGCCAAAAGTGGAGCAAGAGTACGTTCGATAAACCGCCAAATTTTACTATTCCAGGAGGCTTGCAAAATAGAAAAGGTCATTAAGCAAGCCAAGTAAGTACTGAGCAAGGCGGTATAAAGCGTTAGGCTAATTGAATGCCAGATGCCATGCCACTCAAAGACCTGACGAAAACCGTCAAGAGAAAAGTGATTGAGTCCCAGTATGGGTATATAGCTGAAAGAAGAGAGAACAACGCCCACTATACCGGGTACTAGAGGTAATAAACAAACCGCAATCACCAGTATGTAAAATAAAATTAGCATCTGGTTAAACTAGCTCCCGTAGCGCTTTAGCCATTCTTTCTCAAGTGCGTTCTGCCAGCTAGGGTGAGGTTCATTTATTGCGGTAAAAGAAGGAATGTTTTTGGCACTCCCTGTTAGGTATTGCTTATCCAATATCGAAGGATCTCCCCAGATCATGATATCTCCTTTCCTAGATTGTGCTTCCGGGCTAAGCAAAAAGTTAATGACGACCTTGGCTCCTTGAGCAGCACTGGCGTTCCATGGGATGGCTAAATAATGAATATTTGAAAGGGCTCCTTGTTTCATTGCAAAGGCTCGCGTTGTCTCTGCTAATTTTCCGCTGTATTGCGCTGAGAAAACGGCGTTAGGATTAAAGGTAATAGCCAAGTCTGTTTGGCCGTCATCTAATAGTTGAATCGCTTCTGCTGAACCAGCTGGAAACTGCTTGCCACCTCGCCATGCAACGCGATGAAATTCGTCTAAATAATCCCATAGAGGTTGAGTTACCTTGTTAAACACTTCTTTTGTGACTGGCTTTTGAAGTTCTGGGGCATTGTGGGAAAGTTCGATCAGCAATGATTTCAAAAAGCTAGTCCCATGAAACTCTGGTGGCTTGGGGTAAGTTAAACGATTCGGAAAGGCTTTTGCATAATTCAACATTTCTGAATAAGAGTTTGGTGGATTATTCAGGGTCTCTTGGTCATGAATAAAAACCAATTGTCCAATTCCCCATGGTGCTTCAAGGCCTTCAGTCGGTTCCGAGAAATCCATTGTTACTGGCAAAGATTTATCTACGTAATGCCAGTTAGGTAAGCTCTCAACAAATGGGCCTTGTAATAACTGGTTGTCTTTCATCGACTTGAAATTTTCGCCGTTAATCCAAACCATATCAACGCTGCCGTTTTGGTTTTTGTTTGCAATTTTTTCAGCGACCAAGCGCGACGCTGTTTCGGCAATATCAGTGACTTTAACGTGATGGAGGGTGACGTTGTAACGCTGCTTAACTTGTTGACCAACCCAACTGAGGTAACGATTGACTTCAGGGCTGCCGCCCCAGGCATGAAAGTAAACACGCTGTCCACTTGCTTGGTGTTCGATGCTTTGCCAATCTGTTGCTAAAGCGTTATTCGTTAGAGCAAGTGAAATCAGGCTAAAAGAACATAATTTATTGAATAAGCACTTCATAACTTTTCTCTTTTATGTGAAAGCTACCAACCATATCTTAATTCACTAAACATACATAACTAAAATTCGTCACTTTTTTTATACTTTATAACCTTATTGTTTTTTCTATAAACATATATACCCAAATGACCTCAAGAGGCTTGATTCAGAGCGAGTTCGTTTAGCTGAGCACGATATCTTGAGGGTACTTAAGTATAATCCTCTAATAAAATGACCGATTATTATTTTATGGTTTGGATAAAAATATTTGATGGATAAATCTGATGATTCATTAAAGCAAAATGTGTAATATGCGATCTTTAGCACTTTTGAGTATCATTTTTGTATGAATCTATCATTAAAACAGAAGCTTATTGGAACAAGCTTATCAGCTGTAATTACTATGGCGGCAGTGCTGACATGGCTGTCCGCTGACCAACTTTTTGAGCAAACCCGTTCAGGTGTCTACGCAAGGGCACAAAGCTTGAGCCATACTGCTTCTGCGGGGATTTCTGATTGGGTTGAAGTCCGGAAGAGCATCGCTCAAGCTTTTAATGATTACACAACAGAAAATGAGTTGGTTCCTTACCTGCAACTGGCACAAAAAGCAGGAGGCTTTGATGATATTTTCTTTGGTACGCCAGAAGGACAAATGTATCGCTCTCACCCTGAACGAAATCGCGCAACCTATGATCCAAGAATAAGACCTTGGTATAGAGATGCCCAGAAAGCAGGTAAGCAAATTATCACAGAAGCTTATCAAGATGCGATCACCAAGACTTTGCTTGTTACCATTGCTGAGCCTGTTAGAAAAAATGGTGAGTTTATTGGTGTTGTAGGCGCAGATGTCTTAATTGATCAACTTATCGAAGATGTTATTAATTTGGACGCGGGTGACAATGCTCATGCGATGTTAATTGATATGGCCAACGGTACATTGTTAGCTCATCCAGATAAGAGCTTAGCGTTGAAGCCTATTACAAACCTATCTGCTGAGTTGTCACCTAATGCCATTATCGGTGCGGCTAATGAGGGGCAAATTAAGAACATTCTGATGAACGGCCGTGAGAAACTCTACTATTTCAGTCGTGTTCCTGGGACTAATTGGATGTTTGCGATTGAGATGGATCGAGAAACAGAAGAAGCAGGCCACGCCAAACTACTAGGAGAAATGCTGTTAACAGCTCTCGTAATTACACTGGTTGTGATTTTTGCTGTTTCTTGGTTGGTTGGTTTCTTATTTCGTGATTTAAACCGAGTCTCTAAAGCATTAGAAGAGATTGCTTCTGGGGAAGGGGATTTGACCCAACGTCTCGAACCACGTAGTAATGATGAAGTAGGTCAACTGGCATTAAACTTCAACCGTTTTGTCGGTAATATGCATGCCATGGTGAGTAAATTAAGTCAGGTTTCTTCTGCATTGTCTCAGCAAGCAAGTCAAACGGCGCACCAAGCGGAAGAGAGAAGCCAGCGTATTGCTTATCAGCAAGATGAAATCAATATGGTCGCTACGGCAGTGAATGAAATGGCGGCAGCCACACAGGAAATCGCGGGTAATGCTGATAACACTGCTGCGAATTCAGGTGAAGCTGTTGATGTTTGTCAGCATGGTTCAGCTCAAGTGACACAAACGCAAAGTTCAATTCAGAACCTCGCTCAAGAAGTGTTGGTGGCGACCAATGTGATTCAAGAACTTGAAGCTCACGGTAACAGTATTAATGCGATTTTATCGACGATTCAGGGGATTGCAGAGCAGACGAATTTGTTAGCGTTGAATGCCGCTATCGAAGCCGCGAGAGCGGGGGAGCAAGGCCGTGGTTTTGCTGTGGTAGCAGATGAGGTGAGGGTTTTAAGCCAACGGACGCATGCCTCTACTCAAGAGATTCAAGCCACGATAGAAATGCTCCAAGATACGACCGGAAAAGCGGTAAGTATTATGGACAATAGCCGCCAATTAGCGGAAACCAGTGTCGATGATGCTAATTCGGCCGCTGTAAGTTTGACTCAAATTCATGCGGCTGTTGAAAGGATTAGCGACATGGCAACTCAAATCGCTTCGGCTGCAGAAGAACAAGCTTCGGTGACCACGGAAATTACGCGCAACACTGAGGGAATTCGAGATGTCTCTAATGAGCTATCGACAGAAGCCCAGCAAGCAGCAGTACAAGCATCGAATTTATCAGTCCTCTCTGGTGAGCTAGAGCAAGAAATTAAGCAATTTAAGTTATAAATGCAAAAGAGCCAGTGAGTACTTGATGCGATTTACTGCCTTTTGGAGCCGCTTGTGTGCGGCTCTATTTTATTGCTATTAGGTTTATTGTGATTAAGCTTCGTTGTTTTCCTTTACTTCGACTCAGTAACCTCTCTTTGAATCAAGTTTATAGCCAGAAGTCACCGATAGCTTGTTTTGGACTATAAAAATGGGCAATCTGTGCTTGAAGTAATTCAGCGGTAGCAATGGCATCCGTGAGGGCATGATGTGGTGTATAATCAGGTAAGCCATAACGGCGGCGAGATTGAGCTAAACGTAATGAGGGAGGCTTGCGCCCTTTTACTTTGTTCCATAGCCCACCAGTCAGTTTCTGCTGGATTTTATCTTCGAGTTCTAACGTATCAATGATTGGAAATTCAATCCCCTCATTGAGTCGAACCTTTAGAGCTTGGTCGAGGAACTCTCGTTCAATACAGCGGTAATGGACAACCACAATTTTACCTCTCAATGCGGGTAAAAGCTCTTCAATGATCTCTTCGATATCGGGTGCATCTATCAACTCATTGTGAGTAATACCATGAATGATGACTGAGTCTTCATCCATTTTCTCTTGCGGCCTTACTTTCCAATGCTTGGCTTTGCGGAGATAAATACGATTGAGGTTAAACGGCACGAGTCCAATGGTAATGATGCCGTTTTTTTCAGGATCTAATCCGGTTGTTTCAAAGTCTAATGCGACAAAATCCACTTTGGATATTGGGGTTTCAGGTGAAGGTAGCGAGGCTCCATAAAACTCAATTAAACGGTGGTCTTTGGCTCTTTCCAGTTTTTGCTGAAACTTCATTGGCCACTGAAGGGTTGGTTTTTGAAATAACTTTTTAATCACTTTGGGCTCACTTAAACTTATTATTCGCCTGATAGCGGAACTTAAGGAAATTCTGCCCATTACTTAGGATCTGGAAAGCATCCTTTAGATTTCGGCGTTCAAAGTCGGATAGGTTTTCAGGTTCGATGTTATTGTCTGGCTCAATGCCCATTTCAACGTCGATTGCTTGGTGACGGATACGAACCATTGAGATGAATTCCATAGCATCCTTTAAATCTTGTGCTCTGCCTTTTGGTAAGATGCCCGCATCAATAATATCGTCCAAACGCTCGAAAGAGTTTTTTGCTAAAGATCCTACTGCCAGTGAATGCACACGAATTAAGTCGACCAGTGGTGCTGTGCCACGCCGCTTTAAATTGATAGAGTTTCTGTGTTGGCCGTCTT
Source organism: Vibrio azureus (assembly GCF_002849855.1). NCBI lineage: Bacteria > Pseudomonadati > Pseudomonadota > Gammaproteobacteria > Vibrionales > Vibrionaceae > Vibrio > Vibrio azureus. Next base: position 1,380,662 of record NZ_CP018616.1, read on the forward strand.
TTTCCATCACGAAATCTTTGAAAAAACCGAGGGGAGGCGTGCGGTTTAGGGCATTACGAGCTAAGCAGGCTAAAAAGCGGTTGTTTTTGCGAGCCCGGCGAACAATAAAACTGGTTAATTGTTCAGCCCATTTCAGGCGACCATAAACACCATCGAGATCGAAGAAAATAGAGGCATTGAGCAAAGCTTTAGGGTTTGGGTTATCAATCCAATCAGAGAAGCACTCTTCCCACTGAGTCCTTGTCATACGCCACAAAGGATTGGTTGCCATAATATCACCGGTACAGTATTTGTAACCGCATGCGTTCAAGCCGTAACTGACGTATTGTGCTAGGGCCTCAAAATATTTTCCATGTTGAGCTTCTTCAAAAGTGTCATCTAAGATGATGGCGTTGTCTTGATCCGTGACAAGCAGTTGCTCATCGCGCCCCATTGAGCCTAGTGCAAGAAAACAATACGGTATTGGTGGCGGACCAAGCGTTTCTTCTGCCATTTCGAGCAAACGTTGCTTAAAACTTCGTCCAATCACGGACATGGCACTTCCTACCATGTGTGAGTTTGCATCTTCATTCACTAAACGCACAAAGCTGCTTTTGACTTCTTCTGCGACTAATGCGAGCTCAGCGATGGTTTGTTGCTGGAATATACTGCTGACTAGTAAGAGGGAGTTCTGAGATTCGTAGCGGACAATATCAGTAGTTTCAATAATCCCGATAGGAAATCTATCTTTCACCACTGGAAGATGGTGAACGTTGTAGCGAAGCATGGTCAGCATGGCTTCGTATACGTAAGCGTTGTGATCGAGAGAAATGACTTCTGTTGTCATGACTGAGGCGACATCATCAAGTGGCGAAATTCCCTCTGCTAATACTCGGGTACATAAATCACGGTCGGTAATGATTCCAGCTACTTGTGAGTTAGGTGCATCTTCCTCTTCTTCTTGGCTTTGATCAACAATCAAGAGTGCAGAAACATTATCCTGCGCCATGATTTGAGCGGCTTCTTGAATCGACTGACTACGTTCGATTGTCGGTGCCTCACGTGTGAGTAACGTTTTAACTTTTGACGTAGTCAGGTCATTAGCGTCATTATTCACGGATACTGCTTGTCGCAGTCGAGCGCTGTTTTCTACTTCGACAAAGTCGGCAAATGAATCAAAATTGTCATAAAGGTCTTGGAAGATATCTTGTGGGATACAGTAGAGTAGAGTGTCCTCAATAGCTTTGACTGGAAAGCGAACTTTGTTGTTGGTGAGCAACCCCATTTGACCAAATAAATCACCTTCATCTAGTCTATTGTAAAGTTCACCTTTGCGCCGATATACTTCGACAATACCGCTTCTCACCACAAAAAGATCTTCGACATGATCGCCAATGTGAATGATGGGGGTGTCTTGACGAAAGTAAGAAATCTCTACACCCTCAGTGACTCTGGTCAGCACCTCTTCTGGAAGATCATTAAAAGGGGGGTACTTGGCGAGAAAATTGTATATCTCGAGGAGCTCTGCATCCATAAAGGTGCCTTTAAATTGTGAATTCATTAGTTAATCTTAACTTAGTTTTAAAACAGTGTCTTATCTGATCACAGTTTTTTATTTGAAGTGAAAAGATTCTGACAAATCACACGGTAAATATGCGAGAATTCAACTAGTCTTTTATCAACATCCCTGTGCGTCAATAGCTCGACTCACAGCCTCTGTTATCGATTGTCAATGTGGATGCTGGCTGACGTCATTATGTGCTGACTGCATCTATTAAAGGAATGAAAATGATACGATCTTTACTAATGGTGCCTTTGGCTATACTACCAATAGTAAGCTTTGCTTCTGACGTAGAACAAGTAGAAAAATTTGGCTACAAACATGTAGACTTAGACATTGGTGCAGGTACGACCAATGAAGAATGGTTAGATAACTCCAATGTTACCTCGCTCGGTTTAGGTGGGCATTATTTACTGAGTGAACATTGGTTGTTAAATGCAGAGTACTCTGTGCAATTTATTCACCCTGAGGAGTCTACATGGCGTGTTGATCGTGTGATGCTTGGAGCTGGATACCGTTATGCCATTAACGACAGGTTTGATGTTTACGGGATGTACGGCTTTGGTCTCTTAAAAGCGAGAGTAACCTTGGATAAATCGGATAAAACTCTTTCTTCAGATCGTGAATTTCTCCACGGTGCTACCCTCGGAGCGAATTATCTATTGACAGATAAACTGATAGCGGCAGCTGAAGTGCATGTAAATCATAGCGATATTGTTAATGAACGTAACTACAAAATTGGCTTTAACTATCAGTGGCATGATGTGATCGGAACAGGCCTGTACTATCAATATCGTGATACTGATTATAAGGATACCCACTCAGATCATATTAATGAAGTAGGGCTTAATTTCAAGTTTGTCTACTAAGTAACTTGAATATAATGAAGAAAAGGTCAGCATCTGCTGACCTTTTTTGTGAATAATCGTTTTAACTGTTGCAGTTCAATCAATCTACAATACGGCAGCAATGGCTTTGCACAGAGGCCCCATATTGGACTTCGTCATTCCAGCAACACTGATGCGGCCAGAACCAACAATGTACACTCCGAATTCATTCTTTAAGCGCTCAACCTGCTGCTTGGAAAGGCCAGAAAATGAAAACATGCCATTTTGACGTTCGATAAAGCTAAAATCAGCAGTGACACCCTCTGCTTTCAAAGTTTGAACAAACAGCTCACGCATCGTTTGAATACGATCACGCATTGTTGCGACTTCATTTTCCCATTCAGCACGTAGCTCTGAGTTATTCAAAATATGGGTAACAACAGCACTGCCATGTGCTGGTGGATTTGAGTAAATTGAGCGGATGATGGTCTTTACCTGAGAAAATGCCGTGTCCGCAACTTGTTGATCTTCGGCAACTAGGGTGAAGGCACCAACACGTTCATTGTAGAGACCGAAGTTTTTAGAAAATGAACTGGCAACCAAGATTTCTTTATTGTGCTTAGTAAAGATACGTAAACCTTGAGCATCTTCTTCAACGCCTTTCGCAAAGCCTTGGTAGGCAAAGTCAAACAAAGGTAACAGTTTTTTCTCTGCAGCAAGTTTAGCCAAGGTTTCCCATTCTTCCGGTGTTGGATCAATACCTGTTGGGTTATGGCAACATCCGTGTAGGAGCAAAATATCGCCTTCAGAGGCCGTTTGCAGATCCTGTAACATTGCACTGAAGTCTTTGTTCTTACTGTCTGCATCGTAGTAGCTGTATTGAGCCACTTCTAAACCTGCGGCTTTAAATACGCTAATATGGTTTGCCCAAGTTGGATTACTGATCCAGATTTTTACGTTACCGAGTTGACGTTTAATAAATTCACCTGCAACACGCAGTGCTCCTGTTCCCCCTGGAGCTTGCGCCGTTTTTGCTCGATGTGAGGCGACTACTTCAGCATCATTGCCAAAAAGCAATTTTTGCACAGCCAGCCCGTATTCTGCAGTACCTTCGATGGTCAGATAAGACTTGGTTTTTTCAGTTTCGAGCAAAATCGCTTCTGCTTTTTTTACAGTGGCAAGAACTGGGGTTTCCCCTTGTTCATTTTTATAAATACCTACACCGAGGTTGATTTTTTCACTACGAGTGTCTTTTTTAAACTCTTCGGTTAAGCCAAGGATAGGATCGGCAGGAGCAGTAACAATTTTTTCAAACATAATCTTCATCCGTGCAATATAAAGTATCTTCAACCATTTATACCTGTGTGTAATATTCGTTACAACCGTTAATAATAAGAAACTTGAAAAAAATTTGATTTGAAGCGAAAAATTCATGCAGGATAGTATATTGATATGAAAAATAGCGACTATATAGCTGGCAAGAGCAAGGATAAATGTGCACTAACGATGGGCCGCAATCTTAGATACTTCTGATGGCCTCTAAGCTAAAAAGGGGATAATTTGTGAGCCAATATAAGTTTTAAACCCATGAATGAATTTAAAATGTTTTTATATTTAATGGCTTATGTGGTTTTTGACGCTATGGGGAAAGGTCGACGTTGCTTCACTGCTTTGCCTAAAATATCTTGAGTAATTATACCGAATAATACAAGAGTACATTAAATTTCGAGCCTCGTGCCCGGAGTGAATTTAACCGTGTGAAAAGTACTTAAAAAGAGGCGAATCTTGTCAGTTTTTTTTACACTTCAGTATATATTTTTGTGATAAACAAGGAGAGTGAAATGTGGTTACAAGAAATACAACTTGAGTCTGAAGATTTTAAATTGATCCCGATGGCGAAGGAGCATGCCGCCGAACTTATTTCAGCAGCTGCAGATGGGCAGCTCTGGGAGCTTTGGTTTACTTCAGTGCCTAACGAAGAAACTATCGAAAACTATATCAATTCAGCTTTAGAGCAGAAATCTTGCGGAGCAGGGCAACCCTTTGTTGTTATTGATAAACGAACGGACTGCATTGTTGGTTCAACGCGATTTTGTAATGCTGATTTAAAAAATAAACGAGTTGAGATAGGTTACACATGGTATAGCAAACAATATCAACGTTCATCATGTAACACGACCTGTAAAAAACTGCTGTTAGAGCATGCTTTTGAGCAATTAGGGGCAATTGCAGTAGAGTTAAGAACAAGCTGGCATAATCATCCTTCCAGAGCAGCTATTGCCCGTTTGGGAGCTAAGCAAGATGGTGTGTTAAGAAATCATCAAAAGCTTGATAGCGGTGGCTATAGGGATACAGTCGTATTTTCAATTATTAATTCTGAATGGCCTGCGGTGAAAATCGCGCTGGAGTACAAGCTAAATAAATACAAATACTAGCGTTTTGCACTTTCTAGGTTAAATTTTGCCAAGTATAAAAAAGGCCTTCATTTAAGAAAGCCTTTAAAGTTAATAATCTGCGCTTTTATTGAAAACTTAACAATAAAGCTTAGAAGTTGGCAGAACCTGTTGTACGAGGGAATGGAATAACATCACGAACGTTCCCCATACCCGTTACATAGGAAACAAGACGCTCAAAGCCTAAACCAAAGCCTGCGTGTGGTACGGTGCCATAGCGACGAAGATCACGGTACCAGTTCATATGCTCAGGGTCGATACCGATTTCACGCATTCGTTCGTCTAGGATATCTAAACGTTCTTCACGCTGAGAGCCCCCGATGATTTCACCAATACCCGGAGCCAGAACGTCCATTGCAGCAACGGTCTTACCATCGTCATTTAAACGCATGTAAAATGCTTTAATGTCTTTCGGGTAGTTTTTAACGATAACGGGTGCTTTAAAGTGTTCTTCAGCAAGGTAACGTTCATGCTCAGAAGACATGTCAATGCCCCATTCAACTGGGAACTCAAAGTCACGGCCAGAATCAAGTAGAATTTGGATTGCATCTGTGTAATCAACTTGTGCGAAGTCAGAAGATACAAATTTCTCAAGGCGGCTAATTGCTTCTTTATCGATACGTTGAGCAAAGAATTCCAAATCATCACGGCATTCTTCAAGCGCAGCTTTGAAAACATACTTAAGCATATCTTCAGATAGCTTGGCAATGTCGTTGAGATCGGCAAACGCAACTTCAGGTTCGACCATCCAGAACTCAGCAAGGTGACGACTTGTGTTTGAATTCTCAGCGCGGAAAGTTGGGCCAAAAGTATACACTTTACTCAGTGCACATGCGTATGCTTCACCATTCAGTTGGCCAGATACAGTTAGGAACGTTTCTTTCCCAAAGAAATCTTCACTGTAATCCACTTTACCTTCAGCAGTGCGTGGTAAGTTTTCCATATCCAGTGTGGATACTCGGAACATTTCACCTGCACCTTCAGCGTCTGAAGTGGTAATCAGTGGTGCAGAAACCCAAAAGTAGCCTTGCTCATGATAGAAACGATGAATGGCTTGTGATAAGCAGTTACGAACACGAGCAACAGCACCAATAACGTTTGTACGTGGGCGCAGATGAGCAACCTCACGAAGGTATTCAATCGAGTGGCGAGTTTTCGCCATAGGGTAGGTGTCAGCGTTTTCTACCCAACCAACGACTTTTACGCTGGTGGCATCAAGCTCGAAGTCTTGTCCTTTTGCAGGTGACTCGACAATTTTACCCGTTACTTCGACAGAGCAACCCGTTGTTAACTTGAGGACTTCGTTCTCGTAATTATTCAGGTTATTTGGGACCACGGCCTGAATTGGGTCGAAACAAGAGCCGTCATAAATGGCAAGAAAAGAGATTCCAGCTTTGGAATCACGACGTGAACGGATCCAGCCGCGAACCGTGACTTCACTGTCAACGGCTAGCTGGCCTTTCAAAACGTCTGATACAGGCGCGTAAGTCATGTTTTTAATATTCTCCATTGAGGTAAACGTTCAACCCAAGCTAACGTGAAAATGGTTGCGTTAAGTCATTAAAGCAAACGGCACGATGGGTTGTATAGAGTTTTACAGTTTCAACCAGATATATTACCTGTCAATTTGTTTGCATCAACCATTAAATGCATTTAAAAGGTCAGAAAGTATGCATTCATACCGCTAAAATACCCGAGTATCGTCAAGTAGAGCATCTTGATATGATTGGGTACAACAGCAATAGTTATAAAAAGCAACGCAATCGTTAACATTCTTGAAGCATAGTAGTACGAAGTTTGGATAAAGCGAACTAGGCTATACCAGAATGCGGTTTCAATGTGGCATTTGTAAAGTATGGCGACTCTAGCTACAAATTGTTACCGCGCCTGAGAGCTGAGGTCGTCTCGTTGAATCGATCATCTTGATGTTACTTCGGTATAAAGGTTGTCATTAATGAGTGAATTACTTAGTATTGCGTGTTTTTTTAAGGTATGAGAGTCAAGATGAAAACAGAATTATACAAAGAGTTTATGTTTGAAGCGGCACACCACTTGCCACATGTGCCAGAAGGACATAAATGTGGACGTTTACATGGTCACTCTTTCCTCGTTCGTATTTACGTAGAGGGGGAGGTTGACCCTCATACAGGCTGGGTTGTTGACTTTGCAGAAATAAAAGCGGCTTTTAAACCCATTTACGATCGACTTGACCATTATTATTTGAATGACATTGAAGGTCTAGAGAACCCAACGAGTGAAGTGTTAGCGAAATGGATTTGGCAACAACTTAAACCAAGTTTACCGCTATTGAGTAAGGTCGAGATTAAAGAAACCTGTACCGCAGGTTGCATCTATATCGGCAAACAGTAAAAGCAACTTTACAGTGGTTTGTAGGCAGGCGTTCAGAGCTTGCCTTTCATTATTTGTTGCCTGCCAATAAAGTATCACTCTAACAAAAAACCGTATAGAGTGATGGCTTTCACTCCGGCTACTGGTGAAATGTTTAGTAGCCAATTCCATTACGTAATGCAAATTGAATTAAATCGGTATGGCTTTCCAGCTCTAGTGTGTCTAACAGTCGATACTTATGCGATTCTATGGTTCTGGAGCTTAAATTAAGCTCAATACCCACTTCTTTGGCAGACATACCTTTAGCGAGCAGGCCAAGTACTTCACATTGTCGATGACTAAGCCTTAGCATACGATAGCTTTCATCATCAGGCTTACGTTTTGGATCATGCACGCTACGATAGAGTGTCGAGTGCTGCCAATAAGATAGCCACATATGGGAAATAACTTTAACTTGTTCGAGTTGTTTGCAAGACAGCCCGGGTTTGTCTTCACCGAATAATGTAAAGGAAACTCCCCCCCAACGCTGGCCAAACTGAATTAATGGTATTGTGTAGTGGTAATTCGCTCCCTGTTCAGCAAGAAGCTTCAATAAACTGATATTACTAGCACTCAGTTCGTTACGATTGAATTCTTGGCTTTTATCGTTACTGCCAACCAGTTTTAGGTAGTCCTCAGCCCCCTTAATGCCAATTTGCTCAGCGGCGATATGTTTATGTTTGGTTCTAGACGCAGAAAGAGTTTTGCCCATGTAAAAAAATAGCATTGAGTTCGGAAAGATAGTCATTCTATCAATACCAAACCATGCCATTGCCTCTAGCATAAATTGTTTCAATTGATTCTCACACTGCTCAGCCCTAGATGTTGTTAAGGCTTGAACCTGTTTAACTAACAATGTCTCAAAGCTATTGGCTTTGTTGTCGATTTTTACTTTTTCTATCTCGGTATCCATAAATATCAGGTCATTTTGTGATTCTTTATAAATGCAGTAGTTTTACTCTACATCTAATTTATTAAATTATGCAAAATGTTGCGTTAGAAAGCACGGGGTAGTCGAAGAAAAATTCATAAATCCTATGTTTGAACAACAGTTTATAACATGATTTGGAATAAACGATACCTGTGGCTAGTGGTGGTATTGATGTTTAGCGGATGAGTTTTATACCCAATTATTTTGAGCTTACTTGGTTATGCAAGCAAATCCATTGTTCAGAGGGGTTAATGATGAAAATGATGAAGTTACGCTACCGAGCTGGTGAACATAGTATGTGGGTTGAAGTTGTGGTGTCGATATTTGTTGCCCAGCATCTAGTGAAAGAGTACCAAGGCTATGGGTGGACGGCAGAGATAGTCGAAATCTAAGTATCAAAGTTATTTAGTAATTTGGTTATTTAGCAATTTAATGTTTTTACCCAAGCACCAAAAGGTGGCTTGGGTAATGTGTTAGCAGATTACCTTGATTGCTAATCCGCCTTGCGATGTCTCACGATATTTTGCATTCATGTCTTTCCCTGTTTCTAGCATGGTTTCGATCACTTTATCGAGAGAAACCGTTGGGGCAGATGAACGACGAAGAGCCATTCGCGTTGAGTTGATCGATTTTACAGCAGCAATACCATTACGTTCAATACACGGAACCTGAACTTGCCCTGCTACAGGGTCGCATGTCAGGCCTAGGTTATGCTCCATTGCAATTTCTGCAGCCATACACACTTGTTCAGGGCTACCACCCATTAGCTCAGCAAGTCCTGCCGCAGCCATAGAACAAGCAACGCCAACTTCACCTTGACAACCAACCTCTGCGCCTGAAATAGATGCATTTCGCTTGTAAAGGCCACCGATCGCACCAGAAGCTGCGAAATAGCGGATATAGTCCTTTTCGGTGACGGTTTGAATGAACTTATCGTAGTAGGCTAATACCGCAGGGATAATGCCACAAGCGCCGTTAGTTGGCGCGGTTACCACACGGCCACCTGCTGCGTTTTCTTCGTTAACGGCAAAAGCGAACATGTTTACCCAATCGACGACAGACATTGGGTCGTTAGTGGTTTTTTCTGAAGTCAGCAGTTGTTGACGAAGAGCCGCTGCACGCCTTGGTACACGTAATGGACCAGGAAGAACGCCTTCTTCATTCATCCCGCGCTCCATGCACTCACGCATAGTACGCCAAATGTTAGCAAAGTAGGTGCGAGTTTCTTCATCTGAGTGAAGAGCGCGCTCATTTTTCATTACAAGTGTGCTGATAGAAAGTCCGCTTTCTTTACAATGATTCACCAGCTCTTCCGCAGAAGTATATTCGTATGGTGCTTTCACCGGACTTTCGATTTCTTTACCAAAGTTTTCTTCATCGACGATAAAACCACCACCAATAGAGTAGTAAGTTTTTGAATATACTTTTTTGTCATCAATCCAAGCATGGATCTGCATGCCATTTTCATGAAGTTCAAGGTTTGTCTTGTGGAAGTTCATTCCACCATCTTTAGGAAAAGATACAGTGTGACAGTGCATGCCAACAGGAAGACGTTCTGTTTCTTCTACTCTTGCAATGAAGCCTGGAATAGAGTCGATATCGACTGTCTCAGGGGAGTTACCTGCTAACCCCATGATAATTGCGATATCAGTATGGTGACCTTTCCCTGTCAGTGATAATGATCCATAAACATCAACGGTGATTTTAGTGATGTCACGTAATTTTCCCATCGTACGTAAATCATCAATAAATTCTTTACCCGCTTTCATTGGGCCTACAGTATGAGAGCTAGAAGGACCAACGCCGATTTTGAATATATCAAATACACTAATCATTTAGATTACCTCAGAACAAAGCCTCCCAGAGTGGGAGGCTTATTTATTATCGTTATATTAATTATGTCTTAATCAAGCGTAGTGAAACGCATTACGGTTGAATAGCACCGTAGACTACAGAAGTAATTGCCGCAACACCACAGATTACAGTGAAAATTTGTACTAGTGGGTTTGTTCTGTATTTTGACATCGCTGGAACAGTATTCATAGCAAAAACAGGCATTAAGAACAAGATTGCAGCGATCATTGGTGCACCCATTGTTTCAATCATACCCAGAATGCTTGGGTTAATAACAGCAACGTACCATGTAGTCAGAACAATAAACAGCAATGAACCTTTTTCGATGGCTTTCACAGGGAATGAGCTGCGAGATTTTATTAATCCAACTAGGCCTTCATGCGCACCTAAGAAATGTCCGAAGTAGCTAGACGTGATCGCAGCGAAAGCAACCAGTGGGCCTAAGTATGAAATCATTGGTGAGTCGTAAATATTCGCTAAGTACGAAAGGACAGAGATGTTTTGCTCTTTTGCTGAAGCAAGCTGTTCTGGTGACAGTGAAAGCACCACAGAGAAAACAAAAAACATCACGAACGCCATCAGCATTATTGCAGCACCTGCGGTGATAGCATCGGTTTTTTTAACTGCGCTATCGCCGTACTTTAAACGCTGTTCTTTAGAAAATTGTGATATAACAGGGCTGTGGTTGAAAGAAAATACAATGATGGGAATAGCCAACCAAACAACATTTGGCATCGCTTCCCAGTCAGGGGCAATTTCCATCATGGATGTATTCCACTCAGGAATTAAATAGATGGATAACGCAAACAAAATGAACACTAAAGGGTAAACCATCGCTGAGGTTGCTTTTAGCATTAATTCCTTACCAAAAACAACACCAGCAGTCATTGCTGCGATTAATAGACCAGAAAGCACCACACGTGGAATGGGTTCCATGCCTATTTGGTTAATTAAGAAAGAATCTACGGTATTGGTAATACCTACACCATAGATCAAAACAATAGGGTAAATAGCAAAAAAGTAAGCAAGTGTAATAAGGTTTGCGCCGGATTTACCAAAGTGTTCTTCAACTGTGTCAGTGATATCGGCTTCTGGGTTTTTAGCCGAAAGGACAAAACGTGCAAGCGATTTGTGTGCAAACCATGTCATTGGCGCAGCAATCAACGCCAAAATAACAAGCGGCCAAAAGCCACCCGCACCTGCTTTAATAGGTAAAAATAAGACGCCAGCACCTACTGCGGTACCGAAAAGGGATAAACACCAAGCAAAGTCTTGATAATTAAGCTTACTTGATGGTTTTGCAGGCTCAGCTGCAGAAGTTGTTGTGGTCATTGTTGGACTACTCATTTGGGAACAGGAAACAAGTCGAATAATTTTGCAGGATTTTACATGAAGAAAAGTCTAGCTTGCTCATATATTACCAGTTGATATCGAACGATATGTCAAAAACCTGCTCTTTATCACGAAATTTGCGTGCCACATGTGACTAATACTAATGTTATGGATTAGAAAAAATTATCCAAAACTCAGATTGTAATGAATGGGTATGAAGTATGTATTCTTAGGGTTAACTTGTTGTTGTTTAATTGGGTTTATTCATTTGGTTTTATATTGCTTTGAAAGCTAGGGTTATTGGATTTTTTTGAATGAAGTTTAGTGATGGAACGGATAACCTTCGAAGTTTAGAGGGATAACTAAGCCATTTTTTCTAGATGACCCTCTAAGATGTGTCTTTGCATTGACTCGATGATTTGTGCGGTCATTCCCCAAATGAAGTGTTGCTGATATTGAACAGCGAAGACACGATGATGAGTACTTTTTAATTGGAAGTAAGAGCTCAGCATCTTTTGAGGGTTTAAGATGTGATTCAGAGGAATTTCGAAGATTGAAGCAACTTCGTTAGGATCTATATTTGGATTGTAGGTGGGCTCAACAAAAGCAAGAAAAGGTGTCACTGAGAATCTGCTTACAGTCGGCAGTGAAGGAAGTTGACCAAAAACCTCAATACTGGAAGTATGGATGCCTATTTCTTCTTCAGTTTCTCGTAAAGCGGTCACCATAAGGTTTACATCATTTAATTCATATTTCCCACCTGGAAAGCTTATTTGGCCTGGGTGATAACGCAAATGTGCCGCTCTTTGAGTAAAGATAACGTGTAATCCATTATCCCTCTCGACTAGACCGATTAAAACCGCCGCTTTCCTGAGTGATTTCCCTTGTAAGAATGCTAAACGTTTTAAACTATCTTGATGATAGTGCTGAGGGAGTAACATTTGAAAATTTTGTAAAAATGTAACCTTGTCGATGATCAATCTTTCTTCCTTTGTTGACAGTGTAACAACAGATTTCTACTTAATGATAAACCAAGATTTAATGATTTGTTTGAAAGTTATACCCTTATCAGCCATTCTTTGTTTACGGAATTGACATAAGGCGAGCCTAAAATGAAAGGAATTATTTTTACCGAATTTATAGAGTTAGTGGAAGAAAAATTTGGTTTAGAGGTCGTTGATAAAATGTTTCTTATGGCTAATGACGAGGGTATTTATACTTCTGTTGGGAGCTATGACCATCGACAACTCGTGAAACTTATCACTCAATTAAGCAAACTGACAGGAATATCATCAGAAGCTCTTCAAGAAACCTTTGGGGAGTCAGTGTTTTCAAACTTGATGAAGTCCATACCTAGTGGGATCAATTATCAAAATTTCACCACAACCTTTGTCTTTATCCGTAAAGTTGAAGATTTAATCCATGTTGAAGTCAAAAAGCTCTATCCAAATACTAAACCCCCTCAATTTGATTTTATAAGCGAAACAAAATCTGAAATGGTTTTCGATTACCATAGTGCACGCTGTATGTCTCACGTTTGCCTTGGTTTGATCAAAGGCTGTGCTCAATACTTTAATGAAATAGTTGATGTTATTTATCAGAATCAAACTGCGAATGGTGATCATGTTCGTTTTCATCTAGAGGTGAGGTAGGTAACTATGGACTCACCACTAGAAAGAAAGCTTAGGCGAGAAACTCACTCCAGAAAGGTGGCAGAAAGGCTATTAGAGGAGAAAAGTTTAGAGCTTTATGAGTCCAACCGTGTCCTCAGTTTAGCGCTAAAAAAGCTTGAAATGCAATCTGAAAGCGACTTACGCAAATTGGAATTTAAAGAATTAATAGATGCAGCTTTGATTCGCTTTGGGCGACTTTTTCTTTCAAGCACTTTTGATGAAAAAACTGTAGAGTGTTTTTTTAAGGAATTGACCAACAATTCTGTTGTAGAAGCCACTTATATGCACCTTGACCGTGAATATGTTAGATCATTAATTCGCTACCAGTATGGTCAGGCAGAACTGGCTTGTATGAAGAAAACACCAGCTCAATCATGCTGGGATGGTCACTGCTTTCATGTTCCTATTATTCTCGATGATTGTAAAATTGGTGAGATAGTTTTTTTAGTCTCTGATGCTTATTCCAAACAAACCTTTATAACGAAACAGTTCGGTTTGGTATCAGAGTTAATCCACGGTTTGATCAGTCGACATTTAAGTCTAGAGCGTGAAATAGAGTTACGTAAAAGGGCGGAGGAGTCCGATCAAGCCACGAAAGATTTTGTTGCAATGATTAACCATGAACTAAGGACTCCTCTCAATGGCGTTCTTGGAAGTGCAGAATTGTTGAATAAGACGGAGTTAGCAGTTGAACAAACGGATTACCTCAATAACTTAGTACAATCTGGTGAATTGTTGCGAGTGATTATTAATGACCTACTGGACTTTAGTAAAATGAACGCAGGAATGATGGAAATCATCGGCCATTCATTTTCATGGTTAGAACTTGAACAAACACTCACAGGCCTTTTTATCACTAAAGCATCTGAAAAGAAGATTGATTTTTCAATAAAAAAACGTTCAAAAATACCTAATTATTTGTTTGGTGATTGTGAAAGACTCACTCAAATTCTCGTTAATTTGATTGGAAACGCAATTAAGTTTACTTCTAAAGGAGGAGTTGAACTTGATGTAGAGTGGTCTGAGGGGTATTTATTCTTTGAAGTCGCTGATACGGGGATTGGTATCCCTCCAGAGGCACAAACGGCTCTGTTTGATCCTTTTGTCCAAGCGGATCCATCAAGTAAACGTAAATTCGAAGGAACTGGGCTTGGATTGGCGATTTGTAAAAACTTAGTGGATTTGATGGAAGGAGAGATCAGTTTTGTAAGCGAGCTCCATAAAGGAACCCTTTTTCGTGTTAAACTTCCTTTTAGTCAGGGACGGGAGCAAATGGTGATGGAAGAACAATTACTATCTTTAACATCGGGCGATATCACAGGATGCTCGATATTGGTGGTTGATGATATCAGAATGAATCAAGTTATTGTGATGCAAATGCTTAAAAAGTTCGGAATTAAGCCAAAGTTGTCTGATAATGGGCAAGAAGCGATAGCTCTGGCCGAAAGTGAGCCCTATGACTTGATTTTTATGGATTGTCGAATGCCTGAAATGGACGGTTACGAAGCGACGACATTTCTTCGCGAAAGGGGATACCGCAAACCTATCATCGCTCTAACAGCAGGGACGACTCTTTCTGAGAGAGATAAGTGTATCCAAAGTGGGATGGATGATATCTTAACTAAGCCATTCACAAGCGAAGAAATTGAGTGCATCATCATCAAATGGCTTGGTCGTGAGCGGCTTTGAATAACTGTGTGTTCACTGTCTGTAGCACTCAATTTTATAGAGCTTTACCAAACCCCTTCAATGTTCAAATATCCCCGAATTTAACTTCGAAAGACGTTACTTTCCAATTTCAAGTGACATCGTTCCGAATTAAACCCCTTGATGTCACTTGGGTCTAGAATAGGTTGATAGAGCCTAGCCCAAGGCTGGTAGTATCTTAGACAGTTTGTCCAGAGTCTCTTGGTATTCAGAATCTACTTGACTATCTGCGACAATACCACCGCCAGCCCATGCATAAATTTGTTGATTTTCTGTGATAAGAGTACGAATGGTAATGCTGGTATCCATCTGACCATGGCGAGAAACATAACCAATACTTCCGCAATAGGCGCTTCTCCGGTGTGGTTCCAACTCCTCGATAATTTTCATAGCTCTGACTTTAGGGGCGCCTGTAATTGAGCCTCCAGGAAAGCAAGCACGTAATAAGTCGGTGGGGCTATAGCGGCTGTCTAAGCGGGCTTGAATGGTGCTGACTAAATGATGGACGGCTGGGAAACTTTCTATTTTGAAGAGTTTAGGTACATGAACACTGCCAGGTTGAGCGACACGGCCGATATCATTACGCAGCAGATCAACAATCATTAAGTTTTCTGCTTGGTCTTTCTCTGCTTGCATCAAATCTTCTGCGTTAGCTTGGTCGATCTTATTATCAGAGTGGCGTGGACGTGTTCCTTTGATTGGCTTGGTTTCAATAATATTATCTTTGAGTTCAATGAAGCGCTCAGGGGATACACTAAGAATTGTCGTTCGCGGCATTCTGATAAAAGCCGAAAAAGGAGCTTGATTTTCTTTGGCTAAACGGAGATAAGCTTGCCATTCACTCCCTTTATAAGGTGCTTCGAAGCGCTGCGCAAGGTTAATCTGGTAGCAATCACCACTTGATAGGTAATCTTGCACTTGCTCAAAACGTTTGGCATAAGACTCTGGTGTCATGTTGGATTGCCAAGGTCCAAGCAGTTGAAAAGTTGAGGCTGCTTGAGATGACTGCTGGTGGAGCCACTGCCACGCTTGTTCGGTATTTTGACCTACTAGGTGAGCACTTTTAAGCTTGTGATCGACAATCACTGCCCATTCATAAATACCAACAGCCATATCGGGTGAGCTAAGGTCTCGTAAAGCGCACTCAGGTATGGTTTCAACCTGACGCCCCAAATCGTAGCTGAAATAACCAAGTGCTCCGCCAACAAAGGGTAAATCCCACTTTGATGGTAGTGATAAAGACGGAAGCAGACGGTGTTGCAGTTTTCCTAATAAAGAGAATGGGTCCTCAGTAGATATATCTTCTTGAGAGTTGGTTTTGATGTACGTTTTATTCCCAGAAGTTTCTAAGGTAGCAATAGGTTTCGCGACCAAGATATCAAAGCGACTGTCACAGTGAATTTGCGAAGCGGAATGTAACAGCATAGCCCAAGGCTGATCTTCAATAAGAGAGAAAAGAGAGATCGCGAGGTGGTTGGAGTATTTCAGTGACTTAAAATTAAGCAATTGCGTGTCCATGTTGTTCATTTGTTTAATTTGTGACAAAGAGTTTGTTCACATGCATAGCAAGTCGTGGTCAGCGAGAGTATCATAATTACTTGTGCAGCCAAATACTCCTCTTAAGAATACCAAGAGGTCGTTTTTAGAGAACAAACTTTGGCTCACCTAGGATTTCATTTAATTGTGTATCGAAACTCGCCATTCGATAGTCGAATTATGAAGATAATAACCGCAATAGAGTCCTAGCCAATAAACGGAAGCAAAACATAACAATAACGAGGCATGCAATGACGATAATACGCAAGCAGGATGTCATCAGCAGTGTTGCTGATGCGCTACAGTATATCTCTTACTACCATCCACTGGATTTTGTTCAAGCTCTTGAAAAAGCTTATCATCGCGAAGAGAGTCAGGCGGCCAAAGATGCCATGGCTCAAATTTTGATCAACTCTCGAATGTCTGCAGAGGGGCACCGACCTATTTGTCAAGATACGGGAATCGTGACTTGTTTCGTGAACATCGGTATGGCTGTGCAATGGGACTCAACAGACATGACGGTACAGCAAATGGTAGACGAAGGGGTGAGACAGGCGTACACCAACCCCGATAACCCCCTACGCGCGTCAGTTCTTATGGACCCGGCGGGTAAGCGCATTAATACCAAAGACAATACGCCAGCAGTTGTGCATATTAACATGGTGCCTGGCGATAAAGTTGAAATTCAAATCGCGGCGAAAGGTGGCGGTTCTGAAAACAAAACGAAAATGGTCATGCTCAACCCATCGGATGATATTGCTGCTTGGGTAGAAAAAACACTGCCAACAATGGGAGCAGGGTGGTGTCCACCTGGGATGCTTGGCATTGGTATTGGTGGAACAGCTGAAAAAGCAGCGGTGCTTGCTAAAGAGTCTTTGATGGAGCACATTGACATACAAGAGCTGATAGACCGTGGCCCGCAGAATGCAGAAGAAGAGTTACGTCTTGATATTTTTAATCGAGTAAACAAGCTTGGTATTGGCGCTCAAGGATTAGGTGGTTTGACGACGGTTGTTGACGTAAAAATAAAAACGGCCCCAACTCATGCTGCCTCTAAACCAGTGTGCTTGATCCCGAACTGTGCTGCGACGCGCCACGTTCACTTTACTCTTGATGGAAGCGGTCCTGCAGAACTCACTCCACCAAAATTAGAAGATTGGCCAGATATTACTTGGGAAGCTGGAGCAAATACGAGACGCGTAAACTTAGACACATTGACGAAAGAAGACGTCACCGAATGGAAAACCGGTGAAACCGTTCTACTTTCAGGTAAAATTCTCACAGGCCGAGATGCCGCACACAAACGCATACAAGGCATGTTAGAATCCGGTGAAGGTTTACCTGATGGCGTCGATTTAAAAGGTAAGTTCATCTACTACGTTGGCCCTGTGGATGCTGTGGGTAATGAAGTTGTTGGGCCTGCGGGACCGACAACTTCAACTCGTATGGATAAATTTACGGATATGATGCTCGAGCAAACCGGTATCATGGGTATGATCGGTAAAGCAGAGCGTGGCCCTGCGACAGTTGAGTCGATTAAAAATCATAAATCAGTGTATTTAATGGCAGTCGGTGGTGCGGCTTACTTGGTTGCTAAAGCCATTAAAAAAGCCAGAGTCGTGGCATTTGAAGATTTAGGTATGGAAGCCATTTACGAGTTTGAAGTTGAGGATATGCCCGTCACAGTTGCGGTTGATTCAAACGGTGTTAATGCTCACCAAATTGGACCTGATACGTGGAAAGTAAAAATCCAAGAAATGGAATCCTAGTTCTGAAAACGACCAATCTTCACGATTTCATCGTGTAATAAAGATTAATTGCCATTGGTAAGTTAACAAAAGTGCAGCAAAGTCTGCACTTTTTTACTATATATACCCAAGTGACCTCAAGATGCTTGATTCAGAGCGAGGTCACTGAGTCGAATTCAAGGAAGACAGCGAAGCGGAATAGTATTCTCTTTCCAAGTTGTCTGACGAAAGAAGTCGGCTCAGTGACACGCTCCCAAAGGGCGAGTGGCCTTAACTCTCAGGCTTTGTTAACGATTCTCAATGTAGAACGACTATATCTTCGAATCGTTGCCGCGCCTGAAAGTTAAGGTCATCTCGCTGAACACAGCATCTTGAGGTTACTTGGGTATATACCCAAGCGGCCAAGTTATTTTTATAAGAGGTTCATATTATGCGGTTTATACAAATACTTCAGATGATACTGGTAATAGTTGTTGGTAGTTTCGTAGGGTATGACATGATCTTTCATGGCGTTAGCGTATTTGATGATAAGTATGTGGTAATGACATGTGTGTTAGGATTTCTTTTAGAAGTGGCCTTATTTGTTATTTATAAATTAATTGAAGATGATTAAATTGATTTGACTGTATTTTGCAATGTTACCATTTACCCTTTACGTTTGTACCAAGTGTGAACCGTGCCATTCATCTTCTATTAAGAAAAGAACCTGTAAACTGTGTCTACTGAAGGTAAAGATTTATTTGGGACGCTTGCCCTTTATGAGCAAGTTCGCTTCGTGAGCTTCCTTGAGCTAGTGTTGTGATAACATTATTAGTTAAGCGTATGAGTTAAAAGGTAAAAAGTGTAAAATCTTCAAACGACTGATTTAGAACATTTGGCTTGCGTGTAGTTAAAGAGAATATAAACGTATGAAAAGAATAACCCAAGAAATGAGTGATTTTATCAATCGTGGACTGGATTCAAATATCAGAATTGCGGTCACTGGATTATCTAGAGCAGGTAAAACCGCCTTTATCACCTCCTTGGTTAATCAACTTCTACACACAGCGACTCATGACAACTTGCCTTTAATGGCTGCGGCAAGAGACAAACGTTTGGTAGGGGCAAAACGAGAACCTCAAACTAACATGTTGGTCCCACGATTTGCTTATGATGATGCTATGGCGCAAATACACCAGAGTCCTCCTCAGTGGCCTGTACCTACTCGTGATGTGAGTGAAATACGTTTAGCATTAAAATATAAGCCCAATAAGTCGACTAAGAAGTTATTTAGTAAAACAGCTGTTCTGCATGTTGATATTATCGATTACCCGGGTGAGTGGCTGTTAGATCTTCCCTTGCTTGATATGGACTTTAAAACTTGGTCTCAGACTCAATTTTCTGCATTGAAGGGCAAGCGAGCTGAACTTGCCCAGACTTGGTTAGCCGAGCTGGAAAGCCTTAACCTAACGTCTGAACTGGATGAAAAAAAGTTAGAAAAAGTATCTCAAGCGTACACGGAGTTCCTACATAGTTGTAAAAACGAAGGACTTCATTGGGTTCAGCCAGGACGTTTTGTTTTACCCGGAGAGCTAAGTGGTGCGCCTGTTTTACAGTTTTTTCCTTGTGTTCAGCCAAGTGGTCAAATAAGCAAAGACTCAAATTTTGCTGTCTTAGAAGCACGGTATCATGAATATCAACAAAAAGTTGTTAAAGCATTTTATAAGCATCACTTTTCTACCTTTGATCGGCAAATTGTCCTAGTCGATTGTTTGCAACCTCTCAATGTTGGAGATGAAGCATTTCATGATATGCGTTTTGCGATAGAGCAAATTATGCATAGCTTTCGTTATGGTAGAAATGGAATGTTGCGACGTTTGTTTGCACCTAAGATTGACAAAGTGTTGTTTGCAGCGACTAAAGCGGATCATGTGACACCAGAGCAGCATCCTAATATGGTGTCACTATTACAACAGATGGTGCATCCCGTTTGGCAAAACGCGGCTTATGAAAACATTGAAATGAGTTGCATGAGTATTGCATCGATACAAGCTACAACAGCTGGAATGATCTCATCAGGAAATGATCCCGTTCCTGCGATACAAGGAACCACCCTGGATGGACAGGCTCTGACAGTCTTTCCCGGTGAAGTGCCCAGCCGATTACCTAATCGAATGTATTGGCAGCATAGCCATTTTGATTTTACATCTTTTCAGCCATTGATGTATCAAAGGGATGAGCCCGTTAAACATATTCGCTTAGATAAAGCCTTGGAATACTTATTGGGAGATAAATTAAAGTGAGTGAACTTAAACCAAAACAAGTCTTTTCTGAACCAATAATACAAGCAGATAATGGCCCTATCCCTGAAGAATTAACAGCACAGAAAACATTTGATGAAAGCATGGATTTCGTGCCGGCTGAAGCCGAAAAGATTAATGAAGAGACCGAAACGGAACAACAGTTTGAGCAGTTGATTCGTCCTAAATCAGGTAAAAGATGGCTCATGACGGGTGTTTGTGCAGCCTTTAGTGGTTTAGTCTTTTGGCAGGCCATTGAGTCGGTATCGACTGCCTTATTTTCTTCCGATTGGTTAGCCGTGGGTTGGGCTTGTTTCATCACCATGATTGCGACATTGGGGCTTGGGGCGTTGGTCAAAGAGCTTTGGAAATTACGTAAGTTACGTCATCACTTTACTCTCCAAGAAGAGGGGGAGACCTTACTTCAAAGTCAAAGTGTTGGACGTGGTAAGGCATTTTGTGAAAAATTAGCGGATCAAAGTGGTATTGTTGAAGAAAACCCTAGTTTTGATCGTTGGCAAAATAGTATCAACTCAGTACACAATGATGCAGAAATATTAGAAATGTATGATGCTATGGTTGTTAGTCAACAGGATAAACTTGCAGCAAAAGTGGTTTCACAACATGCCACGGAGGCGGCAGCGTTGGTCGCTTTGAGTCCACTGGCAATTGCAGATATGTTATTGGTCGCTTGGCGTAATTTAAAAATGGTTGATAAGTTGTCACAGATTTATGGTGTGGAATTGGGTTACGCATCTAGAGTTCAATTATTGCGCTCAGTTTTTGTGAACATGGCCTTAGCAGGAGCCAGTGAATTAGCGATTGATGCAAGTATGGACCTTATGTCAATGGATCTTGCAGGCAAAGTCTCTGCAAGAGCAGGGCAAGGCTTGGGAGTTGGGATCTTAACTGCCCGCTTAGGACTAAAAGCGATGGCATTATTACGCCCTTTACCATGGAATCCAGAGCGAAAAGTGAAACTATCGGCAATACGTAAAGAAGTGGTCGCAAAAATCGCCTCAATTACGATGAAAGCATAATCAATCTCTTAAATGACAGTATCGGATGACTTGACGGCATACCACGCTTGGTAGAAACTACTGTCAAGTTTTCCTGACAGTAATCAATTGGGATTTTTAAGTGCGCCTTGAAGTTTTTTGTGAAGATAGACTCGGTCTTACTCGAGAATTACTCGATATTCTTGCCTCTAGAAGTATTGATTTACGTGGCATTGAAATCGATATTAGCGGCATTATTTACCTTAATTGTCCAGACATTGATTTTGATACGTTCAGTGAATTAATGGCTGAGATTAGGCGCATTACTGGCGTTAAAGATGTCCGAAAGATCCAGTTTATGCCGATCGAAAGGCATAATACGGAACTTCTTGCGCTTGTCGATAATCTCCCTGACCCCGTGTTTGCTATTGACCTTAAAGGTGCTGTCGACATGGCAAATATGGCGGCTTTATCTCTTCTTGGTTTGCATCAGCAGCAAGTAATTGGCACTCAAATCGGCTCTTTATTGCCCAGCATCAATTTTTCACGCTGGAGTGAAGGCGTGAATCAACGAGCACGCGAAAGTATTGTCATAGATGGTCTTGATTACATTTTGGAACTAATGCCAGTCTATATTCAAGACGAGGTGAAAAATTCAACTCTTGCCAGCACACTAATGACGATTCGTTCTATTCAACATAGTTCTCATATCGAGGAATCTTTACCTACTCAAAATGCACTTGGCTTCGAGCATTTTGTGGGTATCTCTAATCGGCATAAAGCATTAATTAACCAAGCAAAGAAGCTCTCTGCTCTTGACCAGCCTTTATTGATCGAGGGTGAAACAGGGACAGGAAAGGAGATGCTGGCGAAAGCTTGTCATAGTCGCTCCAGCCGTGCTGGCAAACCCTTCCTTGTGCTGAGTTGTGCCTCTATGCCAGATGACGTCGCGGAAACCGAACTATTTGGTCATGCACCGGGCTCATTTAACCATGAACTTGGGCACAAAGGCATTTTTGAGCAAGCAACAGGCGGAACGGTTTTCCTTGATGAAATTGGGGAAATGAGTGCGCATTTACAAATCAAACTGCTGCGCTTTCTTCAAGATGGCAACTTCCGCAGAGTCGGTGCTGAAGATGAAATGCACGTTGATGTGCGTATTATTGCTTCGACAAAACATAATTTAGCTGAACTGGCGGAAGCTGGTCAATTCAGAGAAGATTTATACTACAGGTTGAACGTATTAACGTTGAGCATACCACCTCTTCGTAAGCGTACTAATGATATTTCACCGTTACTGGAGCTGTTTGTTACCAAATATGCCCAGCAGCTAGGACTATCGAAACCAGAGTTTGATGACAGTCTGGTCGAAACCTTGATGAATTACCAGTGGCCAGGGAATATACGTCAAATGGACAATATGGTGCTTCGAGCTTTGACAGAAATGGAAGGCAATGTCTTAAAAGTAGAGAACTTTAAATTGCCACAACCTCAGTCTTCTTCTGCTGGTACCACATCGCTTAACTTAGAAGGCTCTCTTGATGAAATCATGCGTGAGTACGAGTCACAGATTTTAGAGAGACTTTATCAGTCTTTCCCATCCAGCCGGAAGTTGGCTAAGCGTTTAAATGTCTCACATACTTCAATTGCAAATAAGCTGCGTGATTATGGCATACGGAAAAACGAAGTGTAGCTTACATGGAAAAGATAAAAGCATGGAAAATATAACGGACATAGAAAATAAAAGTACCTCGGTTTCTATTTATCACTTGGATGGAAACCTATTGCTGAGAACAGCAGACATTGCTGATGCCGATATGATAGCTGAGTACTTTCGACAGAATCGAGAGCACTTAAAGCCTTTTGAGCCTAAACGGGAAGAGGCTTTTTACACGGTGAATGGCTGGCTGCAAAAATTAATTAAGCTTAACGATTTACACCGTTTAGGGTTAGGTTTTTACTGTTTAATTATTGATGCTAACACAAAAAAAATGCAGGGCACTTTGTCCTTTAGTAATATGACGCGCTTTCCTTTTTACTGTTGTAATGTAGGTTATTCTCTAGCCGAGTCGGCGCAAGGTAAAGGCTTGATGAGACGCGCTCTGAAAATGGGTTGCGATTATATGTTTCGTGAACAAAAGCTTCATCGTATTCAGGCTAGCTATATGCCACATAACTACAAAAGTGAAGCGGTTTTAAACCATTTAGGGTTTGAACGAGAGGGATATGCTAAAGATTACTTGCTGATCAATGATAAATGGGAAGATCATGTTTTAACCTCTCTCACTAATCCAGAATGGCAAAGGTAGAAGTTTAAACAGAGAAGTAGACTGTTACAATGTGGCTACAGTTGAAGCCAAAATATCGATATTGCATAAAAATGATTAATTATCCGCTAAAGAGAGCGGGCGAAAATCTTAACAAGGAGACGGAATGTCTTATTTGACTTTGGACGAATACCAAAGAAAATGGATTTTTACTCATCAGTCGATGCCAGTGCCAGTTGATGTCCTGAGCCTTATTAAACCTATGTCTGCGGCTCGAGCATCTCAGTTTTGGAAAGAAAACATCAGTGCTCAAAGCCCAGATATGGACAGGCTGTGTTCTTCTGACTGGCCAATGAAAGAGTCTAATTGGTCTGACACAGTGGGTTGGATGTCTGCATGGGAAGATGATGCTTCTGAACTGCCAGAGGAAATCAGTCAGTTTATTGATTGGCAAGATGATGTAACGGTCTATTTTTGTTACGAGAAGTACAATATTATTGAGACCAAATGGTCAGTGTTTAAAAAGTATTGGAAAAACTTTCTTTTCTATGACGATGGTCCAATTTTACTTGGACGCCGTCGCTCTCAAGCACTTTGGTTTGATTCAAAAGGTAACGTTAAGCTCGGAGAGCGTAATTAAATATTCGGGTTAGAGCGTCTTTACTGCTGTGTTCTGTGATGGGTATTCATTATCAGAGCACAGTCTCATGAAGTTCCTAGGGTATAAATATGGAAATAATAATAAGAAGAACGGAGCCTTCTGATGCTCGTGCGATAAAAGAAATCTACGAATGTGAAAATGCATATAAAGGTACTTTGCAGCTTCCTCTTCCTTCCCAAGATATGTGGGATAAACGCCTATCAAACATGCCGGATCATGTTTATTCTTACGTCGCTTTGCTCGATAATGAAATTGTTGGTAACTTAGGCTTTGAAGTCTGTACCAACCCTAGGCGGCGACATGTTGGCTCACTTGGTATGGGAGTGAAAGATAATGTTCAGGGTAAAGGTGTAGGAAGTGCTTTATTGGCTAAAGTCACTGACCTTGCCGATAATTGGTTAAATTTAACACGCCTTGAATTGACGGTGTATGTCGATAACGAACGTGCCATCTCTCTATATAAGAAATTTGGTTTTCAAATTGAAGGTGAGTCTATAGCTTTTGCTTTTCGTCAAGGTGAGTATGTTAATGTCTACCATATGGCTCGTATTGCAAAAGCTGTTCGCGAAAAATAATCATTTCTTATAAAAAACTAAGTATACTCAAGTCGCCTTGCTCCCAAAGGGGAGCGATCTTAACTCTCAGACTTTGTTAACGATTCTCAATGTAGAGCGACTATACCTTCGAATCTTTGCCGCACCTGAGGGCTAAGGTCATCTCGCTGAATACAGTATCTTGAGGTTACTTGGGTATATATCCTAATAAAATCTATATACAAAGGCTTATGAACGTGACATATCAGCAGCTAGATTTCATTGCAGATTTATATATCCCATTTTTGGCTTTTTTAATGTTATGTCGGTTACTCTGGCAGTTAAAAAACGTCGGTTTAATGCAAGCAATGGCCGATCTAGTCACAACGGTGCTTGGTGTGATTTATATTTATGCGTTGATGTTTTTAGACCAATACACAGGGGCTTACGCGCGTTTTGGTTTAGACTACAGTACCCATACTGCATTAGCTTTAGTGTTTGTCATCAGTCTGGCTTTCATTAATAAGAAAGCTGCCATCGCATCGTCAAGCTCTATGGTCATTTATGCCTTGCTTATGATGTATCAAAACTATCATACTTTGCTCGATATACTTGTTACCACTGTGATGGTTTTACCTATATTAATATGGCTGAAGTCGCGGTCACTTAGGTATAAATAGCTCTGAATTGATATAGAAGGCTAAGAATTTGTTTTTAACAGTGATGATATAAAATCATATAAAACAAATAAAGTGATTAAGGCAGTACATGAATGTAGGTAGCTTTTGTAGCTCTTGGCGCTTATCTTATTTTGTAGTGCAAGCCCAGGTCTTTGGGCTAAAACAGCAAATAAGCTAAGCATCAACCCAGAAACGAGTTCAAAGTTACCGAATGCGTCATCGATTATTAACATAATTGCTTGGCTGACTTTATTAACAATAAAGCAAATATTGAATATTTGCGACATAACTAAAGGACTGAGGTCGGTGTTTACAAGGTACATGGTTAAAAATGGAACAGAGATATTGACTGAACCGCCCATAATACCTGCAATAAAACCGAATAAAAATTGAATTCTTCTTTTGTTAGAGTCAAATTGAAAAAATCTTATTTTGCTGGTTAATAAAGCAGCTGTCAGCATAAACAGTAATATGCCTTTTAAGACAAGTTCGCTTCCAATCACTAAGATCTTACTTCCAATCAGAGTTCCTAAGGTTACAGATAGTGATAATAAAAAAAACTTCTTTGCCGTTCTTAACCAATGTTTTCCGCGAAAAATAATAAGTAAGTTAAGAGTGATATTGGGAATGATCGTGATGAGTACTGCCGTTTTAACATCTGTTAATGTGGCAATCAATGGTGTTGTTATTAATGGAAATCCAACACCAATTAAACCATGAATAAAGGCGGATACGGAAACGATAACAATAATAGCCGTCAAAGTAGTCACGCTAAAATCGTTAATATGTAGTAAAAAATCACTCAACATTTTCAGGATAGGTTTTAAAAGCCATGATAATGAACATTATTATATTAAAGTCCTTATTATTCAATTTTTTATTTTAATCTGCTCCTAAAGTGGCGCTTCGCACTTAAAAGAACTAAGGTCGTCTCGCTGAGAACGATATTTCAGAGCGATTTGGTCATAAGTATATGACTTTGAGTATTTTTATTTAATACTACTTTCTTTGATCTAGCGCTAAAACCAGTAGGCATGTTACGTACATAATTTGGTTCAAATATGGTGAGTGAAGTCGATTCATAAAGGGTTCACCACTTTTTGGACAACCATCTCAGGAAGAGACGTCGTACTATGCATTCCTACTTCAAATACATTATTCCTATCTTTATCCCATTACTGATTTTGATGATGCCTTTATCAGCCTTTCCATTTGAAGGGATTACCGTCATGCAACAGAGAGTGATTGCGATCTTCTTATTGGCGGCTTTGTGTTGGGTTTTGGAGCCGATCCCCATCTATGCCACTTCGGTTGTTATCATTGTACTTGAGTTGTTACTGTTGTCTGATAAAGGGATTGGTTTAGCACGTACCGAGTCTGGTTCTCCACACTTTGGTGAGTTGCTCAAATACAACGAAATCATGGCGACCTTTGCCAGCCCGATAATCATGCTTTTTCTAGGTGGCTTCTTTCTAGCGATGGCAGCGTCAAAATATCGTTTAGATGTCAACCTTGCGCGAGTGTTGCTCAAACCCTTTGGTCAGGATCCGAAATATGTCATGCTTGGTTTGATGTTGATTACGGCGACATTTTCAATGTTTATGTCAAACACAGCAACAACCGCGATGATGCTCTCTATTTTGGCGCCGGTAGTGGCAGTATTTAAACCCCATGATCCCGGCCGAATTGCTTTTGCCTTGTGTATTCCTGTTGCGGCAAATATCGGTGGTATTGGTACACCGATTGGTACGCCACCTAATGCCATTGCTCTAAAATACTTAACTGGGGATAACGTTATATCCTTTGGTGAATGGATGGCTTTTGGAGTGCCATTTGTCATTGTGATGATGGCTTTCGCTTGGTTCCTCATGGTTTGCCTTTACAAGTCTGAAACACAAACCCTTGACCTTGATATCAAAAGTAAATTTCTTAAAACTCCTAAAGCGATCGTTGTCTATATTACTTTTGTTGGCACCATCTTATTGTGGTTGATGGGATCGACGCATGGGATGAATGCATATACGGTGGCATTGATTCCAGTTGCTATATTTTCACTCACAGGAATAATTAACAAGGAAGATTTGAAAAAAATATCTTGGGATGTTTTATGGTTAGTTTCAGGTGGTATTGCGCTTGGTTTAGCTCTTGATCAAACAGGTTTGGCCCGTTTGGTTGTGAGCAGTATTCCCTTTGGTGACTTTTCTCCTTATGTTGTGTTGGTCGGCGCGTCGATGTTATGTCTGCTTATGGCGAACTTTATGTCTCACACCGCTACGGCCAATTTGCTTATGCCAATTATGGCAGCTCTTGGCTCGTCAATGACTTCTTTAGCACCTTTGGGAGGAGAAGTCACTTTGATTTTAATTGTAACCTTTGCCGCATCACTCGGCATGTCGCTACCGATCAGTACGCCACCCAATGCGCTCGCTCATGCAACAGGGCAAGTTCAAAGTCATCAAATGGCTAAAGTGGGGATTGTGATAGGCCTAGTTGGAGTCGTGTTGAGCTTTGTCATGGTATGGCTTTTACATGTTATAGAACGGATTGTATAACTTATGCAGGAAGACCAATTAGATAGACTTGTTCAACGTTACTTTGATGAGACGGAAAGACGTATCTCGATAACCAAAGGGACGATTCTACTTAATCAAGAGCAGAGTAATGATAGGTTATATTATGTCATTTCAGGAGAGCTCAATGGCTATTTACTTGATGAGAACAAAAAGCAAATCCAAGTGTTTTCTGCTTCTGCTGGCTCTTTCATTGGTGTTCATAGTTTCTTCTCTGGCTCATGGGTCGCATCATCTACGGTGATTGCCCAAACGGATGCAAAGTTGGCTTGGATTGATCGCCTTACACCGGCTTTTGAGCCTGGCATCTTTGGCCCTTTGAATGCTCAATTTATGCCTGTTATTGTCAGCGAGCTTTCATACCGCCAACGTCGTGTCGCGCAAGAGGCGAAAGCGAAAGAAAAAGTATTACAAAAGCTGCATCTAGCAGAGCAAATGACAACATTAGGCCAACTGGCTGCAGGCCTTGCTCATGAACTTAATAATACGATTGGTGTTGTGAGCAGCAAATCGGAACGATTGGAGTCAATCATTTTTGAGCTGCTTGAAAAAGTAAATCCAAGTGCAAGTCAGTTTTTTGATTTTGGACTTTTAACAGGCCAGACTCTTACATCAAAACAGGTTCGCTCTCGTGGTCGTGATTTTGAGCTGCGTTATGATTTGCCAAAAGGCATTGCGAGGGAACTGGCACGAGCGGTACCTGACAACGAGCCTGATGAAAATTGGCTGATAAATCCTCAAGAAGCTATCCATTATTGGCAGATTGGACGTGATTTACATGATTTGCGTATGGCTGCACACCATACCGTTGGCATTGTTCAGTCCGTTAAGCAGCTCGGCAGAGCAGACACAGAAACGGAAGCCTATTTCGATTTAAATGAGTCAATAAACCAAGCGTTAATTTTACTTCAAGGGGAACTTCGTCTCATCAATGTGCTTTGTGACTTTGATGAATTGCCCGCATTTTGGGGATCTCAAACAGAACTTGTACAAGTATGGATCAATCTGGTGAAGAACGCGTGTGATGTCTTAAAGCATCATGAAAAGCCTTGTATTGAGATAAAAACGAGAAAAGGAAAAAGTATTCTCTTGATTACGATTACAAATAATGGAGAAGAGATTAATCCGTTGATTAAACGTAAAATCTTTCAACCTAACTTTACAACCAAGAAAGGAGGGCTGTCATTTGGTTTAGGTTTAGGACTATCGATTGTAAAACGCATTGTATTAGGCTACCAAGGTTCAATTACAGTGAAGAGTGATCCGGATAAAACAGCATTTAGGATAAAATTGCCAATTGAGGGTGAACATGGATAAGTTAAATTTAATATGTGTTGATGATCAAAGAGAAGTATTGAGAGCAGTCCTTCAAGATCTACAATCCTTTGATTCATGGGTAAATATTGAAGACTGTGAGTCTGCTGATGAGGCCATTGAATTGATGGATGAACTCGATAGTGATGGGCAAATGATCGCGTTGGTTATTTCCGACCATATCATGCCTGGTAAGACAGGGGTAGAACTGCTCACTTTTATAGCCAACGACAGCCGATATAATCATACTCGCAAGGTACTATTGACAGGGCAAGCGACACAAAGCGATACAATTAATGCCATCAACTCGGCAGGCATTGATCACTACTTTGAGAAACCTTGGCATTCAGAATCATTGATTGATTGCGTCAGGAACTTAATCTCTCACTATGTATTTGATGTAGGCCTTGATTACACTTCTTTTCAAGGGCAACTCGATAAAGATGTTATCTTTTCGAGATTAAAATAACGGTGTTCTGCTGTCGCTCAGTTTGATTCAAAGCCAATGAGCGACGGCGTTAAATATCCAAGGTCAGCGTCGCCGAGTACGACAACTTAAGTTGACTTGGGTAAATAATATTTAAGATTTAAGGTTTACCTTTGACCATTCCTTTGCGTCTTTCTCACTCAGTGGACTTGAAAAGTAATAACCTTGAAGAAAGTCGGCTTTCATTTTTCTAAAAAACTCATACATTTCTTGGTCTTCTACACCTTCAATAACCACTTCGATATCTTGCTCTTGACATAAATTGATCAAAAAATGCAGATACTTATAGGAAAGTGGATTGTTAAGTGCTTTCCGCGCCATGGATTTATCTATCTTAATTTGTGTCATAGGTAGATCAAAGAAGCAATGAAGTGAACTGTAGCCAGCACCGAAATCATCGAGAGATAGAGCGAAGCCTAGTTGGTTTAGGGTATTTAAAGCATGAATGGCGGCTTGATTATTATCTAAGATAAATGTCTCTGTTAGCTCAAGAACAATATCTTGTGGCTCTACCTTATTGGTATAGGCGATATGTTTGATATTGGTTGGAAACTCACTTTTGAGTAGTTGTAAAGCGGAAACATTAACGTTGATACGGACTGGAGTTTGATGGCGCTGACGATATTCATTGATAAAAAGGCATGCTTTGGTAAAAACTTGATACCCTAGCTCCATGATGAGTCCTTTTTTTTCCGCGACAGGAATAAACTCATCGGGGAAAATTTCACCAAATTCTTCACTATTCCATCTAACAAGTGACTCGAAGCTACTAATCTCTCCCGATTGAGAGCATATAATAGGCTGAAACTTAACACTAAGACTCTGTTTTTCTAAAGCGTTTTGTAAGCCTTGCTTAATGAAAAAGTAACGGTCAACGGCTTTTTGGGTACTCAGGCTATAAACCGCAATACTGTCAGGCTTCTTTTCCTGAGCATAGCGACAAGTACGTGCACTTTTTTGCAGGTTTTCCTCTGCGGAGTGGTCTAAATTAATAGAGGGGTATAAACCAATACTTATGTTACTTCCTAGATGAAAGCCTGCTTCTTTTACCGCTGTTGAATAATCTTCTTTGATTCGACTTGCATACGTTGTCAATGCCTCAATGGATAGACTTCCTTCGAGCAGTAAGGCAAAACTATCGTCTTGAACACGATATACTTGCGTATTAGGTAAAGGCTGATCGCTGAGAGTCACCAACAACTTCTCGACAAGTTCATTGACTAATTCACTTCCATATTGATTTAGGTATGATTTGACGTTAACGATTTGAATATAAAAAATGGAAATACTGGCATTATTTGTTTTACAAAGCTGTGTGATATCAAGCAACATGCGTGCACGGTTGGGTACTCCTGATGCATTGTCATGGAAAGCAACTCTTTGGAAATAGCTTTCCATCAGTTTACGTTCGGAAATATCCCGGTGAATCCCAACCATATGGTGTCCAAGATGAGTTTTTTGCGTGATCGCAATCCCTTCAAGCCACATATATTGGCCATTCGTTTTTCGTACACGATAAAGAGCAGCTTCGCGCACTTGATCTGTCGATATGTGTTGCTCAACCTTAGTCGATAAATTTAACCTATCCAGCGGGTGAACCAAACTTAACCAACGATCAATATCGATATGGCCAGATTGAAGTCCAAATTGCTTATAAAATTCTTGATTATGTAAAATGACTTTTCCAGTTTCGTCCATATAAAAAAAGCCTTCACTAAATATATCAATTAAATTGATACACCGTTGTTCAACTATTTTGAGGAAATCTGAATAAGTGATGGGATTATCAGAGCTCATTGTTTGTATCAAAAGATTACTTTCCATGATTTAAGTTTCCAAAAAAGTCGCAGCACATCGAGCAAAGGTAAATGTAGTGACATATATTCTATTTAACTCTTTGATTAAATAGAATAATTAATGTCTGGGTAGTTATTTATAACCAATGTCCGTATGAGTTAAGCCAATACATAACTGAAGGCTTGAGTCAGTTTGGAGTGTTCGTTGGAGACTTTGATCCAAAAGTTTCACATATCTTCTTAAGCTATTTTCCAATTAAGGCCGATTGCATGACTTTAAACTACTGCTATTAACATATAACCAGTTTTTATAAAAAGACGTCAATACTAAATTGATATGTTGTGTACAGTTATTGATTGAGCCCCCAGTTTTGGAATTTTTAACCATAATACTATAATTATCAGTAGCTTGTTTTAGCCCACCTTTGAATGCAAGGAGCAGTGAGTTGATGTTTCCAAACTGGAAATTGATGTTTTTGTTTTTTTCAATAGTGACAGGGCGAGTAGGGGAGTATCATATAACCCTGATTTGTTCTTTCTGGTATTGGTTATTGCTTTTGTAAATGTTTTTGCATCGATAGCGCTCTGTCAGCTGGAACTTCTGTTTAACAAACTCTGGGTTATTTGTTGGTACATTTAACTTTTACTTTTTCAGGGTTTGAATTATCAGTGTAGTAAGGCTCATCTTGACTTCCTTTTTTTGCTAAAGGTCAAAGTGAAGTAGTAATAAAATCACTGGTATTCAACAAAAACAACAACGTTGTTTGGCTTAAAAGGAGTGCACCCACTGCGAATGTTGTATGGAAGTCAGTCATGATAAATTCATTAAAAATAGCGGCGGCTTCATTAATACTATGCTCGTTTGGTATCAAGTCATTCACAATCGTGGCGGCTTTTACCCAGTGGGGAATCTACCTTATCTCTTCTCTTCGCTCATTTATCCCCAAGTGACCTCAAGACGCCTGATTGAGAGCGAGGTCACTTTGTCATACAACAGCCAGTGATCACTTTACAAGAATCAAGAACCTGTTTTTGAAGCCAGCTCAGGGCTGGATCGTTAAGACTTGTTTTATTCCAAACTAAACTATAGGCTGCTTTGCCATAATTAAAAGGGAGAGGCTTCAGTTCTAAACCTCTTGCTTGAATGGCTTGGTTGGCCCACATTTTAGAGCACGTAAACAAGAAATTAGAGTGATGACACATCACCGCAGCTGATCCAAAGTCAGCAACTTGGATTGCAATGTTTCTATTGGTGTGGAATTGAGTTAAGTTATGTTCAAAAAATGGCTTTGAAAGATCTTTGTCAGTCACGCCAATGTGTCTAGCGCAAAGGTAGTTTTCAATCGTTAACTCTTTTTGAGCCAATGGGTTTTGGCTTCCCATCAGACAAACCATTTCATCTTCTAAAATCTTTTGCCATACCAAGTCTTTATGCTTAAAAATAGGTTGGCTGATATCATGTGGTAAGAGCATGAAATCAACTTGTCCTCTTAAGAGCGCGTCAAAGCTCATCTCTTGTTTCGAGTATATATTTAAGCTGGCATTATTGCCCATTTGCTGGGAAAGATTGCTGATCATTGGTGCAAAAAGCTCAAAGGTACTTTCTCGCATAGCCAGTGAGAAACTGCCTTGAAAATAAGCTGGATTAAATGCTCCTTGGTAGAGTAAACCGTTCATACTCGATAAAATACCATGAACAGAAGGGCCAATATTAAGAGCAAAAGGGGTAGGAACTAACCTTGAACCGTCTCTGTAAAATAACTCGTCTTTTAGGATGATGCGCAGTTGTCCTAAAGTTTTACTCACACTTGAAGGTGTAACACAAAGTTGTTCAGCAGCTAATGTAACACTATGAGTGGTGAGAAGCATATGTAAGGTAGTGAGGTGCTTTAAACTGATTCGAGAAAGAGTGATGTAATCCATTAGCAAACTATTTTACGATTTTTCTTCATTATATCAGTAACAAACTAGCAAATACTATTCTGTGACACGAAAAATACGATATTAAGTTTTTACAAAGGTTGACTATATTTTTCTACCTAATCTATCTATACCCAAGCATCGCTACTTCGCTTTTGTGCTACTTATTTTTAATGGAAAAAGTCAATTAAATTTTTATCGTCTCGACAAAAAATTGCAGTTGTTGTGTTCATTCAAATTCTTTATAAGACCACTTTCATCCAATAGAAAGAGTTAAGAAAATGGAAAAGATGATCGATGCTTTATCAACGCATGGCTACTATATTTGGGATGACTTTTTTTCACAGCAGGAGGTCTCAGCACTACGTGAATGTATACCAGAAGAATGGCATCGAGCTCGGATTGGCAGAAACGATGGTGCGATAAGGCTTGAATCTGTTCGTAGTGATAAAATTCAATGGCTAAAACCAACCATGGGGAAACCTGTCTCTGATTTTTTAGACAAAATGGAACAGGTTAGGCTGGAAGCTAATCGAAATTTCTTCCTTGGCTTATTTGAGTATGAGGCGCACTTTGCTAAGTATGAAAAAGGTGACTTTTATCAGAAACATCTTGATAGCTTCAAAGGGAATGAAAATCGACGATTAACCACCGTTTTTTATCTCAACGATGAGTGGAAAGAGGACGATGCAGGGGAGCTGGTTGTGTACGATCTTGCTGATAATAGACTGGTTACGATACCCCCGAAAGGAGGGCGTTTACTGGTGTTTTTCTCAGAACGTTTCCCACATGAAGTTCTTCCAACTAATGCTGAGAGGTTTAGTATTGCAGGATGGTTTCGCATTAATGGTGTTAAAGATAATCAGTTAGATATCGCACATTAACATTGTTCATGCTGTTTTAACCCAAAGTGACCTCGAGATAGACTGAATCAAACGTCTTTGATGTCACTTGGAGATAAACAAAACTTTAATATTAATGATTGTTAATAAATCGCTTTTGTTGTTTAAGTCTGTCATTTTTATTTATTATACCTAAGGCCTTTTCAATAAGTGATAAGCGTTACTGTTATTAATGTAAATATGTATGAGCGGTTTAGCCAATATGCATACGTATGTTGTTTTTTTAACCTAGATCAAAAAACAAACAACGAGTTGGTGAAAAGATTGGCAAGAAATTGTTTTTACTTTGTACACTGATTATGTATTTTGTTTGTAGGTTAATTTAAGAGTAAAGGTAAAATTTATATTCCCAGTTATGTTGACTGAAAGGTAACATTGAACAATACTGTACATATGTACAGTTCATCGTTTGGAGGTGAATTATGTTTTGGGAAACCCTTGAAAGAGTAAACCGCTTACGCCAACAAGCACTTGCAAGTTCTGAGTTCGTTGAATCTGCTAAGGATCATGAACTTGCTCTGCGTGAACAAGATTTCAATAGCAACTCTAAATGTCCTTTTACTAAGCAAGGTCAGGGAAAAAAGTCACTTGCAGACATCTATAAAGAAGTCGACTTTGGTGATAAAGCCCCATACTAATTTAGTGGTAACAATATGTGGCTTTGCCTCATGAATTTTAGCCAAGCTGCGTTTGTAAGTTTTTGAGAGTTATCTCGATGGTATTCAAAACGCAGCTTTGCGGACATAGTGCGGATTTTTATATTTCTTCTCTGGACCAAATTGCGAAATCACCAGTCTGTTCCAAAGCGCCTTGTCAAACTCTGCTTTGGGTATTGAGGGATAAAGGGTCTCTTCTTCTTCTTTTGCGAAATGGATATACTCCTTCTTCTTGATCTGGTTATATCTTTTCGCAATTTGGTTATGCTTTTTTACCCATTCAAGCTTGTATTCACGAAGTACACCTTCTGCTATCCCTTCATCTATTCTTGATAGGAAAAGGCGTTTGTAAGAGACTTTTCTGTCGATCATTGTTCTCATCACCGTTTGAATATACTTACCATGATGAGTAATAGTGATATCTTTTTCATCAACAGGGCATATACACCAGCCTTTAGGTAAAAACGCTGGGTTTTTGAACTGGCGGTTACGCTCTATCAACGCTTGATGAAGAACCAGATCGGAAGTGCCACGAAATGTTCTTTGCCATCTAGCGATTCGAATTTGTAGCGACCCCGGTAAGCGGTATATATTAGTAAATTTATCTTGATCCATGTGAATAGTTCAGAAATTAGCGGCCTATTTTAAGTTGACCTAATAGTGGGTATTAACAGTGTGATTCTACAATGAACGAGTATTTAATAGCGAGAGCTTATGTCAATAATAGGTAAGAAATAAAAAAATAAGCTAACTTTAGCAATGGAAGAGGGCAGGTTACACAGGAATTGTAAAATACCTCACACTTTTAGGTTTTTATCGGTGTCTATTTAGCTGAATATGATTTCACTTTAATTATACCCAAGCAACTTAGGGTTACCTGGGCATAGGAATTAAGACCCTGATATTGAACTTTCTGATGTGTTCACTAAAGATAAGCCGTTTGGTAAAGTATCACCAAAAACACGCTTTGAATCTTGCTTAGAGAGTACTTGTACCTCCTGAACCATTGATATCCAAGAATCTGGAACTTTACTTTGCTTTAATTTTTGCAACACAACTTCGCGTAAATCATCGGCAATATCGCAATGACGATCACCAGTTTTACGGCAAATCATAACGGCAGCAAAACCAATCATCGGTTCTTTTTGCCAGTTTTGCTCTAAGATCTTTGGCAGCCACTGCTCAACTTGTTCTCTCGGAATAATATTATGCTGACTTCCATACAAAGGGGTACGAGAGGCCAAGCGACCTATTGCCCACCAGTGAGCTTGCAAAAATTGGCTGGTATTCATCGCTTTACTTAAGAACCATGTGACTAGTAGAGCTTTATCTTCTAATTCCAAGTGTTCCAGTGAAGCAGATAAACGTACCATGGATTCATAGCCCATATCTTGAGCAAGTTTTGCTGATTGTGGGTTTTTCATCGCTCCGGGGTGTAAGTATTTTGCAATATCAGCCAATATTGTTTCTTGCTGTTCTTGGCTTAAACCGCCAGCAATACGACGCCAAAATACCCACCAGTCAGTCCAGCCTTGATGATTTTTGAATTGGATATTTTGTTGATAAAGAGGCCAAATTTGTTCTATACGCCATGAGTCAGTCGGGTCACCAAAGCCAGGTCTTAAAGTAAAACCAGTAAGCCTTAGCCAGTTCTTTTCATGTGGCTCAGAGCGACGGCGACGTTTTCTCCCTTGTGCAAAGGCATCAAAAAGCTGACGAAGGGTGACAAAATCCCACTCATCTTTTTTGCCTAACTTTTTCTCAAGGGACTTTGTTAATGTTTTTATTTCTGATGTTTCAGCACTTTTTTTATTGCCACTATAAAGGCGTGAAATAAGTGCTTTACATTCATTGAGACGAGGGGGAAGTTGAAAAATATCATGCTCATCCAACTCCTGATTGCGCACTTCGAATTCAAGTTTCCAACGTTTATTGTCATCTATAGTGCTGACACATTCCATATTTAATGTGCCTACTTCTGTGAGTTTACAAGCGAGTTGAACCTCCACTCGCTCTTTTTGATTAGCCTCAAGTTGAAGACCTTCACCTTCAAGAGTCGTTATGTAGGGGGGAAGAGGGGTGAACAAGTCCGGCTCTACATTAATCATTTCACCATTTTTAATTGGAGTACTTTGATTTAGAGTGTCATGAATAGAAGTCAGTAAATTAAATCGTACTGGCTCACCGAGTGTTAATGAGAAACGACGACCACTTAGGCGTATTTCGTGACCTTCCTCTGTTCCTTTGGCGAGTAAACAAAGCGCTTGCGGTGATTGGTTTTTTTGCTGTAGATGTAAGAAATAGGAACGTGCCGAACCACCACCAATTTTTAAATGCGAACCATGTCGTGCTTTAGCAAATGCCACAGCACCAAAAGCAACAGATAAATTAGGGTGAGGGTTATCCAAAATCGTGATCGGTTCACCACGCCAACTCGAGAGGAGTTCTGTCATTCGTTCAGTGATAAGCTCACTATTAAAAACACCACCATTTAATAATAAAGCCACGGGGATAGCATCTTGCTCATTGTTCTCAATGCCTAAAGCTGCGCGTGAGACTTGTTGGTGTTGGTTTAAAAATTCTGCAATATGTTTACTGACAGCAGGTTCAGAGGCGAAAGGCAGACCGAACTCAACAACTGCGCTGCGTCGTCTGTTGGGTAATTCGTTAAAATTGGACAGAGGAAAAAAACCATCTAAAGCGATTTGATGCACTTCATCCTTGAACAGCGTAATACTTTTAGTACTACTTAGTAGCTTTGAACCACTACCTAACATGGTAATTCTAACTTCATCTGGTGAGTGAATGACAAGTAATTTTTCTTTTGCGCTTCGAGTCTGCTGAATCAGTTTAGTTAAGTTAGCTGCTGTTAGCTTTTTGTTATGCTCAAAGCGACTTTCAGCTAGATGAGCTAACGCCAAATCTAGATTATCGCCTCCCAACATTAAGTGTTCGCCTACGCCAATCCGGTTAAGGGCGAGATTATTACCATTGGACTCGTCTTGATCAGTAAAGCGTGCTTCGATTAGGCTTAAGTCAGTTGTACCACCACCTACATCACAAACAAGAATGAGAGGGCTATTGATTAAATCTTGGCTTGCACTGTTTTGGTGGCGTGTATACCAGTCGTAGCAAACCGCTTGCGGCTCTTCCAATAAAACAATATTTCTTAAACCAGCCAGTTCTGCAGCATCAAGGGTATATTGTCGTGCTGTTTCATCAAATGAGGCGGGTACGGTGATAACCACCTCTTGATCTTCTAATTTATTGCTCGGGTTACGATAGTTCCACGCTTGGCGGATATGATTTAAGTAACTGCTGCTAGCAACAATCGGTGATACTTTTTCGACATCCTGTGTGCTTGCCCATGGCAGGATAGCAGAATGGCGATCAACAGCATTATGCGATAACCAACTCTTGGCGCTGTATACTTGACGCCCCTCAACTTTAGCTCCTAGTTCTCTTGCCCATTCACCGATAATGATGTGGTGGATGTCTCCTTTGACGGGCTGATTTTCCCATGGGAGAGTCAGGTCCGAAGGTGAGACCTGCTCTTTTGCTGGATGGTAGCGAAATGAGGGCAATAAGGGTTTGCGCACGACTTCACCAGGACCAATTAGTTGATCGATTTCAAATATAGAAACGTTGGACTGTGAGAGGTTATTAGTAAGCTCACAATAAGCCACAACGGTATTGGTAGTCCCAAGGTCAATACCAACAAGAAAACGAGGAGGTGCCATAAAAACCTTTTTGTATTAACAAGCCTTTTAGTATTAAAAACGGCACCGGGAAGGTGCCGTTGAAGCTTTAATTATGAATTATCTGAATGACCGCTTGCATCATCACGAACATCAAACTCTACATGCCATGTTTGGCCATTGTCTGAGGCAATTGCTTCTAAATAAAGTGTGCCAAGTTCCGTAACTCTTGAAGCCAGTGTGACAGGAACGACTTCTCCCTCACGTCGCCCTTCAGAGGCAGAAAGAGTCACTTGAATTTCTGGAAGTTCTTCCAGTTCCTCGGGAGACCAATAATCGAGATGAGTTCCTGCAATATCTTCACGACGGACGGTAGAACCAAAGAACTGAAAGTTTACTGGTTGGCCAATGATCAGACCAAATTCTTGACTTGGGACATCAACACTTGAACCCTCTTCCATACCAAAAGGAGCCACACAAAGTGCTTCCATTGGGGGATCCATGCCAGGGATTGCAGGCATGGCACTCTCGATGCCGACATAATAAGCAGAAGCGATACCACCACGAATTCGGACGCCTTGGCCTCTTCGCACTGCTCCATAGTAAGCAGCACCATTGGCCACAGCAAGGTCAAGATCAACACCGGTAAGAGGTTTTGCCATCTCTGCGTCAGCTTCAAGCAACCATTCATTGATGGTGTCTTCTAAACGGGAAGCAAGAAGTGTCGATTTTAATACGCCGCCATTGAACAGTATAGCGGTTGGCTTAATGAAGTCAGCAGATACGGTGGGCTCTGAACCAGGCATTCCTGGCATATTAGCGAAGGGATTAAAATCTTGACCAGCATTGGTCTCTTTGCTCTTGTCAGAGTTCAGAGCATTCGCTTGCTTAGAGAGAAAGCCTGCGATGTGACGTGTAATTCCGGCGTCTTGTGCATAAGGCAGACCCATTTGCGTTAATGCTCCGCGATTACGATGAATCGGGTGTTCAGTTATCGACACGGAAGGAAAAAAGCCGTCGACGAGAGTTTGTTGTACTTCTTCTTGAGTCAGCTCAGTTTTAAGAGTTGCCCCCAGTAATTTAGAACCACGGCTAGGGACAACAATAGGTACAGACTGAAGGTCAGCGTCATTTAGAAGGTCTTCTTTTGCATCTCGGCATGCGTGCATCATGGCTTGAACTTGCCATGGCTGAAGCTCTTTACCTTCTTGCGCGAGTTTCATTTTTAGGCGATAGGCGAGCGCTAAGTCCATATTGTCTCCACCGAGGAGAATATGTTCGCCAACAGCAATTCGATTGAGACTTAGATTACCATTATCTTCGGTCACTTCGACTAAAGATAAATCGGTGGTCCCCCCGCCGATATCGATGACCAGCACAATGTCACCCACTTCAACTTCTTCGCGCCATTTGTCATTACTATTATCAATCCAATTATAAAGGGCGGCTTGAGGTTCCTCTAAAAGCGTGAGATGAACAAATCCAATATTGCGAGCCGCTTCAGCCGTTAGGTCTCTTGCAGCAGGATCAAAGGAAGCAGGAACAGTAATCGTGATATCTTGCTCACTGAGGCAATGCTCAGGGTGCTCATAATTCCAGGCTTCTTTCAAATGCTCTAGATACAATTCTGTGGCACGAAGTGGTGATACTTTCTCAACTTCTTCAGGGCTACCAGCAGGCAAAAATGCCTCACGACGATTGACGCCTGCGTGACAGAGCCAAGACTTGGCACTTGATATTAAACGAATTGGGGTCTTTGCACCTAGATTACGCGCGATGGCACCCACTAGAGCGGTGGGCTCACTTGACCATGGTAAAACTCGAGATTGTGGGCTCATTTCATGCTCATGAGGTTGATATAAAAACGAGCCTAATTGACTGCGATTTTCTACTGTTCCTGGAGCAGTAAGTTGAGGAATAGGCATCACTTGTACGCGTGCGTTTTCGTCTTGGGTATCAACAAAAGACAGAACACAGTGGGTGGTGCCTAAGTCGATACCTACGCTATATTTAGGTGCCATATTTTCTAGTCCTTCATCATTGACGACTTGTGTATTACTCATCACAATTCAACCTCGGCTGGTGCGATGATACTTGCGTCGTAATTCTCTGCTAATTTAGGTAAGTTCATCGACGTTGCTTTCCAGCCTTTGTGGATCAATGTACCAGTAAAAGGTGCGTGCCCCGTAACGTTGCCAGTTAAGCGAACTTCTTGAGCGTTGAAGCCTTCTTCGATGGTAATGCGTGTTTCTTCTTCTTCGTTACGAATATGAGCAAGAGTGACATAATCACCTAAGACTTTTTGACCACCAGAATGAATAACTCGGGCCGCGGCTCCGACCTCTTCATCAGAAAATGCAGTGAGGTCTTCTTTTAAGAAATCAATCAGACGCGCTTCTTGTTGCATTAAGGTCAGCAACTGCATTGCTGAATCAGTAGAAGCGGTTGCCAACTTAGATTCGACTTCAACGACTTTTTCGACCACTTTCTCGACTTCGATAACCTTTTCAACTTCGACGATTTTCTCAACCGGCTTTTCAACCTCGATGATTTTCTCTACAGGCTTTTCTATTGTTTTTTCGATGACTTTAGGTTTTCGAGCGACTAACCAAAGAAGAAGTAATAGGGCAGAAGCTGCGAGGCCTGCATGGAGCATATCGAAAGTAGGTGGAATGAGGTTCAAATCAATGTTCATGACATTTTACTCTTTTATTGATTCATTGATGTTAAGTATCGGAACTAACGAAGACGATTCACTTTCTAGGTTTACCCATTTATGTTTGTTGGGCTCATGAGTTTAGCGCTGCTCAAACACAACACTAAATTAGAAATACGTTTTATCATCGACTTTAGCGTTTTAATTAAGTTAGATACTAAAATGATGATGAATGTTAGCATATTCAATCTTTAAGGCTGTAATAATTCGTCGATATGGTTCATGATTAGCATGAAAAAACACCACTGAACGATAAAATCAGACAATTTGCCTGGCTTTTACCTGCCAGCAAAGGCTGTTTATAAAGTAGCTATACCCAAGTGACCTCAAAATGCTTGATTCAGTGACACGCAATCAAAGAGCGAGTGACCTTAAATCTCAGGCTTTGTTAAACGATTCTCAATGTAGAACCGCTATATCTACAAATCGTTGCTGTGCCTGGGATCTAAGGTCATCACGCTGAACACGTACTTTAAGGTGGCTTGGGAATAAAGATTTCAAAGCATGATGGCATGAACTGGTATGAGTATTCGAACAATTAAACATTATCTTTTCAGACACTCTATGGCATCGGTTATGGGTTTTCTGGCGGTTTTAGTCACTACTGCTGGTGTGATTCTCGCTGCTGCTGAGATTCAGTCTCGGTATACTAGGACGATTTTAAATACAATGGCAGATCGTCAAGCCGATGCTCTACAAAATGCAATTGAGAATGATTTGGCTTTTATTGGGGCGGGTGCAAACTTTTTTCATTCTGTCGACCAAAGCTATTGGGACCAGTTTCCTTTTTTTGCTAAGCAAGTTATAGAAAACTCAAACAGTTTAATTGCTTTACAGTGGCTACAGCGTGTTGAGCCAGATCAAGTTGAATCTTATATTGAAAGTGTCAAAAGTACACATTCTGACTTTGAAGTGTTTACTGTGCTGTCGACAGGCGAAAGAGTAACAGGAAATATTCTTGAAGCAGGTAAACCCTTGTTTATTTTGTCGGACATATACCCAAGAACAAAGCAAAACCTATCTTTATTAGGCTTTTATTCATCACGTGAGCGGTTTGATTTGGTTCTGAACGATTTACACACTTATGAACGGCCTAATATTTCCGATAAAGTTCGCTTGCTTCAAGATGGTTATGATAAATCAGTAAGTAAGAGTGGACTCTTAGTCTATCATCCAGTATTTAGTTATGATTCTCATGAGTTTTTAGGTGTTGTCGTAGGTGTGCTTCGCAGCTACATTTATTTTAGAGACCTAGTGACAAAAACAGCCAGCGAAATGAAAATGTCCTTGAAGGTTAAGGATTTAGGGTTTGACGCTAATGACGATCCTGTGCTGTTTAAGAGTGAAGATTGGGATGACATTGATGGGGAAAGCATTAGTAGAAAAGTGATGTTATCTAATAGAGAATGGCAGATTGATTTTAAGCTTTCAGCAACACTCTTAACTTGGGAAAGAACAGTCCTTTATTCCATCGCACTTTCTGGTTTTTTAATTGCCTGTTTAATTGCTTATATCATCAGCTTGCAGTCTCGAGAGAAAGAACGACTGTCTGCTATGTTGGAACGTAAAACCTCCCAATTGAAGTGGATGGCAGAGAGAGATCCACTTACACAGCAATACAATCGGCGTAAATTCAATGATGACTTAGCCAATCAGGTTAAGCAAAAACATAAATTTTCGTTAATAGGTTTCGATATTGATCACTTTAAATCAGTCAATGACGGTTATGGTCACCTAGCAGGGGATGAAACGTTAAACCATGTCACTGATCTGATTGTGGAACAACTGTTGGAAGGGGATAAACTGTATCGCTCTGGCGGCGATGAATTTTGTATTATTTCGCAACTTTCTGATAAGACTCAGCTTCGGTCTTATTTAGACAAAATCAGGCAACGTATTGCAAGTACTTCATTTTTGTACAAAGGACAGCCTATATGTTGTTCGCTTAGTATTGGCGCTGTTATTTATCAAGGTGAAGAGTCCGAGAGTTTGTACAATAAAATGGATAAACAGATGTATTGTTGCAAAGAAAATGGGCGTAACTCAGTGTCAATTGGTGATTAATTCATCTCAGAAATTCGAGTTTGATCTTCAGTTAAGGTAATATACGTCTAACTCAATTCGCTTTTTATTAGGTCAATTTATGAATCATAACCGTATCGTCTGCTTCGATTTAGAAATGTGCTGTTGGAGTGAAAATGGCGTAGGCCGTACGGGAGAAATCATTGAAATAGGGCTAGCAGAAGTTGATTTATCCTCTGGTGAGATCGTTAAGCGAGCACAGTATTATGTCAAACCTGAACAAGATGAAGTATCGCTTTTTTGTGCTGAATTGACAGGTATTACGCCGCGTAAAATCGAAAAACAAGGAAGACCATTGGAAGAGGTACTTAAATCCATAGTGAAGAATTTTGGTGGTAGGAATAAGATTTATGCCTCATGGGGACGTGATGATCAAATTTTAATTAAAGAGTGCAACGACAAAGGGATTGCGCTCCCTTTTACGGAGTTCATTAATTTAGCCACTCTTTATCGTATCCAAAACCGACTTAAAGATAAACGCATTGGCCACCGAGTAGCGCAGGAGAGCAAAGGTATTGATTGGGAAGGGCGTCAGCACTCTGGTTACGTGGACGCTTATAATCTCGCAAAACTCGCCCTTGTTATGTTGTAAGTGTCTGCAATGTAGGACCTATGTTTCAATATACCCATATTTTAACGTACCATGTTTTAATGCAGAGGTAAGATAAACGTTTATTGGTCAAGATTGCCATCAGATTGAAGTTTTGCTCGGATAAACTCGCTATGATCCACATAAAGAAGTTCTGCGGTTTTACGAATCACCGCTTCTTCAATAGGATCGAGCTCTCCGTCAGCAAAAGCTACCTCCCACATACTTTTTATCAGCTCGTATCGTGTTTGCTGAGAAAGTGTTCTTAATTGTGACGTGAAGTCATACAATGAGGCTGAATCGTTTGAA
This sequence comes from Vibrio azureus, assembly GCF_002849855.1. Classification (NCBI taxonomy): domain Bacteria; kingdom Pseudomonadati; phylum Pseudomonadota; class Gammaproteobacteria; order Vibrionales; family Vibrionaceae; genus Vibrio; species Vibrio azureus. The sequence continues at coordinate 1,425,108 of NZ_CP018616.1, forward strand.
ATCTTTTGTGCTTCCTCCAGTAGAGTAACGACTTGCTGTTCATTTAAGGAAAGCAGCTTTTTAAGCAAGACACGTTGTGTATGTAGCTCTTTTTCATCAACATTATGATCGGCATCAGCAACTTCACACAGTAAGCAGGCAATGGCTAGGTTTGGAGACAGCGCCGTAGATTGACCCAAATCAGCTCCCTCAATAAGTTGTTTAAACAGAGATGTGAGTTTGTTAAACATAAATTTTCCTATTGGCCTTTTTTATTAAGATGAGCCCTAATCAAAGAAATCTCAAGTTTGACTCGTATTCGCTTGAATGAGTGAATGTTTATGTACATACCTTAACGACAGAGGTATTTGAATATCGCCTTGAGCCAGTTTGTCGATGCCATTATTTCTTTCTATAGCTTGTTTATTTCCATTAACTTATGACTCTAGCGGATTGTTTTCAAGTATTTCTAGGACCTGTGAACTGCTTAATTCATGCCCCATTAAAAACAGAGCTAATAATGCATCGACTTTAGATGTATGTGAGCTGGTTTCTTGAAGAATTTGAGACAAACGCCAACGGATAAGCTCGATTTCATGAGTCACGAAGCCACGACCTTCTTCATCCCCTTGGTTATCTTCAGGTGCATTATCAAAATGTAAAAAAAGCATATTGCCATCGAAGTGGGTATCTTCTAATCGCTCAGGTAGCCATTCTTCTCCCATTACAACATCGGGGTCGTGCTGTTGGAGCAATTGGCTAATGATAATGTTGAGTTCTGATGCTTTCACTGTGACAGGCTTTTGATTGGGTTGAATTCAATTATGCATGCCATTGTACCGATGAATTTAGATAAAGCTAAATGGAATTTACAGAGGAATAATTAACCCATTAATACTATTGATATTTTTTATTCTAATTATTTAACACATTTAAAGTGTTTTTTATTGCCAGATAGAATCACGTTTCGAATGATTATAACGATCTACTGATTGATTTATTCATCTCCTGCATTCAACCTGAATGATAATTGTTACTAATGAATTTTGGACATGTTGATAACCAAAGTGAGTAGGGAATGCTGAAATGAAGAAGATCGTTACATTGCTCTGTTGGGTGCCGTCGTTTGCTGCGCTTTCCGGAGAACAAAGCATAAAAGAATTTATGCAAGCCTTTCAAGAAAATCCTCAAGCAGTGATGGATGCACTGCCGGTTAAGCGAGGGGCGTATAACCCATCAAGTGAGATTGAAAATCTAGATGTTTATCGGAAGGAAGTGAGAGACGCTATCATAGAAAAGTCCACTTCTAGAGAGCGTCGTTCACTTTCTGCTAGGAGAAGCAATGATGATCCTGCAAGACTGGTTGATGCTGGCCAAGCTTTAGTTCGCAACCTGTATCAGTTGCACAATACCACGCCAAACGTCAAGCGTTTACATTCTCAACCATGGTCTGACACATACTGGCCACTGTATTCCGGCGGTGCAGCTTGGCGCTATGCGGATAGAGAGTTGAGAGCATCCACATGGAAACAATATTACGACTTTAGTCATATTAATAAGCCCGTCAGCTATTATCAGGGGAATGCTCGACAGGATCTGTCTCCGAGTGAAAAATACGATCTGTTGGTTGGGGATGGCGAATTTACCTTGACTAAGAAATCATGGGATGCGGGCAGAGGGTATTATGAATCAAGTGGTCATGTCGAAAGGTGGATGGGGCTTTGTCATGGATGGGCTGCCGCTGCTTATATGTTACCTCGGCCTAAAAATACCGTCGTTGTTCCAGATGCTAATGGAGAATCGCTGACATTTTATCCTTCTGATATTAAAGCGTTGGGCACACTATTATGGTCAGAAGCTCCCTTTGATTCACGCTTTATTGGTGGACGGTGTAATATTCAAAATCCAGAAAAAGATGAGAATGGTCGTGTGATCGATCCAAATTGTCATGACAATAACCCAGCCAGTTGGCACCTTGCTGTACTAAACCAGTTAGGCATTTCTGAACGCAGTTTGATCATGGATGCGACGTTTGATTACCAGGTTTGGAACCAGCCGTTGTTGGGGTATCAAGTTCAGTATTTTAATCCGCAAACGCACACTTCATCGTCTAATCCTGCTGAGGTCGTGATCCCATTACAAAACTATCAAAATGATCGTTTTTCTCAATACCGAGCAAATAATGCAGAGTATGTTGTTGGGGTAAAAATGACCGTAGAATACATGGTTGAGACAAGGCCGACGCATCGTACTTCCGATAACCCCAACTATGATGGGGTGACAAGGGTAACTTATTTCTATGATTTAGAACTGGACGAAAGTGGCAATACTATTGGCGGTGAATGGTATCAAAATCGTCACCCTGATTTTTTGTGGACACCATTACCTAATGAAGAAGCGCAATCTTATTACGATGGCTGGGGAGGGTGGGACCTGTCACAACCCGTTCCTCAACATTGGCAAACGCAGGCTCCTAAAGCTGCCCGTTATAGCCAGCCTCTAACATCGATAGTGAAAGCTTTATTTACCGCTTCTTCACAAGATAGCGGTCAAGATAATTCATGGAAACGAATCAAAACGAACACTTCTGATCGAACGCAGTGCTTAGATGTAGAAGTTGCGGAAACCGAAAAAGGCATGGGTTCTAATGTTTATGGTTGGCGTTGCCATTATGGGGAGAATCAACAGTGGAAGTTAACGTCTTCTGGTCAACTGATCAACCGCGCGACTCCAGAGCTCTGCCTAGATCAGAGTGGTATCTATATTACGATGGAATTGTGTAATAACAGCATCACGCAAAAATGGCGATGGTCAAACGGGCAGCTCAAAAATCAACTCGACAATGCGATAAGATGGAATTCTAGAACGTGGCTTGTTGAAGCTGATATTAATGGAAGTCAATGGTATTTCGAATGATGGTGCTTGAAGGCTAAACCTTGAGCTCATTCAATGCCCTGACTCTGTCAGGGCATTGTCTTTTCGTTCAGGCTTGAATCTATTCACCGAAGGTTAAACCGATGTTGACCTGAAAGATAAACTAATCACACAAACCTTGGTGAATCCATGTTGAGAAACCACCGAATGGGTTTTGTCCCCAAGAGTCTGAACCAGTAGTGAATTTATTACCCCAATATTGTACTGATGAACCAGCAGGGTAATAGGTATTTAAAGACCATTCTCCCAGACCACTGCAAAGATCATGAGGCTCTTGTTGTGGCCCCTGAGGGAATGAGATCGACTCACTGACAGCAATATAAGCATTGTTTGTGCTCTGTGCTCCAGTGACGAGGATTTGAATATCAGTACCTTGAATACCGCCATAACCACAGTACTCATTATTACCACCTGCTGAAGACATGCAATCGTAATCTGAGCTCGACACAGGACGTCTTATTGTAGTGTAGAGTGTAACGTCTCCCGTCCCTCCATTTGTTTGTACCCAAAGGTCATTAACTGAAGCATTTCTTAAGATATAACGTTGCTCATTTGATTGGTTATTGATCAGTACTGGATTATCAAGTGTAATTTCAATCACGTCGCCATTAGGAGAAGGTTGAGGCGTTGGATTCGGAGTGGGTGATGGGTTAGGCCTTGGTGATGGATTAGGTCTTGGTGAAGGTTGTCCAGAACCACAATGTACCGATATACCCACTTGATTAAATGCATTGCTGACCGCTTGGCCGTTGTAACCTAATTTTTCTGATGCTTTACATACGCCTTCTGCACCTTGTTGGAAGGTTGAGCGAGGAGTCCAGAACAGTTGGTTCGCAACTGCATAAGCTTTAAAGGCTTTTTGGATATCCCAGCCTTGGCTTGTTGCAAGGTGATAAAAGGCTTTATTAAAAACACCAGAACTATGATGAACATCAATGCCATTATAGTATCGGCTAGCATGACCAATTGACATTCCATCCTGACTAGGCTCTATAAAATAACGCATAGCAGAAGCGTTTTTCATAACATGTTCGCCCATTTTCCAGTTGAACTCGCCATGAACATATTGCGCTAGAGCTGCGGCGGCTACATCTGAAAAAGATTCATTCATCCCGCCCGACATACCACGATACTCTAAACCAGAGTTTTGTTCAGTAAAGCCATGACTGACTTCATGAGCAATGACATCCCAAGTGGCAAGTGGGTACATATAATTATTTCCATCGCCAAACGTCATTTGTCTGCCATCCCAGAAAGCATTGCCGTAGTTACTTCCGTAATGCACACGCATTGAGAGTTTTTGACTAATAGGGCGAGTATTCAACCATTCCTCATACATATCAAACGTTCGCTGTCCAAAGTAATGAGCATCATTCATCGGAGCGTAGGCACCGTTAATTTGACGATAGTTGTTTACTTGGCAGTTGAAACGGTGAACCTGTCCGCCCCATTGTTGATTTTTCATGTCATAAGTAACAACGGTTGGGCTATCAAATTGGCAACGACTATTGACATCAAAGCCACCAAATTTAGTATTCGTGCCAAAATAGTAACGACCACTCTTAGTATTTCCACCTGGGCCTTCTGCTTTTTGAAAAGCAATACCTTCCCATGAATCTAAAACGTCACCGGTTTTTGCATCAACGAAAGTAATCGGTCTTGAAGGGGTTTGTCCATTGAAGCGTTGAGCATCGACTTTGTATGCGAGGTGTGCTGTTTGCTCTTCATCGAGCCAGACCATCAGTTGTGCAGTATCAGCTCCTGAATTTGCAAAGCTTGGAGCAACGGTTCTGGCCCCATTATTTGCGTGGTTAAAATCACTCGCAATGCTTATCGCTTGTTGTTGATTAATCATTGGTAGAGTTGATTCTATATCGCCTTCTAAACCTACAACGACTTCACCAGCGATAGTGCTATGGTAGCCTTGAGAAGAATCATCAGAGACAATGGAATAGCCATAGACTGGGACACCATAAAATAGCTGTTGTTTACGAGTAAAAGATTGATTGTCAAGTTGAACATGACCGAGTTCACTGTAGCTTTGTGCCAGCTCTGAATTTGAGTTGGATGTTTGACTGGCTTCGAGAATGACACCGGACAGGTCGATCGAAGAATGATCAATAACATGTGCTGCATTTATGTGGAAGGTGAGTGGAGCAAGGGCAAAAATAGTTAAGTATTTCATGATGTAACCTACCTCTTAATTATTTATCTGCAACCGAATTCATATCAGTCGCGTTGACTTTACCTTTTTAGTCACACAAAGAGTAAGGTTTAGTTTTATAGATTTGATTTCGATTCAGGAAATAAGTTTGCTGTAGAGATCTTAGTCCAGTAATTTGAATATTCATTTTCCATCTGTCGTTCTGTATAGTGGAGACTTTTGATTGATTGAGTTAGCCATAGTGAATAGTTTGAAAATATCTTCGATATCCGTATTAATTTACTCGCTTTGCTTTGCCTCGGAATCTGCCTCTGCCAATGACGAGAGCTTTGAAAACACATGGGGTATCGCAGCGTTGTCAAGAACGGCGACGATTCCTTTTGATACTGTGAACGATGACTCAACTGTCAGTACATTTGTGCCGATGATGTTTTTTGAAAATGAGTACGTTTATCTCAATGGTATCGAAGGCGGTGTGTTTTTATATGGCAACAAGCAATCTGACTGGCTTGTCAGTGCATTGATGCGTTTAAGATTTGTTGATATACCGATGTCAGTACAAAATGCTTATGAAGGGGATCGGGTTGATGCAGGCCTTCAGTGGCAATACAGGCTAAACAACCATTGGCGAACAGATTTAGAGATCATGTCGGATGACGAGGGGCAACATCACTCAAATTTTCGGTTAGCGACCTATTATGAACTAGGGGCCTTAGAAGTTGAATCTGACTTGACATTTAGGTACAAAACAGCGGATTTCAATAGTGAATATTATTCTTTTAAAGATGTTACTGGCGAATCCATAGGCGCTGGTACTGATACTCGCCTAGGCGTTAAAGGGCGTTACCACGTCACTTCTAACTTGTACTTATTAGGGGGAGCGAGTGTTACTAGACTGGACAATGAGGCATTTAATAGTTCGGTCGTTAAGGACCGTTATCAAAGTGAAGTATACCTTGGTTTTGGATTCTTTAATGATAAAAATCAACCTGACAAAAAACAATTGAATAGTGAGCAGTATCTACGCATTGCACATGGTTGGGCAACACCGTCCAATATAGGTGATATATTTAAGCTAAACAGTCAAAAGGACAAATACAACCATCAACTTTCTTCTTTATTTTACGGTTACCCATTAACAGAAAGTTTGTTCGGTTTTCCGCTGGAGTTGTTTGCTACACCAGGTATCGCACATCATTGGTCGTCTAGCCAACAGTCCTCAAGTACTGAGCTCGTTATGGCGATTAAGGCTTATTACACATTTGATTGGCCAACTCAATGGCGTTTTGGATTTGCGGAAGGTCTGTCATACATCGACAATATTACCTATATTGAAGGTATCGAAATGGATGAGAAAGGCTATACCCCAAGTAAACTGCTTAACTATTTAGACTTTTCTTTGGATGTTAATGTCGGAGATTTATTCAATAACAAAGAGTGGGAGAATATTTGGTTAGGATATTCACTCCATCATCGGTCTGCTATTTTTGAGAAGGCTTCTCAGTTCGGTCGTATTAAAGGTGGCAGCAATTACAATACTGTTTACATTCAGTTTGAATTTTAAACATTTATACCCAAGTAACCTCAGATGCTCTGACATCTAGAACCTGAGGTTACTTGGGTATATTAAAGAACCACGAATGTGAACTTGCCCAAACAACAGTAAGGAAGCTTGGGCATGTTATCTTTATTTCTTTGTTTGTTTATTAAACAGTTAAGCAATACGCCTATATCCGACCTCAGGTAACAGAAGCTTTGCGTATAAATTGAATGTTGAGAAATTTATACAATGCAATTAGCCCCCATGTCCCTTCAAGAATGACAAAAGGCATTACATCTAAGTGCCATGAACACCAAGCGGCGACTAAGCCACCAATAGCATTCATCAATAAATAGGTGCGACTTTCATGTGACATGTAATTAAACATGTTAAGAAAAAATGCCACTAAAAGAAGAAAAACGGCAACGGCGCAAATATTATTGGCGGTTTCTGCATCGATCATCAAAATTATCCCTCTGTATTACTGATGATTACTTTTAATGAACAGTGATCGCCAGCATGAATAAAGGTGTCATAAGCTTCGGCGACTTGTGAAAGATCGAAAGCATGGCTGCAAAGTTGTTTAGGATTGAGGTGTCCAGCACGAATTTGTTTGATTAACATAGGAATAGTATGAGTGTGAACGAGACCTGCCGTCATTGTGAAATTGCGTTTCCACATGTCTTCAAGGTTAATTGTAGCTGGCTTGCCGTGTACACCCAGTACTGCAATATTACCGCCAGGACGAACAAGTTTTTGTGACATATCCCAGCCTGCAGGAATGCCGATGGCTTCAATAACAACATCAACACCAACGTCATCAGTCATATCAAGAATTTGTTGTACAGCCGTTCCTTCAGAATTGTTTATGGTATGAGTCGCGCCCATTTCACGTGCAACTTCTAAACGGTGTGGGTTATTATCGATGGCATAGATTTCTGATGGTGTGAGGAACTTAGATGTCATCAATGCTGCAAGACCAACAGGTCCACAGCCAATGACCGCAACAGAACATCCTGGCTTAACTTGGCCGTCTAGAACCCCGACTTCATATCCTGTTGGGAAGATATCACTGAGCAGTACAAGAGAATCGACATCGATATCTTCAGGCACCAGATGCAAACTATTATCTGCATATGGGATTCTGACATATTCAGCTTGGCAACCATCGATTTCGTTACCCAGCAACCAGCCGCCATTGAGACATTGACCAAAGTTAGACTTTTGGCACATTGAACAACCACCACATGAAGTGATGCACGAAATGATAACACGGTCTCCGACTTTAAAGTTATGAACAAGATCGCCACATTCCTCAATGATACCAACACCTTCATGACCTAAGATTGTGCCCGGTTTGAATGTGGCTACGTTATTTCTAAGTATATGCAGATCCGTACCACAAATGGTGGTCTTTTCGATTCTCACTACAGCATCAGTAGCATTAACTACTGTTGGAATTGGTCTTTCTTCTAAAGTTGCTTTGCTTTCGCCATCGTATACATATGCTTTCATTGTTATTCCTTATTAGTTATCTAGCACCCTGACATGGGCTGAGGCAGACTAACTTGTGATTACGCATTGTGAAAACAAAATGTATGTAAAATGTAGCAATATTGTGATCAATGATTTAATTGGAAAGTTAATGATTAAGATGATATTAATTTATTTATAATTCAATGTGTTAGATTTTGTTTTGTAAAATCGATTACTGAATGTTGCCCGCCCTTTGGGAGCGTGTCACTGATTTGACCTCTTGTGTCAGACAGCCATTCTTCTTACAAAAATAAGAAAGAGCCTGCTATTCCGCTTAGCTGTCTTTCTTGAATTCGACTTGGTGATTTTTCTCTGAATCAAGCATTTTGAGATCCTTTGGGTATAGGTATAAAAAGAATGAACAGTAACGGGTGCTAGCTAAATGAAATTTTGGCTATACAAGCCTTTCTATTATCTCGTTTTTCGTCTCGTGTGTTACAATCGGCTTAGTGTAAATAATAAAAGAATAGGAAACGCTTTGACTTCGTCACAGCCCTCAAAAAAGAATCCCGCTGAACAGCAAGCGACACCGTCAGCTGGTGTTCAAAATGCCAAAGCGAAGCAGGCTAATGCATCTCAAGCACAAGCTTCTCAGAATGCTGCGCCTCAGGCTCAAGTAAATAACGCGGCGTCACTACGCAAGGCACTTAGCCAGTGCATGATGCGTGACCGCTTCCGCTTGAGTAAACGAATCTCTGGTGCGAGCAAAATCAAAAAAGACGCAGCACGTAACGCTGTGTTTGATGAAATCGCATTAGATATCGCTAAATCTATGATGGTTGTGGAGCAACGTAGTCGCTACCAGCCAACGATTGAATACCCTGAAATCCTGCCAGTCAGCCAAAAACGTGACGACATTGCGAAAGCGATCGAAGAAAACCAAGTGGTTATCGTTGCAGGAGAAACTGGTTCAGGTAAAACTACTCAGCTACCAAAAATCTGTGCGGAGCTTGGTCGAGGTAAGTTCGGCCTGATTGGCCATACTCAGCCTCGTCGTCTTGCGGCGCGTTCGGTTGCGAACCGTATTGCCGAAGAGATGGAAACCAAGCTTGGTGAGTTTGTTGGTTACAAGGTTCGATTTAACGATCAGATCTCTGAGAATACCCAAATCAAATTGATGACCGACGGTATCTTGCTGGCTGAGATTCAGCATGACCGTTTCTTGAATCAATACGACACCATCATTATCGATGAAGCGCACGAGCGCAGCCTTAATATTGATTTCATCTTGGGTTACTTGAAAGAGTTGTTGCCACGTCGTCCTGACCTGAAAGTGATCATCACGTCGGCAACCATCGATCCTGAGCGTTTTTCAAAACATTTCAACAATGCCCCCATCATTGAAGTGTCAGGTCGTACTTACCCAGTAGAAACGCGTTACCGCCCATTAAGTGGTGATGATGACAACGATCGTGACCAGCTTGAAGGTATTTTCGAAGCGGTCGATGAACTATGTGATGAAGGCTTAGGTGACATACTGATCTTCATGAACGGTGAGCGTGAGATCCGTGATACCGCTGATGCACTGTCTAAACGTAATCTGAAGAGCACGGAAATTGTGCCGCTTTACGCGCGTTTGTCGGCGGGTGAGCAGAACAAAATTTTCCAACCTCATGCTGGTCGCCGCATTGTATTGGCCACCAACGTAGCAGAGACCTCGTTAACGGTTCCGGGCATCAAGTACGTGATCGATCCGGGTACGGCACGTATCAGCCGATACAGTTACCGTACTAAGGTCCAACGCCTTCCAATCGAGCCAGTTTCTCAGGCGAGTGCGAACCAGCGTAAAGGTCGTTGTGGTCGTGTGGAAGAGGGTATCTGTATCCGTCTGTACTCAGAGGAAGATTTTGAGTCACGTCCGGAGTTTACCGACCCTGAGATCCTGCGTACCAACCTAGCGTCGGTTATCTTGCAAATGACAGCACTTGGTTTGGGTGATATTCAAGCCTTCCCATTTGTGGAAGCGCCTGACAAACGTAACATCCAAGACGGTGTTCGCTTGTTGGAAGAGCTGGGTGCGATTAACGCAGAAGCGAAGGATCCCGTTTCTCAAGGTGGTAAAAAACGCCTAACCAGCATTGGCCGTCAACTTGCGCGCCTTCCAATCGACCCACGTTTAGCTCGTATGGTATTGGAATCACCAAAGCAAGGTGCATTGAAAGAAGTGATGATCATCGCGGCGGCATTGTCGATCCAAGACCCGCGCGAGCGCCCAAGTGACAAGCAACAATCATCCGATGACAAGCACAAACGTTTCTTCCACGAAGACTCAGATTTTCTGACGTTTGTGAACTTGTGGGATTACATCCAGAAGCAGCAAAAAGCGCTAACGGGTAACCAGTTCCGCAAGCAATGTAAACAAGATTACTTGAACTACTTGCGCGTGCGTGAATGGCAAGATGTGTACTTCCAGATTCACCAGTCAATGCGTGAAATGGAGTTCAAACTTAACGATGAGCCTGCGTCTTACCATGGCGTACACAGCTCAATCCTTGTTGGTTTGTTGTCGCACATCGGTATGAAAGACCAAGAGAAGAATGAATACCAAGGTGCGCGTAACGCTCGTTTCCATATCTTCCCTGCATCGGGGCTATTCAAGAAACAACCCAAGTGGATCATGTCTGCTGAGTTGGTGGAAACCTCAAAACTTTGGGGTCGTATCATCGCCAAGATTCAACCAGAGTGGATTGAGCCGTTAGCGAAGCACCTGATTAAACGTAGCTACAGTGAGCCGCATTGGTCGAAGAAACGTGCAGCAGTCATGGCACACGAGAAAGTGATGCTTTATGGGGTGCCAATTGTGCCGAAGCGTTTGGTGAACTACGGCAGTATCGATCCATCCGTGAGTCGTGAAATCTTCATTCGCAGTGCGCTGGTGGAAGGAGAATGGGAAACTAAGCACACGTTCTTCAAGCAAAATCGCAAGCTCCTTCAAGAAGTGGAAGAACTTGAACACAAATCGCGTCGACGCGATATCTTAGTCGATGACGATGAATTGTTTGACTTCTATGATCAGCGTGTCAGTACTGATGCGGTTTCAGGCAAACACTTCGATACGTGGTGGAAGCAAGCATCGAAAGAGAACAAAGAACTGCTGAACTTCGAGAAAGAGATGTTGTTCAAGGGCGATGCCAGCCATGTTACTGACTTAGATTATCCGAACTTTTGGTATCAGAATAATTTGAAGCTGAAGTTAAGCTATCAATTTGAACCTGGAGAAGATAGTGACGGTGTAACGGTGCATTTGCCACTACCGATTTTGAACCAAGTGGAGCCTGCGGGTTTTGACTGGCAGATCCCAGGCTTGCGTCATGAACTTATTGTCAGCTTGATCAAGTCGCTGCCGAAGACTGTTCGTAAAAACTTTGTGCCTGCGCCAAACTACGCCGATGCATTTTTAGCTCGTGTCACACCAATGGAAGCACCACTTCTCGATTCATTGGAGAAAGAGCTTCGCCGAATGACTGGGGTAGAAGTTCTGCGTGAAGAGTGGAATATGGAACAAGTTCCGGAGCATTTAAAGGTGACTTTCCGTGCCGTAGATCATAAAAACCGCAAGTTAAAAGAGAACAAAGATCTGCATGAATTGAAAGAGAGCTTAAAAGATAAAGTCCAAGAGACCCTTTCAAAAGTTGCGGATGATGATATCGAGCAAAAAGAACTTCGAACATGGAGCTTTGGTGAATTACCTAAGGTATATCAACAAAAACGTGGGGGATATGATGTTAAGGCATACCCAGCGATTGTTGATGCCAAAGACAGTGTTGAAATTAAACTTTATGAAACGGAATTTGAACAAGTTACTGCGATGCAGGCGGGACAACGTCGCCTGATTTTGTTAAATGTCCCGTCGCCAATCAAATACCTGCACACCAATTTACCGAATAAGTCGAAGTTGGGTCTGTACTTTAATCCGTATGGTAAAGTTCTAGACTTAATTGATGACTGTATCGCGTGTGGTGTTGATAAATTGATCGAAGAGCAGGGCGGCTTGGTTTGGGAGCCTGAAAAATTTGACGCTCTGAAGGAACATGTACGTGCTGAACTTGGTGATACCGTGGTGGAAATTGCACAGCAAGTGGAAACCATCCTGACAACGGCTTTCAACATCAATAAGAAGCTGAAAGGCAAGATCGATTTCACGATGGCATTTGCGTTATCGGACATCAAAGCACAAATTGAAGGATTGATCTTCAAAGGTTTCGCGACAGAATGTGGTTGGAAGCGTCTTCCAGATATTCTGCGTTACATGCGTGCGATTGAGCGCCGTATGGAGAAGCTACCGATCGATCCAAACAAAGACCGTTTACACATGCTGAAAGTCGAATCTGTAACTACCGATTATAAAGAACTACTTAACAAGATCCCGAAAGGCATGGTTATTCCAGAAAATGTTAAGGAAATCCGTTGGATGATCGAAGAACTTCGAGTGAGCTTTTTTGCTCAACAATTAGGCACTCCTTACCCAGTTTCTGACAAACGTATCAAAAATGCGATTGATGCCTGCTAAACAAGCGGTACAATAGGCGGTATTCGCGCAGGGTTATTACGGCAATACTCATCCAATGGGGGAGGTGGGAACGTTTTAACCTTGCTCTAATACGATAAAACGAGGAAGCGTTATACCCCTTCCTCATATGTGTAACGCTCATGTTCTTCGAGTGAGCAATAATTAAGACAAAGGTTGATGATGAAGAAAATTCTATTGGCAACTGCGCTGCTCAGTGCTTCTTCTATGGTAATGGCAGACTCATGGATTTATGGTGGTGCCTCTGTTGGTCAAGCTGATTACAAAGGCGAAACAGATACTTCTTACTCTGTACATGTCGGTACAGGCATCCTACCAATAATTGGTGTTGAAGCAGGTGTTACACAGCATGGTAAGTTTAAAGTTTCAGGTCATGAGACAAGACTAAAATCATACTACGCTGCTTTAAAACCAAGTATTGATTTTGGTCCACTACATGTTTATGCGAAAGGTGGCCTTCACCAATGGGACAAAGATGTTTCTGGTGCAAAAAATGATGACGATTTAGACATCATGTATGGCGTTGGAGCAGAATACTTCATCTATGGCCCTGTATCTGTAGGTGCAAGTTACATGAACTACACTATAGACAAAGATAACGTTGATACCTTCTCATTAAACGCGACGATACATTTCTTGTAATTATTGCTTTAATGGCCATTGTTTTAAAATACCAGCACTTAGCTGGTATTTTTTTGGATGAAAAACGGCATTAGGTATATAGTTTAATTATATCTTTATCATAAATTTGTTCTCTAATCTCACTGATGTACTCATAGTCAAAGGAATCCAAATGATTGGGCATGCACACAGCAGCAGAGCAAATACATACAAGCGATACTGTGCCAATTTCACTTTAAATAAAACAGGGAAGGGATGGCGATGAAAGGAAGAATCTCATTATTAGCATTGGCATTATGGGCATCACCCGTGCTAGCCGATTCATGGCTTTATGCTGGTGGTCAAATCGGTCAAGCACGTGTTGATGGTGAATCAGATCTCACTTATGGGTTGCATGTAGGGACTGGAATTATGCCACTCATCGGGCTTGAATTTGGCTATTTTAGGCATGGGAATATGGATTTCACATTCCATGGATTGAATGGAAATGCAGATCTTGCTTCTTATTATGCTGCTGTTAAGCCGAGCATGAACTTTGGACCTCTACACCTATACGCAAAAGGCGGCATTAACTCCTATAATATTGATTATAAAGGTGATATTAGTTATTTATACAAAGATGATGGTATTTCATACATGTTTGGCCTGGGCTTAGAGTACTTAGTGTTAAAAAACTTGTCTGTTGGGGCCGGGTATCAAGTTTTTGGTTTAGAAATGAATAAAAAGAGTGAATTTCTTCATAGTCTAACCGCTAATATTACCTTCCATTTTTTTTAAAACCTACCTACGAAAATACAGCGAAACGAAACCCAAGTGACCTTAAACTAAATACAGTATCTTGAGGTTACTTGGGTTTTGTTACTAAAAAGCTATATCCACTCATATTCAGCCACCAAGAGCGATGAAGTTCACGGGTTATGAGGGTAGATATTATCAAGTGGTAGGTGAATGCTCTCATTGTGCCACGGCATTTTTTTAAGGAATAATGAGGGAGAATGCTGTATGTATCCCGCGTTGTAACTGGCGTTAACCGTTGGCTCCACATCAGGACAGCGATGGCTAGTAATGTATTCCAATGCTGCAGATAATAACCCTTCCTTAGGGTCTCCCAATAGCTGGGTAAGGTCATCACTAACAAGGCAACCTTCGACAAGATTATCTAAACCAGTATTTGCTGATACCTGGTTCTTGTCAGTTGGAATGAACCCGTCGTCAAACTGATAGAAACCTTTGGCATTGACGGATTGAAACTGTACGGTGAAATACATATTGCCACAGTTCTGCTCGGGAACAAAACCATAAGGCTTGCCCAGAGTTGGTAAGCCAATCTGTATGACATCAATATCCACCCCTCGAAGGCCGTTGATTAATAATTCACTTGCAGAGGCGGTTTGTGCAGAAGTGAGGACAAATAGCCGTTGTGTATTGAGCGATGGTAAAAATGACTGAGTAGGCCGGTTGTTTTCCCAATCGATTTGGCGGTCGATAAAATGGTATTGATTGTGCCCCTCTTGAGTGATGTGGACCATTTTGTCGTTATATATTAGTTCAGCAAAAAGAGAGGCTTCACCTTTACCACTGATCATATGAGCCACCTGAGCAGATTGACCGATTAAGCCACCTCCGTTATAGCGTAAATCAATGATCAGCTCGTCGATGTTTTGCTCTTTGAAAAGAGTAAATGCCTCAATTAATGGTGTTTGAGCATGACTGACAAACGCATTAAATTGCATGTAGCCAATATATTTGTCTTGCAGGGGAATAACTTTAACGTTACGAACAGGCGTTGTTATCACTTCTGTGACAGTTAAAGTGACAACCTTTGGATGAGATTCGGTAGACTGGAACATAAACGTTACCGCTTGGTTTAAATCAGGGGCACTCAGAACTTGATTAATCAACATCAGTTCCTCTTCGACTTCAGTGTTCACCACATCGATGCCGTTTATTTCTAATAATTGGTCCCCTCTAACAACCCCCCCCAATGAAGCTGGGGAATGATTATCTGTGTAAGCAATTCTAATGTCTCTTGGAGGTTGATTATGTAAGGTCTTAAAGTGGAACCCAAACCCAGCTTTTAGCCCTTTTATTTGAGCCTTCATGTAGTCGTCGTAAGAAGCTATATAATGAAAGCGATCTTTGAAACGGCCTTGAGGTGTTTTGGCTGAAGTGATCAAAGAAGCAAAATAATGAGCGACGGTGTCATAAGTCTGAGGATCTGTATCGATGACTTCGTCGTACCAAAGATAGGTTTCGTGGTTAAATGCTCTGAGATACATCTTTTCCGAGAAAGTGGAACCATAACGATCAGGGTAAAACTTGCCATTGAAAGGGTCTGTACCCATTCTGGGTTCGTTACATTGATGTTTGAGCTGGTAAGAAGGGGTGGAGAAATCATCCATCGACCAAGACAGATCTGGGGAAGTGCTCTCTTTACATCCCCAAATGAATGCGAAGGGTAATACAATTGAGAGTAGTTTAAGTGAATTAGGTTTGAACGACAATGGCAGATCCAAGCAAAAGGAACATAATTATAATTGTGGGTGGTAAGACAAAAAAAAGCCAACAATTCCAGTTGTCAGTAATGTTCAAACTTAACCTTAAACTAGGTTATCAAGGTGATCTTGATACTCTTCAGCGCTTACCATATTACCCAACGCGGTTTCGAGCACTACCATTAATTCGAGGTAAGCCTTGGTGGTACCAAATGCTTGATAAAAGTGTGACAAGTTTTTCTCAGCAGAGGGGTATTCTTCATTTTCCAACTGAAGCTTCGCTAACTGAAGTAAAGACACTGGACGATATGGATCATGATCAATTGCGCGGCGAAAATTGTATTTCGCTTTCTCAGTCTTACCTGCCTTTAAAGCGCATAGGCCTGCGTTTTCATAGCTGTTCGGTACAAGCGAGTAGTCAGGTTGAGTAATTGCTTTGTTAAACATACTATCCGCTGCATCATATTGGTTTTTCTTACACAAAAAAGTGGCATAGTTATGTAATACATGACCATTTTTGTAATTTGTGTTCAGCGCAGACTGGTACATCTTGTTAGCTTTATGTTCATCACCGACACGTTCATAATAATGCGCCATAGATAGCTGTGCTCGATAATAGTTAGGTGCGTAGATAAGCGCTTGCTGAAAATTTTGATAAGCACGAATCATATTACCTTGTTGAAGGTAACCAACACCAAGATTAACTCTTGATTCAGATAATTGAATTGGGTCGGCGACCTTTTGTGTTTGCCCATTTGTTACGGTAACGCAACCAGTGATGAACAACGAGGTTGTATAGGTAAAGATCGTGCGTAAACTATTGAATAGATAAATTATTTTTTTATTGGGGGTCATGACCAATTCTGTCTATGTTCATATGTAAGTTTCTATTTTTATAAAGGTGGCCTATCAATAAGTAACCTAATGATTCTAAGTGAAAAATGCATTTTTAAAATAGAAAAACTGCGAGTCAGTTTGCAAAGTTAACAAAAAAGCCTTTGAAAAATAATGTATTTTTCAAATTTAATTGAATTTATATTGATGTTGATTATTAGCATCATGACAACAAGCATTAATTAAAAGTTAAATTTAATATTAAATAAAATTATTTTTTTGTTAAATGTCACACTTATGATCATTTATAATGATGCAAATAAATATAATAATTTTTTTGTTTCTTTGATGAAAAATATAATCCAATAATTATATTGTTTTTTTGAATTTCTATAAATTAATTTTAAAATATTTATTTTTACTTTGAAAGTTGATATAAAAAAGGGGATTTATTGCTTTTTTAGTATTTAAAAATAATTATGTAAATTGAACATAGAGGTCTGAGTGAATAGATTTATATTAATTTCCTTATTCATTAACAGTACGGTTTTATTCGCAGATGAATGTCCGATTACAATACAACTCACAAACTTTGAGCCCAAAAGTTGTTATTATCAATATAATGAAGAAAGTTGTAATGATGTGTGTGAAGCATCCGAATTAGATCATGACTTACAATGTTTTAAGACCATTGATGTGCCATGTAGTGTGAAAGATATTATTTTAGATAGTGTCGACGCATATGAAGAAAATTTGGGAGTAAAGTGGGTCCACATAACTCAGATATTAAAAAGTAAAAATATAATTGATCAACTGTTTCCTCAAGGAACAGTTATTCATCAGGATATGTATGAAAAACTTTATAACTTTCACACTATTCAAAGAAAAACAGAAAAAAATAGCAAAGCAAGTCTTGAATTTAAAAAAATGATGTTTAGGTTGAGAAGAATTAGAAAAGTAGAGAATCTAACTGATGGTTTAAATCAAACTGCTTTATTCAACCGATATTCATTAGCTTTACATTTAGAGAAAGAAGTAAACGATGAGTATAATAATGTAATTTCCAAAGTGTCTAGCTATCCATTTTATAACTCAAATGAAGTTGAGAATATCCTTTCAGAACTAGAGTTAATAAAGAATAACAATTTGATGTTCTGGAACTTACTGAAAAATATAGATAAAAAACTTGTTATAGAAAGTAAGTATAAAAAATTAAATAAGAGGCTTAATAGACTTACCAATCGGATAAATAAACTGAGAGTAGATAAGAGGCAGAAATTTTTCCAAAAAGTAAATATTGACTTTTTAGAAGCAAATATTTCAATGTTTTGGTGTGGTGAAGTCTCTAAAGAAGTATGCATTCAGCCGTTAAATCAGGTAGATCCACCTTTATTCTACAATGGCGTTGACCAACAATTAACATATTTTGAAGATAAGCTTTTTATGATTGAGGGAGAATTAAACACCTATGAATTGAGTGCAAATTATGATGGAGAATCTAGCCAGAATGATGAAGATCCAAAAATAAATATCTCTGGTTTTTTGGAGGAAAAGCTGTCTAATTACATGAATAATTCTACAAATAATAACTTAAGTTACTTAGAAGCGGCGATTAATGTAGCATTTTTATCTATCAATCGTGATGGAAATACTATTTTTGATGAATTAAACAATAATTCGGAAGCTGAATTTATTGGTCGAGTTTACACACATCCTATTGAAAATGAACCTCTATGGTTATGCGATGATTATTTAAAAACAGAACCTGAAATAAAATCTCTGAGTATAAAAAGTGTAGAAGTAATTAAAGATTTAAAGAGAGTAATGCAAGAGATTAGACTACAAGGACATAACCAAGATCTGAAGTTACGAATTTTTCAATTGGTGAATGAAAAAAATAAGCTATTAAAAAGATTAGAATCATTAAAAGCAATAAATAATTTCAAAAAAGACAGAGAGATAAATGTATTTTGGCGTTTAAATAATGATACAACAAAGTTTAGTGAAGAAATTAAAAATGTTGATATTTTATATTTGTCCATGAACGGAGTACATTGGATACCTAGCTTTTATAATGAGATACAGGCGTTAACAGGTGTTAAAGAACTAGGAACGATGAGAGGAAGTTTCTTACCAAGTGGGAGTGGTGAAATTTCTACCATGAATACAATAAAAATGAAACTTGAAAAGTCTGCCTATCGAGCTTGTACAAACGATGATAATGAAATAAAGATGATCATTTCCGTAACTAATAATCAAGGTAAAGTAAATCAATATACTTTAACAGCAAATATAAATAATAGGAACTTTCAATGAAATTTAAAATGCTATTTTTATTCTCTCTAATTATATCAGCCAGTAAATCTTTTTCAGGGGAAGTCATCTTTAGTGCGGAGAGGGACTGTAAAAGGGTTGAAATGTCGAATGGAACTCGATTCACACCAAAATGTAAATTTGATCCAGAAAAAACCATTACACCTAATTACCTTAAAGAAAACACTAAGTTTAAAGATCTTAGTTACAAGACAAAGTTAGAGTATAACTTTACATGTGAGTCACTTAGGCCCCTTAATCTAAACTTTTCAATGTATGATAGTAAAAGAGAAAAGTTAAATATCAGTGTATCTGCTGATCGTATAGAGAAGAATCAATTTGCAACGGTAAACCATAAATATGAGCAATTAAAAGTGAAATTCAATCGAATGGATGGGCTTTCAGGTTTTCAAGTTATGAAACCTGGATGTTTAATGGTAGTTGATAGTATTACATCATATCCAGACCCTTATTCAATTAATACATATATAGATGGTCTAAATACACGTGATAATTGGATCGCTTTTTTGTTAAGTAGTACAGCTCCATCATCAAACTATATAACGGTAAGGCATACTTTAGAGATGACAATTAATTTCTTGAAAAGATTTGCTCAAAATAGTGATGATTTTCTGGATAGAATTGAAGCTGAAGGATTAGTAAGTAAATTAGAACAAGCACAAGAGGAACTATACGTAAGTTGTGAAAGTGGTGAACTTAATTACTGCAGTCAAGAGATACAGAGAGTACTTGTTATATTTAGATTGGAAGATTCTAAGGTGAAAAGATCAAAACAGGAGGTGAAATTATTTATAGAAAAACAAATAAGGTGGTTGGAAAATAATGGAAATATATTAGATGAAGATTTGAAAGAGTTAAAAGATATACACAATAAGCTCTAATAGATTTAAAATAAGGAATAATTTGTGAAACAAAATATTTTGAAGGTAGCGATTGTTACCGCACTTGGCCTATGCCACAGTAGTGCTAACTCAATGCCTGATACCACGAAAGGCGATCCACTTAGTAAATTGGGTATTGAGCTCCCATCAAGTATCGGTAATGTCGTACCAGATCATGAGAATCGGAACACGCTTCATGTTGGCCCTGCAAATGTTAAAGAAATCAAAGGGGATTATACGGAGCTAGATAGCAGTGGTGCTATGTGTTCAGATTATTTAAATATGAGACGCCAGACATATACGATGCCGCTAACTGCTGAAGAAAAGCAAAGGGCTAGTGATAATGGTGAATACATCAGTAACTATTTTCAAATAACTTATTCAATCGCTAATCAAAATACTGACATGTTGAATATTATTAAAGAAAATAGAGCCAAAGTAAGGGCCGCTGGTTTAGAAAATAGAGATAGAATTGCAAAATTTAAAAGCCTTGAAAGCTTATGGTTTGAGTACACTCAAGAAAAAAGCGAAATTGAAAATGATCTCAAGGATATAGAAACAAAAAGGAACGGTGAGTTTCTTAGTTTAACGAGTGAAAAATCCAACAAGATAACAAATTGTGTATCGGCAAACACGAGTGATACAACTAAAATGCTTTCCTGTATTCAGGATGCTAATAGTGAATACTCATCAAAGTTATCAGCATTAAATGCAAAGTACGATAATCGTATTAATTCGCTTTCATCGAATTTATCTGAAGTGAAGAGAAATAAAGATTCTATTAGAGGCGAGTATTATGCTGAGAAGGCTTATCAGGAAGCAAATGCACAAGAGTTAGAGTTAATTCAGGATGATATAAAGTTTGCTTCAGCTATTGTAAAGGCTCAGCAAGATGTTGTGAAATTCTCATTCAATATAGAAAAAGAAACACTCAAAGAAGAAGAAAGTAAAATTGTTGGACGTGCAACAGCGGGATATAATCTTTATCACAATGAAGCAAAAGACTTGAAAAATATACTTGCAAAGTCTGGAAAATCTTACTTCGATGTAAAACAGCTTGAAGTGTTCAATATTCGGTTAAATTCTGGCGTGACTGTTGATAACTTTAAGGTTAAATCAAGCGGAGTACCACTTTACCATCAGAATGTGATTACTTATCCAGCTGACACTTTGGTCAAAAAGGATGCGCTAGATGTATGGGAGATGCCTTTTGAGCGCTTAGAAAGTGACGAACGTCCAAAACAATTGAGTTTTAAAGCAATGGATGAAAAAGCCTTTGGTTCTGGTGGCTTCGTTTTCTATGTAACAAAAGGGGCACGCTGTGGTGAATATAAACACAGTATGGAAACAAGCTACTCGTCAAGCTCAGGAAGTTCTAAACCTGTTTCTTGGACTGTAGAAGAGAGCTATTACCAGCCTTTGGATAATCAGGTCGTATTTACACAGCCGGTTGGCTTATCTTACAGCTATTATGCTTATCCAGGAAAAGTGAGTGGTTTCTGTACAATCAATGTTGATCGTATGAATAGCTATTGGAGAAATGCGGGGAGCAGCCGAAGATGGAGTTGGTTTAGAACTAAAACGAAGTCTTGGGATGAAGTTAAAACCACTGCTCGAGACAATATGGGAATGCACTGTAGTCTAAAAGTGAAACCTCAAGGAGCAAATCCAAGTGAATCTCGTGAAATGGCTGATAGCTTTGAGCTTCAGATGTATAACGATATGTGGCAAATGTTCCTTGCTGTATACGCGGAAGAATATAAAGTTGAGGTCGTTGATAAAGACAATCCAGAACTAGAAACCAGCTCAGTTGGTAATGACATTGCTAAAGGTGTTATGGGTATCTGTCCTCAAAACTTATTCTGTCAAATAGGTGGCGTTGTTCTTAAAACACTTGATAGCCTTGGAGGTGGAAAAGCTCAAGGAACGACTTCTAGTACAAGTACCCAGTATGGAACAATTCGTAAGAGCTTTAACAAAGATTCGTATGTTATTAATGAGGGCAGTGCCTTAATTAATGTAAAAGTTTGCATTGACAAAAATAGATGTGATTAAGCGATAAAATTGCTGGAGATATTTCTCCAGCAATTTATTAAATTTAGGGATAATAAATGAAAATAAAAATAATTTTTTTTGCATCACTTCTATGTGGTTGTGCTTACTATGCTTTCTTTTATGAGAAAAGTGAAAAAATCATCAACGATATTAATCTAATTGATTCAAGTTCAGATGAGGTAGTTGAAATAGAAATAGGTGATGAAATAAATGAATCTTACAAAATAAATAATAGCATAGAGGTTAGGGATAACTTTAGAAAAAATGATGAAAATAAAATAGATAACGATACGTCTGAACAAACCTTTAAAATCAACTTAGAAGATGAAGGTTTAGATAACATTTCTAAAACAGAAGCAATGTCAGAAATTATAACGCACTTCCCACATCTAGAAGAGCCAATTAACCAGTATTTGGAAAAAGTAAGAGAACAAAAAAACCAAATAGATGAAATAAAGGAAATCATGGTGAAAAGAAATGATTCTTTTAAAAGTGGAGATAATGTTGAATGGTTAGATGAGCAGATTGAAAGAAAGCGAGAAGCCGCTTTAGCTCAGGCTGAATTACTAGGAAAAGAAGCGATGTCTATCAATGAGCAGATCAGAAGTGCAGCACGTGATTTTATTAATAATAGGTAGACAGGTTAATACCATTTATGACTAGAACTAAGAAAGCTATTTATTTTTTATTTATTATGTATTCAGGTTTTCTGAAGGCATTGGAATATGAAGACTCAGAATACAGTGATGACAGCATTCTTGTTATAATGAAGGGTGAACAGAAATTAATGGACTCATCATGTGGTAACTTATTAGATTTAATGTCTTCTTCAAGTGGAGAAAGTATTTATGATAAATCATTTATAAATAAAAAAGATATTGAGTTTAGTAAATCTGTTCTTGAGGATATGCAGTCAAAAATTTATTTTGGTAATGATCAATTTGATTTGGACTCGATAAAAACACATTATATAAATTATGGGTTTTACAGTATAGGTGATGGGAGTATAGAGTCTGATATAGAACCATCAAAAATAAGCCTTGTAGGGCAATGCGAAATTATAGACTCCGTGCTAATCTCAAATAGTCATTTAAATGTCAAAGTTGATCCTAAAGTAACCGAATGGAAATCGAATCAAGCGGTAGAAAATCAGGAGAAATATGATAATATACCCTACGATTTCTTAAAAAATTCATATGGTTTTGATGGAATAGGCTTTGGTGACCATATAAAATCAGGGATATGGCTACATTACCCATATAGCTTACCCATGGAAGAATCTAGAATTAATGACTCCATTGCACTTCTTTGGGACTTTGAAGAGATACAGATAAATAATTCAATGCTTACAATAATTCCAGACTCCGTTGAAAAGCGGGTTTATCAGGGGTGGTCTGATTCATGCAAGCCCATTGAAATTACATTTTCACTATATTCCGATTTCAGTAATGCTGATCGTTCCATTGTCTCCAAAGATGACTCTTGTTTTAGTAATGATCACTTTATTAAATCTATAAAAAATAATTACCATATTGAAAATCAAGTTTTATTAAGGTTACTTAGTGAATCAGAAACACTCAATGAATCTTTTACCCCAATCGATCAATATGGTAAACCAATAAGATGCGATGAAAGAAATAAGTTTTCTAATTTTAGTTGCTCCAGAGAAGTTTTTAACTCTTTTAAAAATAGCTTTCGGGATTTCTTTTCAGGCAGGCAAGATCTGTATATTAAGATAAAATTTGATGACTTCATTACTAAGAAATACTTAATATCCTCATCAAATAATAGCATTACTGAACTTGAATCATTTCGAGAGT
Source organism: Vibrio azureus (assembly GCF_002849855.1). Classification (NCBI taxonomy): domain Bacteria; kingdom Pseudomonadati; phylum Pseudomonadota; class Gammaproteobacteria; order Vibrionales; family Vibrionaceae; genus Vibrio; species Vibrio azureus. The sequence goes on from NZ_CP018616.1 coordinate 1,448,829, forward strand.
TGAAAGATATTGAGAGTAAAGGGTATGTGATTGAAAATCAGAGTTCCACTGAGACAGATAGCTCCACTGAGACAGATAGCTCCACTGATGTTGATAACGAAACCAATACGTCAGATACAGGAACAAGAGATGAGAATTCCACAGAATACATCAATATATTGCATGTTTCTGAATCGGTAGTTCAACCACACGAAGGAGCATTGGCCTGTCATGACCTAATGGAAAGAGTCAATTCAATGAATGTGCGACATCAACTTGGCATGGAAGGCCTCGATATTGAAAAACTCACATTTTCTAGTGCCTTAAATGACTCTGATGGGTACATTAATGTAGATGGAAAAAGTATTAAGGCGAACATTGTTTACGGTAAAAACTACGAATACAGAGTTATTCCTGTTCTAAAGGAATATTGGAATGCTCATCAAAACATATCGGGAGATATCTATTCTTATCCTATATCTGGTTTTTGTAGCCTGCCTGACCAAGTTCGTCTTTTCAATCCGAATGTAAGAGTCGACATTCCACAAAGCATGATTAGCTGGTCGTCATCAGAGGCAATTAATAACCAACATCACTACGATAACGAACCGAGTGAAGTATGGAAAACTTTATATGGTTATGATGGCCTTGGATTTGGTGAGTATGCCAAAGGAGGGATTTGGTTATCTTTTCCAAGAGAGGTATCAGGCTATATTTATAATATGGCTGAGTTAGCATTTCATTGGCAGTTTAAACAAGGAGAAGAGATCGATATCAATAATCTTCCTATTCCAAGTTCTATTAGTACTGTTATCGAAAATGATTGGTATAAAAATGCTTCAAACATTAGCTTGCGTATTGCATCAAATAGAAATTTTGTTAACTCAAGTGTAACGGTTGGTCGTTATATTAGGGATAATAACGCTCAATACTTTTTTCAGAAAAAGAGTTACCTAGATTTAGGTTATGACTTTGAAAGTGGATTTATTGATAAGCTAAGACAAGCAGATAAGATCAACACAACCATGTTTTTAAGAGACAGTTATAATCGGCAAGTTATTTGTGATCGAGAAGATCTCGTATCTTTAGATGGATGCAGTCAACCTATTGTACTGAGCTTTGAACCTATCTTAAGGGGTTTCATGCTTGGCGAGCATAATCTTTATGTTGAAGTATCGTTTGACGATAATGTAATGAAATATTTTGAAGTTAGTAAAATAGATGGTTCTATTAAAGACCTTCATTAGATGGTGCAGGTCACAGTCAAAAAAGTAACTCAATGAAATGGTTAAACATGAATAGATATATATTAAAGCTAATTTTTTTAATGACTCCAGCAATAACTATTATGAACGACAGTGTCGCATCTCCTGATGAAATTTATGCCACTAAAGTGAGCGGTAATTTTGTTTCTGGGATGGAGTATGATTTTTTGCCTCGCTTAACAAGTGAAAAAAGCACACTTTTCACGATAGATGTCATTGATTCTCCACCAAAAGAGGCTCAAATTACAGTGTACTCGCCAATTTTTGCCGCTGGCAGAGAGGTGTGTGGTGCTCCGCCTGTGGATAGAGATAAATCGATACCTTGTATGAAGGGACCAGACAGTGTATCAGTCATACTTGATTGTCATGATAATAACGGAGAAATAATTTACAGTGACTCAGAAACTTACAGGGGTCATCAAGGACGATTTCCTCTCTATTGGGTCACTGATATAAACAACTTTGAACAATGTGATTTATTGAAGCTTCATATAGAATCATCGGCTGACTTCTTCGGAATATTATCGCAAACCAATGTGAAAATATTAGAAAGTTTTTAAGGAATTTATAATGATTAAATTCAGTCGGTTGAAAGTATTTTTACTTTGTCTACTTATAACTGATCTTGCATTTTCTAATCCATATCCACTTAAATCGTCATACATGGATGAAAACTATGAAGTGAGTTATATTGCTGGAGTAGAGTTCTTGTTTGACGGAATTAACAGTGAACAAGAAATACTCATCGAAGATTGGAATAGAGGCTTACGTTGGCCATATCGAACTGGACAACTACCGGGAGACCCACCGGAAGTTGTGAATATGGAAATTGATACACCTATAAACATTGAAGTGGACTGGCGTTACGAACCAAGCATAAATATTGTTTTTGAATGCATCGATAGTATTAATAATCAAAATGTACTTATTAAAACAAAAAAAATCGACAACCTTTATGATGGAGAGCGTTCTCTTAATTATTCTTTTGAAGATGTGTATATAAAAAACTGTACAGATTTTAGAGTGATGATTAGGCCTTCCCGGGGAGTACGTTACTATGAGACAGGTCCGATACGAGTGAGGTTCTTAGAATCTTTTTGATTAAGTTTCTTGCATACCAAGCTTATTCCCAAGTAACCTTAAGATACTTAATTTAGGCTATCTTTAGGTTACTTGGGGGACCATTCTTAATTTTTAGAAAGATGCATCTTTTGGCGGGTTATGCCATTGGTTAATCATGCGTAAATGCTGCTTCGCTGAAGTGTTCCAGATCGTATGGTGTTTGTTGGTAAACACAGTAGTTCAACCAGTTTGAAAATAATAAGTGACCATGACTTCGCCAGCTAGCGACCGGTGAATTATCTGGATTATTATTTGGATAATAGTTAACGGGTATAGCTGGTTCCATTCCTTCACCTAGATCACGCATATATTCACCATGTAAGGTTTGGGCGTCGTATTCAGGGTGACCTGTGACAAAAACATTACGTTTATCTTTAGTTGCTGCTAAGTAGACACCAGCCACATCAGACGTTGCAAGTATATCAAGATCAGTATGTTGTTCTAGAAAAGCAGGGGAGAAGTCCGCGTATCTCGAATGCGGTGCTAAGAAAGAATCATCAAAACCACGTAAAATAGGGTGATAGGGGTGATGAATTTGATGATGATAAACACCAGAGAGCTTTTCTTTACGAGTTTTCTTTGGTAGATCATACAACAATTTAAGCCCTGCTTGTGCTGCCCAACATACGTAAAGTGTCGACGTTACATGTTGCTTTGCCCACTCCATGATGGTTTTAAGGTGATCCCAATAGATAACATCTTCAAACTGAACTAACCCCAGTGGCGCACCGGTAATAATTAATCCATCAAAGTTCCTATTTTTAATGGTTTCGAATTGACGATAAAAAGTATCAAGGTGCTCTGTTGGCGTATTTTTACTCGGTCGGTCATCAATTCGAAGTAACTCGACGTTCACTTGGAGTGGGCTGTTAGAGAGTAAGCGAAGAAATTGTGTTTCAGTCTCTATTTTCTTAGGCATTAAGTTCAGGATTAATACACGCAAAGGTCGGATTTCTTGGCTTGCAGCACGACTTTCACTCATGACGAAGATATTTTCGGTCTTCAATACGTCACTAGCAGGAAGCTGATCGGGAATTCTGATGGGCACGTTATCTCTCCTTGTTAAAATTTAGACGTCCATATGTCTAAACCTAACTTAAATACCGTGAGATGTCGATAAGAATGTTAAAAGTGTGTACCGTTGCCATGCATGACTTCGGTGAATATCGTTAACTTTACACCCAATTGACTTTTAGCTCCATGAGGTAACTTGGGTATAAAAAAGCTGGGTATAAAACAAGCCACTCGGTTTAAGCAGCTTGTTTTTGTGGTTTCACATTTACCGCATTAAAGATAACGTGAACGTAAATGATCTTTAAAGTAAAGTGGATTAAGCGCTTCACCTGTAGCCTGCTTAACCAGATCATGGGTTTCTAATAAGCTTCCTTTACTCCAAATATGGCTTTCTAACCAATTGAAAATCGGAGTGAGATCGCCAGTTCTGATGATTGCATCCACATCCACTGTTTTCTTCATTGAAGCCATAAATTGAGCAGCGTACATGGCTCCCAGCGTGTATGAAGGGAAGTACCCAAAAGCACCATCTGTCCAATGGATGTCTTGCATACACCCGTTTTTGTCGTTGCCTTTGGAAGAAATCCCCAGATACTGTTGCATTTTTAAGTCCCAAAGCTCAGGTACATCAGAATGTTTGACTTTACCATTGATCAGATCACGCTCGATTTCGTAACGTAAAATAACGTGGGCAGGGTAAGTCAGCTCATCTGCATCGACACGGATGAAGTCTTTTTTAACTCTAGTGTAGAGCTTTTGAAAGTTAGTATTTGAGAAAAGCGCTGCATCATGACCAGTAAAATGCTGGCTTGCAAGATGAGCTAAGTGCTCGATGAAAGCATCACTTCGACCGACTTGCATTTCAAAGAAGAGCGATTGAGATTCATGAATACCCATCGAGCGCGCTTGGCCAGACGGTAAACCAGATAATGCTTTTGGTAGCCCTTGTTCATAGCGAGCGTGACCCGTTTCATGCACAATTCCCATTAATGATTGAACAAACTCTTTCTCATCATATCGAGTGGTAATCCGTACATCACTTGGCACACCGCCACAAAAAGGGTGCACACTTTCATCCAAACGGCCGTGATTAAAGTCAAATTGAAGTAACTTCATGACATCAAGGCCTAGTGCTTTTTGTTTGCTTGCTTCAAAAATGCCTTTGGGCTCGAGAAAGTGTTCAGCGGCTTGTTTATCGATGACTTGGTTAATGAGATCTGGAAGCCAAGTTTTAACATCACTGAAGAGCCTATCTAATCCAGCCGAAGTGGTTCTAGGTTCGTACAGTTCTAGCATGGCATCGTAGGGAGAAAGTCCATTTGCTTCAGCCCTAATTTGTGCCTCCTCTTGCGACAATGTCACTACTTCGGCCCAGTTTTTTTCAAAGCCTTGCCAATCATTGTTGGTTCTTTGAGTTCGCCAAGCATGCTCACATTTTGAGCCTGCAAGAGATTTGGCTTGTACCAAGCTTTCTGGTAAGACATTTGCTTGCTGCCATTGACGTTTTAACTCGCGAAGTGTTGCTTGTTCTTCAATATTGAGTGGCTCGAGTTCTGCTTCTGCAAACCAGTCTTGTAGCTGAGGTTGAGTTTGCAGGCTATGAATATGTACTGAAAGTTCAGCCATGGCTTCAGAGCGAGCTTGACTGCCTCCACTGGGCATGACCGCAGCTTGGTCCCAACCGACCATAGCTGAGAGATGATTAAAGTGGGACACCTTTTGCGAGTGTCGAATTAGCTTTTGAAATGCGCTCATATAACAATCCCTATGCTTTGCGATTTTCGATGACATTATCATTGATATTGCATCAAGATGCTTTGAGTCAAGTGACTTTGAGTCACTTGAGTATAACTTTCTGTTACTATGTCTATTGCTTATTTGAAGTGCAAAAATGTTTGAACAAGAACGCTTGTTCTGGAACAGGTATTTTTAGGTCATTTGGGTTGACATGAGTATAGTGACTCAATTTAAATAACTCGGCAAGCCACTCATAAAAGAAGTAAGAAGAGAGTATCTTTAGATGCGTTTATTGTTTCGTTTTACGATCATTTTAATTGCTTTTATAGCAATCTTATTAGGTACTATGGCTTGGAAGATGACGCCTCAGCAAGAGTTTTTAAGTCGAGGTATGCAATGGAAATGGCATTGGGAATATTTCATACCTTTTAGTAATGGGATTCAAGTGACGCGTACAAAAGATACAAGGCAGCTATTGTTAAGACGCGTCTACCTTGAAGAATCTGTTGCTGTTTTTTTAGGCACCACTCTGGATAATAAATTAGAAATAGACATCTTGGCTGAAGATCATTGTACTAAAGGGGATATTAAATGGATTGCATTATCAGTGAACCACAAGAAAAGATCTCACCGCCCAATGGAGTGTGAAACCTCAGGAGAGAGTTATTTATACCGATATATTGCGTCGAACATCAGCAGCATAGAGATTGGTATCAACGAGTTCTATATTCGAGAAGACTTTAATAATTGGCCAGCCCATGAACTAAAAGCTGATCAATTTAGGCAGCAGCACTCAACGTTTTTTAGGAACCAAGAAGGTCACAACGATGAGCGCTGGTTAAGGGATTGATTTTCAAAATCAGAAAACTAACGCCTTGCAAGTAAGGTTGTACGTTTTGTCCTATTATTATAGACAAGTGAGAAGTCTTTATTTCTGAACAAAAGAGTATACTCAATATTAACGGTTTCATCTTCTAGCAGTAAGTAGGGTGATAATACCGAATGATTCAAAAGCGCACGCACTTCTTCAAGGGAAAGTAGATTTATTTTTCCCAAGATTGAAAAATTTGAGTTTGCAAACGTTTCTAGTTCACCTTTAAAGCGCATAACAATGGGTTTGGAAAGTGAGGCATTGCTTAAAGAAGCGATATGAATGACCTTACCATTACGGATTTTTGTAACCCCCTCCATGCGGACAGGCTTGCTCGTCGAAAAAAGCTCGACGGAGCGTTGGTAAAACTCTGCTTCTTCAATGTTATGCTGATAGGGCAGCTGCCAGACTACGACTAAAAGAATAGATGAGATAAAGATTGCAAAATATGGCTTCACAGTTCCGTTTCCTTGATAAATTCTTTGATTTCGTTTGAAACTTGATCAAGTTGGCTCTCTTTGAAATAGATATTGATCGATTTTTTAGACTTTTTGCTTAACCACGCAAGGGTAGAGTAGTTTTCACTTCTATCAATGAAAACGGCACAATCACATTGGTTTTCAGAAAGAAAGGTCAGCATATTTTTATCTGGTTGTTGATCAATATCTTGGAAAACCTCCAACTTCCCTACCTGATAGTTTTTAATGTATTGCTTACCATCATGGTAACTCAGTTCAGTTTGAAATTTATTAAATCCAATGTAACTTGCTAGTATCAGCAAAGAGACTGAAATTGAATATAATGCCGTGTTTTTATGGGGCTTTAATTGGTTTGCAGTAGGTAGAAAGGCTTTAGGTTGAGGTTTGACAATATCGTGAATAGTTTGAGCTTCAGGCACTGTCTTTGAGACGGCAGAAGACTCTTTTTTATCAATGACGACATTGCTTGCTAATCGGTAACCAATTTTCGGAACAGTGATAATGGGTGACTCTTTTATACCCAATTTAATAAATGTCTGTCTCAGGACGCTGATACTCTTAGCGAGTGAGGTTTCTCCAATGTATTCGCTTTCCCAAGCATGTTGAATTATGAACTGTTTTTTTACCACATCAGGTGAGTGTTCAAGTAAGACGGAAAGAATTTGAGACTCTCGGTATCCTACTTTAATTGTTCTTATTGAATTGGATAATGTGTTTTTAATAGGGTCATATAAGATCATAAATTACTGTTTATATCCAATCACTGAAATTATTACTCATTTGGAAACCTTCAAATTGCATTAGGTTTTCGTGCATTAGAAGATTCTCATTTTATAATAAATATTAAATATTGATTCATTATATAAAATAAAACCATATAAGCTGTTTAGATGCAACTTTTGCCTTGATTGAATAGTTATTTATCAATACTGCTTCACAATACGGTGATTTTAAGCCCTAATGAAAAAGCCCAAAGAAATTTCTTTGGGCTTAAGTCCTATTCATTCAAAACGGGTTAAAGTTGTTTTTATGCATTAAGCTGTCTCGTCGGAACAGAGCTGAAGTTTGATGCGAAAAAGAGCTTTGTTTCTTGTAGTACGATGTGCCTTAGTGCAATTAAGCCAATTAAATTAGGAATTGCCATTAATCCATTGACGATGTCGGCCAGTATCCAAATGATATCTAAGTGGAGGAAAGCACCAGAAGCAACCAAACTTATAAATAAGAGTTTATAAGGAAGCACTGCCTTAGTGCCAAAAAGATAGACAACACATCTTTCACCATAATAATTCCAGCCTAGAATAGTGGTAAATGCGAAGAACATCAGTCCAATAGAGACAAGCATTGGGCCAAATGTTGGTGCATTAAGCCCAACAGAAAATGCATGAGTAGTCATGGCGGCACCAGAGAGATCAGTTTGCCAAGCCCCGGTCAGAATGAGAGTCAGTCCAGTCATGGTACAGATAATGATCGTATCAAAGAAGGTTCCCGTCATGGATATGAGACCTTGTTTTACACATGAGTCCGTCTTGGCAGCGGCGGCAGCCATTGGTGCACTTCCCAAACCAGATTCATTTGAAAACATCCCTCGAGAAATTCCCGATTGTATGGCAAGCATGATACTTGCTCCTAAAAAACCGCCAGTGGCAGCCGTTTGAGTAAAGGCAGAAACAAAGACTAATTTAACGGCATTGAGCAATTGTTCTGCATTCATAAAGAGAACACAGATACATGAAAGAACGTAAAAGAGCGCCATTGTTGGTACGACTTTACCCGCCACATTAGCGATAGATTGAATGCCTCCAAGCGTAACTACAGCAACGAGAATAGTAAGAATAAATGCTGCCAAATTACGATTTGCACCGAGAGAGATCTCGCTAGCATCTAAAATCGCATTGACTTGCGGAAAAGTACCTATACCAAAGCAAGCGACACCTAGAGCAAAAATTGCAAACATAACAGCAAGCCATTTAGAGCCCATACCGTATTCTAGATAATACATAGGGCCACCTGTCATTTGGCCATTTTCATCGGTACGGCGATATTTAACGGCGAGCAAACACTCCGCATACTTGGTTGCCATGCCAAATAACGCAGCCAACCACATCCAAAATAACGCACCAGGCCCACCGAGTTGTATTGCGGTAGCGACTCCAACGATATTACCTGTGCCTATTGTTGCAGATAAAGCCGTGCATAAAGCGGCAAAGCTTGAGACATCCCCTTGTTTACTTGACGATGTGTCTTTTTTAAATACCATCGCTAAAGCGGTCGGTAAATGTCTAAACTGAATCAGACCAAGTCGAAACGTAAAATAGATTCCGGTGCCCACAAGTAATAAGAGTAGTGGAGGTCCCCAAACGAAATCGTCAATGATTTGAAGTAAAAATTGTAAGTCTTGCATGATTTCCCCTTAATAAAACAACTAATAAGGAGAAGAGTGAAAGGCAGAGATTAAAACTCTCAAGCATAGCTAAGCTATCTAAGTTGGTGAGTGACCAAATATCGGTAATAGTTAGGTTGTTACTTTCCACTCCTCTGTCCTTTTGCCTGAGAGTTTCACTCGTCCAAGAGGATCGAGCTTGCTCCTTCGGCGACCGATTTAACGGTTCTCTCCAGAGGTTCCTCCAACGACAGTCCCTGCTACCGGGGTAGCACCTGAAATAGTTAATTCTTCGGCGGGTTAAACTAAATAGATGTTATTATTTAGTTGATAACCACTCTCCTGCAGTCTTCATCGGAACATTTACTCAAAAAAAGAGTAAAGGTAAGTTGATGATGCTGGTCATCATCAACTCGTGAAATGTATCATGTTTTGTTTTTATTTCAATAAATAAATGATATTTATACTCAAGCGCCTGAGTCAATTTGGATATAAAATAAACTTTAGGTGGTGTTATACCCAAGTGGTCTTCGTAAAATGAGATACAATCACTCTTTTGCCGAGCGTGTTCGGTGTTGTCAATGGAGGGAAATATGACCAGATTATTTGCGATAGTATTATTGATTGGGTTCGCTTTCGTGCTTTTTCGTTATCGTACTAACGAGAAAGTACAAAAATGGACAGTTATCTCTTTGATTGGTCTATTCATCATATATACTGCATCTCTTGTGATTGCAGAGCTCTCACGTTAACTTAAACATTTTGGAGACAAAAGTGACTTCTCAGCAGAATATTGATGATCAGGATGATGACGTTGTTGTAATAGAGGAACGTGATAAGCGTACTCCGATATACATCGCTATTGGCGTCATATTAGGTGTTGCACTTGGCGGCGTTCTTGGGGCGACACTGACTTCAAACCAATGGGAGTCAACCTATCAATCTTTGGATGAAAAATATCAAGCATTAGAAAGCACTAAAGTGGCGTTGTTGTCTCAAGTTAAAGAACGAGAAGCAGGCTTAGATAAAGAAGTCGACAGCAAAGTCATGGTTGTGCTTAACAAAAAGCAACAAGAGTTTGAATCCAATCTTCAGGCGCTCGAGTTGAAAATGACAGAGCTTGGTAAGGTTAATGACTCTCTAAAAGCTCAAATCGAACAGCAAAATGAAAAGCTGAATCTGTCCAAAAATGAGAATCTAAAGTTAAATCGCCAAGCAGATAGGCAAGCAACCATTTTTGAACGCTCGCGAGAGGTTTTTCGGAAGGAACTGAAAGTGTCTCAGGAACTTGAAGCCTTCGAGAAAGAGCGTGAAACCTTGCTACTTAAAATAGAAAAATTACGTAAAGAGTGTGATGTTTTTTTAGAGGGGACATCTTGGGACATTAAGGCTGACGTTTGTGATAAACATGACGAAGCAAATTCCCGTTTGAGCCAATTAGATCAACTGATTGAAGTCAACAAATTAGATTTAGAGCATATCAAAGCGATCACTGATGATATGGGGTTATAGCTGAGATGGGCTCATAGTTCTAGATCGGCAAATCAAATGCACAAAGTGCTTAAAAGTACTCTATGCTGAACGCATTCTCCAAACTCGAGTCATTTGCACCCTAGCCACTAAAGGCGAACTCAATGTGACGTTTAAAGGAGCTCAAAGCGAGCTCCTTATTTTTCTTTGGGAAATGGAATACTTATCTGAGCAGTTGTGGCAACTCTTCTTCAGGTTGCTTGATGCACATTACATGATACATTCCATCAATAACTTCCGTTCCTTCTGTTTCGTGCTCAAATCCCGGGAATTCTTTATCCCATACTTCTAAGCAGTGAAGGTAAGTAATCTGTGGACTGTCATCGTTACCGAAGTTTTCACCAGACATTAGCATTGGTATTCCTGGTGGATAAGGAATAATCGCATTGGCTGCAATACGGTGTGCAAGTTGATCGGATGGCACCATTTCGACATTATTATCTACAATCGACTCAAAGGCATCCCTTGGTGTCATCATCGCTTGTGGAAGAGTTGAGTATGCCAAATTAAGTTTATCTGATGGGGTATGCTGTTTGAGGTAAGCAAACATTTTTATGCCTAGATCTTTAAGCCCCATTTCAGCATAAACATCTGGGTGAGATTCAACGAGCTCTGGCAGCACAGATCTCAAAGGACTGTTTTGGTCGTAGTGTTTTTTGAAATGCAACAGAGTATTGACAAGAGTGGCCCATTTACCTTTGGTGATACCCATTGAGAAGAGAAACATGATTTGAAAATCGGTGGTTCTTGTTGGAACAATACCAAAGCGTGTTAAGTATTGGGTGACTAATGCCGCAGGCACCCCAGAGTCGAGTAAATCACCATTTTCACTCATCCCCGGTGCTAAGATACTGACTTTGATTGGGTCAAGCATACACCAGTCCTCTGGCATATCTTTGAAGCCGTGCCATGAATCGGTTGGCTTAAGTACCCAAAAATCTTGGCAAGAAGCTAGAAGTTTTGGATCGGCCTGCTCAAAGGGCATCGTTTGACCAGTATTTGGGTCGGTAAAAGACTCTGCATTCCAAGGTTTAAAGAACCAATCTCCTTTATTATCAAACTCACGGTATAAACGCCCCATCGCTTGACGATAGTCGACGGCTTCCTGAATGACCTCTTGTGTCAGGGAATAACCATTATTACCAGACATCTGGGAGACCGCAATATCATTTGAAGCACTGATAGCGTAGAGAGGCGAAGTGGTTGCATGCATCATGTAGGCTTGATTAAAACGCTGGAAATCAATCGCATCTTTACCGTGACGAACATGAATATATGATGCTTGAGATAAGGCGTTTAAAAGCTTATGTGTGGAGTGGGTAGCGAAAACAGTTGGGCCACTTGATTCTTTCTCTGGCTCATCACGCATTGCAAAATGGTCTTTGTAAATAGGATTGAACCTTGCGTAACCGTACCAAGCTTCATCGAAGTGGATACGGTTGCTGCTTTCTCCTAACAGTTCTTGAGCTCGTTTAGCGTTATAACATAAGCCATCATAAGTACAGTTTGTCACCACGGCATAAACAGGTTTTTGTTGAGAAAAAGCTTCAGTCAGAGGCCCTTCCGCAGCACGACGTTGAAGGGCAAGCTTTTCCATTTGCTCTGGGTAAATCGGGCCAATGATGCCGTAGCGGTTGCGGGTTGGAACCATATAAATAGGACGTGCACCGGTTAGCATCAGTCCTTGTTCAATGGATTTATGACAGTTTCTGTCACAAATCGCTAGGCTATCTTCTCTCATACATACTTGCATGATGGTTCTATTAGCGCCTGAAGTACCAGTTACAAGGGAGTAGGACTTATCCGCTCCAAATACTTTTGCAGCGAATGCTTCACTGTCACCAAAGTAGCCTGTGTGATCGAGTAATGAGCCTAAAGAACCGCGCTCGATACCCATATCCGAACGGAATAATGCTTCACCAAAATGACGATAAAAACGTTGTCCTGCTGGTGTTTTAGTAAAACCGATGCCACCTTGGTGTCCCGGTGCCGCCCAAGAATATTCGTGGACATCATCGTAATTGAGGATTGCATCCATCAAAGGTGGCATTAATTGCTGTCTATAGCGCTGCATGGCTGCGATAGAGCGGCCAACAATGAAGTCCGGTGTGTCTTCCAGAATCCAAGCAAACTCGTCAACTCGAGACATCAAGTCGTTACTGACCGCTAAAGTGGTTTTTTTACGCTCTGCCAACAGAAAGACGGGGACACCTTCTTGACGCTGGTTCAGTTTATCTATTAACTGGAAAAACTTTTCGTTTTCTTGTGTTTCATGCCCCGTCATTCTTGATGTCAGCATGAAGCAGTCTATGGCGATATTCGCGTTGAATATTGAATAACAGTCATCAAAAGAATTTGCCACCGTGACTTTCACGCCTTCCTTAGAAAACTCTGCAATCAAGCGCTCTAATGCTTTTTCAATAAAGCCCGTTTCGAGATTATCATTGAAAATAAGAGCATGATTATGTTTGTCATAGTTATTCATAAACTGGTATTCCTTTTTCTATGTTTGAATTAAGGTCGTTGGTGTTGTTTGATGAATTATTGCCTGCTGGTGCAGAGGAAGGGTTGGCATCTCGACTGGCGATAAAGCCGTAGAAAAAATATCCAAGAAGCGTAATGATGGTTCCATAGAAGACGGATTCTTCTCCGGTGGCATACGCACCATAAATGCTGTACAGGACAGCAATAGAACCGACAAAGATGGAAACATTGTATTCGGAGCCAGTAATTTTGGCGGAATGGAGGATGGCTCCTAAAGCGGATAAAGAAAGTATATAAGGGACCATATTGATGAAGACAGCGAGATCAACAAGGACATTAAATTGCTCTAAGAGCGTTGGCGAAATGGTCAATACCGCGAGTAAAAGTTCCAGTATCAACATAATTAACATGCCTTTTACCGGAGCGTTGAAGCGGTTGGTGTCACTGAATATTTTAGGGAACAGATTCATTTCCGCCGCGGCTTTAGACACCTGAGCATTGGTAAATTGCCAACCTAATAAAGACCCTATACAAGCAATAATGGCGAGAGCAGTGATGAAATGCCCTACAGCAGGGTTAAACATTTGGGCGAAAACTAAACCAAAAGGAGCATCTGACTTTGACAATAATTCGTTTGGCACAATACCTTGGATGACCGTTGTCGAAGCAATGTAGGTAATCGCAGAGAAAACGGTAGCCAACATACAAGCGAGAGGAACATTTCTTTTGGGATTTTCTACCGCACCCGAGTTAACCCCTGCAGATTCAATGCCTAGGAAAGCCCATAATGTAAGAGCGATCCCAGAAGACATAGCACTCATGATGGACTTATCATGAGGGTTCCAAGCCGCTTCGAATGTTGCAGCGTCAAACCAAAACCAGCCAATGATAGAAACCCCAAGAACTGGAATAATCACCCCCCAAACGGTCACTGACGAAATCTGCCCAGTGATTTTGGGGCCACGCATATTCGCAACGAGAGTGATGACGAGGATCAGCACAACTCCGAAGAAGTTGTTGATAGGGGCAGCTTTAAGCCAAGGAATAAACGTTTCTAAATACCCGACGGATGTAACGGCAATGGCGACTGCACTGATGACTAAACAAACATAGTAGGTGTAAGAAGCGACAAAGAAACTCGATTTGCCATGTGCTTTTTGGGCATACGCTGACATTCCGCCGTCATCGGTACAATACATGCCACATTTGGCAAATGTATAAGCAATACACAATGCACCAATAGCCGTTATTCCCCAAGCAAGCAGTGCTATACCTCCAGTCTGTGCCAAGCTTGATGGGAGAAGAATAATACCAGATCCCATCATGTTGACCGTAACAATCGTAGTGAGCCCCATCAGGCCCATCTTATTGTTGTCCATTTTTCACCTCGTTTGAGATATTAAAATTAAAAAGCACGATAATACGTGCACTATGGTATGCAATTTGTAGTATATGATTATGGTTCTGTACAATGTTTGATGAAAAAGTTATGTACTTAAATCACTGGGGGGAGGATTTTTAAAGGAGAGTAGTAGGGGCGTTTGAAACTAATGAAGAAAAGAGAATTAGATTCAAGTGGACAACAGTGACCACTTGAATCAGGTTATTTCAGTGAACTATTTTTGAAGTTTACTTAGTAGTAGATTGATACCAGTTGTTTTGATAAGCCTTGGATCCAAACAAAGCATTGGCTTTCGCACGTTCAATAATATTCTTATCTACCTCAAGAGGAGACATTGTTTGCGTCTCAAAATCATATTTCATGGTTGTGACTTTTTCTCCCGGGGAGAACACAACAAAGTTATCACGAGTTAAATAACCGAAGTTTTTATCGTATTGCATCATTGCACGTTCATCTTCGCGAGCTAATGGACGAGTTAAATCGCGACCAAGCATCGGGGTCGTTGCATCTACGCCAATAAGTGATAATAACGTTGGAGGCATATCTAGGTTATTTGCAATTCGGTCATCTTCTTTTGCTGGTATATCTTTACCTAGGATCAAAGCAGGAATGTGAAAATGCTTCACAGGGACCAGACTATCACTGGAGGAACGAGCATCATGGTCAGCAATTACAATAAAAATGGTATCGTCCCAGTATGTGGATGCTTTCGCTTTTTCAAAGAAAGTGCCTAAAGCGTAGTCAGAGTATTTGACAGCGTTGTTACGTGTTCTGTATGCGTCTTTATCATACGGCTCGATTTTATTTTCAGGGTATTCATACGGACTGTGGTTACTCGAAGTGAAGACTAAACTGAAAAAAGGTGTATCATCTTTTGAGAGTCGTTCGAATTCTTGGTCAGCTTTGGTATAAAGATCTTCATCACTGACCCCCCAAGAGCCGATAAAAGAGGGGTTTGTATAATCGTCTTCTTCAATGATTTGGTCAAAACCATTGCCAAAAAAGAAGGATTTCATATTATCGAAATTAGCTTCTCCGCCATAGATAAATTGGGTGTGATAGCCTTGATCCTTTAATAGGTCTGCAATGGTAAAAAAGCCCGTTTGACTTTTACTTAGCTTTACAACAGCACGAGAAGGTGATGGAAGAAAGCCGGTTGTCATGGCTTCAATACCACGTACAGAACGGGTCCCCGTTGCATACATTTGGGTGAAGTTCCAACCTTCCTTCATCAATTGCTCTAAGTTAGGCGTTAAAGGCAAACCACCCAATGAATCCACAAATTGAGCTCCGAGGCTTTCTTGAAGAAGGATGACGAGATTTTTGCGTTTACCTTTATATGTTGCTTCATTGGTATTCATTGTAGGCAACAAAGTGGTGTCAAAATCAGACTTAGTTGAAGAACGACGAACAATCTCAAGTAATTGCTCGTTATCCATTTTGCCGTAAAATTGTTCGGCATTTTTTTCGGACTTCATATTGTTGACGGCAAACAACAAGGAATAAGATGAATTTAAAGTTAAATCATTCAATAAGGGATCATTACAGAAGGCAACCATGGCTGGGTTAAGTGGTCGATGACCTAAAGAAGAACGAGCGCCAGCGACTCCGATAATAATCACTAAAACAGCTAATAGTGGCCTCCATTTCCAACTAATTTGTTGTGTGTTGTCTGTCAGTTTTTTACTCCATTTCCAACCAAAAACAAGTGTTAAAACGGTTCCAAGTAGACCAATAAATAACTCGAGTTTGTACCCTGTCCAAAGCATACCAAATACTTCTTTAGGGTAAATGAGGTATTCAACAAATAGGCGATTTGGTCTCAGGTCGTACTCCATTATAAATGGGGCAGTAGCAAGTTCCATGTAGACAAGAATCCAAAGGCCGAAGACCATCCAGCAGCGTAAAATTACCTTCCAGAATTGACCAATTTTTCCAGAAACAGGAAGAAGGGCGGAAAGTAATCCTGGGAGTATGAATAACCAACAAATGGTTGCGATATCAACTCGAATACCCTGAATGAAAATATAGATAAAATCTTCAATATTTTCAATTCGTTCAGATAACCAAATGGATAAAAGGACCCTTGATACTGATAAAAACAGAAGGGCAAAAGTACTGAATAAAACAATAGGCCTTAATGGGCCAAAAGTGATTTTTTGCATATTAATCCCGAGTGACAAATGATATTGACTTTGGAAAGTGGGGACAAGGCATAACTCTTTGTGACGAAGTTAATGGTAACAAGAAGGTGAGATAAGTCCCTATTTGATTATAGGTGAGAAGTACAGGAGTTGATAGGGTGAGTGATGATAAAGTCTATTAAAACAATATATTAGAGTTTGTTTATGTTTGTAAGCTAATGGGGCAATGATTCCTAAACGCAAGAGAAATGTTTTATGCCCATCTAGGAAGCCATAAAAAAAGCTACTCATTAGTAACGAGTAGCCTTTATTTATTCAGAAAATGAGTTTGATTAAATTAAAGAGGTTAGCTTAATTTAAATGTGCTCACTGTTTGGGTTAACTTGTTTGATAAGTCAATTAATTGCGTAGATTTCTCTTGGTTAGAAGAAGAGAGTTCTAGAGTCTCACGTGCTTTATCATTGATGTTGACAATACTTTGATTGATTTCACCAGTGACCAGTGTTTGCTCTTCTGTTGCTGTTGCAATTTGCGTGTTCATATCTTCAATAACCGCAATAGAATTCGAAATCTC
Organism: Vibrio azureus; assembly: GCF_002849855.1. Lineage (NCBI taxonomy): Bacteria > Pseudomonadati > Pseudomonadota > Gammaproteobacteria > Vibrionales > Vibrionaceae > Vibrio > Vibrio azureus. Next base: position 1,465,813 of record NZ_CP018616.1, read on the forward strand.
AGCAAGAGAGCGTTGAGCTTTACTTGAGTTGTTTAATGTTAACTCAGCAGCAGTGCGGTTTGCTTGCATCATCTCAATCGAATTATTGGCTTCTTGTTGAAGGGCTGTGATGACTTGTTGAATTTCGTTGGTACTTTCTTGAGTACGATTCGCAAGGTTACGTACTTCGTCTGCAACAACAGCAAAACCACGGCCTTGTTCGCCGGCACGAGCCGCTTCGATAGCAGCATTTAGTGCGAGTAGGTTGGTTTGTTCTGCAATATCTCTAATGACATCTAAAACAGCACCAATGCTAACGGTTTTATCGCCTAGATTGTTGATAACCAAAGAAACATCTGCAATAGCATCAGATAGGCCAACGATACTGTTATTCACTTCCTCAAAGACTTGGTTACCTGATGCGGCTTCTTGAGAGGCTTGAATTGCAGCGTCAGAAGCTCGCTGAGCATTTTGAGCAACTTCATTAACAGCAACTGCCATTTCGTTCATTGCCGTTGATGTTTGTTCTAGCTGTTCCATTTGAGAGGACGAGCTGTCGTTAACGTTGTCAGCAACTTGACTAATACCTTGAGCAAATGACATGAGTTCATCAGAAGAATGGCGGATAGTATTGATCGTCGCTTTCAGGTCTTGCGACATCTCACTAATTGCACCATTCACACCTGTATTTTTGCCAGATTCAGTGCTCGTCTGAGTCAGGTCACCTTTTGCGATTTGAGAAACAATGTTCTCAATTTCTTTTGGCTCACCACCAATAGGTTTGTAAATCAGCAGGTCAACAATGAAATAAACGCAAAGTATACTAGCAATCAAAAACAGGCTAGAGGTCAACAAAGTCGATGTTAAGTTGTCATTAGAATCGGCGTTGACTTCTTCCTCAGTCATCCATGCCCAAACGCTCCAGTTTAATGAAGACAGTTCTGCTGCAGAGCCTAAATATTCAACTCCATTATATGTATATTCAAAGCTTTCTTCCTTTGAAGTATCAACGGACTTAAAGAGGGGAATTTGGCTAAAGATGTTTTTACCGACTAAACCACTGTCTTGCGCTGCTAAAATGAAGCCATCACCACGGGAAACAAAAATTTTATTACTAGTGGTGAGTTGTTGTGTAAATTTAGTGAGGTCATCAAGTAATAAGTTAAGGGCGATAACACCAACTACTTTACCTTCTCTGTAGATTGGTTTAGCAAGAGCCATTACGGTATCACCCGTTGATGCTTGGTAAGGTCGAGTAATGATCGTGTCTTTGCCATTCATCCCATCGATGAACCACTCTCGTTGTTTAGAAAGGGCATTGAAATTTGGAATAATACCGTTAGTTTTCGATGAATATGAAGTACCATCCGCTGTAGAAAAATAAACATTGTTCACATTAGCGATGTTTTTAGCACTATGAAGAATATCTACTGCGGATGGAATATCAACATTACCATATTCATCAAATACTAACTCAGTGCTTGTTAAAGAAAGCACATCAAAATAGCGAGAAATTTTCTGCTCAATGGCATCTGCTATTAATTGTGACTTATAGTCTAACTGCTTTTTAAAACTTGTAGTCGATGAGCCTTCAAAGTTTTTCCAACTTAGAAAACTGGTTGTCATGATTAGGACAAGTGTCATTGCCATAATCGAAAAAATGATCTTGAGTTTAGCACTCATATTTGACTTCCTAAAGTTCTGATTGATATATGCTATTTAATGATTGAGTGAAGCGAATATAGTTATATCTTCTCCCAAAGGGGCTGCATCATACCATTAAATTTGACTAATTTCTGTTCAATAAAGTGATTTTTTTCTGTTTTTTTTAAATCGACCAAAAACATACTTTTATTTAATTTAAATTTCCTCTATTTATTTGGTTAATTAATAAATCATAGTGAGCATTGGTTCATATATATTGCTCAGTCGACAGCAGCTATCAGATTGATACTGGAATTGAAAAGTATTTAATTTTCATTGGCTATATCTTTACCTAGCTAAATTAATAATAGTATCAATATTATCTTTTCAAACAGATAATTACAATGGTTCATCATAAGCAATTGAATGACTTATGAGATGAGTTGTAACGTTTCGTTAACATTTTATTGTGATTGAGATGCACTAAATCAACAACATCCCCCTACAGTAAAGCTTTGATAGTTCAGTTAGATAGATTTATCCATTGTATTGGGATAAATACTCTAATCTATCGATCTGGATCTTTTGTTAACATTATTGTTACAGGTGAATTTCATTAAACTTTGTTGTGTGTCGTAATTGTATGGTGTCGAATAAAATAACATTATGCACTGAGTTGTATATTAACTAGCTTTGAAGGGTAACGTCTGTGCAGATTAAGTATTTATTAATGGATATTTATTAAATATATGTTTGCATTTTTGGTAATAGGTCAATCTTAATAATTAGATAATTACAGGGAATTTTTTATGTTAAAGAAAGTATTGAGTTGTTATATATCTTCGGCAGTATTTATGTGCTCATCTGCATTAGCACAACAAGAGTTAGCATCTTATGGGAATTATGATGATCAAGCTTCAGTTCCCTTGCTTCTTGCACCAATGGGAGAAGAAGCGATAACGGGAAAATATATTATTGTTTTAAAGTCTTCGAAGGCACTTTCGCATGACCAAGCTGCTCAAAAGGTACATATGAAAGCAACTATAAACGACATCAGTAATTCATTGGCTATTTTTCCAGAGAAGATATTCGAGCATTCAATATCAGGCTTTGTCGCTAACTTAACTCAATCGCAAATTGAACTACTACGCAAAGATCGCCGAGTGAGCTTTATCGAGCAAGACAGAATTATTTCCATTGATCCTTCAATTAGTGAAGATGAAGCTCAAGGCAACGCAACATGGGGATTAGACCGAATTGACCAGAGAAATTTGCCTCTAGATAGCGTCTATAACTCAGAATATGATGGTACTGGTGTAACGGCATATGTGATTGATACAGGTGTTAATAATGAACATGAGGAGTTTGGTAGCCGAGCAAGATCAGGTTACGACTTTGTTGATAATGACGATGATGCAAGTGACTGTAATGGCCATGGAACCCACGTTGCCGGTACGATTGGTGGTAAAGAATATGGTGTTGCTAAAAACGTCAATATTGTTGGAGTTAGGGTATTAAGTTGCCGTGGTTCGGGTTCCTTATCAGGAGTGATATCAGGTATTGAGTGGGTTGCAGAAAATGCCAGTGGCCCTTCGGTAGCCAATATGAGCTTAGGTGGCGGAAAATCGGTTGCAATCGATAGTGCTGTTGAAAGTGCCATTCAATCTGGCGTTACCTTTATGCTTGCAGCGGGTAATTCAAATGCTGATGCCTGTAGTACATCTCCCGCTCGTGTTGAATCAGGTGTGACGGTAGGATCAACCACCAAATCGGATTCACGTTCCAGTTTTTCCAACTGGGGGAGTTGTGTTGATTTATTTGCCCCAGGTTCGGATATCAAATCTGCTTGGTATGATGGCGGTTATAAAACCATCAGTGGTACTTCAATGGCAACACCGCATGTTGCCGGCGTTGCAGCTCTTTATTTACAGGAAAACAACAGCCTGTCGCCTCAACAAGTCTCTGATTTATTGGTATCGAGAGCCACGGATAGCAAAATCAGTGATACAAAAGGGACTGCAAATAAGCTGCTCTATAGTTTAACAGGTAATGGCTGTGAACCAGATTGTGGAGGGCCTAACCCGCCAAATCCACCAGTGCCAACACCTAATCCAAGTGAAGAATTAATTTCGGGTCTACCGGTCAATTGGTTAAGTGCTTCTAGTGGAGATAATACATATTTCCATATGGATCTAGAAGCGGGTAAACAACTTACAGTCGTCACAATTGGTGGCTTCGGTAATGCGGATATGTACCTAAAGTTTGGTGAACAACCGACTTTGAGTTCTTGGGATTGTCGACCATTAAAAAATGGTAATAACGAAACTTGTACGATTGAAGTAACACAAAGCGGCCGTTATCACGTCATGCTCAATGCAAAATCTTGGTATTTAGGCATGACCATTCAAGCAAATTATTAGTATTCATCAATAGATTGGGCCCACCTGAGAAGGTGGGCTTCTTTTTGAATTAAGCTATTTTATTGGAGCAATACAATGGCAACATTGAAAAGTTGTGTACCTATTTTTATTGCAAGTAGCCTCGTATCATCCTTTGCTTTTTCTACTGAAACCTTAATTTCAATAGCAGATAAAGTGGAGCATGCTTACTTGTTTGAAACACAAGATCAATCTGATACGACAGTCAAACATACTATTAGTCACCCTGGAGCAACGTTCATTAAAGTGCATTTTGATAAGTTCAAACTTGGGCCTAGTGACGTTGTCACGATAAAAGGAAATAACAGTCAAGATATTATTCGATATCAGCATACCAGCGAGAGTCCATTCTTTGCACGTTCCATCGATGGCGACAGCTTGACTATCGAATGGACTAAAGGCCGAGCAGATTCAAGAGCATTAAGTATCGATTATTACACGGCTGGTTATAGTGACGAAAAAATAAAAGACTTAGAAGCGGTTGGGGGATTATCGACTTGTGGTATTAATGAGCGCGTTGATGCTGTTTGTTGGCAAGAAAGTCATCCAGATAATTTCGGATGGAGCCATTCAGTTGCGCGTTTGTTGATCGATGGTCGTAGTTTGTGTACCGCTTGGCGTGTTGGGCCAGACAACCATATGATGACGAATAATCATTGTGTATCGACAGCCTCAAGGCTTAAAAATACCGAGGTTTGGTTCAATTACCAGCGAACAACCTGTGAGGGTGAGTTGGGAGACACAATTAAAATCATGGCGGATCAAATCATCAAAACTAACTACGAACTTGATTATACTTTGTTCAGTATTAAAGATTTCGAACAAATCGCTGATTTTGGTTATCTGGGCTTGGATGACTCACCACCTATTTATGGCTCTGAAATTTATATTCCTCAACATGGTGCGGGTAAACCAAAGGAAATGGCGATTGAGAGCGATAAAAACAGCACAGGTCTGTGCCAAATTGATCAGGCTGATGCGGATGGTAGAGGAACGAATACAGACACCGGGTATTTTTGCGATACTATTGGCGGCTCTTCTGGTTCTCCGGTGCTCCTGGCTGATTCTCATAAGGTTATTGCTTTACATCACTTTGGAGGGTGTGAAAACCAAGGTGTTCAAATAAATAAAATATGGCCTGAAATTGCCGAGTTTTTTGATCACACTTTACCTGCTGGGAAAATGGGTAAGCAAGACCCAGTGAGTGAATATCCGATTGTACAAGTCGGTGAGAAGGTTGAAAATATAACTCTTGAAAAGAATCAGCAACGAATATTTAAGTTGCCGGCTTCTAGCCGAAGCCAAGCTTTGGTAGTGCAAATCTCTGCCGACTCTGGTGATGGTGACCTTTATACAAAATCAGGCAGTGTGCCAAGTAAAGCGTCGTACCATTGTCGGCCTTATCGTTCTGACAGTAATGAACAATGTAAAATAGCGATTGGAGACCAAGACTTGTACATTATGATCAGAGGTTACTCTCCGGTTTCTGACCTTACGTTATCCATTGAACCTGATGAGTAGTGCATATACCAAGCTATAAGTGAGAGGTTACTTGGATATAGAAAGACAAAAGGAGACTTACCTTTTGTCTTTCTATTCACGTTCTTAATAGCTTCTACTTGATGCTGAACACGGCTTCTTGATGTTCCTTCGGTATAATCATGGTGTTTTTGTTGTGAATTGACAGCGATCTTTACGTTTCGTGATTAAGTAAGCGAATACGCCCCAGAAGAGGGTTAGCCCCCATAAAGCACTCCAATATTGTGCAATTTGTTGCCATGTTGCCCCCATTTGATTAAGCGCTAAAAATCCTTTGATGGCCCATGTGCTTGGACTCAAGTCAGCAACCCATAATAGGGGAGTTGGAATAGTTTCTACTGGCCAGACAAAGCCGGCTAAAAATACTAAAGGCATCGAGCTTACCAGAACAACAATAGAAACTAATTCTCTACGCGGTACAAGGTAACCAAGCCACAAACCTAAAAAACAACAACTGAGGAGAAATGGCAACAATAATGTGAGTAGCGTCGACATATGGGCTAGGTGATTGACATTAAGAAACTCAAAACTGAAACCGAAGTAATAGGCACTGAGAACATAATAAAAGGCAGTAAAAATGATGACTCGAGCACAAAGACGCGCTCTCAAAGTCGTTGATGTTGGTTGTTCCTGATCAGATAGAGTTCGATAGGTTCCCGTTTGCAGACCAATTGCCATGACCAAAGTTTGTTGCAAAATAAGTATGAAGACTGCAGGGACCACGTATTCAATGTAACCCATGGTCGGATTGAACGTCGGCTTGATATTGAGTTTAAAGGCAGAGTAATTTTGGCTTGCCATATCAAGAGGGGTACCATCTATCAGCATCTTATTCACTTTGACCTGAGCACCCAATGTTGCACTCACTCGTGAAATACCTTCTACGATGGTCCCGTAGACTAAGAAGTAAGAAGCATCGGCGGCGAATGCAAGCGTTGGGCTTTGGCCGAGCAATAAGTCTTTATGAAAGTGTTCAGGAATCACTAAAAAGCCCGCGATCTGTTTATCTGTGAGTGCTTTTTTAGCATCAGCGATCGAAGGTAATCTCATAACAACATTCACTTGAGGAGTGGCATCAACCATACGTTCAAGCGTTAAACTTATCTGGCTATTATCAAGGTTAATGACGGCAATTGGCTGCTCTCTGGGTGTTTCCTGCATGTAAGGCAGTGGGTACAAAAAAGAGTAAAAAATCACACCCCCAAACACGGTTAGCACAACGACGGGGTTGGTCAGAATCGCGCTTAATTCTGTTTTTAAAACGTGCCAAAAGGTCATACGGCCTCCTTATTAGTATTATTCAGCTCGCTTTTTTCAGTCGGTTTCTTAGCATGTTTTGCGATTAATAGTGCCACTATCACAAGAGGTATCGAATATCCAAGCATGGGCCATAACATTTGGATTGAGCGTACCGCATCCACACCATAATTTGCTTGTTCAATTTGTACTTCAATATAGTGGGTAATAGGGAGAAGACTTCGCCAAGCAAGTGCTGGCGTATTCATATCTTGGACGGGAAAAGTAATGCCCATAAAGGCAAAACTAGGCGCAGTGAAGGCACCAGCAAAACTCATCGCTCTGGCGGGATCCATAGTTAAAAAGAAAAACAAAGCTCCCATGATCATACAGGCTAACACAGTAACAAATTGTGCCAAGATGAGAGCAAGATAACTGCCTGTCATTGGCCATTCGAGTAAGACGTAAAACCAAAGTAAAAACAACGCCCCTTGCAGCATAAATACAGGGATATAATACGTTAAAATTTGACATGCTTTTTTAAATGGCTGTGCTCCAAGGAAGAGAAAGGGGGACTTGGTGTTGTGGCCATATATACGAAAGTGGGCAGCAAGAATTAAAATGGTACTGACAACGATGCCTATTTGCCAAATTGCGGGGACAATAGCTGAGACTAAAAACTGTGCGTAATTAGTATTCCGATTAAACAGTGCAGTGACTTGGTTTCTTATTGGTAAGGCACTGCTTTGTGCTGATAAAGAGGTCGTGTTGCCTTTAGCCAAAAAGCCCATAGTCTCGATTTGAGCGTCAAAATAGCCAAGGGATTGCGTGACGGCGGAATTGATCAGCTTAGTCACTAGAATATACTGACTGTTTACAAAAATAGAGAGTTGAGGTTGGCGATGCTGTCGAATATCCTCTTCAAATGTAGCAGGAATAATCACATAAGCATAAATATCGCCTTCAATCATGGCGTTCTTTGCCTCTAATGCACTCGGCAACTGATACTCAACCGATAAAGTCGGCGAAGCATCAAGTGTTTGATGGAGTTTGTATGACAAAGTTGAGTGTTGTAAATCAACAATGCCAATAGGCAAATTTCTTGCGGTTCCTGCAGAGAATACCCCCCATACAATCAGCGCGATAAATATGGGTAACCAAGTTAAGCTTGAAACTAACCAAGCATCTTTACGAAGAATCTGTCGTTGTGAGATGTGCACCGTCATAAACTGGTCTCAATGAATTTATAGTTTGACCACAACACTCATGCCCATTCGGAGCTCAGATTCCGGTTGGGTAGGGCGGGCTTCTACAGCAAAGGTTCTAAGATCAAAACCTGACGAGGCATCGGTGGCGCGCCATGTTGCAAAATCTCCCATGACAGCGATATGAGTCACCTCAAACTCCAGTTCTTTATTTAGTGCAGGTAGGAATGCGTTAAAAGTCGTGCCTTTCGTAAAGTGTGGAAGCAAGTCTTCTCTAACATTGAGCGTTGCCCAAGCGTCTTTAGTGTCGATAACGGTAACAACAGGGAAGCCTTGAGGAGCTAATTCGCCGCTGTGTAATAAAACTTGTGAAACTTCACCATCAAACCAACTGAAAACTTCGGTATCTTTTGCATAAGCTTCGACTTCAGCGACAGCACCGGCGGCCATACGTACTTTTTCTACTGCAGCAACTTTGGTTTCTTGTCGAGTTCCTTCTTGTGCCATTTGGAACATCTGTTGGGCTGCACTTTCGGTATATTGAGCTGCTTGCCACTGCGTATAAGCTTCATCTCTTTTCTGTTCAGCGACTACACCATCTCGGTAGAGGTTATTGATACGTTGGTAAGTTTTACTCATCAGCTGTTCGGCGGCTTTGGCTTTTAACCATTGATCTTTAGCCGCTTGTATTTGTTGTTTACGAGCACCGATTTCAGCTTCAAGCGCCAAGGCACTGGCTGCTTTTTCTCCTGCTTTTGCTTGCTCTAACTTGGCCTCTATTTCAGGGCTATGAAGTGTAAACGTTAATTGACCTTTACTGACGGTATCACCCTTACGAACCATTACTTGATCAATTCGACCGGGCACTTTGGATGAAATGCTGTATTGTTGAGCTTCAATTAAACCTTGTAAACGCACCGGTGTAGGCTGATAGGCGAGGTAAAATTGATAGCCGACCCAAGTCACGGCACCCAGAGCACAAAGTGAAAGCAAAGCAGTATTTAATGGTTTCGATGACATGGATTTATTTCACCTCTTTTGTGTTGAGTGTTTGGGTGTAAGCGGTTTGTTGATATTGTGCAAAACTGTCCATTTCATTACTGACGGCTAAGAGTTTTACAAGAGCGATTAAATAATGAAAGCGCGCAACAGATTGTTGAGTTTCAATATTGGCAAGATAAAGCTGTGCATCGACCACATCAAGCGAAGAGGATAAACCTTGTTTGAAAGCGTTTTGACGTAAACGGAGATTTTCATTAGCTAAGGTTAAGCTTGTATCTAGGCCTTTTACTTCGTCAATCGCTTGTTGAGCCTCTTGATAGGTTTTCTGTACCAAAAGTGAAAGGTCTTGTTTAGCTTGGGATTTTAGCGCATCAATTTGGACAAGCATGCTTTGTGCGGCTTTAACTTGCTCGCTGCGACCATTTGATTCGATCAATGGAATGCTGACTCCAACTCCAACTAGCCAATCTGGCGCCATTTGACTGGCCAAAGAATCACCCTCATACAACGTGTAGTCACCATATAAATAGACCTCAGGGTAATATTTGCCTTTCTCAGCTTGCAATAAGCTTTCTGCTTGTTTGTTCTTCGCATCTAAAAGATCTAAACCGGGGTAGGTCAAAAGGGTCTGATCAATAAAGGCACTTAAGGGCGGTAAGTTATTATTAATGAATAGTGACTCAGTAGGTTGAAGCGGATCAGTTTGAACCAGAAGTTTATTGAGAGCTGCTTGAGCGATGTTTAGGCTACTTGCGGCTTTGTTGGCGGCCACTTTAGCGGTCGATAGTGAGGCTTCCGCTTGAAGTGTTTCAACATGAGCAATTTGGCCTTGTTGTTCCATTTTTTGTGCAAAAAGCCGATGTTTTTCAAGCCCTTTAACGACTTCTTGGCGCGTATTTAGCACTTCTTTGGCAAGGATTACAGAAAAGTAATACTTCGCGAGGTCTTCATATCGTGCTTGTTGCTCCATGGCTAATTGACTCTTGGCCTCTTCGGTTTTTCCTTGTGCTGCAGCTTGTGCTGCATCAATTCGTCCGCCAGTAAAAATCGGCCAGATAGCACGAATGGAAGAAGTAAACACATCTCGTTCGGTAATTGTACTCTTGGAATTTAAAAGTCCAGCTAATAAATCATCTAATTTAGGTAAGCGCGGTAAGTCGGTGCTATCTAGAAGCTGTTGCCCTGAAACGGTGACATCATTATCTAGGTAAGTATAGTTAGCGCCAATAGTAATATTGGGAAGGTCAAGGTTGTCAGTTGCTTTTTGTCGATATTCATAAGTCGACACGTTTGCTTGTTGTGCTTTTAAAGAATAGTTGTTCTCTTTCAATAAGCTCCAAGCATTGTTAAATGTTATCGGTGTTGAATGACAAGCAAGAGAGATTGAGCTGGATAAAAAGCCCAATATCAAGAGTTTTCCAGTTTTCGTCATGGCCGCTACTTTATTTTTAGAGTAATAGCTCTAATATAGGTGATAATTAAGAGCTTGTTAAGAGATAAAGGAAATTGTATACCCAGGTGAATAAGGATAAGTGTATGTTATTTAGGCACCTCGTGTGAAGAAAAGTCGTATCACAACTCACAAAGTGGCAATTACGTTGAGGGTGGGCAATGGAATTCAGCACGCCATACAAGTTTACGTGAATTTTTCATGGTATTAAGCAGATCTTCACCACTCATTTGAGGAATTGAAAGCAAGACATTGAAAGCAGAAGGATTCGCACTGTCTTTCTCATAAGCCCTAACATGGGTAAATGTTGTCTTCATATTGTTGGCAAGCACAATTTTGTTTAAGCAGATTCCAAATCTGTCGCGTTTCATACTCAACTCCTTTGCGACTAAGCTTTTTATGTGTGGTATTTTTGGTACTTGATAGAAAACTGCATGTGCTCAAGCTTAGTCAAATTATCAGTGTTCAAACCGAACCTTTACTGTTGGTGGAAAATTATACAGGAAAGTAAAACGCAATTCTGAGTAATTAGCATGCGGGTTTGTGATCCCAATCGTGAATCTTGTCCAACCAGCTTAAAAAAGCGATAGATAAACCCAAGTGACCTCAAGATGCTTGATTAAGAGCTAAGGTCATCTCGCTGAACGCAGCATCTTGAGGTTACTTGGGTATAAATATTGTTGGGCTTGTTTAAAACAGATGTATCGAAAAGCAGTCATTATTTAAACGTTTGCGCTGCTGGGTATTGATGTAAATCAAAATGTCGTAGACAATACCAGTGGTGTCGTGAACAGCACTCTTTAGGGTGTAATTTTTTACTCTAGAGTTTTTCATATATCCAAGTGACTTTAAGGTATTTGGGTATACTTAAACCACTTTAGGGTGATGGAATCCAATCTATCGTCTCAGGGTATCAATACCAAAGGGTTTGAGTTTATTGGTTTTGCCTATCAACGTAATAGGTAAGACCCACTTTCTATTTTTGGGTGCCATTGATAGGGTTGGCTCAATTCTTTGGCCGTATCCAGGCATACAATAAGTACCTATTTTTTAAGGGAAAGATGATGGTAATACCAGAAAACAGTAGCATCGTTATTTTTGGCGCTTCAGGGGACCTTACTTATCGTAAGCTTATTCCCGCTCTCTACCACCTCTATGCGAGTAAACAGCTTCCTAAAAATTTTGCGATTTTAGGCGTCAGTCGCACTGAGTACAGCGATAGCTCTTATAGAGAAAAGCTGATGAAGTCACTCCAAGAAATGGAGAAAACGGAGCCAGAGACGCTGAAAGCATTTGTCAACCATCTGCACTATCAAGCAATCAATACTTCCGACACAGCAGACTACGCCAAGTTAGTCGCTCGCTTAGATCAACTTGCTGATGATTATCAATTCGAGCAACGTAATACGCTTTTCTATCTTGCAACACCGCCAAGTCTTTACAGTGTTATCCCGGCTAGCCTTGCAGCACACGGCTTAAATCAAGAGCACGACGGGTGGAAGCGCTTAATTATCGAGAAGCCATTTGGCTATGATCTTGAATCAGCTAGAACCCTTGATAAAGAGATTCATGTGCACTTCCAAGAGCATCAAATTTACCGAATTGATCACTATTTAGGTAAAGAAACGGTGCAAAATCTGTTGGTCTTCCGTTTTTCAAATGCGATGTTTGAGCCGTTGTGGAACCGTAACTTTATCGATTATGTGGAAATCACCGGATCTGAATTCTTGGGTGTAGAAGAGCGAGGGGGCTATTATGATGGCTCTGGTGCTGTTCGTGATATGTTCCAAAACCACCTTTTGCAAGTTCTTGCCATGGTTGGGATGGAACCACCAGCACAAATCAATGCGGATGCAATGCGCGATGAAGTCGTAAAAGTACTGCAGTGTTTAAAACCATTAGATGCAGAAGCTCTTCGTAATGATCTGGTCTTGGGACAATATACGGCATCGGAAGTACGTGGCAAGCACCTATTAGGTTATCGTGAAGAACAGGGTGTTGCTGACGATTCTAGAACGGAAACCTACATTGGTCTAAAAGCATACATTAACAACTGGCGCTGGAATGGTGTGCCATTTTATGTTCGAACGGGTAAACGCCTTCCAACTCGCGTTACAGAGGTTGTTATCCATTTCAAACAGACGCCTCACCCTGTATTTGGGCAAAATGCACCTGAAAACAAACTGATCATTCGTATTCAGCCTGACGAAGGCATTCAGATGAGTTTTGGTTTGAAAGAACCAGGGGCAGGTTTTGAAGCGAAAGAAGTAAAAATGAATTTCCACTATGCTGACTTACAAGAAACACAAATGTTGACAGCATATGAACGCCTTTTGTTAGACGCTTTGAACGGTGATGCGACTTTGTTTGCTCGTAGCGACGCGGTTGAGGCTTGCTGGAAATACGTGCAACCGATCCTAGACTTCAAGCAAGATCCGCAAGCACTGTTTGGTTACGCTTGTGGAACATGGGGACCTAAAGCAGCGGATGACTTGCTCTCACGTGACCAACGTGCATGGCGTTTCCCTTGTAAAAACCTAACAGACACGGACTACTGCGAATTATGATCAACCACAAGATCTTCCCAACAGCTGAGCAGGTTGTAGATAGCCTTGCCAACGATATGAAAGCATTTAGTGAAATGGAAAGACCAATCCACATTTCGCTATCTGGTGGAAGTACACCAAAGATGTTATTCGAACGACTTGCGCGTGAGGACTATGCTTCGTCAATCAATTGGAAGAATTTACATTTTTGGTGGGGGGATGAACGTTGTGTTTCTCCAGAGGATGCGGAAAGTAACTACGGTGAAGCTAATTCTTTGCTCTTTAGCAAAGTTGACATTCCAGCCGAGAACATTCACCGTATTTTAGGTGAAAATGATCCTGAATTAGAGGCGATTCGTTTTGCGAAAGAGATGGAAGCCACCATCCCTATGACAAACGGTACTCCGGTATTCGATTGGATTTTACTTGGGGTTGGTGCTGACGGGCACACTGCTTCTTTGTTTCCGGGCCAGACGAATTATGATGATGAGAACTTATCGGTTTTAGCCACTCACCCTGAATCTGGACAAATTCGCGTGTCGAAAACAGCGCGAGTTTTAGAAGCAGCGAAACGTATTAGCTATTTAGTTCTTGGTGCGGGTAAAGCCGACATCATAGAAGAGATTAACCACCAACCAGCAGAAATGCTGCCATATCCTGCGGCGAAAATTCAAGCAAAGACAGGGTTAACTGAGTGGTATTTAGATTTAGACGCAGCGGCAAAAGTAATATAAGCCGTTTTTGGTCGAGTTAAAGATAATTGGAGAGAAATAATGAAAGGTGATATCGGTGTAATTGGCCTAGCGGTAATGGGTCAAAACCTTATCCTAAACATGAATGACCACGGTTTTAAAGTTGTGGCTCACAACCGTACTGCGGCTAAAGTGGATGAATTCTTGGAAGGGCCAGCGAAAGGCACAAACATCATCGGTGCCTACTCTCTAGAAGATTTAGTAGAGAAACTCGAAACACCGCGTAAAATTATGTTGATGGTACGTGCAGGTGACGTAGTTGATAAATTTATTGATGCACTTGTTCCTTTATTAGACAAAGGTGACATCATCATCGACGGTGGTAATACGAACTTCCCAGACACTAACCGCCGTGTTGCTGCATTGCGTGAAAAAGGCATTCATTTTATTGGCACGGGTGTATCTGGTGGCGAAGAAGGTGCACGTTTTGGCCCATCAATCATGCCTGGTGGCGCTCCAGAAGCATGGGAAGCCGTGAAGCCTATCTTCCAAGGCATTTCAGCTAAAACCGATGCAGGTGAGCCTTGCTGTGATTGGGTAGGTAACGATGGTGCTGGCCACTTTGTTAAAATGGTACACAATGGTATCGAATACGGTGACATGCAGCTTATCACAGAAGCCTACCAGTTCATGAAAGATGGTCTAGGGATGTCTGCAGACGAGATGCAAACTGTATTCGCTGATTGGAATAAGACGGAGCTAGACAGCTACTTGGTTGAAATCACGGCTGATATCCTTGGCTACAAAGATGAAGACGGTGAAGCTCTAGTCGAAAAAATCCTAGATACAGCTGGCCAAAAAGGGACAGGTAAGTGGACAGGTATCAATGCATTAGACATGGGTATTCCACTTACGTTGATCACTGAATCGGTATTTTCTCGTTGTCTATCTGCCCTTAAAGAGCAGCGTGTCGAGGCAGAGAAACTCTTCGGTAAAACAATCACACCTGTTGAAGGCGATAAGCAAGAGTGGGTTGATGCACTTCGTCAGGCACTGCTTGCCTCTAAAATTATTTCCTACGCTCAAGGCTTTATGTTAATGCGTGAAGCATCAAATGAAAACGTCTGGGATTTAAACTACGGTAATGTCGCGCTCATGTGGCGTGGTGGTTGTATCATTCGTTCTGCATTCCTAGGCAACATTCGTGATGCGTTTGAAGCGAACCCAGAGATCGCATTCCTAGGTTCAGATGCCTACTTTAAAGGTATCTTGGATAACTGTATGAGTGCATGGCGTAAAGTTGCAGCTAAGTCTATGGAAGTGGGTATTCCAATGCCATGTATGACTTCTGCTCTTACGTTCTTGGACGGTTACACAACAGCACGCCTACCAGCGAACTTGTTGCAGGCTCAACGTGATTACTTTGGTGCACACACATACGAGCGTACTGATCGTCCACGTGGTGAGTTCTTCCACACAAACTGGACGGGCACAGGCGGCGATACGGCTTCGACAACATACGACGTATAATCTGTTAATGCTCTATTAATGCATGTAAATAAAAGGTGCCAACCCGGCACCTTTTATTGATTAGTTATTCATTCATTACAATATTATTGACTTATTATACGATTTAATTCTGATAGTTATCTCCCCAATAGAATGAGAGAAGATGATTATCTCTTTCCAATATATAAATCCTTCCTTTGTACATAAATGGTAAAAAGGCTCCTCTAGAAACTTTCCTGTCTTCATTTGTAGGCTTAGTTAAACTAAGTTTAACACGTGAGATGGTATAGTTAGACTTTAAATCAGACTTTAAAGAATATACATATTTTCCAGTAACAACGGGGAAACGGGAAATAGGAGGTGATTTAAAAGGCTTGGACCATGTGTCTTCGAATGTATTGTACACAGCCGCATTCTCAGACCAAAACATGAAAATATTTCCTTCCATCTCTGCTGTTTGATTGAAATCATATGCGTATGATGAAGGGTGATTCGGTTGATTTGGTGGCCTACTAATCAATTTATCCCAACTGTCATTAGTAAAATCATATCGATAATCATTTGGTTTTGCCCCAGCATAACCTGATTTGACATCACCAAATAGGTAGAGCTTATCTCCAATAATGTGGTGTGACAGTGTATTAAGGTGATCTCTATGTATTATTTCAGGTGACTCAGAATAGATTTCCCATGATAAGTCATTTTCTTTGAACCTATATAATTTATTAGATGCAAATAAAAATAAATTGTTCTTGTATGTTCCTATTTGTAAACCATCGGCCTTGTTAACCTCTAATCCTATCTCAGTAAGTTTTTCGACTTTATTGTTAATCATGTCATACTCAATAGAATACTGATCATTAAAGAAATAAAGTTTATCGTTTAAAACGGTTATAGCTGGCTGATGTAAAAATTCTTTGTTTACCAGAAGTTTACCATGCTCAACAAAATCACCAGAATCAGTATCATCTAAAGTTATTTCTAATTCTTTTATGAATTTACCTTTATTTAATACTTTCACGATGATTTGTTCTTTGCCTTCAAATTCGTCATCATCATGGATAGCTAAAGTAAAGTATCCAGATTTTTCGAACGAGTTGTTTGGTTTGTAACTTAGATCGAAGTCTTTACCATGTTCTGCACTGTTTTGATTTGCTAGCTCAAAGGTAATATCTGAGCTATCCATTGAATCTAGTTGTAAGTCGAACCATATACGATGCTGGTACTCATTTTCATAAAGGGTTACCTTCGAATCTCTGAATACAAGGCCCTCAATAACTTTAACTATTCTCGTAACTTCTGCTTTATTACCCGCGCTGTCGTTCACCGAGTATACTAAGACATATTGACCAACTCTATCTGTATCAATATCACCGGAAATTTTTACTTGATTGATAATATTATCGTCGACATTATCGGTTGCTAAAAAGCCTGGATCAACAAATGTGTCTCCCAATGCAATGGATATAGATTTCGAACCAAGCAATTCAATTTTAGGGGGGATAGTATCGTTATTTACTGTTGGTTTTCCTACTGGTTTACTAGGTTCTACTACTGGTTTACTAGGTTCTACTGCTGGTTTACTAGGCTCTACTGCTGGTTTACTAGGCTCTACTGCTGGTTTACTAGGCTCTACTACTGGTTTACTAGGCTCTACTGCTGGTTTACTAGGTTCTACTACTGGTTTACTAGGCTCTACTGTAGAGTTAGGTTCTACCACTGGAACAGCAGGCTTCACTACAGGGCTAGTAGGTTTAACTGCTGGTTGGGTAGTTGATGAGCTATCAGATCCACCACAGCCAGATAAGATGGATGAAACAGCAATGGCTGTCAGTAATCGATTAAACTTATTCGCAGTTTGAGCGATGTATTTCACGTCATGAACCTCTTAGGCATTGTCATAAAAATCTAAACCTTTATTACTAAACACAAGCGTTTGATTGTATGTAAACATCTAATAATTAAAGGTATTTATAATGGCATTCATCATATAGATTAATTTTTTTTATAAAATTGGTTAATTTTTGTGGGGTGTCTCAATTTTTTAGCGATGTTTTAATAAAAAAGAAATGTGTATATCTAATTGATATAAATAATAAAATTCTTTTGGTTAGGGCAGGTGGAGGTGGGTGATTAGATGGAATGACCCAGTTGATAGAAACGAAAAAGACAAATCTCTGAGTATATTCTCATGGATTTTAAGTACAGATTTGATGCGATTCAGTCGATTTCATCATCAATAAAAAGATCGATTTTCTCATGGAGTTCATCGACTTTAAGATTCAGATGAATGGTATGGCAACATGCTGGGCAGTCGTCGTAAAGTTCTTGATCACCGTTGCTTGCATCTAAGGAGACTCTGATTGACTGACCGCAGTGAGGACAATGTATATGCCTTTCTGTGTACTTTTCCATATCAAATCCTATTACCATTTTACTATTGGGAAAGTATTTTCTTTATCAACGACTCAGCTTGTTCAAAATAATGTCCACCAAATAAATTACAGTGGTTGAGAATGTGATAGAGGTTGTAGAGATCTCTGCGTTGCTTATATCCTTCAGCTAGAGGGGCGACAGACTGGTAGCCTGTATAGAAATCTGATTGAAATCCACCAAAAAGTTCAGTCATAGCGATGTCACATTCACGGTCTCCCCAATAGCAAGCGGGATCAAAGCATAATGGACCAGCAGGACTTAGGGTCGTATTACCACTCCAAAGATTACCATGCAGCAATGATGGAGTAGGGAAGTGATTGACCAAAGACTGTCTAGCAAAAGAGACAAAGTCACCAACATCGACCAAAATAACCCCCTTTTCTTTGAGCAATTGCAATTGCCAGCCGATTCGTTGCTCCGCGAAAAAAACGCTCCACTTTTTGTGCCATTGATTGGGTTGAAGCGTTGAACCAAGGTAGTTATCACAATCAAAGCCAAATTCTTTTTGTTCTCCCCATAGATGCAATCTGGCAAGTTTTTGACCAAACTGAAAACTGTGCCTGCTGTCATCCAGAGGCCTTGTTGGTAAGTAATTGAGGATAATAAAAGCATGTGTTTTAGTGTTACTCACTAATACCACTTCTGGAACAAAGAGAGATGAGCTTTCTCGCAGAAGGTGAAGACTCTCTGCTTCTGTTTCAAATTTCGTTAAGAAGCTTCGATCGTTAATTTTTACAAAATACCTCTGAAAGCCATCATTGATCATGTAACTTTGGCTAATATCACCACCGGAGATCTTGGATTTCTCGGTGATACAATATTCAAACATCAATGTTGCTGAAAGTTGTTGTGATATTGCTTGCCACATAAGTCACTCCCTCAGAATGTTTTGACCCTTATTAGTCTAGAGCATGCTTTGAACTAATGATGTGTATTGAGACAACTTATCGACATTTTATAGTGAAAGCGTGCCATCGCCACGACAAGTAATCGGTTACAACAAGCAATCAGTTACAATAATCAATACGGCTAACTGTGAATCAAATCGCCTTATGTGTTGTTTTTTGCTCTAACATATGGTGGTAGTTGAATATAGGGGTTATGATAATTTTTTAGATGTTAGTTCCATAGGTAGTATGAAGATACTAATTTGTGATGATTCGGCAGTCGCAAGAAAGTCAATTGCTCGAACGATTCTCCCGATAAATGGCCTGCAATTGCTAGAGGCACAAGATGGATTTGAAGCTCTTCGAGTTTTGAAGGAGCATGATATTGACATCTTATTTCTTGATTTGACAATGCCAATCATGAGTGGCTTTGAAGTGCTCGAATCCATGCCTGTGAATAACTATAAAACCAGAGTAGTCGTTATGTCGGGTGATGTTCAAAAGGAGAGTAAAAAGAGATGCTTAGCACAAGGTGTTTCAGGCTTCATTACTAAGCCCTTGGAGAAAGAGCAGCTTTGTTCCATGTATCAACAGCTGGGTATCCACTATATCGATCGGATGAATAAAGATGTATCGCTTTACATCACGACTCACATCCCTCCTTCTGTAAAGTTTCGTGAAGTCGCGAATATCGCTTTAGGTAAAGGTGCGGCTATCATTGCTGATCACTTATGTGAATTTATTCAATTGCCTGTTCCTCATGTGGGTCCGCTTTCATTTGGTGAGTTGCACATGATGTTAGTGGATGTGGTTGAAAGAGAAGGTGCGGTTGCGGTCGCACAGCGCTTTGTCGGTGGTGGTATTCATGGTGAAGCTTTAGTCTGTCTACGTGGTAAAGAAATTAAACAGGTAGGTGAACGTCTGGGTTATCCATTTGAGTTAACGCCTCATAATGAGATCATCCTAAATGTTGCCAATTTACTTGTTTCGTCTTTTCTTAGTTCTCTTGGCTATCAGTTGAACAAATCGTTTTCCCTCCGTCAGCCAACCATTATTGATAACTTCATACCATACAGCGATGACTTCACAGAGTCTGGAGAGCTGTTTACCATTGAATACACCTACCGAGCTGAGTTACTGGATTTTGAATGTGAAGTCTTGTTTCTAATGGATAAATCTTCGGTAAAGACAATTTATGACATCATGGAGGTCATCTAATGTCTAAGATGACGATGGACATAACAGAAACTCATTGGATAACTCAAATCTTAGATACCATGGACTCTGGTATCATTGTTTTGGACCGCCATTACCACGTTTGTGTCTGGAACAGTTTCATGCAATCTTATAGTGGTATTTTATCTCATGATATTCATGGTAAATATTTATTTGATTACTTCGAGGACTTACCTAAATCTTGGTTAGAAACGAAGCTCAATATGTCTGTTAGCTTAGAGACGCGTTCTTTTTCTAGTTGGGAAAATCGCCCGTATTTGTTCAAGTTTAACAACTTCTCTCCTGTTTCCAACAAAAGCAACGTGATGTATCAAGATGTTGTTATTACACCGTTACGAGGTCTAACCGGTGAAATCAATCACATCGTGATTCAGATTAATGATGTATCTGAAGCCGCACGCAATCGCACTTATTTGCGAGAAACCAATAAACATTTGTCAGAACTTAGCCGTAAAGATGGCTTAACGGGGTTGTTTAATCGAAACCATTGGGAGCAGGTGCTAAGTGAAGAATTTGAACTTTTGAAAATTATTGATAGCCCAAGTTCTTTGGTAATATGCGACATCGACCATTTCAAAAAAGTCAACGATACCTATGGACATCATGTCGGTGATGAGGTGATTCGACGAACGTCTGATCTGCTTCAAAAGGCAGCACGCAGTTCAGATGTTTGTGGTAGGTTTGGAGGAGAGGAGTTTACTGTTCTCCTGCCTCAAACCTCTCAAACCCAAGCAAGAGTATTCGCAGAGCGGCTAAGAAAACAGATAGAAAGAGAGGTGGTTCATGTTGAAGAGCTAGCGATCCGTTTTACGATCAGTATCGGCGTCAGTCAATACAGACCACAGTTTGACAACTATATGCAATGGCTCAAATGTGCAGATATGGCTTTATATCGTGCAAAGGAATCTGGCAGAAATCAAACTTGCTATTATCGCGATGCTTAAAATGTTTAATGTTTAACATTGTTCATCCGCTATATATTTATACCCAAGTAACCTCTGGTGCAGTGTTCATGGATACGACTATCTTGAGGCTACCTAGGTATAAGTGACTCAAATATTCTTCCTACAAAATGAGCATTTGCACTCCAATATGCAAGAAAAGAGTGAAATTTTCGCTCAATCGCTTAGTATGAAAGCCATCATCTTTCTTATTAGAAGAACGTTTTGTAACGGAGAATAATCGTGGTTATAGAAACCGATGGATATCTTGCTCTTATTGAGTATTTATCGCTGCACCTTAACCTGTTTACCTCGGAAGTGGGTGACACTGGTATGGAAAGTATTGAAGATGTCGTTACCGATATGGTCGCTTCAAACATCATGTCTATTTTTGAACAAAACCCAGATTTGCACTCTAGTGTACGTTTTAAACTTTTAAAAGAAGCTGATGCTGTCGTAGAAGATTTGAGTGAAGTTTTAGCCGGCATCTGGGTTATGAAAGCAACCAATCAACAGATTGAGTTTTTAGATGAGTACATTGCACTGGTCAAAAATCTTTTTGATACTGCCATCGCAACGTATGACTAACATCGGTTTATTGTGATAGATCTTTTATTGTGATGGAGCTTTATGGGCATGTAAAAACATATATTGACCGATCCAAAGAAGATATAGAACCTAGGTAGAAGTAAGTACAAGGCAGATATAACTAAAGCATCACTCTTCTCACTTGCCAAAACTTAGAAGCCCAATAGGGATTGTCCATTCTTGAAATGATGACACCTTTTGATGTTGATGCATGCATGAATTGCTTATCACCTAGGTAAACACCGACATGGTAAGTTGACCTTCGAGTTTTGAAAAAGACGAGATCACCTTGTTGTGTTTCTTCCCAACTGACTTCTTTACCAAGTTTGACTTGTTGACGTGTGGTTCTCGGTAATGGGAATTGATATGCCGTAATCAAAGCCTTTTGTACAAATGCTGAACAATCTATTCCAGATTTTTGGGTTCCTCCTAACCGATAGGGGGTCCCTTGCCATTCTTCATAGAACTTCATCAGTTCACTATTTTTTATGGTTTGTTTTTGATTGACAGAGTTTGCAGCATGCTTGTCGCTATTTGAGGAGACATTGTGATTTGAACTGCAAGCGCTCAGCAAGATTGAGATGAATAAAGGAATAAAAGCTAAGCGTATTTTGTTCACTTTAAGCGCTCCATACTTTGGGGTGAGTTATAATATGCTGATTTATTAATGTTATAGCTACTAAGTGGGCAACTTTCAAAATAATATTGAGTGTTACGTGGTTCAAAGGTGTTTTTATAGGCGAAACCGCTATAAATTCATCAAAAAGGTGACGCTGTAACAGCGTGGGGGTGGTTATTGACCCATTCCTGTGTTTATCCATCACCCTGTGGGATTACTTAATATGGAAAGGCTGGGTAATCAACTTAAATACGGTTTGCTCTTGAGGGGAAAGGATGCCTTTGACTCCGATTAACATCTGCTTATGACCTTTTTCTGGTCTCGCTTTGGAAGTCTTAAACCAATGATCCCAGATAGAAAGAAAAAAGCCAAAGTTTGAGTGGCTTTCGTTTATGTTGATTGAGTGGTGAATACGATGCATGTCAGGGGTAACGATAAACCAGCGAAGTTTTTTATCGACTAAGCGTGCTATGCGACCGTTACTGTGATTAAACATCGCACTTACATTAAGCAGTATCTCAAAAATAATGATCGCAATCGGGGAAACACCCAAAATAAAAATGGCCATGATTTTTAAAAATAAGGAAAGAATCATTTCAATTGGGTGAAAACGAATGGCGGTGGTAACGTCGACATCAAGGTCACTGTGATGAACGCGATGAAGCTTCCATAAGTAAGGCACCATGTGAAACAAACGGTGCTGAGCATAAATAAGCAGATCAAGTAACAGCAAGCTTACCATTAGGTTAGCCCACCAGGGAACGGACAAATAATGCAACGCACCCCATTGGTTATCATCAGCAATCGTCGCAGCTTGTATAGTGGCTAATGGTACTAAGAGCGCAATTAACGCACTATTGGTGGTAAGTAAGGAGAGATTATGAAACCAACGAAACCTGCGAGTTAATGTCAGTGTTCTTCTTGGGATTTTCTGTTCCCATATTGCACACAGCATGAATACGGTAATAAAACAAATAAACCGTACCTCAGAAGCGTTATCGACCATATAATCTAACAATGTCTTTTTCCTTTCCTTTTTCTTTTAAGTAATACCTTTAGCAACTTACAACGGTTCACTTTGAGATAGCCTTAAAGCTTTTAAGTGGTCCTTTCCATGAAGTGCTCTTTACCGTCAAGTGGTCTTGAGCTTATTTGGCTATACAAGTAGAATCTCGCTCTATTTTGCTATTGTTGACCGATTTCTAATGAGAATCCACGCTTTTCACCGTTTATACCAGCACCGTCAATCCATCTCAACTAAGTCTTTTAAAGCTCGTGGTTGTAAAGTTGTGAGATGCCCGTATTGCCAAGTATCACAGCAATACTGCTTATGTGCGCTACAGCCTGATCTAACGACGGATGTCGCATGCTTACTACTGGTATCGGAAAACGAAGTGTTTAAGCCTAGTAATACAGGACGCTTAATTGCAGATGTAATTAGTGAATCCTATGTGTATCAGTGGAATCGAACCAACCCTGATAAGGAAATGTTAGATCTAATTAATAATCCGCGTTATCAGCCCGTAATTATTTTTCCTGCTGATTATGTTGATGACCCAGAACGTTTGTTATCTAGCTTAACAACTGAGCACACAAAGCATGAAGTGATGGGCAGAAAAAAATGGCTGTTTATTTTCATTGATGGCAGTTGGCGAGAGGCGCGCAAAATCTTTCGACGCTCTGACTTTTTGCAGTCCTTACCCGTACTCTCTATCGCTCCCGAATTTGTCTCTGAATATATAATGCGACGTTCCGATAATGAGCAGCACCTTTCAACAGCAGAAGTTGCTTCGCTGGTGTTGGAGCAAGCAGGAGAAGAAAAGGCATCGCAATGCTTACAACTGTGGTTTGAAACCTTCCGTGAAACGTATATGTTAACTAAAACAAGGGTGAAAACCGATCCTTCTCGTCCTTGCTTAAAGAAATTTGAGCAATGGCTAAAAACCGAGAAGTCACTCTAAGTAATAAACATAAGTGCTCAAACTGCGAGGCTTATTCACCATGACAAAGAGATAAATCAGAAACGGGTCACGGTATATCGATGATCAGGTATGGATAATATCATTAATTCGACTCGAGGATGCTTGGTGAGAGTCAAAAGCGCAGTATAGGAGATAATTGCATGTATTACGGTTTCGATGTTGGCGGCACGAAAATAGAATTTGGTGCATTTAACGATGAATTGGAACGTGTAGCCACTGAACGAGTTCCGACACCGACGAATGACTATAAATTGTTGGTCAATACCATTTCCGATCTAGTCGATAAGTACGATACAGAGTTTGGTTGTGAGGGCAGTATTGGACTTGGTCTGCCGGGAATGGAAGATGCTGACTCAGAGACAGTTCTGACGGTTAACGTACCTGCTGCAAAGGGTAAGCCTCTTCGTGCCGATCTTGAAGCAAAAGTAGGGCGTGATGTCAAAATTGAAAACGACGCTAATTGTTTTGCTTTATCAGAAGCGTGGGATGAAGAATTACAGCATGAGCCTTCTGTTTTAGGGTTGATACTTGGGACCGGCTTCGGTGGTGGGATTATCGTTGATGGTAAGGTATTTTCAGGTCGAAATCATGTGGCTGGTGAAGAAGGGCACACACGACTCCCTCTTGATGCTTGGTTCCATTTGGGAGAAGACGCGCCACTCTTACCATGTGGGTGTGGGAAAAAAGGCTGTTTAGACAGTTATTTGTCTGGTCGAGGTTTTGAAGACTTATACACGCATTATTACAGCGAAGAGAAAAAAGCAGTCGATATCATCACCGCGTATAAAGTAGGTGAAGCAAATGCTGTCGAACATGTCGATCGCTTCATGGAATTGTTAGCGATTTGCTTGGCTAATGTTTTTACTGCCATGGACCCACATGTTGTCGTTCTGGGTGGTGGTTTATCAAACTTTGATCTGATTTATGATGAGATGCCCAAGCGTATTCCTAAACACCTCCTATCTGTCGCAAAATGCCCAACGATCATCAAAGCAAAGCATGGTGATTCTGGTGGTGTCCGTGGCGCCGCTTTCTTGAATATTAAACCATCGTAATTTCATACTCATATCATGTCCGGCTATCCCAGCGTATTAGCAAATAGTTAATACGCGGGATAGTGCATAAGTAAATTAGCTAAAGCACAAACCCATCAATGCCTTCCTCTTTCCTATCTGGCTTGCCTCTCTGGTAGAAATTCATTTTTAACTGAACTAATTGATATTAACTCCAATTGGTTACCGTGAAGTTTTATATTTACTTTTGGACTGATGTTTATCCAAGAGATATATCTAAGTAAGGGCGCTCGATCACCTTCGCAAAAAAGACTATTATGTGTGAAATTTCCATTGTATAGCTATTAATCTATGTCTTTTCCTCCTTGCCCTAACTGTCAATCAGAATTTGTTTATCAAGACCAAAATGTATTAGTTTGTCCTGAGTGTGCTTATGAGTGGGACCCTTCTGAAATTGAAGAAAACATACAAGTTAAAGATGCCAATGGGACCTTGCTGAATGAGGGCGATAAAGTCACACTAGCCAAAGATTTAAAAGTAAAAGGCAGTTCTATTGTGCTGAAGATTGGCACCAAAGCTCTCATAAAGCGTATAAAGGACGGGAAGGATCATCAATTGGATTGTCGTGTCGACGGTGCGGGTGAGATGTTAGTTACTGCTCAGTTTGTTAAAAAATCTTAAGCACCCAATACAGCATAAATATTCCTAAGTGACAAGTTCCCAAGATTATTGCGCTGAACAAAGCATTTTGAGGTTACTTAGATATAGATTCTACGAAAATAAAACCCAAGCCGTTTAGATTGGCTTGGGTTAGTACTTTACTTGGGTAAGACAAAGAACTGGAAAGTTTTGACTGTCGTTATTTGTCTTTTTTTCCAACACCTAAGTTTTCTTTTTGAGCGAGAGTGATCTTAGTAAAACCGAGCTTTCTGAAGTGGTTATCACGGTAATTCCTCACTGCTTTTGTATCCGATACCGCTTCAATTTGTTGCTCCATCTTTAAATAGGCAGAAATATCAATCCCTTCTGCTTCAGCTACCGCTTCATGAATATTACGATGTTGCTGATAAGAAAACGTCAGTTCTTTGTCTTCATTTTTATACGTGTAAAGAATGGTACGAGCCATAGCAGTCTCTCTGGATAAAGTTTGATAAATCTATGAAAGCCAGATGGAACTGACTTCAAAATACGATACCCAAGTGATATCAAGACACTCAAAAAGGGCGAACGTCTTGAGGTCACTTTGGTATAACGTTAGATTTTGCCTTGAAGAGAGAGAATTGTCACGCTTTACAAGTGCTGTGTTGTTGGTTGAATTTTTCAATAAACTGCATAACAAATCGCGCAATTGCGTCAATATCATTGATATTCATGTGAGGGAGGGGGGTATCAAGTCGGTTGCTATCGGAAGCAATGGCGATGATGTTGTCATCGAAAAGATACAACCATGGTTTACCTACTTGTTCGCGATGAAGTTCTATTTTGGGAAAAGCAAGATTCTTACAGCCTTCAACCAAAATCGCATCGAGAGAGCTTTGATCGAAAGACTCTAATAGATGATAAAAGCTTGTCTCAGCATTGGGGGTTTCCGTCATTAACACATGACGATAACGGGAAGCAATTAACATTTGAGAGGCCCCCGCTTTTCTCAAGCGATAGCTATCTTTTCCTGGTTGATCAACATCAAAGTCATGGTGAGCATGTTTTAACATCCCAATACGTAACCCTGACTGTGTTAATTTGGGTAAGAGTGCCTCAAGTAAGGTGGTTTTTCCGGTGCCAGAATAGGCGGCAAACCCCAAGATTGGTATTTTAATGTGTTTTGAGTTCATAAGAGTTATCCAATATCGCGAGCTCTTCTGGTGTATTTAAATTGATAAAGTTTCGTGGTGAATCGCTAAAGTCAACATAATGGGTATTACACTCCGTATAAAGGCGAGTGATTTTTCTTTCCCCGCGTAGCAAGAAGGCATTGATCTGGGGAAGGATACGCTTGTGCATAAGCGTAAATACCGGTTGTGGGTATTGGCCATCGTGCGCCACAACGATATCGACGTTTTCGTTAGCGGCCTGACAAAATCGAGTAACAAGGTAAGGTGAAATAAAAGGGCAATCACAGGGTACAAAGCCAACCCAATCGGTTGTCGCATAGTTCAACCCTGACTGGAAACCACTGACAGGTCCCAGAAAGCCTTCTGTTTTATCACTGAACACAACAGCAAACTTTTGGTATGACTCTAGGTTTCGGTTAGCATTAATAAATAAATTAGAAGTCTGATTAGACAAGCGTTTGACTACGTGTTCGATTAAAGGCTTATCAAAGAATTCGATTAATCCTTTATCTCTTCCTCCCATTCTACTGGCCTGTCCGCCAGCTAATATAACCCAGCTTGTTTCATTTGGTATAATCATCATTCTCGTTGGAGTTTATTTTAACTAGAAAGGTGATTGTGAGTGTTTCACATCACTTTAAATCAAGCACTTGTCGTTACTTGCATATTACAATCTTTACATTTCACCCTAGCACAGACTTAACCATGATAATTTGAGCTTGATTAACTTTTTACTGGGTATATACAGAATTACTCTGAATGTAGGGCAATTTTAGGAGGATGAATGCCATGTTTTTTAAATTCTTTCATCACTCTGAGCGTAATATCCGTTTCAAACAACTTTTCATACACAGTATCAACGACGTAAGCTTTACAAGTGAGTTGAATCGCCAAGTAATTATCAGTGATAGTCTGTTTAACAAGGACAGTTACAGGTTTGGGAAGGTGGACATAACGACTGGATGAAGCTGCTTCTTGGATAAGATCACGCGCTAGCGGAATATCCTCATTAATGCTGACATAAAAAGGGATGACGACCTGCATATCGAGCTCACCATAGTTACCACTGATAACGACTTCACTGAGAAACTTATTGTTTGGAATTGTAATGATATCATCGGTTAGGGTTCTCATTCGGACAGAGCGGAGCCCAATCGTAATAATATCACCATAATGACCATCAAAAGTGACACGGTCACCGACTTGGAAGGGCCTATCGACCATCACGGTCATCCCTGCAATAAACGATGCCGCGAGATCTTTGAGCGCGAAGCCGACAGAAACGGCAAGAGTGCCACCGATTAACGCAAGTATTTGGTCATTAATTCGAAAACTCATCATAAAGACAATCGATCCCGCAGTGAGATAGATAAAAAACTGGAGAAAAGACTGCAGCTTTTGCAAAATCATCCGATACTGAACAAATTGGCTTCCTACTCGTTCAACAAGAGAATGGATAAACTTGAGTAACAACCAAGTACAGAGCACAACAATCATAGAAAAAAAGACACCACTCCAGCGAATCATGCTGGCAAATTGTTGAATATTATCAACGTTGGTGGAGTCTTCAGCCGCGAAAGCAGGGCTATAAGCTAGCAACATAAATATAAGATAAAGCAGCGTTTTCATCGTTATTTCACCAATAAATGTTGACGGTCGAGGACATTGGTTATGTGACGGAACCAATGGTCGGACACTCTGGCTTTGTCTTTATTCCATTCAATAAAGCCTCGACTTTGAAAATAGCGAAGTGTGCCAATGACTTCAGCAACACTTAATTGAGTGCATTCTGATAACTCTTCAGGAGAAGCTACTTCCAATTGCACAATTGAGCGTAAAACTGCCAACATCGGCTTGGGCATTTTTTCCAGTTCTTGAGATTCTGGCGCATGAAAAAGGCGAACGACCACCTCTTGGGTCTCTTTGTCTTGCCGTAAAGACAGTCGAAAGAAACGCAGGGCAACAGTGGGGTTACCATCTGAGTAATGCCATAAAATTCGATAAAAGCCTTGCTTGGCACGTTCTTCTTCGGTGATGTCTTCCTGAGCCCATTGTTTGGGGACCACTAAACCAACAAAACTCAGTTGATGCGTTTGCTCTTGATTAATGCGGGAGTCGAATAGGTCAGCAAGCTGCTTTTCATTCCACTTAGGCATCACGGAGATCCAATCGAACAATAAACGCTCCCCACGAGCTCTATCAACAAAACGCCAACTGGATTTTTCAATCGCAATAATCACCCGATGATTTAGTTTTGAACGTCGTAAAAGATTTGTCAGTTTTATCAAACTTTCTAGACCACCTACTGTGGGTTTAACCAGCCGCTGAGCATTATCAACGGCGATTAAGTAGACGGTGTCGCTTTCGCGTAAAAAAGATAAGATTTGTTGTTCAGTCACATTTTCCGCAAGGCCGAGTGCAGCTGCAAGGTCGGTAATAAAATCGTTGTAACCACCATGAGTGCAATTTAAATATATCGGTTCTGCATTCTTTACTTTACCTAACAGTGTGTGCAGGAAAGTGGTGGTACCGATACCACGTTCGCCAGTTACGACACAAACCGCGGGTCCATCGGTTAAAACGTACTTAGAGATTTGTTTTATCTCATCTGCAGCATAGCTAACCAAAGTGCTGTTCGGATGACCCGGTTGGATATAATCAAAAGTTCTCTCTCCACGAATACGAACAAGTGTTGCATCATTTCCTTTGGTATTGGTTTGCTTTGAAACTTCTATTCTGAATAAGTAAGCGAGGGCTTGACTGAATAAAGTGTATTTAGAGAGTAGGGTAATTAGACGATATTTGAGTTGAGTAAATAAAAGCCAAACTGCAGTGATTGCAGTACAAAATAAACTGATGAAAAACCGCTTTTTATGCGCTTGTGCCCAAGAAACAAGAGCAGGTTGCTCTACAACTTTATCTGCAGCTTGAAACACCGTCTCACGCCAAAGGCGCAATACGGCCAGAGTGATGAGCACAAACCAGACAAACACCACACTGGAAATCCATGAATAAATAGTGCCTTTTCCAAGTGTTTGCATTGATATCTGTAGTATCACACCCGCAATAATGATACTCCATATATATCGACGTATAGTGATAAGGCATAATTTTAACGTTTTAGGGCCAGCGCCACGAACGTTTCTCGCCGTAAACTCAAGGATGATATTAATGATTATGGCCCCACCTAGTATCCACCAGGTAAAAATCTCGAAAATAGATAAATGTTGTAAGCTAGGTAATTGAGACAAAACTCGTATGCTCAATATTAATGCGATTAGCCAAGCTATGGCCTTATTCGCTCGACAGATATACCAAACTAGTCGAACCCAAACTGGAGGGCTAATGACTTCGTTAAGATGCCTTTGACGAAATAAATCCGTCATGCGCTTACTGTTGCTTAGCCACCAAAATAAAATCGCAAAGATGAACAATACTTTCACGCTTGACCAGATGACTGGAATAGGGGAAATGACCATCTGTTGACCAAGAAGCTTAAAAGAGCGAATTTGAAATAAAATCAGATATTCGAAATTCAATCGAGTCTGGTACCACTCCTGTTTAAATTGCGTTACTCCCAATGGCCCAAACCCTGTTAATCGTTCTCTTGTTTGTGCAGTTGCGAAAGTAAGCAGCTTTTCTTTGCTTCTACTTAAGCTGTTTATGGTCAAATATCTTAACTGTATGGTTTGCCAGTCTTGCTCATTATTGACATTGTGATAATGAGATAGCTGTTTGCTAAATGCTTCAGTTTGTTTTTGCAGCTGTTCGATAACAATGCGAAGTAAATGATTCACCGTTTGTTGAT
The DNA here is from genome assembly GCF_002849855.1 of Vibrio azureus. Classification (NCBI taxonomy): domain Bacteria; kingdom Pseudomonadati; phylum Pseudomonadota; class Gammaproteobacteria; order Vibrionales; family Vibrionaceae; genus Vibrio; species Vibrio azureus. The sequence continues at coordinate 1,496,395 of NZ_CP018616.1, forward strand.
CTTGCGGTGATATAAAGGCAAGTTCGGGTAAGTCAGTGACTTTTTGTGCAATATCCTGAGCAATAGGAAGGGGCTGTGGTTTGTATTGAAACTCATAGTCCTCCATAGCTTGAGTGGGAGGGATAAACATTAATAGCACCCAAAACAAAGCGTGTGTTGCGAACGGCATAAAATCCTCTTTAAACTTAAACGCTTATCGAGAGTGTAGTTGCTTTATGATGATATGCTAATTTCGTCATGTCACCTTGAAATGAACTTTGGACTAAGCTAAGAACTCAAAGTTTTACTAATACGCTCATTTTTCAGAATAAAAGTGTTCTAATTCTGTACGATACTCGTCGCTGGGTACAAATTCATAAAAACAAAGCTTGAAGTGTGAAGCCTTAAGCAGTAACGTGACGCGAATTTTCTCAATAAACTCAACATTGCTAAGGTAAAGGTTTTGATTTCCACAGCGAATATTACTCAACAATTTGGCGCAAAGCCGCTATTTGAAAACATCTCAGTCAAGTTCGGAGAGGGCAATCGCTACGGCTTAATTGGAGCGAACGGTTGTGGTAAATCCACCTTTATGAAAATACTCAGTGGTGAGCTTGATCCAAGCGGTGGTAACGTGAGCTACGACCCGAACGAGCGTGTTGCCAAACTTAATCAGGATCAATTCGCTTATGAAGAATATACCGTTATCGATACGGTTATCATGGGTCATAAAGAGCTTTGGCAAGTAAAGCAGGAACGCGACCGTATTTACTCTCTTGCTGAAATGAGCGAAGAAGATGGCATGAAGGTTGCCGATCTTGAAGTGCAATTCGCAGAAATGGATGGCTACATGGCAGAAGCGAAAGCAGGTGAACTATTACTTGCTGTCGGTATCCCGCTGGAGCAACACTTTGGTTTGATGAGTGAAGTGGCACCGGGCTGGAAACTGCGTGTCCTTCTTGCACAGGTACTATTTGCTGACCCAGATATCATGCTACTTGATGAACCAACCAACAACTTGGACATGGATACGATTCATTGGTTGGAAGAAACGCTTAACGCGCGTAACTGTACAATGATCATTATTTCGCACGATCGCCACTTCTTAAACTCAGTATGTACTCATATGGCTGACTTAGATTATGGTGAGTTACGTGTGTATCCAGGTAACTACGACGAGTATATGACCGCTGCATCTCAAGCTCGTGAGCGTTTACTCAATGATAATGCGAAGAAGAAAGCACAAATCGCTGAATTACAAACGTTCGTTGCTCGTTTCTCAGCGAACGCATCTAAAGCGAAACAAGCTACCTCGCGTGCAAAACAAATTGATAAGATCAAACTGGATGAAGTCAAAGCCTCAAGCCGTCAAAGCCCATTTATTCGCTTCGAGCAATCGAAAGAGCTTTTCCGTAATGCATTGGTGGTTGAAAATCTGACTCAAGGCTTTGAGGACGATTTATTCAGTGATTTTAGTGCGATTTTTGAAGTTGGTGAACGTGTTGCCATCATCGGTGAAAACGGTGTCGGTAAAACAACATTCTTAAATACTTTGGCTGGTGAACTAGAGCCTCGTAACGGTGAATTTAAGTGGTCGGAAAATGCTAACATCGGCTACTATGCTCAAGATCATGCGCATGACTTTTCACAAGACCTTAACCTTACAGAATGGATGGGGCAATGGAGACAAGAAGGCGATGATGAGCAAGCTGTCCGTGGATTTTTAGGTCGCATGTTATTTGGTCAAGACGATATTAAAAAATCGGTCAAAGTATTGTCTGGTGGAGAGCAGGGTAGAATGCTGCTTGGTAAGCTGATGATGCACAAACCTAACATGTTGTTAATGGATGAACCGACTAACCACATGGATATGGAGTCGATTGAGGCATTGAATACGGCGCTTGAACAATACAAAGGGACCTTATTCTTTGTTTCTCATGACCGTGTTTTTGTTGACTCTTTGGCGACTCGAATTATCGAAATTCGTGATGGTAAAATTACCGATTTCAAAGGCACTTACGACGAGTTTTTGAAGACAAGAGATGCCTAGTTAAGTATAAAGGGAAGCATGTTGCTTCCCTTTTTACGACATCGTATTTTTTGATAACATCGTACTCAAGTGAAGACGGGTCTCACAAGCCTAATAACGAAATTGAGTCACAATAGCATCCAATTTGAGACTAACCTGGCTGACTTGTTTTGTACAAGTGACAGAGCTTTGGATCTCTCGATGGGTATCGTTGGCAAGAGATGATATTTGTGTAACATTCCGGTCAATATCTCCAGACACCACAGACTGTTGTTCTGATGCTGTTGCGATTTGTGCATTAAGGTCAAATAAATCCTCAATTTGTTGGTTCATGCTGTCAATTGCACTTACCACTTGTTTTGTCTCTTGCTGCGTAGCTTCTGCTTGTGACTGACTCTCCGACATCAAGCTGACTGTTCGATGAACCTGATCAGTGAGGTTACTGATGGTTGTTTCAATCTGTCGAGTAGACTGATCTGTTTTCATGGATAGATCCCGAACTTCATCAGCAACGACCGCAAAGCCTCGGCCATATTCTCCTGCTCGTGCTGCTTCGATAGCCGCATTAAGCGCGAGTAAATTTGTTTGCTCTGCTATAGTTTGAATGGTCGAAATAACGGAGTTTATCTCTCGACTTTGTTCCTCAAGCTGTTGGATAAGCTCCTGTGAGTTTATAATATTTGAGGCAAGAGAGTGCATGCTATCACTCGCTTGATGTGTGATTTTTAATGCGCAATGGGAAGCTTCTTTAATTTCAGAAGTATGTGAGGCAGCATATTCAATATTGCGTGTTATCTCATTACTTGTTTCAACCAACTCATTAATTGCTGTTGCCACTGATTCTGACTCTATTTTCTGTTGCTCTGCATTTTTAATGCTGTTTTCGGCTGCGTGTTCACTTTCCGACGAGCTGTTTAACAGTACTTCTTTGACCGACGCCGCTTCTTTTATTAGACCATGAACTTTATCAATGAATTGATCGAAGGAACGCCCTAATTGAGCCAGTTCATCATTGCCTTTAGGATTCATCCGCAGAGTAAGGTCACCATTGCCATTAGCGATTTCTTGCATCATGGTATTAATCGCTCTAATTCTGAGTATGATACTGCGTCCAATGAAAGCGAGAAGCACGGATATAGTAATTGCAATTAAGGCACCAAATAAATGGAGCTGGTTTTTCACATTATTTGAAGCGTCTAATATTGCGGTTTCAATTTCATCTTGTAACGAAAGAATCTCTTGTTCTGTTTGATGAACCGTTTGGCGAAGTTTACCTCTCAACCCTTCATCAGGCGTCATTCCTAACACCTGATAAGCTTGAAATACTTGCGCTAAATCATCCTGATATTGCTGAATAGACGCTTTTAACTGTGTTTGCTGGGGATAGGTTGTTTGAAATTTAGCGAGTTCGTTCAATAAAGCTTGTTGATGATGTTGAGTTGGAATGGCTTGGTAGGTTAAATCATGTTCCATTAACGATGAAAAATCGACCTTCGCTTGCAACTCATTAAGCTGAATAATGTCTTGCTTAAGTTGTTGGCGAGCTTGAGTTAATTGCTGAATTAATGAGTCACTCGATGTGGGTGAGTCAAGCAACTGTATTTGAGCAACCAAATCGGTAAACATCACTCTATATTGATTGAGAGTTGAACTGATAAGGTCGATCTGCCCGTCAAATTGAAGCCCATGCTCGTGTAAGCGTTTGTCCAGTGCGGTAAGCCTGTTCGAAAGGACTGCGAATGTCTCATCAAAGCGCGTTTTGTATTTTAAGTTATGGCGTGAGATAAAATCTTTTTCAAATCGACGAAGGTTAAGAAGATCAACTTCGGCTGCGGTATTTTGAACGGAAGCAACCTCAAGTTCATGTAAATTATTCAGGCTTATTTGTTCAAAGGCACCATAAAACAATATTCCGACAATTAATATAGCATTGATTAATATGAATTTAGTACGGATACTAAATTGGTTAAAAATGTGGCTTGGACTCGGAGACCCTAACATAGACATACTCCTAACTAATGACGTTTAATGTGTTTGCACTACGAGAACAATTAAGTGTTCGCAACACAAATAAGCTGGGAGCGATACATCGCCGCTCACAAGCAATTTAATAGCACATAAACTATTGTCAATTTAGTCAGTTTTTGCAACTTTGTAAGCAAAGATTCATCTGCCTTACTGATTAATTGGGTATGCATCAAATTATTGTTATGAATTGTTGAAGTGGATAGGCTTTTTACCTAACCAACTAGTTATTGCATCCAGCATTGTTTGCTTATTGGCTGGCTTGGCAAGAAAATCATCCATGCCGACTTCATGACATTTTTGTCGGTCCTCAAAACTTACATTAGCAGTCATGGCTAAAATAGGCAGAGTTCGACCATGTTCATTTAAGTCACGAATTGCTTCACAAGCAGAAAAACCATCCATCTCGGGCATTTGTAGATCCATAAGAATAAGGTGAAATGGGTTACGCTTCATCGCTGCAATTGCTTCGATGCCATTATCAGCAGTGGTGACTTTAAAACCAGCATGCTCCAGAATGGTTCGAGCAACGAGTTGATTAGCCATATTATCTTCCACTAACAAGATATGTATATTGTTACTGTCAATTCTTTCGCTTAAAGGCAGTTTGCTGTCTTTATGAACCACTTTTTCTTTCATTTGACATGGGATGATAACCGTAAACTCGCTCCCTTTATTCAGTTCACTATCGATTGCGATAGTACCTTCCAGTAGTTCAACCAGTCGTTTTGTGATCGTCAATCCCATACCGACGCCAGAATAGTGTCGTGTAAAGGTGGCATCTTTTTGCTTAAAGGGTTGAAAAATTAGCTCTGTATCAGCAGATTCTAAGCCGATACCTGTGTCAGTTACTTGAATACACAGACCATTTGGGAAATGATGATTTAAAGTCAGTGACACTTCACCCGTGTGAGTAAACTTAATCGCATTATCCAGTAAATTTGTAATGATTTGAGATAATTTACCTTCGTCAGTATGGGCGACAGACAGCTGCCCTAACTGATTGTTAAAGTTCAAGGTGAGATCTTTCTTACAGCACTCTTTAAGCATGGAAAAAGTCTGATGACCAAGCTCGGCAACATCAAAATCTTTTTTATCGATGACTAACTTCCCAAGATCCATTTTAGAAAAGTCCAAAATATCATTCAGTTGCTTCAAAAGTAAATGTGCTGCTTCATCTGCCATATTATTAATTTCTTTGCAGTGAGCTGGAAGAGGTTCTTCTTTAATCAGATCAATGGCACCGATAATGGCATTCATGGGCGTACGAATTTCATGGCTCATCGTGGCGATAAACTGAGACTTTGCAATATTAGCTGCATCTGCTTCTCTCTTTGCATTTTCTAATTGCTGCTCACGAGTTTTGAGTTTATACAGGTGCTCTTCTAATTGTTCAACGCCGTATTCTAAGCGGGTTACCTCATCAACATTGATGGTGCTTTTATCGCCTTTCCTAGAGTAGATATGTATAAGTTTTTGGTTAATTCTTGAAAGGGGGGAAAAAATCATCCATTGAGAGATTAAATAAATAAGAAAACTCAGCGAGAGCAGGGTAAGAGCAGTATAGAAACGCATCTGTTCAACATGCATATTAATGTCTGCCATCATTTGTTTTTTACTCATGGAAATCTGCATACTGCCTATAGACGACACACCAGAGTCAATAGAATTAGAAAAATTGAGTGCCATTGGATTGTTATCATGAGGCTTATCACCCCATTTACCGACTTGTTCTCCATAGTTATCAAGAATCGACACATAACATAAATCTGGGTAGTGCTTGGCCATTAAGGCGAGCTTCTCATTTAACGGTTGTGAGCGGTGAGAGGCAACATCAGGGGAGAGAGCGGCAGTGATCGCTTGAAAGTTCGCTTTGATTTGTGCATCCATTCGATCTGATAAATACTTGGTTTCAAAGGTTCGTACGACTTCACCAACAACGAAGCTCAAACTGACGGTTAATGCTAATACACTGGCCAAGTACTTAAACCAAATGGGTAAACGCTTCATATTCCATCTCCTAATAACAGCAGCTATTCTTAATTTGAGCTTCAAATTGAGATTAAATATCAAATTGAATTTCAAAATGAGAATAAAATGCTTTATCTAAAAAGCAATAAAAAGCAGTGCAGGAAACTTGCCAGCTTAGATGTTTCATTGATTAGTCACGGGATATCTTGCAATATAAAAATCAAACTTAGACTATGGTCTAATGTATATTACTACTTCTGTCATCTGTTCAATGTTAAAATTTACCAAAAACTAAGGATGGCTTATGAATTTTCCATATAGAAATATTGTAGTACTGACAGGGGCCGGTATATCTGCAGAATCAGGAATCCAAACCTTCCGAGCACAGGATGGTCTGTGGGAAAATCATCACATCGAAGATGTTGCCACTCCTGAAGGGTTTGCTCGTGATCCACAAATGGTACAGCGTTTTTATGATCAGCGACGTGCTAAACTTCTTGAGGACGCGATAAAACCCAATCAAGCGCATTTATACCTCGGTCAATTAGAATCACAATTAGATGGAAAAGTAACCATTATCACTCAAAACATCGATAACCTTCATGAGCGTGGAGGCAGTCATCACATTATTCATATGCATGGGGAACTGTTAAAAGCGCGTTGCTGTGAGTCTGGTCAAGTATTCGAATGTAATGAAGACCTTGCTCCTGAGTCACTTTGCCATTGTTGCCAAATTCCTTCGCCACTGAGGCCCCATATTGTTTGGTTTGGTGAAATGCCGCTTCAGATGGGAGAGATATACGGCTTACTCGAAGAGGCCGATCTTTTTATTTCTATCGGTACATCAGGGCTTGTCTATCCCGCTGCGGGGTTTGTCCATGATGCGAAAATGCACGGTGCGCATACGATAGAAATTAATTTAGAACCTAGTGCCGTTGAAAGTGAGTTTGAGGAAAAACGCTACGGTAAAGCAAGTATCGAAGTACCTAAGCTGGTCAAAGAGTTACTCGGGCAGGGTTAACCCCATCGACGATAAAAACACATTAAAAAAGGCATTGAACGTTCAATGCCTTTTTTGAATAATCGGATTTCTTTTTAACTGTCCAGCTTCATAACCACTCAGTTTTATAGCGATTAAATTTATAACCATTAAGTTTTATAACTTATTCTGAACTATAGTTAATCACTAGAAATCAGATGATTATGGACGATCAGTTATCAACTTTCAGCTTTTGGAAGTACTCATCATAGAGAACGCTTGCCTCACCGACTTCGTCTTGCCACGTACCGCTGTCCATGACTTTTTGAGGAGGAAAGATACGCTCATCGTTAGCAAACTCTTTTGGTAATAGCTTGAGTGCACCTTTAACTGGAGTAGGGTAACCGATTTCAAGAGCAATTTTAGCCGCGTTCTCTGGGCGCAATAAAAAGTCGATCATCTTATGTGCAGCTTCTTTGTTCTTCGCCCCTGCAGGAATTGCTAAGCTGTCCATCCAAAAGATTGTGCCTTTTTCTGGCCAAATTACGTCAATATTTGCACCTTCTTGACGCGCCATGTAAGCAGACCCATTCCAAAGCATACCAAGAGAGACTTCTCCTGCTAAATAAGGGTTAGCTGGGAAGTCTGAATTAAACACCAAAACATTTGGCATCAGCTTCTTTAGTTCTTCGTAAGCCGCTTTAATCTCATCTGGGTTCGTGGTATTTGGTGAATAGCCAAGCTTTGTCAACGCCATATGGAAGACCTCACGAGAGTCATCCATTAGCATTAGTTGACCTTCCCACTTACTGTCCCAGAAATCATCCCATTTAGAAATGGACGATTTGTCTAGCATGTCTGAATTGATACCAATGCCTGTCGCGCCCCAGATATAAGGAATAGAGTAGCTGTTATTTGGATCAAAAGGTTTATTCAGATAGTTTGTATCCAACTCAGAAAAATGGGGTAGCTTCTCTTTGTCGATTTCTTGCAACATGCCTTCTTTACGCATTTTGGATACAAAATAGGTAGACGGTACTACCAAATCATAACCACTGCCCTGAGTTTTCAATTTTGCGTACATACTCTCATTGGACTCATAAGTAGAGTAGATAACTTTGATCCCAGTTTCCTTCGTAAAATCCTCAAGAACCTCGTTGGGAATGTATTCTGACCAGTTGTAAAAATACAGTTCTTGATCGGCAGCCATTGCAGGGGTAGCGATAAGCGTCGCTGCACACAGTGCGCTTGCGTAGAATTTACTTTTCATTTTCTTTCCGTTTTGTCTAACAAAATACACGTCAATATTAGTCGTTGATAAGGACATGTTCCAAGTTGCAATCAGCGTCATACTGTTTACTTAATACTGTTTTTTCAACGTTCACAGGATGAATCCTATACCCAAGAAGTCTCAAGTTGCTGGGATCTATCGGTAAGCAGCAGACGATGCCGAATTATATCAGTCAATAAAAAAAATAGGCAGAATTTACTCTGCCTATTTTGTACTTAATGATAAAGATCCTGATTCATCGTGTTAATGATCCTATTGACCCGCTTTGAGTCGTAAGAAATATTCCTCATATTTCTCTGTCATATCACCAACCGCATCTTGCCATTCCACTCGATCCAAGTCTTCTTGGGATGGGAACAGTGGGGCGATGTCTTTGAATTTTTCATTAGAGGATTCAACAGCAGTCAGGTAACCCGTATCTTGAGAAATCTGCACTGCGATTTCTGGGCGAAGTAAAAAGTCGATCATTTTATGTGCTGCTTCGACATTTTTTGCGCCAGAAGAAATCGCAAAATTATCAACCCATCCAATTCCCCCTTCTTTAGGGAAAATAAGCTTTAAGTTCATATCTTCATTCTGAGCGGCAGCAGCACTACCATTCCAAAGCATACCAACGCCAACCTCACCAGACATATATGGCGCACCTGGATTGTCAGAGTTAAAGACCAGAACATTTGGCATTAACTTTTGTAGTTCTTTATATGCTTCATTAATTTCTTTGGGGTTAGCTGAATTACCTGAATAGCCCAGCTTGCGTAATGCGATATGGAATACCTCACGAGTATCGTCCATCAGCATAACCTGTCCCTCAAGCTCAGGCTTCCATAGATCTGCCCAACTTTGAAAATCATTAGGATCGTACATATCTGCGTTGACCGCTAAACCTGTAATCGCGACAACGTGTGGGATAGAGTAGTCGTTGTTCGGATCATAGGATTTATTCAGATAGTTTTTATCTAAGTTAGCAAAGTTTTTCAACTTAGATTTATCGATCTTTTGTAGCATGCCTTCATCACGCATCTTGGCAACAAAGTATGTCGAAGGGACGACTAAATCATAGCCTTTGTTATGTGTTTTGAGTTTTGCATACAACGTTTCATTAGACTCGTAAGTTGAATAGATTACTTTAATACCAGTTTCTTTTGTAAATCGTTCTAGGATATTACTATTGATGTAAGGCCCCCAGTTCATAAATACCAATTCTTTGTCATTTGCGGTCGCTGTTCCAGAGAACACTGAAAGCGCAAATGCACCACTAGCCAGTAAAGTAGCCCAATTTTTCATTTTGACTTAGCTCCAAACCAAGTGTGGTCCAACTGTGGTTGGACGATAGATGATAAGTAGAAGATTCTACAGCAGTGAATAAAAATAAAACAATGTATTACTTAACTTTTTCTTTAGCGAGTAGTTGCGATAAGATCACAAGAACCAAGGATACAATCAACATCAGCGTCGCGAGTGCATTGACTTCTGGTGAAATACCGACTTTTACCATTGAGTAAATCTTCAAAGGTAAAATTTCGTACGTAGGGCCAGTTACAAACGAACTAATGATCACATCATCTAATGACAAAGTGAAACTGAGTAACCATCCAGCAGCAACCGCAGGTTTTGCTAATGGCAGTATGATTTGCTTTAAGATTACCCATTCACTCGCTCCTAAATCTTTCGCGGCTTCCAGCATTTTGACATCAAAACCATTTAGGCGGCTGTAAACAGTAATCACAACAAATGGCAGACAAAAAGTAATATGAGCAATCAGCAAGGTAAAGAACCCAAGTTGTGCGCCTAAAACTAAAAATAGTGCCAGTAAAGAAATTGCCATGACGATATCAGGAGACATCATCACAACAAACAGCATGCCATTGACAGCGCTTTTGCCTTTAAAGGAGTATCGAAATAAGGCAACAGCGGTCAGGCTACCAATAATAGTTGCAGCCGTTGCAGAAAAAACGGCAACATTCAGTGAATGCCATGCAGCTTGCATCAAGCTATCGTTATGAACAAGGGTCTCATACCACTTAGTAGTGAAACCGCCCCATTTCATGCCAAATTTATTGGAGTTAAAAGAGTTTACGATCAAAACGACAATGGGCAGGTATAGAAAAGCATACACTAGCGCCATAAAGCTAAATCTAAACATACGTCCCATTAGTCTAGCTCCACTTTTTTATTCAACAGTTTTCCAGCTCGGTAGTAAGCGTATAGCATCACTGCCATTGCGAAGGTTAGGGCGATACTGGTGGCGGCACCAAAAGGCCAATCTCGTGCATTGAGTACTTGGCTTTTAATCACATTCCCAATCAATAGGTTCTTTGCTCCCCCTAGAAGGTCTGATATATAGAACATACCTAGAGCTGGAAGCAAGACTAATAAACAGCCACCGATGATGCCAGGCATCGTAAGCGGAAGAATGACCTTAAGTATTGTTTGGAACTTGCTTGCCCCTAAATCTTTTGCTGCTTCTATATATGTGTGATCCAACTTCTCGATCGCCGAATAAAGTGGCAAAATCATAAATGGAAGTAGGATATAGACAAGACCAATCATCACAGCTGTTTCTGTGTACATCAAGCGTAACGGCTTATCAATTATCTCCATAGCCATAAGAGATTTATTCAACACGCCTTGAGTACCTAGCACTATTTTCAAACCATAAGTACGAATTAAGGAGTTGGTCCAAAAAGGAACAATAACCAAAAACAGCATAAACGGACGCCATTTTTCTGGCATCTTGGCAACAAAGTAGGCAAATGGATACCCAATGATCAGACAACATACTGTTGCAATGATCGCCATATAGAAAGAGTGAATCAACACTTTTGCATATAGCGGATCGAGAAGACGTAGGTAGTTGCTTGAGGTAAAGGTTAAATCAATCAGGTTTGCTTCATCACGCGTTAAAAAGCTCGTAATTATAATCATTACGTTGGGAACGAGAACAAATAACGTTAACCAACCTACAATTAGAGCGATGATCGCATTCTGAAGATTAAGCTTCTTGCGTATCATTTAATACCACCTCCCAGCTCTCAACCCAAGTAATGGCAACTTTTTGGCCGAGTGAATGGTCGACATCTGGATCATCTTCGTTGAAAAACTCACTGACCATAACTCGCATACCAGAATCTAACTCAATGACGGAGTCCAGCGTCATACCTTTATAGGTTCGTTCTGTAACGTGTCCGACAATGCCTTTTTCTTCAGATTCTTTAATTTCTTCGATTCTCAAATCTTCTGGACGAAGGAGTACTTGGAACTTATCACCGGCTTGTGCTGGCTTGTTGTAGTAGACAACAGAGTCAACGCCTTCAATTTCTGCTCGAATACGATTTTCGTCAATGCGCTCGATCATTGTGGCATTAAATACGTTAATTTCACCGATGAAACGAGCAACAAACAAGTTCTTCGGCTCTTCATAGATTTCACGAGGTGAACCATCTTGCTCAATAACGCCATCACGCATCACGATAATACGGTCAGACATCGAGAGCGCTTCTTCTTGATCATGTGTGACAAAGATAAAAGTGATGCCAAGTTGACGCTGTAATTGTTTGAGCTCAATTTGCATTTGCTTACGTAACTTATAGTCAAGTGCAGAGAGAGATTCATCGAGCAGTAATACTTTTGGCTTATTCACGACAGCTCGTGCAATCGCAATACGCTGCTGTTGACCACCTGAAAGCTGGTGTGGTTTACGGTGAGCCATTTTCTCAAGACGAACCATTCGCAGTGATTCCATCACTCTTGGCTCGATTTCAGAAGCGGGCGTTTTTTGCATGCGCAGACCAAAAGCCACGTTATCAAAAACGGTCATATGCGGAAAAAGCGCATAACTCTGGAAAACAGTATTGACGTGCCTCTGCTCAGCAGGAACCTGGGTTACATCTTGTTCACCGATAGTGATTTGGCCAAGGTCTGCAGTTTCAAAGCCCGCAATCATGCGTAACACTGTCGTCTTACCACACCCTGATGGACCAAGAATGGTCAGAAACTCACCATGATTAACATCCAGATTTAAATTACCGATGATTTCTTTACCATCGAAACTCTTACTTATACCAGATAGACGAACTACTGGCTTTCCTGCTTGCTGTTTAGCGTTCAACGTCTGTATTTCTCCCAGATCTTTATTGGGTTTGCACCAAATGAGATGACAAATGTCAGTCAGTTTGAGGCGCGCATCATAATCACCAAAATGGTGAATTCAAAGCATTTTCTTATCTTGAAACAGAAAAATTTTTGCAGCATCAAGTAAAGTTTTCTTACTATGTTGTTTTTCCGGCGTATTTACCGTTTACACTGCATCATGACAACTGAGTGAGATATTATAAATCTTTCAATTACATAGACTTTGAAATGATTAATTATCAACCAAAAGACAGATATTGCAAGTCGTAGTTTGAGTAAGGTTTTAGACATAGCAAAGATTTGATTTATAATGGTGCCTTTGTGATTTCACAAGATGATCGTGTCACTGAGCAAGTTAAACTTGGATTAAGTATGAACAACAATTTTGAAAAAAAAGTGAATGTTGGAGGAAGTGTCGAACGAGCGCTTTCTGGTAACTATGAATTAAAAGCAGCAGAGATCCTTAGTGAAGCTTGGCGTCTAACAATGAAGCAGTTTTGGTCTTTTACTCCGGCGATGATTATTTTATTGGTCGTTCAGATGGGTATTTTCTTCATAGCTTTACAACTGCAGCTCGGTGATCTAGAAACACTTATGCTTTCACTAGAAGATAACGGATTCTTTGACACAAGAGTGATTCAAGCGTTCTATATTGCCTCTTTTAGTTATGAAGTGATTGGTGCTCCAATTGCTGCAGGTATTAGCCTTATGGCGATGAGCCATGCGGTTGGTTTTAATACAAAGCTCCAGCACATTGGCAAAGGTTTACAGTTTACAGTACCAGTGATTATTGCGACTGCATTTGGCATTGCAATACAATATGTCGCAGGTCTTATTATACCCTTCATCTCTCTCTATCTAGGTATGGCATTCAGTCAAAGTATTCTTCTGATATGTGACAAACGTATTCCGCCAATGCGTTCTTTATTAGTCTCCTTTTTAGCCGTAAATAAGAAGATATTCGTCATTTCAGGGCTATACCTTTTGGTGATATTCATGTTTTTCATTGCAACGATTTTCTATGGAATCGGTTTAATCTTAGTCTTGCCATTCTTCTTCCATTTAAAAGGTATCCTTTATCGCGAAATGTTTGGGATCCAAGTCCAAATTATTGCAACAGACGGCACGGATAATGACGATAGCGATGATAATGACGGAGACAAAGACAACAAAACTCAGGTATTTGATGCTTAACACCGCCATGTTGAATTCATTGACTTATAAATTAAAATGGTTAGCTCTTAGGATAGCGGCATTTGTCGCTGTTCTTATCTTTATTTCGGTAGGGCCTTATCAATTTTATCATCGAGAAGATCCGTCCTTGTTTGATTTTTCTCAGGAGGCTCCACCTTCAAGTCATCATTTGCCTGATTTCGCAGCAATAGAAAACACCGGGTTGAAGAAAGCCGCGTTCTTTGACTTCCTTAGACCTAAAGTTGAACAGGAAAATCAGCGCATTCTCAAAGAGCGTGCGTTTTTAATCAGTATTGATGTGACTCAAATTTCATCAACTCAAATCGAAAAGGCACAAGTCCTAGCAGAGTCTTACCTTTTGCCATTGAAGGAAGACACCGTTTCATCAGAATGGCTTAATGAAATGCTAAAACGAGTCAATGTATTACCCGAAGCCCTTGTGTTAACTCAGGCCGCGAATGAATCAGCTTGGGGAACGTCTCGTTTTGCTGTTGAAGCGAATAACCTATTTGGACACTGGTGCTATACCAAAGGTTGTGGCATCGTTCCAAAACAACGTGGGGCAGGGAAAACACATGAAGTTGAAAAGTTTCCCTCGGTTGATGATGCCGTCAATCGTTACTTTATGAATGTGAATCGCAACAAAGCTTATGCCCCTTTACGTGACGTGCGTTTTCTGCTTGATGCTCAGGAGCAAGATTTACTTTCAACCGAATCAGCACTTGCATTGGCCGAGGGGCTGAGTGCCTATTCTGAACGTGGTGAGGACTATGTAAATGATCTACGTTCGATGATTCACCATAACCAGACATATTGGAAAAAGTAACTATCTAAAAAATTATAGGAATGGATATCCATGAAAAAGATTTTTCTGGCAGTGAGCAGCGCCTGTCTGTTGCTCGCCTCACCAATGACGTGGTCACAGGAATACATGTTCACGTACTCTAAACTTTATTCTCAATTAAAAAATAACTTAACAGACGGGCACCATGACGTCAGAGTCGGTATTTTCTTTGTTAATGGTCAAACCAAGCAATTGTGTGACATCGAAAAAGCGTGGATGGAAAAGGAGGAACATTACGAAGAGTTTGTCATTCCAGCATCGAAAGAACTACCTGTCCCACTCGATGAAAACCTAAAATCTGCGAATCCTTTGGTTTTTGTTCAGACGCCTGAAAGTGAGCGTTGTGATTATTCGTTAGTTGTTATGACTAAAGATAAGTTACAGGGTAACGTTGCTTATGAGGAAATCTCCTATTTGCTTCCACAAATGCAATCTCTTTTAGAAGATTTAGGGGGAACATTTGCTAGCTGGTTCACACCAACTGTTGAGGGCGTAACCCTTGAGTTTGCGCAAGGCCTGAATAGTCATTTGATATTTTCTAATGGAACAACAAAATCGATTACAAATGGTAAGGTTCAAATTTCACTTGATGAAATAGGCGAGGGAGAGTCGATTACTTTACCTCAGGCGACAACTCGTGTTTTGCCATATCTCCCCAATGCTAAAAAATCGTAGTTCTTACATTGTTAATGCCGCAATTGTTAATGCTGCAATTGTTAATACCGCAGTGTGGCCTATAAATCGCTTTAATTGCCCACATAAACGTCATTTCTTTCCCTAAGGCAAAGACAATCATTTAATCCTGCTCAAAAAGTCCGTATAATCCCCGGCCCAAAGTAACCCCTTTTAGGAAGTCCTACTGTCGTATATTCGACAATGTGAGAGCCCAAATGAATCAAACAGATACAAGAAAAGAAACCCTAGAATTCAACAAGCTTCAAAAACGTCTACGAAGACATGTTGGAAATGCCATTACCGATTACAACATGATCGAAGAAGGTGATGTAGTAATGGCGTGTATTAGTGGTGGTAAAGACTCATTTGCGATGCTCGATATCCTACTGAACCTCCAAAAAGCGGCACCGATCAAGTTTGACGTTGTTGCGGTTAACCTTGACCAAAAGCAGCCAGGATTTCCAGAGCATATTTTGCCTGATTATTTCGAGACTCTAGATATTCCTTATTACATCGTTGATAAAGATACCTACTCAGTGGTTAAAGAAAAAATCCCAGAAGGTAAAACGACCTGTGGTCTGTGTTCTCGTTTGCGCCGTGGTACTTTATATTCGTTTGCAGAGAAAATTGGTGCGACAAAGCTGGCACTTGGCCACCATATGGATGACATTGTAGAAACGATGTTCCTCAATATGTTCCACGGCTCACGACTCAAGGCTATGCCACCTAAGCTACGTTCAGACGATGGCCGCAATGTTGTTATCCGTCCATTAACTTATTGTCGTGAAAAAGACCTGATTAAGTATGCAGAGCATAAAGCATTCCCGATCATCCCTTGTAATCTTTGTGGGTCTCAAGAAAACTTACAACGTCAATCAATAAAAGCGATGTTAATTGACTGGGACAAAAAAACGCCAGGTCGTGTGGAAGCGATTTTTAAGTCGATTCAAAATGTCAGTCCAAGCCAATTGGCAGACCGAGAATTGTTTGATTTCGAGAATTTACCGCTTGATCGTGATGGAAGCAGAGACGAATATGAGTTCACTGAAGCTGTTGTTTCTTCGACCAATATTGATGAATCAATGTTTATCGACGTCACAAACATCTAAGACAGTTTAAAGTCGTTTACCAACTGAAAAAGCATCAGTTGAATGAAAGCACAAAAATAAAAAGGAGGCATCTGAAAGCCTCCTTTTTGCATGCTCATTTTGAATATTAATTGCTATTATTCAGCTTTAACAGTATGTGGCATTTAACGTCATGTTGCCGTCACTGGGTCTAATGGGCTGATATAACCTTCTGGTTTTAAGGCCAAAACATCACAGTTGATTTTATCGATAACGTGCTCCGCAGTATTACCAATAAAGACAGCGGACAAACCTGTTCGTCCAGTGGTTCCGAGAATAACCATTGCTGCGTCCAATTTCTTAGCCGCACTTGGAATGACGTCTTCCGGCAAGCCTTCTTCTACAATGGTATGTTCCTCATCAATGCAGTGTTTCTGCCTTAGCGCCTTCATCGATGTTAAATGGTGACCTCGAACCGCATCACTGTAGGTCGTTGGATCAAATTCTGGTAGCTCAATCGTAATATTTGCAGGCGTAACCGGGTATGCATTGACGAGGTAGGCTTGAGCGTCTAATCGTTTAGTGATCTCCAGAAGTCTGTCGACCATTTTGTCATTGAGGTCAATATGCGTTGGGTTTTCTGATCCCACATGAACGGAAGCTAAGATATTTGCATGCTGTGGCCAATCAGCATTTTTAATCAGTAAGACCGGAACAGGGCATTTTCGCAATAAATGCCAATCTGTCGGTGTAAAGATCACAGATTCTAAAACGGCATGCTTGCGAGTTCCTTTAATGACAATGTCATGTTTCCCTCCAAACACTTCTGCAATGATGGCTTCGTAGGGTCTGTTATGCCAAACAACGCAGACTTCAAAGTCAAAGCTATCGTTCTCTAGGTAAGGTTGTGCGATAGTTTTCATCCATTGCTCACGCTGGTGGATCACGCCACGGCGCATTGCATCTCTTTCATCAATGGAGAGCATTGATGTCATATCGTATGAGAAGTCATAGATAGCGAGAAAAAAGGTAATTTTGCTTCTTGAAACACTTTTTTGTGCTAATTGAACAGCTCTAGCCAGTGCAGGTTGCTCACCATTATTGATGTCTGCAACAACAAGAATATTACTGTATATACTCATAACTAAGCCCACTTATGTATGTAGAACCAAACAATGAAAATAAAGTAAATCAATACATTGGAATGCGTAAGATATGTTTTACTTTAGCCTAATTTACTGAATAATTTGAGTAATCTTAGCAAGATTTGGGGAGAAACATGATGTAGCTCATCTAGAGCTACATCATTTTACAGGAACTTATAAGCAGAGAAAGGGGAAACTATGATTTGCTCACACCCGCGAGATCCATCAAAGCATCATGATCTAATATCGTAATATACTTGCCCTTAACACTCAGAATACCTGACTTTTGAAAACGCCCAAGTAAGCGACTGATGGTTTCAACAGTGAGCCCTAGATAATTACCGATATCACCACGAGTCATAGTTAAACGAAATTCTCGTGGGCTGAAGCCGCGCTGAGAAAAGCGTGTGGATAGATTATATAAAAATGCACCTAGTCGTTCTTCTGCGTTCTTTTTCGAAAGCAGTAAGATCATTTCTTGATCGCCTTTAATTTCATTACTCATTAAGCGCATGATTTGTTGGCGAAGTTTAGGCATTTTTCCGGATAAATCGTCTAAGATTTCATATGGAATTTCGCAGACCATTGAGGTTTCGAGGGCTTGTGCAAAACTCGGATGCTCATCACCCGTAATAGCATCGAACCCAACAAGGTCGCCAGCTAAGTGAAAAGCCGTGATTTGTTCATCACCTTGTTCCGTTATTGTATAACTTTTGATCGTACCCGAACGGATTGCATACAAGGACTTCAGTTCGTCTCCTGCTTTGAAAAGCTCTTGGCCTTTTTGAATGGGCTTTTTACGCTCAATAATTTGGTCTAGCTGGTCAAGCTCAGACTCGTTGAGTGTAAACGGGATGCAAAGTTGGCTAATGCTACAATCTTGGCAATGAATTGCACAACTACCAGATTGAACACGTTTTGCTGCTGGCTTTTCAGAAATCATAACAACCTTTCACTGTTTGATATACATCAACATTTTATCATTGGGTATACTTTAAGGATAGCAAAAAAGATAATGAAAATGACATAAGTTTTATAGATACCTAAGTGACCTTTTAAGGTTACTTGATTATAGGCATCATATTGAGCATCCTCATCGCTCCCGCGGCAGTATACAGGGCATAGCTTATTAATATTAATGCAGAGATGTTTCTAAATATTACTGAGCGCTGAAGTTTGAGGAAATAAGAAGCACCATAGCCAACGGTTAACATCGCTGGCAAAGTACCCGCACCAAATGCAAGCATGATAAGACCACCATTAAAAGCACTGCCAGAAACCGCTGACCATGTAAGGGCTGAATAGACTAAGCCGCATGGTAACCAGCCCCAAACAAAACCAAACGGTATTGCGTGAAAAGCATGACGTAAAGGGAGAAAATGCCGTCCTATAGGCGATAAATATTTCCAAACATGCTGACCTATTTTTTCTACAATGATCAGGCCGTGCCACCATTTTGCAATGTACAGAGCAACCAGAATCATAAAAACTGAGGCGATCAGTCTGAGCCAGGCAAGTGGATGAGTCAGTCCTCCAAGTTGGACAAGAGTCGATAGACTTCCACCAATGAGAGCTCCGATGAAAACATAGCTGGAGAGACGACCAATATTGTAAAATAGCGGGATCGCTAAGGATGACTTGTTATCATTAGGACCGAGTGAAAGCATCGACGCGATGCCACCGCACATTCCCATACAATGGCCGGCACCAGCTAAACCAATCAGAAATGCACCAATAAAATCTGGAGTCATGGGGTAGAACTCTTATCAGATGGGCGGGATTTTTTAGACGTGTCCAAATGCTCTTCGTCATCTAATAAGATGTTGTGTCCCTGACGTTCAAGGTCTTCAAATTGATCACTCTTTACCGCCCATAAAAAAATAGCGATTGCGACACACACTAAGACGATCGCAATGGGAATTAAAATATATAAACTTTCCACAATCAGCCTCTATTTATCTTTCAGTAATCTTAAAGAGTTACTGACGACAATAATGGAACTTGCCGACATTCCTACAACTGCAATATAGGGAGCCACAAGCCCCGCCACAGCAAGAGGTAATATGCATAAATTATACCCTAAAGACCAAGCTAAATTTTCCCTGATAATATTTCTGGTACGAATAGCAAGTAAACGAGCTTCTAACAATTTATCTAAGCGATCGCCAAGTAAAATCATATCTGCAGAAGCTTTAGCAACGTCCGTTCCGCCCCCCATAGCCACAGATAAATGAGCACCAGCTAAGGTAGGGGCATCATTAATTCCATCACCAACCATTAGTGTAATATCCGACTTATCCAAGTTTTTTAGATAGGTTAACTTCTCTTCAGGTTTCGCCGAAGCAATAACATTTTGAATACCTACTTCTTGTGCGACAGGGCGAGCATTGTTGATAGAATCACCGGTCAGTAGCGTGGTTTTAATACCGGCTTGTTCGAGTCGTTGAATAAATTCTTTACTCTCCTTACGAATCGGGTCGTGATAATAAAAAGTGGCAACATGGAGGCCATTCACTGCGAGATAAATGGCATGGCTTTCATTTTGTCCAACGCCGCCTTTGTCAATATTACCCTGATTGATATCAAGGACAAAAGAAGCACTTCCGATTTTCACTTCTGCTTGATGCCAACGGCCTTCTAAACCTGAGCCAATCACGTTCCTTACATCTTTAATTCGAACGTCATCCTGCTCATAATAAGCAAATGCGCGTGCAATTGGGTGATTTGCATGCGCTTCCAACCCTGCGGCAATAGCTAAACAATCGGATGGACTGATATCAGAAAACGTTTTTATCTCACGAATTTCGATATCGCCTTTGGTGAGTGTTCCTGTTTTATCGATGACCAGATGGTTGATTTGACAAAGCGTTTCGAATACATGACTGTTTCGAAGGAGCAGACCATAATGTCCCATACGTGAAGTCGCACACGTTAAAGCAGTCGGCGTTGCCAGCGATAGAGCACAAGGGCAGGTGGCCACGAGGACAGAAAGCATGATCCAAAATGCGTCATCAGGCTTTGTTTGATGCCAATAAAACCAAGTGAGGGCAGAAATCATCAGAATGGCACCCACAAAATAGCGAGCAACGATATCTGCAATTTGGGCAATTTGGGGCTTTGTATATTGAGCTTCATCTTGAAGACGAATGATGTTTGATATCATCGAATCGGCTTTTGTGTTCATGACTTCAAGATCAAAAGACTCTTCACCATTTAGTGTACCGGCATAAACAGGATCGCCAGATGTTTTAACAACATGCACCGACTCACCCGTCAGCATCGATTCATCAATATAAACTCGTCCAGAGAGTACTCGCCCATCAGCAGGAATATGCTCACCGGGTAAAACACGTATTTTGTCACCGACTTTGAGGGTTTTGACTGGTATTTGCTCACCTTCTAGCGTAGTCGCGATAGCAGGGATTAATTTGAGTAAGTTGCCACTGGCAGCCGCCGCTTTCCTTCGTGCTCGCATCTCCAAAAAGCGTCCCACCAAAAGGAAGAAAGTAAACATAGAGATGGATTCAAAAAAGACTTCTCCCTGTTCCGTTACAGTGGCAATAAGGCTGGCAACATAAGCAAAGATTAGTGCAATAGAGACGGGGACATCCATACCCAGAGTTTTACCTTTTAGGCTTCTCCAAGCATTGATGTAAAAGGGTAAAGCGGAATAAAGTAAAACGGGGGTTGCAAAGATCAAACTCACCCAGCGAAAATAGTGTTTAAACTCAGGTTCGAGATCGCCAAACACCTCAAGATACAAGGCCACCGCAAGCATCATAATCTGCATGGTCGCTAAACCTGCAATCCCCAAACGGTATAAGTACTGCTTCATTGTTTGGTGATATAAGGCTTCTTGAGTATCTGCCTCAAAAGGTGCGGCTTTATAACCTAATCTGTGGATCGTTGAAAGTAAGTCACTCAAACGAACTTTGTGATTATCCCAGACAAGCAAAGCACGATTTGTGGTGGTATTTACTCGAATAGAGCTGACCCCTTCAACCGATGAGAGCTGTTTTTCAATCAGCCACGCACAGGCCGCACATGAGATACCCTCGAGTGATAATGTGACTTCAGATTGATTCTCATGCTGGCGAACAAACTCTGATTGAACATCCGCATGATCATAGTGAATCAACGATTGTAACTGTTCGGGTACTAGATCCGTTTTTTCGGCAGGGGCTGTACGGTACTGGTAATAGCTAACAAGGCCACTATCAACGATGGTCTGTGCTACGGATTCGCATCCTGGACAGCACATTTTTCTTGTTTCACCTAGAATATCAACATTGTAATCTGTGTTAGATGGAATTTCTTCACCACAGTGATAGCATGGTTCGCTCATAGGTTTAATTCATCAAGGTTGTTGAAGAAGCAGGAAATTCGACTCGCCCTTGAATCATCCATTCTTTATTGTGGGGTTGAAGTTCAATAAACCATGGGCCATTTATGGGTTCTTCTCTTGTAAACCGATAATTGCCGTTTACATCGGCAGTGAGTACTCGACTAAAGTCACGGTCTGGTAAAGTACGGTGAGTAAAAGTGGCAGTTAAAGCCGGAAAGTAGGGCAGCTTACCTTTTGTAAAAGAGACGATTACAGTCTCGTTATCTGATGCAATCACCGCATTCAAACCAAGCTCTCTTGCCACATTCATCTTTGTGATATCAATGTTTATGCCTTTTCCCTTCTTATAATAATCCTCAGCCACCAAAGACACGGAATTATTCGCAAAGACAATAACGGTAATTATCGTCCAGACAACTACAGTGAGTGGCAAGATAATCAGAAACCACGGCCAGAATTGTTTATACCAAGGTTTTACCATAGTGATGTTCTCAATCGCTGAATGACATTATAAGACATTAAATCTAAGGGAAGGCAGCCTCTATAGAAGAGGCTGTTATTGAACTGTTACTTATTATCTGAATTGCTCAGACTCCAAACATATGCGGCAACTAGCTGTATTTTGTCTTCACCAAGGATATTGTCCCAGGCAGGCATCACACCAGAACGACCGTACGCTAAGGTCTCTGTTACATCAGCTCGTGAACCACCAAATAACCAATATTGGTCCGTTAAATCAGGTGCTCCGACGGCAGGGTTGCCTTTACCGTCTGTTCCATGACAAGCAGCACAAACAACAAAACGCTTTTTACCGGCAGCCGCTTCTCTGGCATTCACTTTACGACCAGATAAACTCAATGTATAGCTGACCACTTCTTTTATGCCTTCATCACCGAGAGCAGCTTGCCAAGAGGGCATTTGCCCAATACGGCCATGTTTTAGGGTTGTAACAATAGCACTAGGTTCTCCACCATAAAGCCAAGCGTCGTCAGTGAGGTTAGGAAAGCCTTTTTGGCCTCTGGCATCGGAACCATGACATTGAGAACAGTTTTGTAAAAAGAGGCGCTGACCAACTTTTAATGCTTCTGGATCTTGCGCAATCTCAGGGATAGGACGAAGTCCTTCTGAGTTATGCGTGAGCTTCTTAAACGTTTCACCAAAATATGCATTCGCATCATCAAGCTCTTTTGCATATTGATCTAGACGCTTGTTCAACTGAGCATCCGCGATAGAAGCTTGAGATGCCTCTAATGTGCCAACCGTTTGATCGGAGCTTTGCCAATTTAATAAGCCTTTAAAGCTGCCAAGGCCTGGGTATAAAGCAAAATAAATCGCTGAGAAAACAAAAGTACCAATAAATAAATAAGTCCACCACTTAGGCAGCGGGTTGTTGAGTTCACGAATACCATCGTACTCATGCCCCATATCTGCACCTTCATCCACGCCCATTTTATCCTTGGCACACCAAGCTAGGAGAATGGCACAGCCCACTAGAGTACCGATGGTTATGACGATAATCCAGAGACTCCAGAATGTATTCATTACTTCTTAACTCCTTGGTTATTTTGGGGTTCTTTCTCTTCATCAGCAAAAACTAGGTTAGCATCTTCTTCAAAGCGTGCTTTACGCTTTTTACCAAATGCCCACCAAACAATGCCAATGAATGTCGCGAAAAGTACAACGGTATAAATGCTATGAATTGTACCGAAATCCATGTCTTTCCCCTTATTTCATTGCAAGACCAAGAGACTGAAGGTAAGCGATCAGAGCATCCATCTCTGATTTACCTTGAACGTCTTTTGTTGCATTTGCGATTTGTTCATCCGTGTATGGCACACCAAAATCATCTCGGAATAGCGCTAGTTTTTTCGGTGTTAATTTACCATCAAGAATATTGTCAGCTAACCAAGGGTAGCCAGGCATAATTGATTCAGGAACCAGCTCACGTGGGTCCATTAGGTGAACACGGTGCCACTCATCGGAATAACGGCCTCCGACACGGGCTAGGTCAGGGCCAGTACGCTTAGAACCCCAAAGGAAAGGGTGTTCCCAAACACTTTCGCCAGCCACGGAGTAGTGTCCGTAACGTTCAGTTTCCGCACGAAATGGGCGAATCATCTGACTGTGACAAACACTACAACCTTCGCGAATATACACATCACGACCTTCCATTTGCAGTGCAGTGTATGGTTTGAGGTTTTTGACGGGTTCATTCGTTTGCTTTTGGAAGATCAGTGGTGTAATTTCAACCAAGGCTCCCCAACTAATCGCAATAACGATGAAGATAGCCAGCAAACCGACATTGCGTTCTAGAATTTCATGGCGATTACTCGAATTATTACTCATTCTCTAATCTCCTTAGGCCGGTAGTGGGATTGCTTTTAGGCTTTCTTTCGGTGCATTCACTGTCTTGTAAGTGTTGTACGCCATTAAGAACATACCAGACAAGAAGATTAACCCACCAACAAAGCGAATAAAGTAGAAAGGATGAGAGGCTGCAACCGATTCGACAAAGCTATAAGTCAATGTGCCGTCCGAGTTTACCGCACGCCACATAAGCCCTTGCATCACTCCAGAGATCCACATTGCAACGATATACAGAACAGTACCTATGGTTGCTAGCCAAAAGTGAACGTTGATCAGCTTGATCGAGTACATACGTTCTTGACCAAATAACTTCGGAACAAGGTGATAGACAGAGCCAATAGAGACCATCGCTACCCACCCCAAAGCACCTGAATGAACATGTCCTATTGTCCAGTCGGTATAATGAGAGAGCGCATTAACGGTTTTAATTGCCATCATTGGGCCTTCGAATGTCGACATGCCGTAAAACGAAAGGGAGACGATCAAAAAGCGCAGAATAGGGTCATATCGAAGCTTATGCCAAGCTCCGGAAAGCGTCATGATACCGTTAATCATTCCGCCCCATGATGGAGCAAAGAGAACGAGTGACATGACCATACCTAGAGACTGAGTCCAGTCAGGTAGGGCAGTATAATGTAAGTGGTGTGGACCAGCCCAAATATAGAGTGATATTAGTGCCCAAAAGTGAACGATAGATAGGCGGTATGAATAGACTGGGCGCTCAGCTTGCTTAGGAACGAAATAGTACATCATACCTAGAAAGCCAGCCGTAAGAAGGAAACCAACCGCGTTATGTCCGTACCACCACTGCACCATTGCATCAATGGCACCAGAGTAGATAGAGTAAGATTTTAGCCCTGATACTGGAATGGCCATGCTATTTACAATGTGTAAGACAGCAACAGTAATAATGAATGCGCCGAAAAACCAGTTGGCCACATAAATATGGGAGGTTTTACGCTTCACTAGCGTTCCAAAGAACACCACCGCATAAGAAACCCAAACAATCGCAATGGCGATATCAATTGGCCACTCAAGCTCAGCATATTCTTTCGAAGTGGTATAACCCATAGGAAGGGTAATTGCAGCAGCAAGAATAATTGCTTGCCAACCCCAAAAAGTAAAGGTGACCAAAGGCCCACCAAAAAGACGTGTTTGACAGGTACGCTGCACAACATAATAGGATGTTGCAAACAGAGCACTGGTACCAAACGCAAAAATAACCGCATTTGTATGCAGGGGACGTAAACGACTGAAGGTCAACCACGGCGTATCAAAGTTTAACTGTGGCCAAACTAACTGAGCGGCTATAAAAACACCAACGGCCATGCCGACAATTCCCCACAGTATTGTCACTATGGTAAACTGACGAACGACGGTATAGTTGTAGTTGTGCTCGAGCTGATTTACTTGGCTCATTTCCATGCTTCCAATTTCTAATTAACTATACTTTTCTTCCAACACGACTTGCGTCGTAACGCCACCCAAGTAAACTCAAGAATCTAAGGGTAAACATCACTTTGTTTCTATTGCTGACTTTATGAAAAGTGGCATTTTCAATAAGTCACTATACTTGAATTAACATTCCAATGACAGAGAGCTAACCTTTCTAAGTCTCCGGAAATCTGTTTTTATTTTAAAAATTTGAAGCTTGTTACAAGGACATTAAGAATCATGCCAGCACAAAAATTAACCAAAGCGCGACTTGCACAAATAATAATCATGTTAAGCATCTTAGTTGTGGCTTTTTTTTGGCGTACACTGACCTATGAGGCCAATGAACAAGTGATTTGTCAATCTGAAAAGGTATGTAAAATCAAAAGTTTAAAATCAAATGTGACGCTAATTAAAAGTGTAACTGGTATTTCAGTTCAAAACCCAGAAAAACAAAAAATTAGAATAAACCTGAACCGTGGTAGTTCACATATTGACACAAAAAAAACTCATACTTTAATTCCATGGGAGGATATAAATAGCGACAAAATAGTCACCATTAGCGTTGATGACGTTTCTGTAAATGTTATTTTGTAAACTAATAGAAGATTTCTGTTCTTTTTTTCAACATATAAAGAGTGTTCATCTGGCGAAATTATACAGTAGTGGTATAAAGTAACATTAATATCAACAATGATTTATTATGTACTGCCAAACTGCCTTTACCCATATTCAAGATGAACGCTCAGCCATACAAAAACTGGCTTCTGAGCTAAATGGCAATAAGCTCGCTTATCTACTTTGCTACTATACGGCTGACTACGACTTTCAAGAAATAGCGCAGTGCTTATCTGAATTCTTCCCACATACTCCTTTTCATGGCACAAGTTCCTGTCGAGCAATCATGACAGACCAAGGTCATCATCAAGGGCCAGTTATCGCAGCAATGGCAGTATACGAATCTGGCTCTCATGCGTACGGAACAGGGTTAGCAAAGTATCAAATCAGCACCAAAAAAAGTGTTAACGAAGCATTAGATATGGCTTTACATCATGCAGACCGAGTAGGGGAAGTTCCGAATTTAATTTTATTGCATGCCACACCAGGACGCGAGGAAGCCATAATAAAATGTATTGATGATCGATTTGGCACATTGGTTCCGATCATTGGTGGATCATCAGCGGACAATGATATTAAAGGAAATTGGTCCATTATCACCACTCAAGGCAGCGAGCAGTCGGGACTGAGCATCACGTTATTTTATTCTTCTCAATCGGTTGATGTTTCATTTAGTGCAGGGCATACACCGACAATACACTCAGGAGTCGTTACCGATGCATGCGGCCGGTGTGTCCTCGAAATCGATGGCGAACCCGCCCTGGACGTTTATCGATTTTGGACTGAAACTCAAGAGGATTCAGGTGACGATACTTTTTTTCTATTCGATAAATCAACTGCTTACCCTCTAGGGCGTCTCGCGGGGCTAGTCTCTCATCGCCCATATTATAAGCTCTCCCATCCAGTAAGAGGCACACCTGAAGGCGGGATAGAATTGTTCACTGACATCAATATGGGGGACATTGTCACCCTGATGAAAGGCAATAAAGAATGCCTACTTTCAAGAGTAACACGTGTGGTGAACACAGCTTTCAACCAAAAGTTCGAAAATTCACAAAAGATAGGCGTAATTAATATTTTCTGCGCCGGTTCTATGCTGAATCTTAAACAAGACATCACCAATGTTTATGAGCAGGTGACCCGAGAGCTCAATAACAAGCCCTTTATTTGCCCGTTCACATTCGGTGAACAGGGGCGCTTTATTGGTGGTGAAAACGGGCATGCTAATTTAATGATTTCATCAGCTATTTTCCATAAGCCTAATGATGAATAAGTCTCTAGAGATCGAAAGATGGAAATTTTACAAGAATTGCTTGTTGACCTTAGAGAGTCAAAACAGCGAGAAAAGATCTTAGCCGACGAAAATAAAGCCATTCTTTCTGCGATCTCGAGTATGAGTGAAGCCAAGAACAAGCAGGAAATATTTTCGTGTCTTAATAACGCGTTAAAAAAGTACATCAACTATGATGACTTTATCGTGATTACCCGAGATGATAACTCTCAAGCATTTAGTACATTAATTGCAACAAACGGTGTCTTTGAGTATGCCAATTGGTTACAGGGTAATGCATCGGATAGGGCACTTAATGGTGAGTGCATTTTGCTTTTTGAGCCAATGTTATTAAATGAATTCAGTCAGTTAAATTCTTTTATTCATAGCCAAGTGAACTCGATAATTATGACTGGCGTGCATACTGAAGTGACACAAAATATCATTTTATTGGTTGGAGCTAAAAAAGGGCATTTCAGCATTCAGAGCCGTGAAACATTAAAACGTTTTCGACCATTGATTGAAAGGGCAATCATAGATATTGAAAATAAAGAAAAGTTACAACGTATCGTTGATTTGCGGACTTTTGAGCTAGCCAAAGCACGTGAAGAGGCAGAAAAAGCCAACCAGTCTAAGTCAGAGTTCCTGGCAATGATGAGCCACGAAATAAGAACGCCTCTCAATTCTGTTTTAGGCTTGCTTGATATTTTAAGGCAATCGACACTCGATCATCAGCAGTCTGATGTACTTTATCAAATGGAAAGCTCAGCTGAATTGCTACTTGCCATCATCAGTGACATTTTGGATCTTTCTAAAATAGAGTCGGGTAGTTTCTTATTACATGAACAATGGACCAATTTAAGTGACAAGGTCACATTTGTAATCTCTCAGCAAAAACAGGTAGCATTAAGCAAAAACTTAACTTTTTCTCATATCAGTAACCTCGATAAAAACAAGCAATATTGGATTGATGACACGCGTCTTTCACAAGTGCTATTTAATATCATTGGAAACGCAATCAAGTTTACCGACTCAGGACGTGTTGATGTCAGTGTTTTAGAATCTAAAGGCGAAATTACTTTTTCCATTGTAGATTCAGGAATTGGAATCCCGGAATCAAAGCTTGATCATCTATTTACTGCATTTCATCAAGGCGATAGCTCCATAACACGTCGCTTTGGTGGGACGGGACTTGGCCTTGCAATCACTAAGTATTTGGTTGAAATGATGAGAGGCTCAATCACAGTTGAAAGCACTGAATACGTAGGTTCGGAGTTTAAAATTACAATCCCAGTCAGAACAAGAGACTATCAATTGAGTCTTGCCAGTACAGTTGAGGCTCGTTTACCAGACAAGAAAATGAATTTTTTGGTGGTAGAAGATACAAAATCCAACCAAATGGTGATTAAACTTATCCTTAACCAACTCGGGCACAGTGTATTTATCGCCAGCAATGGCAGAGATGCCATTAAACTAATTGAAAATCAATCAGATAAAAAGATAGATATGATTTTAATGGATGTCTCAATGCCTGTGATGGATGGAATTACGGCCACACAAATATTGAGAAAAAACGGCATTAAAATCCCAATCATTGCTTTGACGGCTCACGCATTGGATGGAGATAAGAAAAATTGTTTAACTGCCGGTATGGATGGTTTTGTTTCTAAACCAGTTCGTAAGCAAGAAATCATAAAAGCCATTGAGAGCTTATCCAAATGAATGACCAGTAATATAGACTTAAACAATCATGATTGTTTAAGTCTATATTACATATTTTATGTTAAATACGATTATGTTCAATACAGTATCCAACAAAGCAAGCTCAAAAAGAAGAGTAGGCCAAACCCATAGAAGATTTGGCCTATATCTAAACCCTATTTAACATAACATACATAATACGCACCGAATCGTGGATCCAGCTGGGCTTGCTTCTGTAGACACAAAAACGGCGCAAACCGTTGAAATGCCTGATAAACCAAGCCCATTAAATTTTTTTGCGATGTTTTCCCATACGGCTTTAATCTGTGGATTTTCGTTGCGGTCAGCGTGACAACCCAGCAAAGCGATCTCTGGGTCTAAACCTGATCTTTTGGCGAGGAAAATTGCTTGTATATCAGTCATATAGCGCTTTCCTTTGCGAAAATCACTGATTCTTTGCGGCGGTATCTTCATATCGGCCGCTATTTGCTTGTCTTGTACGTAACTTTGAGCCTTTTTATAGGCATCTAACAGTTGATTTTGATACATACCAAATCCTCCATAACTGCCAGTTTAGCTTATTAGTCACCATTTTTGGTGCCTTGTGCTAACCAATATTGGTGACTATTCTGATAACCAAATCTGGTTACTGGCGAGATTAATCTGACCACTTTAACTTGGTCTTTGCACTAGATACCCATGATTTGGTCTCAACTGACAACGACAACCTTTAAGTAACATCATTATCATTAGTTTAGCTAATTTTGTTACGTTGTCACCAAGTTAATCTTTACTTTAGGAAAAAGAGTTATGCTTACGGAAAAAATTAAAGCCCTCATAGAGAAAGAAGCTCAGCTCAACCCTCGCCTAACTGGTGTCTTTTTCCGTAAGCATCTTGGGCAATCAATGTGCTCTGAAGATGGTTTACTAACTGATTTGGCCGTCTCTTGTTTCGAATATTTCAACCAGCTTAAGAACGACTTAAAACAAAAAGCGCATAGAGCCAGCTTGCAAAAACAAAAGCAGGAACACGAACGCTTACAAGCTTCAGCCAAGCGCGTGAACCAATTTGTTATCAAATCGGCCAATCAAGCTAACGCTCGTTTTATTGGGTCGCTTCGTTTTTCTCTTCAAGCTGGCAACCTAATAATCAAAACTCTCTCACGTTCTATGCCAAATCCCGCGAAATCGATTCGTCGTTACCTCAAAAAGCTTGGCGTCAATCATCTAGGTAAAACACAGCAAGAACGTGACGGTGTCACTTATGTTGAGTTCACTAATGAGGCCGTGAATAACATTCTTGACGTTCTAAAGGAAAAGCAAGCCACTAATGAAACCGTCCCAACGAGTACGGATATTCACTTGTTACCAGTGGCTCATTATGTCGAACCTCAGTGCTCGAACACTTCGCTAATTTTTCAACCTTTGGCGGCCTAACTATGAATACGCAAACCATCTATTTTGATTTGTTACCTGACTATACGGTATCCGTGTTGGTTAAGGGCTGCAATGACTGGGACTTGTTCAAATCCATGTCTCACTTAGAGTTTTGGGCGTTAACGCATTTTGACCATTTCACATTGGTGTCTATCACCAATACCACTCATCAAGAACGTTTGGCTTTGGGGGTTTTCGATGACTACAACAACTAAAGTGATCACCTCAGTACCTGAGTTAATCCACATTGACTACTTATGCTTTACGTTCTCAGTCAAAGACCTTCGCCACTGTTATCACGGCTTGGCTAAGCGTCACAAGAATGAGGTCGTTAAAGGGCTACCAAAGAAAAGCTTGCTTAAGCGTGCGGTACGTTCGCCTAAGTTCCCTCCTCCACCTCGCTTTGATTCGACAGTTGCGAAGACGGCTGAAGAGATTGAACAGTACAACACGGCCTACGAGTTTTGTTACCGCAACTACTTAGAAGAGACTTTGCGCATTTTCACCAATCAGGTATTGGGTTTGTCTTTGTCTGCTCCTCGTGGCCTTGGCTTTCAGTTCTATACCGAGTCCATGAAATTGACTTCTGATACAGGTGAAGATTTCTGCGGTTATGTTGGCATTGGTGGCAATAACGACACAGTACATTTTCAAATTAATGGTACTGGCTGTAAGCACATGTTTGCTCGTAACTCTCGCTATGTCATTCACGATTGGCTTAGTAATGTTCTCGGTGTTCAAACACTGGCGCGGGTTGATTTGGCCTATGAC
This sequence comes from Vibrio azureus, assembly GCF_002849855.1. Lineage (NCBI taxonomy): Bacteria > Pseudomonadati > Pseudomonadota > Gammaproteobacteria > Vibrionales > Vibrionaceae > Vibrio > Vibrio azureus. Next base: position 1,527,668 of record NZ_CP018616.1, read on the forward strand.
GATTATGACGGGTTGTTTGATTGTAACTATGCCAAAAAAGCTTGGCTTGATGGTGCCTTTCGAACCTCTGCCCGTGGCCGTCCTCCAGTACTGCATGAACAGGTAACGATATCCAAGATTGTCAAAGGTCAGCCGGAATATACACGTGAGCAATATTCTGTTGGTTCTCGTACTTCTCGCGTCTATTGGCGCATCTACAACAAGGCATTAGAACAGAACTTGGCACAAACGGGCCTCACTTGGTATCGCTCTGAAGTTGAACTTAAAAAATGGAACATTGATGTTCTTTTGAATCCTGATGGGGCTTTTGCGGCCATCAATGACTTTGCTGCCTCTATCTCTTCAGCTCGTAAGGTAGACACCAAACCAAAGCCAACCAAACGCGTTGCTTTAGACCTGTTGGCCTCTGCGCATTGGATGCGCCGACAGTATGGAAAAACACTTAATTCCCTCATCGAATTCTATGAGGGTGACATTGAAACAGTAATCGGTTCTCTCATTCGCGATGGAACAAAATTCACCTTCCCTAATACCTATGGAAAGTTGGTGACTCACATATTGGAGACTTAACACATGGCTAAATCTGTTTTCGTTCTAGGTATGGATATTACATGGAACTCAGCGCGAGGCGACAGCGCACAACTTAATATATCGCGTCCTCTGCGTGAAATTAATGCAGAGAAATTTAAGCGCCGCACCATTGGAGAATCTGGCGATGTCAATCCACAGTGGGACCAACCATTAATGATTGACCATGAATATGCACTACTTCTTGAACGTACGGGCGCTTTAGTTCCTCGTCGTGAGTATGAATTGCGCTTAGAGATAAACCCAGAAGATCCTTTGTCGGGTGCAGTAGTGACTGAGTTAATCCCAGTCGATGCTGAAATCAAAAAGCACTTCGAAGTATCAATGAAGGGTAAATAATGACCGTTTCAGTTTGCGCTCAAGTTCTCACCAATGGCACGGTCACAGCCTTGCCCTATGAGCCTCTTGATAACTGCTCTTTTGTTCTAGTCAGCCGTGATGAACTGGAACAAATGAACCATAACGCAAACTTAAGCTTTGATATTGACGCAGCATTTTTCGCTGAAATCACAGGTTATGTGCTGCTCTCTTTCGTGTCTGGCCATGTGCTAGGCCGAATCCTTAAAGGGCTTGGTAAAGCCTAAACCTTAAATATAAATGGAGAACAATCCTATGAATACTAACAACACAGTTAAACAATTCGGCTTTAAAAAATTGGGTACTAAAGCAGTGGCGCTAACAGGTGCGCTTATCTCTGGCGCGGCCCTTGCCGATGACTCTGGTAATGTATCCAATGCTATCAATGGCGCGGTGTCTTCAGGTCAAGGCAACTACACCTTAGTTGTGGTTGGTCTGCTGGGTATGGCTGCTATCGGCTTCGGTCTGCGCATGATCATGACTTCTATGCGTTCATAATGCAGGAGACACTGACCGCCATTCTGACACTGCTGTTTGCTCTTGCTCATGTCGGGGCATTCATCAGCGGTATCAAATCTGGAATCAACGCCTCCTAGTGAGGCGTTTTTTATTGGGTTGATTTCTTATGAGTATCAAACACATCCTCACACTTTCTTTGTCTATGTTGTGTATTTTCAGCGTTGAGGCTGAAGACTATTATAGAATCAAATCAGGTGGCTATAATGGCCCAGCGGCTTTTGAATGCAGTGGTTTGCGCGTTGGTTCTATTATTCCTAGTACCTATTCTGTTGACTTGGGTAATAAGCAAGTTGGTAGGAGAACTTGTAAAAGCGCCACTTTGAACATGGGAGAAGTCACCGTTCGTTTTCTGAATCACCGTGGTAAGGATTATGTAGGCAAGTTGTATACAACAAAGTTAGAACCTTGCCCCTCTGGTACTAAACGCAATCCTGAATCGGGCCAATGTGAAGAACTACCGGAATCTTACTGTGAGCGGCCCGAAGTTCTGGAAGAAATGCAACGCTTCAGAGATTCGTGCGCGGCCAAAGGTAACGGCTACACGGCGGAAATCTCTTGCAGCGATGCAACCAGTAGCCTGACAACCTATTGCGCCCCTCCACCGGATGCATGTTTACCGGGTACTCCAAATTGGCCAGCTTGCCGTGGTGATGACGGCCAGCCATGTGACTCATCTTCGGACGATTGGAATGATCGTTTAGGTAAGTGCTGTAATGCATCCAATAACTTTTGTGATGAAGCGCCCCCAACACCCTGCACCATTACAAGCCCTGATTGGCCTGAATGTGATGGCGATGAACCGCCTAACCCTGACGACTCAGACAACAATGACGACGGTAACGAAACGCCTAATCCTGATGATGGCAATAGCGATAATAATGACGGCTCTGGCGGTGGTAATTCTGGCTCTGGCAATAACGGCTCAGGTAATGGCAGTTCTGGCGGTGGTAGTTCAACGCCTCCGCCAGTAGAAGATAACCAAGATGTGAATAACTCGGTTAAGGCTCTTAACGCAGATATGAACCGACAGCTAACCAGCATCAACAACGATATGAATCGCAATCATGGTGAGTCACTCACAGCCCTTGAAGAACTTAAAAACTCCAATAAACAAGCCATCGATAAATATACGACAGATGTGACCAACGCCATCAACGCGAACGGCAATCAAGTCACCAATGCACTTAACGCTAATGCATCGAGTATCAGGAACGCCATTAACGGCTCAACCAGCGCTATCAATGGCACAACTAATGCGATTAATAACCAAACAGGCAAAATCGAAGGTGGGTTAACCAGTGTTAAAGACGGCCTTGGCGAATTGGGCCAGCAAGTCGGTGATGCTATTACCAGCCTTGAAGGAACCAATGAGCAAGGCTTTTCTGATGTGATTGACGCAATAAAAGAACTTGGCGAAGGTGAAATATTTCTGCCTGAAGGTGATCAACCTGTGAATCTTCTCGATGACTCCACTTACAACGATTTAAACCAAGAAATCACAAACTTAAAGGGTGATATACGTTCTGAGCTTCAAGCGATAAAAGACTACTTCACCTTTTACAAAGACTTAGAAGATGGTGCCTTTAATCCGCATGACCTTACCCTTGTTTGGCAAACCTACTACGTCAAAGCAGAAAATATGGTGTTTAGGACTTTGCGAGATAACGCGCACATCATCGCGGCTGTAGTGCTGTTTATGTTTGGTCTTGCTGGCATACGTGAAATTTTGAGGGCTTTCTAATGATGGAATTTTTCGAATACATAGCTAACGTTTGGGCAACCATTATTAACTACTTTGAGAACATAGGCTACTTTGCTGCACAGTTCTTTATTTGGGTCGAAGCGTTGTGGATTAAGATGAAATTGACCGCTCAGCTTTACATGCTGCGTACGTCCTTTCTTGTAGCAAAAACTCTTCTAGAAGATATTGGTTTCGCCACCTTGTTTACTGAACTCTTCAACCAACTGCCTTTAGAGGTCAAGTATTGGGCGCACTTATTCAAGGTTCCTGAAGGTATCTCTCTCTATGTGAACTGTTTCACTACTGCAATAGTGATAAGGATGTCTCGATAATGGCGATTACAATTAGAACGGGCGGCAATGGCTCCTACAAAAGTGCTTACACGGCTTGGTTTTCTATTCTTCCGGCATTAAAAGCGGGTCGTGTGGTTGTCACTAATATTGAAGGTATGGAGCCTTTGCACCTCATTGAGGAGCGTTTAAATATCCAGTTCCCCTCCTCGACTAAGCTTATACGCATCTTCTCACGCTCTGAGGTTGGCATTGACCTATGGCAACATTTCTTTTGTTGGTGCCCTTTAAATGCCTTGATTGTGGTTGATGAGTGTCAGGATATCTTTTCTAAAAACATTGGCTTTGATGGCCGCAAGATAAAACACCGACCTTTAGAGGAGTTCTTACCACATTTGCCAGATTGGTATTCCGAGTTCTTCCATTCTCGACACGTTCCCGTCGATATGACCACATTGAAAGAATCTGAAGTGGATGATTTAGGATGTGCGGAGTATGACGGCCAAGGAAAGATCATCTATCCGCTCACTTACAATGAAGGCTTTATGCGTCATCGTAAGTACAATTGGGATATCGAATTGCTCTCTCCAGATTGGCAGCAGATAGACAGCTCAATCAAAGCCTGTGCTGAGCAAGCTTTCTTCCATAAGAACCGTGACAAAATGTTCTTTGCCAAGCGTAAGCCTTATATCTATCAGCACCCTGTTAACGTCACTAAGCCAGTGATACCTGCTAAAAAAGATGCTGGCCTCTTCACTCAGAAAATACCGCTTGAAGCACACCTGCTTTACAAATCAACCGGAACGGGAGCCATCACCAAATCAGGCGGCTTGAATCCTCTGTTTAGCTCTCCCAAGTTCTTATTCACTCTGTTAACCATCATTGCCTGTGTGGGGTACTTTTGCTATGCCGCTTTTAATCTTCTTACTGAAAATGAAAGTTCGCTTTCAACAAATGAACCTCAAACGTCGGATGATAGCCAAGCTGTTCAAGCTGTTCCGGTTTCCAGCTCTAAAGAAGATCATCAAGGCGATCATGATTTATCTGGCCGTGGGGATAGTCATTCGGCTCATCAGCAAAGCCGCCCTGCTTATGTTCCTGTGAAAGAGATCCTTTACTTTGAGGGCTTAGAGTCGGCTTACTTGTCAGGGTTTCATAGTGCTAAAAAGCACAAGGTAATCAAGGGAAAACGTTATACAAGTCATGAGTTGGATATTGTGATTAATATTTATGCAATCAATGGCCTATACTCGGTCAACCAAAAGTATTTGGAGGCTATTGGAGTCAAGTTTGAAGTGATTCATGAATGTTTGATGATCTTAAAACAGGACGACCGGAAAAGCTTACTTACTTGTGAGCCTTCCCGACCTGACGGCCAAACTGAGGCAGTTGAGGCTGACTTTGCGCAAATCGAAAAACAGCGTACTCAGTCGATGACTGATAATTCTTATTTGTTGTAATGGAGGAAATAAATTGATGGATGATCTTGAATGGGTAAGTACAGCTTATGAAATCATACTTGGTTGTTATTTGGTGGTACTGGTTGGCGGGTTCGTTAGCCTACGCAGTGAGCGATACAAGCGCGAAAGATAAGCGGCCATTCATCAATCGGCACGGCCAAGGCCGTAGCCGATTGTAAAGCCGAACCCTACCAAGCATACCAGCAACCACCTAACCTAAACTTGTGCACCCAACTCACCACACAGGCCCGACAGGGATAAGCGAAGCGAGACACGCCAGAACTCAAAACGCTGACAGGCTTTAAAGCTACTGCACACCAGAGAACGTAACATCCAGTGACCAAGCGTTGCCGAACTTCAAGCGAATGCCTATCCTCAAATTGCGTGCGACACATAACCAGCAAGCGCCTAACCTCCCTCGCATCCTATAGAATAACCCTTGCAGAGACTCACAACACCAAAGGGGCTAAAAGCAACAGCAACCCACTGAACTTTCCACAACTGCAATCAAAAATCGAACCGGTATTCATCCAGAACTTGAGGTTTTGCTATCACAGTCTGTCCAGGACAAATCAAATTTAAGGGATATAGATGGCACTTGCTTTAGAGTTCTTTTGATGGCTTCAACGACTGAGCGAGTCGCGAGACTGAGCAGCGAGCGCAGGAGGCGAAGCCAACCCCCGTCCTGTATTACGGGGGTAAATTCCACCATTCTTCAGTGATTCTGGTTTTTACTACTAGTATTTTAAAGTCAAATATCTATCTCTTTCTGCTCTTTATTCTAAAATGCTTTAAATCATGAACGGTTCATTCTTATATTAAAAATTTTTATTGTTATGATTGAAAAAATCTATTGATAATATTTATTTGTTGTTTTGACAATTTATTTTGTTTGATAATCATACAATTAAATGCAATTATTAAATTAAATGCAATTATTAAATTAAATTTCTGATATGAAAAATTCTTTTAAAGGTTTTTATAATGTTGAAGACAGTGTTCTAATAGACTTATGGAAAAGTGAACATACATTATTTGTCTTCGATACAAATGTATTACTCAACATATATAGTTATGCTGATCAAACTCAGAGCGATTTTTTCAAGATTCTTAATGCTATAGACGACAAAATATGGATTCCATTTCATGTTGGTTTAGAATATCAAAGGCGTAGATTAGAAGTTATAAAGTCTCAAAAAGAAACTTTTAAAAACATTAACTCCTACTTAGATAAGATTATCAAGGTCTTCAAGAATGACTTTGAGAGCTTGGCTCTACATAGCCGATTTCCATCTCTATCTAAAGATACAGACTTATTGAAGTCAGAAATAGAGCAATCAATATCTAGATATAAAACCATTGTATCTGAATTAAACTCTAATCAAGCCTGTGTTAGATCACATGATAAAATCAGGTCTAAATTAAATGATTTATTTCATGATAGAGTCGGTAATGCTCCATTGGATCAAACTTGGTTGGATAATTTATATAATGAAGGAAATACACGTTATAGTTTAAAAATCCCACCGGGCTTCTGTGATCTTAAGAAAGCAGATAATAAAAACACAGAGTCATTTACCTATAATGGTCTGCTATACCAAAGCAAGTATGGAGATTTAATCCTTTGGAAGCAGTTACTTGAAAGATCCAAAGATCCTAGTATCAAAAACGTAATATTTATTACAGATGATAAAAAATCAGATTGGTGGTTTTCTATTAATTCTAATGGCCTTAAAGAAGTTGGTCCATTAGCTGAACTCCAAGCTGAAATATATAGAGAAAGTGAAATTGAAAATTTTCACATGTATAATTCCTCATCTTTCTTACAAGATGGAAAACAAAACTTAAATATAAATGTCGAAGATAGTTCAATCGATGATATCAACGATCACAATAAAAACAATAGAACAGTTTTAAAAAATAACTTTAGCGATAGTTTACATTCTCATGCTTTTATGTCTTATGATAAACCTGATTATCTTAAGGAAGTTGAAGAACTTATAAAAAACAATTTAGATAATTCTGATGAATACAATCCTTTTTCATCCGTTCACTCTAACCGTTCACTTAAATCTTTAGGTGAAATCGATGAAACTGTGAATGGTGCTTTTGATTATGACCCACTTGAAGATAATATATTCATAAACCAAGAGGATATTTCAAATAAAATAAATGAAAGGAAAATTAGAATGCTTAGAATGTATTTAAATAATCATAAAAATATTAATTTTTCATCTCTTTCCGAAAGGAATAAAAATGATTTATTGTATTCTTTAAAATTATTACTAAAAAAACACAATGATTGAAATGAATTATTTCAATTTTAAATATTATATTACATTATAAAAGTAAGGCTCCATATAGGAGCCTTATTCAAGTCTAAATCAACTCTTTTAGTGCCCTAGCATACTTGATCACCTTGTGACTTACCCTTCTGTCATTCTCGGCTCCAAGTTCTAGCAGTGCCACACCCAATAATATTTGATGCGGTGTGACCAATTGGCCTGTTGGAAGTTCTAGGCGGTCGTTCCTCATTGTGAACTGTTGCCATTCATTACTGATGCCTAACTCTTTTGACCTCTTCATTCTCATTAGGCGTTTACACTCTGGGGGGATCGGTTTTCCCTTATCCCAAAGCTTGACTGTTCTTACACTCTTGAAACAAAGCTCTGCTGTCTCTTCGATGCTTAAACCGCATACCAATTCACGAAAAAACAAGTTATTACTCATTGCGTGATACCTCTCAGGTTTGCTAGCCATATCAATAACATAACATAAAACTGTGATATGCAACAAGGTAAACCGAGTGGGGTCGTTTTTGGCCCAAATTGATCATGTATGTTTGACTTATTACCAATTCGCACTTTGATAGATGGCTTTTTCCTCTCTAAAAGTTTGACTAAAATCACACTTTTGTAACAAAGTTTTACTGCATTTTTGAACCTTAAACAGTAAGCTCCTTTACTTAAAAATATGCTTTTACCCATTCCAACACGCCCCATTATCATTATTGTAATAAGAGCAGCTTTTCAATTTATTAACATATGCAACAAGATTTAACATAAGGCGCCATAATACGCACCGAATTGTTATAACAAAGCGAAAATGTCCTAATATTACCAAGTGAAAATGTCCTACATTTCCTTGGAGGTTTGAGGATGCTAATCACTATGAATGATCGTGAATTACAAAGACTGACGATAATCCAAGATGTCTTACACCATAACCTAAGCCGACGTGATGCCTTAAAGTTATTGGGTTTAAGTTATAGGCAACTCCAGCGGCTCATTACTCGCTTCATTCAACAAGGCGCAGCTTCTCTTGCGCATGGTAATCGAGGCAAACCTTCCTCAAATCGTGTCAAAGAAAGCGTCAAGCTGCAGGCATTAGAACTCATTCATCAGCACTATTCTGATTTTGGACCAACGCTAGCCCACGAAAAAATTCAGGAAATCCATGGCGTCTCGGTATCTCTTGAGACTCTACGACAATGGATGATTGCTGACGGTTTATGGGTTCCTCATAACAAGCGCAAACCTCGAGTATATCAACCTCGTTATCGACGCGATTGTCTAGGTGAACTCATTCAGATTGATGGTTCACACCATGATTGGTTCGAAGGACGCAGCGATAAGTGTTGCCTACTGGTCTTCATAGATGACGCCACGGGTCGATTAATGAATTTAAGGTTCAGTGAGACTGAATCCGCTTTCGATTATATGTTGGCAACCCGAGAATATCTCAATGAGCACGGCAAACCGGTCGCATTTTACAGCGATAAGCATTCCATATTTAGAGTTAACCAAGAAAAGCACAAACTGGTAGGACAAACGCAATATGCGCGTATCTTGAATGAACTCGGTATTGAGCTTATCTGCGCCAATAGCTCCCAAGCTAAAGGACGCGTTGAACGAGCGAACAAAACGTTACAGGATCGCTTAGTGAAAGAGATGCGATTGCAAGGCATTAACACTATTGAAGATGCGAATGCGTGGCTCCCTGATTTCATTCATGATTTCAATCGTCGTTTTGCAAAACCTGCTAAATACCCAAAAGATTTACATCGAAAAGTAAGAGAATCGGACCAGGATCTCCACGATATCTTTAGCTGGCAAGAAGTTCGCAAGTTGTCTAAAGCACTGACTATCCAATACGACAAAGTCATTTATCTTATTGAACCTTCGGATGAAAATAGCCGATTAGTCCATGAAAGTGTGAAAGTACTCGATTATCCAAATGGAGAGATTGCGATTGTTTATGGTCATCGAAAACTTAGTTTCAAAACCTTCGACAAGCTCGAGGAAGTTCACCAAGCTCAAGTTGTCGACAACAAACGTCTGGGTCAAGTACTGAAGTTTGCTCAGCAAAAACAAGAAGAATTCGAGCAACAACAAAAACGGGCTCGGAGCAAAAATGCGCCAAAACGTCGAGCTCAACAACGAGCATTGCAAGAACAGTTGCGAACGATTAATCCAGTACTGGCCAACCCCGAGCAATTCAAAACTTCAGGCAGAAAAACATAGCTTCCCTACTCTTTTTCTTCTGAGTTTTAGGACATTTTAACTTGGTAAGAAATGAGTCATTTTAAAATGGGATAAACAGAATCGTGGATCCAGCTGGGCTTGCTTCCGTAGACACAAAAACGGCGCAAACCGTTGATATGCCTGATAAACCAAGCCCATTAAATTTTTTTGCTATGTTTTCCCATACGGCTTTAATCTGTGGATTTTCGTTGCGGTCAGCATGACAACCAAGTAAAGCTATCTCTGGGTCAATTCCTGAATTCTTAGCTAAATAACAAGACGTTCTTGAACGCCGATTACGACAATGTGATGCGGCCAAACTTCTCAACTTAACTTCATGCCAAGTCCGACGACAACTAAAACGATTAGAGCAATTTGGCCCCGAAGGATTAGTCCACCAATTAGGAGGAAAACCTAGTAATCGTTGCTACTTACCAGATTATCGAGCTTTGGTATTACAGATAATTCATGAATTCTATTCTGACTTCCCACCTACGTTTGCACATGAAAAGCTGCTTGAACAACATAACTTGCCTGTCGGTTTAGAAACTCTCAGACAGTGGATGATTGCGGATGGCCTTTTGCTTTCACGTTCCTTCGTAAAAAAGCGACAGATGGACTGTCGCTACATAGGTAATCTAAAAGCAATTAATCTTTATTCAAGGCTTCTTGAATCGTATCGGCTAACCCATCCAACATAGATATGCCCTCTCGAAGCTTGATAGCAGACTGGCCCAAAGTGTTAACGCGAATAAGTTCCAGAGCACAAATTACAGCCATTTCGCGTTTATCCGGCTCTTCACTGCAATGATAAGACTGAAGAATATCTTTAAATGGTGGAAGACCAGAAGGTAAATAATCAGACATAAAGACTCCTTTTATTTTTTAGGGTTACTGCTCTATATATGGCCTTTAATTTATAAAAACAAGTATTTATATGAACAAAAAGAAAGTTTGTATTTTACGGGTTCACGATTCATTAATCTGATCACTTTAATTTGGTCGTTTGCCCCAAGATACCCATAATTTGGTCTCAATTGACAACGTCAATCAGAATATTATTACCATTATTTTAGTTAATCTTGTTACGTTGTCACTAAATGGGTCTTTACTTTAGGGAAAAGAGTTCAGCTCACTCTCGCCTATCTGGTGTTTTTTCCGTAAGCTCCTTAGGCAATCAAACTTCTTTTTTCTCTTCAAGCTGGCAGCCTAATCATTAAAACCATTTCAAGTTCTATGCCAAATCCCTCGAAGTCTATTCGTCGTTACCTCAGAAAGCTTGGTGCCATCAACCTCCTAGGTAAAACACAGTAATAAAGTGACAGGAAATGTCTGGGATTTACCTCCTCCAATTATGCTATCATTGTCAGCCTGTTAGTCTTCAAATTCAGGAATATGGATGGCACTTACGATCAGAGACACGCATAAACATGAATACATGCTTGCGGAGCTTAAGGAACAGACTGGCACCAACACAATGAGTAAGGCTCTTATCCAAGGTGGTTATGATGCTCTGAAGTACAAAGAGTTGTATTTGGAAGAAAAAAAGAAGACCCAAGCTTTGCGTGAACAGTTGCTTAATAAAAATGAGGCCGTTAATTCGTTCTTGGACTCTTTGGATAATCTCAATCGAGTTTTTAAAAGATAATATTTATCAATAACTGGGTGTGATGCGATATTTGTGCCCTTTCAGTAAAGGGCACAGTTTTGACAGCAGTAATTAAATCACCATTGATCAATCAACATATTTTCAGTAAAACCCACTTGCTTCAAGGCGGCTAATTCAGGTTGCTCTAGTTCGGTAACACTATCGATAAACTTAATATCTTTTATTTGCTCTGAAGGTAGCCCTAGCCTTTCTCTTAATTCGGTTATCAAACTTTCAGTTACCCGAGGTAAAGCGTTCGACTTCGAAATTAAGAGCTCATCCTTCTGTGCAGCTCTAGCCATTGGCACTTTTTCAGCAGCAAACGTTAATACGCTACGCAAACGCTGACCATAATCCCCTTCTAATTGTTCTAACATCACTGCCACATCGGCATCGTTCATTTCGTTCAATTTATTTCGAATTAAGCTTTCATAAAAACGAGATTGAGCACCTGCATCCATTTCGTTTTCTGGATTTCCTACATTCTTTTCATGCCATTGAATCGCTGATGTACCAATGAAACCTGCCAAGCCTTGAACCACTTTGCCTATATTTGGGTTACTCTCTGAAAGAGAATTCAACGTTGTACCAATATTAGGGTTACTCTCTGAAAGAGAATTCAACGTTGTACCAATATTAGGGTTACTCTCTGAAAGAGAATTCAACGTTGTACTAATATTAGGGTTACTCTCTGAAAGAGAATTCAACGTTGTACCTATATTAGGGGTTTCGAAGAGCGCCCTGATAAATGCTGTGATCTCTCTAATGACGTTCAAAGTGCCTGCCATCAAGCTAATTGCCTTATCTTTAAACGTTGATTCTGGGGCATTTTCCGTACGAGAAGCAACCGCATTCGCCAGTTCGTTTGTAGGAATAATTTCAGCTTGCTTTGCACCTAAATGGCCAGAATTATTTAATGAATCTACGGTATTGTTGGGCACATTCACATGCATATTCGGCATAGACATCGATCTTTCTAACATTTTATTGACCTCTTATTGTTCAATCATTGCCCTGAAGTCTATTGCGGTTGAAAAGCATAGACTATCGAGATTGGTCGTAAATGTTTATACCCAACATTTCATTAATTTTACCTTCGATTCTATCTAGTTTGGTCTAAAAAATTACCACCAATATTGATAGATGAACCACTTTATTTTGATTTCAATGTCCTCTGTTTTATACAAGTATAAAAAGAGCAAACAATATGAATCAACAATATGTAAAAGCCGTCGAGATGCTCTGTCTAGAACTTGGCCTCGAAGTCCCTAAAGATATCAACGAGATTACAAGCATTAAAGTTGGCGAACAGGAATGCCACATTACTGAACACCCGGCAGGAAGATTGCTGATGTTCAGTCGTCTGAGTGAAATTACTCAAGAAAATGCCCAAATTTTTCTTGAGGTGAGCATGTTTAGCCAAGAAGAGAAAAAGCCTATGGTCGGGCTTGATTCTGAGAGTAATCTCGCGATTCTTTGGAATCAACAACCGCTGGTTCAAGCAGAACGACACACTTTGTATCAGCAGCTTGAGCTATTGAGCCAATACTACGACCAAATACAAAGTAAATTGGCCCTTTCAAGACCAGAAAACTCAGATGTACAAGATATTAAGCCAGGTAATTTTAACCCCAACTTATTTCTAGTATAAAATGCACATTATCTAGGCTGAAAACATGATATCCACCAGCCTTTCCCTTGATTCACAAGGCAACAATGCAATCAAAGCTTTGTTGCCTGTTCGCTTTTACCTGCCATTAATGCAATCAAAGTGATGTTTTCATCTATTTTTTCATTAAAAATGGGGGCATAAACACCAGTCCTGAAATATGAACCCGATGATACGATGTTACTTTGGCTCTAAGATCCGTTCGTCACCCCTAATGATATATTTAATTAAAAATCTTACAGTTAATAAAGATAACAAACTTACTCTTCAGAAGGTTATATATGGGTAAATATCACAGATTAAGATATTAAGATTTTTGTTATAGTAAAGGGCTGGGTTAATTTTCTTATGAATCTTACATAGGAGAATTAATAAATCATGAAAAAAATCACAGCAGCATTAATTATTATGGCCACTAATCAAGCCTCTGTTCAAGCTCAAGAGAATACGCCTGAAGTTATTTCAAGCACTTCACCTGAAGGAGTTCATACTAAATACGAATCTGAACATCAAGTACAGGAAGCAATGGCTGAAAAAGGGTTTACACTTCATCGCTGTGGTATTCACACTATGGTGCAGAAATATGGTAGTGCTGGTGACGAAGTTACAATCCCACACAGCCAAATACAATGTTTTTACTCAAAGCCAGGTGAGCTTCCATCAGATAATTCAGAATTGGCCTATTGGAATCTACAAATATCTTACGATACTTCCGATCAATTATATAAAGCGGATAAAGAGTTTGTTCACTATTATGAAGGTAAAGTTCGCACTATCAGGCCTGAATACCTATTAGACTCAGCCCCACACCTATACAAGCAACGAGCCGCTCTTCAGTCTGCAGGTATGACCGTTGGTAATTGTGATCTACAACAAGTTTACTACTTTATGAAGCCTACTGAAGATGTGTATTTATCAAACCTCGCGACCTGCCCTGTTCATACGCCAGATAGAGACTTATCGGGGTATATTAAACTAGATATTAACTTTGATAATCAAACAAAATCTTACACTGAAGCTGCAGTCAGTTACATAGCGTTGTAATATACTTGCCCAAGTAGTAAAAATATAGTTAACGTTTCAGTGTTTATATATTTTTCCACTTGGGCTTTAACAAGGTAAAATTTAATATTAGGCTTTTATTTAGATTCTATTATCAATTATTTTTTGAACAAGTTCTTTATCATAAGTATTTTTAACTTCAAACTTCAAGAGAGTGAACCTACTCTTTAATGCATTACTTACTTCTGGAGAGAGCAGAGTTTGATTTTCAGTAATAATCATTTTAGAATCATCTAACTCAATTAAAAGAATGATTTTAGAAAACTCATCTGTAATAACAAAATCGACTGCCCTAGCCCATGAGCAGTCTTTTATTTTAACTGGCTGAATGAGTGATAAAATTGAAACCTGACAATGGATATCATATCTCTCAGGTAACAGCTCTCGTAAAAGTTGATGAAATCGCTGTTGATGAGAGTTCTCTAAAAAATCGTGATATTTGTGGACATTCAGTTCCTGTTCTTCTTGGAGACTATGATTAATGGCAGGTCCGTGATTGATGGTTGGAGCGTTGTAATCCGTTTCTTGCTTTAGGTTCAGTGGTACCTGCTTACTGAACCGTTTGCTTTCTATCCTTGTAAACAAATAGATAATGCATACAAGTGATATCGCCATAATCATGATTGCCACAATTCACTCCTTAAACGTTTCTGTTATAAAGTTAAATCTATAAAGGTTAAACCTCTCAAATCAATAGGTGCATTGTAGCATATCTGAGGTGTGTGATTTCTCCCTGTTTCAAACTTGAGATCATAAACAATTTTCGTTCAAATTCAGGGAGTAATTTATGCGTGTTTAGCAGCGATAATCTTGTCGCCGTTAAGGTTCAAGGGATGAAAAATGATGGACAACGTTAAATTCAAGCTTAGGGATGTCAGGATGATCCGTCGGAATGTGAAATACCGTGTGACGTGACAATTGATTAATCACCGTCGTATCCACCAGCATATCGATGAAACAGTCACCACGATAGGCCGCTAATGATGATTGACAGTCATGAGCTTCGATTTCAACCCCCTCCGGTAACACAGCGTTACTAATATCAATTTTGAATGAATGAGAACTTAAGTTCTGTACAGGAACAGTAAATCCATAACTGTCGTCATCAAAAGGCAAATAAATGTCTTTCCAGTATCGGACATTGGAACTTAATGCTTTGATCCAGCCTGATTTATTAAAATCATTGACTCTGGTATAGAGACCAATTCCTCCATTATCTTCACACGAAGAGCCAATGCTGACGATCCCTACTTGCATAAACTGCCCCTCCTCGTAATAACCAATGGGGCCACCACTATCGCCTTTGCACGAGTCTTTACCACTCAGAGGATCACCGACACAAATCACAGATTCAATTGATTCAGGAAACCCTATGTTTTGACATGCCACCCCTTGGTCGATAAATGATAGCTCGACTTGTTTGAGTTGAGTTGGTATTTGGCCTGTTTCATCTTTTCCCCAACCTAACACGGTCAATTGGCTGGTATTGGCAACCAACTGTTTTACCGATTCTTCAGACGCGAGTTGAACGGCGGAAATCGACACTTCATCTTGAATATCCTCTTCGAGTTCAATAATAGCGATATCATTGACTGCAGAGCGATCGTCATAATCGCTATGCAGATAATATTGAATCACTGGGAATGTTTGTGCTGCCGGACTGTGAAGATCTTTTGCGGCGACGGTCACATCGATATCACTGGCTTCATCAGGCTCTCCATCAGTAAATAAGCAATGCGCTGCGGTCAGTATATAACGCCCGCCAAGGTATGTTCCGCCACAAAAGTGTCGCTCATGAGCATCATTTGAGTTTCCCATGCCTAATGACACCATGAAAGAACTCGGTGCCGTAACGACTTCTTTCCCCCCAAGAATACTTGGCATAGCCTCGTGGAGCATTTCACCGATTGCGTTGTGACTAAGTAGAGTGGATAAAGTGGCAACAGCAAGAGTTGTAAAAGGAGCACAGCTAGAAGAGTGATGTTTTAAAGCCAGTTGAGTGAGACGTTGTTTCATTGATATTTACATCGTTTGTAAAATTATTAAGACTTTGATTTTATTTAATTCGATGAATTTCATCAATGATTTATCGGCGAGGCATTTATTTTAGATATGTATGGTGAAAAATAGATTGATTCTCGCCTAAGAAGATACTAACCGTAGCTTGGGAACTTTTTTGTTTAATGTGACATTTATTTACATAAAAACGTGATATTAGTCTAAAAATACAGGTCAATAGTGATAGTGGAGTCATCTACAAGCTACTATATAGTTAATCAATAATGTCTTTAATCTCTAATATGTAACATTGTTTCAAGGAGGAAACATTATGGAATGGATGAAAAGACTACTGAGAATACAAACGCATGAAGAGAAAAGACGTGAGCTACAAGAGAAGTTAAGGTTCGCACTATCGCAGTCCGTTGCTCGCTAGCCCCACTTACTCATTAATGACACCGTATCTTCTACAGTGTCATTAATTTTTTACCAAGCCATTTTAAAATACAGTATTTATTAAAACGAACCTGACCCGCAGGAAAGCACAATGCGTACGAAAATTAAGCGCGTCTCTTGCCTTTTTGAGGAAAGCATTGGTGTGGGAAAACATTGCGGATATGCTGCTGAGTTTTTTTAGGAATATCTTTTGAAAAGACTAAACGCATGCTGGGAGTTGCATTGTAAGCTCTTAATATGCCGTCAAAGGGTTCACGCTCACCGATCTCTTGCAAGTTGTGTTTCAAAGAAGGCGGCATGTGCCCTTTCACTGACGTAAGGTGACCATCTTTAAAGCGGGCTTTCAGCACAGGTCGATCAACAAAAATGAGTAAGAAAATAACAACTGCGGCAATTAAGATAACATAAAGCATTAGTAACACTCCCTGATTAACAAAATCGAGTGAACAAAACTTAGTTGGCTTGGACTAATTCAGTTAACTCGATAGTAATTTACTGAGGTCTTCTTTTAAGGATGACACTTTTAAACTCGCCTGTTCACTTCTGGATGCTTCTGAAACAAGATACTCAATCGCGTCAGAAAGTGTACAACCTAATTCATTCGCTCTTGAAGCCAATTTTTCCCACACTCTGTAATCAAGGTCGATAGACTTTTTCTTTGTGTGAACTTGTTCAGCATTAAAGTGACGTTTGCGTTTGGCTCTTATTGCTTGTTTAAGTTTATTATCAAGCTCTTGAGACATATGGTTATCTATCCATTGTAGCACTTTTGTTGGCTCATGCTCGATGCTACGCAATTCTGTGACTGCCGCATCAACTTCACTGGTGTCAATGTATCGGGTGACCGCTTCACCTTCTTTCCATTTTTTGATGAGGTAGTTCCACTTCCAACCACATTCTAGATTATCAAGCTGCTGATATTTCATCTGTTAGGCCTTTTTTAAACGTCTAGTTACAGCGTAACTCACTAAGACAAAACCAGCAATAAAAACTCATAAAACTATCAATCTAAATGGTCTAATCGTTGATCAATTAAACAAAACGAGTGCTCTTTCTTATCGAATACGATAACGATATCTCTTTTGTACAAATATGCCTGTCCCTGTTTATTCTCACTCAAACACCGCCTCCTGAAGACTACTTTGAAGGCTAATCTTGTGCCTGTCCTCGTTAGTTACTTTTATTTACTTCTCGTTATTTATGTCTGTCCCTATTAGTTTATTAGTTTCCTTCTGCTTTTTACGCCTTTCGAAATCTCTCACTTGCTTAAAATGAGTCACTTTTCTTTTGTAATTGGATGGATCTCTGATGAATTTACTCACTTACAGACGAACACATCAATTTATTGTGATTCGATCTTATGATTGGATAAATTGCTACTAGGGAGTTATTGCCCAATTCGCTATAATGGCGGCAATATTGAATGATGATGAATTTGAATGAACCAACTACATTGGCAAGATGTCACCCCTAGCTTTGAACAATACGCAGCAATTTTAAATCAAGCGTCTACGCTCCCTGAACACACTTTTCTAGATCTTCAGCCTCGACTCGCCGCAACGATTGATCGTTTCATTAATCTTAAAGGCCTCACTCGAACTTTACTGGTCAATGGCCCAGATAATTCTATTTACCGTGATTTGCTCTGCAGCGCATTAGAACAAAAAACCTCTGCTCCTGTTATTCGTATTGAGTCACTCGATGCAAAAGCTTTGTTTGACCGTTACCGTGTGGATAAACAAGGCCAAGTTACGCGAGAAGACGGCCTGATTGCTCAAGCGCACAATGGATACTTGGTGATCCCAGCGAATTTAATCCTTGCTAACCCTGCTTTGTGGCCAAACATTAAATCGTGCGTTGGTGGTTCAGCTCTAACTCCGGTGAATATCACTTCTGAGCGTTTGGCTTTATCGCCTATCGAGACAAAGCAATATCAAGTAAAGCTTGTGATCAGTGGTGACCGTAACCAGCTTGCTGACATTGAATACTTAGACGGTGATCTCTCTGCGGGCATGGCCATGTATGCTGAAGTAGAAGAAGATATTCACCTTTCTCAAGAAAACCTAGCACGTTACATCGGCCTGGTTCATTGGATCTGTTCGAAATATTCTATGCCAAAACTGCACAATGACGCTTTCGAAAGATTGATTTTAGCAGGCATGCGATACACTGAAGATCAACATTATTTGCCTCTTAACCTGATGTGGCATAACCAACTCCTTGACCTAGCTTCACAGTACAGTGAAACAGAGACTATTTCGTTTTCTGCTGTTGATGAAGCCATTGAGGATAAATACTACCGTGAATCATACCTTCCTCAACGTGCGGTCGACGATATCCTCGACGGTCAAGTCATTATCGAGACGACTGGCGAGCAAGTTGGCCAGATCAATGGCCTAACTGTGATTGATATGGCGGGACACCCTATTTCCTATGGAGAACCGGCTCGAATCTCTTGTGTGATTCATTTTGGCGATGGTGACGTTTCTGATGTGGAACGTAAGGCAGAACTTGGAGGCAACCTTCATGCTAAAGGTATGATGATCATGCAAGCGTTTGTCAGCTCGGCCCTTAATCTGGATGAGCCTTTGCCGTATTCCGCTTCGATTGTGTTTGAACAGTCTTACAGCGAAGTCGATGGCGACAGTGCCTCACTTGCAGAGCTGTGTTGCTTGGTGAGTGCGCTGTCTGAATCTCCGGTCAATCAACAAATTGCCGTAACAGGTGCTGTTGACCAATTTGGCCGAGTTCAAGCAGTAGGCGGGCTCAATGAGAAAATTGAGGGTTTCTACCGAGTATGTAAACACCAAGGCTTTACTGGTCAACAAGGTGTCATCATGCCGAAATCCAATCTAAAACATCTTGCACTGCATAAAGAAGTGATAGAGAGCATCAAAAATGATGAATTTCACATCTGGTCGGTGTCCACCGTAGATGAGGCAATCCCTCTTCTAATGTCACAACCGTTCCGTGGCGAAGAAGACAGTATCATCGGCAAAATCGCTGAACGTATTGAAAATTTTGAAAGACATGAGCATCCAGAAGGACTAGTGGATCGCATCAAGAACTGGTTCGTCAAGTACTGATCGGAGTTGTTTAGCGTACACGTGTTCACTTAAGATGCAGGTATCAAAAATTGGAGTAATTGATAATGCAAAACAAACGTGATTCTTATAATCGTGAAGACCTTCTCGCATCAAGCCAAGGAGAGTTATTTGGTCCGGGTTACCCACAGTTGCCTGCACCAAACATGCTAATGATGGACCGAGTAACCAAAATGTCTGAAACAGAGGGCGATTTCGGTAAAGGCCTTATTCTCGCAGAATTGGATATTACTCCTGACCTTTGGTTCTTTGATTGTCACTTCCCTGGTGATCCAGTGATGCCTGGCTGCCTAGGACTGGATGCAATGTGGCAACTGGTTGGGTTCTTTCTTGGCTGGGTTGGAGGCAAAGGTAAAGGCCGTGCTCTTGGTGTTGGTGAAGTGAAATTCACAGGTCAAATTCTGCCAACAGCCAAAAAAGTCACCTACGAGATCCACATGAAACGCGTTGTGAACCGTAAACTCGTTATGGGCCTGGCTGATGGACGCGTGTGTGTTGACGGTAAAGAAATTTATGTGGCAAAAGACCTTAAAGTTGGCTTATTCCAAGATACTTCAAGCTTCTAATTTTAAGTTTTGAGTCTAAGCCGCTCACTAAAACCGTTAACTTAAAGAGGCTCCTTTGTTGGAGTCTTTTTCATTTAATGAAAAGGCTCTCAACGAGGAGAGCCTAAACGGATATAAAGCCAAATAGTATGTGGAGGGTTAATTTTATTTATAGAGTCCAGAGTGTTTTTCATCTCTGGCATCACGCCAACCGCCGAGCCAATACGAACGAGCGTCAACTTGTTGGTATGGACACGCTTCTTGAGATCTTCCATTCAGTCCAGCTTTAAAGCCTTGTGATTGAGCTCGTTCTAGGCGATCACGTTTTTGTCTCTTCATAGTGAATTCCTCATACAGATCTATTAACTAACGTACAGCTGTAAATGTGAACCTTTTATGGAGCTTTGATGACTCCAATTAAAATAATCGTCCAGTTTTGATGTTTTCACAAGGCAAAAAAAAGCAGAGTCTCATTTCTGTGAGACTCTGCTTGATTTCGACAAAAGAGTATTATTTCCGACGGAACCCAAACAAGGCAAGCATGGTCAAAGCCAACCAACCTAAGCCCGCGCCTTTTCGCTCAGAAGTCTTATCCTCAATGCTTCGAACAGTGATATCCTCTTGATTCGCACCTTGAATCGGGACAAGCTGAACAGCGACTATCTTCTCTTTCGTAGCACACAGAGAGTTATGAGCTGTTGATTGATAACCACCTTCACATTTCATTGCTGTTGCAGAAATGATACCTTGATCGTTAATATCTGTTGCATCGATAACACGGAACTGGTTGTTTTCTGAGTTCAGACCATTATTGGCCAAATCATCTAAAAACCACGATCGACCGCGATAGATATCTTTATAACGGCTACCTTCAATTTCATCAGGAAGCAAAGTGGTAATAAAAGCCCTTTGTGACCTTGGTTTACCATCAATTTCGGCATGTCTTTCAAAGTCGACCGCGCCAACGAGTTCATTGAAGTTATTGATCGCGCCTACTTTTGTGTTTGCACCATCAAATAGAACATTATTATCACTGAAATAATGATAGCTTAAGCTTTCATTAATATTATCAACGTAGAACAAACGGTTCGGGAAAGCACGGCCAAAACCAGAGCTGCCATTTTTGGGGCGATACTTAGCGGTTCCGACTGCAAGGCCGTTCTTATTGACCGTGTGGAGAATGCTGCTTGGGTAGTTTTCTTGATCTAGTACCGTTGATGCTGTCGCCTCGTCAGAATTTTGTAAATTCTTGAAGACAGTAGCAACCAGCTCTTCATTATCATTCGAGTTATAACCGACACCGTAAACAGCATCACCGATAGCGACTAAGTCACGGATACTGCCGTTAGATGTACTTTTGTCTTCCAAATCGGCGCCACCAACCCAATTAAAGCTTTTAACTAAAACAGCTTTATCTGAGTCTACCTTCCAGAATGAAGCTTTAGAGGACCAATATTTAGAACCGTTGTTTGATTGAGCAATACTACCCGAAATATAAGTTTCACCATTGTGTTCTAAACGAGCAAAGGCTTGAGTACGCTGGTTATCTTCAGTCGGCAGGAATACGTCACCAGAAAAACCAACATTTCGTGTTGATTGTTCTCTTTGGCTACCAGTTACCTTACCATCAGCAGAAATTTGATTAATGACAGTGTTATATCCGGATACGTTTATCTTTGGAACAAGTTCGTTAGAGCCGTCTTCTTTAAAAAGGTAAGCAATAGAGTTGTCATGATCACCATCTACCTCATGCTTGTAACCTTCGTCGTACTGTAGAACCGCAAAGAAATCGCTACAGTTACCATCGGTATAACCTAAATAATCCTTGCAGTAATCTACAAAACCATCGTGGCCATCGGATAAGTATTCAAAACCTCTACCGATATCAAAAGGGACTTCACTGCGATAGCTGAACCCTTCTTCACCATGTCTTTTTACTTCTAAACCAAAAAAAGACGAGTTTTGAGTACAATCGGAGCCCCAACAGGGCTCTGCTCCAGCGGGTGATTTAGAGACGGCAACACCATATTCGTTATCTTTACTGCCTTCAGGTGATGTTTTTTCAATAACGTTATAAAGTGCAGCATTGACATGAAATGCAGAACCCACGCAAATGGCGATGGTGGTTAGTTTGAGTATATTACGACTATTCATAGAATGATTAACTGTCCTGTTGCATGGCTTCGAGTTCTTCCCATCGCTCGAACGCAATTTCCAGCTCCTGCTCTTTAGCAGCAAGCTGTTCTAATATTTGTTGAGTTTGGTCTGCAGGCTTAGTGAAGAATTCTGGATCATTCACTTGAACTTGCAGTGTTTCAATATCCGACTCTAGTGTCTCTAATAAAGCTGGTAAAGACTCTAACTCTCGTTGAAGCTTATATGATAACTTCTTCGAATTATTCTTAGTCGATGTTGTTTTGGGAGTTTCCTCAACCACTTTTTCTTTTTTGCTCGCGGGCTGGCTTACACTTCGTGATGAGATAACTTGCTCACGCTGCTGCTTGGCATCGTGATAACCGCCAACAAACTCTTCAATAATACCGTTACCTTCGAAGATCCAACTTGTGGTCACAGTGTTATCAACAAACTCGCGGTCGTGACTTACAAGAAGTAACGTACCCTGATAATTGGCAAGCATTTCTTCTAAAAGTTCCAATGTTTCGATGTCTAAATCGTTAGTTGGTTCGTCTAGAATAAGTAAATTGTTAGGTTTCAATAGGATACGAGCAAGCAGTAGGCGATTTTTTTCACCTCCAGAAAGTGCCTTAACCGGGGTTCTGGCACGCTTGGGAGCAAATAAGAAATCCTGTAGGTAACTTAATGCATGGCGCTGACGGCCACCTACCATAACTTCTTGTTTACCATCGGCTAAATTGTCAATTACGGTTTTCTCAGGATCCAACATTTCACGATATTGGTCGAAATACGCCACTTCAAGTTTAGTACCACAATGTAAACGGCCTTGCTGGGCTTCGAGTTTACCCAGTAGCAATTTGAGTACGGTACTTTTACCGCATCCATTTGGCCCTATCAGTGCGATTCGGTCACCGCGCATGATATTGAAGCTGAAATCAGAAACAATCGGCTTGCCTTCAAACGCAAAGGAAACATTTTCGGCTTCGAAAACAATTTTTCCTGAACGAGAAGCATCATCGACACTGAGGTTAACTTTACCTTGAACTTCTCGGCGATCGCTGCGCTCTTCACGAAGCTTTTTCAAAGCACGAACACGGCCTTCGTTACGAGTACGGCGAGCTTTTATTCCTTGGCGAATCCACACTTCTTCTTGAGCAAGTTTCTTGTCAAACTCTGCATTTTGCATTTCTTCGACACGAAGCATTTCTTCTTTATCTACAAGGTATTGATCGTAATTACCTGGGAAAGAAGCTAACTGCCCTCTATCGAGATCAACGATTCGCGTTGCCATTGATTTAATGAACGTACGGTCGTGAGAAATAAAGATGATCGAGCCTTTGAAATCCTTCAGGAATGTCTCTAGCCATTCAATAGTGGTGACATCGAGATGGTTGGTCGGCTCATCAAGCAACAACACATCAGGGTCGCACACTAAAGCGCGAGCAAGCGCTGCTTTACGTTGCCAACCGCCGGATAAATCGGTCAGTTTGGTTTCCGGTGTCAGTTTTAATGCCCCAAGCACATTCTTAACTCGATCGTCGAAGCGCCATGCATTCAAGTGATCAAGTTGCTCTTGCACTTTAGACAGTCGATTGATGTTTTTTTCACTTGGGTCATGAGCAACAAGATCCAACAGATCATGGTAGATCTTCAGTTGTTCACCAGTCTCAGCCAGACCACCAGAAACGTATTCATACACCGTTCCCTCTTGGTTACGTGGCGGATCTTGTTCTAGTCGTGAAACGACGACATCCTGGGTGACTTGAATTTTGCCATCATCCAGAACGATCTCGCCGGCGAGCACTTTCATGAGTGTTGATTTACCCGCACCATTGCGCCCCACTAAACAGACGCGCTCGTTTTCTTGTAACGCGAATTCTGCTTTATCGAGCAGTGGGTGATCGCCAAAGGCGAGTTGTGCGTTATGAATGGTAAGTAATGCCATTATTGTCCAACCAATGTGTAAGTTGCTCAGAATCAAACGGCCAGTTTAATTCTGAATCTTGATATTTTAAAACCGGTATAGTGACACCGTAACGAGAAAATAAGTCATCATCAAAAGCGATATCAATGATCTGTGTTTTCTCGCTGAGACCCAGTTGATCTACAAGAGAAAAGGCCATCTCACAAAGATGGCACCCTTCTGTGCTGTATAGTGTAAGCACGTATACTCTGTCCTTTTAATTGCGCGCATTTATCCTGTATGCGTAATAAGCCAGCAATTGTGAATATGCTTATTGCGTGAAAAGTCTAACGGCAGTGTTTGAGACGAAATGTTTTTCGCTGTTAAACCAAGCGTCGCAAGGCCTGTTTCATCCATTTTAAAGTGACGCTTGTTGTTGGAGAATACAATGGTACCTCCAGGGCGTAACAA
Source organism: Vibrio azureus (assembly GCF_002849855.1). Lineage (NCBI taxonomy): Bacteria > Pseudomonadati > Pseudomonadota > Gammaproteobacteria > Vibrionales > Vibrionaceae > Vibrio > Vibrio azureus. The sequence continues at coordinate 1,552,138 of NZ_CP018616.1, forward strand.
TCGTTTGAGCTCAGTCATCAACTTGATGTGATCACGTTGGACATCAAAAGAAGTATCCATACGTTTCGAGTTTGAAAATGTTGGAGGATCAATAAAAATAAGATCATATTCCCCTTTCGCATCCTCTAACCACTGTAGACAATCGGCTTGTTCAAATTTATGTTGGCGACCAATGCAACCATTTAACTGCATGTTGTCTTTCGCCCAGTTAAGGTAAGTGTTCGACATGTCAACCGTAGTAGTTGAACGGGCCCCACCTACTGCGGCATGAACCGTAGCACTACCTGTATATGCAAATAGGTTTAAGAAATCTTTACCCTGAGTCATTTCACCCAAGCGACGACGCGTCAGCTTATGATCAAGGAATAAACCCGTATCCAAATAATCATGAAGGTTAACGATAAGCTTTACGCCATACTCATTCACTTCAAGAGTTTCTGATACTTGACCTAATTTTTGATATTGGTTGCGGCCTTTTTGCTTTTCACGAACCTTAAGTACCACTTTGTTTGCTTCTACACCTGTTACCTGAATCGTTGCTCGGATGATATCAGTCAAACGACGCTTTGCTTTCTCTTCAGGAATGTTCTTAGGCGCAGCATATTCCTGAATCACAATTTGGTTACCATAAACATCGATAGCAACGTTGTATTCCGGTAAATCTGCATCGTAAATACGGTAACAATCGAGCTTCTCTTTACGAGCCCACTTACCAATTTTGCCGATGTTTTTCTTTAAACGATTCGCGAAATCAGGAGCAATTTGGACTTGTTGTGCGTCTGCTCCTTTTACTTCATCAGCACTACGCTGAGCAATGGTATAGTTTTTTTGGTGACACTGTAACGCACCATTGTTCAGTTTGAACTGTTTATCAGCGCGCATACGTAAACAACTGAGCAACTCATCCGAACTAGAGAAGATGGACGCCTTACAACCACCAAACTCTGCTTTGAGCTGGCCACCAAAAGCAGTATAAAGTGCGATGAGCCCGGGCTCTGTACCTAAACGCTCACCATAAGGTGGGTTTGATACAATTACACCCGCTTCAAAACCTTTCGGACAAGTAATGGTTGCTGCATCCCCTTGAGCAAATTCAATAAGGTTTTCAACCCCGGCTCTGCGGGCATTGTCTTGAGCAACCTTTAACACTCTCGGGTCGTTATCAAAACCATAGAACTTGGCGTCAACATTTTTGACTCCTCGACGAGCTTGGACACTTGCCTCAGATTTAATCTCAGCCCACAACTCTGGTTCAAAATCTTCTAAAGATTCAAAACCCCATTGCTTACGCTTCACACCAGGAGCCATATTCGCAGCCATCATCGCCGCTTCTATCAATAACGTCCCCGAGCCACACATAGGATCGAGCATCGGCTGGGTGCCATCCCAACCACAACGCATAATAATCGCTGCAGCTAGTGTTTCACGCAGCGGCGCACGACCAGACTCTGGACGATAGCCACGTTGATGAAGTCCACTACCGACCATATCCACACCAAGAATGGCTTTGTCTTTGTGAAGACGCACATGAATACGAAGATCTGGCCTTTCTTTGCTGATATTTGGACGAGGCAACCCTTTCTTTTCAAAACAGTCTACGATGCCATCTTTAACCTTCATTGCACCATACTGGCTGTTGCGAATCTCGCGGTTGGTACCATTAAAATCAACCACAAAACGCTTGGAGCTGTGGAACTGGTTGACCCAGTTGATCGCCGACGTTGAAAGATAAAGATCCATATCATCGTTACAGGTGAATTCAGATAAAACACGGACAAATCGCGACGCCAGTCTGCTCCATAAGCAACAACGATAGATTTGCTCATTGGACGCTTTAAATTTAACGCCTGCCTGTACTGGCTTCGCATTTTCAATGCCGAGTTTGGTCAGCTCTTCAACAAGCAGGTTTTCCATGCCATTTGAAGTTACCGCGAGATATTGATTCATAGTGTTCTTTCGTTAATAGAAAATGGTTCTAATTATACCTGACTTTAAAAGTAATGCCTCGTATTTAAAGGTCTTTTATCTTCGATAGTTCAAACAAGCAGCAGCGTAAGCCATTTTCTTCATCAAGTAAGACACAATCCTCACTATTCCTTCCTCGTTAATCACCAGCCTACAAACACTAAAAAACAGCCAGAATGAATCACTATTCACCACAAAATTGGACTATACCAGATTGAATTTGATGTCGTAACTTATTTACAAAAATGCATTAAAAGAGGAAAATACGCCGTATATTAATAGCTTGAAGCCTTTTAAGAGATACTGTTGGGAGGGTTATCAAAATGAAATAAAGATGTACTCGTTCATTTTTGAGACAGCTAGTTCAGCACAGATTACATACATAAATGTTCATATCAGGCTAAATTCAGACAGCAAATTGGGTTGTAAGGAAAGCTTTTACCAAACTTAAGGTGGGGGAAAACTAGTAAATGTCCCTGTGATTAAGGATCTGCCAATGGCCTCAAGTGGTAAATTTGGAAGATGGAAGTTATAAAATTAAGAGATGGATAGCGTGAGAGCATCAACTCTTAGAGTGGTTCGTTTTATCAGTTGAGAAGTGAAAAGGGAGAATAAACAATTAACAAGCTGGTTAATTAGTTAGATTGAATGGTTAAAGCTAACCTACCATAGCAATATGAGACTTCATAAACAGGTGATTCGCTGATTCCATTCTATCGTGCATGACTTTAATCGGCTGACCAAACTGGAGTAGTTTACGACCATCAAGGATAAAATCTTCTTGGCCGACGTAAGCACAAAGACTGGAAGTATCACCAGACTCAAGCACGATGAATAGCCCCTCAGAATACTGGTTTGATAAGGACACCATATCCCCTTCTGCTGGGGTATATTGACCACTTTTCGCATCAAAGAACCAGCTCTTAGGCTGTACAGGCTTATGAAAACGCCTCGATGCTACGCAATATAGAGTCAGTTCTGCTTGTCTATACTCATTAATGTCGAGGCATCGTATTCTTTCATTATAAGTTTGAAAGGCACTAGCATCATCGACGGTAAAATTGTTATTTGAAAAAGCACAATTAACAAGAAGCTTGCAGCACAAATTGGTTTGGAAGATCATATCCTCTCCCAAATCAAGCATCAGACAAGCTTTGTGCTCATCATAATACCAGTTCCATTTGTCGCTCGGTTTAAGCATGATTGCCTTCTCTTGTCATTGACTCAGACGTCAGTAGTTGGTGATAGATAGAATTTCCACGCCGATGTGACAATTTTACAAGTGCAATGACAAAAAAAAGAGGAAATACTCTTCCTCTTTTTATGAAAAAATAAACACCAAAGTATGTAACCCGTTGCTTACTCTATAAGTTTTCTACTATATTTCTCACTAACTTTGGTCCATGGTAGATAAAACCAGTATAGACTTGAACCAGATTAGCACCTGCCATCATTTTTTCTTTCGCAGCGACGTAAGAATCAACGCCACCTACACCGATAATTGGGATTTGGCCTTTTAGCTCTTGGTGTAATTTACGTACAACCTCTGTTGAACGTGATTGAACAGGCCTGCCACTCAAGCCCCCTGCTTCATTACCGTGTTTCATGCCATTGACCATTGAGCGATCTAACGTTGTATTTGTCGCAATAACCCCATCAATGTTGTTTTTAATTAGAGATTCACAAATTTGCTCAATTTCGTCATCAGTAAGATCTGGGGCAATTTTCAAAGCAAGTGGGACATATTTACCGTAAGTTTCACTGAGCTCTGCCTGCTTGGCTTTTAGCTCCGCAAGTAATTCATCTAATGCTTCGCCATATTGGAGCGAACGTAGCCCAGGTGTGTTTGGTGATGAGATATTAACCGCGATATATCCTGCGTATTGGTAAACTTTCTCCATACAAATCAAGTAGTCTTCTGCACCCTTCTCGATTGGAGTATCTTTGTTTTTACCGATATTAATACCAAGTACACAATTAAACTTAGCTTTTTTTACATTCTCGACAAGGTTATCAACACCTAAGTTGTTAAAGCCCATACGGTTAATGATGGCTTCTGCTTCTACTAAACGGAATAATCGAGGCTTATCATTTCCTGGTTGTGGACGAGGTGTGACTGTCCCAACTTCAACAAAACCGAAGCCCATTGCATCGAAAGCTTCAATACATTCGCCATTTTTATCTAAACCTGCGGCAAGGCCAACAGGGTTACGGAAAGTCAACCCCATGCACTCAACTGAGCGATTAGGTATATCTTGACGATACAGAAGGTTAAGTGGGGTGTTGTTCAAACGTTGAAAGTTTGTGATTGCAAGATCATGTGCCTTTTCGGCATCAAGTTGGAAAAAGCCAGCTCTGGCTAGACGGTAAAGCATTGTGCCTCCGAAAGAAAAAAGCCCGTATAAACGGATTGGTATTATTTACTTTTTCTTATATTAATTCAATGAAAATGAACAGATTCTGAAAAATAGCACTGAATTACCATTGTATATTAGGATATTTAATAACTCTGCTTGGAGATTAGACAAAACCGCCAAACCAAAAGGTGACAACGTCACTAAGTGGCTAAGATTTTCTGTTTCCCCTCTTCTTATTGCGGCTTCTAATTTTGATACCTGTTTGTGCCCAATACTAATATGAGAAAAGAAATGTGCCTGTCCCGATGTCCTGATTTAAGAAAAGAAGTGTGTCTGTCCCGACTTCCTGATTTAACAAGGACAGACACATTTTTTCTCCTCTAATTTTTATGACTTTCCTTTCTTCTTTCTCTCAATAAGATCAGTCTCAAACTCCAACAGTGAAAATTGATACTCTATTTATAAAAAAAGCCCCGTAATATACGGGGCCTTCTATAATGGTGAACTTGAATTTATCGTTGTTCAGTCTTTAGCTTAGCCTTTCCCTGAACAATTCAAATTAAGGAGTACTAGTTCTCGAAGTGCTACTGAGAATTTTGCAAACTCATGCACAGTACCCACTTTAAATTCATTAAGAATACTTTCCCAACGCTGAAGCGACGGTTCATTCGAAATCATCCAGCTTTCTAGAGCTTCAATAACATCGACTTCTTCTGAACATGAGCAAGTCAGAACCTGTGCAGTAAGCTGACGTTGTTGCCAATCTAAGTCTTCCCGGAAAGCAGCTCGAGCAAGAGCTTGCCAGTTATTTTCAACCGATTGGCTATTGATTTGCTTCAAGAACCAATGCAGAGATAGTCTGTCACCAAGGTTGAAGTAAAGCTTTGAGGCTTGCTGAACCGTCTTGCCTGTTTCGTTCGCGACTGAAGAAATGTCTAATGCCGATTGTAAACTAGATAGACGTGCAACATGGTTGGCCAGTTTCTCCTCCACACCACGCTCTATCCACTGCTGGGCAAGAGCATCATGTTCTTCGACTTCGGAAGCAACCAGCATAGTATCAAGACCTTCTGTTATCAAACGAACGTCTTGTTGATACATAGCCACGAGATCAGATACGGTGCTCTTACTAGCACGGTTACGTAGCAACCAGCGTGAAATACGGCGTAATGCACGACGCACATATGCCATGATTTCGTACTGCGCATTTGCTGAGGCGATATTGTCTAACTCTCTGGTTTGCTTCAAGATATCTTCGATACCAAAGATCTCTCTTGTTGCACTGTAGGCATTCGCAATTTCAATCACGCTCGCGCCAGTTTCTTCCTGTAAACGGGTGACAAAGTTACAACCCATTTCATTAACCAATTGGTTAGCCAATGCAGTAGCAATGATTTCAGCACGTAATGGATGGTTAACCATTTGTTCTGAATAGTTACGGCGTAACTCACTTGGGAAGTAAGCTGTCAGTTGTTTTGCGTGGAAATCATCATTAGCGATCTCATCAGCAACTAACTGCTCTTTCAAAACCATTTTCCCGTAAGCGACAAGCACCGATAATTCAGGACGCGTCAGGCCGATACCTTGCTTCTCACGCTCTAGTAATGTTTCATCGTCTGGAATGTATTCTAGTGCACGATCAAGATATCCTGCTTTCTCCATGGTATGAATAAAGCGAATTTGCTCTTTTACGACACCCACTCCCTGCAATTCAGTCACCGAAATGGACTCAGATTGACAATAAGCGTCATCAAGAACAATCTCACCAACTTCTTCTTCCATAGATTCAAGAATGTGATTGCGCTGTTTAACAGTGAGATCACCATTCGAAACCAGCCCGTTAAGGAAGATCTTAATGTTCACTTCATTATCTGAACAATCCACTCCACCAACGTTATCAACAAAGTCAGTATTAACTCGACCACCGCTGATTGCATACTCAATACGGCCTAGCTGAGTCATACCTAGGTTACCACCTTCGCCAACGACTTTCGCTCGCAGCTCGTGGCCATCGATTCGAAGCACGTCGTTAGCACGGTCACCAACGTCAGTATGTGTTTCAGTCGATGCTTTAACGTAAGTACCAATGCCACCGTTCCACAGCAGATCGACTTTCATTTTCAAGATCATTTTGATCAAGTCATTCGGTGCCAATGATGCTTTCTTCGTGCCTAACATCTTTTGAATTTCAGGCGTTAAGGTGATCGACTTCTTACGACGAGAGAAGATACCACCGCCTTTTGAGATCAAGTCTGTATTGTAATCTTCCCAGCTTGAGCGTGGTAGGTTGAACAGTCGCTGACGTTCTTCCCAACCCGTTGCTGAATCTGGATTAGGATCGATGAAGATGTGCATATGGTTAAATGCGGCTTGAAGACGAATGTGCTTAGATAACAGCATGCCATTACCAAATACATCCCCTGCCATATCGCCCACACCGATCGCTGTGAAGTCAGTTGTTTGACAGTCAATACCCATTTCACGGAAGTGACGTTTAACCGATTCCCAACCACCTTTTGCAGTGATACCCATTGCTTTGTGGTCGTATCCATTTGAACCACCAGAAGCAAATGCATCACCCAACCAGAAGTTATATTCTTCAGAAACAGAGTTCGCTAAATCTGAGAAGGTCGCTGTTCCTTTATCGGCAGCGACAACCAAGTATGGGTCGTCTTCATCATGACGTACCACATTCTTCGGCGGGATAACTTCACCTTCGATAATATTATCTGATACGTCTAGTAGTGCACGGATAAAGCGTTTATAGCAACGTTTACCTTCTGCAAAGATTTCATCGCGATTCGTAAAGTTGTGTTGTCTCTTACAGACAAAACCGCCTTTCGCGCCAACCGGTACAATCACCGTGTTTTTCACTTGCTGCGCTTTCACTAGACCAAGAATTTCTGTACGGAAATCTTCTTGTCTATCTGACCAACGTAGTCCACCACGAGCAACTTTACCACCACGTAAATGAACACCTTCAATATCAGGGGCATAGACGAAGATTTCAAATGCCGGTACTGGCTGAGGGATCTCAGGGATATCACTTGGTTTCATTTTTAGCGATAACCAAGGTTTTGGTTGCTTGTCTTCACCCAGTTGATAGTAGTTTGTACGCAACGTCGCCATGATCATTTCCATGTAGCGGCGAATGATACGGTCATCATCTAAGCTTTCAACACGATCTAATTGTGCAGTGATCTTTTTAATAAGATCATTTTGACCTTTTTCACTGCCCTTATGTTTCGGGTCAAAGCGCTTGATAAATAAGCTAACTAAACCTGTAGCCAGCTCTGGATAATGGTTTAACGTATCTTCAATGTACTGTTGGCTGAATGGGAAACCCACTTGGCGCATATAACGCGCATAAGCACGTAAGATGGTAATTTCGCGTCCAGATAATGAGGCTCCAAGTAGCAAACGGTTAAAACCATCGCTTTCTAAGTTGCCCGCCCAAACATCAGCAAAAGCTTGTTGGAAGCGATCACGAGCTTCACGTAAGTCGACGCTGTTTTCACTCTTATGAAGCATTGAGAAATCAAGGATCCAAAATGTTTGACCATTTTTGGTTTCAATCTCATAAGGGGATTCACCAATGACACGTAGGCCCATGTTTTCCAGCATCGGCATGACATCAGACAGGTGAATAGGCTCATCACGATGGTAGAGCTTCAAGCGAACGGCTTTAGATTCTGCCCTTTCTTCTTGTGGGCGGTAAAATAACATGCCTAGTTTGTTATCGTCACTTAATGCCTCTAAACGCTCAATGTCATCAACAGCTGAGCTTGGCATCATGTCTTCTTTGTATGAGCGAGGGAATGCACTCATATACTCTTTTGCAAGAGGTAGGCCTTTGCTTTCACCAAGATTGGCAATGATCGATTCTTTTAGGCGATCATCCCAAGAAGTCGATACTTCCATTAAATTCTTCTCGATTTTTTTCACGTCCACATCGATGTTGTTGTTATCCACACGAACGATATAGTGAGTTCTTGCTAATTGGCTTTCAGAGAAGAAGGTAGTGAATTCTACCTCTTGCTCACAACCAAAGTACTGTTTCAGGATACGTTGAGTTTGACTACGAAGTTCTGTGTTGTAGCGATCTTTGTTTACGTAAACCATGCAGCTAAAGAAACGTCCAAACGGGTCTTTACGTACAAATAAACGTAACAAATCGCGGTCTTGCATTTGTACAACACCCATACCGACTTCAAGTAACTCTTCTTCGCCGGCTTGTAGCAGTTCATCCCGAGGATAGTTTTCAAGGATATTATGTAGCGCTTTATATGAGTATGAACCTGTACGGTATCCGCTAGCTTCTAGGATACGGTCTACTTTTTCGCGGATAAGTGGAATGCTTTGTACGGCTTGGTTGTATACCGCTGATGTGTATAGGCCAGTGAAGCGGTGTTCACCAATCAGGTTACCTTTTTCATCGAAAGTCTTAACTCCGATGTAGTCCGTGTAAGCTGGACGGTGAATACGTGATGCTTGATTGCCTTTGGTGATAATCAGAGCATCAGGCTTTTCTGCTTCTAAGCGAGCTGAATCTGAAAGCTCTGAAAGTTTCAATGTTCGCACGCGAGTCTGATCGGCGAACAGGCCTAAACCTTCTTCTTTTAGTGGTATAAGTTCCGCATCACCTTCTGTTCTGGCGAGATCGTATTTCACATAGCCCATGAAAGTGAAGTTATGATCACCCAACCAATGTAAGTACTCAATCGATTCATCTAACCGCTCTGCGTTCATCGAAATACGTGCTTTATTTTGCTCAAGCTCGGTGGTCACTTCTTTCAGTTTATCTACCATCTTTTTCCAGTCACCCACTACCAGACGGGTATCGGATAAAATGGAGAGCAGCTCATCTTTTAGAGCATGCATTGCTTCTTTACTGGTAAGCCTATCAACTTCAATATGGAACAATGATTGAAGCGCACCTTCAGCACCATTGACTTCGACTGCTTGCCCTTTGGCATCTCGGGCTATTTGAGTTGGATTGTTCAACATCAGGTGAGAAACAAGATCAAGTCGACCTAATGTCATTTTGATTGAGTCAACCAAAAATGGAGAGTCTGGAACAACAATTTCTACAATAGTGTGCGTTGATTGCCAACCTTGGCGGCTGACGGTTGGGTTAAATACTCTGACAGAAATATCTTCGGGCTTCTTCTCATTAATATGATGCCACAAACTGATCACAGCACCATAAAGATCCGATTCATTTCGCTGAATTAAATCATCATCAGCAATATTACTAAATAAGTGTTGAGCTAGTTTAGTGACTAGAGGCTGGTGAGCAAGCTCAAGTTTGTCCTGAATAAGTTGGTACACTTTTTCAAGCAGAACCGGCACTACATTTTCACGCACGGTCATATTCACACTCCACATTAGAATTGTTTTTTTGTATGGGTACTTAGGTTTTAATATATCTAAAAACTAAGCATAGGTAATGCATCTGTACATTGTAAAAGCATAATTACAAATGGTTAACAACAAATCCGGTTAGAAGTAGGTAAAAAGTTTGATTATGTGACTAAGATAGCTATTTCCAACTATAGAAATAGCGGGACCTACAGAATTTCTAACTTTAAAAACTTATTATTTTGGTCTGTTGTAAGCCTGAATCGACCTTTAAGCCCTAATTGTGAAAGAAATGGTCTAAATTTCATAGCATCCAGTTGCAAAGTCAAGCCTTGTTCTGTTGTGATATGTATTGATTTCGCTGCACCAGAATAATGCGCTAAGAATGTTTGATAAGAGATGTTAAGGGAAAAGTAATATTGTTTCATAAAACTTATTATATTGATTTGACTAGGGCATCAAGTAATGCCCTAGTATTTTTGAATTAAAGCTCTATTATTTTCTGGGTAACCAAATACTAATGTGACCCAATACTAATAGGATTAATCCTCCAATGCTTTGGTCACTTTTTCAAAGAGATCTTTCGCTAAGTTATCCAATGATTGAAGTTTTTCCAATTCGAGGCGCATTAGACGTTGACGTTCCGGATCAAATTTGCGGAATTTCAGTAAGGGATCAATCAACCGAGATGCCACCTGTGGATTGGTTTCATTGAGTTTATGAAGGATCTCACCAGCAAACTGATAACCTGAGCCAGATTTGTCATGGAAATTAACTGGATTGGAATTTAAGAAAGAACCGATCAAGCTTCTAGTACGGTTTGGATTCTTCAAACTAAACGCTTCATGGTGCATAATTTGTTTGATCTTCTCCAAGGCCCCTTTTTGTGGGTTACTGCCTTGCAGAGCAAACCATTTATCCATAACCAATCCATCGTGTTTCCATTTATTGCTGTAATCAGCCATTAGTGATTCGCGACAAGCCAACTGGGCATTATTTGCTGCACTCATTGCGGCAATCGTATCCGTCATGTTATTTGACGTTTCATATTGGGCTTTGGTTAACGTATTTCCTTGCTCTGAATAAGCCAAGAACTGCAAACAACGATTACGAAGCGCCCTTTTACCCATCGCTTTATGATCAATCGAATATTCAGCTTGATTCAAAGTGTAGTACACAGCACTTAACTCCTCTTCGAGAGCAGCCGCAAGTTGTACTGTGATGCCATTTAGAACACTGTCGACGGCATCAATATCAATCTGTTGGTACCATCCCATAATTTCATTAATTGATGGCAATGATAGCACTTGTGCGATAAATGCAGGGTCAAGGTCGGCATCAAGAAGGACACCTCTGAAAGCATCAATTAATGCATCAGGTAGGTAGAGTTCTTCACCTGCTTGAACATGTTGTACATTTTGACGAATGTATTTTGCGAGTAGCATTTGACTGGCATCCCAACGTGCGAAATCGTTGGTTGCATGCTTCATTAGGAAAATCAACTCGTCATCACGGTAGTTATACTCTAGTTTCACTGGTGCAGAGAATTCACGCAACAATGAAGGAACAGGTGGTTGAGAGACATTTTCAAACGTAAAGGTTTGTTTGGCTTGTTTAATGTCTAATACATGATGGACCGCTTCACCATTAATCGTTAATGGGATAATACTGCCATCTTGGGCATAAAGCTCAACATCAAATGGAATATGTAAAGGCTGCTTCTCTGCTTGATCGTGCGTCGGCTCCGTCTTTTGCTCAACGGTAAGAGCAAATGTTTTAGCATCAGCATTATATTCACTCTCTACTATTAACGTCGGCGTGCCAGATTGGCTGTACCATAAGCGGAATTGCTGTAAATCAACACCTGTCGCATCTTCCATCGCAGAAACAAAGTCTTCACAGGTTGCTGCCGTACCATCATGACGGTCAAAGTAAAGCTTCATTCCTTTCTGGAAACCTTCTTCACCAAGCAAGGTATGATACATACGAATCACTTCACTGCCTTTCTCATAGACGGTTAAGGTGTAGAAGTTATTCATTTCAATCACTTTATCAGGGCGAATCGGATGTGACATCGGGCTCGAATCTTCCGCAAATTGCGGACCACGAATAATACGGACATTATCAATACGATTAACCGCACGAGACCCCAAATCAGAAGAGAATTCTTGATCTCGGAACACCGTTAGCCCTTCTTTGAGGCTTAACTGGAACCAGTCACGACATGTTACGCGGTTACCCGTCCAATTGTGGAAGTATTCGTGACCAATCACAGCCTCAATACCTAGGTACTCTTGGTCCGTTGCTGTTTGGTCATTGGCCAATACAAACTTCGAGTTAAATATGTTCAACCCTTTATTTTCCATCGCACCCATGTTGAAAAAGTCGACGGCAACGATCATGTAGATATCAAGGTCATATTCAAGGCCAAATCGCTCTTCATCCCACTTCATTGAGTTGATTAATGAAGTCATCGCATGGCCTGCTCGATCTAAATTGCCTTTATCAACAAAAATTTCCAAGGCGACTTTACGACCAGACATTGTGGTGTATTGATCTGTTAAAACATCGAAGTCCCCTGCGACAAGTGCAAATAAGTAGGCAGGTTTTGGATGGGGATCTTGCCATTGCACCCAGTGACGACCTGAATCAGCTTTACCTTCAGCAATGCGATTACCATTACTCAGGAGATACGGGTAAGTTTTTTGGTCTGCGATCACTTTCGTTGTGAATTTGGCCAAGACATCGGGTCTATCTAGGTAATAAGTAATGCGTCGAAAGCCTTCCGCTTCACATTGGGTACAGAACGCGCCCCCAGACTTATACAAACCTTCAAGTGCCGTATTCGCTTCTGGATCGATTTTTGTCACGATCTCTAATTCAAATTGTTCAGGGAGCTGCTGAAGTATCAATGACGTATCAGTCAATTCTCGGTGCGTCCATTCTTCGCCATTCACTTTGCAAGAATGTAACTCTAAGCCTTCCCCATCGAGCTCTAATGTATTTGACTGAGCTTGCTGGTGGATTTTAGAAACAGCAGTAACCATTGTATTGTTGTCATGAAGGTCAAAGGTCAAATCAATGTCACTGATGAGATGAGAAGGTGCTTGGTAATCTTTACGATATTTTGCTTGCGGGGCATGAGCCATGTTGTTCAATCCTTGTTCTTATAACCATATAAATAGTCGAGCATTATCCTAAGATTTTATGCTCGATATCACTTAATAAGCTATTTTTAGGGCTTGTGGAGCAAGAATACAAGTCTTTGTACGAAAAAACAGAGCTTTTAGCTAATTCGAATCACATTTTGTTTAACAAATAATCAACACTAAATAAAATATCGGTTTGTTCAGCTTTGATGCCGTTCTGTTCATCGCTACTCTGATATCACTCGATTAAGAATAGCGTACATATCGCCATTTGAGTCCTTGATGGTCAGTTCATTATGATTTAGCTCATATTGCGTACCGTGTTCACCATTTTCATACAATAATATCAAGTGCTCGTCTTCCGTATAAAACACGCCTTGTTTAACAGATTCATTGCCATGTTCGTTAGCAACTCGAAACAAGAAGACAAAATCTGGCTGTAGAATAAGTTCCATTTTATTTATCTGATTCGCCACCATTCCGTCTCCCGAAATATGCGAACTTGACCAGATACCAGGAAGAGCTTCAGGCATACCTTTGGTAAAGGTCACCCCATTGAGATCTAAGGTATTATGATTATTTGAATAAGCATATATCTGTGGCTGATCGGTATGCAGTCCAAGAACGAGTGTTTCATCATTCGCGTTATACGCCCCCTCCCAATGATCAATAGAATAATCATGCTTCTGGATATCAATAGAGAAAGAATAATCCGAGCCTAAGCTGAGTTTAATTGCTCGAAAATTTTCTGCTGACTTCTCGGAATTAGTATTCATTAGATACCAATCGCCAATGAGAAAAGGAGTATCAAAATGGCTCAGTTTGTCCCCTTTATCGGCAGTCGAACTGAAACTCAGAGAGCTGAAGCAAAATAAGCTTAAAAGAATGCTGGCATACTTCATACGGTATCCTTGTCGTTTTCTTTTAGCTTAGGCTCTAGATCACATTATTGCGATTATTTTGACTTTGATCACGTTTAATTATCGCAAAAAATTAAGAACTACGGCTGCAATATATACAACCACTTTAATTGATATGCATATGGGATAGTATATTAATAAGAAAGCGAGTCATAATTAATGACTCGCTTTAAATTAAAATAACGAACTTAAATAGTTAATACTTTATTTTTTTAGCATATCAACCATTATCGCGACCGATTCATCCAAATAAACATCTGGAGCTTCATAGTCTTTAGGCACATCATCCAGAGTCTTAAACGCGTCTTGTTTCAGTGTTGCTTGTCGCTTATTAATTCGCTCCAAACGGACAGATTCTGCTTTATCTGACTCTGCTTCTCGAGTTTTCTCATTCAAAGATAAAAAGTTGTCGTCTTTTTCTTTACGATATTTCTCAATATCTTCTTTGATAAAACCGAACTCCATCTCATTTGATATACGTTTATTGTGCAGCTCATTAAGATTGGCTATCAGCTTCTCATTACTTGGAAACGTTTGATATTTCGCTTTGGTAATGCTGTCCCAAGGAAGAGCATTATCTTCAACACTTTCACCGGTTTCACTCGGTTCAACAGGTGTTGGGAAAGAGATATCGGGTGCAACACCTCGATTCTGTGTGCTTCCACCATCAATACGGTAGAATTTTTGAATCGTGTATTGAACGTAACCTAACTCTTTATCAAATAGGTCGTAGATGTGATTCAGCGATCGGTGTTGCTGAACAGTCCCTTTACCAAATGAATTTTCACCCAAAATAATTGCACGATTGTAATCTTGCATTGCTGCGGCAAAAATCTCTGATGCAGAGGCACTGTATCGGTTAATCAAAACCGTTAATGGGCCTTCATAGCTGATCAGACCATCCGTATCAGCATTGACCTTCACTCGTCCGTAGCTATCACGAACCTGAACAACGGGACCTTCTTTGATGAACAGGCCTGTTAGCGCGGTTGCTTCGGTAAGTGCTCCACCACCGTTATTACGAAGGTCGACGATAACACCATCAACATTCTTTTCTTTAAGTTCGGCTAACAGCTTGTCGGTGTCCTTAGAAAGGCCAACATAAAAGCTTGGGACTTCTAGTACACCAATTTTCTTACCGTCTTGTTCGATAATCTCTGATTTAACGGCACGATCTTCTAAACGGACTTTATCACGGACAATCGTGACCACGTAACTTTTAGCATCTTTGCCTTCAGGCAATACCTCTAGATGTACTTTGGTCCCCTTAGGTCCCTTAATGAGCTGAACAACATCATCTAAACGCCAGCCGATGACATCAACAACATCTTCACCGTCTTGGCCGACACCAACAATTCGGTCGCCCTCACCCAGTTTCTTACTTTTTGATGCTGGGCCACCAGCGACTAAAGAGCGAATGACCGTATAATCATCAGTCATTTGAAGTACAGCGCCGATCCCTTCCAGAGATAGGTTCATTTCTGATTGGAACTGTTCTGCATTTCGAGGAGATAAGTAACTTGTATGTGGATCAACTTGTCGAGCAAAAGCGTTCATGTACAACTGAAAAGCATCTTCGTTGTGCGTCTGAGTGATACGCTTCATTGCATTGTTGTAACGCTTCTCTAAAACCTCTTTTATCTCAGGCCATTTCTTACCCGTTAACTTGAGGTTAAGCGCATCGTATTTTACTCGCTTTCGCCAAAGTTCATTCAGTTCAGCTTGGTCTTTAGGCCACGCAGCTTCTGAGCGATCAAGTTCTATTACATCATCGGTATTGAATTTAATTTCATTATCCAACAATGTCAGAGCATAAGCATAGCGCTCGAAGCGTTTTTGCATTGATAGATTATAAATATCAAAGGCCGCTTTATTGTTACCAACTTTGAGCTGATCATCTAAACTCACTGAAGCATCTTTAAAAGAATCTATGTCCGACTGAGTAAAAATATTCTTATTATAATCAAGCAGTTCTACATAGCGGTCGAAGACAGCTTTAGAAAAGTCATCATTAAGGTTGAAATGCTTATAATGAGAGCGTGTGAAACGGGATGTTACTCGTTTGCTTGCTGTTTCATGCTGGGTTTCAGGGGCAAGAGTGGGTAAATCATCTTTATTTAATTTGGCTTCTAGAGCCTGTGCCGATGCTGCCAGCCATAGGCTAGCAGCAATCAGCGTCATTTTTGAACGGCAATTCATGCGTAGGAGTATCTCCCTTATGCGCGTAGGTGCTCCGCTTTCACAACCATTTGAAGGCCGTTAGCAAGTTGAACACGTACATCTTCCTTATTGACTTCAACAATGGTCGCTGCCATGTTTCCTTGACCCATATTCACATTGATTGCGTTACCGATTGTAATTTCATCAGCATTTAACGCACGTGTTTCAACAGGTTTAGCTTGTTGTTTTTGTGTCTTTGGTTTATTAGGACGACGAGCTTGCTGTGGTTTTTTAGCCGCAGGTTTCGCTTTCGCCTTGTTCTCTTCACGAGCTTTCTGAGCTTGTTCTTTACGACGTGCTTGAACTTTTGCTTTACTTTCAGCTAGAGTCGTTTTGGCATGTTCAACGTGCTCTTCTTCTAACTCACCACAAGGGTTACCATCCAGGTCAACACGAGTAGCGCCGGCTTTTACGCCGTGTAAATAACGCCATGATGAAGTGTACTGTCTTAACGCTGCACGAAGCTGGGTCTTGCTCACTTTTTCGTCTTCATTTAGACGTTCCGCAAGATCTTGAAAGATGCCAATTTTCAGAGGCTTTGCTTCACCTTCTAAAGTAAAGCAGTTAGGGAAACATTCAGCAATATATGCAATCACTTCTTTGCTGTTTTTTAACTTTTCAGTCATGAGGGTTCCTGATTTGAGCGGATTTCCGCGAAGCATTAAGAAAAAATATTCTCGTATTATAGTGACATGAGAAAGAAAAACCACAGTCGATGGCGAATTTATGCTTTATTAGCGTGCGAATTAAGCAGCTTTTCTACTTCAGCGGTAAAAAATGCTAACCCTTGTTCATCAATTTCATTAAATCGGCCAATATTAGGGCTATCAATATCAAGTACGCCGGCCAATTCTCCTCCGATAAAAAATGGGATAACGATTTCTGATTGGCTTGCAGCATCACAAGCTATATGACCTTCAAATTGATGAACATCGTACACTCTTTGGATCGTTTTTCGTTCTGCAGCTACGCCACATACACCCTTACCAATGGGTATACGAACACATGCAGGTTTTCCTTGGAAAGGCCCTAAGACAAGCTCATTGCCTTTTTTTAAGTAGAAACCCGCCCAGTTCAATGACTCCAATTCAAGAAACAATAATGAGCTGAGGTTGGCTAGATTAGCAATAAAATCCGGTTCTGATTCAATTAAGGCGCATGCTTGCTTCGTTAGTCTTTGATACTGTTCTATATTCATATTAACTTCCATATTTTTTATCTGTTTGTGTTCTGTCAAGCTTTGCCAACTTTTGGGGGGTGTCTTTCTATTCTTACATTATCCCGTTAAAATACGAAAAATCTTAATAGGAACTATTCGCAATTAAATGAATAATCAATACAACACAATAAGCCGTTCTTGGTTGGTGGCACAAGCAAAAAAATACAAATCAAAGCTTATCATGGCGAATGTTATTGCTGTCATCGCGACTTTAATCAGTGTCCCTATCCCTTTAATGATGCCTTTGATGGTTGATGAAGTTCTTCTTGACACTCCTGCTTCAGGGTTAGCTCTGATGGACGCCGTTTTGCCTCAAGCATGGCAAACGCCAACAGGCTATATCTCCTTTACTCTGTTTCTCGTTATTCTAATGAGAGCATTGAGCCAAGCGTTTAGTATTCTACAAAGCCGTCAATTTACTCAGATTTCAAAGACCATCACATTTGAAATGCGCAGTAAAATGATCGATAAACTCGGCAGAATCAGTATCCGCCAATACGAAACCAAAGGCAGCGGTGGCATTAATGCTCACCTGATTACCGATATTGAAACCATTGATCAGTTCATTGGTTCTACACTCGCGAAGTTTATCATCAGTCTTCTTACGGTTTTTGGCACGGCCATTGTTTTGCTTTGGTTAGATTGGCGTCTTGGCCTATTCATATTGCTGGTTAACCCTATTGTGGTCTATTTCTCCCGTAAATTAGGAGGGATGGTTAAACACCTTAAGCGTAAAGAAAATCATGCTTTTGAGGTTTTTCAAAACCGCTTAATTGAAACGCTTGATGGTATCTATCAACTTCGAGCGGCAAATAAAGAAAGGATTTTTTTACAACAGTTAAAAGATAGCGCCAATCAAGTTCGGCTTGATGCAGACAAATACGCTTGGCAATCAGAAGCGGCAGGACGTGTGTCCTTTTTGCTCTTTTTAATTGGTTTTGAGCTTTTCAGAGCGGTTGCCATGCTAATGGTGCTTTTTAGTGACCTCACGATTGGGCAAATTTTTGCTGTCTTCGGCTATCTTTGGTTTATGCTCTCCCCAGTTCAAGAGCTGTTAGGTATTCAATTTTCGTGGTACAGCGCAAAAGCAGCACTTCAACGTATCAATCAATTATTAGTACTTGAAGAAGAACATAGACCAGAGTCTAAAGTTAACCCGTTTATTTCAGACCAAGAAGTTGATGTCAAAGTTGAGCACGTAACTTTCTCGTATGATGGTGAAAAAAATATCCTCAACGACCTGTCGTTACATATCCCTGCAGGAAAAAAAGTCGCCCTTGTCGGCGCCAGTGGTGGCGGTAAGTCTACATTGATACAGCTCTTGATTGGTGTATATCAACAAGATACTGGAGAAATTTTATATAATAGCGAACGAACGCAAGATATCAGCTTTGAATTAATTCGTGATAAAATTGCCGTTGTATTACAACAACCTATATTATTTAATGATACCTTGAGGCATAATCTTACACTTGGTGGTCATTTTGAAGAGAGCGCTCTGTGGCATGCTCTTGAAGTCGCTCAGCTTCAAGATGTTATTTCTCAGTTGAGTCACGGTTTAGAAACAGAGATTGGTCGTAATGGTATCCGTTTATCTGGTGGCCAACGTCAGCGGCTTGCGATTGCACGTATGATTCTAAGCAATCCGCAGTTTGTTATTCTTGATGAAGCGACGTCTGCATTAGATACCGCAACAGAAGCAGCCTTACATAAAGCTCTAAATGAGTTTTTGCGAGGTAAAACAACACTTATCGTGGCGCACCGTTTATCAGCTGTCAAACAAGCGGACCTGATTTATGTCCTTAAAGATGGCCAGGTGACTCAGACGGGAACTCACGGTGAACTGGTTAAACAAGAAGGTTTATATCAAACATTATATGGTGGAATCCAATCTCATGCGTAGAGCCTTTGCTCAGCAAATTGATAAAACAAAGAGTTTCCCGTGGCACTGCTGAGTAAACATAATCGGCAGGTTCAACGCGTTCGCCTTTGCCAGGGGTGTGAACTGCCTGTCGATGTGATTCCATTAAACCATAGACACCGAGCTCACTGCCCTCGGTGTGGTACCCAACTGTACCGAGGAGGTAACCCAAGCCTGTCAGGGAATGCTGCCATCGCCTTCACTTGTCTATTGCTTTTTATCCCCTCACATTTTTATGATTTCATCAGCATTCGTCTCTTTGGGGTAATGATACCTGCTACTTTACCCTCTGGTGTTTTTACCCTGTTTCAAGACGGTTTTATATTGCTACCGCTACTGATTTTTCTCTGCAGTACCCTAGCCCCTTTGATTGTGTGTAGTTCCGTTTTACTCGCCCACTGGTCCATATCTCAGCGATGGTTTAAAAGCTTACAAGTTTCACTTTGGCTGGTTCAAAACTTAAAGCACTGGGTGATGTTAGACGTTTTCTTGGTCAGCATTGCTATCTCATGTTTCAAGTTACAAGAGCTGTCTGATATTTATGTCGGCCCTGGCCTTATCGGTTTGGTACTGCTACAGATTTTCACGGTTATGTTATTATCACGCATCTGTGTGCGTCGTTATTGGGAAGCTTGGCAACCTGAAGTGAGCTACAAGTTTGAGCATAAGGACATTGATTGTCATGAGTGCCACCTTTCCCAGCCTAAACAGGACCACTGCCAACGCTGCCATCATCACTTACATCACCGTGAACCCCACTCCATCCAGAAAACATGGGCCTATTTAGTCGCTGCCAGTATTGTTATCTTTCCCGCTAACCTCATACCGATCTCAATTTTAACCACGAATGGCCAGCGCTTAGAGGATACCATTTACTCTGGTGTAATGGGCCTTGTGCAAAACGGTATGTATGGCATTGCGGTGATCATCTTCGTAGCGAGTATTGTCGTCCCTGTTGCTAAGATTATTGGATTGGCTTACATCTTGTTATGCATCCAATTTAAACAAATCAAACACAGAAAACAGCAGATGATGGTATATTTTGCCGTTAAATGGATCGGAAAATGGTCAGTGATGGATTTATTTGTCATTTCAATCATGATGACCTTAATCGATCGTGGGCAAATTCTTGACTTTATCCCAGGCTATGGGGCCGTTGCTTTCGGAGCTGTCGTTGTCTTCACTATGTTGGCCGCCGATAGTCTTGACCCTAGATGTATTTGGAAAGCGCCACCCCAAAAATCCAACAAAGAGCAAATTAATGAGTGATAAAAACGGTTCTCAAGCATCATACTCACCTGACGTAAAGAAAAGCAAAGGCATTTCTCCGCTGTGGCTTTTGCCGGTGTTAACCATGGTTCTTGCCGGTTGGTTAGTGTTCAAATCGGTTCATGATGCCGGTCAAAGCGTGCAAATTTACTTTTCTGAAGCGGCAGGGTTAATTCCGGGTCGGACAACCATTCGTTATCAAGGTTTAGAAGTTGGGATGGTTCGTAACATAAGCTTGTCTCAAGATTTAAGCAATATTTATGTCGATGCGGATATTTACCCAGATGCAACTAAATTACTTAACGATAAAACTCGATTCTGGTTGGTTAAACCGACCGCTAGTTTGAGCGGAGTTTCTGGTTTAGACGCTTTGGTTTCCGGTAATTACATTGCGATTCAACCTGGTGATAGCCAAAAATTTGAAACTACATTTCACGCACTAAACTCTGCCCCAAGAGACTTAAAAGTCAATCAGGGATTAAATATTCAACTTAAAAGCCGTGATCTTGGTGGGATATCCATTGGTTCGCAGATTGTTTACAAAAAAATACCTATCGGCGAGATTTACAACTACCAATTAGACAAAGATGCTAAATCCGTCACCATCCAAGCAAATATTGAAGAACAGTATCGACATATAATCAATGATCGCAGTCGATTTTGGAATGTTAGTGGCTTAGGAGCGAATATTGGATTCAATGGGGTTGATGTCAAACTGGAAAGCATGAATGCTCTGCTCTCTGGTGCTATTGCTGTTGATTCACCTGACGATGGCGAACCCGTTAAAGAAAATAGTGAATTTCATCTCTATAAAGATTTACAAACCGCAGGCCGAGGAATCGCGATTAAAATCGCCCTACCTGATGATAATAACATCAGCGGTAAAGGCGCTCCTATCATGTATCGGGGTATTGAAGTAGGTCAAATCACCGACCTAAAGCTTTCTGAAGACAATAAAGTTATTTTAGCTTCAGCAGCGATCCAACCCGCCTTCAGCGATATGTTAACCGTCAATACTCGCTTTGTTCTCGAAGAAGCAAAAGTCTCTTTATCTGGTGTTGAAAATATTACTAACTTAGTGCGTGGGAATTTTTTAACCATCGTGCCCAATAAAGGGAAAAGTACCCGTCAATTCACTGCTATTCGCAAGAGCGTTTTTAATCAACAACAAGAAAAATCCATTGCAATCCGTTTAGTTTCAAACAATTCATATGGTTTGGATAGCGGGGCAAACCTGCTTTATAAAGGGGTTGTGGTTGGCTCTGTTATCAAAGTGGGACTACAAGGTACAACTAAGCAAAGCAACAACGAAGTTTTCATGGATGTGTTGGTTGATCATGAATACAAGCATCTACTTAAATCAAATAACCGATTCTATGTGACTGGCAGTGCTTCTGCTGAGCTCACTGAGTCGGGGTTAAGTATTACTGTGCCACCTGCAAAACAACTCTTAACAGGTTCAATTAGCTTTGTCAGTCAAGGCAAAAACACTGTGAAAGATGAATATCAACTATTTCAAAGTGCCTCATTAGCAGAGATTGCCCAGTACAATCAAACTGGCTCTAAGACTCTGACATTATTCACCAAAGAGCTCCCCTCGATTTCCAAAGGCAGCCCACTCCTCTACCGCAACTTGCCTGTAGGAAGTGTCTCTGATTTTAGCTTGGTTAACGATGGGGTGATTGTAAAAGTGACGATAGAGAACCGTTACGCTTACTTAGTTGGCAAGCAAACCGTTTTTTGGAATCGTTCAGGCGTTGAAATCGACGCATCAATGGCAGGCATTCGCGTAAAAGCCGACCCAATAAGGACTCTTATCCAGGGTGGCATTGCGTTTGATACTATAGAAGGTGTTGAAAACAAAATCGCTCATCGCTGGAAACTTTACAACAACCAAAGTGAAGCCAGACAATTTGGTAAAACCATCACATTATTGACAAATGGCACCCAAGAAGTGAGCGAAGGGACCCCTATTCAATATCAAGGAATTAAAGTTGGAGAAGTCACCTCTGTATCACCAGATTTCAAGCAAGAGTCGATGAAAGTACAAGCGCATCTCTACCCTCAATATGTTGACGACATTGCCGTGACAGGGTCACACTTTTGGCTCGCTTCACCACAAATTGGAATTAGCGGAGTCAAAAACCTCGATGCGCTTGTCTCTAAATCGATCAGCGTTAAGCCAGGAAATGGTAACAGTAAGTTCCAATTTGACTTAGCAAATACTGACCAATCACAACAAGGCATAGGCTTTATTTTACAGAGCGAACAACGCGGTTCTGTTCAAGTAGGCACACCAATACTCTACCGACAAATGGATGTAGGGACAGTCACAGATATTCAGCTCGGTGAGTTTGCTGACCGAGTCATGATTCAAATTGAAGTTTTGCCTCAATTCGCTTACCTAGTGCGTCAAAACAGTGTCTTTTGGAATGTTTCTGGCGTTGATGTTTCTTTTGGCCTCTCAGGCGCAAGCATCCGTTCTGGCACAGTTGAAAGTTTAGTTAGAGGTGGCATCGCGTTTGCTACCCCTGAACAATCAAACCTTAAACCGATTGCAGAAGCTGGGAAAACGTTTTACCTCAACCCTCAAGCTGAAGAAGATTGGACAAGTTGGCAAACACCGATACCTAAACCTTAGTCGCCCAAACTAACACCCAAAATTATCAAAAGAGTAGCTTTTATGCTGCTCTTTTTGGTTCGTTTCCGACTATCAGTGTTCGTTTCTTTGGTGATTTCGTATATTATTTGCTTTAAATTCTGTAACCGAGAAATGACTTTGCATTCTAACGTATATATTCCTGAAGCTTTTCTAGAAAAAATTCAGACTATTCTTCCCAAGCATCTCAACATGGAAGAATTTATCGCATCTTGTCAAAAACCACTGCGTAAAAGCATCCGAGTGAACACCTTGAAGATCAGTGTGGAATCATTTCTCGAACGTGCAGAGTTAAAAGGTTGGAAGCTTACGCCTGTCCCATGGTGTGATACTGGTTTCTGGATTGATGCAGATGAATCAAACGTCCCACTTGGCAATACTGCCGAGCATATGTCAGGATTATTTTACATCCAAGAAGCCAGTTCCATGATGCCTGTCTCAGCTCTTTTCATGCACGAAGAGCAATATCACAGCGTATTAGATACTGCTGCCGCACCAGGCTCAAAAACAACTCAAATCGCTGCACTCATGGACAATCAAGGCATCTTAGTCGCCAACGAGTATGCCGCTAGTCGAGTCAAAGTTTTGCACGCCAATATTGAACGATGTGGTGTTCGCAATACAGCCCTGAGTAATTTCGATGGCCGTGTCTTTGGTGGATGGCTTCCCGAGCAATTTGACGCCGTGTTATTGGATGCTCCATGCTCTGGTGAAGGAACATTACGTAAAGATGCTGATGCCATGAAAAACTGGTCTCAAGAATCTGTCCTTGATATCGCCAATACGCAAAAAGAACTGATTGAAAGTGCGTTCTGCTCTCTCAAAACCGATGGTGTGATGGTCTACTCTACCTGTACTTTAAGTACCGAAGAGAACCAACAAGTGTGCCATCACATAAAAGAGACATTTGGTGACGCGGTGAAATTTGAAAGCCTTGCAGGTTTATTCCCTATGGCTGAACAAGCCCTAACCGAAGACGGCTTTTTACATATTTTCCCTCAAGTCTACGATTGTGAAGGCTTCTTCGTTGCTCGAGTTCGTAAAGTCGCTCCCGTAGAGACACCAATCGTAAAAAAACGTATGGGTAAATTCCCATTTGAAAAGGCTTCAAAAAAAGTAACTTCTGACATTGCCAATCAGCTCAAAGACGCATTGGGCATTAGCTTTCCAAATGACGCAACATTATGGCTTCGCGATAAAGATGTGTGGCTGTTTCCACAAGCACTAGAACCTATGCTTGGTGAGCTGCGCTTTTCTAGAATGGGGATCAAAATTGCAGAAACGCATAAGAATGGTTATCGCTGGCAACATCAAGTAGCAACGGCTCTGGCTGATGGTACAGAACAACACACTGTGGAATTAAATACAGAAGAAGCACGCGAATGGTTTATGGGGCGAGATATTAGACCAAGCTATTTGGCAGAAAAGCAGGTAACAAAAGGCGAAGTTTTGGTTAAATATGACGGTGCTATTATCGGCTTAGGTAAATGGGTAAATAATCGAATTAAGAACGGCCTACCTCGCGAATTGGTTCGCGATAAGAATTTATTTTAGTCGACTCTCCTCACACTCGTACTTCCCTCTACTACCTGTCAGTTTGGATGTTTATTTTTAATAATTCACATTGACAGGTTTTGCTTTTTCGGGGGGCAACTCGAAAAAGCAATCTTGGGACAAGCAATCTTGGGACAGACATGGTTATGTAAAGTAGGGCTAATTAGAACAGACATGATTAGAATGAAAAACCAACATGACTTGCAATAAAAAGTGTGTTGCCTTTCTCAAAATGATCATAATCACAGAGTAATCCTTACCCTCTTGAACTACTGTTTATTTATCCATGCTCAATGCAGATAAACCATGACAGTTGCTCGAACAACATTAATTAACATTGAAGCCACCCCTTATTATCACTGCATTTCTCGTTGCGTTCGCCGCTCTTTTTTGTGTGGCTATGATCAGCAGACGAATGCCTGTTTTGAGCACCGACGTGGCTGGATTGAAAAGCGCTTACTTCAATTAGCCCAGGTCTTTTGTATTGATGTTTGTGCTTATGCCATCATGAGTAATCACTATCATGTGGTCTTGCACGTTAATTCCACTCTCGCCGACACGCTTTCTTTACATCAAGTCGCAGCTCGGTGGTTAAGTTTGCATCGCACACCCGAACTAATCCGTCGGTTTCTCTCCGGTGATACCTTGTCTGAGCCTGAACTGGCTTGCTGTAAAGAAATGATTGAGCAATGGCGAACACGGCTGACCAGCATCAGTTGGTTTATGAAATTACTCAATCAGCATATTGCCTTTAAAGCGAATCAAGAAGACGAATGTAAAGGCCACTTTTGGGAAGGAAGATTTAAAAGCCAAGCATTACTGGATGAAAAAGCGCTCGCTGCGGCGATGGCCTACGTCGATTTAAACCCTGTTCGCGCAAACTTAGCAAACACACCAGAGGAGTCTGAGTTTACCTCGGTTAAAACTAGGATCGAGGCGCTTCGCGATGGACAGCCTTCGTCTTTACTCTTTCCATTTACCGAAGAGTCTATACAAGACCCACCTCAAGGACTTCCATTTCAACTCTTGGATTATCTGGAATTAGTCGATTGGACAGCAAGACAAATAAGAAGTGGTAAACAAGGCTATCAAGACGCTCGTCTCCCTTCGATTCTACAAAGATTAGGGTTAGACCATTCTCATTGGCTCACAGCATGTCATCATATTGAAAAAGGTTTTTTTGTGGGGACCGATGTATCAATTAAAGCTTCTCTACCTTTCTTCAATCGGCAAAAAGTCACTGGTTTCCGTTTGTCTTAACACTAGTCAGACAAAAGCTGTAGATCAAAGATTCTAGACTCCTCGATCTTTAAATCTGTTAAAAATCCATTGAGTTCCATTTCTCGCCCTCTTTGAGCAATGTTCTTACTTAATCTCTCATCCAAATTTAAGATTAACATCGATTATTAGACCGAAGTAAGCAAGCTTTGAGGTTTATCGTCTGTCCTTTTTAAGTCTTCCAGACTATTAAAAAACCTCAGGAATATTACATGTCCTTTTTAATATTCTCCTTTTTAATATCCCCCATCTTATTAATATTCATAATGCTGTTTGAATGCAATTGGGTAACTAGATAACTTTTGACTGTCCCTAATTATTTTGCTGGAACCTAAACAACTATGTCTGTCCCAATATAGCTTCAATAGAGCTTCCCGAAGTAAGTTTCATATGCTTCCTCATTTTGTCTCACCTTTAAAACAAACCCAATGTATTTTTCTAGTTGGAACCAAGTTCACTCGCGATCCTATTAAAGTGTACTAGAATAATTAGACGTATTGATTGGAGGTGTTCAACACACATGGCATTCTCATCAGAGATAAGAGTGATGTTTATTGTGCAGTTTGAGATGCATAACAATGTCTTTAATGGCGAATCTTAATACAGGCTTCAGTAGCCGTTTCCCCTAGGCCCAAAGATATGGAAGAATTTGGGCCTTTTTTTTGTCCGCTACGTTGAAGCCTGCAAGTTTCAAGTTAAGAAAAATACCTATGGTAAGCGAATTCCGCTAGAATCAATAACAATCTTCCCAGCTTTATACAGACCACCAATCGTCTTTTTATACGTACCCTTACTTGTTCTAAACACATCAAAGATTGCTTCGGGTGAGGATTTATCATTCAAAGGCAAAAATCCCCCTTTGTTTTGAAGTTCATTCAAAATCTTAATCGAAAGATCGTCCATTTTTGCGACCCCCACTTTCTGCAAAGCTAGGTCGATCTTACCATCTTCTCGAATCTGCTTGATGTAACCTTTCAATTTTTTACCGATAAAGAGTTTACCAAACACGTCAGATGGAAAAATCATTCCCCAATGTTGACCATTAATGATTGCTTTATAACCAAGTTGGCTTCGCTCAGCGATGATCAACTCTACCTGTTGGTTAATTTCATAGTTAGCCGGCGTTTTATCAAGCCATTTATTGAATTTCGTTGTTCCCACAATTCGGCCTGAAGCTTTATCTGTATAGACGTAAACCAGGATAGTCTGACCGGCTGAGAAGCGAGTTCGTTGTTCACTGAACGGTATAAGAAGATCTTTTTCTTTGATACCCCAATTTACAAATGCACCTGTCTTATTGATGCCTTCAATTTTCATTAAAC
The DNA here is from genome assembly GCF_002849855.1 of Vibrio azureus. NCBI lineage: Bacteria > Pseudomonadati > Pseudomonadota > Gammaproteobacteria > Vibrionales > Vibrionaceae > Vibrio > Vibrio azureus. Next base: position 1,579,332 of record NZ_CP018616.1, read on the forward strand.
CCCACTCACCGACCTGAGCTATCGGCGTTTCAGTGGTGGCCACAAGCTGGCTTTCTGAGTCAAAATAAAGAAAAACGTCAATTTGAGCGCCTATTTCTAAACCTTGTGGTACATATTTATTAGGCAATAATACTGAGCCATAATCATCAGCGTCTAGAAACATACCAAAATCAGCCTTTTTAATGACCTCTAAGCTGTTAATTTGACCAATTTTAATCATTTAATTCATCTCTTTTTAAGTTTGTTAGGAATTATACCCAAACTAAGCATAAAATCAGAGAGAAATGCTGCCTTCTCTGCTATGCTATTGATGTTTTACACTAATTTTTTCCAGCCTAATCGCATAGGCTTTATGCAACTAGGTTTAGGATGATATATCTAAGATCAGGAGACTTCATTGGTCACCGTAGACAAACAAGACTCAACAACCCTCAAGATTAGTCATGCTCTTGCTAAGAGCAAAACACTCGACCTTGATATCTACATATTTGTTCCCGGAGAGCTTGGTTTAAACTCCGATATAATCAGCGAGTCAGAGTTTTACTACACTTCGATCACCCAGAAACGTTCTTACTATAGTACCGAAATTCTTTTACCGCTTGTTCATAGTCGTCTTGCTAAACGCGGCCATCTATCAAATCGCCAATATCGTGTCAGTTTAAGCTTGTTTGCTTACCAATATGTCACCGCTCTCGATAAAGCCGTAGAAGCCTTAAATAAGCATGAAAGTGACACCGTAACAGAAGATGATGTTGATGAAGTGATTGAGCTGACCATCGATATTCTGAAACGTTTAAGGCGATCAATACCTTACGAAGAAAGCCTCAAGCGGTATTACGTTAACATAGATAATTATCTATCTTGGTATACAGAGCAAAAGTTCCTTTCATTGGTTGCTCACCTTCCTCGTGAGGGAGACTATAGTACGATCAAGGAACGTTTGATCACCTTATGTGAAAAAGAACAGGCTCATCGTAAGCTCAATAATTACAATTCAGCAGGCATGTTTGAAGATGTCACCCGTTTATCAAATAAAATGCGCTTACTAAGACGTTTAATTGAGCACCCCATCGTATTGCGTGAAAAAACAACCTCGATGGGCAAAAACATTAAACGAGCAACGAAGGGAATCGCGACAGGGCTGGTCATGGTTGTGGTAACAACCACCGTCATAATGGCTCGAGATTATCTTGGTGAAATCTCAGCCTCATTTATCATCGCTATGTCATTTATCTACGCTTTGAGGGAGATTTTTAAGGATGATCTTCGTGATGCAATGTGGCGCTGGATTCGTAAAGGCAAACCTAAATGGCGTAAGAAGTACATGGATCCGACAACAAAAAAGTTTGTTGGTCGTAAATTAGAATGGCTTGATTATCGCTCTTTGTCATCTCTACCTGATAGAATTCAAAGCATCCGTAAAAAACGAGTGGTGCAGCGAGAAGAGCAAATTCTTCATTATCATGCGAAAACAGAAATGGCGACCACATCATTTCTCAGTGGATATGAGCAAACTCGTGAAACACTCAACATCAGTTTGCGTCCAATTATACGCTTAATGGATAAAAGTACGAATCGCGTCTACAAGCTTAATGACGGTCAGGTAAGTAAAGAGTCAGTAGAGAAGCGTCATCTGTTGAATGTCATTGTCAAAGAGTGCAACCATACAGACGAACCTATTTATTACCGTTGGAAAGTGGTACTTAATCGTTCAAAAATCGTATCAATCGAAAAGATAGAGCTCACATAGGGCTCTATAATCTGCTCAGCTTTTTCGCTCATCTTTATATAATCAATCTATTACACTCTTTGGTTCATGGCTTAGGTGAAGAGGTCGCTTTTATAGATAGTGTTAAGATAAATTTTGCCATTGGCTTCTTTCCGTCAATTGAAGGACAATAAGCGGTGATTGCAACGTCCTCATTAACGCGCTCCCCGGTTGTGAGCGTTTTTTGCAGCATTTCATCGATGAGTAAACCGTCATGGCAAATGAAGTGAACATCCCCTTCTGGCCTTTTTAAAAACTCAGCTTTCATGCCTTTGAAAACGAGCGAGATACGGTCCCCTCGTTCCTTAGCTTTACACATCGCCAAAAAGCCACCAGCAAGATCAGCCCCTATAGCAAGTGCACCGAAGTACATACTGTTGTGGTGATTTTTCGTTCTCCTTCTAAGAGGTATCTTAACTTCTACATGCTGTTCATCTATTGCAATAATTTTAGGTCGGCATAGCCAAATCAAAGGCACTTTAGTCAACCCGAACAATTTTAAGTATATATTTGAACGCCAGACCATGGATCTCATCACTTTTCCTCACAGGATTCCTCCGACCAGTGAAACAACCCATTGGCTTTAAGTCAAAACTATGTTTCCAAAATGTTAACCAGAACAGCAATTCTATATCGTGCCCTTTTTGATTGGGTTTGTTAACGCAATCTTTTGATCGGTTCTCAAAAAAATGTCAATTTATAGAACAAATTATTAATAATTCAATGAAAAAAGATTCGACCATGTTTAAGATACATTACGTAGAATAAGATTTTAGTGAAGGGTTTATTCCTTACCAGAATTCCGCTATCTTTAGCGCTTAACCATAGAGAATAAAACTTAGACATGCCGATTAAAACAGACGAATTGAGAACACAGCCTTTGGGGCCAATGCCAACTCCAGCTGAACTTGGCAGTATTCACCCTATCACCGACGATGTTGCTGATCGTATAGCTCAATCCCGTCGACAAATTGAAAAAATATTAATAGGTGAAGATAATCGCATCCTCACGATTGTTGGGCCTTGCTCCGTTCATGATACCGAAGCCGCAATTGACTATGCAACTCGCCTAGCAAATATTCAAGACCAGTACAAAGATGAATTGTTTATTGTCATGCGCACATATTTTGAAAAGCCACGAACCGTCGTTGGTTGGAAAGGGTTAATTACAGATCCTAATCTCGACGGTTCATACGCTCTTGAAGCCGGTTTGCACAAAGCTCGTAAGTTACTTCTGGACATCAACAAACTTGGGTTAGCAACAGCGACCGAGTTTTTAGACATGATTACAGGCCAGTACATTGCTGATTTGATCACTTGGGGCGCGATAGGTGCACGAACGACTGAGTCGCAAATTCATAGAGAAATGGCATCGGCACTTTCATGTCCTGTTGGCTTTAAAAACGGCACGAATGGTAATGTAAAAATTGCCATAGACGCCATCAGAGCATCAAAAGCCTCTCACTACTTTTACTCTCCAGATAAAAATGGCCGAATGACGGTTTACCGCACCAGTGGTAACCCTTACGGGCACATTATTTTGCGTGGTGGAGACAAAGGGCCAAACTATGACGCTTCATCTGTTGCACAAGCCTGTAACGCCTTGGCTGAGTTTGATCTTCCCCAGCGTTTGGTCATTGACTTTAGCCATGCGAATTGTCAAAAGCAGCATCGCAAGCAGCTAGAAGTCGCTCAAGACGTATGTGACCAAATTCGCTCAGGCAGTTCACGTATTGCCGGAATTATGGCTGAGAGTTTCATATTGGAAGGTAATCAGCCAATGACTGACATTCACAATCTAACTTATGGTCAGTCCATTACTGACCCGTGTTTAGGTTGGGACGATACAGTAAACTTGCTTGATATGCTGGCAAGTGCTGTAAAATCCAGAAAGTAATTACCCAATAACAAAATAATCGAGGAATCTTCATGCCATCGTTTGATATTGTTTCTGAAATCGACGCCGTTGAATTACGTAATGCGGTAGATAATGCAAACCGAGAGCTTTCCACACGTTTCGATTTCCGCAATGTAAATGCGAGTTTTGAGCTTGTCGATGAAAATGTAAAAGTTTCAGCAGAAGGCGAATTTCAACTCAAGCAAATGCGCGATATCCTCCGTGGACATCTAGCGAAGCGTAATGTTGATGCCAACGCCATGGATTCGCAAAATCCTGAAGCGACTGGGAAAAACTGGCACCAAAATCTCACTTTCCGCCAAGGTATTGATACGCCTACAGCTAAAAAAGTAGTCAAGTTGATCAAAGATGCGAAGCTGAAAGTACAAGCATCGATTCAAGGTGATAAAGTGCGAGTAACGGGTAAAAAGCGAGATGACTTACAAGCAACTATGGCTGCAATCCGTGCAGCAGAGCTAGGATTGCCATTCCAGTTCAACAATTTCCGTGATTAGAGCTCTTGCGCAAGACTGAAAGTCCTTCTTTGAAAACTTGATATACCAGCATAAGAAGGCTGTGTTAAAAAGCGCTGACCAACACAAGCTTGATCAGCGCTTTAGTCATTGATTGCATCACAAAAGGGTTACAACCTAAAAATGACAAAACGAAAGAACAGACTATAAAACCAAGTCCTGCCCCTGCAATAATGAATATTCTCTAGTCTCTTGTGGAATAAAAACACAGACCCTCATATCTTGCCTTTTCGCTTCGGCCAGTTTTTCTGATAATTCCGTCGCATTAGCAAACACATCTCTTTGAGCATCTCTTCTGACTAACTCCAATACATCCTTGTTGCATTCTTTACAAATCAAGGCTAACTCAGATTGTTGCATGTATCGCACCGCTTTAATGGGCAACATCTCAATGTCATCCCCTACCTCAACCCATACACAGCTGCCTTTTGTATCGATGGGCTGTAGTAATATTTCTTGATAGATCGCTTCCAATTGACGGTTATCCGATGCATTTTCAACACGTGTATCTGAGAAAAAACACTCCCAATACTTGCGTCTTAAATCCACGCTAGGTAGCGCTTCTTTAATAGAATTACGTTTTGAATTGGCAAATTCAGCTAATAAGTTCAAGTTTTGTGGAAGAATGGCTTCCAACTTTTCACGCACATTACGGATCAGAACAGGTGAAGCGCCCCCACTGGAAATAGCTATTTGAATACGGCCGCGGTTTATCATAGAGGGCGTAATAAAGTCACAGAAAGGTTTATCATCCACCACATTGACCAAGATATTGTGTTTTTTCGCATCCTTATACACTTGATGATTAAGTTGTGGGTTATCTGTTGTCGCCCAAACTTGAACAAATTTGTTCGTCACGAGCTCCGCAGAATAAAATCGTTGTATCCAAGTGACTCCCTGCTCATCTGCAAGTTGTTTCAAAAACTCATCCAAACTTGGGGAAACAACGGTCACATCAGCGCCCGCCTTGAGTAAAGCTTCGATCTTACGACTTGCGACTTCACCACCACCAACGACCAATACAGGCTTGTTAGCCAAATCCAAAAACAGAGGAAAATATTGCATTTCAATCCATGATTATTTCAAATTACTGTCTGCTAACATCCTACCAAAAGTCATAGCTTCTATTCATCCTATTTTGCCTTGCTCGAGAACCTCATTTCTCTTTATTTTAAACGTAACTCGCAGAATAACAGGGATAATGTACCTATCTAACATCAACAAAACTATGCAACGTGGTCATATTATGTTACAAGTTACACCATACATAACACGTTATTTCTATTATTATTTCACGTAGATATCCACATAGTGACTTGATTTTTGAACTTTCAGTCCTATATATGTCTATATATCATTATAAGACCATCCTATTGAGGAAGATTATGAACAGTCCAATGTTTTCACGCTCAACCAATGTACCTGGTACACTGGAAACGAACAAAGTCCTTAAGAACACGTACTTTCTATTGTCGATGACGCTAGTGACCAGTGCTATTGCTGCTGGTGCGACAATGGCGATGCAGATTTCATCTATTGTTGCTATCGTCATGCAGCTAGCAGCGATCGGCATCCTGTTTTTTGTTATGCCAAAAGCAATAAACTCATCTACTGGTATTGTGTGGACGTTTGTCTTTACAACGTTAATGGGCGGTGCGTTAGGCCCAATGCTCAACTACTATGTTTCGATTCCAAACGGCCCAATGATCATCGCACAAGCTCTAGGTTTGACGGGTATGGTATTCCTAGGTCTCTCGGCTTACACGATTTCAAGCAAGAAAGATTTTTCTTTCATGCGTAATTTCCTAATCGCTGGTTTAATCATTGTTATTGTTGCAGCTTTAATCAACATTTTCGTTGGTTCTACACTTGCACAGCTTGTTATCAGTAGCGTTTCTGCTCTTGTGTTCTCTGGTTTCATTTTGTACGACACAAGCCGTATCGTGCGTGGTGAAGAAACTAACTACGTTAGCGCTACCATCTCTATGTACCTAAACATCTTAAACTTGTTCACTAGCCTACTAAGCATCCTTGGTATCATGAACGACGATTAATTTCTGGTTTATTATGAAACCCAAAAAGCTCGGATATGATATCTGAGCTTTTTTATATCTATTCAAATCGAAGCGCATTACCGCCTTACCGCCTTAAAACCACTGAAGCCATCCACAGCAAAACGCAATTCAAAAATCTATTATCTTTCTGATTCTCCCTGCTCTCTATACCATTCACCAAAAGTGATGCTAACAAATGGCATTTTATGGCTTTGCTTTCACACTTAAAAAATTGGGCCAAAATCGGGACAGACATGTATATGACCTTTTCTTTCATTTTGTTTTGGCGAGTGCTAACATCGCAACCTAACCCTAATCACTGCACCATAAAGATTGTATAGAGGACTCTTAAAAAACCTATTGTTCATTGACATGATCTAGCTTTATCAAGTCCAATCCAGATAGCTTCCCAACTCTTATAAATCGACGAAGTAGTTCTGACTGGCATATAAAACCACAGTATTCATCTGAGCCCTGTTCCCAAAGCACCACTTCATAACCCCTCTCTTGTAGCCAAAGATCAAAAACAACTAATAAGCTCCAAACAGACGCATTTTCGGCTGAAAAGTTAGTATGAAATTTATCTTCTATACCATAAGTCTTTGTCATGGCATTAGCTTGAGCCTCTACCTCGTAGATATCACACCAATCGATGCGAAATATAAGCCAGTATTTGCTACTATTAGCTTCGTCAAGAGTAGATAAAAGCTTTTCGCAAAAGCGTTCACTCTTACATTGAGCAAAAAAGTCCATAACCCTAACTTTTTCATCATCAGGCAAAGGTGAAATAATTACAGAAAGGAGCCATTTCTGTCCCTTTAATATATAGCTCCCTGCAACCATCAATAACACAACAATGGCAATGAAAAATTTCACTATAAAAAACATTTAGGCTCCAAAAAGGTTAATTGACGCTTTCAGCTAATACGACATCAAGGGATGAGTAACGTAAATCACCTTACTAAATCACAACACTGCAAACATAAAACCCAATTAAGCATAATCAAGCATTTTGAGTCTATCTTAAACAATTTTTCTATGAGGAAATTTGAAGCGCCAAAGAAAGAAAGTGTTCATCGCTTTCAGTCACCTTATACCCAAGAGATTTGTAAAACCTAATCGCTGACTCATTTCTAATAAAGCTTGATAATGTTACATGACAACGTTCTTGCTCTCGAGCTATTTCGTGAATCATACTCATCATCCTTTTACCCAGTTTTTTATTTTGAAATTCTGGAAATACAACGAGTAAATGTACATGAAGTGCATTGTCGTAAGGCTTGAAGCATATCATTCCAGCTTGCTTATTATTAAGATAAATCCAGTGGAACCAATGTGGCTCATAGTCAATTTTCAAACGATTGACCTGAAACTTATCACACCAACCAAAGACAGCGTCAACATGTGAGAAAAGGCCTTGTTTCACAACAGAAAACAGATGTTCATACTCATCACTTTCGATTTGTATCAGTTCAATATCCATATGTCTCATTCGATGACTTAATCTGAATTATCAATCCAATATGCTCAGCTTTCGCCTCAATAGAATCAAACTCATTAAATGCTTCAAGCTCAATAACATACTTCTTTAATTGTTCAATCGCTGGGTTCATAATTGTATTTAATTTATGTAAAGTGCTCATTAATTGAGCGCCTCACTATTCATGCGACCAAATGACAAGGCTAAATGATCATTATTTTTCTTCAACAAGTCGAAAACCCGCTCTCCATAATGACAACAAATTGCCTAGTTTTGTTCAGTCTCGGCAAACTTTTCATTCCATAGACTTGACCAGCCAGACCAATTTTAATTGTCTCATGCGATTGATTATGCTCGCTTTTTCAATTTAGCTCAAGGTTCTCCAGATAGAAAATGTTGGTAATTCAAAGTGGTCGATACGGCTCTGCAAGCGAAATATGACGAGGAAAGAAATATGTCTAACTTCAAATCGGCTCAAATTTAGAAAGATCAAAATGAAAGCAATCATTGATGAGCTAAAGCATTGAAAAAACGCCACGTGTTACGAATCGTATATAAAAACTTTGCTATAGAAATTTTTCCGCTAGCTCCCTTGTCATGAAGTGACTATGCGGATCCATTTCGTAGTCAGCGAAAGGGTCACAGTACCTAAACCCGAACTTCTCATACAGCTTTCGTGCCGGTAAGAAAAAGTCTTGAGTACCCGTTTCCAAACTCACTTGCTGATAACCCTGTTCAATCGCTGAATTGAGAGCATGTGTAAGTAACTTCGATGCGACACCTGACTTACGAGAAGCATTAGCCGTTCTCATAGACTTCAATTCGATATGTTGTGCAGTAAGTTCCTTGATAGCTAGGCAACCTTGTAGTTCACCGTCAAGCCATCCACTGAAAAACGTTATGGCTGGTGATTTCAATGCTTCAACATCGAGAGCATGAACGCTTTCCGGTGGCGATGTCGCATACATATCACCTAAATGTTCTTCGAGTAACAAATAACTTCACCCCCTGACAAATCATCGATTTTGATTTCCATATTCTTACCTTCCCTATTCGTTAAACAATTTGTGATGAGTTCAATACTTGACTCTAATTGAGACTCCTAACCAAGATGCGCCTTCACGCTTATTAGTTGTAGAGTGCCAATTTTCAATGAAGTCCCATTCGGCACTAGTACCAATAATACCGGAGTCAAACCAGTTACCTTGAGCATCGTTAATTAAGTAATGTTTCGAATACTATAGTAAACATTCGAAAACCAATACCATTGCGTTCACAAAATGATTTAGATCTCTGATACTTGATACCAAAGTAACCTTATTTTAAGACGGCATACGAGAAATTTCTCACCGCTGAAAAACGAAAAAGCAGTTAACGCCGCCTGCAGAAGAAAGATAGTTGCGCTCTTAAATTCGATACTAAGAGAAGTGTGAAATTTGACAGTAAACCTTCACCGCAAGCTTATCCTTTTGGTACAAAAAAGCCCCGCTGAATTGCAGCGGGGCTTTTATTATCTTTTTAAGTCGCTTAGCTCTTTATAGATTTAGAGACTTAACTCTTTACCTGTTTGTTTAGCTAAGCAACTCCTGGATCAATTAGAGTTAATTGGTGTTAAAAACAATTAATCTAATTTGTTCCAAGCCATTTGCCAGTCAGAACCAGTACCTGGTGCAAACTGTGTTGCTGTTGCAGTCCACTGCTTACAGTAACCAGAGTATGGGAAAGGCTTACATTGGTAAACAGCACCATCAGCGGCAAGGACTTTCGTTCCTGCAGTGTAGTTTGAAACACCTTCAGGGAAAACAAAGTCGTAATCGTCTGGCGTCGGAGTTGGGTTTACTGATTCTTCTTTAAGCATGAAATCTAATGTTTCTTGCTTAACTAAGTTACCTTGCTCATCTTTAATACGGCTGACAAGCATATGGTGACCCGCTTCTGATTTATTTAATTTCAGAGCAACACCTTGGCTTTGACCATCTTTTAGAGCGCCAGACCAACTTGCCAATGCTTCACGGTGGTGGTTGTAAACTGTCAATTCTGCATCAACATCACCTTCCGTAGTAACCGTTAGGTTAAGCTCTGTTGGAGTATCTGAGATGATGTACTCGTCTTTTAGGCCATCAACAGTAATTGAGTAATCTGGTGTCGGTGTTTCGATGTTGTAACCAATTTCAACACGCTTTAGACCACTGCCTGATTTTAGGAAAATTGGGTTTGTGCCAAAAGTTGGTTGGAAGTTGTTATCAACTAACTGACCTGCACGAATGTTAGGTTGCTCTTTGTTGATAAGCGTTGCTAGAGCGTGAGACCAGTTTTTAGCTTGGCTCAATGTTGCATCTGTAATCTCTAGAGTGGTTCTGTAAGCGGCATTTTCACCTGATTGGTCAAAGACACGTGTGTATACAGAGTCACCCACACTTAGATCAAGTGTTGGGATGATTTGGCCGCCTTTTTCCCAATCTGGAATAAGTGGTGTGCTGTTGTTGTCTTCAAATTCTACATCGATAACATTGTAGAAAGCATTAGCTGTATCGCCCACATCCCAAACCGCAAGAATCACTTGGTAACCATCACGCTTCGGCACATTACATTCCTGTGTGTGTCTCATCGGTGGCTTTTGCATATTACCTTCGATAACACAAAAGGGGGTTAGATCAAATGAGTCACGAGACAGTGAAGCATTTGGGTTCCAGTTTTGTTTGGTCATGTAGTATTTCCACGTACGAGTTACGTGGTTTGCTGTATATGTCCATTCAAAAGTTTGTTTACCAGCTTGAATTGGGCGTTTAACCCAACGATCTGCTGTTTGCTCATCCAATCCCATAGCGATAGCACTTTGTGCACTGGCAATTTTTCCATCACGTGGGCCAGCTTCCGGGAAACCCTCCGGGCCTTCAACACTCTGTGGTTCCCACTGAATAGAGCCACAGTTTAAGTTTTTTTCATTGGTATCTGATGTTGGGTATTTACACATCGCGACGCGGCCTGCTGCAACACCACCAATGCCTTCAGATACATAACCATGAGAAAAAGCAGCACCGCTTAAACTAGTCAGAGCTAAGGCTACCAGTGTTTTTTTTGGAAATGAATTCATTATAAGTCCTTGAGATTAAATTGAATGCTTCACTTTTTTGACCACTGCTCAAAACCATTTATCGGCTTTGATGTTATTTCTATCAAATAAAAAGTGATAACCCGAAATCTATAGGAACTTTATTTCCATTGAAAATTAAATAATTTACAACTGAGATCTATCGCCCAAATAAATAACAAAAGAAACAATAAGCTAGACTTATGATAAATAATTTGTTAATAATTTTATACACTTACTTTATATTAATCATCAAATCATAACATATATCTATATTTAGTTAATTAAGTTATATTTTTAATGCATTATTAATAGCCAGTTTGCTCCTACCTCTCACAACCAATGAGCTCAGTGAATATAATGCCACTTACCATTATTCTTTTGGATTGATAATTATCAAAAAGAATTAACAATTGACGAGTTAACAACTACCACTGCCTTTCATTCACATTAGCATTTAATAAGCATTCAACTAGTATTGATAGGACAAATCTCAAGTAACCTGTGAAGTCAGGATTTCATCACGTTGAACTTTTCTAAAGAGGTATTCAAATATGTCTCTCCTCGATAGCTTAGGTAAGAAGCTTGAACCCATTATGCTTTTCATGGGGTTAGTGAGCCCAATCGCGACATTGCCACAGCTTTATAAACTTTATATAACCCACTCTCATCATGCCCATGGTTTATCACTAACCACTTGGTCAATGTATGCATTGATCTCACTGCTTTGGTTTATCTACGGGCTTTATCATAGAAACCCAACCATTTGGGTCGGTAATTTACTTGGTTTTTTGGCTTACCTAGCAATGGTTGTTGGCATTATCATTAAGGCAGGCATTGCCATTTAATCGATGAGTGAGGCCAAAAAGAATGGCGGCATCAAAATCAATAGACTCAAAAATCGTGGCGACTGACGCTTTTTTCTCCATTTGATATCAAAGCACCACTATTTTGTTGAGCTCTTGCCTAACCCTAAGCTACCCTGAAACAATAATTGATGAATTTATAGGAAAAATGATGTTCATTTATAACGGAAAAGAAATTGAAACCGATGCCCAAGGTTATTTACTGGATCATAAACAGTGGGATGAAGGTATGATTGCCCTTTTAGCCGAAGATGAGCAGATTGAGCTTACCGAAGCACACCTAGAAGTCATACACTTCGTACGTGACTTCTATGAAGAATTTAATACTTCACCGGCTGTAAGAATGTTAGTCAAAGCGCTAGAAAAAGCCCATGGGCCTGAAAAAGGTAATAGCAAATATCTATTTAAACTTTTTAAGAAAGGGCCTGCCAAACAAGCGACTAAATTGGCTGGTCTGCCTAAACCAGCAAAGTGCTTATAGTGCCCTATTTTTTTGATCACATGTAATATACCCACAAATCACCGTATGTTGCTTTTCATAGGAACATCTCGGACAATGCTTTCTTTTTCAAATCTAATTAAGAGCCAAATCAATGACAGCTGCAATATATCTGGTTAAAGGTCGTGAGAAATCGGTTAAACGCAAACACCCTTGGATATTTTCAAGAGGTATCAGCAAAGTGGAAGGCGACCCCGCTCTTGGTGAAACTGTCGATGTGTTCAGTTTTGATGGCAAATGGCTTGCGAAAGCGGCTTATTCTCCTCATTCACAAATCCGTGCTCGTATTTGGAGTTTTGAAAAAGAACCAATCGATAAAGCATTCTTTGTTAAACGATTTAACAATGCTCAATTACTTCGTGAAGATATTATTGAACGTGATGGATTGACGGGTTATCGTCTTGTTGCGGCTGAATCGGATGGCCTTCCTGGAATCACCATCGATCGCTATCAAAACTTTTTTGTCTGCCAATTGCTCAGTGCTGGCGCAGAGTTTAATAAGAAAAACATCATTGATGCGTTAATCGAATGTTTCCCCGAGTGCAGTATCTATGAGCGTTCCGACGTATCTGTACGCAAAAAAGAAGGACTTGCGGAAACAATGGGAGTATTACATGGAGATACCCCACCTAAGTCTGTTGTGATTGAAGAAAATGGCGTCAAAATCAGCGTTGATATTGTTGGTGGCCATAAAACAGGTTTCTACCTTGATCAAAGAGACAGTAGACAACAAGCAATGAAATACGTGAAAGACAAAGAAGTCTTGAACTGTTTTTCATACACCGGTGGATTTGGTTTATATGCCCTAAAAGGTGAAGCTAAACGTGTCATCAACGCTGATGTTTCTCAACCCGCGCTCGATACTGCAAAACATAACGCTGAAATTAATGGCTTCGACATCTCAAAAAAACGCGCTGTTTTTCTTAATGCTGATGTGTTCAAACTACTAAGAGAATACCGTGACCAAGGCACTCAGTTTGATGTCGTTATCATGGACCCACCGAAGTTTGCTGAGAGTAAAGCACAATTGAATGGTGCTTGCCGCGGATATAAAGATATTAATATGCTGGCGATGCAAATACTGAAACCTGGTGGAACACTGCTGACCTACTCCTGCTCTGGACTCATGGACCAAGTTCTATTCCAGAAAATCATTGCTGATGCAGCCGTGGATGCAAATCGTCACGTGAAGTTTGTTGAACGTTTTGAACAAGCCGCAGATCACCCAACTGATACCGCCTACCCTGAAGGTTTTTATCTAAAAGGCTTTGCTTGTAAGGTTCTTTAGTCGCTATTGACCCAAATAAAATACTGGTACTGCGCAAGGTTCTTTGTATGAGGTTCATTTGGGTATAAAAGTAAACCTTAAACCACAGCTTCCACTGTGGTTTAAGGTTAAAACTTCGTTCAACTGCTTCTAGAAAGATTGATCTAAACTAACCTTAGTCAGCACAGCCAGAACATCTCTCTCGTAGTCCATATTACCTGCAATAATATCATCAAATTCTGTCGCGCCATTTTCTATAACAATAGTCTGGATTGATTGTCCATCACCTCGTGTGATTTCCAGCGATAAATCATCCCCATCCACATTCACATTTATGCCGTAGAGCAAATCTTCAACCGAGCCATAATCGGTGTCATCGAGGATCTGTGAGAGATCTAAAGTGTCTTGGTCACGCTCAAAACCTCTTATTACATCCGTTCCTGAATCAATGCTGTCATTGCTCCATGTAAAGATATCTTCTGCTCCATCATTACCAATAAGGATATCGTGACTGACATTAAGTTCAGCTTCAACAATATTAAATGCCCCTCCAACCGCGCCATTAACACCGCCGTCTTCATCAATAATAAATTGCAAAGTATTACTCGACTTATCACCATCAAAATCGGTAAGTTGGTAATTAAAATCTAACGTTTCTGGGATTTCATTTTCTACACCATAAAAGGCATATTCACCTTCTGACAAATTGACCTCAAAGGTGTGTTTATCATCAAAGATCAGAGTGAGTGTCATCGCATTTTCGTCAAACGAGTGCTGCACCTCACTATTCGAACCTGCCACAGAAAGTGCAGTACCATCGAACGTAAAAGTGAGACCTGAGTATTCAAGCAGGCTGATATAGCCGCCATCAGCACCAACACCAGTATCAGACGAGGTGGTTGATAACAGGTTCCCTTCGACTGCCACAATAGCTGTTTTGAGTATTGTCGGATTTAGTTGACTAAAGTCAGTGACAGAAACGCCATCTAAATCTTGATTAACTGCGCCATCGTAGGCAATTCTATCAAGCTGTTCCGCAGCTAAATTTACGCCAACACCATAAGACAGTGCTGTGATCTGTCGACTTGGGTCACTAAGGTGTTCAATCCAGCTTGCTTCATTGGTAGCATCTAAGCTGGGAGCAACTTCAGTAACTTGACTGCTACTTAGGAAGTAACTGGTATTGATAGCATCCAACAGTTTACCGCTGTCATCCCACGACAGTTGTGCCTGTTCAATAGCGGCGAGGTAATTACTTTCCCCCCCGCCCATGAATGCTGCAATCGCTGCCTTGGCATCATCAACGGTCAACCAGGTTGCGCCGGCAACGGATAGTGTCACCGCGGCATTACCAAATACAACCAATTGTACACGAGCTTGTCCTCTAGACTCATATTGGCTCAACAGTTGAGTCGCCGTATCTTTCATAGATGGAAGACGATTGTCTACGTTTACGGAACCAGATAAATCAAAGATTAATTGAATGTTATTGTTGTCACCATCCTGAGCCACGACATCATGAGTGATAGTCAACGAGTTCGGTGAATCATCCTCAATCACAACCGGAACATCAATGGTATTAGTATGGCCAAGTTCATTTGAAACATTCACCGGAACTAACAACTCAAGAGCATCTTCACCTGACGGGTTCGCATGATCAATCGGCCCGTACAGCTCAGTGTTGACGGTGCCGCTGTCGTTGATCGTTATTTCAAGAATCAGGTTACCATCCACTTTACCCAACAAACTTTGATCGTTGTTGGTTAAGCTCCATTCGACAACCGTATCATTACTGGTCAGAGTAACATTAGGTATCCCAAGAGTGGCAGAATCGATATTTTCTCCATTGGTTAAATGCCCCCAATCAGATGAAGAATCTGTCGTATCTAAGAAGCCGTTCAACGCTACATCATCTTCTATTCCTGATGGGTATTGGCCTTCTTCTGAAACAAACAGATCGATATCATCTCTAAAGTTTGGTGGTGAATATGGCGCGACGGCAAAGTGCCCTACTTTTGTATCCCCGTCGTTATCGGTAATGTTATAAGAAAAATCAATGCTACCGTCGTCTGGTAAAGCTAGTGGAAGGTATTGGAAGAACTCCCATTCTCCAGAAGTCGGTGTATACAGAACTTCAAAAGCAACTTTACCTTGAGTTTCACCAATCATACGATCGGGGTTTGACGGATCAACCGAGACATAAATGGGCTCACCATCAGCGGTTTTCAGGCCGTTTTCAGCCCCAAGTAAGGCTATTTCACCCGGTCCATCCGCACCATATAATCCACTGATTGTGCCATTGGCATTGGCTAATGCTTTGGTTGGGTCTACCCCTGTAAATGTGATTGTTCTAACAGTAAAGTCACTATTGTCTGCAGAGAAAGGCTGATTACCATTGCCCGTCGACTCCAGTACTATCTTATTGAACCCACTCGATAGAATGCTAAAGTCTTTTGCATAGTCGCCACTCGCCGCATCTGAGTTGAAAGGTTTTTGGTCGACCAAAACACCATCAAGATAAAAAGAAGCCAAACCAACCTCTAACTCGCCACCGAACATCATTTCAAACTCGATTTCAGCACCAAAGGCAACTTTGTCACCAAGGTCAAAGATAAGTTGTTCTGATACACCAGTATCGCCAGCAAAGCGGTAGTCAACCTCATTAGGAAGCGCAAAGCCATTGTTACCAACACTTTTTACTCCAATACCCAGATGAGATTGATTGACTTCCGCAGCACCAAGCACAGTCGATTCATCAGACATAAAGCCAACTGCGGTGACTTCAATATCATTAAATGTTCGGCTAAGCGCATCGTCTTCCCAGCCAGTAAAACTCACTTTACCGCTGACGGTTTCAGGAAGACCAGTCAGTGCGACAGTGACGGCTGGAATGGATTGATCCACATAAGGACTGTCGTCTTCAACCACAACATTAATTGAGTCGGTAGTTGTGAGCAGCCCATCGCTTACTGTAAGCTGTAAATCAAACGATAATACATCTTCCATGTCATTATCTGGGTGATCAATGGGCTCAAATAGAGTGACGGTGTAACCCCAATTACCCTGTCCAGAAGGAGAAGGCTCGGTTAAAACGACTGTTGCAACATTGGCAACACTCGCCGTAGAAGCCGTCAAGGCTTGAGAACCAGTGTCCCAAGACCAAAATACCGGTTCACCAGAAGAAACAAGGTCACTTGGCCCAGCTAAGACCACGGATAAATTGTCTGAACCTAAATCTTCTAGGGTGAACGAGCCATTAAAACTCGGGGCATTGGTTGTATCGTTTGGCACACCAACTGAATCAGGTATCCCACCTGCTAGCCCTTCTTCAGAAACAACCGCATCTGTAATTGCTGATATTATCGGAGCGGTATTCTGGTCAATGATCGACGCCATACCCGTATCTGCGCCTTGAACATTACCAAGGCCCGTTACGCTAACACTGAAGTCTTCAATTCCTTCATATACAGAATCGATAACGGTTGGGACACGTACATCAAAGTTTGTCATACCGGCAGGAATAGTGACAATTCCATCGTTTGGTAAGACTGCCCAACCGCTGCCAGTGTTATATTCCAACCCGGCCAAATCTGCGACTTGGGTATCTCCCATATTAAGCGTGATCTGAACTTGACTTTCGGCTTCAGTTGGATTGTTTAAAGACACAACGAAGTTTGCGATTTCCCCCTCAACAACAGTTCCGGCATCACTAATAAATACCATAGGGCGATCATCATCAGGATTCGGCCCCGGACCTGTTCCATCATCAATAAGAGCGGCAACACCAGTGTCTGAACCAAGAATCGCACCCAAACCCGTAACGGTTAGTGAGAAATCTTCTAAACCTTCGTAAACTTCATCACTGACTGAAGGTACTCTGACATCAAATTGGCTCAGTCCAGCAGGAATAGTGACAATTCCATTAGGCGGTAAGCTATTCCAGCCACTGCCCGTGTTGTATTCAACAGTACCTAAATCGCCAATTTCTGTATCACCGAGGTTAAGGGTCAATTGAACCTGTTCTTCAACATTAATAGCATTGGTTAAAGAAACTACAAACTGAGCGGTTTCCCCTTCATTGACTATACCTACATCATTGATATAAACCGTTGGACGATCGTCATCTGGGTTTGGTCCCGGGCCACTGCCGTCATCAACAATGGTGGCGGTGCCGTTATCGGTGCCTTGCACTGCGCCAATGCCAGTCACATCAATATTGAAGTTCTCTGGACCTTCGTAGTTGGAGTCATCCACCGTTGGAACTCTAATATCAAACTCGGTCATACCTACTGGAACAGTCACCAGACCATCGGCAGGTAATGTCACCCAACCACTGCCGGTGTTATATTCCAACGCGCCAAGGTCACCTGTTTCGGTATAGCCAGCATTTAGAGTGAGTTGAACTTGAACATCCATTTCAGACGGCGTGCTGAGTGACACAATAAAGCTCGCGGTTTCGCCTTCGTTGATTGTGCCCGCGTCATTAATCGACACCATTGGGCGATCGTCATCTGGGTTTGGTCCCGGACCTGTGCCGTCATCCACGATGGTTGCGGTGCCATTGTCAGTACCTTGAACTGCGCCAACACCGTTGACATCAATACTGAAGTTCTCTGGGCCTTCGTACACATCATCACTGGTTGAAGGTACGCGCACATCAAACTCGGTCATGCCTGCTGGGACAGTCACTAATCCATCCGCAGGTAATGTCACCCAACCGCTGCCCGTATTGTATTCCAACGCGCCAAGGTCACCCGCTTCGGTATCACCGACATTGAGTGTAAGTTGAACTTGAACATCCATCTCTGATGGGGTGCTGAGTGACACAATAAAGCTTGCGGTTTCGCCTTCGTTCACTGTGCCCGCGTCATTAATCGAGACAACCGGACGATCGTCATCTGGGTTTGGTCCCGGCCCCGTGCCGTCATCCACAATGGTGGCGGTGCCATTGTCAGTACCTTGAACCGCGCCAACGCCAGTCACATCAATATTGAAGTTCTCTGGACCTTCGTAGTTGGAGTCATCCACCGTTGGAACTCTAATATCAAACTCGGTCATACCTGCTGGAACAGTCACCAAACCATCCGCAGGTAGTGTCACCCAACCGCTGCCGGTGTTATATTCCAACGCGCCAAGGTCACCTGCTTCGGTATCGCCAGCATTTAAAGTGAGTTGAACTTGAACATCCATTTCAGATGGATTGCTCAGTGACACTATAAAGCTCGCGGTTTCACCTTCGTTCACTGTGCCTGCGTCATTAATCGACACCACTGGGCGATCATCATCTGGGTTTGGTCCCGGACCTGTGCCGTCATCCACGATGGTGGCGGTGCCATTGTCAGTACCTTGAACTGCGCCAACACCGGTGACATCAATACTGAAGTTCTCTGGGCCTTCATACACATCATCACTGGTTGATGGTACGCGTACATCAAACTCGGTTATACCTGCTGGAACAGTGACTAATCCATCCGCAGGTAGTGTCACCCAACCGCTGCCGGTGTTGTATTCCAACGCGCCAAGGTCACCTGCTTCGGTATCGCCAGCATTTAGAGTGAGTTGAACTTGCACGTCCATTTCAGCTGGATTACTCAGTGATACTACAAAGCTCGCGGTTTCACCTTCGTTCACCGTGCCTGCATCATTAATCGAGACAACCGGGCGATCATCATCAGGGTTTGGTCCCGGACCTGTTCCGTCATCCACGATGGTGGCGGTGCCATTGTCAGTACCTTGAACTGCGCCAACACCGTTGACACCAATACTGAAGTTCTCTGGGCCTTCATACACATCATCACTGGTTGATGGCACGCGCACATCAAACTCGGTCATACCTGCAGGGACAGTCACCAAACCATCCGCAGGTAATGTTACCCAACCGCTGCCGGTGTTGTATTCCAACGCGCCAAGGTCACCTGCTTCGGTATCGCCAGCATTTAGAGTGAGTTGAACTTGCACGTCCATTTCAGCTGGGTTACTCAGTGATACGACAAAGCTCGCGGTTTCTCCTTCGTTCACTGTGCCCGCGTCATTAATCGACACCACTGGGCGATCATCATCAGGGTTTGGACCCGGGCCACTGCCGTCATCCACAATGGTGGCTGTGCCAGAAGCAGGTATATCTTGTGTCGTTGTAGCACCTTTCAAAACAAATGATTCAGTGCCTTCATAAACACTATCCTGGAAGCTTTGAACAAATATAGAGAAGCTGTCATTCCCTAAAGGTATATTTGCTACGAACTCCCCTGCTTCATTAATAATAAGTGTCTGCTGAGATCCATTTTGTAGTAATAATGAAACAACACCACTAGAAAAGTCTACCTCACCAGTAGCTGAAATATCGTTTAATGAAAGTACCACCTGCGTGTCTGATTCTGTGATTTGATCAAAGCTTATATCAAATTTAATATCTTCACCTTCTGACACAGATGGCGAGTTTATAGAAACTACAGCAGGATCTGTTAAACCTGATGAAAGAAAACCATTGACATTTAGTTCCGCTATAGCAACAAATTGTGAGTCGGTTAGACTGATAGAGCTGAGGCCTTGGGTAACAAACTCTGTGCCAGCTATTCTCTCTTCTCCAGTTCGTTCAATGGAGCCGCTAGCTTGCAGACTGGAACCAGTACTAGCTTCACCTGCTGCGGGAGCAGCATTCTCATTTGCCGTCGGATCTCCGCCTTGCTCAATGGTTTCGATAACATTAGCAATATCATCTGTAATATCTACAGCAGTTCCGTCTTGAGAAATTTGCTGTATCCTTGTATTGCTATCTCTAGTAATTATTACTTCCCCTTCAGTAAGACCTGAAGCTTGGTCAACTTCCCTCAAACTTCCGTCTAAACCGATAACAACAATCTTGCTGAATAGTAGTGAGCGTAAGGTTAGTTGTGCCATAATTACCTCGATATTATTGTGCTTCTATCAGCACTTCCTTGGAGACTTACATTGCACTTTTATCAGGTTAAAAATTAAAACTTTAAAATGAAGGTATAACGTCGTCGTGCAATGAGCTTTCAATAACTTTCCTGTACCAAATACAGAATTTGCAATATTCATTCCATGTATCAATACGCAGATATTCTCTGTTAGTCATACATTTTTATGTTCTTTACACTGTGATATTTTTAAGACAAACAGACTGTCAAAGTAGCGAAGTTTTAAATCAAAGTAATAAAAAAGCGTAAAAACAGACCAATAGCGTTTTTTAATGTAGTTTTCAAATTGAAAAAATTTAATGGCCATTTGATAACACAAATCGTTGTAAGAATTTCTAAGAAGATAAATTAATTTATAAATTCTCAAATTGATTTTTAATTTAAAAGTCATTTTCTCATCAAATCATCATAATTTATAAGAAGTTGCACTATAAAAATCAAATTAAGCAAAGTCCGACATATGTGCTAATGTGATTATAATAGAATTATTATTTAAGTTACGAAGGCTAGCAGAGATAAACTTTTAGTGAATTATATGAAGTTCTATTTTAACCAGTTTTGCATGGAGTGCGGGCGTGAAGAATAAACTGTTATATTCAACCTACTTAAGCAGCTTGATGACCTTTGTATCGTCACAATGCTTCTCCCAAACATTAGAACAAGCTGTTGTGTTAACATTACAATCCAACACCGACATCAAAGCTGCTTTTAATGAATTTCAAAGCAGCAAATATCAACACGAGGCTTCAGAAGGAGCTTATCTTCCAAAGGTATTTTTGGACGCGAGTATCGGCCATGAAGGTTTAAAGCCCTCTGATGAATTGGGCATAGATAATACTAACATGGTCAAGAAAGAAGTCTCGATTACCCTCTCACAACTCATTTGGGATGGCAGTTCTACTCTTTATGATATTGATCGAACCGCAGCAGAAGCCGAATCTATACGACTACAATTGTTAACGGAAGCATCTGACATTGCATTGGAAGTGGCTAAAGTCTACTTAGAAGCTACAGAAGCTTTTGATATCTTGAACCTTTCTGAAAGTAATTTAGCGGTTCACAAGCAAATTTACAAAGAGGTTCAAAGAAAAGTTTCTTCTGGCTTGGGTTCTGTTGCTGATCTATACCAAGTTGAAGCTCGTTTAGCTAAGGCTCACGGTAATTTAGCTGCAGCTCAAAATAATTTATATGATTCGCATACTCTTTTTACACACTTGGTCGGTCAAGCTCCTTTGGGGCCTATATTTCCTCACGCAGATGATAATTACATTCCAAAATCTCTTGAAGAGGCAAATAAGCTCGCTCACGACACACATTCAGTTATCCGCATTGCCAAAGCAGATGTGGATGCAGCTAAGTTCCAATACAAACTTTCCAAAGGTGTAAACTACCCTACTTTATCTGTCGAAGCATCACAAACTTGGCGTTATGATGCTGGCGGGATCAAAGGACGTAGTGAAGAAACACTCGCTATGGCAAAGATGCGATATAACCTATATAACGGAGGGAGTGACTCAGCCAATACCGAGCACTTTGCTTATCAACTTAACAAAGCTAAAGATCTTAGAGAAAGCACCTATCGGGATGTAGAAGAAAGTCTGATGCTTTCTTGGAGTGCACTCGATCTAACTGTTCAACAAAAAGAATTTCTTGCAGACCACGTCGATTCAGCAGCGGAAACCGTTATTGCCTACTCCAAACAATACAAGATCGGTAAACGAACCATGCTCGATTTACTTAATGCAAAAAACGAGCTATTCGAAGCGAGAAAAGGATATTTAGACATCAAATATGATGAACAATATGCGAAGTTTCGTGTGATGCATGCAACGGGGCAACTATTAGATGCATTAAGAATAGAAGTTCCTGAGCAATGGTTAGAAAAAATGGAGTACTAAAATGAATAATTACTTCGTTATCATTTTATCATCTCTTGTTTTAGCAGCGTGCAGTGCTCAACAAAACAGTGATGATAAAGTTACAGGCAAAAACAAAATTTCCCAAAGTGGTGATAAACTGCACCAATACGACCTCCCCAACAAGTCTGCTCACATCTCTGCTGAATTAAGCAATAATGATGAAAAAACCACTGAAACCGATTATCACTTCAGTGTTAATTCTCCTCATATTCAAAACGATGAATTTGATTATATTGACCCTCCAGTGGCACCTCAGGTGGCAGATCATCACGATGATGATCATGATGGTGTGATAAATGAGCGTGATCTTTGCCTAGAGACCCCGACTGGTGCTGAAGTAGATAATGATGGCTGCAGTAAATACTTTATGACGCCTGCATCTATGGACCTTCGTGTTCTCTTTGCCAATAACTCTGATAAAATCAACCCTATCTTCTCCGATGAGATTATAGAACTTGCTGAATTTTTGAAAGAATACCCTAATACAACTGTTGAGATTGAAGGCTACGCGAGTCTAACAGGCAACGCCCAACAGAATATTGATTTATCAAAAAGAAGGGCTGAAAGTGTACGCAAAGAGTTGCTAAATTATGGTATTAACGCTGAGCGTATTAATATCATAGGCTATGGGAGTACCAATCCTGCAACCAATGGCACTGACGAAAGAAGCCATGCATTCAATCGAAGGGTCGTGGCATCCGTTGTTGGTGAAAAAAACCAAGTACTTATGGAGTGGACCATATTCACGACTTTCCCCAAAAGCTAATATTGTCTCCTGAGAAGATAACTTTAGCTTAACAGTACGAGTATGGATGAAAAAGGGCTTAGAAAGCTCTTTTTCTTTTTTTGGGACATGTACCCGAGTGGCCTCAAGATGTTTGATTCAGAGAACTTTGAGGCCAATTACGTATACTCAAGCAAATTGCCTAAAGAAATAATAGACTTTTGAAATTTCAATTATAATGATAGGCTTGCTACGTCATAATAGAGAGAGTGTTACAATGAGTAAACTTACATCAGATACCCAAGCTAACCTTGATCTTTTCATCAGTGAATCGAAAGAAAATCAATTGGTGTGGGGATTAAGAAATGAGGAAGGTTGGCTTTCCTGTGACTCAACTGAATTCGAAAACAGCGAAGTAATGCCCTTCTGGTCAGCTAAAGAAGATGCTCAGGCACATAACGTTGAAGAGTGGGCTGATTTTGAAGTATTAGAAATACCTTTAGATATTTTTGTTGAAGACTGGCTACTGACTCTTGCCGAAGATGGCGTACTTATTGGCGCTAACTGGAATGCACAATTAGAAGGCAAAGAAGTTGAACCGCAAGATTTAGCTAAGCTATACCTCTAAAAACGCCTTTTTAAAGCCGATGGTTATAAGATGCCAATGGTTGTAAGACATAGTTAGTTATAAGGCACAGGTAGTCATAAGAACAAAGGCCCCATCATGAAATGCGGCCTTTTTTGTTCAGGTTACTTTTAATACAGACTTAATGGCTATTATGCCCCTGTGAATCATACTTCTTTCCATGCCTTGCTTGATTAAGTTCTTCTTGGGTTAACAAGTTAGCTTCTCGATAGTACCGAATGGCACCCTGATGTAATGGCGTAGACAACCCTCCAATAATCATCCCCTTTTTATCTAAAGGTTTAAGCGCAGGATGAGTATTCTTGAAATCATCAAAGTATTCAAACACCGATTTCACCATGTTATACACAACCTCTTCACTAACATCGCTTGTTGTCACTAGTGTGGCAGTCACCCCAAAGCTCGGAATATCCTTCTTCATAGAAGGGTAAACATTTTTTTTGACAACACTTGGAATAAAGTAACTGTGCGAAGCCATTAAATTATCGATTTCTTCACCTGTCACAGGAACAAGCCTTGCATCACATCCATCCAGTACAACTTCGATACGAGCACTTGGGTGCCCCATCATGTCAAGATATGCATCAATATACCCATCACATAAAGCTTGTGCTTGTTCGGTTTTTTTTATTTCTTTTAATGCCTTAAAATCGCTGCTATCCCAACCAAATGACTCCATGACCATCTCCATGTCAACACGTTCGACAGATTCCGGAAGGCCAATATTAATTGTTTTCCCCACTAAATCTTGAACCTTAAAAATGCTAGAATCTTTACCTACAATCAAATTAAAAGATTCAGTGTGTAAGGAGAATAAGGTTCTCAACTCTGTAAATGGTTCATTTCCAGAGTAAATAGAATCAGCAACATAAGCGTGATGCTTCCAGTCAGATTGAACTAAAGCAAAATCTATTTTGCCATCACGAAGCCGCTGGATATTTTCAATTGATCCTTTCGTCGATTCAATAGAACAACGAACTGAATGTTCACGTCGGTGGGTATTAATAAGTTTACATACAGAAGCCCCTGCTGGATAATAAATTCCTGTTACTCCCCCAGTGCCCATTGTGACAAACTCTTTTGCCTGTAACGATTGGCTCCAGGGCAAGGCCAGACCACATGCTGCCAATAAGAAAAACGATTTCAATTCCATGTTACGCTCTCTATTAATTAATTACATATTAAGTATATGCAATACTGAGAACTTTAAGCATAAATATGCCTAAGTAACCTTAAGGTGCATGAATCTTGAAACCGTTTGAAGCTTATTAAGAATAAGAAATGTACTTGGAAAAGACAAGTGAGCTTCCCAAGTACATATAAATTTGAAGAAAAAACTTCTAATAGACAGATAGTTGGAATTTTACTTCTGCTTATGCACTAGCGATTGCATAACAGACTCTTTGTTATTTAAGTATTCCTCAAGACCCGATTTTCTTAAGTCACACGCAGGGCAATCACCACACCCATCGCCAATGACCCCGTTGTAACACGTCAAAGTTTGTTCGCGAATCATTTGTAATGAATGGTATTGATCCGCCAGAGCCCAAGTTTCAGCTTTATTAAGCCACATCAGTGGTGTTTTAACCTCAAACTCTCGGTCCATTCCTTTAACAAGTGCAGAGTTCATTGTCTTGACAAAATCATCTCTACAATCAGGGTAACCACTAAAGTCTGTTTCACAAACACCAGTAATGACTGCTTGTGCACCGATCTGATATGCATAGATTCCAGCTAAGGTCAAAAACAGAATATTACGGCCAGGGACAAATGAATTAGGCAAACCGTTGTCTTGAAGGTCATGAGATACTGGAATATCTTCTCTAGTCAATGAGCTTATGGCTAGCTCATTCAAAAGCTCAACATTCATGATTTTGTGAGCTGCAACATTCAGTTCCTTTGCAAGTTTTTGGGCAACATCAATTTCAAGTCTGTGCCTTTGTCCATAATCAAATGTTATAGCATGTACTTCATCAAATTCCTTTAAAGCCTGAACTAAACATGTGGTTGAATCTTGTCCACCACTAAAAACAACAACGGCTTTCTTCATTTCCTTCTCCTAGCCTAAGCAATATTTAAATATTTATGTGTTTGAATTGATAAACGCCAATTACGCTCAATACAAGTATCAATACATAACTTTGTTGCACGCGGTTTTTGACTAATAGGTTGCAGAGCAATAACTGGCTGCGACGTTAAATTAGCAGAAGATAAAAGGTGGTCTAATTGTTCAATGTCTTTTTGAGTACCAACTGGGTGTTTAATTTCATTGGCTCTTCTTAATGCACTGTGTAAAACGGGAAGTTTTCCTTTCATGGCTACTTTAGGTGAGACAGTAACCCACGAAGATTCAGAAGTGGTTATCTCAGAGGTACCACTGGTCTCAATTTGACATTGGCAGCCTAATTCCTCAAAGGCATGAGTCAAAGGACGTAAATCATAGATACACGGTTCCCCACCAGTAATAACAATGTGTTGCGCGTTGAATCCTTGCTTTTTGTACTCGGCGATTATTTCATCTGCAGTAACAAAGCACCATGTTGGCGTGTCTTCTTTTTTTAATAAGATATCACCAATTTGTACTCTGTCTGTTTCTTCTGCAAACCATGTTTGCTTAGTATCACACCAAGAACATCCAACTGGACACACTTGTAATCGGACAAAAACCGCAGGCACCCCAGTAAATACCCCCTCTCCTTGGATGGTTTCAAACATCTCGTTTAACTTATACAATGTAGAACTCACTTGCTTATAAAACATCGAGAGCAGACATTAATCGAGTGCGAGCATAAGGTCAATTCAAACAAGGTATTAATTAAATAAATATACCTGACCTGAACAAAGAGAAACCGAGTGAGGGGCTCACTCGGTTTTAGTTAGAAAGGAGGAAACATTAAAGCTGTGCTTTTGCTACTCCATCCACTACTGCGACTCTTTGTTTAATTGTACTGTCTAGATCGGTTGGGTACCATACTTCAACCCATATTGAATCGGAGTGGTTAGGCAACATTATAACACTGTCAAAGGTTTGTCCTGATTTGACCGGTGATCTGATAATCTGAGAAGTATAATCAACGACTCCCTCTCTACTATCAGTATACACACTTAAATAACCTCGATTTAGCTGATTACTGGCAACCGTTAATTCAATCGCTACTTCTGATTCAGAAGAAAAATCAAAATCTTCTGGTACGACTAAGTTTTCAGTAATACCGCTTGTTACTCCAGTATCGACAACCACTGGGTCTTCCTGAGTGCTCACGGGTGGCGCAGCACTGCCTGAGCCGGAATCACCACCACCACAACCGAATAGGAAGAGTACGGCTGCACTACTGAATAATAATTTACATGCTTTCATAAATCCTCCTTATTAATCACTGGTTGTCCAAGTTTGGCTTGATTCTGGATTGAGATACCAAGTTGGTTTTGAAGAACCACCAGATACCGCCCATTCCGCAAAGTCAGGATAAGCCACACTCACATCAATATACTCAGATGGATGATTCCATATTGATGGAATGATAATACCCCATGGGAGATTACCATCTGTACGGTAGTATTTAGAGATAGAAGGGTCAGAGCGATCATCAGCTTGCTCGTAGAAAGTCGATACAAGTGTGCCACGAGAAGTCGGTGGGAAATCAGCTGTATGAATTTCTAAATCTTTACCAGGAGGTACTGTGAAAATTTCCCCATGGTAAGAGCCTTCACCTGATGCAAAAATGAATGGGTCATGACCGTCTAATGGAAGTAAAGAAGTCACGGTTGGCTCCGAACCATCATTAAATGGAAGAGACACGCTGAAGGTCATCTGTGAAGATTCAAGAGATGGATTACATGATGGGTTAGTACGGTGATAAATACACTCACCATGAATCGGAATGTCATCTAAAAGATTAACCGAAGCAACCACAACAAGATCACCACCAGGTGATGCAACAGATTTGTCTTCTCCAGTGAATGGTGAGATACCATTTCGTAACTGACCATTTTTAGTAACGCGTGACAATTGAAGGTTGACATCACTTTCAGCGAAGCCGTCTAATTTCCAAGCCAAACCATTACTGTATGATGCACCGTAGGCAGTAATCGTACCTTCAATGTCTAAACGCAACACATTGCCATCTTTGCTTATAACTTTTGTACGGTAATAGGTGACTACATCATTTAAGTCAAAGTCGCCCATTTCTGGCCAGTTATCTTCGAAAGCAGCGGTGTAGTAGTCGGAAGTTTGAATAGTCGTTTCAGGGTCAACCACATCAAATACGCGGTCCTCAACTTCACCATCACCGGCGTAACCTGTACTTGGCAAATTAGGAGATGAAGACAATCTGAAACGAGTTTGCACATTTCCTACTATGGCGTCATCACCAACACGAATAGGGATAACATTAGCCCCAGTTGTGACGTTGTAGTTTTTCAGAATTTGCTCATCAGCATCAAATGTTCCATTCATGTCCCAGTCAGCCCAAGCATGAAGGTAACCTTCGCCAACGACTTGAGCATTAATTAATGCATCAAGGCCGATTTCAAAGTTAGTTAAAGGCGTAATACCGTCATCGTCATTACCATCAACATCAAAGTCATCACCAGTCGATGTCGGATTTGGTTGACCATCAGGATCAGCATCAACCGAGCTACCTAAATAAAGGGAACTACTCAATGCGTGTTGCGGACCATCACTTGCTAGAAGAGTTTTGTAAGTATCTGGCGCATCACCGTAATCAAAGTCACTGTTTGATGTGGTTGGCGTGTCAAATCCAGCTAAATCCCAGTTACCATCAAACGCCGAGAAGATGGGGTTTGGAAAGCCAGAAGCAGATGTGGTAACAGTTTCAAACTGCAATGTAACGATTGATGTATTTTTGTAAGTAAATTTAACAGCACCGGATGTATCCGTTTCTGAGAAGTTGGTTCCTGGTCCTGTGAACAACACTGACTGACCATCGGGACTCTCTTGAGCCGTCAAGCTTGCCGCACCACTACCAAGTTGGTAGCTATAAAAGCCTTCACTTTTGAATACTCTTACCTGCTCGGATTGTACTGGTTCACCATCTATGTCATAACCAATAAACTCAAACTCAGGGATAATGTACGGTACAGAGAAGGTGCCAGATAAACCATCGGTACCATCGAAAAATTCAAAAACATAAGTTAAGCCCGCATTACCTGGTGAGTTGGTTTGATATAAAAAACCGATATCCCCAAGAGGTTGAGAGCCGCTTAATTGATTATAATTCGGCGCATGCCATAAAAATGTGGCATCACCAAAAACACTACTTGTGACTTTAGCGTCTATAGTTTTGCCATCATGCGTGCCTACCCCTACAAAATGCATGTCTGGGCCAGTAAAAACAGGCCCAGCCCAAGAAACGCTGGAATTAGTCGCTTCTAGGTGATTGGAAAAATCCAAATCTATCACGCTTGAAGCATAAATATTTGCGCTGGCCAAACTAAGTAAACACAGTGATGCCAGCTTTGTTTTAGCTATCATAACTTATCTCTCTTGTGGTTAACGTATTTGATTGTCTGCACAGAGTGGATGTTTGTGGAGATCAACGTATGTCATTTGAAGAAATCTCACATTACCAGTGTCAATAAAGCAATATTAAGGCCAATTAATATGTTTTTTAACACTTAAAGATAAGTTAATTTAATATCAATAAGTTAAATGTAATTCAGATTTTATTTTACTAAAACTCGCACAATTTAATCTTCATTATGACTTTTAAATTCTCAAAATGAGAGTACTTATGTGGCACCAGTAATATACCCCCCCGAATTCAACTGCAAGATACTTGCTTAAAAAAGTACTTGATTAAAAAGAGAACATTGTGGCAAAGGAATAAATATAGGACCTTTCTTATTTTTCAAAAAAACTGTGCAACATTAGCTATTGCTCGGCTTTTTAGCAAGCAGCATAATAATCAGCATTAATAGAGGGTAATGAACAATTAGCAAAAGCTCTGGCCAGAAATGACTGTGGGTAAGCAAAGAAGTAAGGTACATTAAAAGAAAGCTGGTACCAACAAGCACAGTAATAGACAATATCATTTTACGAAAGCTCAGTTGGAGCTCTCTACCTTTAAACGGTATTCTCAATAAAGCGGACGCCAAAAAGATCCCTAACCAAATTTTTAAAGGCGGTATAGGCCAAATGATTGTAAATATCAAGGTAATAGCCGTTAAAATTACCCATATCCCTTTTGAAGCTAATACTTTATTGACATCAAGATTTGGTTTGTCATCTAAACGATAGATATGCCATGCTATGAGACTACCTAAGAAGGCACTCACAAGGATATCCGTCATAAACAATGTGGCTAAAAAGAATTTACTGGCCATAACTAAAACGGTGACCAAAAAAGCTAACCATGTATAGCGATTGTTGCCAAACTTACCGGTTTTCTTAAAAAACAGAACTAATATGCAAAACCAAATTGTTGCGCTTAAGCTTGGTGTACTGAAACCAGAACTATGAAATAACTCTGCCATGGGAGTGTATACATGCGGCCTAGGTAAGGTAAAGGTCTGTTTCGCGATCAAAACAATAATGGAACAAACTGAAATTGCAAAGAAAACTCGATACGTAAAAGAGTGACCATATCTCCAAATAATGAAAGGAAACAAAAATAATTTTGCTGTAGGCCCTGCTAGGCTCATCAAACCAATCGCAACTAAAATAGCCCAGTCGCGGCTACTCATTGATAAAGTATTGAACCAATTTTGAAAATCACTCAACCACTTTAATTCTTTTTGCCTAACTTTAGAGGTCGACTCAATCATATCATTTGTAAATCGCAATTGGTTATCAGAAGCCATCACAAAGAAATCTCTAACTTGTTTCCATTCCAGAGGAAAACGATACGAGGCAGAATCTACCCCATACGGATCGATAAACATTGCTGATGCACTGTATGAACCGTAGTCTGGTGCAAACCATATTGGGAATTCATGCCCACCAAAGTTATTTGTGGCATAGAAAGCAAGTAGTTCACTTTTTGGTAAACAATCGAAAAATATAATATTATTAAATCGACCAAGCTCTTTGTCAGCTTTAACCACTAAACCAGTTTCTTCCCAAACTTGTCTTTCTGCCGCTGCTCTATAGCTTTCACCAATGTTGTAGTGCCCTCCTGGGACTGAGAGCTTATTCGTCAAAACTTCATGCGTTACAACAAGCTTGTTATCCGCTCTTATGATACAGTTTACCGCATCAACTTTTTCTTGTGCAGATGCCTGACTAACCATAAAGTCACTCAACAAGAGAAAAACAAAAAGTATGATGTAAGAACATGGCTTTAACACAAGCTAGACCTTTAAATATGTAAAAATTAATTTTGGACTTAGATAAAAATAGGTTTCATATCGAGACTTAGAAAAAATATTGGGAATATACAATTTGATACAGGCACGCCTCATTATCAGCCCTCTTCCTTATTTATATTACTTTCTAGTAACGACTTTTTTAAATTTAGTATATTTTTTGATTACATACATAAATTAATACTGTGGATTACCTTATCTGGCCCCACTTTTAACTTGTATACCCAAGTAACCTCAAGATGCTACGTTCAGCGAGATGACCTTAGCTCTCAGGCGCGGCAACGATTCGAAGATATAGTGGCTCTACATTGAGAATCGTTTACAAATTCTGAGAGTTAAGGCCACTTGTGTATAGCATAAATCGTTTTTTAACGAGACGACCTACTAGTCTGGACTTTAAGCAGAAACAGTTTCATTTCTTTGTTGTTTATATTTATAGAATTACCCAACGAGATCGCATATGAAGTTAATCATTTAGACTTGTTTGATACTGGCTTCCTGAGCCAGTGAATATGGTGCATAAAGCCTTGTTCATTATAAAATGAGCGTGCCGTTTGATTGAAATGCCAAACCTCCACAAAAATTTGCTCCACGCCATAATCGATAAAAGTAGATTCTATTTTTTTGATAAGTGCTTTAGCTATACCTTTCTTTCTGTAATAGGGAACAACATAAAGTTCGTCAACACTCCCCATCATAATGGGCTGACTCACAGTAGAAGAAAGCTCACAAAAATGTCCCGTAATAAAGCCAACTATTTTTTGTTCCATTGTTGCTTTGTACACTAAGCATTCTGGGTTATCTAAGTAACGAGCAACACTTTTTTCTTGCTCTATATCTTCAGGGGATTTAAACAACCCCGGCTCTTTTATATGATGCTCATGATGCAATTCGAACATCATGTCATTCAGTGACTCTAAATCATCTGCCTTTGCAGGGGTAATAATAAACTCAGACATTATTACAAATCCAAACTAAACATCCATGCATTATATACCTAAATCACCTCAAGATGCTTGATTCACAACGAGATCACTATGTAGAATTTAAAGTAGACAACAAAACAGAACAATACTCTACTTCCTATGCCTTCAAGAATATTGTTTATTAAAATCAATAAGCTGGCCAGATAACACAAAACAGACTTTTTAAAAGTTGCCCTACCGACAGTAACTTTCACCACCCCCACTAAAAGTGTGCAAAAATCAACAAGACTCTAACTCTACCCTTAAAAAAAACTCCAATGTCAGATTCACGCTTGCCAACTGTTAACAATTTAAAAAATAAAAATCTATTTTAAACGGCTTATTCAGGATAAAAAACCAATAAATATTTCTTAAATAAAACAATCCTATATTTATCATTTAATTACAAAGAAGATAATATTGACGATCAACTTGACAAAAACAACGACAAATTACACAGAACTGACAGAGACCAACACAAGTTTTACATCATGATACCCAAGTTACAGTATGTGCTGTGTTCAACGAGACGACTTTCATCTTAGGATAACTTGGACATAAAATTGTCAGGGATAAACACTACCCCTGCCATCAGCCTTCTTGCACTGCGACTCATTGTGACTTTTTCAACCTCCCATTTATCACTTTCTTTAATCACCTCAGCTCCAACAGTCAAACTTCCAGAGGGATGACCGAAAGTAATCGGTCCCTGATGTTCACCATTGAAAACTTGATGCACTATGGTGCCCGGTACACATGCAGCTGAAGCAATCGCAACAGCTGCTGTTCCCATCATAGCGTGATGAAGCTTCCCCATAGAAAGAGCACGTGCATTAAAATTTATCTCATGTTTCTCAAACCATTTTCCACAAGACGAACGATAAGCTTTAGGTTTAGAAACCAATACAAGCTTTGGAGTATGTTGACGCACTTGAGCCTCTTCCAGCGATGAAATCAGCCCCATTTTGATCGCCCCATACGCGCGAATCAGCTCAAGCTGTTCCAAGGCGGACTCATCCCTATTGATATCATCTTGTAATTCCGTTCCTTCATAACCCACAGCGCTCGACTCGATAAAGACGGTAGGGATGCCTGAAGAAATAAAAGTGGCATTAAAATGTCCAACATTAGGCACAATAAGTTCGTCGACAATACGGCCTGTCGGAAAAATCCCACTTTCGTTGATGGTAGGCGACATGAAGTCTATTGGAATTTCGGCAGATGGAAACGTCACTCCATCTAATTGGAAATTGCCACTTTCTTGCACGTGTCCATCAACAACGGGAACATGCACAACAATGGTTTTATTGATATTAGCTTGCCATACTCGGACTTTTACAACACCGTTCGATGGTATCCTTTCTTTAGAAATGAGTCCTGAATGCAAGGCAAATGGACCGACTGCAGCAGAAAGATTGCCACAATTACCACTCCAATCCACTAAAGGTTCATCGATAGAAACTTGGCCAAAGAGATAGTCTATATCGTGATCCACACTGTTACTTTTTGAAATGATCACGACTTTACTTGTGCTTGATGTAGCACCGCCCATACCATCAATCTGCTTACCATAATGATCAGGGCTGCCAATCACTCTTCTTAAAAGTCTGTCTCTATACTCACCGGCAACCTGCGCTTCTTTGGGTAAATCACATAAGCGAAAGAATACTCCTTTGCTTGTACCACCTCGCATATAAGTCGCTGGAATGGCGATTTGACCATTTATTGTACTCTTCATCTCATTCACCTTAGTCGTGAGCCAAAAAATCTTGAGCAAAGCGCTGTAATACACCACCTGATTTATAGACGAGTACTTCATCTTCTGTATCCAGCCTGCAAATAACGGGAATGTCTATCACTTCATGACTTGTCCGAGTTATTCTCAAGGTTAATTCGGCTTTGGGGGTAATATCACCAATAACGTCATATTGCTCACCCCCATCTAAGCCCAATACTAAGCGATCAGTGCCTTCATAAAACTGTAAAGGTAAGACTCCCATTCCAACTAAGTTCGTTCGATGGATCCTTTCAAAACCCTCAGCGACAATCGCTTCCACTCCCGCTAACCGAACACCTTTGGCTGCCCAATCTCTCGACGAGCCTTGACCATAATCCGCTCCAGCAATAATGATAAGTGGCTGCTGTCGTTCCATGTAAGTTTCAATCGCTTCCCACATCCTCATCACTTTGCCATCAGGTTCGACTCGGGCTAAAGAACCTTGGACAGGTTTTCCATCTTGCTTGATCATTTCATTGAATAGCTTAGGGTTTGCGAAAGTAGCCCGCTGTGCTGTTAAATGGTCTCCTCGATGGGTTGCATAAGAGTTAAAGTCTTCTTCAGGCACGCCCATTCGAGTAAGATACTCACCAGCAGCACTGCTTGCTAATATCGCGTTAGATGGGGATAAATGATCGGTGGTGATGTTATCGCCTAGTATGGCCAATGGACGCATGCCTGTAAGCTCTCTTGGCTTTGATAAAGCTCCTTCCCAATAAGGAGGACGCCGAATATAAGTACTCTTTGGGCGCCATTGGTAAAGTGGAGGGCTGAGTTTGTCCTGTTCCGAAAGTTTAAACATTTGAATATACACTTGATTAAACTGTTCAGGCTTAACAAATTGCTCCACGACGGCGTCAATTTCTGCATCTGTTGGCCACAATTCACTGAGATAAATCGGTTTCCCAGCTTTATCGACCCCTAAAGGGTCACGTTCTATATCAAAACGAATCGTCCCTGCTAATGCATAGGCCACAACTAATGGTGGGGAGGCTAAAAAGGCTTGTTTAGCATAAGGGTGAATTCGACCATCGAAATTACGGTTACCCGATAATACCGCTGTTGTGTATAAATCCCGCCGAATCACTTCTTGTTGGATATCGTCATCTAACGCGCCACTCATTCCGTTACATGTCGTACATGCATAAGCAACGATACCAAAACCTAATTGTTCAAGTTCTGTTAATAGACCAGCTTCTTCTAAGTATAATCGTGCGACTTTGGATCCGGGTGCAAATGAGGACTTGACCCAAGGTTTTCGGTTCAATCCCAATTGGTTCGCTTTTTGTGCTAAAAGCCCCGCTGCAACCACGTTTCTAGGGTTACTTGTATTCGTACAGGAGGTAATCGCTGCAATGATCACTGCACCATCTGGTAATTCACCTTCTCGCTGCTGCCAATCGCCGGCAATCCCTCTTTGAGTCAACTCTGTCGTTGGCAGACGACGATGAGGATTGGATGGGCCAGCCATATTCCGTTCTACACTCGATAAATCAAAATGTAATTGCCGCTCGTATACAACATTTTCAAGCGCATCAGCCCACAGGCCCGTTTGCTTGGCATAGCTCTCAACTAGAGCGATTTGCTCAACATCTCGACCAGTCAATCTTAAATATTCAATCGTCTGCTCATCGATGAAAAACATTCCAGCTGTTGCGCCATATTCTGGTGTCATATTCGAAATGGTTGCACGATCACCAATGGTTAAAGAGCGGGCACCTTCACCAAAAAACTCTAAATAGGAAGACACGACACCCTCCTGACGCAGAAACTCAGTGATCGCTAAAACAATGTCGGTTGCGGTAATGCCAGGCTGACGCTTACCCTCCAATTTTACCCCAACAATATCAGGTAATCTCATCATAGACGGGCGACCAAGCATCACGGTTTCTGCCTCAAGTCCTCCAACTCCGATGGCTAAGACTCCCAAAGAATCGACATGCGGTGTATGGCTGTCCGTACCTACACAAGTATCCGGATATGCAATTCCATCTTTCACTTGTACTACTGGAGACATCTTTTCCAAGTTAATTTGGTGCATGATGCCATTACCTGCCGGTATCACACTGACATTTTCAAAAGCACTCTTACACCACTCTATAAAATGAAACCTATCCTCGTTGCGGCGTTCTTCTATGGCCCTGTTTCTTTCAAATGCATCCGCTTCAAAACCCGCGTGCTCAACGGCTAATGAGTGATCAACGATCAACTGAGTTTCAACGACAGGGTTCACTCTAGAGGGATCGCCCCCCTGCTCTGCAATGGCATCTCTTAAGCCAGCTAAATCAACTAATGCAGTCTGTCCTAAAATGTCATGACACACCACTCGGGCAGGGTACCATGGGAAGTCGAGGTCGCTCTTACGTTCAATTAATTGCTCGAGACTGTCGTGTAAGGCATTGGGATGACAGCGTCGTACTAACTGTTCGGCTAAGACTCGTGCTGTGTAAGGCATTTGCTCATAAGAGCCCGCCTTAATGGCATTAACGGCTTCACGAGCATCAAAGTATTCTAACGAGGTTCCGGGTAGGCGTTTACGATATTGAGAGTTTATACGGCAGGTCTGGTTCATTATACGGATTCCATTCTGTCTTTCACTACCTCTTGAGTAGGACGCGCTGCATGTTATTACTGAGTAGCCCAGTCTTGGAGTTTCTTGGGGATAAAACGTTTCTGAAAAGTAACGCCTTTTCAGTCATACCGAAAAGGCGTAAATTCTAGCGCTGGTCAATAGGTACCCAATCTTGATGTTCAGGCCCTGTATAATCAGCACTTGGTCTAATAATCCGATTATTGGCTCGCTGCTCGAATACATGCGCAGCCCAACCCGTTAAGCGACTCATAACAAAAATAGGAGTAAATAATTTAGTTGGAATGTCCATAAAGTGATAGGCAGAAGCATGGAAAAAGTCCGCATTACAAAACAGCCCTTTTTCACGCTTCATTACTGACTCAACACGTTCAGATACCGCATAAAGAGATGTATCACCAACTTCTTTGGACAGCGCTTCAGACCAAGATTTGATCAAAGCGTTTCTCGGATCACTTTCGCGATAAATAGCATGACCAAACCCCATAATTTTATCTTTATTGGCAAGCATTTGCATAATGTTTGCTTCTGCTTCATCGGGTGTCTGCCAATCTTGTATCATTGCCATCGCAGCTTCATTTGCTCCACCGTGTAATGGGCCCCGAAGAGTCCCAATTGCAGCGGTTATACATGAATGAATATCAGATAACGTTGAAGCACATACTCTGGCTGAAAAAGTTGAGGCATTAAACTCATGTTCTGCATATAAAATCAGTGAACAGTGCATGACTTTTTTGTGGGTCTCTGTCGGAGATTTGTCTGTCAGTAACTTTAAGAAGTATCCACCAAGGCTGTCTTCCGTTCTGTCACGAGTTTTTATTCTTAAACCGTGATGACTGAAACGATACCAGTAACAAATAATGGCAGGGAATAACGCAAGCATTCTTTCTGTTGCGTGAAGCTGCTGCTCAAAACTTTCTTCTTGTTCAAAGTTCCCCAAAATAGAGCACCCTGTTCGCATTACATCCATAGGATGCGCATCGGCAGGAATTAACTCTAACGCTTCCTTAAGTGCTCCGGGTAATCCTCTGAGTGAAATCAAATGCGTTTTGTAGTCATCGAGTTCTTGTCTATTCGGTAAGTGACCACGTAACAAAAGATGGGCAACTTCTTCAAATTCTGCATGAGTGGCTAAGTCGGTAATATCATAGCCACGGTAAGTAAGACCTGTGCCAGTTTTGCCAACTGTGCATAACGAGGTTACCCCTGCACTTTGACCGCGTAATCCAGCACCACCCAATTCCTTTTTTTTATCGACAGCTTGAGACATTCTGAACTCCTTATATGCCCAGCTTACCTTCACCTTCAAATAGTTAGTATCCAGTTTCAGGGCTGTGTTATTTAGTTTCTATCTTTTGTCATCTTTAACTTGAAGGTTAGATCTCGTCTTTTTTCTGTGAGAATAACTCATCAAGCTTGTTCTCAAACTGATGGTAGCCGAGATATTCATACAGTTCTTCGCGGGTCTGCATTGACGTTAGTAACGCTTCTTGGTTACCTACTTGAATGAGATGGGAGTAGACCATTTCTGCTGCTTTGTTCATCGCTCGAAAAGCACTTAGTGGGTACAAGACCATATCAACACCTGAGCCAGCGAGCTCTTTACGATCAAATAATGGAGTTTGACCAAACTCGGTAATATTAGCCAAGATTGGCACAGGCTTGCCGATGGCTTGTTTTAGAGAGTTCGAAAAATATTCGTATTGATGAAGCTGATTGACAGCTTCAGGAAAGATCATATCGGCACCAGCTTCAATGCAAGCAATAGCTCGATCCACTGCTTTATCGATACCTTCTACTGCAAGCGCATCTGTTCTGGCCATCACAACAAAATCCTCATCACGACGTGCGTCAACTGCTGCTTTAATCCTATCAACCATTTCTTGTTGGCTAACAATAGCTTTATTTGGACGGTGACCACATCTTTTTTGTGCGACTTGGTCTTCTATGTGTACAGCCGCAACCCCCGCTTTTTCCATCGATTTAATCGTTCTCGCAATACTAAAAGCACCGCCAAAACCCGTATCAATATCAACCAATAATGGTAAATCACATGAGTTTGTGATCCGTTCAGCATCAACCAGTACGTCATTTAATGTCGTTATCCCCAAGTCTGGAAGACCGTAGGAGGCATTGGCGACACCACCTCCGGATAGGTAAATCGCTTGGTGTCCCAGTTGTTTAGCCATCATGGCACAATAAGGGTTAATTGCCCCTACAATAGGCAATGGCGAGTTGCTTTTAAGTGCGAGCCTGAAACGCGCCCCTGAGGTTAAGTTCATAGCAATATCCTTTTGTCATTTTATTTTTTAGTGTTTAGCTATGCTGCTTTCTCAATGCTCCTCTTACAGTAGGCTTTATGGGCCTTCTTACATTCGTCCTTTATCGCACTTGCGCTTCACTCAATGAGCAAATCAGTAATGACTCTTTTTAAATGAACGACAAAACACAAAGAAAACAAAACACAAACAAGATTATAAAAATAGCGCATCATAATAATAACAATCAAGGTTTTCCGTAAACAGTTTCAGCACAAGATAATGTTACATCTGTTATTTACACTTGTTTTATCACTAAAATGAGCTAGAGATAGCGAAACTGGGTATATACCTTCTATAAAAACAGAACGCACAATGAAAAACGGGAAAGCACATTGCCTTCCCGTTTTTTGAGTTTAAGTTACTATTCTTTTACAACGTCTCGTTAATCACGCCATTGCTGACGGTTAGCATCTGTTTGAGTGGTTTGGTTGGCGCATCTCGATACCATACTTCAGCCCACACTTGAGTAACATGGTTAGGTAAACGCATCGAATAGTTGTAGCCTGCTTGGTTATCTAAGGTCGATAACACAATCCGCGAAGCGTAATCCGGACGTCCACTGGCAGCATCAAATTCGGTGTACAAAGAAAGGTACCCCTCCGCCCCAGCAGGCTCTGCCACCGAAAGCGACACCTCCACTTTATAATCCGTACCAAAGTTAAACCCTTTTTGCGCCACGAGTTCCGCCGTTTCCGCTTCTTCCAACGCTTCACCGTACAAGGCTGGTGTCGGTGTGCTTGGCGGAGCACTGGCTCCGCCTCCCTCACCGCCACCACAACCGACCAGAAGAGCGGATATTGCTAACGCACAAGGCGTCCAAATTGATAAGTATTTCATCTTACTCTCTCCTGTTAGTTGGTGATGTTCAACACATTACCCATACCATTGCCATGCACGGTACAGTAGTAACGTAAGCTGTCTGGCGCATCCATTGGTACTTGGAACTTCACTTGTGAACGCATGCTGCCCGCATCGCCACCGTATGACATCACTCCACTGGTGTACGGTTGGTCATCGGTAGTACGAATCGCTAATGGATGACCGGCATTGGTGCCTTCATGTTGTTCAAACACATAAGTGCGGCCACGTTGTAAGGTCAAGCTTGGCGCTTCTACCCCATTGAGGTAGTACTTACCGCCCGACACCGTCACATGCATGACGCCGTTGTCACTGCCGTAGTAACCGTAAGACGCTTTACTTGGCGTGTACCAATCCGCAGATTGCGCACCACTGGTGGTCACAAAGGTTGGGAACTCAGGATAGGTTTGACTGATGTCTCGGTATTCCAGTGAGTGAGCCCAATCGTCGGTAATGATGATACCCCATGGCAATTGGTTGCTGTTACGGTAATACACCGTGCCATCAGAGATGTCATCCCCTTGAGTAAAGAAGCTTGAGGAAACCGTACCCCCGACGGACGTCGGCGCTCGGTCTGCGGTGTGTATTTCAAACTCACGACCTAAACCACCACCTGGAGGCGTTTCACGCCAGCCACCGCCACCAAAGATGAATGGGTCATAGCCGCCTGGCATTGAGCCCGTTTCAATAAAGGTCGACGAAGGTTGCGCACTGGCCAGTGGCATTTTCGCGTTAAAGGTAAACTGCACAGGCTCATTCAAACAGTGTGATTCGGTACGATGGTAATCACACCCACTGTTGAACGTCAGTGCATTTTTCAGGTCGTTACTGGCTATCACGATAAGCTCAGTCGCATTCATATCCAGCATGGTGCCGACTTGCGTTTGATTACGGTAGAAGCGTGAAGACGCCGCATCCACCATCGCACGGTCAATACCCGGGAAGTGTAAAGCAAAACCGTTGTTATAGCTTGCGCCATAAGCGGCTAATTGACCCACCACATCCACTCGGACGACATCGCCATTATGAGCGCTGCTCTCATGCAAAATCACTCGGTATTGCATCACCACGTCATTCAGGTCGTAGTCACCCATCATTGGCCAGTTATCTTCGAAGGCCGCAGTATACCAACCTGAAGCACTCGGCAAGTAGACATAGTTCACGTCACCTTGGGACACATTGACTGCGTAGTCCTCAACTTCACCGCCCCCACCAAAGCCGGTTGGGCCAAGGTCTTTCAGCGCTGAGACTCGGCAACGCATATAAGTACTGCCCAGCTGCGCATCAATCGGCACGTCCATCACAATGGTGTTGCTGCCATCACTCAGCGCATAATTTTTCAGGAACTGCTCGTCAGTATCAAATTGACCCGATTGGTTCCAATCCGTCCAACATTGCAGATACGCCTCGTCGCCACCTGTGTTCGCTAGCACTTCAATCACAGAGGCTTTACCGGTTTCAAATGGCGTTTGAATAACCACGCCGTCTTCATCGTTACTGCCTTCGTTATCGTCACCATCGGCATTGGTACTTGGGATACCATCTGGGTCGACATCGGTAGCAGCACTGCCAAGGTACAGGCTTGAGATAACCACATGCTTTGGGCCATCATCCGCGGCTAACGTACCATAGCTTTCCGGTGCATCACCAAAGTCAAAGTCATCCAGATTGGTACAAGTGTTATTCACCGAATAAATACCGCTAACACCGAGGTTATTTGTGACGCCATCTACGTCACTGGTTAGAGTTAAATCTACAGTTTGGTCTAGATTACAACTGGCTGAACTTGCAACTGTCTCAAAGCATACTTCTGGCGCTGGGCCATCGAAATCAATGTGGAAAGTCGGCACAGTTGTTTGTGCATTAGCCGCAGGTACACCCACTACATTGTATTTCAAGGTATCATGGGCATTAAATGTCACGGTATTGATGTCTAACGTAAACGTCGTCCCAACCAAACCAGCTAACACATCAACAGTTTGAAGCAGGTTATCATTATCATCACTGAGTTCAAGCTGCATACTCGAGTAATCGCTGGCGGTAACATTTTCGATAACGATGTTAGACCACGTGGTCACGGTTGCAGAACCTGTTGCACAGTAGTTGTTTTTGGGAGTAATACTTCCCGAAGCTTTAGCATTTTTGCAGCCATCGAGTAACGAAGTTGGCATGGGTGTTATCGTTGTATCAAGGCGAACTGCTAGGGCTGTATCAAG
This sequence comes from Vibrio azureus, assembly GCF_002849855.1. Taxonomy (NCBI): domain Bacteria; kingdom Pseudomonadati; phylum Pseudomonadota; class Gammaproteobacteria; order Vibrionales; family Vibrionaceae; genus Vibrio; species Vibrio azureus. The sequence goes on from NZ_CP018616.1 coordinate 1,621,067, forward strand.
CACATGCCCACCAAACCATATACATCCGTTTGAATCTAAGAATGAACCATATAAGCCCCAAGGTGAGTCTGAAAATGCTGTTTCCGTCCCAGTTGACCAATTATAAGCATATGATGAATTGGAACCAGCTAAAACAGAGACTGCCTGCCCTTGTGAGTTAATGAAATGCGAGATGTCACCGTATAAGAAGATGTTTGTTATTGAGTGGGTAGATATTGCCCTTGTCGAAAATAAAACACATTTACTGGTTGTTAAACCTTCAAAGCCTCTCAATCCACAAACTCTGTCCGGTTGAGCATTTGCGTCAAAACCCACAAATGCTCTCACCCAAGTTGCAGGCGAGAGCTGATGGATTTGAATTGGAGACTCCCATCCCGGACAAATTGAATGTGAAACTGAATCCCAGCACATGAACTTCTGGCCATTGATGAAAAAATAACCTCGTTGCTCATGTCCGATCCCATCCATATGTTCAGCTAGAGACTCAAAGCTGGCTCCAAGGTCTTTAGGATATCCGTCACACATAGAGCTCAATGCTAAATCTGTACAATATATCTCTCCCTTTTTGTTAATCGCGAACAAGTTATTACCCGCTTTAACAATCCTAGAGAGAGATTCATCAGAATCCTCAAACAATACTATATCACCACAAGAGGAGTCATTCATTGTATCCCAACAGCTTATACCCCAAGCATCACCTTGGTTCGAGTGTATATAGAGCTTATCCATCTCAGTATCAAAAAAACTCAACCCTTGCACCACCACGGTTCCATTTCCGCCATTAAATGGGTAATGCCTAGGATATCCTGGGCAAGTTTGATTAGTTTGAATTTCATGACAATACAAAGGACCAAAAGCTGGTTTATTATGGAATGTTAAAAAGAAACGACTCGTGTCTTTTGTGACATAAGGAGTGATACCGTCCCCTGAAACACCTGATATAAGAATTTCACCGATCCCCAAGACATCTTTTGTTGTCACATAAGGGTTATAATTATCAGCACTAATGGTAAAACCAGAGTTCGAATTGGAGGTAACTTGGAGGTTATTTGGGACTTGTAGTGAGCTCGTCACTAACTCATGAGCCCCCGATAAGCTTGTCGACATCGAAAATGAACCAATAGGTAAACTGCTGGTTGATAAATCATAAAAAGCCGCCCAACTTATTGGGTTCGGGGAGACTTGGTAATTCACCCCTCCCGCCGTGGTTTGATAATCTCCTTCCAGAGTGAGTGGGTTAGCCTGCACTGCTATCGGCAGAGCAAGGGAACATAACATCAGTAACCGTCTAAACATAAGTCTCTCCATTCTCCCCGAACTATCACTGACACCCGATTAGTAATATCAATATCAATATCAATATGAGAATCTAGGCGACTCACGCTGGGGAAAGTCGTATTCTTAGTTGTTTTTGTTTACATCACATAGGAGACTGCATATTTGGTGCCAATGAGCACCGGATGATTTCAGGTCTGAGAGTCTGGAGATTAAGAGAGTTTAGAGATTAAAATAGTTTCCTTGAGTCAGACAATTTGGAAATGGAATACTATTCGGCTTCATCGTTTTCTTTGAATTACAGCTCAGTGAGCTCGCTCTGAATCAAGTACCTTGAAGTCACTTGTGTATAAATAACATCACCACTGCATTAAGCAGTGGTGATTATTTATAGCAATATGTGGGGACAAATTACTACTCTAAAATACCTTAAATGATGATATTGCCCATTAGGCGGGAGTTAGAGTCGGCTTGAGCCCTAAATATAGAGAGAAGCGAAGCGATAAGACTTTCTAGCGAAGCGTTGTTGTCATCGCTACGTTGCTTCTCAGCCTGAGCTCTTGTTGCATCGATTTCTTCCTCTTTGCTCGCAGCTTGAGATTTGGTCTGTTCAACATTAACCGAGGTATTCATTACTTGCCCAGCACCATCTGAACTTGCTTTAATCATTTGCTGCTTAGAAGCTTGAGTTTCGAATTGACGGCCACTTAACTGAGTCTCGATCTTGGTATTACTGATATCAGTATTGATATTTTTGACACCTTCTCTTAATTCAGCACGCTGAACTTTAGCGCCTTCAAAACCTTTAGTTTCTCGGATTTTTGCCATCTCTTGATCCAGCTTTGTTTGATGGCCTTTTAATAGCTGATTACCGTCAATCTCACTTTTAAGGCTCTTTGCTGATTTAACAGAGCTCATGATTCCCAGTCCAGACGTCGCTACAGCAAGCAACCCTTGTCCTACTGCTGCAATGGTTTGGATGGTCGCTTGATGTTTCAGTTCATCCGCTTGATTCTGGAGGCTCGTTACGTTTCGTTGCACTGCAACCTGACGTTCCGTTGCTTGTCTTTCTCGGTTTAAGTTAGCAATACTGATCAGCAGTACCAGAATATCAAAGACCCTAGCGCTTGAACTTGATGTGCTTTCGTTAGCTACAGCGCTATTTTTTACAATACCGCTGGGCATAACGCTGTCTTTTAGCTGCATCAAAGACATTAAATTTGAACTGATGGCCTTAATCACATTAACAGCAGTATCTGCCTGCAATGCTGAATTTGATACCTGTGGAATATCGAGGTAGAAATTCTGACGAGCTGAAGCACTTGTTTGGTTCATTCCAGCTGGTAGGCTTGCTTCAGTTTTAGTTACAACACTTTTTTCAACCATGTTATCGGTAGCAAATTTAATTGCTGCCTCACTCACGGATTTATTATTAATATTATCTATCATAAATTTCTCCATTAAATTACTTGAGGTCTAGCATTTAATGTTTTTAAAGACGTAAAATTAGACTGCATTGTTTGCATCATGGTAATCATGAGCTCTCTATGAACTTCCGTTGCCTTAGTCATTTCGTCTTTCAACTTTTCTAACGTCGCCTCAGTCAAAGCCATTTTTGCTTTTAAGTCTGCAATGTCGGCTTGTACTTCTGCCGATTGAGCTTGTCTTGCAGTATAAACCGTGCTGGATATGCCTTTACTTATATCAAGTGCTAAGTCTGCGCCTTCGGCACTGAAACGCGTTATATGACCCGTTGTTGTTGCGGTTCTAGCACCGATATTTTCAGCACTAGCAATTAAGGTTGTGGCTTTGGACCCCGCATTCGTTAATAAATTTCCGACTGATCCTGGAAGTTTTGTACCGAGCTTGGTCATAAGATTAGCGGCACTCCCTCCACCAGTAATCAGTAGACTAGAGACAGCAAATGCAATTGCGCCAACAGTTAAAGTCGTGTCTATCGCTTTAAAAGCATCTTCACCAATCACATTTTCAATAGAACTTTTAACCTCAGGTATATTAATGACTTTTTGAGTCAACTCGATACCACCGGCAATTAACATTGAAGCACCCGCAGCTACAGCAAGCAAGCCAACACCAGTAAAGGCTAACACGCCCCCAACAGCCAATGAGGCAAAAGCACTCATCCAACCAATCACTTGCGATGCTTTACTAGCCTGCTTTGAGTTTTGTGCCGCTTTTTCAGCTTCTTCAATCTTTTGCTTGTTCTCAACCATTTCCTTTTCATATTTGTCTTTGGTTGTTTTAATTTTATTGATCGTTAGATTACTTTGAATGTTTTCTAACTTATTCATCATCAACGCAAAAGCCAACTCGAAATCAACCGACTTACTTTGTGCAGATGAACGGTTTTGACCAAGCAAATTTTTTTGTAAAGAACCAATAATTTGATCAGAAAACGCTTCAACGACCTCAATTTGAGCTGCAGCAATGCCTTGTACCTGACCTATTTCCTTTGATACTTCTGGAAAAGAACGGGTCGCCTGATTAACCAATTCAGAATTAGGTTTATCAAGTTGAACAAAAAGGCCCGTTGAATTCTGTGAAACGACATTTTTTAATTCTAAGTCATTGACGTTAATCAATGAATCACCGTTTTTGGTAGTCTTAGAAACACTAGTCACATCTTTTAGTGTCTCTAATTCCTGTTTATTAACCGAAGCTAATAACTGTGCACGGTCAAGTGTTGTAATAGAACTCATATTCTAATTACTCCTTTCTTTTTTTCACCGCTTCTAACATGATGCCTGCTTTTTGATGTAAGTCTGCATAATCAGGCTTATCGGCAGACATCTCCTTCGCGCCGTAAAAACCACTTTCAGCTTCCGTCAGTTGCTCAAGTTTTAGATAACATTCAGCAGCATGAAAGGCAGGCCGTGGATCCTGTGTATCCACTAGCGCAGCAACACTGTAAGCATTGATTGCTTCCAAGTATTTACCTAGTTCCTGTTGAGCTGCACCCAGCCCGATAAAGAACCGAGCTTGATAATGATCAAGCATGCTCAATAGTTGAAATATCTGTTCTGCTTGACTTATTTTCCCAGATTGAAAAAAGTTATACGCAAGTGAATATATGTATTCAATCGTCTCTGATGAGACATCATGAAGCATTTTTAATGTTCCCCCTTCTTCAAAGAAGGTGATTAATTCTTCAGCTTGCACTTGAGCTTGTTCATTTAATTTATTTTTATCACTCATCATCATTACCCTTAGAAAGAACGGAGGATATCAGTTAAAACACTAATAAACTTTTGCACGATCTGGTTCATTGCCTGAATCGTTGCGTTGTAATCACTGTTCATTTTGCTAAATTCTTCCGTTTTTAGCTGTACGTCTGTATTTACAATCTTTGACTTATCACTGATTGCCGTTGAAAGGTTACTGAGTTTATTTCCATCATCTTCTGTATCTTCATAAATACCTGAGTTTTGGCTGGTATCTATATCTAGGCCTTGTTGTTCTAGGAAACCCTTGTGGCTTGTTATCGGTGGGTTTTGACTGTTTAAAAATGCGAACTCCGGGGAGTTTTCAAATTCTTCTTGTGTACTATAACCAAAGTCCTCCGGTTTGAACTCCTGGTTAATATTGTATTTACCTTCGCCGCTTTGGGCATTATGAATCGCTGCCTGAATAAGGTTGTACAAATTGAGAATTATTGTCAGCTCTTCAAGTTCATTTTTAATTTCATCCCTTTTATTAAACTGGCCCTGCCTCATTTCATCCAAAGCATTTAAGATCTTATCATCCAAACGATCTCCCGTACTGGCATCAATTAGGGCGAAAAGATCCAAGCCTTTTAGAACATACTCATTGTTATCTTGCGTGCTGTCTGTTTGACTTTGAATATTATTTTTTAAATGTTCAGAGAACTGCGCAAGATTTGCTAATAATTTTTTGTGGCGAGTAATGAAATCAGTTTCTACACTCTGCCCTTGAGCCATTTTTTCAAATAAAACACTTATATCTTGACCAACGACTTGCTTGATCGTCTTGATGTTTTGCGGCAGTTCTAACTGCTGTTTAACATCCTTTAGATCCACCAACAGCTGGTCAATCTCTGCATTAACCGTTGCTTTCACCACATTGGCAAATAAGCCAGATAGAGAGATCGATGAAGCACTTTCTTGAACATTTTGAATCTCTGCGTCCCAAAAAGATTGCAGCTTTGCTCTAGCCTCAGATTCATCATAAATATGGCTAAATGGCTGTTGAGTTTGCTCTGAAAGCGTTTTTAATGACTCTCTTAAATCCTGCTTAGAAATACCAGGGACAAAATTGACCTTCTCAGCAAGCCTTTGTGCAGTGTCAGCGTTTAGAATAACACCCATAGAAGAAAAGACGTTCTGCAGTTCATTTTTAACATTAACAACAAACCGCTCATGGCTGAATAAGAAGTCTGAATTATTAAGTTGTTGAAATGTAAGCCCCGCAGAATGATTTAAAGCATTCGTTAGTACTGACAGCTCGTACTCATTCATTGGGCGGTTAGAAATATTACTGGCCAAAGTACCAACAAATGCCTCTCCTTCCTTGATAGTACGAGCAAGCTCCTGCTCAGACATATGCCCAATTTGCAAAGCTTGGGTTGCTTGGCTACCTAGGCTTAATTGGCTGATAAACTCAGAAGGCAAACGCTGATCAATTTTTACATGTAATTTTGTCCCCAACCAGGATTGGAAATGGACAGCTAATGTCTGATTTGCTGTATGCTCCACATCACTGGCTGAAGGTTGCCCAGACTTAGATTGTCCTTGCATGATCATTAGCCAATCTTGAACGACCGTCTTTAAAGGCACATCTTCAAACGCTTGCTGTTTTGCTTTTAAACCCTCTAGCGCAGAGTGGTAAACTTTGAGGCTATCCTGTTCATTGAGCCCTGTCACCGGTAGCAATTGAGTAATCGACGTCTGCAAATTTAAGGTATCAAAGTGGCCAAGTGTCCGCTCAAAAACATCTAATAATTGTGTTTGAAAAGCAAAATCATGATTGATACTTGCTAATGAACCACCATTGAGGCCAGTCGTTGTCAAAAATGTCATAAATAACCTTTAAATTATAAGGCCACGCATCATTGTTGGCCTTCTACGGCGAGTACCTGATGACGTTGAGACTTGTAGCAAAGGCTGTTGGGCTCTTCGTCGCTGTACTTCATCCATAAGCTCTTGCTCAGCTTTTTTCATCATTTCGGGTGTGGTTTTTATATCGGAAAGTAGAATTTCTCCGACAATAGGATCGACACCTAAGCCATCAAGGAGCTGATTGAAAACATCTGTCCTTTCTTCTGCACTTTTAATGGCAAGTTTTGCTTGTTCGATTGTTTCTGAAAAAGGCTTTTGCATTTATAGCACCATCGTATTCCCACACAAGTAACCAAGCTATCAATTATGGTCGCAAGTTTTTATTTATTCCGAAGTCCATTGAATATACCCAGCAACCTCAAGATGCTGTGTTCAGCGAGATGACCTTAACTTTCAGGCGCGGCAACGATTCGAAGATATAGTCGTTCTACATTGAGAATCGTTAACAAAGCCTGAGAGTTAAGGCCACTCGCCCTTTGGGAGCGTGTCACTGAGCCGACTTCTTTCGTCAGACAACCGTTCTTCTTACAAAAATAAGAAAGAGCCTGCTATTCCGCTTCGTTGTCTTCCTTGAATTCGACTCAGTGACCTCGCTCTGAATCAAGCATCTTGAGGTCACTTGGGTATAGATATCTTTCATCAGACCCCCACTCTCCCTAGAGGCTGAATATTGATCTGCTGTGTTAGCTCTTGAAATGATAAAACTGGAAGCTCGTAATATTCGGCTTCGATCAGTTTCCTGACGTATCGACGCACATCCATAGAAACCACCAGCACAGGTTTATTCGGCATACGACTAAGATCACCAATGGTTTGTTTAACATCGCTGACAAACTGTTGTGTAATTGAAGGATCTAATGCTAAATAGCTACCAGCAGAGGTTTGTCTGATACCATTTCTTATCGTGTCTTCCAAGCCTTGATCGAGGAGATAAGCCGGTAGCATATTTTGACCACTGGCGTATTTATAACAAATGTATCGTTTCAGACTGGTTCTCATGTATTCTGTTAATTGAACAACGTCTTTTTCTTTTTGGCCCCACTCAACCATGGCTTCTAAAATCACACGTAAATTACGAATGGAGATATCTTCCGAAACCAATCTTTGAAAAATCTCAGTCATTTTTTGCAATGGTACAATTCGCTGTGCTTCTTTCACCAAATCTGCATAGCTGCCTTCCATTTGTTCCAATAAATAGCGAGTTTCTTGAATGCCGATAAAATCTTGTGCGTATTCTTTGAGTACATGAGATAAATGATAAGTCAGAATTCTATCTGGCGTTAAAAAGCCAACATGACTGCTAGCCAGCTTTTCTTGATGGCTTTTAGCCACCCACAAGGTACTGATATTAGGTAAAAAGTCATCAGCCGTTTCATGTGGAATACCCAGCAACTCTATTTGCTCATTGCCTTCGGTAATCAGTAATTTATCTTTCTCAATATTGCCACGGGCAACAGGGACTTCTTGCAGTTGGATTAAATACTCACCTTCACCCATGCCATCATGGAAACGTAGATGAATACCAGGAAATGGGACGCCTAAATCCAGATATAGTGCTCGTCTGACGCGAGCTAACTCGTCATTAAGTGCTACTGCCTCCAAGCTCTCTTGTAAACCGATGTCAAGATCGATCAGTAAAGGGACCGTCATCGCAAACTCTTCCTGCTCAGAGAGTTTCCCTTTCCCGACTTTTGAAGGGGACGGGTGATTGGATTTCGCAGCTGGTGAACCTGCACCCTGGGCAACAAAACTGCTTAAATCAGAATGATCAGCTTGGTCGTTCTTTTTGCTCTGATATAAAAGAAACATACCCCCACCGCCAACGATGAGCGCGAGGATCAAAAAGGTGACTTTAGGAAAGCCTGGAATAAGGCCAAACAAAAGCAGCAGGACACCACCAATCAATAAAGCACGAGGCTGTGCCGTAATCTGCCCACCAATATCGGAGCCTAAATCTGTCGACTCTTCATTAGAAACACGGGTAACGATAATGCCTGCAGTAATCGCAATAAACAGTGCCGGAATTTGTGAGACCAAACCATCACCGATGGTCAACACGGCAAACAGTTCCAACGCATCCGATGCTGACATCCCTTTTTGCGTCACACCAATGGTAACGCCGCCAAGGATGTTAACCACAATGATGATCAAACCTGCAATGGAGTCGCCTTTTACAAACTTCATGGCCCCGTCCATGGAACCGTACATTTGGCTTTCTTTTTCTATCAGCGAGCGACGATGACGAGCTTCATTCATATCAATGACTCCCGCTCTCATGTCTCCATCAATACTCATCTGTTTGCCTGGCATCGCATCCAATGAGAATCTTGCACTTACCTCAGCAACCCTTTCTGAACCCTTAGTGATCACCATAAATTGAACAATGGTAATAATTAGGAAAACAACAATACCCACGACCAAGTTGCCGCCGACAACAAAGTTACCGAAGGTATAAACGATCTGCCCCGCGTCTCCATCGAGAAGAATTAAACGCGTGGTTGTAATAGATAAGGACAATCGAAAGAGCGTAGTAATGAGAAGCACTGCAGGAAAAGCTGAGAACTCCAAAGGTGAAGTAATGTAAATCGCTAGCATGAGTAAAACGACAGCAATACTCATATTGGTCCCGATCAACACATCCACCATGGCAGTCGGCAGTGGTAAGATCATCATAAACACTATGGCGAGTAACATGACTGCCAACATGATGTCTTTACGTTGACCGATTTTATTCAATATATCAACAAGTTTATTCATTCGATTCACTATTTAAAGATTGCAGGTAGCGACGATGTGCATACCGTGCTTCTTTATTATTCTGTTGTTTCCATCGTGCTTGGCTTAAGCAAAACCACAAGCCAGATTGATTGATTGATTGAGCTTGAATCAGTTGTTCACAAAGCTCCGCTGAACGCTCGTATTGCCCAGCATGTAAGCTTGCAACCGCTAATACTTGCTGCGCTTCTTTATGCTCAGGCTCAAACTCAAGCAACCCCTCTAACAAAGTGATCGCTTGTTCTGGCTTTTGGTATTGAACTTGAAGAGCAGCATGTACGAGCAGTAACTCTTGATCTTTAGGACTTAACATCATGCTTAAACCTGAATTAATAAGTTCAAAGCCATGGTTAAAAAGCGTTGATCCATTTGTGTATTCTTGAGGGCATCTAACGTCTTCTGCAGCTTGGGGGAACGTCTCTCTTCTGCTAGTTGCGACAGATGCAATAGAGTGTCATCAAACTGCCTTCGATACTTTTCTGGTCTTAATAACTCACTGTTATGCAATTTGGGCTTCGCTAGTGAAAGCAAGTATTGATCTGAAGGACGCAGTTCATACAGTTTACCAAGATGAGTTTCAATCGCTTGTCCATCTGGTAATAACTGGAATCGGGAGGGTAAATCAGATTCCAGTTGCTCTGCCGAGACATAACTATACCCCTCAATGCCGACGTTAAGCGTGCTGACTTTACTCATGAGTTAATCACTTTTTCATGGAGACGATTCAGCAAAGCAAATGCTTGTTCTATCGTAGGTAATGTGACTTCTTGTGCTTCAATTTCAGCCGAGAACACTAAATTTTGCTCATCCAATAATCCAGCTTTAATGACAAACGGCCACCCATTGTCGGCATGACATAAAGTGAGTGCGGCTTGTGCATAACGACTAAAACCATCCCATGGAAGTGGTTTAGATAACATTAGGTACAAGCGGTTTTCATGTCTCTCAATATGTAACGTACCGCTTTCTTCAAAGCTCAATTGGGCACGCCCTACTAATGAGAAATCGATATTATCCAGTCCCATACCCCGAAAAAAATCATCGACCGATGCATCAATCCAGTTCATCGTCCCACATTTCCTCTTCTTCTTGCTCAATTGCTTCATCCAGCGCTTTCTGAACGGCTAGAATTAAGTTTTGTCTTTGTTCATCGTCAGCAAAAACATTTATAGGTATATGACGAACTAACTTATGTAGCTCTCTAAAAAAACCTATTTTTTTCTCTGCCTCTTTGAGATTCATGGCATCAGCGATTTTCCATAGCGCTTCACTGCTGACCCAACGCTCTTCAACAAGTGCTATGATGTCCGCCATTAGACGTGTCGCGTTATACTCCATAGCCTACCTTTTGTGGCGCAAATTGTTGATACAATTGACCTACCTGCTCTTGAAGCGTATTCAAGGTTTTTAGAATATTCATATCAGACATTAAGAGCTTCAGTTTAGTTGACTCAATATTGCTGCCTTGCACACTGAGATCCGCGCTCATGCCCTGCATTAAAAAATCAATTGCTTTAACAATGCCAGCTTCACCGAAACGGTTTACTACATCATTAAACACTGCATTAAGCCCTTGATAACCGTGCACAGTATCCCGATAAAAGCCACGTAATTGTTGTAGACTGCTAAAGCCTTCATCTTCACTAAACTGGTCAGCGATGCTGGATATGCGTATTTCTGTCTTGATTGGAGCGAATACCGCCGTATCTTGCTCTATATCAGAAATGGCTTGAGCAACCAATTGTGCTAGATGCTGACTCTCAGGCCTATCCTTTAGGAAGACATCCACTGCTTTTAAAGCCAAGTATTGATGACTTTTTTCTTCTGAGAAGCTATCGAGGAACGTTTGCATCTGACGAATCGTTGCAATATTTCCACCAGCCATTGCGGTTGCGAGGTCTTTGATCTTCTGATTTTTTTCAATATCAGGGACTCGCTCAAGATAACGAGAAACCAGCTCTTCCAACTTGATATCTCGACTTCGGCCATCTTTGACTTTGTAATCGGATAATAATTTTTCACCTTTTGAGGCACCTTGAACGGTCAGTTCTTCAAGCGCGTCAAAAAAAGAGAGATTGGACTGTTGAACGTGTACTTGTTGACCACGATAATTCCCAACGGTTGCTCCACCCCCTCCTTGAGCGTTCGATGAGTTATCGGCTAATGGATTCCGAATAGTGTTTGTTTGGATAGATTGATTGAACATTTCCCCTCCTTGTACGCTTCTCGCACAATATATTTGGATTATATGAATCCATAAAAAATGAAGCTGTCAAAATCAGACGTGTTTTTTTAGTCGATTAACTATTTTCTAAAAAATGACGACCAATAATTACTATATGCTCCTTTCTCGATTCTTTATCCTCTAGCCATCAACCATTACGCTGTTTTTAAATTGAACGATTTCTCATACATTACCGAAGCCCAACAAACCGCGATAAAGCAAAGTCGCTTAATTCAAATCCGCGGTCGAGTCACGCAAGTAACAGGAACCATAATCAAAGCGGTAGTTCCTGGCGTTCGCGTAGGTGAATTATGTGAGTTACGTAATCCCGATCAAACGCTTTCATTGTTAGCTGAAGTCGTCGGTTTTCAACAACATCATGCCCTCTTGACCCCTTTGGGTAATATGTTTGGTATCTCTTCAAATACTGAAGTCAGCCCAATGGGAAAAATGCACGAAGTCGGTGTGGGTGAGCATTTATTGGGACAAATTCTCGATGGCCTTGGGCGCCCTTTTGATGGTTCACAAAGCCAAGAGCCTGAGCAGTGGTATCCTGTCTATCGTGATGCACCGCCACCCATGCAGAGAAAACTTATTACCGAGCCACTCTCGTTAGGCGTTCGTTCTATTGATGGCTTACTGACTTGCGGTGAAGGCCAACGTATGGGGATTTTTGCTGCAGCTGGTGGAGGAAAAAGTACTCTCTTAGCCAAATTAATTCGTTCCGCAGACGTCGACGTCACTGTTCTGGCTTTGATTGGTGAACGAGGTCGAGAAGTTAGAGAGTTTATCGAGCATGATCTCGGTGAAGAAGGTATGGCTCGCTCTGTTCTTGTCGTTGCGACCTCAGATCGACCAGCGATGGAAAGAGCAAAAGCAGCGTTTGTTGCAACCTCCATAGCCGAATATTTTCGTGACCAAGGTAAGCGAGTTTTACTTCTTATGGACTCTGTCACTCGCTTTGCTCGAGCTCAACGTGAAATTGGCCTCGCAGCAGGAGAGCCGCCTACTCGCCGAGGCTACCCGCCTTCAGTTTTTGCTTCTCTGCCCAAATTAATGGAACGTGCGGGTCAGTCAGACAAAGGCTCCATTACGGCTCTATATACCGTTTTGGTAGAAGGTGACGACATGACTGAACCGGTTGCAGATGAAACGCGATCAATTCTAGATGGCCATATTATTCTGTCTCGCAAGCTTGCTGCCACAAACCACTATCCGGCAATTGATGTCTTGCGTTCAGCGAGCCGCGTCATGAACCAAATTGTTGGCGACTCGCACCGCACTGCAGCGGCACATGTAAGAGAGATGCTCGCTAAGTACGAAGAGGTTGAGCTGCTACTCAAAATTGGAGAATACCAACAAGGTGCAGATCAACAAGCCGATATGGCAATTGCCCAAAATGATGCCATTCGTGAATTCTTGCGCCAAGGTACCCATGAGCCAAGTGAACTTAATGAAACCATCACGCTTATGCAAGACTTGAAAAGATAATGATTGAGCAACTTTTGCACATTAAGTCGATACGTGCAGACCGAGCAGATAGTGCGGTTAAGCAGCAAGAGTACCGCGTGAGAAACATGACGAGTTTGCTGAATAAAGCGGAGCAAGCCGTAACGGATTATCAACAATGGAGAGTAGAAGAAGAAGCACGTCGTTTTGCAAAAGCGCAGCAGAAGACTTTATTGCTCAAAGAACTAGAAAATTTGCGACAAGAAATTGCGCTCTTAAGGGAGCGGGAAGCAGAACTTCAACAGCAAGCGGTGGAAGCACAAAAGAACTTAGATAACGAACGAGTCTTGTTAAAGCAAAAGAAACATGAAGCGCTTGCAGCACACAAAACCAAACAGAAGTTTGAAGAGTTAAATCAACAAGAAATTGATGAGCTCGTCCGTCAACAACAATATCAAGAAGAGATCGAGCAAGAAGAGTTTCGACTTCCGGAAACCATGTAGGAGTGGTTATGCGTTTAAAATCAGAGCCTCAGAACAGCATAGAAAACTGCATAGCTGAGCATCATCTACCGCAGAAGAAGCAACGGCAAAACAAGTTGACGGCAAATCACTCTGCTGTAGAAACATTAGAGTTAAAGATGAACAAGGCGATGAGCAAAAACGACGCTAAGAAGAACTCGGATGCACTTGCGACTTCCCCTGCTCTGCCGGAATCTTCTGATAACGTGAATACGCCATTCAATGAGATACTTGAATCGACGACTCAAACTGCCAATTCAGCACTTTCAGCCACCACTTCTGATGCATTAATGCTGCAAAAATTCTCCCACATAAAGCAGACTAAGTCAGCGATAGACACTGACACCACCAGATCTGGGGTTAGTTCAAGTGATACAACTCCTCATACTAGTCCTCTTTATACTGATAATTCAAAGGAAGCAGAGGCACCTTTGAACCGCTCTAGTACAGCACAGGCAAACCTCATGCTTCCTGCACAAAAGCCATTGAAAGATCGAGCTCCATCGAAAAAGCTCAAAGAAGTTGAAAACTCAGACAAGCAAGAGATAAATACAATTAACACCGCTACAGCGTCTAGTCTGCAGCACTCTCATTTTGAATCAATTGCAAAACCCGAGACTACCGAGCCGAACATAAAACCAGAACAAGACAGTAAACACAGTAAGGTGCTTTTGAACCTGAATACAAACCAGGCTATGACTTCAGCAAAAGAAACGAAAGAGCTCAATTCGCGAATCATAGACAAATCATTGAATAAAAAGGAAGAGCCAGAGTCTCTATCGCACCTTGCTTCACCGATGGTCAGAATGACTCAAGGTGACATCATCTTGAAAAACCTGGAAGTCATTGCTCCTACTAAAGACGACCACTCTCTAACACAGTTAGTGAATAAGTTAGTAGAAAAAATCTGGGTCTCTTTACCTTCAGCTAATGAGAAAGAAGTTCGAGTTTTCCTCAATGAGGGGCTACTCAAAGGCGGAGAAATCTCAATCAAACAGAGCGCAGAAGGTTACAGCGTAACCATTCGTCAAGAACAAGCGCTCACTCTTATCAATCAACAATCCCGACAAGATCTGGTTGAACGTCTGCAAAAACTGGTTACTGACGCACCAATTAGAGTGTCAGTCAGTGAACAGATGAACCAACAAAGCGACCAACAACGCTCAAGACAGCAAAGAAATATTTATGACGAATGGAACCCTGAGGAGGATTGATGACTCTTGCTTTACCTAAGATAGATACGTCAACCCTAGCACTGAGCAACTCACTCAGTGAAAAACAGTGTTATTTTAATAGTGATGATGGCGTCAGTTTATCGATTAATTTAGATTCAAAGCCTGCTTTTACAGGATATCGCCTGACTGTTCTTTTAGGAGGACAAGCGATTGATATTGAATTTTCAAGTGCTCAACTGCAACAGTGGCTACACGATATATTGGGTGCGACTGCTTTCGATTCCTTACCAGAGCCTTTGCAGCTCGCTCTACTTAATCAACAAGTTGAAGCGTACAGCAACACCATAAAGATATTATTCGGTCAACTTCCTGTACTGAGCAAGCTAATACAATACAACCAGCCAGCAGCAGAAGAAAATGTGCTAGCTTTAACCTTTAATCGCTCAACAAGTGCTTTATGCCTTTGGGTGCCTCAAGGTCAAGAATACCTAATTTCAGCTTTACCAAAGGCCACGTCTTACCTAACTCAATCGATCACCTTACCTTTCTCGTTAAGCTTGGGTGATACCTGCTTACCACTCGACCAGTTTCAAGCGCTTGAAAAAGGAGACGTAATATTTTTTGACCAATGTTATCTCACTCGTAGTCAGATCATCCTCAAAGTCTCTAATCAAAACCTTTGGCTCTGTGAGTTAGATGAAAACACAATTCATATTTTACAAAAGGATTCCCAAATGAATGATGCCCATAATCCGGAAATGCTTACTGAACATCAACAACTTCCAATTGAAATGAGTTTTGATATTGGCTCTCAAACCATAACCTTAGAGCAACTTAATTCGCTTCAACCGGGTTTTACCTTTGAGCTTAATCAACCCGTCAGCAAACCTGTTACGGTAAGAGCAAATGGCAAAGCTATCGGCCAAGGTGAATTGGTTAATATCAATGAACACCTAGGTGTCAGAATTCTGAATTTATTTGGTGGGGATCAAGAACCAGTATGATTCAGTTACCCGATGAATTAAATCTAATCGCTCTACTTAGCTTATTAACGTTACTGCCAATTATTGCAATGATGGCAACCTCTTTTGTTAAGCTCGCGGTTGTCTTTTCATTGCTCAGAAATGCCCTTGGTGTGCAGCAAATTCCACCCAACATGGCTCTATATGGCCTTGCTGTGATTCTGTCTGTTTTTATCATGGCGCCAGTCGGATTTGAAACATACGATTATTTGAAACAACATGACATTGCATTAGAGGATTCTGCCAGTATAGAAGGGTTAATAGAAGAGGGTTTACAACCCTATCGAGAATTCCTAAAAAAACACATTCGCGAAACAGAAACACTGTTTTTTACTGATGCAGCTCGAACTCTTTGGCCACAAAAGTACGTCGATAGATTAGAATCTGACAGTTTATTGCTCTTATTGCCTGCTTTTACTGTCAGTGAATTAACCCGAGCCTTTGAGATTGGCTTTCTGCTCTACCTTCCATTTATCGCCATCGACTTGATCGTGTCTAATATTCTACTGGCAATGGGAATGATGATGGTGTCGCCAATGACCATTTCACTGCCTTTTAAGCTGTTACTTTTTGTCTTACTCGATGGATGGACAAAGCTTACACATGGCTTAGTAATGAGTTATCAGTGATATAGGTATTTTTATGACTCCCCCTGACATTATACATTTTACCACTCAAGCACTGATCCTCGTGTTATATCTTTCGCTTCCACCTATTTTGGTTGCCGCACTGGTCGGTACTTTGGTATCCATTGTACAAGCTCTGACTCAGGTACAAGAACAAACGTTAGGTTTTGTTGTAAAGCTGATCGCCGTCATCATCACTTTATTTGCAACAACGCAGTGGTTAGGTTCTGAATTATATTCTTTTACCTCGTTAATTATGGATAGAATCCCGCAAATACGATGAGTTTTGACGATATTCAACAAGCATTTCTTCTATATAGCTTGAGCTTACCGCGATTAATAGCCTGTTTTATCTTCTTGCCTCTTCTCAACAAAAAAACCTTGGGTGGAGCGATGATAAGAAACGCTATTTTGTTCTCGCTCGCTTTGTTTGCTTTTCCCTTGATCAACCAAGAAGCAATACCGGACTCAATAGATGGTACTTGGGTTGTTTTGATTTTGGTCAAAGAAATGCTCATTGGTATGCTGATCGGTTTTATTGCAGCCATACCATTTTGGGCGATTGAGGCCACCGGTTTTTTGATTGATAACCAACGAGGGGCAGCAATGGCAAGTATGTTTAACCCACTACTTGGATCACAAACCACCCCTACAGCGGTACTCTTTACTCAAACCCTTATCACTCTGTTTTTTTCTGGTGGTGGGTTTGCTTCCTTTATGTACGCCGTGTTTAAAAGCTATACCTCTTGGCCAATTCTGGCGTTTTTTCCGAGCATTAATAGTGCCTGGGTCGCCTTTTTTTATGGTCTATTCGAGCAACTGTTATACCTTGGCGTGCTAATGTCCGCCCCACTCGTTCTGGCCATGTTTCTTGCAGAGTTTGGTCTGGCGCTTATCAGCCGTTTCGCTCCTCAACTTAATGTTTTCTCTTTATCAATGCCAATAAAAAGTGCGGTATCAAGTGCACTTATTATCGTTTACCTCTCTCTACTGATGCAGTATTTTCAAAAAAGCCTCGTTGATATCACCTTCTTTCAAGAGCAACTGAGTTCAATCTTTACCTTTAAGGAAACGAAGTTATGAGTGGAGAAAAAACGGAACAGCCCACCCCCAAAAAACTCAGAGATGCTAGAAAGAAAGGTCAAGTAGCAAAAAGCCAAGAAGTCATCTCTACCGCTCTGATAATGGGACTCATCTTGGTGCTCTTTGCCTGTGCAGATTACTATGTCACTCATATTTCTGCTCTATTACTACTACCAAGCGAACTTGCTTATCAAAACTTTCAAGATGCTTTAGTGGATGTTGCTATGGCGATGGCAAAGGAAATTGGTTATCTGCTAGCACCTATTCTTATTGTTGCATTTCTAGTGGCGATCATTGCTAATGTCAGTCAATTCGGTTTACTTTTTAGCGCTGAGTCATTGAAGCCAGACATAAAAAAGATCAACCCAGCGGAAGGGGCAAAAAAGATCTTCTCGATGAAAAGCATCGTTGACTTCATCAAATCAATACTCAAAGTTTTTCTGCTGTCGTGTATTATTTGGACAACACTTCAAGGGAATATCAGTACGTTATTAAATATTCCTCACTGTGGCTTAAGTTGTGTACCTTTGGTCTCTGGGCTACTCATCAAACAGCTGATCATCATGTCTTCCGTTGGCTTTGTCATTATTGCTGTTGCAGACTTTGCTTATCAGAAATATGACCACACCAAGAAACTCAAAATGAGTAAAGATGAAGTAAAAAGAGAATATAAAGAGATGGAAGGTAACCCTGAAATCAAAAGTAAACGACGTCAATTACATCAAGAACTTCAAAGTTCTAACCAACGTGAAAACGTCAAACGCTCAAGTGTATTAGTGACCAACCCTACTCATATTGCGGTTGGTTTATATTACAAAAGAGGCGAAACACCATTACCAATGATCACATTAATGGAAACGGATGCTGTTGCCAAACGCATGATTGCAATAGCGCGTGAAGAAGGTATCCCTGTGATGCAAAAGATCCCTCTTGCAAGAGCTTTGTTCGCCGATGGACAAATTGATCAGTACATACCCGGCGAGTTAATTGAAGCGACAGCAGAAATCCTACGCTGGGTGGAATCTTTAGAGCAAGAAACGACTCTTTGAGCATCATCGATGTTTAATAGGTTGTCAGGTTAACGGCTATCTAGATTGATTGATAGCCACCGAAGCTTTTTATGCCCAAGCATCTTGAGGTCACTTGGGTATAAGCTTGAACTAATATCAATTGGTTTTATCGAGTGCAGGCTCAGGTAAAACCGGAGCAGAATTATCCATATAGGTTAAAAACGATGTCCAGATATCATGCGTTCTTTGTTGGGTCAGTTTTGTTTTGCAAGATAATGCCATCACACCGCGAATGGTCCCACCCTGCCATTGTTTATAAACTGCACCACAGTGAGCCAGCATGTAATCCTGCCAAGCGGTTTGAGCCTCTTGGATCGCACTGACCAATTCTGGTTCATTAACGTTAAGATCATAGGTAACCTTTAAATACTGATTAAGCTGCACTTGTGCAAAAGCCAGATCTTGTTCTGCACACTGGTTTATCTCAAGCGTTGTCGATGGTTCCCTACAATCTATTGTGTTTTCCCCTTCATTGGCAAAACTAAGCAATGGAAAAATTAACAACCCAAAGCTGGCTAAATGTATATAACTGACTTTAAATATATACCGAAAAGTATTCATGACTTCCTCTGAAAGCAATTGACCTTGAACAAGGATAGACCTTACCTGAACCAAGGTAAGTTTAATTTTCCGTGATTATGCCCGTGATTTTTGTACTTGCCCCATGATGAACTTGATGATCAGTGGAAATAGGCCAAGTAGAGCTAATGAAATCAAGATAGATGGTGAAATCAACCCAGAAAGCGACGTGATTTCTGATAATTGTGTCCCCGCATTTAAGTAAACCATGGTTCCAGGCAACATGCCTAACTGACTAAATAAATAGAAACGAGCAACGGTTATACTGGTCAAGCCCATCAGGAGATTGATCAGGAAAAAAGGAAAAACCGGAATCAATCGTAACGTTAAAAGATAGAAGGCCCCATCTTTTGCTACTCCCTCATTTATCACATGTAACTTATCATCAAATTTACTTTCAACCCATTCCTTTAAAAGATAACGACTACTCAAAAAAGCAAGGGTGGCACCAATCGAACTGGCAAATGAGACCAAGACGACACTCCACCAAAAACCAAACAAAGCGGCTCCTAGTAAAGTCACTACAGCTGCACCAGGGATAGATAACGCTGTAAGCAAAATATAAAATAAAAAGTAAAAGCCACTATATAATGTAAAGTTTGCTTGAATATCACTTTGCACATCTTGATGAAATTGTTTGACTTGCTCTAGAGTCAAAAGATGGCCAAATTGCAAATATACGGCAATAAACAATATGATAAGTACTCCTAATAACATAGCCTTTTTAGTCATTACTTACTTCCTTTTGTTTATTGCTATCAATACGTTGAGACAGATTATCATAACCCCCGACATATTGACCATCCAACCAAATTTGGGGAACCGTTACAGGCGTTTTCTCTCCAATAATTGCTTTAGCTGATGGTATCATTCGGTACAACGCCGCACTTTCTTTGACTACGTCATAATACGTGTATTCTACTCCCGACGCCTCAAGTAGAGCCTTGGCTTTGACACAATAGGGACAAGTCTCCTTGCCAAAAACAACATTGCCTTTGATCTCTTCTCGTTGCACGACCTGATGAATCACTGATTGAACTAATACACCACGATTGAGCGCTTCCCCTTGGCTAATTACCTTATTTTCCACAACAACAATAGGAGCATGCCAAGCACCAAGCTTAAGGGGTTCCCACCAACAAGAAAGCCAATCTTTCACTTCCAGTTCAATCGGTATACCTGCTAACTCTGTTCTGAAAGTATCCTCTAAGATGTCTTTAGTTAACGTACATTCCCCACAAGGGATGTTAACGTTAAATGGTCCCCAACTGCCTGCCCAACGATACAGAGTAATTTTGATTGGCTTCATCAGTAATCCCCTCTTGAAGTATTGTTTACTTGGTATACCCAAGTGACCTCAAGATGCTTGATTCAGAGCGAGGTCACTGAGTCGAATTCAAGGAAGACAACGAAGCGGAATAGCAGGCTCTTTCTCATTTTTGTAAGAAGAACGGTTGTCTGACGCAAGAAGTCGGCTCAGTGACACGCTCCCAAAGGGCGAGTGACCTTAACTCTCAGACTTTGTTAACGATTCTCAATGTAGAACGACTATATCTTCGAATCGTTGCCGCGCCTGAGAGCTAAGGTCATCTCGCTGAACGCAGCATCTTGAGGTTACTTGGGTATAGACTATCCTTTAATACAACAATATATGTCAATATATATAAATATACTAACTTGCTATTAGTAATAACTTTAACTTTTACCATAATTAAAGCATTAAATAGAATAATGAATAAAATAAGATCTATAGATTTTTCAATGCATTATGTATAAAGTTTTGTGTCATTTAAAAAATAGAAGTTAATATCGAACAAGATAGATTAATCCATAATTTTAGAAATACCATAAAAAATTATTTTTAAGCTCATGATTTTCATCACACAATAAACGGTAAATATCTGATTAAATACAATACCCACAACAAAAAAAAGAACAACAATGCTAAATAAAAAAATACTATTCGCTTTATCTTTTCTAAGTACATCAATAACAGCAAACACAGCAGAAAACATTCAAATTAATACGCTCAAAAATAGTACTCTGACTGTTTGTACCACTGGAGACTATCCACCACTAACATCATACAATATTGACACTAGACAATATGAGGGATTTGCACCTGTAGTCGTCAAGAACTTTGCTAAGCATATGAATTTAAAATTAGAATTTCAAAAAACAACATGGCAACAATTATCCTCAGATTTAATGGCCAAAAAATGTGACATGGCAATTGGCGGTATTACCTATACAGAAGGAAGAAATGACCTCTTCTATCTAACCGAGCCAATTATAAAAAGTCAAAAGGCCGTACTTTTCACAAAAGAAAATGCTCACTTATTTAAAAGGTTTTCAGATATAGATAAGAGAGAAAACGTTATTATTGAAAATAAAGGTGGAACAAACGAAATATATGTCAATAAAATAATTAAAAATGCTGATATAAAAATCATAGAAAGTAATATTGCTGTTTTTGATTGTTTTGAGAAATACCAAGAAAAGCCCTATGCCATGATCACTGACTCTGTAGAGGTTGAATATCGGAGTAATAGCTCTGATTCTGTCTTCAGTAATGAAGGGCTTAATATGGAGTTGAACCACAACCCTGAGCGCTACAAAGTCTACATGGCTAACCAAACAACCAAAGGTAAAGCGATAATATTAGCTATGAATGACTTCATTAGAACCCATAGAAAAGAGGTTGATCATTGGTTCCAAGAGTCATTAAGTGGTACCTATCATGAAGATGAGGCCGTTTGTCCATTTTAGGGTATATACACTAGACAAAATTGGGTTAACGGGCAGTTAACCCAAATCGACATTAGTTAAAAGGCGAAAACTCAATAATTAAGAAGTATTTGAACACTTCGTTCAAGTTTGCTTTTAGGGCTTTCTTCGCTCTCCAGATCCAATGGACGTTTATTGCTTACTGAATCCTTCTCTAAGCGAGATGGCGATATGCCATTATCAATCAGGTACTCATAGACTACGTTTGTGCGTTTATTTGCAATAATCTCATTGATATTATATCCCCCTTGCTTATCTGTTCTACCAATAATCTTTGCTTTCATTTCAGGATCTTGCTTCATGAAGGCAAGTAAATCAGCAAGTACATATCGATCAAATGAGTCAAGAGTGCTCTCTCCGGTATCAAACGATACTAGATATTGACTTCTTGAGAGAGTTGAGTTGTGATCTACAACTTGAACTCCGCTTATCTGCTGATTTGATTTCACCACGATAGAAGAGCCTTTACCAAAATGGTAAGTTAAGCCCCAATACCATTGATTAATATCTACCGAAGTATTCGCATTAGCGAGATCTTGATAATAGTCATAGCCAACATGGGTAGAAATCGAATTCGTTAAAGAATACTCTAAGCCCACTCCTATCAATCCTGATACATTCTGCTTTTCTCTCTGAATATTCATGTAGCTCATGCCTGTTTTTCCATAAATAGAGAGTCCTTCTATAAGTGGGTACTGCCCTCTCATACCAAATGACAGAATGTTTAACCGTCCATTATCAGTAATGTCAGCAATATGATCATAGCTACCAAAGAATCCTATATTTTTTCCTAAGTCTACCCCAGAAGAAACTTTAATCGAAGGCGATGAGTTACGATCCATTAAACCTAAAGAATCCTTAGTACCCATACCAACAGAACCAGCGATCCATATGGAGCTTTGATTATTTTCCGCTGAAAAAACACTGGAAGCAAAAGTAGAACCTAATAGAATAGGTAATAAATAATATGTTCTATTAAATTTTGAAGTTTTCATATCTACCTTTAATTATAAGAAACATCGACAGCTAATGAACTAGTGAAATTACCATACTGTATGGTGTTCAAATCATAATTTCTTAACGTTTTTAGTTGTGCAATCAAACTCGCATCTAATTCAGTCACACCATTACCGAAGTAAAACGTTCTATCATTCGCCCCTGACAAGACATATTGACCGTCTTTTTTCCATTTCAGATCTATGGCAAGACCGTTTAAATTTGTACTCAGTAACGTATTGTCTTTAATACTGTACCCATTTGAAGGAGCAAACTTGAATGTAACAGAGCGAGGTGTGCCCGATAAACATTCAACTGAAATAGGAACTTCAACTTTGTCAGTTTGAGAGCGTATAACCTGCTCTCCGGTATAGTCTCCTAAGGTGACCTTTTCTTCAAAGTGAGTAGAAGAACCATTAATATCACAAGATGGCACAACAACTCGGCCTTTTACTATAACTGTCGTGGTGACTATTTTCGCTAACAAATTAAAAGGCACAATAATTGAAAATAACAATATAATATATTTATTCATCTGATTACCAAGTTAAGAATAAGTGAGTGTAAACTTAAACTTAGTTGAAAATTCACCCATTTCTGCACTAGGGCCTGCATTTACTCTTATTTTCAATTTATTCAGTTCACTTGGATCAATATAGTCTTCATTCTTCATAAGAATATTATTATTTGAATCTAATATCTGTAGTGACACATCATTTAGCTTATTCGTTGTACTATCAGTAATTTCATTAAAGCGCCAGCTTGAACCACCCATTTGGCTATCAGTACAACTTAGTGATATATTCAGTCTTTCAACCTTATCCTCATTAGGAGTAATAGAGCCGATATCCAAGTCATTACTACTTAATGTACAAGTGTTATTTCGGACCTCAACAGTGATATCTTCCCTTTCTTTAAATTTCCATTTAGAACCATCAATAGCTGCTATGCTCGTATAGATAGTGTGCCTTCCCGGAGTGGCACTTGAACTCGCTCTTATTCGAATGGTTCTAATTTGTGCAGACTGCTGATAGGTAACACGGTCAGTACCAGTAAAATGTTTATGAAACAAGAAAACGCCATTGTCAGTAGCTGAATTTTCACTAAATTTACATTGCGCCTTATATTCCTGTCCTTGGGGTTCGGTTACACATTCAGATACTTGTTCATCGCTTACGCTCATAAAAGACTGCTGTCCACGATATCTAACATTGGCACTCGCACTGTTAATCGTAGCTGTCACACCATTTTGGGAATATTTTACAGGTAATGTACAGAACACACCTGACGACATCCATCTGCTGAAACCAAAGCATATTCCAGCATTGGGGCTGGTTGTTGCTGAGCCTTGTAAACTAACACGTACAGAAGCGATATACTCATCACCGGGGCTTAAACCAATCGTTTTAGATAATGCTTGTATTGGATATGAGATATAAATAAACAAGCAAACACCAACTAAGTTATAGGCTTTCATTTATTTTTACCTCATATTTATTAATGGCACCATAATCGTTAATGGCCTCTAGGACTAATTTAGAAAAGTTGGAGGCATTTATCTCATCCAATACCACTTTACTATTAGGTGCTAACATACTCATTTTCTTTTTTGAGCTTTCTCCTAATTTAATCTTCTTATCACCGACTATGGTACCTATGATTGAAAAGTAGTAAGGAGTTGGATTATTTAGTACAAGAGCGCCTTTTTCTCTAGTTAACGTTATTTCTTCTTCTGCATTTTCTCGAGAGTCAATAAGACTTTCTGGCCTGTAAATTAACTTTATTCTTGTATTTACAGCTATAACCAACGCATTTTTTTTATTTTTATTAACTGGCGGTATTTCCTGAACATTTAGCCAGAAAATAGACTCTCTATCTTTAGGCAGTTTATCGGTTATCTTCTTTATCCTAACGACTTGACTCTCTCCACCGTCCACTTTAAGAAACGATGGCATTGGTAGAAAGTATACATCATTATCTTTCTCATCGATATTATCTATCCAGACTTGTCCACCATAGGTATCACTGGCTTTATTTTTAATAACAAAAGTTACAGTTCCATCTTCATTTCCATCGTTAAAGATAACTCGAGTTCCATTGAGTACAAAGGCTGCCATTGATATTGGAGAAAAAACACAGATATAAAAAAGTATCAGTTTTATTAATTTTTTCATTTTAATATACCATCTTATTTACAATATACATCCGAAATTTTATCGGTGTTAGGTTTAATATTTTCAAGTGTGATTTTACAACTCTCGCCACTTTGATTTATGAAGATATTTTTTGAGTTTGAATACAAAGTAGCGTAAAGAATGCCTCCTTTGGCAATAATCCCTACCGGACTATTCTTCTCAGAAATGACTTCAGTTCCGAAAGAAAACACCTGATCTTTGTTATTATAGACTCTTAACAAATAACGATTCACTTTTTGGTAATCATAATTTTTTACAATAATAGCGTTTCCTGAAGGTGTCACTTTGTAAGCCGTTTTTGAAAACTCAACATTGCTCGGAATATTTCCACCTTCTAATCTTATATCATTATCTCTGTAGCTGACTAATGGGACGATTGTATTACCAGATTCATTCGTCGGAGATGACCCTCTGAGTGTAATTCCTTCTATATCCTGAACCCGAACGAGAGCAATAGTTTTGCTTTGTACATTTGAGAATGCATACCCGATATCTTTCACTGCAGCAATAGAGCCTGACAGCGATGAAGCGACTGTTGTACTTTGATTATTTTTTGATATAAGTAACCCAGCTCTCGCTGCATCAAAGCTATGAGATGAGCTTATTGTCAAAGTGCTCCGCTCTTTACTCCAAGTAGAGTCTAAACTGTATGATGTCTGGTCTTCTGTGGATATGGACATACCATTATTAAATAAAGTACTTCCATCATCAGCATAACTAACGCTACTATTTAAGTATTCATGTTCACTTATAAAATTTATTGGGATACTCAAACTAAATGTTGTGCTGTATTCTTTTTCACCCAAAGTTGAGTTTTCATAAGAGGCGTTTAATCCGAACATCACCCCTTGCTCTGTAGTTTTACTTAACGATAAATTAGTTCCCGTTTGATTCTTTCTTTTATCACGGTAATCTTGTCGCCAAGCTGATAAAGCTAGATGGGCTGAACCTAAGCGTTGAGCGATTTTTACTTCATAGCGGCTACGTTTTGGGCTTTCACTATGGATTCGGGCGGGTTTAAAATCTGCAAAGTCAACGTACCCAGCACTACTATAATGGTACGACAACAATTGTAGGTTTGTCGTTTTCCCTAAGTCTTTCGCATATTTTATTTTCGTACTAAAACCACTCTGTGTCGCATTTCCATTGGGTTGGAACGCAGCAAAGTCATATCGACTCCATGACAAATTAATACTGGTAGACATTGCTCCAAAATCACCAAGAGGAAAAGCAAGACTTGAGCCGACACTATGATATTTAGGATGGAATAATGAAGCAAAGCCTACAGTGCCAAACTCTAATCCATAGTCTACTGATGCTAGTGCAAACTTCTGATCATCTAGCTCATAATGCTCCCGAGTGCCTACTGAAAGATTGTAATTATAATTATCAGGCCTTAACAGTTCAGGTAAACTTGCAACAGGATATGAACGACGAGTAATCACCCCATTTGCATCTTCAATGATAACTGTAATATCGCCATTTGCTGCGGGTGCTATATCATTTAAAGAATATGGCCCTGCTGGTAAAGTCTGAGCAAATAGTACACGCTGGTTTTGCTTTACCGTCACAAGTGAAACTGAATTCAACACTCCATTTATTTGAGGTGCGTAACCACTGAAACGATGAGGACGCATTCTTGAGTTCGAGTTCAATGACACGCCATAAAAAGAAAATCCTTCGATAAGTGAACCATTAAAATAATCTTTTCCAACTGTAAGATCGCTTTGTAAATCTTCTAGAGCTCTTGTTAGTTTTATATCAGGAGATCGAACTTTTTCATCATTGAGTGCATATGCACTAGCAGACAGTACCCACTTATCATAATTAATATTTAAGTCAAAGTCAGAGAAGTATTGTGTACTGTCTTCAGATGATTTTAAACCAAAGTTTTTACTCGCATTGACTTGATAAGATAAGTTAAAACCCGAAACACCATAATCCCACTTATTACCTTTTACTGAACTCAAAAAAACAACCTGTGGAAGGGTAATTCGTAATGCCTGTTGCGCATAATCAAAAGTGGCTCCCCCTCCAGTTATTTGAGTAAAGTCATAACATTGTCTTTCTGCATTAAGAGCAGTTTTCAACTTATCTAGGTCAATTTTTCGATATAGCTTTTCTACAAAATCATCAGGCAAGCATAAGTTTGAAGAATCTTCCTTCATGATAGTTAATGTTTTTCTTCCAACATTTTCACCATTTATAAATGTATCTAAAAAATACTCACCCGGAATGTTATTGGTTATATTTTTAAAAATATTAGGAATCTTTGTTTGCTTCCCCTGCAAGAAAGAAAGATCCAATTCAGTCTGAGCATGGGCTTTTATACAAAAGATAAATAGCATTGCTATTGTTATTTTAAGCCGAAACATTGGTCGAACTACTCCACAAGTGTATATGATTATAGTGAGCCAATGTCATATGTCAGCTCACTATAACTACGCCTATAATTATTGATATACAACTATAAAACTTGCTGCAGCCCTAACGCTTCCGGCAGATACCCCAGTTCCACTACTTATAAGCTGTGCTTTGAATGGATATGTGGCAGCAAAGCTCTGAGAGTAGATGACGTTATTTCTTAAAGGACCAAATGCGACCGAGTCTTTATCCATTAATTTTACGACCACATCATTAGCTGTTCCGGTATTCATTAGCCCACCTTGATCCCACCCGTTTATAGGTGTCCAGCTTATTTCGATTGAACCTTGTGGTGTGCATTCCTGTTGATTATCATTAAAAGCACGAAGGTTAAATAACTTCTCTGTAGTCCTACCATCTAAAACTTCATCTTTCGTATAATCACCTAACGTAATCGTATTACTATATATATTGTCTTGCTCTCCAACTATGTTACAAGTCTGACTTGTTACAGAACCTATAAACCTAATAGTACCCGTGTTACCAGCTATTGCAGCATTTGAAAGGCCAAATCCAGAAAGAGCCACTATAAACAACATCTTGTTAAATTTATTCACAATAAAACCTCACTTAATAAACATGGGGGCATTTTATTGCACAAAAAAAACATAACAACACTTAAAATAACATTATTTCATAAAAATAAATAACCCATTTTAAACAACCACTTACCATCAAAAAAGCCAATAAATTCATAATAAATTCATAAACCTTAATTATTACTGGTACATTTAATCTATTTTCGTAATACCTTATCTAATCTTTTGAGAACCAATATACCCAAGTGACTTCAAGATGCTTGATTCAGAGCGAGGTCACTGAGTCGAATTCAAGGAAGACAACGAAGCGGAATAATATTCTATTTCCAAGTTGTCTGACGCAAGAAGTCGGCTCAGTGACACGCTCCCAAAGGGCGAGTGCCCTTAACTCTCAGACTTTGTTAACGATTCTCAATGTAGAGCCACTATACTTCGAATCGTTTCCGCGCCTGAGAGCTAAGGTCATCTCGCTGAACACAGTATCTTGAGGTTACTTGGGTATATATGATAATCACCGCTTCCATCTTGGATAATGAAGAATCACTCTTTATTTTTTATACCCAAGTCGCTTTGTCTATTTAAAATTTACCTGATATATTTAAACTCAGCCAAAAACCATAACAATGCAACAAGAGCAATATATGAAAATTACAAAAATGAAATCGCTTATTGACGCTTTAAATAATGGAGAAAAGTTCAAATATCTCTTTTTTTGGGGGCATCAAGAAAAAAGCAACCAAGTAACGAAGAGCAGCTTGAGTCAATGGTACATTTCAGGGTTTCAAGAAAATGGTAATACGTTTCCTACAGCTGAACATTATATGATGTATTACAAAGCCAAGTTATTTGATGATGCAAAAGCCGCTGAAAAAGTCCTTTTATCTCCCACAGCCAAGGAAGCCAAGCAAATTGGCCGAGAAGTGATAGGTTTTAATCAAAAACAATGGAATGAGAAACGATTTGAGATTGTCGTAAATGCTAACTTTGCTAAGTTCTCTCAAAACAAAGCTCTAAAAGACTTTTTACTCAATACTGGCGACCAAATCATAGTTGAAGCCAGCCCCGTTGATAAGATTTGGGGAGTGGGCATGAGCCAGGATAATCCTGCTATTTCAGATCCATACAGCTGGAAAGGGCTTAACCTATTAGGGTTTGCACTTATGGAGGTGAGAGATAGGCTACTAAGCCAAGAACAATAAGCTTTGAACTTGTTAAGTTTAGTTCTCTGAATTTATTTTAAACCTTTCATTTTTTGGTGGTCGACTGCTCCAGATGCAAGAGCACCACCAAAGTTCATGACGGCTCCGACTAAAGCTTCTGCTCTTTGTGTCGTTGTTTGTGCGTTTTTCACTTCTGTAGCCCAACCCAAACTGGAACTCAAAAATGCATATGAATTCGAAACTTCACCAAGTGTCACCTTTTGTGTAAGCTCTCGATATTGCTCTGACTTCCACTCAGGTAAACCATGATGGTTATGCGAAATTAGACAGTTATTAACGTGGCGTACAGAGTCGGCAAATGGTGGCAGCCCTTCATTATCATGACTTTGCTGGTCAAGAGAATCACGTAAAAGCGCACGCTCTTTTTGTACCGATTCAGGGATAACATTCGATGGCATAATGGCCGATGTCAGTGCTTTAAACATATTCACTCCGCTTGCTATATGCATAAGTAACCTCAAGATGAAGTGTTCACTGAAAAACTTTCAAGCCACCATCTTGAGGTCACTTGGTTTAGAAAAATGGATTTTAACAACGCCCAACATCTTGATGTGATAACCAAATGGCTCTCCATTATCTTCTTTAAACCAGCAAGTACACGTGAATAATTCTGAAATCTCTTACCAAATTTTGAAATTAAATCGTTACGCCCTAATAACTTCGGGGAGGCTTGGATGCCCCCCTGGAATTGAGACTCTAGATATCGAATGGTAAGCCAAAGAAGCGTATGGATTTAATTGATTCTGGAGGCAGTTCAAAATAGAACGTCGCTTTACGTCCTGCTTTACTTGGCACTGTAATTTGCTGCGGGTTACTTTTACCAGACCAGAGATTGGTTCCATATCCCTCTTTATCCACCACAAGAACATTCTCTGACTCGATTAGGTTTATGATACGAATAGGCTCATGATGCGCACTCTTAAAGCCTACCTCAATGGAAGCACCACGTTCCCCTACCTTTTTAACACTCAATACTTTAACTTCTAAATATTTGTTCAAATCTTCAGTATTGTTAATGATCAGGGCACCGTCTTTACTGAGGCCGGTTTTTCTTCCTTCATCAACACCTTCATCGACACCTTCGACAAGATCTTTACTAAACTTAACAAATCCAGAAATAACACCTTTTGTCGTTTCTGTAACATCACTACCGCTCAGCTCACTCGCATATGACTGAGTTGACATAACCATTAGAATAATCGATGCAATTTTTTTCAAGGTAATTTCTCTTATATCATTACTATATGAGTTTCGCATAAGCTTTAGCTATTATACAAATCTCACGTTTTTTGAAAGATGGCTTTTTATTATAATTAGATTTCAATAATCTTTTTTACTAAAGATGATATCGTATTAACTGTATAGACTGTCATTATGGTGACTTGTAGCATTTATTGACTCATCAATTCAGATAATTCCTCACAACGCTGATTATCGTATGTCAACGAGGGATTAGTTTTTAATTACCACCCCTAATTTTAAAAAATGCTTAGCATCGAATGATTGGTAAGTCAGACCAGCATGTCGTATATTGAGGTGTCAAAAACTGGCGCCTCATCTGCCACTTTTGTTCACACCCTTGTGCTCCAAGAAATAACGTATTTTGACCATAGCGCTTATTTAACCCATCGAATAACGTCATCAAAGGTGCATTGTTAGGCTGGGGGTTGAACAAATCCGGCTGCTCTTGTCGGCCGTCGACCAAATCCAGTAGTCCAACCCCGACTTTATAAAAACGAACCCCCTGTTTGAATAGCTCCTTAGCTAGTTGAGAGACCACCTTAGTAATGTTAGTAACATCTGCCGTTGGATAAGCAAAGCGGTATATTGCTCGCTGACTATAGGGAATATCATCAAATGGAGAACTCGAAGCAAAAGCAACCATGACTCGGCACAGGGAGCCCTGCTGCCTGGCCTTACGAGAAGCAATTGCCGCATGTTGACAAAGAGCTTGACTTAATAATGATTGCTCTTCAATACGATGACCAAAGCTTCGTGTCGAAAAAATTTGCTTTTTATCCGTGCGGGCTTCATCCCACCGTTTACATGGCTGACCATTTAGCTCTAGTATCGTTCGTTCCAGCTCAACATTAAATGTCTTGCGCGCTATTTTAGCTGGATAATCAGCCAACTGCAGCGCCGTGGTAATACCTAGATGCTTTAAGTGTGTCGTTAGGCGTCTACCCACACCCCATACTGCATTAACCGATAACTGAGAGAGTACCTGTTTGCGCTCGGATTCTCTATCTAATACACAGACACCTTGATATCCCTGTATTTTCTTCGCGGCATGATTCGCCACTTTAGCCAACGTAAGGGTTGGCCCCATTCCCACACAAACAGGTAAGCGACATTCCCGCCATACCGCTTGGCGTAAAGCAACACCATGAGAACGTAAACAAGGTATCGCTCGCTCAGTTTGTGTAAAAGACAAAAAAGATTCATCAATTGAATAGATATATTGCTCCGGAGCAAAACGGCCAATCACCTGCATCATCTTTGTTGATAAATCCGCATACAGTTCGTAGTTGGAAGAAAGTACGATGACTCCGCGCTGCTCGCAAAGAGCTTTCATTTGAAAGTAAGGCTTAAACTTTTCTACTCCCATTGCTTTAGCCTGTTGATTAGCCGCAACCACACAACCATCATTATTGGAAAGGACCACTATTGCCTTTCCTCGCCAATTTGGCTGAAAAACTTGCTCAGCACTACAATAAAAGGCATTAGCATCGACTAGTGCAAACATGGCTTATCGCTCCAGCTGAGAACTG
Organism: Vibrio azureus; assembly: GCF_002849855.1. Classification (NCBI taxonomy): domain Bacteria; kingdom Pseudomonadati; phylum Pseudomonadota; class Gammaproteobacteria; order Vibrionales; family Vibrionaceae; genus Vibrio; species Vibrio azureus. The sequence goes on from NZ_CP018616.1 coordinate 1,652,894, forward strand.
GCTCGATGACAACGAATAGAACGTATCACTAAACCTTCAACCGTAAACACGTCACACTCTTCTATAAGTACAGGTGAATAAGCCGAATTAGCCGATAATAAACGTCGCTGTGGTATATCAAGTATCTTACACACAAACTCGCCATTAAGGTTCGCAACAATGACATCCATATTCTTGAGTTGCATATGCCTATCAACAATGAGGATATCACCATCAAAGATCCCGACACCTTGCATCGAGTCACCACTGGCACGACCCAAAAAAGTGGCACTTGGGTTTTCAATTAGAAGATCATCTAGATCGAGTGCTAGCTGTCGGTATTCTGCTGCAGGAGATTCAAAGCCAGTAATACCTGCACTGGCTGAAATTGGTATGACATTCATAACATTTAACTGTTTATTTATACAGTGTCATTTTGGTCCATCATGCCTTTCTTTGCAATGCATAATTTTAGATTATTAGAATATTCAAACTTAAATAACCAACCAGACTCATATAAATTTCTGATAAAAAATTCCTAATACACAACTTGCATTTAGTGAACTTGACCAAGTAAAATCTTACTGAATCAAGCAGTTTGAGCTCATTTGACCATGTTAATATACCCAAGTGACCTCGCTCTGAACTCAGCATCTTGAGGTTGCCTAGGTATAATAGAATTAACAATCAAAGCAGCACCATCTCGTTGAAAGAGCCTAAACTTAATATGTTTCTTATTTTTTGGTGAACTTCACTCTAGCTAAATTGTGCGAGGTCTTTATGGTTCCATTCCCTTTACAGCTCGATAAAATTAAAGCTGTTGTATTTGATCTAGATAACACATTAGTAAGTTCTGATATAAATTTTAATGAGTTACGTCAACAGCTTGGTTGTCCAAAAACGACTGATCTCTTGGATTTTGTCGATGCGATTGACCACCCCGCTCATCGAGAAAACGCACACAGTATGATTTTTGATTATGAGATTTCTGACGCCCAGCAATCCTCTCCAATGATGGGATGTCATGAGCTTTTAGCCTACTTACAACAAAGTAAAATCAAAACGGCTATCGTAACGCGTAACTGCCAAATCGCGACGAGGCGCAAACTTGAAAACAATCACATCTCTGTAGAACGGGTGATTACACGTGAATGTTTTCCCCCTAAACCCGATCCACTTTCTCTTCAGATTCTTGCAAAAGAGTGGCGTGTCTTGCCTCATGAAGTCCTGTATGTAGGAGATTACCTTTACGACTTACAAGCAGCGTATAATGCTCAAATGCCCTCTTGCTTAGTTCATCATGGTAATGTGGAGAGTTTTAATGATGCCGCCTCATTGGCGCTTAATGAATTGAGTGATTTATTGGCTTATTTTCAATCTTTACCAAATGTCATTAAATAAAAAGCGGAAGTAACCCTACTTCCGCTTTTAGTTTTCATCCTAGAGGACAATGTTTATTACAGCTTTTTAGAGAACAAACCTGTAATAACAATGATTCCAATACCGATTAGCATGATTTCCCCTTTACCGCTATCAAAGCCTGATTTAATGCCCATGAAAGCAACAATCGCGATAGCAACAGGGATGACATACTTGACTAAGTTATACCACAGACCAAATAGAGGGAATGAAACTTTGCCGTCGTTAGTGATTTCTTTTTCTAAATCTGCACGGTTTAAACGCCATCCAGCAAAGATACACACTAACATACCACCTACTGCAAGGAAGATTTTATCCGTTAGTAAGTCAAAGATATCAAACGCCCCAGTTCCAAACAGTGTTGGACCAATCCCACCAAGAGATAGTGAAGCAATAACACAAAGTGACGCCATCACAATACTTGAGCTTAACACTGCGGTGGAACGCTTAAAGCCTTTTTCATCAATCAAATATGAAACCACAACTTCAAGTAAAGAAACGGAAGACGTCAAAGCGGCGACTGTCAAGCCGATAAAGAACATCAATGCTAATAGGAAACCGATCAAACCACCCATTTCTGCAAAAAGTTGCGGCACGACAACAAATACGAGACCAGGGCCTGCAGCGGGTTCCATGCCAAAAGCAAACATCGCAGGGAACATAGCAATACCAGCGAGAATCGCAACGCCTGTATCCATTGCGGTCACCATGCCTGTTGTCTGTACAAGGTTCTCTTTCTTTCTCAAGTACGAACCATACGTCATCATGCAGCCCATACCTAAACTAAGAGAAAAGAAAGCCTGCCCCAACGCGGCCAATACGACGTTGCTGTCGACTTTAGAAAAGTCAGGCATGAACAAGAACTCAAGCCCAGCCATAGCACCAGGAAGCATTAAGCCTTTTACCGAAACAATAATCAGAATTAGGAAAAGCAGTGGCATTAGTACTTTACCCGCTTTTTCAATCCCTCCAGAGATGCCCTTGATAACGATTAGCACGTTCAAAAATAAATATAGAGCCATCCACATCAAAGGTTGTACGGGATCAGAAATGAAGCCACCAAAGCTGTCACCAATCGCATCAGGCGTATTCAATAAACCGCCACCGATTTTAAAGATATAAGCTAAAGCCCAGCCCCCAACAACGGGATAAAAACCCATGATGAGTAGGCCACTTAAAACACCAATCACTCCCGTAAAAGTCCAACGGCGATCCGTCGATTTAAAAGCTCCAACGGCTGATAAACCTGTTTTTCGGCCAATAGCAAACTCTGTAAGCATTACACTAAAGCCAATAAAAATAACAAATAAAAGGTAGATTGCGACAAATGCACCGCCGCCACTTTCACCTGCTGTATATGGGAACTTCCATATATTGCCCAAACCTACAGCGGACCCCGCTGCTGCCATTACAAAGCCTAGTTTAGACCCCCACGTATCACGTGGTGCTGCTGTATTCGTTGTAGCCACGCTTTTTCTCCATAAATGTGTGTACTGCATGTTGTGTTTACATAGGATAAAGCGCCAAAAATATGTTAAGTGTAAAATAAAAATTACACCTTATAAGAAGTTTGCTAGCGCCCTATGTATGGTCAGTAAAGCAGTTTCAATTTAGAATTGGAAGCCCGATGAGTGTATTTAATGTCTATTTACACTATAACGCACCTCAATAGCCGAACTCTTAACCACAAGTTAATTGTTGAACAAAATTTTCACATAACCACAACATAACATGCAAGGTTTATCTTGACCATTTTATATGCAAGTGGTCGTATTTTTCTTAGTTTGGCTTCATACATTGCGAGTAATATCGAGCTTCATGAAATAACAGATCTATACCCAAGTGACCCCACTCTGCATTAAGCACCTAGAGGTTCCTTGGGTATATACCTCGACTGTGTCACATGACACGTTCTCAAACATCTTGAAGTCACTTAGGTATAATCTACAATGTGCTTGGTCACTCTGAAGGAACTCACTAGTTATTAACCATTATGGATAAGTTTTATCACTTTCTTACTCTAACTGGCGTTGGTTTTTACTGGCTACTTGTCGCTGGTGTCACCATTCGCGTTGTTTTGAAACGACGGGCTGTAAGCGTCTCACTCGCTTGGCTCATGGTCATCTACATTGTGCCTGTACTTGGTGTTGTCTGTTATTTCCTGTTTGGTGAGTTAAATCTTGGACGTAAACGTGCTGAACGCGCTAAAGACATGTTTTCCCCTTTCCAGCAATGGTTTACTCAGCTCAATGACTGTAATGCTCATGTTCCTGAAGCAATGGGCCGTCATATCTATCGTATTGATGAATTGTGTAATAATCGGCTTGGCTTACCAGCCTTAAGCGGTAATAGTCTTTCCTTACAACAATCACCACAAGAAATCCTACATTCGATTATTAAAGACATTGAGAATGCCCAACATTCGATTCGAATGGTTTTTTACATTTGGTATCCTGGTGGTTTGGCGGACTCGGTTGCTTCTGCTTTAATTCAAGCCTCTAAACGAGGAGTTAAGGTCAAATTATTACTAGACTCTGCAGGAAGCCCAACTTTTTTCCGGAGTCATTGGCATAAAATGATGTTGGCTGCTGGTATTGAAGTTGTTCAAGCATTAGAAGTGAATATGTGGCGGATATTTCTGCGTCGTTTGGATCTGCGTCAACATCGAAAAATTATCGTCATTGATGATGACATTGCCTACACTGGCTCGATGAACTTAGTCGACCCTGCATTTTTCAAGCAAAATAGTGGTGTTGGACAATGGATCGACATTATGGTGCGTTTAACTGGCCCAACAGTTAATGTCCTCAGTGCCATTCACTGTTGGGACTGGGAAGTTGAAACCGGTGAACGTGCACTTCCTCAACACCCTAAATGCCTTCAGAAAAACGATTATTTACATCCAATCCAAGTCGTCCCATCGGGTCCTGGTATGCCTGAGCATTTAATTTATCAAGTTTTAACTCTCGCGATCAATCAAGCGAATCGCTCTGTCAGGATCACTACCCCCTACTTTGTTCCTAGTGCTGACCTGCTTGGCACACTGCAAATGACAGCACAACGAGGAATCGATGTTGAGCTTATTATCCCACATAAAAATGACTCAATGATGGTTCAATGGGCTTCACGATCTTTCTACAGTGACCTTCTTTCGGCAGGAGTTAAAATCTTCGAATTCTATGGGGGTTTATTGCATACAAAATCTGTTGTTATTGATGAAGAATTTTGCCTAGTCGGCACCGTCAATATGGATATGCGTAGTTTATGGCTTAATTTTGAAGTAACCCTCGCCGTCGATGATGTTGATTTTACAAAGCAAATGTCCTCTTTACAAAGCTCTTACATTAAACAATCGCATCTTGTTGATAAAGATAAATGGCAGCAGCGAAGTCTTTTCTCTCGGTTTCTCGAACGTGTGTTTTATTTATTTAACCCACTTCTTTAATCCTTGGATTTCTGAATAGTACGTATAGCAAACTGACCTCAGTCGCTTACTCTCATATTATACCCAAGTGACTTCAAGATGCTTGATTCAGAGCGAGGTCACTGAGTCGAATTCAAGGAAGACAACGAAGCGGAATAGCCGGCTCTTTCTTATTTTTGTAAGAAGAACGGTTGTCTGACGCAAGAAGTCTGCTCAGTGACACGCTCCCAAAGGGCGAGTGACCTTAACTCTCAGACTTTGTTAACGATTCTCAATGTAGAGCAACTATATCTTCGAATCGTTGCCGCGCCTGAGAGCTAAGGTCATCTCGCTGAACGCAGCATCTTGAGGTCACTTGGGTATAGCACTTGGGTGCATTCTGAAAATTTTTCACTTGCAAATTATTCTTCAGACATGTTCTATAACTCAGTTACTTCAAAATACCGTGTTCAGCGCACTAAAGTCGTCTCACAGAACGCAGTATTTTGAGGTAACTTGGGTATATTAAGACATTCATCATAACTAAAAGCCTTAACCACGAAAAATGAGTTGATGCTTAGATAGAACATTTGACAGGGAATTTTTATGTCTGAAGGGAAAAATACAAAACTGATCTCAGCGGGCCGCAATAGTGAGTGGACTCATGGCGTTGTAAACCCTCCAGTTCAACGTGCTTCAACAATTGTATTTAATAGCGTTGCCGAAAAAAAACATGCCACGATCAATCGAGCCAACAAGGCATTATTTTATGGTCGAAGGGGAACTCAAACACACTTTGCTCTTCAAGATGCTATGGTGACTCTTGAAGGAGGGGCTGGATGTGCTTTATACCCTTGTGGCACTGCCGCAATTTCCAACACGATACTTTCATTTATTGAAACCGGTGATCATATTTTAATGGTTGATTCGTGCTACGAACCAACAAGAGATTTTTGTGATGTCATCTTAAAAAAAATGAGGGTTGATACGACTTATTTTGACCCTTTAATTGGCAATAATATTCGTAAGCTGATCCAACCTAACACCAAAATTTTGTTTTTAGAGTCCCCTGGTTCCATTACGATGGAAGTCATGGACGTCCCTAGCATCGCAGCGATTGCTCATGAGTACGGTATCATCGTTGTACTCGATAATACTTGGGGAGCAGGTGTCAACTTTTCTCCTTTTGAACATGGTGTAGATATATCTATTCAAGCTGCCACAAAATATATTGTTGGCCATTCCGATGTCATGCTTGGTACCGCTGTTGCTACTGAACAATATTGGGACCAATTACGAGAGCAAAGTTACCTAATGGGGCAATGTGTCTCTGCTGATGATGCTTATCTTGCATTACGAGGGATACGTACGCTCGATGTACGTTTACGTCAACATGCCGAAAATAGCCTCAAAGTTGCCCAATGGCTTACACAGCGCTCAGAAGTTGACCACGTTCGTCATCCAAGCCTACCAACCTGCCCTGGTCATGAATTTTTCTCAAGGGACTTTTCCGGAGGTAATGGGCTTTTTTCGTTTGTTTTAAAAACCAGCCGACCTCAGGCAACAACAGCTCTGCTCGATGGAATGAAGCATTTTGCGATGGGCTATTCATGGGGAGGGTTTGAAAGTTTGATCTTGGCAAATGAGCCGAATAGTTTCAAATCGCTCCGCACTGTCGCTAATCCAAATTTTTCAGGCACACTAATACGCCTTCATATTGGTTTGGAAGATGTGGATGATTTGATTACCGACCTAGAGCAAGGGTTCGCTCGTTACAACTCGACTTTAGCCAATCTGTAATCCTCCCTACAGATTTTATAAAAATGGCTTTCGCAATGGAGGCCATCTGCCCTATGATTTTTCAAATGACGTTTTTCTTTTTACTCAGACCTTTGAGGTGGGTTGATTTCAACCTATTAGAGCTGTTGACCTTTCAAGATGATTTTTACAGCAAATGATTGAGTATCATGTTATACATTTGTGTTGTTTTCTAAGCGATAAATCACAAAATAAATGCTGAGATTAACAATAGGTCTATTACTTTCTTATTTATCTTCTATTTTTATCAATTGTTACACATCAATTATAAGGACATGATGATGAAGTACAGACTATTCGTAACAATGCTCTTTGTTTTCAATCTCTTTCCTGTTTATTCCGCATCAACAACAGATTACACTGCTGCAAAATATCCAATCGTCTTAGTTCATGGTTTATTTGGCTTCGATACTCTGGCTGGCGTCGACTATTTTTACGGTATCCCCGAATCACTGACTAAAGATGGCGCAACGGTTTATGTTGCTCAAGTGTCAGCAGCCAACAGTACAGAAATCAGAGGGGAACAGTTACTCGCCCAAGTGGAGCAGCTACTCGCAGCAACTGGAGCTCAAAAAGTGAACTTAATAGGGCACAGTCATGGTGGTCCAACCGCTCGTTATGTAGCAGGTGTTCGGCCAGATTTGGTCGCTTCTGTCACCAGCGTCGGTGGTGTTCATAAAGGTTCTTCGGTCGCCGATATACTTCGTCGCTCTGTACCGGAGGGGTCATATAAGGAAATAATCGCAACCAAGCTTGCAAAAGGGCTAACGGCGTTGATTGGGTTATTATCTGGCGGCTCCCATCTGGAGCAAGATCCTCTTGCCTCTCTTGCGGCTCTGACGACTGAAGGCTCGCTTGCATTTAATCAATGGTTTCCTGAAGGCGTCCCCTCTTCATATTGTGGAGAAGGCGATGAACTCGCTGAAAACGGTGTTTATTATTTTTCCTGGACTGGTTCTGCTACTTTTACTCATGCTTTAGACCCGACCGATAGTGCATTTATGTTGTTAAGCCTGGCGTTCGATTTACCTAATGATGGTTTAGTCGATGTTTGTAGCGCACATTTAGGTAACGTGATTCGTGATGATTACCGCCTAAATCATTTAGATGAAATTAATGGCTGGTTAGGTTTACATCATTTATTTGAAACCGACCCCGTGACACTTTACCGTCAACATGCCAATCGTTTGAAACTTTACGGACTGTAGGTCGATAGTATGGAAAAATGTCATCTTTTTGGGTGGGGATGTCTTACTCTAGCTGCAAGCGTTGCCTTGCTCTCTATATTGAGCAATCAAGAACCTGACCATCGTTCTGCATCATTGCAAAGCCCTTCACAGCTCGATACTGAGCTTGATGTGTCTTCGGTTAAGGACTTTTTTGAATATCAATTAAGTACTCAAGGTGAACAAACTCTCAACAAAATCATACACAATTTTGATTCTGATTCGTCCGTAGCTGTGTTTGAAGGGAGCGTAGAACAGGATTTATTTCATCGTTATATTGAGTATAAACAAGCCCTTTTAGACTTAAATCCATTACCATCTTCTCAGCTATCTCTCCAACATTTAATTGAAATTGAGGGTGTGATAACCACACTTCAAGATAAGTTTTTCACACATTCAGAAAAGGATCGGTTATTCGGGCAACAAAATCTCCTGAGACGGTTCACGATTCAAAAGCAAGAGATCATAGCCACAACTCACGATCCTTTGTTACAGCAACAATTGCTTGATGATCTACTTAGTCAGCAACCCAACTATATACAGCAGGTGAATAAGAACAAGCAATTAATCATGCAGTTAGCCAGTACTTCTCAATTAAACCTACAAGACAAATATATACAGCATGTGAGTTTAGTCGGTGAAAAAGGGGCAAAAAGGCTGCAAGACCTTGAAAACCAACAACGAGATTTTCAGGCTGCACTTAATGGTTATTTACAGCAACGAGATGATATCCTCGAATATGATGGATTAAGTACAGAACAAAAAAATACAGAAATTGCCCTCCTCCGAACACAAAGTTTTGCAGAGCAACAACAACGTCGCGTTCAAGCCTTAGAGCGAATATATGATAACCAGCGATAAATCGTTTTATATGTTAAAAAGGTTCAAGTACATAAGCACTTGAACCTTTTTATTGAATACTATTGTCTAACGCTATTTGATGAGCTTAGTTGTAAGCCAAAGTAAATGTTGATGTCGCGTCAAAGTCCCCTTCTGTAACCGTTGCACCATCTTGCTTTGACATGGCAACTTCAGCCGAGAAGTGCAAGATATTTTGCTCGTTGCTGCCCTCTACAAGGTCAACGGCTTCAAGTGCTTGATCAAAGTTAACAGGGTTTTCATCGTGGTCATACAATTTGATCACCGTATTGCCTGAGTCACCGCGCGTCTTAAGTTCATTCGCAAATCCCATGGGTGTATCACCAGAGAAAGTGATCGATACGGTTTTGTTGTCATTAGGCCCAAAAGTACAGTTAACCAAACGAATTTCGAAGTCTTGACGCTCAGAAGCACCACCCTGTAATAAATTAGCTTTACTTACCTGACCAAGTTGAACTACTTGATTGAGAGACTCCGGAACAATACCACATGGTGTTGCAGTCACGGCGCCTTCAAAGTGAATTTTACCCGGTTCTGCTTCAGCGTGAGTCATTGGGCTAGCCAGTACAGAAGTTACAGAAATAATAGTAAGGATTTTATTTAGTGTAATTTTCATGTGCGTCTCAACTCTCTATATTAAAGTGTAATGCTTATCTGATAATGGTTATCAGCGGTAGCGATGTGGTGTATTCTTCACCCAGGCTGATTAATTGTCAAACAACCATAAATTTAGTGAATGTATGAGCCACAAAGCTTTATTTCCCAACTCGGACACTAAATAACACAACCCTGACAAATTACTTTAAATTAAGTCGCTGAGATCATGCCTTGCTTAATCAAAACAAACAACAAGCTATTGATAGTATGTGTTTTTATCATTTCAATAGCGATAATCACAAAACACCTAAGGGTCAATGTAAAGTTAAGACTGTTGCACGAATGCTGACACAACAATGACAAAATAATTGGTTGTTTTTTAATCGCAAGTTCTATTTCTACCAGTGTGCAGTTTAGAAATGGGCTTGTTGCAAAAACCTCGAATAAAGGCAGTTTGATTTTTGGTTACGTTGTGATGAGCCGAAGCTGAGGGTGCAAGAGAGAGCCGCCTTCCGCAGTGAACTTTTCAATCTCTTTGGAATTTACGCATGAAAAGAGGTGCTCAGTTAGGCACCTCAGACACATCTTCAGTTTTGCCAGTAAGTGCCTCATGAGGACTTTAACTAATTTTTATTATTGAATTTAACCAATATCAATATAATAAGGGTTAATGAAAGATAATAACCACCGAATGCGATAAAAAATAGATTATCTGTTATCCGATCAATATCCTGGCCAATAGTGGAGCAATCTTCTGGTAATTTATATTTAATTAATAACATTAAATCCGTGAACGGAAGAAAAAGGACAATGCTATATAGAAAAATTAAAAATAATATAAATATCCATTTAACCATCATTTTACCTACTTAATCGCTACTAGAAGAGCCAAAAAAACTAGCTTGATTTGTGATAATACCAAATACTATGTCCTTTTTGCTTGGTTTCTTTATCTTTAAGTTATTTGGATTGTCTAAAAACATTTTCATCTCTTTTGTTACATCAATAACAAGCATATCAAAGTTTAATGAAGCATTTTTTAGATAATCGCTTAGTGAAACTGGGATCGTAAAACTTTGATCAAGCTCAACTCCAAGTATCGAATCTTCAAAGATTTTAGTACCAGATTTATCTAAGGCGTCTACTATTGTGGTTGTACAGTTGTTTTCAAATAAGCTATATTCATTAATAACTCTTCCACTTTTTAAGGTTAGTTCTCCTTCTGTAGAATCGGGGTAGTCATCACTGTCTTCCCAAATATCATTTAAGTAATTAAAAACATCAGATTTATTTACATCCGTTATTTTAAATACTCGAGCTCCTTTTGCAAAAATTTGCTCTCTTAAATATGGTTTACAGTCCTCATTTGAGGCTTTAATCAAAACACCATCCCCCATAGTCCCCAAAGTATTAGGGTAAATATCATCGTAGCGCCCATAAGAAAACATTGTTATATCAGAATCATGCACTGTTAATAAAGCATGTCCAGTGCCTATTGTTTCAATCCAAACAAAAACTCCATCTTCTACTATATCTTGTCGATTGTGAACTTTTGCAACTGCATCATCACCAACTTTTTTGACCTTAGTTGGCTCAGTATCTGTCGCTCCATTAGAGGTAGGCCTATAAGAATTATTTATACGTTCAATAAGGCTTTTGGCGCTTTGGTTACCTGAATCTTGAATTTGAAGAATGCTTTCCTCAAACTGTTTAGACTTTTCTATCGTGGTCTTTGAATATTCGTTTTGTGCTTCATATACTGAGGAAAACGTGCTTTCTATAGGCAGAATGTCTGTTACATCGGCCTGATACAAAATTCGACTTAAGACTCTCCCCCGTGTATCCAACCTAGCGCCAAATCAAACCCTTCAGGCGTGATATTCACATACCAGTCCAACTCTTCTTTCGTACGCATAATGAGCTTGTTGCAAAACCCTCACAACCCGCCAGACTTTAACTATGATTGATCACTGAACTATGTATTTTTGTCAAATCTTGATGAGCCGAAACTGAGGGTGCAGGAGAGATCCGCCTTCCTCAATGAACTCTTCAATATCTTCGGACTTTACGCATGAAAAGAGGTGCTCAGTTAGGCACCTCAGACACATCTTCAATTTTTGCAGCAAGTCCCCCTACACAAGCCTAACAAATTTTTAAAAGGAGTTTTTTTCATTGGGTAATATTAAATCATCTTGACCATGAATTATCTCATTAAATATTTTCGAACGATATGCTTTAAAACAGGTGAATGATTCAGATATGTTACCATTTTTCATATAACCTTTGTGTTTACTCGCTTCTAAAAGCATAGATTCGACTGCATTACGGTATGGGTCTCTTATGTCTTCCAATGTATCATTATCTTGTTCTATAAAGTACTTCCCTTTTCCCATGTAAGATAATGATCTTCTAAGATTTCCAAGGTCATTTGCCATTTTACCACTAGGTTCTATTTTTATTAAGCAAGATATAAGTGCATATTCTCTTAAATCTTCCCTAGCATTTTTTATGTAGCCTGATTCAAGACTTTCATTGTAATTTTTGTTATTTTTTTCATATAAAATAAATAATGACATTACTATAATTATAAAAGTTAAAAAAACATTTAGTCTTTTAGTTCCCATAGCATAACTCTTTTTGTTTTTAGATTTATATTATATTTCAGATAATAATTAATATCATGGTAATGAGAGTCAAAATTAAAAGAAATTCTGCACAAGAACGGATTATGAAGATAGACGCCGCCGCCAAAAGCAAGGCATCGGAAGGCCATGAGCGAAGGGAAATATAAAGGAAGAAAACCCGAGCTGGGACTGCATGAAAAGATTTACAAGCTCAGAGTCAATAACCACATGAGCATTAATGAAACGGCCAAGATGATTGGTGTCTCTGCCAGAAAGGTTGTACGTGTCGTTAAGAAGATGAAAGCTGAGCGTGATGGTTAGTCACTCCAACTTTGTATAAATAGTTTTTGGACAATTATCAGTTTCGGGAAATCGAACATTAGTAATTCATGAATAACTTCAGGTATGGGAACTAGTAAAGCTGACGTGCGGAACGCACGGGATGATGTGTCGAAACTTCTACTTTCAATACCTGCGTCCTAATTGAAAAGAAATTCAATACCACCACTCTTCTAGAGCAGATTTGCACAATTTACTTATATAAAGCAGAGGCTAGGGTTTGTTCAAAACTTGAGGTTTAACGTTGGCTACGCAACGCTTATTCGTTAGAAGAAATGCTGGAGAGTAGTGTGAAGTTGTTTGAGGCTATAAAACCCCAAACAATCGAGAGTTTTCACTAAAAATAAAAAGGTCTAGACAGTTAACAATGATCAAACTTAAAAAACCAAAGATCGTGCAAAGATTTCCTACCATAGCTACCCCCTCTCGAATGCCAGTTATTGAATCGAGTCCCCACTAATTTCCTGAACTTTTCAATCTCTCGATTGAATGGGGCGGGACAACACAGAGACTATCTTTATCGACTTGCCTTGTCAATTGCGTTGCATAGTCCATTAGCGGTAACGATACGATATGGCAAAGTACCATTCAATTTTTTGAGACCTACTGCAAGCTTTTCCTCGCCGAGTCGCTCAAGTAGGCTAAATAGCGTTAATGAATTTAGCTTGCCGCCTTTTAGATGCAACACACGGCTATTCTGAATTTTTGGGTGAAATCTCAATTTATCAAGCAAGCCTATTGTGCTTGCTGATAGAACAGGTGACGGATGCTGCGAGTAGAAGCGATTAGTGTCACCAAAAATCATGTTTTTAGCCACATCCACATTTGTATTTATAAAAATACAGTTTTCAAACGTACAGCCTTTGAAGTTACTCTTTTTCAGCAACGCTGCTGAAAACACACAATACTTAAACTTAGCATTAGTGAAATTAGATTTTTTCAGATTTGAGCCAAGAAACTCAACCTGCGAAAACTCTGCGTTATTAAAACTACAACTGGTTAATATAGCCCCTTTAAAGTTCACATTTACAAATGAAACATTCGAGAAGTTAGCTCGAAAGCACTGGGCTTTGGAGTAAAACTTATTTCTTATATTTTTGACTCGGCTCTTGTTGTAAAACAGAGATAAACGACTCAAACCTTTTTGATTCTTTGGAAGCACACTACTCTCCTACAGGTATGGCAAATAGCAAAACTGACATGCGGGACGCACCGGATTACGAGTTGAAGCCTCTGCCTTTCGAAGACCGCTCTTGCCTTGAGAAAAACATCAAGGACGCCACCTTTCTAGAGCAGATCGTACAATTTACTTTTATAGAGGCTCAAGTTTGTCCAACACTTGGGATTTAACGTTGGCTACGCAACGCTTAATCCTTATCTGTTATGGTTTGTTCTATATGGCTGGCGCCATTAGCTTACAGCTTCCAGTGATCTTTACGCCCATGACTCCCTCTGCTGCATAATCTAGGGTATGCCTATTTATCGAAAAACCATGAGATACGTACTGTGTTGGTGTTTCTGTATACGGATATCTTAGATTTTTTGTTTGCTCTTCGGTCATACCTGTAATGACTTGCTGTATGTACTTTTCCTTTTTATTGATGATGAAGTCACTCTTCATTGTACTTACAACTTTGTTGAGGTCAGTATCTGTCGCAACACCATCACAAGTTAAGTAAATAACCTGAGATGCAGCACAAGTGCTGCTCATAAACAACAGTAGCAATGACCACTTACTCATTTTTCTCTCCTCGAAAAGAACATAACTATCATTAAGCGTATTTTCTGTAACTATATGCAACCAATCATAACGCTAATTATACTCACGCTCAATCTAATGCCCGTATTGCCTGGCGTCTAGGATGTGAACTTCAGAAATTGCCGAAAGTTCCTGTATAAATCCGGCGTCTTCTGGACAATACGATTTTCAACCTACATAGGCCCAAAATAAGCTCGGTCTGATCCTCTTTCATCGGATTAGATTTGATAGGGAAAACGCACGCCCCGTAAAATGTGTAGAGCATTTATCCTAACAAGTTTGGGGCATTTTTCGTGTTTCATGCCCCTTCGGCACACTTTTGGACAAAAGGCAGTTAGATTTTGCTCTCTAAACTGTCTAATTCGAATAAGGTGGATTTGGGCAAAACGAAGTAGACGATTCTGTTGTTCGAGAGCGTTGACTGCTGCTGCCAAAAGTTGACTATTGCCTATTGACCGGAGAAGGGCTCAGATGTGTTATATGTATTTGCCGGTTAACCTACAAAACGCCCACTCAGAGAACACCCTTTCGAATTTATACCTATTCATATTTTTCCCTTTGTAAAGGCTACTATCAACTATACCTTGCTGGTTCTCTACAAATTTTTTGTATGCTGATAGGTAGTTATTACAAAGATCATGAATTTGTTCATCTTTATCGAGGATAAAGAATGGAAGCTTTATGATTGGCGGCTTGGTCTGCGTAACAATCGGTGTACTCAAGTCTGGGTCTTCAGTGTGAATCTTGCGTAAGTGTTCAAATAAGGCATAGGATAATGTGCCTTTTGTGTAGTAAAAGAGGTCACAATAGAACTCTGCGTTAAGTCCGTCATTCTTCTCCGGGTGCGTAACATACTCAACGTCAGGAAATGGAACACATAAACCTTCATTTTGAAAGTGGATCACAGGTAACTCATGCATGACTGCATTTTTATACTTAAGCAGATAATCATATTTGATCGGCTGTTCAACTAGAGTATTTTGCCACCAAAAGTTTCCACCTCGATACTCCTCTTCTGAGATAGATATCGTGAAGTCAGGGTCTAAGGCATAAAACGCACCATTGATGCCATTATATACCCAATTTTCAGTGTCTTCTAAAAGTAACTGAAAACGAGTTATTGCAGGCAAATCCAGCCCAAAACGCTCTAACCACATAGCTTTGATATCTTTTGGGTTAGCGCAAGAATCTTTCGGTGTATTGGTATCCCTTACTCTTGAGTAAACAGACCCAGCTCTTAATATTTTATTACGATATCTCAGCTCTTTCGTAAAATAGAAAGGTTTAAGCCTTTCATTTTTTATAGTTAAAACAGCAACACTTTTGTTAGCGTACTGAATAAACCTTAACTCAATTGTTGGAGTGTTATTTTCAGCATATGGCTGTTGCCTTAAATAGCCAATTAAATCTGCTTGAGAAAAACGACATTCATTTTCATCTAAACCGATCACCTCGAAATCGTCGCTAACGCCGAAGATTAAATATCGGTCGCCATCATGAATGATATTCGCCAAGCACGTAATGTCATGAAGCAAATCGAATAACTCATCATGAAACTTTTGCTTAAAATCCCACCATAAACCTTCACTCTTTGATGAAAGCAAACTATCTAGCAGTTTTTCCATATTTCCTCATATTGAATTTAGCCGCATTAAGGTGAGCAACGCGACCACCTAACCTAAACCATTGCACAGTACACAAAACTCAACGTGGAGACAAAAATGCTAAAGCGTTGGGAATCATTCTTAAATGCTTTGATAACTGTTTATCAGCCCTAATCTATCGGCATTTTGTATAAAAATGGTCGCATCATCGTCAGACAATAGCTCTAGTGGGGTGTACTCTATCCCCATTTCGATTAGCGTACTTTTTTGTCCAATCAGGTACGCGGTTCCACGATCAAACCTCGCCTCAAATAGACTCTGGATACGAGGTGTAGCTACTTCTGAAAATACTGTTCTAAATATTGATAAATCGAAAATAAGGTCGTCCACTTCAACCCAAGAGTGCCCATCCCATTGTGCGATTAAACCTGACTTTTGATTTAGCGCAGGTTTGATTGGTTGGTGCGAAAAAACCTTAGAACCTGCAACAGACAAACTCCCCGTCACAAGCCTAGGTTCGACTGACAAGTTATCGCTTATCATTGCTGCCAATATTGCGCTCATGTACAAACAGCTACCATCTACTGGTTTGAATTTTTTCGTAATGTCTTCAGCCATATATAAGACTTCGTGCACTAGCTCTTTTCGTGTCATTTAAACTCCAAACGCAGGAAACGGTTAACAATTTGTTAGTTGCGTACTCAAGGCGTATACAATGCTACTACATCAATACTTGAGGTTTGCGTAATTGAATAAGCAGAAATCAAAATGGGTAGTAGAACTTCAACAACCAACCGACAGATAAAGATTGGTTTTGTGAGTTTGTTCCTTTTCATTAAATCTAACTGTATGTCAGCAGCCTGTTCTCCATATAGCTTTTTCACGCTCGGTTCAGCTTGCGTCACACGCTCGAACACCAAATCCAAATGTTTTGATTTAGTCAAAAGAGACCATCCCTGAAGCTCAGATGCAATGTAGATAGAAAAACTGACCAAGTAAAAGGCAGTAATAGCCGTAATTAACAGCATTAACGCTTCCAAATTTGAGGTTGAAAATGCTATACCAAATGCTGTTATTTGGGTCGGAATAAGCCCTATTTTAGTTGTAAGGAGACCAACAAGGCTAGCAGCTAAAAGGTTGCGCCTTACTTTTCTCGTTGTTTCACTTAATGGATCACGAAGTTGATTTGTAATGTGTTCCATAATCCCTCAAGTCTAATTTAATCCGATAGCAACCAACGCCCAATTAAGTTGTGAGCAACGCTACCACCACACCCAAACACTTCACCGTAATCACCAAACCATTTGAAACCGAAAGTGCCGAGCGTTGCGAATCAGCTTGAATTGCTTGTTATAAATCAGAACGGTATATCGTCCCAGATACCAAACTTACTCCGCACTTCTTCGATTTTACCTCGGAGTTCTTTAATATCTTGTGATGTGGTTAAACCATTAGCATTTTCAACCCCATCTAAAATTCGGCCTAACTCATTCAATGTAATTTCCAAATACGATAGCTTACTTGCGGTGTCTGACTCAACTAAATCGAGCTGAGTACTTATTGAGACCTGCTTCGATTTCAAGGACTCTATCTCAGCAACATACTGCGCGCGAGACTGTGAGAATTGCTGCTCTTTTTCGGACAACAAGACCAATAGTGAAGAATACTTACTTTTCTGCTCAATAAATTGTTTATTACGCAACGCTTTTTCTTGAAGCCAGTTTTCAATTTCTTGGTCTTTCAACTTTCGAATGTATTCCTCATCAGCCTCGATCTTTGCACCTACTGTGGATTTTTGACGAACAAATCGTTCTTTATCTGTCTTGTTTTGACGTTTATCTCGGAAAGAGTTAATAACCCCATCATTTATAAACTCGTATGCCAGATTCAATATCGGAAGCAACAGTAAATACAAGATTGCTATAGAAAGTGGGATTAATAGATCTCCATTAAAGGACCAAACTTTGTTCGAAGCTATCTTAATCTTCTCCGTACTACTAGAAAGGATAAAGACTGTTAACCCATTTATGTTTAATGCACACCAAGAAAGAGCAAAAGCACCGACAATTGGATTTTTAAGACGAGATGTAGCATTTTCTTTGAGTGATTTAAGTACTTCTTTCATTTTTATTCTCGGAAATCAAACTGATTTATAATGCTTTTTAGACGGATTTTTTCCGCAATTATATGCAACCAATGGTAACGCTAATTATACTCACGTTCATTCTCATGCCCGTATTGCCTAGCGCCTATAATGTGAACTACAGAAATTGCCGAAAGTTTCCGTATAACTCCGGCGGCTTCGGAGCAATACGATCTTCAACCGACATACGCCCAGTCTGACTCTCTTTCATCGGATTAGATTTGATAGGGAAAATGCGCGTTCCCTGAAATGTGTAGAGTATTTGATCTAAGTAACTTTGGGGCAAAAGTTAGCTCTAAAGTAACTTGCAAACACTTGCTTACCCAAACACTACCCTATTTCCTAAATTCAAAACGCTACCGCCCTTTACTTATCGGCCACGTAACACGCCATCACCACTAAATTTTCGCGGCATGGAATGTACTACAAAGCGCATATCTCAGAAATTGATTTAGATCATTAGAACATTCAAATATTCAGAATGCATGTCTGTGTTCAACAAACGCCTCAAAATCCTCTCGTGTTCCGATTTTTTAACCCGTTTGAGACAACGAAACATTCAAGGCTGCAACCTTTTGGCTAACCTTCGGGTTTAGGGCTGGCAACTGATCAAACAAAGCAACCATCCGAGCAAGGCCATTATTTAAGGAGCATACTCAAGTGACTTTAAGATGCTTTGGGATGAGAGATGGTATGAGTTCTGTGAGAATACTCAATGAAGTGTGGTAAATGAAAAACGCTCAATTAAAAGCAAAGCAGGCGTCAATATTGCCTGCTTTATTTATATACCTAAGTAACCTCAAGATGCTTGGGTAGCCATGAGCTAGTCAATTGAATATTGACCAATAGGAATTACAGCTTATCAAATTCTCGGTTTACTCGATAAGCATCTGATGTGACGTAAGCTTCCATATTGCGCAATTTACTATCGAGTACCACAAAGTCCTTTTCAAGAACGCTCAACAAATTATTAGGGTTCTGTCCCTGCTTCCAAGGTTTACTCTTGAGGGTATGCTCTTGTTGAGTTTTAATGTTTTCCGTGTAAGCGTGAGGTTGCTTCTCAAGCATAAATGACATTGCGATGTAAGCCAGTAAAACTAAAAAAGTACCACTAAGTAGGGCAACAGAAATCACTCCGATACGAATCAACCAAACTTCAACGGACAAGTAATTCGCCAATCCTGCACAGACTCCAGAAATCTTACCATTGACCGGATCTCGATATAAATCAGATTTAATCATAGTCACGCCTCCAAGATGGCGATTCAGCATCAAGAATTCGTTCTAATGTTTCAACCCGAGATTGCATCTTTTCCGCTTTTTCAGACAAGGTCTGTAGACGCTCTAAGTCTTGGCTTGATAAAGAGCTGTCCGCTTTACGCTTACTTCGGTAATGTAAAAAGAGCCACAGAGGCGCGACAAAAATCAAAAAGACAATCAGTGGCCCTGTGATAAAAAATAGCGACATGGAAGCTCCTATTATTGTTTATCGTTTGATGACATTTGCTTCTTTAGCTTAGCGAGTTCTTTTTCAATTTCATCTTGCGCTTGGAGTTCAGCAAACTCTTGATCTAATGATTTAGCATTACCCGTTTTCGCATAGAGATCGGCTTCAGCTTCCATTTCATCAATTTTCCGTGAGTATTGTTCAAACTTTGCCATTGCTTCATGCGTACGGCCTGCGTGGAGTTGCTTTTGAACATCACGACGGTTTGATGCTGTTTGGTTACGAATCGCTAATGCTTGCTGTTTGGCACGTGTTTCTGCAATCTTGTTTTCTAATTTACCAATTTCGCCCGTTAATTTTTCAATGGTCTCTTCAACTAACGTTTGCTCTGTATGTAACCCTTTAATGAGTTGCTCTAATTTTTGTTTTTCGATGAGAGCAGCTCGTGCAAGGTCTTCACGCTCTTTCGACAGCGCTAAACTTGCTTTTTGCCCCCACTCCCCAATCTGTGATTCTAACGCTTCCACCTTTCGCGCAAGCTCTTTTTTGTCCGCAATCGCTTTGGCCGAATTCGTTCTCACTTCAACCAAAGTGTCTTCCATTTCTTGAATGATCAATCTGATCATTTTTTCTGGGTCTTCTGCCTTGTCTAATAATGCGCTGATGTTTGAGTTTACGATATCTGCAAATCGAGAAAATATACCCATGACAAAACTCCTTACGATTTTTTCAATTTAACAAAGTGTGATGATTCACCTGTGCGTCTAGTTACTTAAAAGCAAATAGCACGCCAACTTTTTATGCTTTAAATATCAATTAATTACAAAACAATCCCTTCGTAAGCATCTATGCTATGATAAGATTAACCAACAGTTGGTAAATTTTACCATTTATTTTCAATTAACTTCGTCGGCAATGAAAAGGAAGCGCCTAATGAAACAGAGCCTCATTGGTGAATCACCTGCTTTTCTCGCAGTACTTGATAAAGTATCACAATTAGCACCTATAGAGCGCCCTGTTCTTATTATTGGTGAACGTGGTACTGGTAAAGAGCTTATCGCACAACGATTACACTATCTCTCTAAACGCTGGGATAATCCCCTCATCTCTTTGAATTGCGCCACCCTAAGCGAGGGTCTGATTGATTCTGAGTTATTTGGTCATGAATCTGGATCATTTACTGGTTCAAAAGGAAAGCATAAAGGGCGTTTTGAGCGTGCAGAAGGAGGAACTCTTTTTTTAGATGAGTTAGCTACAGCCCCCTTACTTGTCCAAGAAAAGTTGTTACGGGTGATTGAATATGGTGAATATGAACGAGTGGGTGGTCATACTCCACTGACTGCGGACGTACGTCTAGTATGCGCAACCAATGCTGATCTCCCATTACTTGCGGCTCAAAACCAGTTTCGTGCCGATTTACTTGATCGTTTGGCCTTTGATGTTATTTTGCTGCCCCCCTTAAGAGAGCGAAAAGAAGATATTTTGTCATTAGCCGAGCATTACGCGATAAAAATGTGTCGTGAACTGGGCTTAGAATACTTCGTCGGATTCACTGAGCAAGCTCAACAAAGCCTTGTAGAATATCAATGGCCGGGGAATATACGTGAACTTAAAAATGTCGTTGAACGAGCGATCTACCGCCATGGTTTAAATACGGATGCCATTGATACCCTCACCTTTAATCCATTTGAGGCCACTTGGATGCCAAAATCAGAGAGTGAAGCGAAGATCTCTGCACCGCAACAACCTGACGCCAGTATCACTGGGCAACCCTCTTTTCCACTCGACTATAAGCAATGGCAAGAGCAGCAAGATATCACCCTACTCACACAGGCATTAGAGTCTGCTAAATTCAACCAACGACAAGCTGCTGATTTATTAGGATTAAGCTACCACCAGCTTCGTGGCATGCTGAGAAAGTACCAATTGGTCGGTCAAAGTTAAATATTGAGCTAAGCTTTCTCAACACTCACTATACCCAAGTAACCTCAAGATGCTGTGTTCAGCGAGATGACCTTAACTCTCAGGCGCGGCAACGATTCGAAGATATAGTTGCTCTACATTGAGAATCGTTAACAAAGTCTGAGAGTTAAGGTCACTCGCCCTTTGGGAGCGTGTCACTGAGCCGACTTCTTGCGTCAGACAACCGTTCTTCTTACAAAAATAAGAAAGAGCCTGCTATTCCGCTTCGTTGTCTTCCTTGAATTCGACTCAGTGACCTCGCTCTGAATCAAGCATCTTGAGGTCACTTGGGTATATACTATAACTATACACAGTGGCTATCTCTTCAAGACGCTTGATTCAGAGCGAGGTCACTTGAGATAAGTGATTTTCAACGTTGGTTTTCAAATACTGAACTAATTTAAAAGAGGCAAAATGGGTCATTTACGATAAACGAGTATTTTATTTGATCTAACACACTGCTCTAGAATCATTTTCTATTGGAGCATCAAAATAAAAGTGATAGATTACCCAGCTAATTTATGCTCGTCCAACTGTGAGCCAATCTGTGAAGCAAGCAAAAGTCGTTGACCATTTCACATTATGAAAGCTTTTATAAAAATATCATTAAGCCTAATTGGCTTTAGTTTTCTCACCGCATGCGGTGATGTTATTGAGCACAAAGATGTGCGCAAAGATGGCTTTGTATTTTGTGGCCAGGGGCAACCGAGCACATTCAACCCGCAATTAATCGACAGTGGTATCACGTCCGAAGCCCTAAGCCCGCAACTTTATGATACCCTGCTCACGCTAGATCCAATTTCTCACCAGCCGGTCGCCAGCCTTGCTGAACGCTGGAGTATCAATGATCAGGGAACAGAGTTTACGTTTCACTTGAAACACAATGTTCAATTTCAAACCACCCCTTGGTTTACCCCTACTCGAACTTTTAACGCTCAAGATGTTGTCTTTAGCTTCAAACGAATCATTGACCCAAATCACCCCTTTCATAAAGTAGGCGGTGGTTTTTATCCATGGTTTGCCGCTCTTGGGTTCGAAAAGTTAGTTAAAGATGTCGTTGCTGTCGACGAAGATACGGTGAAATTTGTTCTTAACCAGCCTAACTTTGCTTTTTTATCACATATCGCTACCACCTACGCAGTCGTGCTTTCTGCTGAGTATGGCCGACAATTAACCATGAGTGACGAAAAAGACAAAATGGATCGCTTTCCTGTTGGAACCGGCCCTTATCAACTGAAAGAATACCAAATTAATGACCTTATTCGTCTTGAACGTCATAATGGTTATTGGAATTCGCCTGCCATTATGAAACAGGTCGTTTTTGATATTTCGCATAGGGGTACTGGCACGTTAGCAAAACTCTTACGTAATGAATGTGATGTATTATCATCGCCAATTTCAAGCCAACTGCCTGTCATTGAAAAAACTCAGCACCTTGAGCTAACCTCAACCCCATCGAATAATGTCTCTTTCATTGCTATCAACACCGAGCACCCAGCATTAAATGATCCACGGGTAAGACAAGCTTTAAACCTTGCAACCAACCGTCAAAACATTCTCGATTCTGTCTATTATGGTACAGGCTCACAAGCATACACTCTACTTCCACCGAATTCATGGGCATACCAAAAAGACAGTGTAAAAATTCGTTATGACCGTAATTATGCTTTAGCTTTACTCCGTGAAGCTGGATACGAGAAAGGTTTACAGTTAACAATGTGGGTGCCTCTAGAACCCAGAGCCTTTAACCCAAGTCCACGTAAAACGGCAGAATTGATTCAAGCCAACTTTGAAGATATTGGTGTCGACCTAATACTACTCACTGATGACCGTTTCGAACGTAGTCAACTGGATGCCATTTATAACGTCGACTTGATATTGACAGGGTGGATTGGGAATACCGGCGATCCTGATAACTTTTTCCGATCCCTACTCTCATGTGAATCTGAACGTGTTGGTCTTAATGTTTCAATGTGGTGCAATAAAGACTTCGACTTCTTACTGGACCTTGCTTTAGAAACTGAGCAGCCGCGCTATCGTTTAAATTTATATCGCCAAGCTCAAAATATCTTAAATGAAGAGTTTCCCGTTATTCCATTAGCTCATGGAGTTCAATTTCGCGTGCATGACAAATCCCTCACAGGCTTTAAATCAAGCCCTTTTAATGCACAACCATTTAATCGCGTTGAGAGAATTCACTGATGTTAGGTTACACCCTCAGAAGGCTTAATCTGTTCGTTATCACATTGATGATTCTGACGTTAGTGGGCTTTTCTCTATTACGTTTAGATCCTGATTCAGTCTGGTCTCAGATGGATTATTGGTCAGGTTGGCAAGCTTATATTGTCCAATTGTCTCAGCTCAATTTTGGCATTAGCAAAAATGGCATGCCGATTTTTGATGAACTCAAAGTCGTTTTTCCTGCGACTTTAGAGCTGTGTTTCTTGGCTTTTTTAGTCTCTTTATTGATTGGTATCCCTTTAGGTACCATTGCGGGCATGAAACAAGGTAAGTGGCTCGATACAGGAATTTCATTTGTCGCGATGTCAGGCTACTCAGCACCTATCTTTTGGGTCGCGTTGATGCTCATCATGATGTTTTCATTACAGTATCATGTCTTTCCGATCTCAGGTCGATATGACCTATTATACGAAATTCAATTTGTCACCGGCTTCACCATAGTTGATGCATTTCTACAGCAAGGCCCATATCGAGCTCAGGCCTTGCAAAGTGTCATCGAACACATTATTTTACCGTGTTTGGTTCTGGCTCTGGCTCCAACAACGCAGGTCATTGTTCTCATGCGTGCCTCTGTGGCAGAAGTGATGGGGCAAAACTACATCAGAGCGGCTAAAATCAAAGGTTTAACCAATCGTGAAATTATTACTCAGCATGTAATGCGCAATGCATTGACGCCCATTGTGCCTAAAGTTGGTGTCCAACTCTCCAGTATGATCACACTGGCTATTATCACCGAATCGATCTTCAATTGGCCGGGGATTGGTCGCTGGTTGCTCGACGCCTTGGCGAATCAAGATTATGTCTCTATTCAAGCTGGCGTTATGGTTCTAGCCACATTGGTACTCAGTGCCAATATTCTTTCAGAGCTGATTGGTGCCATGATTAACCCTCTAGTGAGGAAGGAATGGTATGTTAACAAATAACGTGTACCAGGAAGAGTATATCCCAACCCAATTTGAACGTTTCTGGCGTAGCTACAGAGCCAATAACATGGCAATGTTTGCATTATGGTGTTTGATTCTAATCGTGGTTATCACCGTCTTTGCGCCATGGATTACACCACATAATCCACAGGAACAGTCAGGGCAACTCTTGCTCCCCCCTTCTTGGGCTTCTTCTGGTAATGTAGACTACTTTCTTGGTACTGATGACCTCGGCCGAGATATCTTGTCTCGTTTGATCATGGGATCTCAATTAACCTTTGGTGCCGCAGTTATTATCACTGCTATTGCCGCTTTAATTGGCTGCATGATTGGGGTTTTAGCTGGCATGACCAAAGGTTTACTATCAAGCATCTTGAATCACTTACTTGATACTGTGATGTCTATCCCTTCTTTGCTTTTAGCGATTATCTTTGTTGCCTTTCTTGGCTTCGGCGAATTTAATATCTTACTGGCTATTGGCTTAGCATTAATTCCGCGGTTCATTCGTTCAATATATACTGCTGTACATAGTGAATTAGAAAAAGATTATATCATGGCGGCTCGACTCGATGGAGCGAACGATTTCTATCTGCTTTGGAACTCCATTTTACCTAACGTTCTTACCATTATCGCGGCCGAGATCACGTTCGCGTTATCCCTCGCCATTTTAGATATTACTGCTCTTGGCTTTTTGGGTTTAGGAGCTCAAGCACCAAGTACAGAATGGGGGGCCATGTTAGGGGACTCCGTCGAGCTAATCTACATTGCCCCTTGGACGGTCACATTGCCCGGACTTACAATCATGTTTACCGTTATCGTTATCAACTTAGTGGGTGATGGCATACGTCAAGCACTTAATGCAGGAATCGAATAATGCCATTATTAGATATTCGACACCTTACAATTGAAATCGAAACGCCTCAAGGATTGGTCAAAGCTGTTGATCGCATGAGCCTTACACTCAATGAAGGTGAAATCCGTGGCCTTGTGGGAGAATCTGGCTCAGGAAAGAGCTTAGTCGCCAAAGCCATTGTTGGAGTCTGCAAAGATAACTGGAAGGTAACAGCAGACCGATTAAGATTTGGCAATATTGATTTGCTGCAACTAACGGCAAAAGAACGTAGACGAGTGATCTCTCGTGATATCGCCATGATCTTTCAAGAACCTTCAACCTGTCTTGACCCTTCAGAGCTCGTGGGCAGACAATTAAATGAGTCGATCCCTTCTCGCTCTTTTGAAGGCCGATGGTGGCAACGTTTCAAATGGCGTAAAAAGCAAGCAACCGCTTTATTACACAAAGCCGGTATCAAAGATCATAAACGAATCATGAACAGCTACCCATACGAGCTGACTGATGGTGAATGTCAAAAAGTCATGATTGCTATGGCCATTGCAACTAAGCCAAAATTATTGATTGCTGACGAGCCAACCAATGACCTTGATGCCATTACTCAATCGCAAATCCTGCGTCTACTGAGTCGGATGAACCAAGTCAACAACACCACTATTCTATTGATAGGCCACGACTTAACCACCATCACCCAATGGGCTAACCGTATTACAGTGATGTATTGCGGTCAGTCGGTAGAATCTGCGGATACCAATAAGCTGGTTAATGCGCCTAAGCACCCTTATACCGATGCGCTATTAAAAGCAATGCCTGACTTTAACCAGTGGATTCCTCACAAACAAAAGCTTCAGTCTCTCGCAGGTTCCATTCCCCCACTGAAAAACCTCCCTATTGGTTGTAGGCTCGGACCTCGCTGCCCACATGCACAACGCCAATGCGTGGAAATTCCGCCGACTAGGCACATCAAAAACCATAAATTTAGTTGTCACTTTCCACTTAATACGGAGAAAAAGTCATGAGTGCCCTACTTGAGGTCGATAACTTATCGAAACAGTTTGTCACTCGTTCGGGGCTGTTCAAGCGTAATGTGTATGAAGCAGTTAAGCCAGTCAGTTTTTCTTTAGAATCAGGACAAACCATTGGCTTTATTGGCCAAAACTGTTCAGGGAAATCGACCTTAGCCCGAATGCTTGCTGGTGTGATTGAGCCCACTTCTGGAGAAATACGAGTCAATGGCGAGCGCCTAGAACACAAAGATTACGCCACTCGGTGTAAACTGATTCGTATGATTTTCCAAGATCCAAATACCTCGCTGAACCCACGTATTCAAATTGGCCGTATCTTGGAGGGACCGCTTAAGCGGAATACTAACATGCCGCCGGATGCGAGAATGAAACGAGTAAAGGATACGTTACTTCGCGTCGGTTTGCTCCCCGAGCACGCTTACTTCTACCCTCAAATGTTGGCGGCTGGTCAAAAGCAACGGGTCTGTCTCGCACGCGCATTAATTCTGCAACCTTCTATCATTATTGCCGATGAGGCCCTCAATGGTTTAGATATGGCTATGCGTTCACAGATCATTAATCTTTTTTTAGAGCTACAAGAAGAAATGGGCGTTTCGTTTGTCTATGTCTCCCAACACATCGGAGTTATCAAACACATTACCGATAAAGTCATGGTCATGCATGAAGGAGAGGTAGTGGAATCCGGCGAAACCCATCAAGTGTTAACTAACCCACAAAGCCCGATCACACAAAGACTTGTGGAAAGTCACTTTTACAAAAATACTTCCAGTAAAAAACAAAACTAGCAAAATAAAGCCCGTCTACTCAAAATACTTGGCTATTTACACGAGTGACAGGCTTTATTGAAACCCTCAGCGAAACTTAGCGACGGCTGGCTTGTTTGCGCAGTTCAAAATCAAATTCATCAGGGAATAAAACGACCCCTTCTTCATTTTGATTTGGAAATACAACCACGGATAATTCATCATCTTCGAGGCCTGATGTCCAGCGACTTTGCCACTTATTCAGTGAAATAGCTTCAGGCTCACAGTGTTCCCAATCTCCTGTCGCCCAATCTTGAGCAAAGGCTTCATTTGGCCATACAGGAACGCAATCATCATCTTCAGTGTTAAGCATCACACAACCGTGCTCATCTTTCAGAATCCAGATTTTACGGTTTGCGACCATTTCTTTGATACTGTATTTCAAGCGTTTTTCTTCATCGTAACGGTTGATTGTCTCGATTTGCTCTTTGGTTAATACTTCAGACATCTTAGACTCCTGTCTTAATAGCAAAATGCCCACCGAGCGGCGGGCATTTATAGTATACGTTGGTAATGGGTAAATTACACAAGCTCAGTTTGAAGCCAAGGCCAGCCTTGCTTCTTACGACTCAGTGTATTTTCCATCATTAGCACGCCATCTTGCTCATGCTTAATGAGTTTTTCAGCCCACTCACCCTTGTATAGAAGGCGAGTCTGAGCTGTAGTGATGTCTGTTAGCATCACAGCAGCAAATGCTAAATTATCGTTTGCACAACGCGTTTCTAGATCCGCTTCTAGTGCTTCGATCATACTGTCAACTTGCTCTAGAGTTGCAAGTTCAACCTGACCTACGACTACGTCACGACCGTTGAATGGGTAACCTTTCAGATCTTTCTCAACAAGTTCAGCCGCTGATAGACCCTCGATGTTTGTCTTAGCAATTAGAAGGTCTTTTGTGAATGCATCAACGTCTTGCACATCTGCGATAGCCGCTAGCTCAGCAACAGCATCTTTGTCTTTTTGAGTACAAGTCGGAGAAGCGAAACCTACTGTGTCAGAAAGGATCGCAGACATCATTAGCTTAGCGATTTGAGGCTTGATCTCATGACCTTCAATTTTGAACATGTTGAATAGTACCGTGTTAGTACAACCAACTGGCCAGATCCATGCTTCCATTGGGTTCACTGTCATCACGTCACCTAAACGGTGGTGGTCAACAATACCCGCAATTTCCGCTTCTGCGATGTCATCTGGTGCTTGTGCTAGATCTGAGTAATCTACTAGCCAAACCGTTTCACCAGCGACTGAAGTACGAAGTTCAGGAACTTCTGCGCCCGCTACCTCTAGGATGTGCTGAGTCTCACGGTTAATTTCACCCTGACGAATTGGCATTGCTTCCACGCCACGAGATTTTAGAAGTTCTGTTGCAACAAGTGCGCTACAAATACTATCACTATCTGGGTTCTTATGACCTACAACTAGAATCATTTTTTTTCCTATTCAAGTCAATTTGATGGCTTCTTTATAATGGGAAATATAGAAAAATCCCCCTTATGAAGCGAGTTTGCTCACAAAGGTCGATACTTTACCTGATTTAATACAAATTGACACGCAGAAAAGTAGCTCTATATCCAAGTAAACTTGATCAAATACAGGCTGCAAATCTTGAACCTTTCTAATACTGTTTCCTTGTAGCCTATTTTGCAGTTTTCTAAATCTGCATCACTGTCCACAACCAGAGCAGCCCGTTTTACATCGGCTCTACTGTGGCTTGCTAATCGCCCGATAACAAATCATCCAGCTTTTTGGCAAAAAAATACCAGCCCAAAAGGCTGGTATTTTTTAAGGTTAAAAGAAGGAGGTAATGTTAGATAAGTAGGTTAAGCGACTTCGATTGGACCACCAAATGAAGTAACAGGTGGAACATCACCTTTAAACTTCTCGAAGTTAACAATACAGGTGTTGGCCGAGGTTGCTTGCGCTAACTCAGACGTTCCTACGTCCAAAGTCAATGTGTTTGGATCGCCATACGTATCAATCGAACCGATCTCAGCATTTAACGGACCATACCAAGCCCCTTCTTGAATACGAATAATGCCACGTGGGTAATTATCTGACAAAACGGCCCCCGCAAGCAGCTGGCCACGGTTATTGTAGACTCTTACCAAGTCACCATCTTTGATACCTTTTTCTTTCGCATCAATAGGGTTCATATACACAGGCTCTCGCCCTTGAACCGTATAAGTTGCACGGAAATCTTCTGATTCACACATTTGAGAGTGCAGACGTTTATCAGGGTGACATGATTGTAACCAGAACGGGTATTTATCAGAGCCTGGTCCACCATGAGAGCGTTCTGTTTTTTCAAACCACATTGGAAACTCTTGGCAATGTTCATAACCATAGCGGCCTATTTTACGTGATGTAATTTCAATAAAGCCTGATGGTGTCCCCAATGGATTAATTTCTGGATCCTCACGAAAATCTGCATGACGTACCCAAGGCTTACCCTCACCAAAGTCAAGTACGCTTTGTTTCCAAAACTCATTAAACTCTGGCATCTCGAACTTACCTTCGTTGGCCTTTTTACAATCGTTGTAAAGAGATTGAATCCATTCCATTTCACTCATACCACGAGTATATTCGTCACGACGCCCAAAACGCTGAGTCAACTCACTCATGATTTGGAAATCTGGTTTTGACTGGAACAACGGATCAACCAAACGATGCATCGCCAATAAGCCACGGTTTGAATAAGAACCGTACACGTCAATATCATTTCGTTCCCACTGAGTACAAGCGGGTAGCACGATATCAGAAAAACGACATGTTGCAGTCCAAGCAAATTCAACGGTGACCACTGTCTGAAGCTTACGGAATGCCTGCTTCATGCGGTTACGATCTTGGTGGTGGCTCCATGGGTTACAACCTGAAATGACCATCATTTTGAAATCAGGTAATTTCACCTTACCACCGTTATAGTTGATCTCTTTGCCAGGTTCCATCAAGCAATCAATCCAACGAGCTACAGGAATCGTTCGGCTATAACCATTAAAGTTATTGTTATCCCATTTAGGCTTCATGCCTTGGTCAAGGTTACGAGGGAATCCACCAGGGCCTGCGAAACCCGTCGATGGAACACCGATACTTGAATAGTGGTGACCATAAGAAATACCGCCACCTGGCAGGCCAATTTGACCAATCATTGCTGCCAGAACGGCAGCCGCCCAGTAAGGCTGTTCGCCATGCTCTTGACGCTGAACACACCACCCCATAAGGATTTGAGTTCGACCTTTCACTAATGAGCGAGCAAAATCACGGATTTGGTCAGCTTTAATGCCACATATTGGCGCTGCCCATTCTGGCGTTTTCGCTACTTTATCTTTGCTCTTACCCTGAACGTAATCAATAAATTCATCAAATCCTAAGCAGTAGGTCTCAATGAACTTTTTGTCGTACAGCTTTTCATTGTACAACACGTGCGCTATCGCAAGCATAAACGTCACATCTGTCATTGGATTAATGTACAGGTGTTTGCTGTTTAAGTAGTTCTGCGTTTTATTTTTTACTGGGTCAACTGAGATGGCATTAATCTCACCCTTCTCAATTTTTTGCTTCAATTGCTCTAAGTAAGCATACGACTGATGGGTTTCACAGTTCCAACCGACTTGAAGGTTTTTAACCGGATCATTGGCCCAGATAATAATATTATCCGCATGCTCTAAAATCTCAGACCATGAAGTTCCTTGCGCGTATACTTCTGTAGAACCTAGGACATAAGGCAAAATGGTCTGCCCTGCACCGGTCGAATAGTCACCGACTTTAGTAATGAAATTACCATGCATACCAACAGCACGTTGCATATGTGCAGTACAGTTGTTAAACGAACCCGTCTGGTTCCAGCCCGTTTGACCTGCATGTAATGCCCATGGACCGTAGTCTTTTTGGATACGTTCAAGTTCGCGATAAAACAAATCAAGAGCTTCATCCCAAGTGACACGAATGAAACGGTTGTTACCACGAGTGTCTGCACTGTACTTGTTCTTTTTCAACCAATCTAAACGCACCATTGGATAACGGACACGGGATGGGCTGTAAATAATACCTTTAATACCGTTAAGCATTTCCGTTGGGTTTTTATCAAGTTCTAACGGTTTGATTTCTTGAACTTTACCCGCATAAATGTGAGCGCGAAATGCTCCCCAGTGCGAGCCTGTTACTTTCCAGGTACCCGTCGTTTCAGCGGCCTGAGCTGAAGCCGAAGCCAATAAACTTGGACCAATAACCGACGCTGCACTTGTCGTTGCTACCCCTTTAAGAAAGCTTCTTCGTGTAATAGCCATTTAATTTACTCCAATTCGACGATTATTAGTGGTGACCTTCAGCGTAATCTGAAGAATGCTTCTGTAGGTACTTCAAGATCAGAGCTTCACTGTCTGTATCTAAGTTCACAAACGCTAACATACCATCGAACATACCCGGCCATGTGTTGGCATCAAAATGCGCCTCTGCTGGCTGTGTATGACACACTGAACAGTTGGTGGTATAAGCTTCTTTTGACTTTTCCCAAATTGGCGTAATGTCATTCAGCATAGATTCTTTCTTAATCCATACTTTGGCTGACACTTTTTCCCAAGGAAGGCCTGTTAGCTCATCCACTTTTTTCTCACCAACACTGATAACGTTTGGATCCGTCGATGCATCTTTTAGTAAAGAAGCAACAGCAATGTTTTTGCCAAAGTCTTCTTGAATGACTCGTCCAAAGCCTTTTGCTTTTCGCCAACCATCGATTTCAACTTCGGCATAATCGCCTTTATCAGCGAGCACTTTAACGACAGATGCTGGGTTAAGTAGCCCCGCCTCTTTACTACCTGTATCATCAAAATAAACAGGAAGATGACGCACGCTCACTAACTCTTGACCAACATCATAGTTCGTATTTGAGGTCATGCCTTCAAGATCGCCAACGATACCACCGATACTATCCATACCTGCTGGTAAATGGTGCGCAATCCCTTTATGGCAGTCGACGCAACTCTGATCTTTTTCAGCCGCCTGCTTCATTTGTATCCGAGCGGTCGGTGACATTTTTTCAAAATCCATCGAGTCATAATTGTGGCAGTTTTTACACTCCAGTGAACCGTTTGCAGAGAAGCGAGCCCATTCATGCTTCGCTAACTCTATACGACGCTCTTCAAAATAACCGGGTTCATCGTAGTTACCGAAGACTTGCGCGAAGACTTCTTTTGAAGCTTGCATTTTACGAGCAATTTTATCGGTCCAGTTGTGAGGCACGTGACAATCTGGACAAGTAGCACGAACACCTGAACGGTTTTTCCAGTGAATCGTATCTTGTAGCTCTTCATAGACATTGTCCCGCATTGTATGACAGCTGATACAGAACTCTTCGGTATTGGTTGCTTCCAGTGCGGTATTGAATCCCCCCCAGAAAATAACGCCTGCGATAAAGCCGCCCATAGTCAGCACACCAAGACTGATATGAACTGCCGGACGTGACATCGTGCGCCACAATTTAATGATAAATGATTTCATTATTTGCTCTCTTAAAATCTTTTCAAAGTGTGTTTAATAAACCCACAGCCTACATCCCATGTGATCCAGGAGGACCCCAAACGAAGACTTGCAGCATCCAAACAATGAACCCGTAGCCACCAACAAAGGCCACACTTAGTATGGGAAAAAGAACGACCGCAATGAAGAAGAATGCCTTCCACTCTAGGGAACGTTTTTCACCATTTTCGATTTTATTAACATCACTCATACACTTGCCTATTTGTATTCTGTGTTATTGGAAAATCCGATAGAATCAGATTATGTTTAAGCAATACCTTTTGGAAAATATTAGACCATACTGTTAGTAAGGCTCAATGAATCGCCTTATTTAAGACTTGTTATTCGACACTTTTTTGATCTCACCCAGAAATGTATTAATTTAATTAAATAAATGAATACATTTTAATAACTTAACCAAAAAAATTGCGATATAAACTGCATAAAAGACTAGTGACTAAATAATTATTTTATACTTTTAACAGCAACATCTATTGCCTTAATTGTTATTAATTTCTTTAAAAATAATTGTAAAAAAAACCTAGCCGTGAGCTTTTTCTATCAATATTACAGAGCATATTTTTCTAGCTGCTACTTTTTTTAAAAATAAACCTACCGTCACAAATGACAAAAAGGTCACTATAAACACACTTCAAAGAAAGTTATCCACAGAAAATGTGGATAACTTGTAATTTGAACTCAAGGTATCAAAAAGGAAAGTCAACTGACTTATCATTATTTAAGGCCTTTACCTTCGTCACGTAGGAAAATCATCCAGTACCACATGCCGACAAACACACCACCACCGATGATGTTTCCTATGGTTACAGGGAGTAGGTTGTTAACAAAGAAGTCAAACATGTTGAGGTCAGCATATTGTGCAATATCAGCACCCGTCATCTGCCAAAAGGCCTCGGGAGCGAAATACTTAATACCAATGGCCATAGGCACTTGGAACATATTAGCAATACAGTGCTCAAAGCCTGCAGAAACAAACATGGCCACAGGTAGAATCATCACGGCAATTTTATCCGTTAAGGTGCGGCCACTAAAAGTCATCCAAACGGCGATACAAACTAAAAAGTTACACATAATCCCAAGTGCCACTGCTTGGAAAAAAGTATGATGAAGCTTGTGCTGTGAAATGGCCATCGTGTTCAAACCAACCTGACCATCATCAAACATATACTGTTTAGTTAAAAGCATGCATCCTACAAGTAGAATTGCGCCGACAAAGTTGCCAATGTAGACAACGGCCCAGTTTTTAAACAGCACTTTCCAAGAAATTTTTCCACTCGCCTTTGCCACCAAAGTGAGAACAGAACTTGTAAAAAGTTCACCACCAGTCACTACAACCAGTATTAACCCAAGACTAAAAGCCAAACCGCCAATTAAGCGTGTCATTCCCCAAGGTAACTCTCCTGCCCCAGTCGTTACAATGGTATAAAAGATAAAAGCAATGCCAATATGGATCCCTGCTGATATGGCTAATAAAAATGATTTAGTCGGCGCTTTCGTTGCTTTACCCACACCGATCTCTGCCGCTCTTTCTGCGGCTTGGGGAGGAAGCAAGGAATCAAATTGGTTGAAATTCATGGAGGCATCACAATAACAAACTAAAAAGAGGTGTGGATAATTACTCTATCACCTGACTTTTACAAGGGTTAATTTATATAATCATCAAGCACTTGATCTAGGACAATAAAACCCTAAAAACTTAGTCTAAAAAAATCACTTTTACAGAATCTAAGCTTTTGATTATCCAATACTGTGAGCTGTGTTCGATCTCGCATTCGTCTCCCCTCAAATGCTTGGGTATATCGCGTTACAGTTAACATTTCTTAGTTTTTGGGATTGCCCAATAATTGCTTTCAGACTAGGTTGAAAAAAAGTCTACAGGAGTTACTTATGAAATATTCACCTGACCACATAGCCGAATTAAACCTCCTTCTCCAATTCGATTTAAGCAGTGCTGCTACAGGTATCAAAGTTCAAAAAGAGGCATCAGAAGAAGTTCACGCGGCTGTTGCACGATTGTTTGAAAAGCAGTTATGCACTCAACCTTATGGAGGGTACTTAACTGATGAAGGGATAGAAGTCGCGGAACATGCCGATAGGATACTTAGAGTTTTATCGGCCTAACCTTCCTCAACAAGACATGTATGCCCAAGTTACTTGGGTATACATTTAAAAATAAAGATTTTATACCCAAGTGACCTCAAGTCGACTCGCTGAACACAGCATCTTGAGGTGACTTGGGTATAGAGATATAGTGCCTGAGGAAAGCTTAACTCATTGACGAAATGCAAAGGACAAACGACTCATGGCAAATATACTCATTATCGGTGCTGGCTGGTTAGGAACCCCTTTGGCTGATGTGTTATCTGAGCAAGGGCACAAAATCACCATTACACGCAGGAGTCAAAGTCGATTAGATGAAATGGCCAAACCTGATATTCACCCTGCTCTGTTGGATCTTGCAGACCCTAACTGTCAACAACAGCTCTCAAAACTGATAAAACAATACAATATTGAGCACATTGTCGGCTCTTTTCCTCCTGGCTTTAGGAAAGGTAACGGAGATGAATATGCCAAACAGTGGCACCACATCATAGAAGCCGCGAAAGAAGCACCTGTCAAAAAAGTGGTGATGATAAGCTCTACCACCGTTTATCCTAATATCGCTGGTGAGATGAGAGAAGAAGATGCCACACTATCTTTAGCACTCCACAACACTAGTTTTTCAGCCAATGCTCAAATCATGTTGCAAGCCGAACAGCATGTCGTTCATTCAGGTTTGGAATTTGCTATTTTGCGCTGCAGTGGCTTAATTGGACCAGACCGACACCCTTCACGTTTTGTTAGCCGACTCAAACAAGTCAGCCGCCAAGCACCGGCTAATATGCTCCATCAGGATGATGCAGTAAGTGCAACGGCGTTTGCTCTCAACACAATCAAGAACCAGACGGTGAATGTCACCAGCCCTAATACGGTTAGCAAGGCTGATTTCTATCAAGCAGCGATTGCAAAAAGTGAGCAAGTCACTCCCCTTCCACCTGTTACTGATACGCCAGATAAACGTATTGTTGCGAATAAACTGATCGAGCTTGGTTACCAATTCAAGTACCAATCGACTTTAGAAGCACTATAAAAGTATAAAACGATACCCAAGCACTTGATTTGGCTTGGGTATTAAACGTTACTTGAGTATTGTAAGGTCTACTTATCTAGTGCTTCTTTGTAATGCTGTCGACAAACCGATACATAACGATCATTACCGCCAATCGCCACTTGATCACCCTCTTTGATCGCCACTCCGTGCTCGTCAGTCCTTATCACCATATTAGCCTTACGACCACAATGACATATTGTTTTTAGTTCCACCAACTTGTCTGCCCAAGATAGCAAGTACTTGCTGCCTTCAAAGAGCTCGCCCAAAAAGTCGGTACGAAGACCATAACAAAGCACCGGAATACGCAACTTATCAACCACCTCTGTCAGTTGGTAAACTTGCTCTTTAGATAAAAACTGACATTCATCGACCAAAATACAGTGGCGCTGTTCTTGCTGATTTAATGTCTGAATTTCTTGATATAAATTGGTGTCATTTCTGAATAAGTGCGCTTCAGATTGTAATCCGATTCGTGAACTCACTTTGCCAACGCCATAGCGATCATCCAAAGCAGCAGTAAAAATCACTGGATTCATACCACGTTCTTGATAATTAAATGATGATTGAAGAAGCGTTGTTGATTTACCCGCATTCATTGCCGAGTAGTAGAAATACATCTGAGCCACAGAGTAAAACCTTCATTAAATTTGTTAGAGATAAAGAAAAGGGCTGAATCATCAGCCCTTAAAGAGATTCAATTACTTACGACGCCAAATTGTGCCATCAGGCCCATCTTCGAGCACGATGCCCATTTCAGTTAGCTTATCACGAGCCATATCGGCATTCGCCCAATCTTTGGCAGCACGAGAATCGTTACGAAGTTTGATTAGTGCTTCGATTTCAGCCACTTCATCATCGTTACCTGCGTCACCTTTTAGGAACGCTTCTGGATCTTGGTGAAGAATACCGATCACGTCAGCCAGTTCACGCATTAGCGCACCTAGCTCGCTCGCTTTCTCTAGGTTTTCTGCCTTCAGACGGTTTACTTCACGCGCCATGTCGAACAGTACTGAGTAGGCTTCTGGCGTGTTGAAGTCGTCATTCATCGCTGCAGTATAGCGAGATACATACTCTTCACCACCTGCTGGCGCTACGTTTAGATCGAGACCACGTAGAGACGTGTACAGACGCTCAAGAGAAGCACGTGCTTGGTTCAGGTTATCTTCGCTGTAGTTTAGCTGGCTACGGTAGTGACCAGACATTAGAAAGTAACGAACCGTCTCAGCATCGTAGTGGCCAAGAACGTCACGGATAGTAAAGAAGTTACCCAGAGACTTAGACATCTTCTCACGGTCTACCATGACCATGCCGCTGTGCATCCATGTGTTCACGTATTGCGTGTCGTGTGCACAGCATGATTGCGCGATTTCATTCTCGTGGTGTGGGAACTGAAGATCAGAGCCACCGCCGTGAATGTCGAAGTGGTTACCTAGGATTGAAGAGTTCATTGCAGAACATTCGATGTGCCAACCTGGACGACCGGGACCCCATGGTGATTCCCATGTCGGCTCACCCGGCTTAGACATTTTCCAAAGAACGAAATCAAGAGGGCTACGTTTTGCTGATTCAACATCAACACGTGCACCTGCTTGTAATTGATCAAGGTCTTGCTTGGAAAGCTTGCCGTATTCATCAAACTTACCCACTTCAAACATGACATCGCCATTGTCTGCAACGTAAGCAAAGCCACGTTCAATCAGCTTTTCAACGAGTTCGATAATCTCTGCAATAAACTGAGTCGCGCGAGGCTCAACATCAGGGCGCTTCATATTCAACGCATCGAAGTCAGTATGCATTTCTCCGATAAGACGCTCAGTCAATGATTCACAAGTTTCACCGTTTTCAGCAGCGCGTTTGATGATCTTGTCATCGATATCAGTAATGTTACGTACAAACGTTAGGTCATAACCCAAGTATCGCAAGTAACGAGAAACCACATCGAAAGAAACGAAAGTACGACCGTGACCAATATGACAGAGATCGTAGATAGTAACTCCACAGACATACATGCCAATTTTACCGGCTGTAATGGGTTTGAATTCCTCTTTCTTTCTAGTCAGCGTGTTATATATCTTTAACATGATCTCTATCTATAATTGTAATTGGGTGGATAAGAGCCTGATTATATCAACTCCAGAACGATACTCAAGTAACCTTCGAAGCACAGAAAATCTCAATCCACGCAGTAATCGAACAAACTTCGAACATAAAGCTTTCTTTTCACTCTAGCCCGTTTGCATGCGAATCAACTTAGGCTAAAATCCCAATCGATTTCAAACAAAAAAAGTAAAGGAAAAAGGTATGATCACTCTTCACACAAATTTTGGTGACATCAAAATTCAACTCAACGAAGAGAAAGCGCCAGAAACAAGCGCAAACTTCCTTCAGTACTGCCGTGACGGTTTCTACGACAACACACTTTTCCACCGTGTTATTGACGGTTTCATGGTTCAAGGCGGCGGCATGGAATCAGGTCTACGTGAAAAAGCATCGCGTGCACCGATCAAGAACGAAGCAAACAATGGCCTTAGTAATAAAGTCGGCACACTTGCTATGGCACGTACTATGGAGCCGCATTCAGCAAGCTCACAATTCTTCATCAACGTAAACAACAACACTTTCCTTGATTTCCGTAGCGAGAGCTTAGACGGTTGGGGCTACTGTGTTTTCGGTGAGGTAGTTGAAGGTATGGACATCGTGAACAAAATCAAAGGTGTAAGCACTGGTTCTTACGGCATGCACCAAGATGTTCCACTAGAAGATGTTGTTATTACTGGCACAACAATCGAAGAATAATCTCGTTCCCCAGTCTTATTCCAGGAGCTAGATCTTATTCGAGAGTCTAAATCGTACTCGAGGTACAGTGTGCAGTGAAACGCACTTTAGTATATTATTTCGTATAAGATTAAATAAAAATAGGGAGCTGAGCCTCCCTTTATTTCCAATATTTCTATGACAACACTGTTTATTTCTGATCTTCACCTATCCCCATCTCGACCTGACATTACGGATTGCTTTGCGACATTTATGCGTACTGAAGCGATTCACGCTGATGCATTATATGTACTCGGTGATTTATTTGAATTCTGGATAGGCGACGACGATGACTCCCCTTTTGCAGACAAGATAAGAGCAGAATTTAAAGCACTGACTGAAAAAGATGTCCCTGTTTTTTTCATTCAAGGAAATCGTGACTTTTTACTCGGCCCACGGTTTTGTAAGCAAACAGGTATCACCCTCTTAGATGAAGTCACTCTCATTGATTTGTACGGCCATAAAACCGTCATTCTACATGGTGATACGCTATGCACTGACGATATCAAATACCAGAAATTTCGCAAAACCGTCCATCAACCATGGCTCCAATGGCTGTTTAATCGTATTCCATGGTTTATCAAAAAGCGTATCGTCGCTAAAGTACAGAGTGATATCCGCACTGACAAGCAGACCAAATCTTTTGAGATTATGGATGTCAATCAGAACGAAGTTGAACGAGTCCTGCTTCAATATGATGTCGACCTCATGATACACGGCCACACACACCGCCCGAATCAGCACCACTTTGCTCTGAATGGTACAGAAGCGACACGTATTGTACTTGGCGACTGGTACACTCAAGGATCCATTCTGTTTGTTGATGAAAGTAATATTGAACTGCAAAGTCGTTCGCTTGGTTCGAAAAAGTAGACCTTCATCTCTATCTACTTTGTATTTTCATGCCCAAGTACAAAGTTTTTTTGTCGGAAATAGTTATCATCGAACGCTAGAAAATGGACAATAAAAACAAACCACTTTGAAGTATTCTTATATAGCTCGACAGCCCATACTCAATAGAGAAAAACGGACCATCGGATACGAACTTCTTTTCCGTGATGGCCCTAAAAACACCTTTCCTGAGATAGAGCCTGAGTTAGCGACAAGCCGATTACTTTCTGACCACTTCCTCACCACGCACTACAATACGTTAGGAAATAAATTAGGCTTTGTTAACTTCCCTTACCAAAGCTTGATTCACTTGGTCCCTACTCTTTTTCCAAGCGAATCACTGGTCGTTGAGGTATTAGAAGATTGTCAGCCCACCGATGCCCTGCTAGAAGCCATTCAAACTCTGCACAATATGGGTTATCAAATTGCTCTAGACGACTTTATACCCAATAAAGCCTGGAAGCGCTTTTTACCTTACGTATCTGTAATCAAGTTTGATATTCGTTCTATCTCAATCGCTAAAGCCGAAATTTTCATTCAATCGCTCAGCCACTATCCCATTAAATTTTTAGCCGAAAAAGTAGAAACATATGATGAATTTGAACTAGCGATGAAAGCAGGATTTGATTATTTTCAAGGTT
Source organism: Vibrio azureus (assembly GCF_002849855.1). Lineage (NCBI taxonomy): Bacteria > Pseudomonadati > Pseudomonadota > Gammaproteobacteria > Vibrionales > Vibrionaceae > Vibrio > Vibrio azureus. The sequence continues at coordinate 1,692,964 of NZ_CP018616.1, forward strand.
ACTTTTTTAGCAAGCCAGAAATGATTCAAAGTAAACGCTTAAGTGCTTCCTTCCTTACTGTAGTTCAATTGTGCAAAGAGATTGCCGATAAACAAATCAATTACCAAGAAGTGGAACGCTTGTTTTCCATTGATCTTACTCTTTCCTATAAACTGCTTACTTATGTCAACGCAAGCTATACACTGACCAACAAAATAAAGTCTTTCCGCCAAGCATTAGTTTATCTCGGTGAAGAGCGCTTAAGACGGTTTATTTCTCTCGTGGCTGTCGCTTCAGTGCATGAAGATAAGCCAGACTCTTTATATTCCCTTGCTATACAACGTGCACGTATGAGTGAACTCATCCTTTGTCAGATGAAAACTTCCTATGCGCCAAGCCAAGCTTTCTTAACAGGCATGTTTTCTTTACTTGATTCTCTCTTAGACCAACCACTGGTAGATATTATTCATAACATTCCTATTGATGAAGATATAAAGTGTGCTCTCATTTCCCGTAGAGGAGTTCTAGGTGCGGTATTGTCGATGATCATTGCCTACGAAAATGCCGATTGGGAAAAAACAGAGAAATACTGCCAAGCACTTCGCTTAAACGATGACCAACTCACGACTGCCTTTCATCAATCGACAGCTTGGTCGCAAGAGTTGCTCTCCCATACTATACCCAAGTAACCTCAAGATGCTGCGTTCAGCGAGATGACTTTAACTCTCAGGCGCGGCAACGATTCGAAGATATAGTCGTTCTACATTGAGAATCGTTAACAAAGTCACTTAATGAGTCCTTATATACCCAATGACTTCAAGATGATATTATTGCGTTTATAAGTAAATTATTGTGTTTATAAGTAATTTGAGAGTTCATACAATGACTTCTTCTTGTCCTTGCGGCTCCAACCGCACCTACCAGCAGTGTTGTGAAATCGCTCACAATAACCATGCAGACGTCACCACACCAGAGCAGCTGATGCGCTCTCGTTACTGTGCACATGTACTCGGTTTAGTGGATTACGTGGTAAACACTTATCACCCAAGCTGTAACGCAGAAGAGCAACGTGAGGGTATTGCTCAATCGATTGACAGTGATTGGTGCAAACTTGAGGTCCTCAAAGCAGAAGCTAGCACTAATGCTTATGAAGGCTTTGTTGAGTTCAATGCTTACTTTAACGAGGACGGTAAACGTTACTGCATGTCGGAGCGTTCTCGTTTCGTGAAAGAAGGCGGGCTTTGGTACTACATTGATGGCACGTTTCCAGAAAAAGAGCCGCAAGACTCACGCCTAAACCAACCAGTGAGTAGTCTAAAAGTCGGTCGTAACGACCCTTGTATTTGTGGCAGTGGTAAGAAATTTAAGAAGTGTTGTGGGTAAGAGAAAGGTTCTAGGGCCCTAAAAACCTAGGTCCTAGGGTCCTAGGCCCTAATACTTTAGATTACGGATTATTTTTCATGCCTTTCATATAGATGTCAACACTTCCGTATTCTGTAAGCGAAGCGCTCTGTATTCGCAACTTAAGCACTTGCTGAAAGTAGATTCCTAGTCTCGCTTTAGCTCGCTGGAATGACGGTTTTACACTCTGTATTCCATAAGCAAAGCGCTCTTTATTCCAACAACTCCTTCAAAAACCAATAAAACCCACAAAACAAACCGCACCCACCACCTAGGGTTCTAAAACCTAGGTCCTAGGACCCTAAAACCTAGGACCTCTAACTTCCCTTACTTATGACGCTCTTTCAGTTTATTCACCACATCATTCATCGATAGGCCTTGGTCTTGAAGTAATACCATTAAGTGGTAAATCAAATCGGCTGATTCACACACTAACTCCGCCTTATCGCCCGACGTCGCCGCAAGCGCGACTTCAACGCCTTCTTCGCCCACTTTTTGCGAAATACGCTTGGTACCACAGGCATAAAGACTGGCAGTATAAGAGGAATCTGGGTCGGCACTCTTGCGGGCAGCCAGTAGCTGCTCAAGTTGATGAAGCCACACCATTTGTGACTCTTCTTGAGGGTCAACATCCCAGCAAGTTGTCGTCCCCAAGTGGCACGTTGGACCAATAGGATTGACTTTCACCAATAGAGTATCGTTGTCACAATCGAGCTGCATATTCACTAATTGCAGTACATTCCCAGAGGTTTCACCTTTGGTCCAAAGACGCTGTTTGGTGCGAGAGTAAAATGTCACTTGGCTCGTTTGGCCCGTTTTGGTCAGAGCCTCTTGGTTCATATAGCCCATCATCAGCACTTGGCTAGATTGGAAATCTTGGACGATGGCAGGGACCAGACCACCTACCTTTTCCCAGTTGATACGTTCAGCTAACGAACTGACTTCGGCGGCTTTTACACTCATAGTCTTACCTCAATGCCTTGTTGTTTCAAATACTGCTTTAGTTCACCAATGTTGATGACTTGTTTGTGGAATACCGATGCAGCAAGCGCGCCATCCACATTGGCTTTTTGGTAGGCTTCTGCGAAGTGCTCCATGGCACCAGCGCCACCCGATGCAATCAATGGTACGTTACATACTTCGCGCACCATATTCAGTTGTTCGATGTCGTAGCCGTTACGCACACCATCTTGGTTCATCATGTTCAGTACGATTTCACCAGCGCCACGTTTTTGTACTTCTTGCACCCAATCACGGGTTTCCCATTGGGTCGCTTTGGTACGCTCTTCATCACCGGTAAACTGGTAAACCTGATACTTGCCGGTCTCTTTGTCGTAGTATGAATCGATACCAACAACGATACATTGCACACCAAACTTATCAGCAAGGTCCGTAATCAGTTGCGGGTTCGCCAGTGCAGGTGAGTTGATAGACACCTTGTCTGCACCAAACTCAAGAATGCGTGCTGCGTCTTCCGCTGATTTAATACCACCAGCGACACAGAAAGGAATATCAATCACTTCTGCAACGCGAGCAACCCAACTTTTATCGACAACACGACCATCACTTGAAGCGGTAATATCGTAGAACACAAGCTCATCAGCGCCTTCTTCTGCATAACGCTGCGCCAGAGGAACGATGTCGCCAATGATTTCGTGGTTGCGGAACTGAACCCCCTTCACCACCTGTCCATCACGAACATCAAGACATGGAATTATTCGCTTTGCCAACATGCAAACGCCTCCTCAGCTGTGAACTTACCATCTAACAGCGCACGACCAACAATCACACCAGCCACACCGCTGCCTTTTAACGCTTCGATATCCGCTAAGGAGCCGATGCCACCTGAAGACTGGAACTGCACTTGTGGGTACTGTTTACATAGGTCGACGTAAAGCTCGACGTTTGAACCTTCTAACGTACCGTCACGAGAAATATCGGTACATAGTACGTGCTGTAGACCTACCGTTAAATAATCGTTGATAAGTGATTCGATGGTCACGCCGGAATCTTCTTGCCAACCAGAGATCGCCACTTTACGTGTGCCGTTTTGGTCGATGTTAATATCTAGCGCGAGAACGATTTTCTCTGCGCCGTATTTTTCCATCCAACCTTTCACAAGCTCTGGTTGTTTTACTGCTGTAGAACCAACTACAACACGTTGCGCACCAGCTTCTAACAGATCAATCACGTCTTGCTCTGTACGCACACCACCACCGATTTGGATGTTCGCTGGCGTGCTTGCTAGTAGCTTTGCAATCAAATCAAGTTGACGCGCTGTTGTGTCTTTCGCGCCAGTTAAATCCACTAAGTGCAGCCAGTTTGCACCTGCTTGGTGGTACAAGTTGAACTGCTCTGCTGGGTCGACTTTATACTCGGTTACTTGGCCGTAATCACCTTGATAAAGGCGAACCACTTGTCCTTCAATTAAATCAAGAGCTGGAATAATCACACTAAATCCCTTTTATAATTCTAAGAAGTTTTGAATAAGCTTCGCGCCCGCTTTTGAAGAACGCTCAGGGTGGAATTGCACACCGTAGTAGTTGCCGCTTTGAACTGCGGCTGTGAACAGGTTGCCGTATTCACATTCAGCAATCGTGTAATCCCCAACTGGCATTGCAAAGCTGTGCACGAAGTAGAAATACTCACCTTCTTCAATACCTTTGAACAATGGATTACCTGCTTTTGCAGACACTGTGTTCCAACCCATATGCGGAAGAGGCAAGTCGCCAGTTTGTAGTAGCTTCACTTCACCATCACAAAGTCCAAGACACTCAACTAATTCATCTGCTTTCTGGCCTTTCTCTTGAGACATTTTGCCCAACAGTTGCATGCCTAAACAGATACCTAGCAGTGGCTTTTCTACCTGTTTGACCAAGCTGATTAGGTCACGCTCTTCTAGGTTCTTCATCGCTTCACTCGCAGTTCCCACGCCCGGTAGAAATAGCTTATCTGCCGCCAAGACAACTTGTGGATCTTTTGAAATCGTTACGTCATAACCTAGGCGTTCAATAGCAAACTTCACCGAAGAGACGTTGGCACAGCCAGTATCGATAATGACCACTTTCTGCTCTGTCACTGTTTTTCTCCTTGCTAACGTTAGCCTTAAAGTACGCCTTTGCTACTTGGTAGCTCAGTACCTTCTACTTTGATTGCTTGGCGTAAAGTACGACCAAACGCTTTAAATAGGCTCTCAATGATGTGGTGATCATTGTTGCCCGCAGAAGAAAGGTGCAGCGTACACGCTAGGGTGTCAGTCAGAGAACGGAAGAAGTGAACCACCATCTCTGTTGAAAGATCACCCACTTGCTCACGGCTAAACTGCGCGTCGAATTTAAGGTAAGGACGACCAGATAGGTCCAGTGCACATTGTGCCAAACACTCATCCATTGGAAGGCTAAAGCCAAAGCGACCAATACCACGTTTATCACCTAGGGCCTCTTTCAACGCTTGACCCAAAGCAAGAGCGGTATCTTCTACCGTGTGGTGATCATCAATGTGTAGATCCCCTTCTACTTTGCACACCATCTGGAATCCACCGTGCGTCGCGATTTGATCCAGCATGTGATCGAAGAAGCCAAGACCTGTAGAGATATCATTGCCGCCTTGTTCATCAAGGTTCACCGCAACTTTTATGTCCGTCTCTTTCGTGGTACGAATCACTTCAGCAACACGGGCTTTAACCGTCAGATCTTTAAGGATCTGTTTCCAACCCATAGTTTCTGGGTTGTATTGAATACCACGAATAGCCATGTTTTCTGCTAATTGCAAATCCGTTACGCGGTCACCGATCACAACCGAGTTTTGGAAATCCACTTTGCCACCTTGAAGGTACTCTTTTACCAAACCCAATTTAGGCTTACGACAAGAGCAGTTATCTTCATCGAAGTGAGGACAAATCAGCACGTCATCAAACTTGACACCTTGAGATTCAAAGATCTCCATCATCATGTTGTGTGGAGCATCAAAGTCTGCTTGTGGGTAGCTGTCGGTACCTAAACCATCTTGGTTAGTGACCATCACTAGGCGGTATCCTGCATCCTGCAACGACAACAGGCTTGGGATAACGAGTGGCTCTAGTTTCAGCTTATCTAAACGGTCTACTTGAAAATCAACTGGCGGCTCAACAATTAAGGTGCCATCACGGTCGATAAAAAGGATTTTTTGTTGTTTGCTCACTCGAACTTCCTTATTGCTATTCTTTTGGCGCTCCCGCTAATGAGCGAGAGCGATAAATTTTTTCTCTACTTATGAGTAGTAGTTTCTAATAAATCCAAGTGTTTTTTCGCACTCGTCACGGTTACCCACACTAATACGCACACAGTTTTCGATCGGCGAGTTACGCAAAATAATACCCGTATCCCAAGCGGCTTTGAAAAGCCCCTCGCCATCTGGGAATTTCACCAATAGGTAGTTTCCCCACCCTTCAAACACTTCCAAACCCGGAATCATTGACAAACCCACCTGTAAATAAGCACGGTTTGCATTCAGATCGAGAACTTGAAACTTCGCTCGCGCTAGACCTGCTTCAGACAGCGCCTGAGTCGCAATTTCTGCCACTGGAACTGGTACTGGATAGGGTGCGATGACTTTAAGAAGTACATTAATCAGCTCTTCGTTCGCAAGCGTAAATCCACAACGCAGACCAGCAAGCGCAAAAGCTTTCGACAGAGTACGCAGAATTGCGAGATTCGGGTACTGCGCCAGCAAATCTACCGTTGATGCTTCAGGGCAAAAATCAATGTACGCTTCATCCATAACAACGATTGCTCGGTCCTTTGTCATCTCAAGCAAAGAGACAATATCTTCGCGCTTAACTAAGTTACCTGTTGGGTTGTTTGGCGAACATACAAAAACCAGCTTCACGTTATCCAGATTAGCTTCGATGCCTGCAAGGTCTAGTTGCCAATCTGACGTTAGTGGCACGGTTTTTCGCTCTACACCGATGGTTTCTGCGCTGATGGCATACATACCGTAAGTGGGTGGACAGTAAAGAATCGCATCTTCACCCGGCTCACAGAATGCACGAATCAGAAGTTCAATGCCTTCATCTGCACCGCGAGAAGTCAACGTTTGTTCTGGCTTCACACCCGCATAGGCCGCATAAGCGGAAATCAATTCTTTCGGTTGGCATTCGCTGTAACGATTAAGACGAGCAAAGTCTGTTTTGTATTCATTGTTAAATGGTGATTCGTTGGCATTTAGCCATACGTCACCGGTACCACCAATTCGGCGAGCCGATAAATAAGGGGTAAATTTTTGGACTTGTTTACGTGCTAGCTTTTCCATCTCATTGCTCTCTTACTTTGCTGCTTGGTTTTCTGTACGGGTTAAGGTTTCTACACGGGTTAATTTCTCAGTACGAATTGTCACTGCACGTTTGTGTGCATCCAAGCCTTCCGCTTCAGCCATGGTGACCACCGTTGGTGCAAGGTTCTTTAGACCATCAGCAGACAGTTCTTGAACCGTCATACGCTTAGAGAAATCCGCTAAACCTAAGCTTGAATAAGTACGTGTGTAACCGTAAGTAGGAAGAACGTGGTTAGTACCTGATGCGTAATCACCTGCAGATTCAGGCGACCAATCACCAAGGAAGATAGAACCTGCGTTATCTAATAAAGGCAGAAGCTCGCGTGGGTTCTTAGTCTGAACAATTAAGTGCTCAGGGCCGTAGTAATTTGAGATTGAAACTGATTGAGTCAGAGATTCGGCGATAATAATCAAGCTTGAAGCCAATGCTTGCTCGGCAATATCCGCACGCGACAGTTCTTTAAGTTGGCGTTGAACCGCATCCGTCACTTGATCCGCAATCACAGGTGAAGATGTCACAAGAACCACTTGAGAGTCAGGGCCGTGCTCCGCTTGGCTTAGAAGATCGGCAGCAATGAAATCTGGGTCTGCGGTTTCATCAGCAATCACTAACACTTCTGATGGACCTGCTGGCATATCAATCGCAGCACCACGGAAATCATTGCTCACCTGACGTTTTGCTTCTGTCACATAGGCGTTGCCCGGGCCAAAGATCTTATCGACTTTGGATACTGTCTCTGTGCCATAAGCCATCGCAGCGACGGCTTGACCACCACCAACGTTGTAAACTTCATCAATACCACACAGTTTCGCGACATAAAGAATCTCGTCAGCAATTGGTGGTGGAGAACAAAGCACCACTTTACGACAGCCTGCAATTTTTGCAGGAACCCCAAGCATCAAAACAGTCGATGGCAATGGCGCACTGCCGCCGGGAATGTACAAACCCACTTTTTGAATTGGGCGCGTTACCTGTTCACAAAGTACACCCGGTTGAGTTTCTACTTTGATTGGCTGTGATTTTTGCGCTTTGTGAAACTTAGTGATGTTTTCATACGCTTGCTCCAGTGCGTTCTTCATTTTTTCAGAAAGTCGCGCTGACGCTTCATCGATTTCTTGTGCTGATACACGAATGGATTCCGGTTTCACACGGTCAAACTTTTCAGTCAGTTCCAATAATGCAGCATCACCTTCTTTACGAACTTTCGCGATTACTTCAGAAACCGCAGCAGTGATGTTCGCACCTTCTGCGATTGCAGGACGCTCTATAATCGAATCCTGTTGCGTTTCACTTAGCGATTGCCATACGACTGTTCTCATTGCTGTTACTCCATCATTTTTTCAATCGGTAGTACGAGAATTGAGCTCGCACCCAGTTCCTTTAGCTGTTCCATGGTTTCCCAGAACAAGTTTTCAGTACTGACCAAATGAACCGCGACTTTTTGTTTATCAGCTGAAAGTGGTAATACAGTGGGATCTTCTGCTCCCGGTAATAGCATTTTGATTTGCTCTAATTTATCTGCAGGAGCATGTAACATAATGTATTTTGATTCTTTTGCTTGCTGCACTCCTTGTATTCGAGTGAGAAGCTTTTCAATCAGTGCCACTTTGTCTGCGTCGAACTCACCTGTGCGTTGAATCAGTGTCGCTTTTGATTTGAAGATAATTTCAGCTTCTTTAAGACCGTTCGCCTCCAGCGTTGCACCAGTAGAAACCAAGTCAGCGATGGCATCAGCCAAGCCAGCACGAGGAGCCACTTCCACAGAACCAGTTAGCATACATGTAGAAAAAGGAACACCAGCTTGATCCATATAAGCTTTTAGCAGTTGTGGATATGTCGTAGCGATACGTTTGCCCGCTAGATCTTGAGGGCCGTTGTACTCTTCGTCTTTATTAATAGCAATAGACAAACGACAACCACCAAAATCAAGACGACGAAGTTGAACAAACTCATACGGTTCCCCTAGCGCTTTGCGATCTAGACGAACTTCTTCCAATTCATTTTCCCCAATAAAGCCTAAATCAACAACACCATCCATAATCAAGCCAGGGATGTCGTCATCACGAACCAAAAGCAGATCTATAGGCATATTTTCAGAATGAACCACCAAGCGTTCACCTAAAAGATTAAACTTAACACCACACTTTTTTAATAGTGCTTGGCTCTCTTTACTAAGGCGACCTTTTTTCTGAATAGCAATTCTTAAACGTTGTGTTTGCATGACATTTCCCTGTGCAATATGTTAAAAGTTAAGCGTTTTATAAAGTAACGATATTAAAAAACCCTCGGGAGGTATTGGCCTCCCGAGGGTTGAAATTTATCTAACTTTTAATTTCATCTCCGGGAGTATCCTGCCTCCCGGGTATGCGTACATCTCCCGAAAGACTAGATTGGGTGATGGTGGTGATGAATGGTTGTGATTAGATTACGCATACTTTTTTAGGCTCAATAATGTTGCTCTGTTAAAACACATTAACTAAGCCATTTATTTTTTTCAACCCTTTATTTAAGAAAAATTGATATCTTTGTATAAAAAAAGGAAGACCTGCGTCTCCCTTTATAAAACATCCCGTTATACGTCATTACTTATATTTGATAAATAATTACTTATTAATACAAGATTCCATCTTTGCTTTAGAAAACCAAGACATAGCGACACATACTAAAACAAAAGTCAAAGAAGCAGCAGCAAAAGACAATGCGATGGATGCCGTCATACCCAGTACAATGAAGCCGATACAAGCAACAACAGCAACCGACAATGCGTAAGGCAATTGAGTAGCAACGTGATCGATATGATTACACCTTGCACCTGTAGAAGAAAGAATCGTGGTATCAGAAATTGGAGAACAATGGTCACCAAATACTGCACCCGCAAGAACAGAACTAAGCATTGGTAACATTAATGCAATATCCGTTGCTGCTGCCATGTCTCCAGCAATTGGTAACATAATCCCGAACGTACCCCAAGATGTGCCAGTAGAAAATGCCATTAAGCCCGATAACAAGAATAAAATAACTGGCAACCAGTGTGGGTTAATGTTTCCTTGCGTCATGCTGGAAAGGTAAGAACCTGTTTTCATGTCACCAATTACAGAACCGATTGTCCATGCAAAGACAAGAATCAAGATCGCGCCAAACATAGATTTAGCGCCAATCCAAAGTGTTCGAGTTATTTCAGATTTCGCTAGGCCCTGTCTAAATACGGTAAATAACGCAACAACCAGACCTAACGTACTACCATAAATCAGAGAAGTACCTACATCTGTATTTTCAAAAGCGCCCAATAGGTCAAAAGCTTTACCTTGATCAGCTAATGCTTCTGAGCCAGTAAATACCATCGAAGTTATCGTTGCTACGATGAGCACAACAATCGGCATCACAAGATCTGATATTTTGCCTTTTTCACTTTCGCGGATATCAAGCTCTTCATCGAGTTGATGAGCTTCTTTCATGTCTGTCGCATCGTCGCTTTCAAAGCCACGACCTTGAGAAGCCTCGATTTCTTTACTGCGCATCTGCCCGACATCTAAGCCAAACCAAATCACAGCAAATACCATAAGTAACGCGAACACAGCGTAAAAGTTCATAGGAATAAGACGAACATAAGCACCGAGTGCAGAGTACTCAGTCACACCATGTGAAACTAAGATGCCACCGATGATAGTGATGATGTACGCCCCCCAACTTGAAGCAGGCATGATGACACACATTGGTGCTGCTGTAGAATCGAGGATATAAGCAAGCTTGGAACGAGATACATAAAAGCGATCAGTAACAGGGCGTGAAATCGCACCAACAGCAAGACTATTGAAATAATCATCAACAAAAATAAATACACCAAGGAAAGCGGCCAAGAGTTTAGCCCCACGCTTACTTTTGACTCGAGCTTGGGCCCACTCAGCAAAAGCTCGAGTGCCTCCAGAGAGAGTAAGCAATGCCGTTGTCATTCCAAGAATAATAAGGAAACCAACGATACTCATGTTCCAAGTATTAATACCACCGTCTTCAATGAAAACAGAGGAAACTTGAGCACGAACATACCTAAAGGAGTCATCAATAGACCCGTTATTTAGTAAGAAGGCGCCGAGTACAATACCTACGCCAAGAGAAACCAAGACGCGGCGAGTAAAAATAGCTAAGGTCAACGCAACGATTGGCGGTAACAATGAGAGTGGAGAATGTGCAAAATCTAATAAATTCATGATCTTCAAAAACCAAAGTTTGGCTAGAGATCTACTGCAGACAAAATGTGGTTTCACAAAACACATTTATGTTGAACTTAGCGACAGGGAAGCGAACACTTCAACCCAACCCTACAGTAGCGCTCCATAGTTTAATGTTTATATACTATGGCAGTGTTGTTCCTTTCGGAGACAACCCCAGCAAGTGATTTTGATGAGTCACCTACTTCGGCAGCCTCGCCTTTTACTATTATTCATTGGCATCACCCCAATAATAGCGACTCTTCGAGACTGCACCTCTACGGCAAAAGCGAACAATTAACTTGAAAGCATACAATCTTTCAACAATTATTTTGCACTTTTGCATCAGGTACTGCTCATTGTACTCAACAAACCTTGCATTGCAACACATTACGCCAAATTAAATGAATAACAATTAAATCATTCACCAAACAAATGTGATCAGAATTTAGGTTTGAATATTTTTGGATATTTCTTATTGTCAATTATGAAACATCACTACTACTTTCTAAGATGTAACAAAGTATTTATTGCATACCAAAAAATAACAACTGAGTTATGAAATCCAACACTACCATTATTGTAAAAAAATATGACTTAAGTTCATTCTTGGTAATAGATGACACTAAACGAAGCAAGATTTGTGAATAAGATAGTTATCTAGAATGTTTAATAACGACAAATAACCTAAATAATATTGGCTCAAAGCATAAAAATGCGATAAATTTAAAAAAAATCTTAAATTAGTATTTGCACATATGAGAAAGATAAAGTTAAATATAAGAACTTAATCTTTGAAATCCGGATTTACACCGACTATATCATTTCGATAAGGTCAAAGGTGTGAACCCCTTAAATCTATAAATAGGAATCGTTATGTCTGAACTGACTAAAACTCTTCTAAATATCCGTAGTCTTCGTGCATTCTCTCGTGAATTGACACTAGAACAATTAGAAGAAGCACTAGATAAATTAACAATCGTTGTTCAAGAGCGTCAAGAAACTGAGCAAGCAGAACAAGAAGCACTAGCAGCTCAAGAAGCTAAACTAGCTGCTATTGCAGAGCAAATTGCTCAAGACGGTATCGATGTTGCTGCTCTTATTAGTGCACTGGCTGGTGAAACGAAAACTAAAGCGAAGTCAAAGCGTGCTCCTCGCCCAGCAAAATACAAATATGTAGATACAACTGGCGAAGAAAAAACTTGGACAGGTCAAGGTCGTACTCCTTCAGCTATTCAAGAACAACTTGATGCGGGTAAAGCTCTAGAAGATTTCTTAATCTAATCGAATATAAACTGTTTATTTATAAAAGGACCTCACATTGGTCCTTTTTTATTATATCTTTATAGAAATAAAAATGACGCATTAATCGCGTCATTTTATTTAACTGTTTTCATTAATTAAAACATATAATTAACGTTCCCAATATGCTTCCTCAAGGCTATCTTCTCTCTCAGGCAACCCGCGAGAAAGACGAGGTGAATGCTGAACAAGTACTTCATAACTTGCACGGTTTGCATATTTACAAACTTGCGAGAAAGAAGAATATGTCAAATATTCGTTAGTATGTTTACTCGAGTTCGGAACATTTTCTTTATGATATTTATTTGCCGCCATATCATGAAGAACAGCAGAAAGAGCCGCATCACCCGCCCCGTTAGTATTTTTTATTTTTTCAGGCCCCCCCATGTATGGTGCGATATGCGAATAAACTTTTATTGCACTCGCGCATGACTCTTGTTTGGCTGGGCGACTGAATTCGTAACGGTTAAACTCCGCGATAGAGCCTGGCAACAGTGGCAACGACGTCTCACGTTTTGTGCTATCTTCAGTATACCCGGCCATAAATAGCCCCACTGGACCTGCGGTACATAAAACTAAGTCTGTCCAATCAAGCGCTTTATCAGACGCTGCAAGTGGATCAGATTCACCCGTCAATGCTTCCGCTTCATCTTCATTCATGGCAACAACAGAAACATGTTCTCTAATAAAGTCTTGCCAAAACTCAGGATCATCCTGAATAACAAACTTAGTGCCCAACGTTAATACAACAGGCACATCATATTTTTTGGCGTAGCTAATCGCCCTCATAGTCGCTTCAGGCATTGGATCACCTGCTTTACAACGAACTAAGTAAGCGGTTAATACTAGGGCTGATGCATTAGCAAAAATATGCTCAGGAATATTGTCTGCAACAAGTTGGTTCATTTGACCTTCACTGATTGCAAAAGTCCGTTCACCATCTTCTGTAATCAAAGCAAAGCATCGACCGATTGCACCATCGACACCTTGTAAGTGATTCAAGTCCATTCGACTGGATGTATTACATAAATAACGGTACCCATAGCTACCGATCTTGATATCTTGGCTCATTACTCCAAGCAAGGTTGAACGATCATCAGCAAGCACCGAGTAATTGTGTAAGGTATTACCAATGGTACCGCCTGCATATTCATTAGTAATCAGGTTCTCGTCTTTCAATTGCTGATATAACGCTTCTGCTTTTATGTCATCAATAACAAGCGAATGACCTTTACTCAAACCATACTTTTCAATGATATCCGTTGTTACCTTCGCTTCAATATCAACCAAGGTTTGATCAATACCGATGACATGAGTACGTGTCATTTTCTTGCTTTCTTGTGCTTGTGTTACGAGCGGGTCACGCGCATGAACAGGAAAATAATGCTTTGATTTGCGTTGTCCAGGAAATTTCATATTGTTTGTCTGAGTAAGGGAAAAAATAAAGGCCGATTCTATAACGCTTGCATAATAGCAGCAATAACGACCATTATAGCAAACGTTTGCGAGGTGTTATTTTATTTATATAATTTTATTCACCTTCCATAAAACTTAAGTCAGGCAATTGATTGAGGTGAACCGTATAACGTTTTAGATCAAATTGCCCCGCATTTTTCATTATATCAAACACTTCAATAGACATTGCACACGCCATCATGGCCACGGCATCTTCGCGTGATGTGCCCGTCATCATTAAACGCATTAACGTTTCTTTCACTTTAATAGGGTTACCATCTTCAAGTTGATTTTCTATTATTTCAAGGAGTTCACTTTCTTGAAGAAATTGGTTTTCTTGAGTCATTTTGCTGAGTTCCACTTGTTTTTTAACAATCATACCATATATATAGTCAAGTCATCTCAAGATGCCATGTTCATCAAAACGATCGTAGCTCTCAGGCACACATATCGTTTTTGTAAAGCTTGTCGGTTCTATGAGCTATATCGTTTCAGTAAACCATATTGTTTCTATAAATTATACTGCTTCTATAAATCGTCGTGCTTTACGATACATACTCAAAGCAATTAATTATGATAAATCAGTCGTTGTTTACTAGACACTGATTTTAATCTCGGATCTGTCACCGGGATGCAGACTCTGCTAGAATCTTCATCCCGTTTATCAAAGTGGTGTTTAGTAATGTCTGATAACAGCCAAAAGAAAGTCATTGTCGGCATGTCCGGCGGCGTTGATTCCTCTGTTTCCGCGTATCTTCTACAACAACAGGGTTACCAAGTTGAAGGCCTGTTCATGAAGAACTGGGAAGAAGATGACAATGAAGAATATTGTACAGCAGCAGAAGATCTTGCTGATGCTCAAGCAGTATGTGACAAACTGGGCATTCATCTACACACCATCAATTTTGCTGCTGAATATTGGGACAACGTCTTCGAGTACTTCCTAGAAGAATACAAAGCAGGTCGTACACCTAACCCTGATATTCTTTGTAACAAAGAAATCAAGTTTAAAGCTTTCTTAGAATTTGCTGATGAAGTGCTTGACGCGGACTATATTGCAATGGGTCACTATGTACGTCGCACTTTCCCAGAAAATACAAACTCAAGCACTGAGCAAGCCCAGATGCTACGTGGTTTAGACAGTAACAAGGATCAAAGCTACTTCCTCTACACACTGAGTCACGATCAAATCGCTCGTAGCTTATTCCCTGTTGGTGATTTAGAAAAACCAGAAGTTCGCCGTATTGCAGAAGAACAAGGGTTGATCACGGCGAAGAAAAAAGACTCTACTGGTATTTGTTTTATTGGCGAGCGCAAGTTTACAGAATTCCTTGGCCGCTATTTACCAGCACAACCTGGCCATATCGAAACTCCAGATGGTGAAGTGATTGGCCAGCATCAGGGCTTGATGTACCACACACTAGGTCAACGTAAAGGCTTACACATTGGTGGCCGAAAAGGTGGCGGTGGTAATGAAGAACCATGGTTTGTTGGTGAGAAAGACTTAAAGCGCAATGTACTTATTGCTGTACAAGGCAAAGACCACCCAATGCTGAAATCAGAAGGCTTGTTCGCCTCGCAATTACATTGGGTTGATCGCCAACCGATCACTGAACCGATGAAGTGTACAGTCAAAACACGCTACCGTCAGGAAGATATTCCTTGTACCGTGATTCCAGTTGATGACGAAAACATTAAAGTCATCTTTGATGAACCACAAATTGCAGTCACACCGGGCCAATCTGCTGTATTTTATCAAGGTCAAGTGTGTCTAGGTGGTGGTATTATCGAGCAGCGTATTAAATATTCTCAAGCCTAGGAGCGTTACGTGGCAAATACACTTTACGATCGTACTATCGCTTTTGCAGGTATCTGCCAAGCGGTGGCTTTAGTTCAACAAGTTGCAAGAAATGGTCACTGTGATCAAGATGCCTTTGCTACCTCAATACAAGCGATTCTAAATACTTCACCAGCAAATACGTTAGGCGTTTTCGGTCGCGAAGCCGATCTTAAGTTAGGCCTAGAATACTTGGTGAAAGGCATTGATAGTACACCGGCAGGTAGCGAAGTCACTCGTTATCTGATCAGTATTATGGCCTTAGAAAGAAAGCTTACAAGCAGAAATGATGCCATGTCTCAACTAGGAGACCGCATTCAAATGGTGCAGCGACAGTCTGAACATTATGAGCTTCTCGATGATCAAATGCTGAGCAATCTTGCCAGTATCTACTTAGATGTCGTAAGCCCTATTGGACCTCGAATCCAAGTCACTGGCACGCCTACTGTCTTGCAACAAACGAGCTGCCAACAAAAAGTTCGTGCTTTGTTGCTCTCGGGCATTCGTAGCGCCGTTCTTTGGCGCCAAGTTGGTGGTAAACGTCGCCACTTAATCTTTGGCCGTAAAAAGATGGTTGAGCAGGCACAAATACTGCTCGCTCGCTTATGATGTTAATGCTCGCAATAAAAAGCGAGCTTTAATTTCGACTAATCATCAGCTCAGCGCAAACGTTTGCGCAATGTTCGTGACAATTGCCACGGTTATTGGTATAAAGCTCACGAAATTTAAAAACCCAATTCAGGAGAACATCATGGAACTGTCTGCATTAACTGCTGTTTCCCCAGTAGACGGCCGTTACGGAAGCAAGACTATTGCGTTACGCGAAATTTTCAGTGAATACGGTCTACTAAAATATCGAACTATCGTTGAAATCCGCTGGCTTCAAAAACTTGCTACTACTGCTGAAATTCCAGAAGTGCCTGCATTTAGTGCAGAGGCAAACCAATTCCTAGACAACTTGGCTGCCAACTTTTCAGAAGAAGACGCTCGCCGCATTAAAGAAATCGAGCGCACAACCAACCATGACGTCAAAGCGGTTGAATACTTCCTAAAAGAGAAAGTTGCTGACGTTCCTGAACTGCACGCAGTAAACGAGTTCTTCCACTTTGCATGTACTTCTGAAGACATCAATAACACATCACACGCCCTAATGCTTAAAGAAGCGCGTGAGAATGTGATTCTTCCAGAAATGCGTAACCTAATTGACGCGATCAAAGCACTCGCAGTGGAATACCGCGATATTCCTCTTCTATCTCGTACACACGGCCAGCCTGCTTCTCCATCTACTATGGGTAAAGAAATGGCAAACGTGGCGTACCGTATGGAGCGTCAATTCAAGCAAATCGAAAACGTTGAGATCCTAGCGAAAATCAACGGTGCAGTCGGTAACTACAACGCACACCTTTCTGCTTACCCAGAGCTAGATTGGCACAAGTTCTCTGAAGAGTTCATCACTGAGTCTCTAGGCGTTACTTGGAACCCATACACAACTCAGATCGAACCACACGATTACATCGCTGAACTGTTCGACGCTATCGCTCGTTTCAACACTATCCTGATTGACTTCGACCGTGACGTTTGGGGTTACATTGCATTAGGCCACTTCAAGCAAAAAACCATTGCTGGTGAGATCGGCTCTTCAACTATGCCTCACAAAGTTAACCCAATCGACTTTGAAAATTCAGAAGGTAACCTAGGTCTTGCAAACGCTGTGTTTGGTCACTTAGCTCAAAAACTGCCTGTTTCTCGCTGGCAACGTGACCTAACTGACTCAACAGTTCTGCGTAACCTTGGCGTTGGTGTTGGCTATGCAATCATCGCTTACACTTCTACGCTTAAAGGCATCAGCAAGCTAGAAGTCAACCGTGAGGCTCTTCTCGCTGAACTTGATAAGAACTGGGAAGTACTGGCAGAACCAGTACAGACTGTCATGCGTCGTTACGGCATCGAAAAGCCATACGAGAAGCTAAAAGAACTCACTCGCGGTAAGCGTGTAGACGGCGAAGCAATGCGTAACTTCATCGACGGCCTTGAGCTTCCTGAACACGAAAAAGCACGCCTGAAAGAGATGACGCCAGCCAACTACATCGGTCAAGCAATTGAGCTAACGGATAAACTCTAAGCCGGATCATATAAAGCGTTATCGGGTTGGTGAGAAGTCACCAACCCTTTTTTGTACCTATACAAACCTCATGATAATCTACTAAGCTCATGATGTTCTAAGTAACCATAAGATGCTGTATTCAGTTCTGGATTAAGATTCGTTCAGTTATGAATGGGAAGATATCATCATTCTTCGGCTTGCTTTTGAAAAAACAACGTAATGCTGCCAACCTCTAATCCGAATTTCTTAATTTTAGTCAGATTAAACACATGATTGTCGTCTTGTCGATATAGCCAATCATCCAATGACACCGTTACTTCCGAATCATCCAGTTGCAACGTAAAATCATATTGCCATCGCAGTGCATTACCGACTTCCTCACCAACTGCAACGCCCACAATATCGTCGGCCTCCCCCTTGTAGCGACCATTTTTCAACCGATTAATAACCCAAACTCTTTGACTTTTTTCTCCGTCATGAAACTGAAAATCCTCAACTAATCTCAGTTGATTACCTTCAACATGTCCAACGATATCTACGTCGAAGCGACGAGTTTGTTTATCGGTAAAGTCTTGTACCATTCCCCAAGCTTTTACATGACCATTAAAATAACCGAATAGATCAAATTTCGGGGTACTTTGATGATAATCATCAAGCTCAGCAGAGCATGCAAGAAGAAAAATGGATGAAAGCAAAACCAAATAATGAGCAAATCGTCTTAGTTTTATCACTATTTCTCCCTACCTATTAACTGTTTACGAAGCTTCGGATACTCAGTATTCGGCGATAGCCAAATCGATAAAAAAGCATCATTAAGCTGTTCATCACTCACCGTTCCAACGGGTTTGAAAGGCCCTGTCCCTACTTCTCTATGTAATAACTGGCCTGTTGTGCCGTTGGTCAAATACACTAGAGCATCTCCTTCTTTTATATTCGGGAACATGCTCTGAAGCTTTTCTCCCCAACGGCTTCTTTTTCCTTGGCTAAACCCTAACTTTTCCCACTGTTCGTCCGTAGCTTCGAGTAATTGCTCTTGTGTAATGTCTCTTTGATATAACATCTCTAGAGCAAAAGGATGAGGAGAAATATCAGTAGAGACATGATATTTACCTGTCGGCGACATGAGTCGAGAGATGTAAATATCAAACAACAGCCAGCTTAATTGAGCCTCTCCAACCGTCTTCCATTGCTGCCAATGTCGCTCATGCTTGTGACTATCTGCTGAAACACTTTGAGAATATGAGAAACATGAAGCCATCGATATAACAGAAGCTACACCACACATGGCAATGTTGAGGATTTTTTTAATCCGACGTCTACGATTCATATTCATCTCGACACACCTTTAATATTAAAAGCATCAATAAAAACCATTCAATGAGTATAATCGTTATTGACATAAATACACTGAACCCAAACGAAACCGCACCGAGACTTGAACCAGCAAAATAACTGACGCCTCCTCCTAAAGCACCGACTAGACAGACCAAACTGGCTCTGTATTTGAGTAAAACCACTTGAAATTGACAGGCATACCAAGCGAACAAAAACCACAAACATAATAACCAGAGAGGTAATGTTTGACTCGGGAAGACAAAAATAGACACTTGCTGGTTTAAAGTGTCTAGCAACCAACCTATGACAGTAATTTTGCTGATCATTTTCAATGAGTGAGGGCTTCTAATAGCGCAGTAACTCAGCGTCAATAAAGCAAGCGTTAAGGTTAGCCACTGCCAACCTTCCGTCCCTAACACCGCAACAAACCAACAAAGTTGAAACCAAAGCGACTTAAAAAATAAAAGCATTTGTATTTAAGGCCGTTGAAGAGTCAGGTGTACAGCACTGATTGTTCGAGCTAAAAAGCCTCCTTCACAGTAACTTAAGTAATAACGCCACATACGTACAAAGCGATCATCATAACCGAGAGCCGAGACTTTACTTTGTGCCTGATTAAAACGCTGATGCCACTCATTAAGTGTCTTGGCATAATCCAACCCAATATCAAACAGGTCTCTAACCACAAAGTCACTGTACTTGGTCGTCGCCTGAGTTAATGCGGTAATAGAAGGTAGGAAACCACCTGGGAAAATATATTTTTGAATAAAATCAACACTATTACTGTAATAATGATAACGCTGATCAGCAATAGTTATCGCCTGTAATGCCATCACACCACCTGGCTTGAGTAAAGATTGGCATACCTGAATATAAGATGGTAGATACTGCTTGCCTACTGCCTCTATCATTTCAATTGAAACCAATTTGTCATACTGCCCGCTTAAGTCTCGATAATCTTCTTTAAGCAACGTAATCTGATCCATTAAACCTCTTTGTTTGATCAGTTCTTCGGTATAAAGGTATTGTTCTTCAGAAATCGTCGTAGTGGTTACCTGGCAACCATATTTCTCTGCCATATAGACCGCCATCGCCCCCCAACCGGTACCGATTTCCATCACGTGATCCGATGATTTCAGTGCCAATTGTTGACATAGCCGCTCCATTTTATTGATTTGAGCCTGTTCTAAGCTATCACTGTCTTGAAGGTATAAAGCCGAGGAGTAGAGCATTCTTTCATCAAGAAACGTCTCATAAAGCGCATTGCCTAGATCATAATGGGCATGAATGTTCTTACGAGCATTTTGTTGAGAGTTTCGTTTCATCCAATGACTCAACTGATAGAACATTTTTGTTAGCCAACTGCCCTGCTGCTCAAGTTGATCCAGAGCCCGAATATTGAGTGCGAATAATTTCATCAATGCTGTCAGGTCCGGGCTATCCCACCAGCTATCCATATAAGCTTCACCTGCTGCAATACTGCCACCTTGTAAAATCCGCGAGTAAAATCCAGGGTGCTTGACCTCAATTGTCGCTGCAGCAAGGACACCATTGTGTTCAAGCATCTGGGTTGCGAATCGTTCACTCCGCTCTGTCGTGCCTGTTTTAAAGCTCTCTATAATCGTCAGGCAACCTATTTCCATTTTATCCAAGCAGCGAAAAAGCAATGTTCGCGCGGCTTTTTGCGTTGCTGTTAGCTCTGTTGGCATAACCATTGAGGAGGTATTTAACATTCAGACTTCTCCTTGTATTATTCTTTATTCTTCTAAAGCTTAATGAATCGTTGAAAAAATGAGAGCAAATGTCTGATAAGCTTAAAAGTCAGACTTAACGAGTTATTAACTTGAACCATTCATCAAGTTATTAAAACATGTGCTATTTGGGCGGTTTTTCTCCGTTCTTAAGATATTTAGGATGCGAGTAAAACGGTGCCCCTTTTACCCAAAGCTTTAATGCATGCCAATAGATACCCACCATCACTTTTACCGTTTGAATAGGAGTTAAAACTAAACAGCGCAACAGTGATTGGCTCGAAAACGGCTTTGCTTTCATTGTCATTGTGGCATCGAAATGCTTCACTCCTTTGTGACATTCAAGGTGAATACTTAACCTGTCAGTCAATGGTTTAATTCTCCAGTGATAGCGTTGCTCAATTGGGTTGAACGGCGAAACATGAAAAGCTTTGTCCTGTTTCCAACCACATTTTTCATCATGCTCGTTGGCGGAAATTGCATAATAGTGACGTTCATTCCAAGGTGTATTACTCACTTCCGCAAGTAAATATCTCCACTCTTCGCAAGAGTCATACACATAATAAAAGTTCACGGGGCTAAAATAGAGGCCAAGATAACGTAAGTGGCAAACAGCAATGACTTTGCCCGTAACGCGCTCCCCAGTCAGTTGCGCCACTTTGTCTTGTACCGAACGCTTGAGACAACCTTCGCCAATATAGTCATTGCGTTTAAAACGCGCCCAATGCCACCAGCGAGAGCCAAAACCCCATACCTTCTTCTCCAAAACTTCTAGCTCATCCAGATCAATCGCAGGCATAAAAAGTGAGTAATTAAGTGAATGCTCTACTGGAGTAAACCTTCGGTGACGAACATTACCTATAAATAAACGACTGTTCATTTGGCGCGCCATATTAAGCCGCACCTTTCTCTAACACATTGGTTGAACAATGTTGATATTTTTGCTCAATACTTTTAACGACGTCTAAAGCGCTGCGAACACCATCTTCGTGAAATCCGTTATACCAGTAAGCCCCACAAAACCAGGTGTGGCATTGACCTTGAATTTCCTCTTTTCTTTTCTGCGCCGCTATTGATTCCATGGTGAAAACAGGATGATGATAAGTAAAAGCTCGAAGGATTTTATTTGGATCAATTTTATCTGTGCTGTTGAGTGACACATTGAAAGTCTGCTCGGAATCAATGTGCTGAAGAATGTTCATGTTGTATGTCAACGAAGGAAGGCGTTTTTGCTCTGCTTTGCTGCCATCCAATAAATAGTTCCATGAAGCCCATGCCGCGTTACGACGTGGTAATAAGGCAGTATCAGTGTGAAGCACAACCTCATTAGCTTGATATTTCATACCTCCTAAAATGTCCTGTTCAAGCAAGCTGATATCGTCTAACAGTTTGAGAGCTTGATCACTGTGACAAGCAAAGATAACATCATCAAACCACTGCACCCTGCCATGTACAGTAATCGCAACACCTTCATGAGTTCTGGTAACCTTTTCTACAGGGCTTTTGAGCAGTATTTTATCGGCAAAGCCTTGCGTTAAAGGGGGTATGTAGGCCCGTGAACCCCCTTTAATCACATACCATTGTGGACGGTCTGTAATATCAAGCAGTCCATGATTTAGAAAAAATCGTAAGAAAAACATCAACGGGAACGCACGCATGTCAGCAAGAGTCGAAGACCATATAGCCGCGCCCATCGGCAATATATAGTTATCAGAGAAAAAAGGACTAAAGTCATGCTCATCTAAAAACTCACCCAATGTCTGATAATCTGAGCTATGTTCATGAGCAAAGGATTTGGCCAACTTGTTGAAACGCAATATTTCAAAGATAAACCGATAGAATCGTGGATTAACCCAATTTCGCTTTTGTGCAAAAAGAGTAGACAGCGTATGGCCGTTGTATTCTAACCCGTTGCCATCGTTTCTGACACTAAAGCTCATTTGAGTCGGAATGCCCTCCACGCCAATATCATTCATCATTTTTATGAAGTTTGGGTAAGTCCGGTTGTTGTATACAATAAAGCCAGTGTCGATAGCGTATGATTTACCATTCACATCAACGTCTACCGTCGCGGTATGGCCACCAATGTAATCATTTGCTTCAAACACTGTAATGTCGTGATGTTTGTGTAAGTAGTACCCACAGGTCAGGCCTGAAATACCCGTACCTATAATGGCAATTTTCTTTCTTCCGTTAATACTCATTTATTTTCCTTTTGTGAAACCAACTTTGAAGCAAACCAAACTTGCCAACTGTATGGAAGGAGGGAAATAAAGCGCAAGATGCTAGTGAACCTAGCAGGAAAGTAGATGTCGCTTTTGTTTGCATTAAGTTGCTGTCGGATTGCCTTTGAAGCCTGCACCGCCGTGACAATCATGGGCATGTCAAAAGTGTTTTTGTTCGTCAAACGGGTCTCAACGAAGCCAGGAAAAACAGTAACAACTTTAATACCTTTCACTTTTAAATCAGTGGCTAAGCTTCTCGCAAAATAACTGATTGCGGCTTTTGAGGCGCCATAAGCTTCTGCCCTAGGTAAAGGCATTTCTGAGGCAATAGAACCAACGATGACGATTTTGTGCCCTTTAACGAAGTACGATTGACAAGCTTCAATACAATTCACAACGCCCAAGACATTCACATTCATCACTCGTGCCATAAGTTTCGCGTCAACGACACCATCGTCCATATACTCACAATCGCCCGCATTAAAAACCCAAACCTCAGGAACAAACGGTAGTGAAGAGAGCGTGCTGACCGTGTCTTCATAATGCGTAACATCAAATCGTAAAGTGAAAATATTTTGAGAGGCGTTTTTTAACTCTGAGAGCACCGATGAATTTCGACCGCATGCAATAACATTCCAGCCTTGCTGCGCATAATCTAGTGCCAACTGTTTGCCGATGCCAGAAGTTGCTCCAGTAATGAGAATCGATTTTTTACTCATTGACCTAGTCTCTTCTTCACTGCTTTAACCACAGAGCCTAACAAAGGCAAGTTTTCGTAGAGCATCTCACCAAGGTCAAAATAATCTCGGTGATAAATGACTCTCTCATCTTGAAACCTAAGATGAGAGACTCCTTTGACTTCGATAGTCGCGCCTTTTTTAAGCTTGGGATGCTGCAATCTCATTGTCCAGATTAAGAAACCGACATTCCCCATCTGCTGGTGTTCATGGATCTCAAAATCACAACGAGTCACATTGGTATAGAGGTTATCGAAATAACTTTTCAGAGCATTCCAGCCTTCCAAGCGGTGAGCTGCATCTTCGAAAGTCACATTCGGATGGTAAAGCTCTTCCAGTGTGTATAAATTTGATTTATTGAGTTTTTCATAAACATTGCCAACTGAATGAATGTCCATTCTACCGCTCCTGTATCACACCACAGTTGTACAAAATTATCATATGTATAAGATAGACTAATTGGATAAGTTGTACAAAGTCATTTTTATTTCCAAAGTGATACGCAAGTTAATAATGAAACGATCAACAGACACAAAAAAGGCTTGGTAAAAAACCAAGCCTTTTCAGAAAATTACTAGGAGCTCGTCACTCGACCTGATCCGACCGACAAAAATCAGTATTCCTGATTACGCAATGCTGCAATTCGTTTATCAAGAGGTGGGTGACTCATTAACAGCTCAGTCATTGTTTGCTTACCGTTGATACCAAACGCCATCATCGTTCCATCGAGCTGAGATTCATGGCTCATTTTCAAACGCTCCAGAGCCGCAATCATTTTCTCTTTGCCAACTAACTTAGCAGCCCCAGCATCAGCATAGAACTCTCGATGACGGCTGTACCACATAGTAATGAAACTGGCTAAGAAGCCGAATACGAGTTCCAACACCATGGAGACGCCAAAATAAACCATCATGTTGGAACCTTGGCCTTCTTCATCGTCATTGGATGAGACAATATTAGCAATAAAACGGGATAAGAAAATGACAAATGTATTCACTACACCTTGCATCAACGTCATTGTTACCATGTCACCGTTAGAGATATGACTGACTTCATGCGCTAGTACCGCTTCAGCTTCATCACGCGTCATGTTGTTTAATAAACCTGTCGAGACCGCGACAAGTGAATCATCTCGTTTTGCACCTGTCGCAAATGCATTGATATCAGCAGCATCATAGATAGCAACCGTTGGCATACCAATACCCGCTTGCTGTGCTTGACGCGACACAGTTTCGAGCAACCAGTGCTCTGTTTCATTACGTGGGGTTTCTATCACCATTCCGCCTACAGAGCGGAGTGCCATCCCCTTTGACATCATTAATGAAATTAATGCACCACCAAAACCAAAGACTGCCGCCATGACTAACAAGCCAGAAAGGCTACCCGGTTTCATTCCTGTTACAGCATAAACAATATTCAAAACAACACTCAGTACGAGTACAACAGCTAAGTTGGTTGCTAGGAATAACATAATTCGCTTCATTACTTTTCTCCGAGGAAGCTTATTTTTATCAAGTAAATTGATTTTAAACGCTTTCTTTAATATTTGTGCCTAAACAGGTTAGGAAAAAGGCGTTCCTATTTCAACCTATGTTATCAGGCTTATACCCAAGTGACTTCAAGATGCTTGATTCAGAGCGAGGTCACTGAGTCGAATTCAAGGAAGACAACGAAGCGGAATAGTATTCTATTTCCAAGTTGTCTGACGCAAGAAGTCGGCTCAGTGACACGCTCCCAAAGGGCGAGCGACCTTAACTCTCAGACTTTGTTAACGATTCTCAATGTAGAACGACTATATCTTCGAATCGTTGCCGCTCCTGAGAGTTAAGGTCATCTCGCTGAACACAGTATCTTGAGGTTACTTGGGTATATACCCAAGTGACGTCAAGTTGTCGACTAAAAACAGCAAATATACTGCTGATATCCCCAGTTTGGACCCAGAATAACCTCAGCAAATAGAGATTCTAAATTCAATGCTGCTCAGCCCTGTGCATATTGAAATCACTTGGGTATAGATATAGCCATTCGGCAATAAAAACAAGGCGGAGCAATAAATTGCAACATTTGTTTTCCAAACAGAACAATTATACCCTACTACATCGCTTCTGCATCAAGCATCTGAGGTCACTTGGGTATTGATATTTATCATACGCTATAGACTTTGGTCTTATTGTGTCATGGTGTGAATCTGCTAGATTCTGATTATATGAACAATATGGAACATGCCGACGAATAAAAGGCAGTTCATAATTTCCATGGATTGAGGGAAACATCATGGTAGAAACTAACGACTATCAAATGGCTATTGATTTACTACGTTGTCACCTAGGCATTTCAGAGGATGAAGCAAAAAAACAACTGGGTATCTCAACAGATGCACAAATGACACAACGTATTACTGAAACACAGCAAGCGATCATGGGGCTTAATCAAGACGTTTAATGATCCGTTCACAAAAGGGCTGCGAAAGGCAGCCTCTTTTATTTGCACTAAATATTCAAAAAAACATCAAGATTAATATACTTACCTAGTTCATTATGTTTTGTCGCTGGAATATAAGGTATTTCACCCAGCTTAGGAGCACCTAAACGCTGCTCCAACAGATCGATGATCTCAGAGTAATGTTCTGTACCTGGGTTAACTCGATTCGCTATCCACCCCACTAAATTTAACCCATCTGATTTGATGATTTCTGCAGTTAACAGAGCGTGATTGAGACAGCCAAGCTTTATACCCACCACGAGTACAACCGGTAACCCTTCCTGCTTCACCCAAGTTGATAAACTGTCATTATCTGATACTGGGACACGCCAGCCACCGGCCCCTTCAATAAGTACGACATCTGCCTCAGATTTATGCGTTGCTAAGTTATCGCTCAGCACCTGAAAATCGATATCTATTCCCGCGTCATGTGCAGCAATATGTGGCGATGCTGGTAGCTCTAAAGCATATGGGTTAACCTGCTCATAGGGGGTCTCTATGGTCGCTTCATTTTGCAGGTAAATCGCATCGGAATTTCGCCACCCCTCCGAAGTCAAATCGCAACCAGCAGCAATAGGCTTATAGCCCACCGTTTTGAACTCATATTTTGCTAGTGCTTGCAACATCGCTCTTGAGGCGACGGTTTTGCCTACATCAGTGTCAGTCCCAGTAATAAAAAATGCATCAATCATAAATTTATCGTTCCAAAACCCACTTGATATGTTGCAGGTAATAAGCCTTGTTCATTTTTAAATGTTTGATACGTACTTTCTACTTGAAGCAAAGAGTGATAACTGGTTAGCCCATGAGAGCGACCTCTGACAACATTCGCCCCAATGCCTTTAAGATCGCGCATCACTGCAAAAGCAGAATCGTACCAAACGGTGATAGCCTGCAAGTCTAAATGGTACTTCGCACCCTCCGTTTGAGCGAGAGCAAAGTTTAATTGGTTTGAAGTCATAAATTGGTTTACATGTTGATGGGAATCAACTTTTGCCCACGATTGTCGTAACTCATGCAACGAACCATCCAGCAATACAGAAAATACACCTTTACCCGTTGTTTTTAGTATTCTATTTATCTCTTGTATCGGTCTAGTAATATCCGTACACCACTGTAAAGCAAGGCTAGAAAAAACATAGTCAAAACGGCCCGCAGAGAAGGGTAAATCTTCGGCATCGGCTAACACGTAATCAATGCCCGCTTCACCACAACGTTGCCTCGCTTTTTCTAACATGGGCTGTGCTATATCAACACAAACCACCTCAGCACCACGAGCAAGTAACAATTGTGAGAAGTACCCCGTGCCTCCACCTAAGTCTAAAACTTGTTTGCCCGTTAAATCCAAAGGAAGTTTATCAAGTAGTCTGTGTCCTACATCACGCTGAAAAGACGCGTGCTTATCATAAGAATGCGCGGCTTTACCAAAAGCATGAGCTATCGCCTGCTTGTTGTATTCTATCGGACTACCAGAATCTAATTTCAAATCGTTGTGATAATTGTTCTCCTGACTATATTGATTTGACGGATTATCGTTGTTTAAGGGATTGCAGGTGTTTGACGAATTACAGTTACTTAAACGATTACAGTTATTTAACCGATCATAGTTATTTAACCGATCACAGTTACTTGACTGCTCAACGTTTTGGGGTTGATTAAAGTGTGGTTTAGAGAGTCCCATTACTGTGCTCCCAGTGCTTGCTGCAAAACGATTGATAAGGCTTTGATTTGCTCTTTAGTATGATTGGCTGTCAACGTAATACGTAAGCGTGCCATACCTTGTGGTACTGTCGGAGGTCGAATAGCCGTCACCCAAACCCCATTTTTACGACATTCTGCTGCCACAGCGAGTGCTCGCTCACTGCAACCAATAATAAAGGGCTTTATTGGCGTATTGGTTGCCACATATCCAGGGGTTCCTTGCAGTGAATCTCGATAGTAGTGACTTAATTCAAGCAATTTTTCTCTTCGCCAATTTTGGTTCTGGATGAAGGAAACCGCATGAGTTAATGCGTAGGCTTGAGCGGGAGGAATGGCCGTAGAATAGACATGGTGACGAGCAAACTGGGTCAAAAAATCACCTGTTGATTGGTCACACAATATGGCAGCCCCAGCCAAGCCAAATGCTTTGCCAAAAGTAACGACGAGGACCTCTGGTTTCAAGCCCAAGTCTTCACACGACCCTGCCCCCGTTTTGCCCAATACACCCACACCATGAGCATCATCAACAGCCAGCCAAGCCTGCTTTTCACTTACTGCTTGAGTCATCTTCTCCAATGGTGCTTGATCACCATCCATACTAAATACGCCCTCGGTGACGATAAGTTGATTACTTTCTTCCGCCATAAGTTTTTTGAGATGGCTAACATCGTTGTGCCTAAAGCGTAACATTTTGGCTGGTGATAACATGCCAGCTTCGATGAGTGATGCGTGATTCAAACGGTCTTGAATCACAACATCTGATTTATCCAACAAGGTAAATAATAAAGCCTGATTAGCACTAAACCCTGAGCCGAAAAGTACTGCTCTTTCATACCCAAACCACTCAGTGAGTGAAGCTTCTAAGTTACTGTGAGCAGTACTAAACCCGGTTACCATCGGTGAAGAACCACTGCCACAACCATAGACACTGAGTCCTTGCTGCCATGCTTGAACTAAGCTTTGCTCGTTGGCGAGCCCCAAATAGTCATTACTTGAAAAGTTAATAAAGCGTTTATCTTGAAATTCAATAATCGATTGATTCCCGGTAAACACCACATTCATTGACCGCTCCAGCCCTTTACTTTTACGCTCGGCTAAAGCGGCATGAATCTTAGACTTAAAGGCTGGCATCATAGAACATGTCGTCTTTTGTCGGTCGTGCTGCGATGCGCTCCACCACGCGGTCTAACAATGCACTCTCCTCTATTTCATCTGGCTTTTGCGATACGCCTTGACGATTAATCCCCAATTTTTTGAACAGCAATAAATCTTTGTCTTCCGAAGGGTTTGGCGTGGTCAATAATTTGCAACCGTAAAAAATTGAATTCGCACCAGCCATAAAACACAAAGCTTGCATTTGTTCGTTCATATTTTCACGCCCAGCAGAGAGTCTCACTGCGGAAGAAGGCATCATGATTCTCGCAATTGCAATCAAACGAATGAAATCAAAGGGTTCAACATCATCCACGTTTTCTAAAGGTGTGCCTTTTACTTTGACCAACATATTGATCGGAACACTTTCCGGGTGTGTGGGCAAATTGGCTAACTCCACGAATAGACCCGCTCGATCATTCATGCTTTCTCCCATGCCAATAATGCCACCAGAACAAATTTTCATGCCAGCATCGCGAACGTGTGACAGCGTATCCAAACGATCTTGATAAGTCCGAGTAGTAATGATGTTGCCGTAGAATTCAGGAGAAGTATCAAGGTTGTGATTGTAGTAGTCCAAGCCAGCCTCTGCGAGATGCTTCGCTTGCTCAGGGGATAGCATGCCCAACGTCATACACGTTTCTAGCCCCATCTGTTTCACACCTTTAATCATGTCGGTTAGGTAAGGCATATCGCGCTCTTTTGGATTTTTCCAAGCTGCCCCCATGCAAAAGCGTGTTGAACCTGCATTTTTCGCTTTTTGCGCCGCATCTAAGACGCGCTCGACTTCCATTAACCGTTCTTTTTCAATGTCAGTGGTATAACGTGCACTTTGAGGACAATATTTGCAGTCCTCTGGACAAGCGCCTGTTTTAATCGAAAGCAATGTGCTGACTTGAACGTGATTGTTCAATTGATATTGACGATGCACAAGTTGAGCTTCGAATAAAAGATCCATAAAGGGCTTTTCCATTAACTCTCGCACTTCCGCGTGCGTCCAATTATGACGAACTTCCACATCTCTTCCTTATTCATTTTACATGATGTGTTGACAGTCTAACCACTCTCGATAAACTGTCAACACATCATAACAATCATAAGTTTACATTTGTATATTTATTAATCGGACAATAAGCATGGATCTCGATTTTGATCGCCACCATATCTGGCACCCCTATACATCGACACTCAATCCTCTACCCTGTTATCCAGTCGTTTCAGCTGAAGGTGTCTATATCACTCTTGAAAATGGCAAACATTTAGTCGATGGCATGTCATCGTGGTGGTCTGCAATCCATGGTTATAATCACCCTCATCTAAACCAAGCGCTAACACAGCAAATTGAATCCGTCTCTCACGTCATGTTTGGTGGACTCACTCATGAACCTGCGATCAATCTTTGTAAGCATTTACTCGCGCTAGCTCCGAGTAATTTGAATCATGTGTTCCTTGCTGATTCTGGCTCTGTTGCAGTCGAAGTCAGCCTAAAAATGGCATTACAATATTGGCATGCTAAGGGGGAGAACCGCCCCAAGTTCCTGACTCTCTCTCATGGTTATCATGGCGATACCTTCGCAGCCATGTCCGTTACTGACCCAAATAATGCCATGCATGGCTTGTATAAAGGCTTCTTGCCTGAACATATCTTTGCCCAATCACCCACATGTGGTTTCTGGGATGAATGGGATCCTGATGACCTAGCTGACTTCAAACAAAAACTGGAACAAAATCATCACAAAATAGCAGCCGTGATTCTTGAACCGATTGTTCAAGGTGCAGGCGGCATGAGAATGTACCACCCCATGTTTTTGCAAGGTGTCAGACAATTGTGTGACCAATATGGTGTGTTATTGATTGCTGATGAAATCGCGACTGGGTTTGGCCGTACAGGAAAATTATTCGCTTGCGAGCATGCCAATATACAGCCCGATATCCTATGTGTGGGCAAGGCACTCACAGGGGGCTATATGACGTTGTCGGCAACACTCACCAGTCAAGATGTGGCCGATACCGTGTGCTCTGGTGAAGCGGGCTGCTTTATGCACGGGCCAACCTTTATGGGGAACCCATTAGCCTGCTCTGTTGCTGTTGCAAGTTTAGAACTGATCCAGCAAGGTGACTGGCAACAACAAACCCAACACATCGAGCAACTCTTTGCACAACTATTACCAAAACTAGAAAGCTACGAAATGGTCAAGAATACACGTTGGTTAGGCGCTATCGGAGTCGTAGAAACTCACCAACCTGTCAATATGAAGATCATTCAAGAAGTGTTTGTTGAGCATGGGGTATGGATACGTCCATTCGGCAAGCTGATTTATATGATGCCTCCTTTTATCAGCCAAACAAAGCATATCGAAAAACTGATTAATGCTGTTGATGCTGCAGTTCAACGCCCAGAGTGTTTCATCTAAGCAGGGATATTAAGTGAGCTCAGAATACTCACGAGACCTAAGGGTGCTTGGTGCAAAACATGGTTTGAGAGTTCATCTCAAACCATGTGATTAAATAGATATTCTTACTTGGTGTTTAACTGCATATGCCCTGTTACCTTAGTTGGCTATCTTTACTGGCTCTGCGGTTGAATAATGCGTGACGTTGAGAAAGTAATTCGAGTGACGATTGGCATTCAATACATAAACGAACACCTTTCATTGCAAGTCGTCTTGCCTCTGGAATTGCCTGTCCACACTCATCACAGTAATGTGCGCTTTCAGCTTGCGAGATGTTTCCCCGAACGCGTGATATTTCATCATCTATCGTGTTTTGAATTTGTTGGCTGACACTGTCGTCATTTGCCCACCCTACGGCCATAAGCCCTCCTCATTATGTTGCAAGAGAAAATCTAATTACCTTGGTACGGCAGAATTATAGTCTTAGGCAGTTATTAAACAATGAGGCAAAATTCAAAAGCTCTTTTACATATACGTAATAATCAACCAAGCTCATACCTATCAAAAGGACGTTGTTATACCCAAGTAACCTCAAGATGCCGTCGACCTCAGCTCTCAGACTTGGTGATAGGCCACAGTATATTTAGATATAAAAAAACCCAGCTGAATCGCTGGGTTTCGAGAGTATTATTTTCAGAGAACATAATTTCTTACAACATTACTTTCCGAGAACATAGCTTTCCGAGAGAATAGCTTTCAAAGAACATAGCTTTCAGAAAATATGCTTAGGGCTGGTATTAACCAATATGTGTTACGCCGCCCATGTACTTCTGAAGTACCGAAGGAATAGCAATACGGCCATCCGCTTCTTGGTTGTTTTCAAGGATAGCAACCATCGTACGACCAACCGCTAGACCAGAGCCATTTAGTGTATGTACAAGCTCAGGCTTTTTCTCACCTTTACGACGGAAACGCGCTTGCATACGACGGGCTTGGAAGTCCCACATGTTAGAACATGAAGAGATTTCACGGTACGTTTCTTGTGCCGGTACCCAAACTTCTAGGTCGTAAGTTTTACGAGCGCCGAAGCCCATGTCACCTGTACAAAGAACCACTTTACGGTAAGGAAGCTCCAGAAGTTGAAGAACTTTCTCAGCGTGACCAGTTAGCTCTTCTAGCGCGTTCATTGAATCTTCTGGCTTAGTGATTTGTACTAGCTCAACTTTGTCGAACTGGTGCATACGGATAAGACCACGAGTATCACGGCCATAAGAGCCAGCTTCAGAACGAAAACAAGGCGTGTGAGCCGTCATCTTAAGTGGTAAATCCGCTTCATCAGAAATCGTGTCACGCATCAGGTTCGTCACTGGTACTTCTGCTGTTGGGATAAGAGACAGTTTACGTGGCTCTTCATCGCTGGCTTTCTCTGTAAGAGGCTCAGTATGGAAAAGGTCCTTACCAAACTTAGGCAACTGACCAGTGCCGAACAAGCTGTCCGAGTTAACCAAATATGGTACGTACATTTCTGTGTAGCCATGCTCGTCCGTGTGAAGGTCCAGCATGAATTGAGCAATAGCACGGTGTAAACGAGCGAATTGACCTTTCATCACAATGAAACGTGCACCCGTGATTTTTACAGCACTTGCAAAGTCTAAACCATCACCCATTTCGCCCAAATCAACATGGTCTTTCAATTCAAAGTCGTAAGACTTAGGCTCACCCCAACGAGAAATCTCAACATTGTCGTTCTCATCTTTACCATCTGGTACATCATCTGCTGGGATATTTGGTACAGAAAGAGTGAAATCATCTAATTGAGCCATAACCGCTTCAAGTTCCACTTTTTTCGCGTCAAGGTCGCTACCTAAAGTACCGATTTGCTTCTTGATTTCTTCTGCGCCTTCTTTGTCGCCCGCTGCCATTTTTTGGCCGATTTGCTTGGAGATGGAGTTACGCGTGGATTGTAAATTTTCAACTTCTACTTGAATCGACTTACGTTGCTCTTCAAGTTTACGAATAGTTTCTACGTCTAGCTTAAAGCCACGACGTGCCAATTTAGCAGCTGTTTCATCCAGCTCTGTACGAAGTAATTTAGAATCCAGCATTGTTAATCCTATGCTTTTTGTTGTGAAAGCACGCCTCTATTATTCCCAATAAAAGCGTTAAAAATTTGTATACCATAGCAAATAGCTCCTTGGTCAGGCTTTAGAGTAATATGACTCAATAAATGCCTAGAAGCTATTTAGGTATAAATGTATCCAAAAACGCCTACTTTTCATAGCGCTTTTGCTGGCTATTTGCATCTAAAGTAGCCAAGTACTCTAACTTTTCTCCAATTTTGCTCTCCAATCCACGATTTGTGGGTTGGTAGTAACGACGATCTTCCATTTCTGGTGGTAAATAACGTTCGCCAGCAGCATAAGCGCCCGGTTCATCATGTGCATAACGATATTGTGCACCATAGCCCATTTCTTTCATTAATTGAGTCGGCGCATTACGTAAATGATGCGGTACCTCATATTCAGGCAGATTTCGAGCATCACTGAGTGCTTGATTCCAAGCAACGTACACAGCATTACTTTTGGGGGCACAAGCAAGATACACAACCGCTTGAGCGAGGGCTCTTTCCCCTTCTGCCGGACCTACTCGAGTGAAACAATCCCATGCAGACAATGCCACCTGCATCGCGCGTGGATCGGCATTACCGATATCCTCGGATGCAATGGCCAGCAGGCGGCGAGCAATATACAAAGGATCACACCCGGCCGCGATCATGCGTGCTGACCAATATAAAGCCGCATCTGGGTTAGAACCTCTAATGGATTTGTGCACCGCTGAAATCAAGTCGTACCAAATATCACCTTTGTTATCAAAACGAGAGACTTTTTCTCCGGCGACTTCAGCGAGCAATGATAGCGTAATTTCTTTTTGCCCCTCTACATTGTCTTCTGCCATATCATAGAGCAGTTCAAGGTAATTGAGGGACATGCGGGCATCACCATTCACTAGCTCAGCCAAACGGTCTAATACATTATCGACAAAGTGTGCGGGTGTGTTACCTAAACCACGCTGTTTGTCACTGATCGCTTGGTTAAGCGCCAAGGTAATTTCTTGTTTATCAAGTGAGGTCAGTTTGTAAACTCGCGCGCGCGACAGCAAAGCGTTGTTGAGCTCAAAAGAGGGGTTTTCTGTAGTGGCACCTATAAATGTCACGGTGCCATCTTCGATATGAGGTAAAAAAGCATCTTGCTGAGATTTATTAAAGCGGTGAACCTCATCCACAAATAAAATGGTTCGACGCCCTGCCATTTTATTCTCACGTGCTTTTTCAATCGCTGCACGAATTTCTTTCACTCCAGAAGTCACGGCAGAGACTCGTTCAACTTCAGCGTTGGCATAATTTGCTGCAACTTCAGCTAAAGTCGTTTTACCTGTCCCCGGCGGCCCCCACAAAATCATCGAATGAACATGACCTGCCTCTAAGGCACGGCGAAGTGGTTTACCGGGGCCAAGAATATGTTGTTGCCCAATATACTGCTCGATGGTTTCTGGTCTCATACGAGCAGCAAGGGGACGAAAGTCTTCATCCCCTGAGAAATCTAATGTGTAATTACTCACTAATAATTAATTCCTTTGATCATCCACTTCTACGCCATCTGGAACTGTAAAAGTAAAGCGCTCTGCTTTGGGTTTGCCCAGTTTTACATTATTAAAAGTAAACAACCCTTTTTGACCATCTTGCTCAAGAACATTAAACCCTTTTACCATCCCTTTCACATCAATATTAATCTGAAATTGTCCTTGGGTAGAATCTACTGCAGTTGGAATAAGGGTAAACTGATCGCCTTGTTGAGAGACCTTATAGTTATCCCAATCGCTCGCACGGTTACGTGTTAACAAAATAAATGGCGTTTGCTCGGTTGCCTGCTCTTGCTTATAGATACTGACTTGTTCGATAAATGGGCTGTAATACCATAATGTTTGGCCATCAGAAACGAGCAAGGTTTCATCGGGAAAGGTCGTGCTCCAACGGAATTGATTAGGACGTGCAATTTCAACCGTTCCCTCGCCTTCCATCACAGTATCGCCTTCAGGGCTGATCACTTGTTGAGAGAAATTAGCACGGAACCCATCATTTTTGGCTAAACGCTGACTGAGTTCTTCTTTTGCAGACGAGGCAGAGGCCGTAGAGAGAAACATCGAACAGAAAACAAGCGCTGGAACAAGCGTTGCTAAAACAAGTTTTTTCATTAAAAATCCTATTGTTAAAACGACTCACCTCAGTTGGACTGAGGTGAGCTGGACAAGTTCATTAATCTTTCGGAGGTGCTGGAGCAAGGACCTCCCGGTTACCGTTATGTCCCGGCGAGCTGACTATGCCTTGAGCTTCTAACTGCTCAACAATCCGAGCGGCTCGGTTGTAGCCTATCTTGAATCGACGTTGAACACCAGAAACCGAGCCTCTACGAGATTGCACAACATGCTCCACAACCTGATCAAACAATGGATCCATCTCTTCTTCAGAGTCAGCTTGCTCGCCGGGCAACAAACTTTCTGGACCTTGATCACCACTGATGATCTCATCAATGTAATTAGGTTTACCACGAGCTTTCCAGTTATTCACCACTGCATGCACATCATCATCCGATGCAAATGCGCCGTGAACACGTATGGTATGGCTGGAACCCGGCGGTAAGTAAAGCATATCACCCATACCCAATAGCGACTCTGCACCACCTTGGTCAAGGATAGTTCGAGAATCTGTTTTCGTAGATACTGTAAACGCGACACGAGTTGGAATATTGGCTTTGATCAAACCAGTAATAACATCTACCGATGGGCGCTGAGTTGCCAGAATTAAGTGGATGCCAGCTGCACGAGCTTTTTGCGCCAAACGTGCGATCAATTCTTCAACTTTTTTGCCCACGACCATCATTAAGTCAGCGAACTCATCGACAACAACAACAATGTAAGGCAGCTTTTCAAGCAATGGTGGTTCTGCATCCATGCTATCGCCATCTTGCCAAAATGGGTCATGAATTGGGTGGCCAGCATCAGCAGCCATTTTAAGCTTTTCATTAAAGCCTTTCACATTACGAACCCCAAGTGCCGACATCAACTTATAACGCCGCTCCATCTCACCGACACACCAACGAAGTGCATTGGAAGCATCTTTCATGTCCGTGACCACTTCAGCAAGTAAGTGCGGTATGCCTTCATAGATCGAAAGCTCTAGCATTTTCGGGTCAATCATAATGAAGCGCAGATCTTCAGGAGAAGCTTTATAAAGCATACTTAAGATCATCACGTTAACGCCCACTGATTTACCAGAACCTGTGGTACCTGCGACCAAGACGTGAGGCATTTTTGCAATGTCCGCAATGACAGCTTCACCAGCAATATCTTGACCAAGAACAACCGTCGTCGGTGAGTTGGCTTGCTCAAATTGAGGGCTACTGATAACGTCAGACAAGAATACCGTTTGGCGGCTCATATTGGGCAGCTCTAAGCCGACGTAAGGTTTACCCGGAATTACCTCGACCACACGCACTGCCATAGCAGATAAGGCTCGAGCAAGATCCATCGATAGACCAGAAATACGGCTGACTTTCACACCCGGAGCTAAATCAAGTTCAAATCGGGTAATCACAGGGCCAGGGTAAATGCCAACCACATCGGCTTTGATCTTGTAATCTGCTAATTTGCTTTCCACCAATCGCGCTACATCCTCTAAAGCATCACGATCAATAAAGTTGTCACGTTTTTCCGGGTGATACAAAAGCTCTAAAGTCGGTAATGGTTCTTCTGGTACCGGCAGGTTAAGATCTTGCTGAACCAAGAATGGGTTTTGCTTTGCAGCTACTTTAGCTTGTGCACTAGAGACTAAGTTCTGGAATGCAGCAACATCTTGGTCTCCAGGTTGCACTTCTTCAATAACTTGAGAGTCAAGCGGAGACCCAACTTCAGTTGCGATGCCCGCAGCAGAAGTAGCATTCTCAGTCACCGATTGTTCTAATTGAACTGGTGATTCTGATTGCGCTGCTTGTTCTGACTGCACTGATGGCTCAGAATTCACGGATTCAGAATACTGAGCAGATTCAGGATGAACTGGTGACGGTTCAGGCTTCACCTCAGCAGTTTGAGCCATAGCTGGTTGGAAGGATGAATACTCATCGGGGTTTTGTTGCTGCCACTCTTGTTCTGTTGTAAACACATTTTCAGTATGTTGAGCCGTATTGTCCGCTTCTGACACTGGCAAAACAACCTCTTGTTTCTCAGTATTCTCCGTAAGTGGCTCAAACTGGTTTAGAGCTGAATGCACAGGCTGCTCTGAATGCGTTAGCTGTTCATCCCATTTTTCTTCATTAGTAAGTAAAGCGCTGCTCAATCCGTGGCGGTCTGTTGGTGAAGACTCAACAGTAGATGAATGGTCAACGGGTGTGCTGCTGACAAGTGTATCACTGTTTGGTGTATTACTTAATTGTTCTGTATTACTTAGCGGTTCCGAACTGATTGCTTCATCAAGCTCAACTCGAGAAGCGACTTGATGCGGTCTCGATTCAAAGTGATTCGGCATTTGGGACGATGACGAAGAAACCAGCGGCTCTTGAGTAACTGATGAGGAACCAGAAAGCAGTTCTTCAGAAGCGAGATCATCAGCTTGTTGTGCCGCCGCTTCTAAATCCTCAATCGTCACATTAAGCTGTTTTGTTCTGTCAACATTTAGGTCAACCGTTTCAGTTGATATCTGTCTTGATGCCTCGTTGGTAGACTGCACCTGTTGATGAGAAGCAGGAATCTGAGGTGAAGTGATGTTCGCTTGTGGTGTCACCAATTCTGCCTGATTTGAAGCAGAAGTTGGTGCTGCTTCAGCTATCGATTGAGGCATGTAAATTGGATAGCCTTGTGCTGATGCTTTTTCAGCTGACTTTTCTTGTTCGGTTACCGATTTGAAATGTGGAGAGAGCTCAGATTCATCAAGCTCGATATCCCTAAAGTTCGCTTCCCTATTATCGGTGCCAGCCATGTGGTCATTGCCAGCTTCTGGGCTCATCTCTTGGTCATTAAACTTTTCAAGCTGAGGCTCTAACACTTCTTGACCATTGCCTCGGATTTTATTAACCAGCGCTGAAGTCACAGAAAACGCCTTTTCACCCAGCCATTCAACAATTCTTAGCCAAGAAATGCCTGTAAACAGAGTAAAACCTGCTCCCCATAAAAAGAGTAAGACGAGTGTAGTACCAAGAACATTTAGAGTCGGCAAGGCAAGGCTGGTTAAAACATCACCAACAACACCACCGGAAGAGAAATACCAAATATCATCAAAGTTGAGATCAGCAAGTCCGCTACTGGTCAAAATCAAAGTAGCTAAACCCAGTAAACGTGTCCCCCATAACATGAGGTCGATAGACTCATCTGCTGAACGTTTGCGAAAAAGAACCCAAGCACCCGCAGTGAAAAGAAAAGGTAACAAGTAAGCCAAAGAGCCAAATACAAAAAATAGCGTATCCGCCAACCAAGCGCCAAACAGGCCACCAGCATTGTCAATTTGACCGCCCCAAGCGGTTTGAGACCAAGAAGGGTCCGCTGGGCTAAATGTAAATAAAGCGACGGCAAGTAATACCGAGCTAAGAACACCAACAATTAAGCAACACTCTTTCAAACGTTGGAAGCCATCCAAACGGCGTGATTGAGGCTCTTCATTGGTTTTAATGATGGTTTCGACTTTCTTTGCGCTCTCTTTGAACATAAATCAACTTGAATATGGAATTGGAATAATCTAAAAATCAGAAAAATTATCGAGCGGCATAACACCGCCCGTTCCTTTGATTTAACCATATCAAAGAGAAAAACCCAATGTTTCTATGCAGAAAGCAGAAACTATCTTGCTTTCGTGACAAAAACTAGCGAGTTTTAATCACAAGTTGACTGGATTGCTTCACTTCTTCCATCACGACATAAGTACGTGTGTCATTCACACCGGGTAAACGAAGCAAGGTGTCGCCCAATAAACGACGGTAAGCGCTCATATCAGCCACTCGTGTTTTTAACAGATAGTCAAAGTCGCCAGAGACAAGATGGCACTCTTGAATATCGTCTAACTTCTGCACGGCAGTATTGAACTGCTCAAATACATCCGGAGCACCACGGTTCAGAGTAATCTCGACAAACACCAGAAGTGACGCATCGAGAAATTGAGGATTGAGTAACGCGGTATATCCTGTGATATAACCTTGACGTTCTAATCGTCTCACACGTTCTAAACAGGGTGTTGGAGAAAGCCCGACACGTTTCGAGAGTTCAACGTTTGAGATTCGACCGTCTTTCTGCAGTTCATTGAGAATGTTGCGATCGATACGGTCTAGTTCCTTGGACGGCTTTTTGTAGTTATCTACCATTTTTTATTCCACCTTATTACTTCCTTGCAAAAAAATATACTACAACTTCTTAATATTTGGTGCCAAATTTTACAAATCTAACTCTATACTAGATATTAATTCGACAATAACACCCTACAAACAGTTAATACAACCATTATAGAAAGAGGATACAGGATGATCATTGGTGTACCTAAGGAAATTAAAAACCATGAATACCGAGTGGGCATGATCCCCGCAAGTGTCAGAGAACTTATCTCACATGGCCACCAAGTGCTAGTTGAGACTAACGCAGGGGCTGGTATCGGTTTTTCAGACGATGATTACATCGCTGTTGGCGCATCCATTCTTCCTAACGCTGCAGACGTCTTCACGCAAGCAGATATGATTGTAAAAGTAAAAGAACCCCAAGCAATCGAAAGAGCAATGCTCCGCGAAGGGCAAATTTTATTTACTTATTTACACCTAGCACCAGATTTTCCACAAACTGATGAGCTAATCAAGAGCAAAGCTGTCTGTATCGCATACGAGACTGTAACAGATTCTATAGGTCGTTTACCACTATTAGCACCAATGTCAGAAGTTGCAGGCCGTATGTCAATTCAAGCTGGCGCACAAACGTTGGAAAAATCACACGGTGGCCGCGGCCTTCTACTGGGTGGCGTACCCGGTGTTGAGCCAGCGAAAGTTGTGGTCATCGGTGGCGGTGTGGTCGGCGCAAACGCAGCTCGCATGGCTATTGGTCTTCGTGCTGATGTAACGATTCTCGATCGCAATGTTGATACATTACGTAGACTCGACGAGGAATTTCAAGGCCGTGCTAAAGTGGTTTACTCAACAGAAGACGCAATTGAAAAGCACGTCGTTGAAGCAGACCTTGTCATTGGTGCGGTACTGATCCCAGGTGCGGCAGCGCCTAAACTGGTCACAAAAGAACACATTGCAAAAATGAAGCCTGGTGCAGCAGTTGTTGACGTTGCTATTGACCAAGGCGGTTGTTTCGAAACCTCTCATGCAACAACACATGCAGAGCCTACTTACATGGTTGACGACGTTGTCCACTACTGTGTTGCAAATATGCCAGGTGCGGTTGCACGCACTTCTACATTCGCGCTGAACAATGCAACTCTGCCATACATCGTTAAACTGGCTAACAAAGGCTACCGTACTGCGCTCCTTGAAGATAAAGGCTTCTTAGAGGGTCTAAACGTCATTCACGGTAAAGTGACTTGCAAAGAAGTCGCTGAAAGCTTTGATTTAGAGTATGTTGAACCTGCTAAAGCCATTGAAATGTTTCACTAATATGCTTGTTTAGCTAACGTTAGCTAAATAAAGATAATGCTGAATAAAAAACGCCCAAGCGACTCATGTGCTTGGGCGTTTTTATTTTGTGATTTAGGTGTGAAATATTTTTCAACTTAAGCCAAAAAACTAACTAGGCTCACCCAAGTTAGCGCAGATTAAAATGTTCCGTGGCGTGACCGATTTTGGGCAAAATTCAGCCAAAGAAACACGATAGCCATGCGCTTGCAAAAATAATGCTTTATCCAAAGCAAGCCATATCTCTAGTGGCCTTTGAAACACTAACTGGATTAAGCTTAACCGTTCCATTTGCCAAAAGCGCTCAACCGCTAACTTCTCAAAATGGTCAGAGTCAACACCGTGCGCCAAAGTGAACCCTTTATACTCAGCAGCCCAGCGACACAATGATTCAAACCCTTCACTCAGTTGTGACTTACGTACGCTCGGTACTGGTTGATACTCTGTAAAATTAAGTACCTGACGAGTGATCAGATCAAAACCTAAGCGAAATACCATCTCTTGTTGCCGGTGGCGGTGTACGCGCTCTCCCCCAGTTACAGTTTGTTGCAAAGGAATTCTCAGTTCTTGCTTAGACAGTCTCAACGAAGAGTTTTGTGCTTGCGCAGAAAGCGGTTGATAAATATCCGATTGTATCAAATGGTAACAACAAGGTGACAACGTCATGGCAGTTACCCGACTTTGACAACCGTACTGCAGCAGCTTGACATGAAGGTCACCACAAGCATGCAAAGCAACCGCGTGCTGATTAGGTTTAAATACATTTTGGGCTTGGGAATCAAATGCATCTCCTTGGACAAAATGCATCCGCCAATGATGCGCATCTGCTGCGGATTGTCCGGCATCACACAGTGTATGTTGATATTCAAAACTCGTGACGGCTTGCTCAGTTTGAGTGGTTAATATACGCCCCAAATAGCCTTTTCCAGAACACCACTCTAACCACTCCTCACCTTCATGATGAAGTATTGCGGCTTCCCCCATCGCTCGAATTTGTTCCATTTTACGGCCAGGTATGCCGCTTTCAAGCCCTCTTTGTAACGTTAATCCCTGTAAAGGCAGTGGTTGAAGAGCACTCAGCGATATCATGGGTTTTAAGTCAGGCAGCCATTCGAGCACGATATCCTGTACACTTAAAGGATCGGTTTTTAACTGCTCAATTTGTGAAGCCGTTAAACCTGCTAACCACTGGCAAAGCTCTGGATGATCATTCTGCCAAGGCAGCGAGGGATCAATGCTTAAACTAAAAGGATCGAATCGCCAAAGAGCCTGATAATTGATCAAGCATTGGTTGATAGATTCAAATCGTTTTTTCATTTTTCCCTCACTCAAAGATCATCGCTGTGGCAAATCAATGTCTTTGAACATTTCTTCAATTTCGGCATTAGACTTTAACGAAATAGCTTGCTCGACAACAGGACGAGTTAAATGCGGTGCGAAGCGTTCCATAAAATCATACATGTATGACCGTAAGAAAGTGCCACGACGAAAGCCAATGCTCGTGGTACTTGAGCCGAATAGATGACTGGCATCAATGGCCACTAAATCATCATCTTGCTCTTGGTCAACAGCCATAGTCGCAATAACACCGACACCAATTCCCATCCGAACATAAGTTTTAATCACATCAGCATCCGTTGCAGTAAAGACAACACGAGGTGTCAAACCTTCACGATTAAATGCTGTATCCAACTCTGATCGCCCGGTAAAACCAAACACATAAGTTACGAGGGAGTAAGCCGCAAGATCATGCAGTGTGACCTGCGATTTTCTCGCCAATGGGTGATCTTTCGTAACAACAATGGAGCGATTCCAATGATAACAAGGAAGCATCACAGCATCTTGGTATAAATGCAGCGCTTCTGTCGCTATAGCAAAATTGGCCGTACCTTTTGCAATTGCTTCCGACATCTGTGATGGGGTCCCCTGATGCATGTGCAGAGAAACTTTTGGATAACGCGCAGTAAAACCCTTGATCACACTTGGCAAGGCATAACGAGCTTGTGTATGAGTCGTGGAAATATTCAACGTGCCCATCTCTGGATGCGTGTGCTCACCTGCGACGGCCTTAATACTTTCTACACGTCCCAAAATCTCCTGAGATATGCGAATGATCTCCTCACCAGCTTGGGTCACATGTGTTAAGTGTTTACCACTTCTTTCGAATATTTGGATACCCAGTTCATCTTCTAACAACCGCACTTGTTTACTAATACCCGGCTGTGAAGTGTATAGGCTCTCAGCAGTGGCAGAGACATTTAGGTTGTGGTTAACGACCTCAACAATGTATTTCAGTTGTTGCAGTTTCATCATCATCCCTTATTGATTTATTCAAGTATGGGCATTGCAGGGCCTGAACAACTCACACCATGAATCCATACCTTAGTGACCGCTAACTAAGTGACGTAAAGTGGTTGAATTCAACTCAGAGACATCACTTTGAATCAAGCATCTTGGATATAATAATTAGTTATATCGCTTTCACATTGAAATGAACAGTAATTTCGGTTTTTGATTTTATTGCATAACCAACGTATTGCCCATTAAATCAAGAGTATGCTCTTTATCATCATGATGAAAAACTGACTAAAAATACTATCAATGCTTCACTCTGATTTGAGACCACAACAGATACATGGGTATAATACCGATGATAATGTAGTAAAATAATCAATAAATAGAGTGCCGAGCAGGCTAAGATTCATGTATTCTTAGTCGCTAGTCACAAACGAGTATCGAAGTAGACACAAATATGAATATCGGTTTAATCATTGCTTTAGTCGCCATACTGCTGGTTTTAATTCTTGGCTATAACATTATGTTACAATACAAAGTTAAGGTTGAAACTGCCAAGAGGCAAGAATCAGCTCGTTATGTGACGTTAATAGACAGTACCGAAGAACTGATCGGCCATGCTCATCATATCCCTTTTAGCAAAGCGCTATTGCTCTGTCTTAATAACCGTATCCTTGATGCTCTAGAAAACATGGTTGAGCTTGATCCCAAGAATAAACAGCTGACACAACGTCTTGAGCATGTGAAACAACAAATTGCTCAGCTAAAACAGAACTCAAATGGTGAAGAAAGTACCTCATTCAAAATGCCTAGTAGCGATAA
Organism: Vibrio azureus; assembly: GCF_002849855.1. NCBI lineage: Bacteria > Pseudomonadati > Pseudomonadota > Gammaproteobacteria > Vibrionales > Vibrionaceae > Vibrio > Vibrio azureus. The sequence goes on from NZ_CP018616.1 coordinate 1,737,148, forward strand.
ACAAGCCATTGTTATGCTGAAACTTGTTAAACGCTTACGCGAAACCATTCGTAACGAACACAACAAGGGACGTTTTGACACACAAAGTTATGTCAACGAAAATGCTCGCTTGGAAACCATTCAAATTCGTATCAACATTGAAAACGTGATCAAACGTGCCAATGACTCAATCGCTCGCGGTCAAACAGGCACAGCACTGCAGCTGTTACGTAAAGGGATTGATGCCCTCAGCACCAAAAGCGATGCCTATTCAATTAAAGCTAAGCAAAAATTGCAAGGTATGCTGGATGAGTTAGACCAAAAGCGTCAAGATAAAAACGATCAAGAGATGCAACAGATGGCTAACAAAGAGCGAGACAGTGATATGGATGCCCTCTTTGGTGAAAAGAAAAAATGGTGATTTAAAGATACCCGGGCTGCCTTGGCAGCCTGTTTCTGTTAATTTTTTTATGAACTTTTCCTTCAAATATTTTATTTATAAACGAAGATAAACATGATTAACCTCGACAGCTATCAGGCACTCCTAGCCCCAATCAATCAATTTTTACAATGTCAAACCCCTGATGAATGGGTAGAGGAAGCCAAAAAGCCTGACAATCTTCCGACGATTTTATTGGATCATTTACTGTGTGAGTTAAAAGCGGGACAATCTGCGATGTTTTTAATTCGCAAATACGCGGTTGATCAAGCAAGTTCTCATGCGCTGTTAGACTGGTTCAAGCCTTACGAAGATTTTGCCTATCGTAAAACAGGATCTTTAGAAACTCTTAAAGGTAAGAGCAATATCTCTAAAGCGATCATGGCTAAATCGGACTCTCCCTATAGCCAAGATCTGATCGATAAGATGGTGCTCCTGATCAAAGAAGAGCTACACCATTTTTACCAAGTTCTCGAGATTATGGACAGTCGTGGTATTCCGTATGACAACATCCCAGCAAGTCGTTACGCAAAAGGCTTGATCTCTCATATGAAAACCCACGAGCCCGAAACATTGATCGATAAACTCATCATCGGTGCGTATATAGAAGCTCGTTCGTGTGAGCGATTCGCAAAACTCGCTCCACATATGGATGATGATATTGCTAAGTTCTATGTATCATTACTTCGTTCAGAAGCAAGACATTATCAAGATTACCTCGTGCTAGCTGAACAAATTGCCGGAAAAGATATCAGTGAGCGCATTGCTTACTTTGGCCAAATCGAGGCAGAGTTGATCTTAACACCTGATGAAGACTTTAAATTTCATAGCGGTATACCAGTAACTAAGGCCAGTTAAACGGTCGATCATCAGCTTACTATTCGTGTATCAACTCAACCTTCGAGCACCAACTAAGCATTCAAGTATCTTTTAACCATTCAAGCTATCAGTCAACCGTTCGACCTGTGTATTGCAGTGAACGGTTGTCTATGGTTTCAAAGAAGAGGCTTTCGGTTCAAAAAAGATGTTTTATACCCAAGTGACCTCAAGATGCTTGATTCAGATCGAGTGACCTTAACTCTCAGGTGACTCTGCCCTCCTTCTAAGTCAACTGCTATTGTCCGTAATGGAAATACACCACCATGTCGACATCTTCGCCAAGAGAGTCCGCATTAAGTAAAAAGTGGAGATATCCCTCTTTTAAAGCTGGGATCTGTAAATACTCATTGCTATCAGTATTTTGTGACGCCCAGTAATATTGCTCTGTAGTGGGCCAAACATCGAAGCTTGCATATAAATTCAGGTCCTTTCCAGGCTCTACTCGACTCTCATTCATTACCCATACCCGTATTTCCTTGACGCCTTCGGGAACATAAATAGCCGCATATCGACGCTGATGTACCTTTAATGTTGTCATCTGTGTAGGTTCTAGTACAACGGGGGTTAAATCGTCTTGTTGTGGATGAGTTTCTTTACCTGACTCCTGCTCTTCCTCCGCCTCTATAGGAGGGCTGGAGTCCGAAGGAGAGGTTTCAGTATTTAAAGTCTCAAGCCACTGCGAGAATTCCTCATTTAATTGCTCACCAAGCTGCTGGGTGTGTTCTGCCCAGCTTGAAAACTCTCCTGCGCGCGAATAGGTCAGTAATGATTCGATTTCTTGTGGATGCTTCTCAAACATAAAACGAACGGCTAAATATCCCCATCGATATATTCGGTTAGCATCATCTTCATAGGTTGTGGCAAACACATCAGAAAGCGACCATTTTTGAGTCTGGATAGAGGATATCGCCGCTTGGTAATCTTGTTTATAGTGCATATATTCCGCAAAACCCTCCAACCACCAAACAATATGACCATAAGCTAAATTATCGTGAAAAGATCCGTACTGATTAAAGCGTGCATCTAAATAATGGACATATTCATGTTCTAAGTTCAGTATTGCCAACGCTTGCTCGTTCTCATACCGATACGCAACAAAACGAGCCACATTATCAACCTGACTGGGATCGCCCTCTAAATACTGACCTCCATTGTTGGTTGTGTTATTAAATAAAAATGATGAGTAATAACCGTAGTCTTTTTTATTGGCAAACACATCGACTTCAACATGCTTATTGTTATCCTCCTCTACTGGCTGAAAGCCTGTCTTTGTCAATTGATGAAAGTCATTTTCTTTATCGGCCAAGCGCTGACAGGCTTCCAGTGTTTGCTCTAAAGTCAAATCCTGTGAACGGATTCTGGCTGAACCTTGGCATTCATAATAATTAGGCAATATTCGTATTTGTATTTGTTGCTTTGCTAAACCTAGATCAAGGCCATTGAGCCCTTCAGGCATATAAAAGTTCAGCATTTCTACCGCTGCTAACCAAAGCCTTTCATGCTCACTACCCAATGGATAACGCTGCATGACATTTTGCATTTCATCCAATGCTGCTTGTCGTGTTGAAGAATAAGGGCTGGCCAACAAGCGACCCGTCTCTCGTATAGCGTTATAAACTAAAAAATCGACTTCTGTTCCTAATGCCCACTCATTATTTCGGGCAAAGTCTGAAAGCACGCGAATGTGCTGATTATGTGTCGACATGTACGTATAAAATTCATCATAAGTACTGTGACCAGCCATGGCGCGAAATAAATTATTGACCCCTTCTACCCATTGCGGCTGCTTCGCCATGTCAGTATTGAAGTGTTCAAGCGTACGCATCATAGAATCCATAGTGAGAGGCAGTTGCTTTACGTTATCGACCATAAGTGTCAGGCTATTCATCGCTTCAACCTGCTCTTGACCTAGTTGTAAAGCATACGGATTTTCAAGAAACTGATTGGTTACTTGGGCAAAACGCTGACTAAGCGCTTCAGAAAAAGCCGGAGCCTTGGCGTTATAACGAACATAATAGGCAGCTCGAACAAATTCCCCTAACCGCTCTAATCTTGAAGCTTGTTCAATCTTGCCCTGATATTGAGAAATTTCATGTTTTAAAGCCACCTGTATTTTGTCTAAGCTGGCTTCACTATAAATATCTTCTAATACCTCATCAGGTGCACTAAACCAAGATTGGTAACACTCCTGCCCTGCAACAGCAACTTGCTCGGGTAAATCTTCTGCGAGCCTTAAGGCAGCAATATTACAAGGCTGATTTGCAAATGCAGTTGAAATAAACATGATAAGAAAAAAAACAAGATTCAAAACCAAAAAGGCAATATAACGGGAAAAAAGCATAACATCCTCACTAATTCCATAGTTTTTATGACGTTATACCTATCGTGCCTCAAGATAAACCTAGTTTGATGTCGTTCATGATTTCGCTTCAAAACTATCCCATATTAAAAATATGGTTACTCAATAACAAAAAGAAAATAAGGTTGATGTCTTTTAACTCAATCACATTTTTAGTCAGACAAACTAACTTGATTATGCATAGAAATGCATAAAAGGATCACACTTTGATAACAAATCCAGTCACTAACACTTCTGTCATCCATAGTTAATTGGCAAAACACATACATCAATAATCAAACGACTCACTTCCGAAATGATGGATAACATAAATAGCCATGACATCAGGCTGGATAGTCACTACGAGGTGAGAACGTTGACATAACAAAATTAATTTAAATACAGACAGACGGTAATTCATATGTTAACGAAATCAATCAGCTGGCTACTGGCCTTAAGTCTCATTGCCTTTACCAGCATCGCGGACACCTATGTTTATTTAACCAATAACTCGGATCAGCCATTAACTCTCCAAGTCGCACATGACGGGACCGACAGGCTCAAATACGGTGAGCAATGGCAACAATACGAGGAAAAAATCGGACCTTGGGAAACGAAAAAAGTGTTAGGTTTCAATCGTTGGGTCGGAGTGAAATCCAACCAAACCTATCGTTTTCACACCGTAATCTCAAACTCGCGCGGTGAAAGTACCACTCTAAGGCAGGTCATGCGAGGCTATTGGTACAATTCAGCAATTGAGTTTGGTGTGAGCGCAGCAGATGTCGAATCCTCACTGAAAAGCGACAGAGAAATTCATCGTTCTGAAACGCAATCATTTGGTGATCTTGCCACTGAATTGGCTTTTAAATCCTCTTCAACCGTGATGTACGACGACTTGCATTACACCATTACGCCTGCATACCCGACAGATCCAGTCGACAATAACGAGCAACATTTAAAAGTATTGAGTTACAACATCTGGGCCTTGCCTGCCATAGCCGCTGACATAAGCCAACGCCTCGAAATCATTCCAGAATATGTCCATGGTTACGACGTGATCGCTTTTCAGGAAGTCTTTGCATCGGGTAGACAGGCATTTTTACAAACCTTAGCGCGTGAATACCCTTATCAGACTGAAATACTCAGTAATGGCAGCTATAACATCCATGATGGTGGCGTCGTGATAGTTAGCCGCCACCCGATCGTTAATGAGGCACAGTTTGTTTTTCCTGAATGTAGCGGCAGTGATTGTTTCGCTGACAAAGGGGTTGTCTACGCTGAAGTCATCAAAGATGGTCTGGCTTATCATGTTTTCGCTACCCATACTGCCTCTCACGACACAGACCAAGCCCGTCATAACCGTCAGTTACAGTTCAAACATATCCGTGCACTGGCGACATCGCTAGAGATTCCAAGCTATGAACCGGTCATTTACAGTGGCGACTTCAATGTGAATAAACGTAAATTCCCTGATGACTACCAACAAATGTTAGCTAATTTGAATGCAGCAGAACCACAATATTCAGGTTATATCGATTCCACTTTCGACCCGAGGATTAATAGCTATGCAGGACAAGCACTCACCGGTAGCGAAAATGTCGAATATTTAGACTATGTTTTCGTCAGTAATGAATATGGGCAGCGCTCATATAACAATAATCGTGTTGATGTCCCTCGAACAACCGATCAAAGACTCTGGCAACAATACAATTTATCCGACCACTTTCCTGTCAGTGCAGAGATAAGACCATGAAACGATTCCTATATCTCGGTGGTTTCACTGTTGTCGTTGGTCTCATCCTTCTGCATAACCAGCCCAAAGCCATCGAGGAAAATAGACAAGCTAGGTCCGCATTACAATTTTCTGCAACACAGCAGGTAGAGCAATCACAGCCTGAAAGCACAGTAAAACCTGGTAAGAAGGTGGCCACTTATCAGACAAAAACTGAAATGAACGCCTCTGATACACACTCTCCTCGCGGTCTTGTTGAGCAGCTTGGTAACAGTTCTGGTCGAAGCTTGATTGTGGCAATCAAACTTTTTTGGCAAACATGTCAAACAAATTATGATTGTATTCAGCAATTAGAAGGCCTAAAAAGTCATTTATCTTCAGAGCGCTGGGCATTATTAGCGAATTACTTCGAGACCAATCAAACTTGGCAACAGCAATTGAGCAACTTAGTCTTTAATCAGCACCAGTCCCTTTCATCGCGTGTTTTAGAGCTTAAACGTAAAGCAAATGAAGTATGGGGAAACTCGGCTAACATTCTTTTTGCTGATGAATTCGTACTGTACGATTTCAGTTTACAAGCAGAGAAACTTAGGGACGTAAGTGCACAAAACTACCTACCAATGTTTAACCACTTAATGCAAACCTGGAAGAATGAAGAACATATTCTAGGTCTCAACACGCCACAAGCGAAATATGAAAAAGCCATATCCTTAATCTCATCACAGGTCAGTCCCAATGAGCGAAAAAGTCTTATTCAATCGCTACAAAATCGGTATTTGAACAAAACGCAAATATCACAAATCAAACAACGTCAGCAACAAGTATTTGAGCAACAGAAAGAAATCGATGAATATCAATCTCGGTTAGAGGAATTTAAACACCAGCTAGAGCAAGAGTATAGAGCTCAGCCTTACTCAGAAAAACAAAATTGGGAGGTATATTATCAACAAAGAATAGAGGACTTCCGGCGTCGCTTTTTCGAGATATAAACCTATCACAATATACCCAAGTAACCTCAATGAGTACCGTTGCCTTATACTCATTGAGGTCAACTTAGCCCCAACAAAAGCAATAGATTGATTAATATAATCTTTGCATCCTCCCTATTCCATATAACAAAACTATAAACCGCACGATAAATTGTAATATTTACAATAATTTCGTATATTTGCATTTAATATTGCTATTATTTACACAAATGGGACAACTTAAGTCACTTTGTTAATACAATGCCCAAGCAATTACGCTCAATCACCTTAGTTGCCTAACTCCAGGTAGCATTTTGTTTTTGATTGAGTATTAATAAGAAAAGGAAAATAAAATGAAATTAAAAGCCGCTTCAATTGCACTTCTTCTTGGCTCAAGCATCACGTTATCCGGTTGTAGCAACCCTATCGAGTGGGTTGAAGGGTTTCTTGCTGAAAAGGTAGACCAAATGTTCGAAATGGAAGGCTACCCGATGGCTAATGATATGAAGTGTAAACTCTCACCAAAAGGGCAAGGTAAATATAAAACTTTCGTTGATTGTTCTGGATCAACTGCAGATGGACGTGTTGCAACTTTTGCAGGCGGCAAGCTGAAACACGCAGATAAGAAAGGCAATGAAGCTCTCTACGTTGGTAAAATCAGCGGTAAAAAAGTACTGGTTAGCCACGGTGATGGCTTAGAGCACTAAGCACTTTCTACCCAAGTACTCTGAGGTGACTCCATTACTTTGAGAGAAACAGTCACCTTGAGAGAACCAGTTACCTTGTGAGGACCAGTCATCTTGAGAAACTGGTTACCTCAAGAAAAGTAAGCATCTTGAGGTTACTTGGGTGTATACCCAAGTGACTTCAAGATACTTGGGTATATTTCCTATATTCAGCCTTTTCTATCATAAGTAAATGAACGTTAAAACAGTCAAAAAGACATATCTTATTACCATTCGTTTAATGTTAAATTTTTTATTTAAGCTAGAAATTGACCAGAAAACCACATTTCCAGATAAATAAATCACTCAGTAATACATTTTTTATTTGTAGTACATATCAAATAAACTAATTGATAAAAGTAAATATTATTGAAATGGACACAAAAAATCAGAACAAAAAACAAACAATTATATAAATTTTTCTGAAATTTGACTTTAAACTCATGATATTAAATGGATTAATATTTCAAGAGCTTACCACCCTATATAAAATCAGTCGGTTTTACATCAATAGATTATCAATATTAGTATGATTAATAATTAATTGCACAAATATGAACATAATCAACTAGCAGAGCCATCAATATTCATTAAGCAAATCAAGTTTTAGCTAAGAGTAATGTTCCGTAATTAATTATCCGTTAATTTCATCTACTAAAAACGAGAAAATAATCATGGGAAATTTTAAAATAACTATCTTAAGTGCATTATCTATAAGCATGATCTCTTACCCTGCTCTTTCTGCAATAAACGAATCTTATGATGTATTATCATTGGAACTGTCCGCCGACCATAATGAAGGTAATGGTGTGCCGATGCCTTTTTTTGCCAATGGCAGAATGCAATCTAAGTTAAATATTTCTGCTTCTTTTGGTGACCAATATGGTTCTCCTGTCAATGTAAGTACTGATGAGCTAAAGGCATCCATATCTTTCTATTTAAAAGGCGATGGTAGACTTTTAACTCAGGATAGAGACTGTACATTCGGCATCAATTGCTGGGGTTTTACATATACACCAAATGAGTACGCACACCAAATGGGGGCATCCTCTGGCTACGGTAGAACATTACCACATTCACGAATCGGTTCACCGAACACAACAAAGCTCACTGCTTGGGTCTACACAAATGAAATTGCTCAGTTTAGACAAGTATGTGCACAAATAAAATTTGACGGTGGCAAAGTATACGACAGCTGCCAACACCCACAAAATGAATCCGCGATTTATCAATCGGTTGAACCAAAAGTATACAATATCACTGAGTTTGCAGACATTGGAATGGGTGAAGAAGTTTGGAAAGAAACTAATTATGATGACTTCTATTTTTACCCTGCGGTAATACGAAACTTCTATATCACCCCAATGGACACTTCTGTCAAACTGGTCAATGTTTCAGTGGACAATGATGATGAAGCTCAACGAGACCAATTGTTCCTAAATGATACTTGGCTGGGTTGTCTCCCCCCTTGTGATGATGCATTCCGCTCTGTAAAAGGCTATATCTTTAAGCCAGGCTCTGAACGTACAGTGTCCGATCAATATGTTTTCAACAGCGCTGCGGGTGAAGGAAGAACCGCAACTTGGCGAGTAAACCAAAAGTTGCGCTCACTAACGATAAGCCAGTTGTTGTATTCAAACATCAGTTCAAATACTGAGGAGAAACAACAAGAATACCGATTCACTGCTTTCGACCAATACGGTAATAAAGCACCACTTAAAATTGTTTATCCTTTGAGTTCTCATAACGGTGGCGGTCAGAAATGGGATTACACCAAGTGGTTCCTAGCTGCTCAATAAACCTATTTTTATCCTCGTAGCCTCAACATGCTGTATTCAGAATACTCTGTATTAAGTCATTCGGTTATGTTTTAGGTTTTAAATCAAAGATTGCATTATTTTAATAGAGCCACTAATTCCCTATTACTAGCAAATTAGAATCAACAAGGTTTAATTGCTTATTTGACTCTTAGAAGACAAGTCATAGTAGAAAAATCGGTGGCCTATTTATACCCAAGTAACCTCAAGATGATGTGTTTAGATAGGCGACCTTTGCGAGCGTCTTACTTGGGTATATTCCGTTAAATATGCATTCATCTAGCAAGATTCATCAATAAGCAAATTCAGCTTATGCGCTTACTTTTTCTCTAAAGGACATAATATGTCAAATTGGATATCAAATGCATTTAACTTCGATACCTTTTGCTCTGGTGGTGTCGATCAAAGAACAAGAAGTTTCTCCTATCAAATATCCTTTGGTTCATTGGTTGGTAACTGGCTTAAAGGCCCTAACCTAGATATTTCACTGCTGTTTTCACCTTTCTCCAATGAGAATTTAGGTTTTGGTAAAGGCTGGAGATTAAACTTACCAAGATACGATATAACCAATAAACAACTTTATTTAGCCAATGGCCAATCATATCGTGCTGAGCACTCCGCGAATAATAAAATCGTCCTTCGCTACAAGAAGCTAAATGACTTCTCTGTCTCTGTAGAGTCCAACGGTTATTTAATCACTTATAAAAACGGCCGACAGGATCGCTTCAACCAATATGGAAACTTGGTAAAAATTACTCAGAGCGATGGCCATGCGTTGCATTTTTATTGGTTAAGTTCAGGCCAAAATCAATATTTAAGTAAGATCTGGGATGATAGGACATCAAGAAACACGCCTCTTCTTCATATTGATTACGTCAGTGCAGGTCGTGTTAACGTTTTTACCAATGTTGATAGTACGCACGCGGCTTATTTTAGTCTGATCATCAATAATGGAAAATTAGTTCAGTATAACTTAGCCGATAGAAATGGCTCTTTTGGCTTTGGTTATGAGCAACTTGGATTGCATAACGTTATTTCCCGGGTGACTCATCCATGTGGAATGGAAGAGCGGTTGACTCATGACAGTCGTGGTATAAAAGTCACCAATACAACCTACTTGCCAGCGGTCACCTTACATCGTGTGATCACGCGCAATTCTCCTATCATTTCGACCAATTACGGGCCAATAGGAACCGATACTCGCAACTTTATGGGCTTCGGTGTCGCTGGGGGCCAATTGAGTGAGGGGCTGGATAACTTGCTCGAACGTGGTTACGAATATACCTATCGCGTGCAAAAGACAGAGAATGATGGCACTCGAACGATACAAACCTATAATCAATTTCACCTATTAGTGGAAGAAGCTAGGATTGTTAACAACAAAGTCGTTTATCAAAGAACGCTCAGCTACCCTGCTCAAAACAACCTTTCTTTTTCTGCACAACCCGCTCAATACGCACTCATTCATACTGAAACAAATAGGTGGCAAGATGGCGCAGACAGCCACAGTCAGCAAAGAGTTTGGGAATACGATACTTTTGGTAACTTACTCTCTTTTTCTGATGAAAATAATATCAAAGAAAGTTACGAGTATTATTCTGCGAGTGGCGAAATAGGCTGTCCCGCTTCGCCGTCAGGTATACCTCATTTTCTAAAAAGCAGACGTTTACAAAGTCGCTCAGAAACCAAAACCATCAGTTATGAATACATGACATTTAATGGCTGGAACAATCACAAGGTTGTCTTACTGAGTGCAGAACTTTCCCCTTCTCGTTATCAGACAAACTACGATTACCATGATAATCACACTACCTCTCACTCATTGGGTCGTGTTAAATCCATCAAGCATAACCTCTTTGATGCAACGGGAACCTATATCAGAACCTCAACTTATGACTATGCCTTAGAGCGAGACACTCTGGCCGAACACGAACAACTCATTAATCATGACGGAACTCAAACTCACTTAACGCTTGCACACTTCTTAGATATTGGTCTGTTGGCTTATCAAGTTGATTCCGATGGTGTTCGTTGCTCATACACTTACGATGCTCTACGTCGTAATACACAAGAAACCCTTGATGATAAGCTTTCGCGTTCTTATCAGTACTCTTTCGACAGCGCTAGAGCACGTCAGATCATGGTGTTAACTGACTGTAATGGCAATATCAGCGAACAAAGTTGGGATGGCCAAGGCAGAGAACTTGAAGCGAAATTAGGCACTAATACGGTTTGGACTAAACAATACGATAACCTAGGTCGTCTGTTAAGTAAGACCAGCTTCGACCAACTGCCAGATAAAAATCGCAGATTAATGACGGTAGCCCAAACAGAGACTTATGAATATGACCAATGGAACCAAGTCGAAGCGATTTTATTGCCTAATGGCAAACGTCGAGTTGAATCGAATAATCTCGCCACACAACAAAAAATTCAGGGCATAGAAGGGCTAGAACTTTCAATTAGCCACCTGAATAGCTGGGGGCTTGTAGAAAAAAAACAACAAGGTGAACATACTTGGGTTAACCAATATGATGACTGGGGCCGCCTAGAAACAGAAACCAACCCACTTAATCAGTCTAAACACTATCAATATGACCGATTTGATCGTGCCACTAAGATCACTCAGACCGATGGTTCCATACACGATATTACTTATGCACCTCATACTGATCAGACTCAAGTCATTGAGCTGAAGATCGATAATAAGGTGATCGGAAAACGTGATATTGATGGTTTAGGTCGCGCACAAAACCTCTACCGAGGATCAAGCTCAACCCCGTCTTTGGAGTGGACTTACAATGATAGCAGTAACCTCCCCGCGACAGAACGCAGTCTAGCTGGTCCTGTGAGGGAGTTTACTCGAGATACCAAACTTGGCGTTCTGGGAGCAAAAGAATCTGGAAGTGATATTACCCTTTATGAACACGATCCAAATACGGGATTACCGACTGGAAGTCGCGATAGCAAGGGCAATAAAACAACGCTCAGTTACACCACAACCGGTTTGCCAGAATTTGAAAATAACAATGGTCAAATTCGCCAATATCATTACTCCTATGGTGGGGTTATCACGGCGGTGACAAGCGATAACGAAAACCGCCAATTTAGCTACGACTCTTTGGGTCGACTGGTTCAAATAAGCACCCCTGACAACAAAATTGAGTTTGAATATGATGAGTTTGCTCGAGTAAACCTCGAACGACTCGTGACGAACAATGCTACCCAGATTACCGAGATCGAGTGGGATGCAAGAAACCATGAAGTTCATCGTGCTGTTGCATTAAATGATGTGTACATCTTTGAACAAACGCAAGACTATGACTCTCTCGGGCTCCTTCGATCGCGTAAAAAAGCGTGTTCCGAATTTGGCGATCTGACTGAAACCTATCACTATGATGCGCAGGCACAGTTGAAAAAAGTTGAGTTTTCGGGTAACGCCCCACTGAGTGACTGGTCACAACCGATTAAATCGCTAGAGTGGACATATGACTCGCTTGGCAACATGCTTACGCAACATTGTATTGCAGTCAATGGCAATGACTTTGCTCAATACTACTATGAGTCAGAAGACCCGAGTCAGCTTACTCGAATTACCCATACTCACCCACAATTGCAACGTGAAATCACGCTTCGCTATGACCTAAATGGCAACATGCTTAGGGACGCAGAAGGTCGAGAGCTTAGCTACGATAACTTCGACAAGCTGAACAGTGTCACCGCAGATCAAGTCCAATGGCACTATCGATATGACAGTAATGATCGCTTAATAGAGCAAAGATCCGATACTAAAAGCCGCCACTTCGAATATTTATGGGGTGATATTTCAGCAATACAAGAAGATGGCCAAATAACACAATATATCTCCCATGAAGGTGCGCCAAAATGGTCACAGCAAGGTGAGAACACATCATTATTAGCCACTGATCAAAATGGTTCTGTGATTGCCTCCAATCAATCTGATGGAACCCATACCATGTACCGTTACTCTCCATTTGGTCAACGTGAACAAGCAGGAAAGACATATGAATAATAAAGATTCTGTATTCATCAAACCTCTCAATCGACGCGAGTTTTTGATTAAAATTGGTCAAACTACAGCCGTGGCTGGCGGTGTCTCCCTGCTGCCGACTTCAGTGCGTTTAGCCATGGCTCAATCCATGACTAGCCTAAACACACAACTCGGTTTTAATGGAGAATGGCTCGATCCAATCCTAAATGGTTACCACTTAGGTCAAGGGTATCGCGTCTATCAGCCAAGTCTTATGCGCTTTAATGCCCCAGATAGCCTAGCGCCGTTTGGTGAAGGTGTTCATAACGCTTATGCCTATTGCCACAATGATCCGATCAATTTCACCGATCCCAGTGGACACCTCGACATCAAAAAAATAATATTTGGTGTGTTCGGTGTGATTACAGGCATTATTGGCATTGCCCTAGCGGCCCCATCAGGTGGTTCAAGTATGCTGCTGGCTGCTGGTATCATTAGCGGTGTTGCCGGGATAGCAGGTAGCTCACTTCAAATCGCTTCGGGTGCCATTGATGATGGCAAGATATCACGTCAACTCGATATGGCTACCGTAGCATTTGATGTCCTTGGTGTGATCAGTAGCGGTTACTCTGCTTACAAATCGATACAGAATATACGCTGGGTTCGGGCTGGCGGGGCGCTTGAAGATGTCACACAGCCAGGTCTTGCTAGCCAACTCATTAAAAAGCTAAAGCCTTCTAACGAGTACAACCTACAATGGGCTCAAAAGACCAATCCAGCCATGCGACTTGGGCGTAGCGAAGGGAATGTTATTGCAACTAAAATCACTCAAGGTGGTAAAACGTTAACCTATACCCCGCCTCCCATACATGGGGGATATACCAAAATCTTATTAGGTCAAGTAAAAGTCGGGCCGAGAGGCTTTACTATTTACAAGAGCATTACCACTGCACAGTCGATCGCTGGCCTTATCTCAAAAACTGTGTCTACCATTCCTGGAAGGTTTGCAAATAAAGCCGCGATTACCGTTGCAGGTGATACAGCGGAAGCAGTGACTGAAGGACGAAATATAAACCCTATTGCGATGAAAACCCAAATGGCGTCATTGGAGGAAACTCGTCAAAGAATAAAACTCTGTCAAGAAGCCCAGCAAAGAGTAAGGCAACTGCCTCTGTCTTAAAGTCATGGAAGGTGCATAGTTAAAAGCACCTCAATATAAACTCGCTCCTTCTAATCTTGAAGGAGCGAAGCGATCATAAACTACAGTTTTTAAGATTTAAAAGACTGATTTCTAAAATACTCTCAAGTCAAACAGGACTTTGATAGTATTGAATTACTAATCGTTGTTACATTCTGGTGCTGGTGCCTGCCCAGCAATAGGTAAATCAGAATTTTGTGAAGCACTGCCTGCTATGAAGCTTGTTGGTTTACTTGTTAGGTTAATCCAATTCCAGCAAGTAAGATCTTGGTCAAATTGGTTTGCGTAAAAAAACATGTATGACAATTCATTTTTAAATTCTGGCTTTACTTTCCAATTACCTATGTCTTGATTAAAAGCTAATGAACTTTGGAACATAGATGTCATATCTTTTACATTCGAGACATCCCAAGAAGAAATATCTTGATTGAAGAATTTCATATTCATAAACATACTGCTCATATTTTCCACACTTCCTGTATTCCAACTATTCAAAGGCTGAGCAAAATTTGAGGCATGATTAAATGTACTATTCATGTTTACCACATTATCTGTGCTCCAATTATCTAACGGCTGATTAAAAATAAAAGCATCATGAAAAACATCAGCAAAACTTGTAACTTGTGCGGTAATCCAATTATTAATAGGTTGATTAAATGAGTGAGCTCTATTAAATATACCTGATATCATTAACGTTTGTTCAGGACTCAACGACATACCAGGGACAACATTACCATTCCAAAGAGGTTTGCCGGCATTATTAAAACTTTCAGCCCCATAGAACATATTTGACATATTTGTTACACGACTCATATCCCAGTTACTGATATCCTGATTGAAACTTCTCGCATTACTAAACATACCAGACGTATCGATTAGGTTGGAACTTGGTCCTTTGTCATCATTCCACAAGGGTATACCCCCATTATTAAAACCTTGCGCACCACTGAACATATCTTTCATCGTAGTGACATTGGAAACATCCCAGTTACTTAAATTACGATTGAAACCTGTATCATTCGGTTTATCAGAAGTATTAGTAAACATGCCTTCCATCGACGTGACATTTGAGACATCCCATGACTCAATGCCTTTGTTATTAAACTGTTTATTTCCCCTAAACATATGAGACATGTTCGTTACATTATGTGTCACCCAACCAGACACATCACCATTGAAAAAATCTGGATTGGAATTGAATTTTACTAGTTGCTCTTCATCATAATATTCTCGATTAAACAAGTTACTCATATCTGTCACACATGTCGTATCAATTTTAATTTGATCATTTACCAACCAATTTATAATTAATGGATGGTGAATCGTCGTATTCGTTACCGCCCACACCTCTTGCCCGGGTGGATAGGCTGGTACTGGGCTATCTACAGTCCAACTTTGATCAACTTTGATCAGTTGATTACCAGACTCAACGCAAACTGGATTTGAGTTAAGTGCTACTTCAAGATTAAAACGGCAAAAATCAAGAAGCGGAGTGGTCTTAAACGTCCCCTCATTTTCAGACAAGTCACTTAATGGGGCTGATTCAATCCCACAAGACGCTTCATTGTAATAACTAATCGACGAAAATTCATAACCGGGAGCGACTTTAACAGTAAATTCCACTTGGCTACCTTTCACAATCTCAGCGTTATTACCGCTAGCACTTGTCACCTCTGAACCGTTAAAAATCTTGGTAATATTCATCTCTCCATGACCACCGCTATTGAAATGGACATCGTAAATTTTTTCAAATAGCACCGAGATTTGGCATGACTCATAAATATCATCGGTTATGTAGTCGGTCGCATTCTTGGGGTTAAAATCATTCGACATCACAGACACACTGCACGTGTCACCCGTAACTGATTTTATCCGGCTAAACATCGTTGTTGGATTCACATTGAAAGTAACCGCTTCTCCTGCATTAGGGTAAACAAAGCTTTTCGAGACTGTACCTTTTACTTCTCCAGCGACATTGATTCTGACACCGATAATATCCTCAGGCTCTTGTATCGCACTGTCGAAAGTGCCAAAACCCACATTCACTTCACAGTCGTCCTGCAGGTTGTTTATCGCATAGGTTGTCGCTGTGGTGATATCCCCATCATCACCTTCGGCAGGCTCTGCCTTACAGGTTTCATTTCCTAAATGCACCGGAACGCTTTCAACACTGTCAATACGTTGCCCTGCTAGTGGCGTCACGGTAAATTCAATGTCTGAGCCTTTTTCTGCGTAAAAATGGTTCGGGTTAATGCTGCCACCACTGTTGGCGTTAAAACTCACTTTGACATGCTCGACCGTGTTAATCGGGTCATTGTCTGTCATCTGAAAAAAGGTCACCTTGATGCCACAATTGCCCGACACATTGCGTACCATGTATTCCGTTGACTGGGTAGGAATATCATCATCACCTGATGCAACAACAGGTTGGCATTTCCATCCACCTAAACTTACCAGTGTGCTTTCGACTTTCCCAATACGATAATTCGGCTCAGGACTCACGGTAAATGACACATCATTGCCTTGTTTAACATGAAAGTTTTGCGTCGAGGCTGTGCCTCCTTCACCTGGGTTAATGATCACATCGTACATCGGTATCAGAGAAGCATTATCTTTTTCAGTAAAAGAGACACTCATCGAGCAATTCTGTTCAACAGGGTCGATGATAAACGTTCGTAGCTCTCCCTCTTGGCTCTCCATGGTGGCGGTACAGTTTCCTTCCAAGGCCTCAAATCGGTACCCCTCATTTGGGATTGCCGTAAATTTAACTGGCTCGCCTTGTAAAACGTACTTGCTCAGTGGATCAACGCTGCCCTCCCCAGTTACACTCGCTTCAAAATGGTAAATGGGTGTCAGTCCAACATTACTTTTCTTAATAAAACTCACATTCATTTCACAGTTTTTATTTAACGGACCAATACTATATTTTCGCTTGTCTTCATCAACGGCAATAAAGTCTACTAGACAATCACCGGAAACGCTGTCCAACCGAAAACCATCATCTGGAATAGCGTCAAAATTAACGAACGCTCCTGCGAGTTCAGTCTGCATACTTGGTGTTACCTCACCGTCACCTTGGGCATTAACAGTCACTTCATACTCAGGAATGAGAGCAAGGTTATCTTGTTCTGCAAAACCGACATCAAAGGTGCAGTTTTTAACCATCGGGCCAACTTCAAAGACATAAGTATCGCCATTTTTATTTTCTAACCTCTTGTTACATGTGCCTTCGAAAGTCGTGACTTTGCTTCCAACCCCAGGGGTGATATAAAGATTCAACAGCAAACCTTCTAACTGTTCTTGGAAAGCAGGCTGAACTTGTCCATTCCCCCCAATAAGGTTGGTTTCAAGGCGATAAATAGGCACAAGCGCTGCGTTGTCTTTTTCGATAAAGCGAGCGTGAAGTGAGCAGTTCTTATCAAAAGGCCCAATAGTAAAGGTACGATTATCACCGCTGCTACTCTCTAAAGCAGATAAACAGTTGCCTTCCAAGGCATCAAAACGATAACCGTCGTTGGGTGTTACGGTAAACGAAGCGCGCTTACCGGCTAACACTTCTTGAAAGAACGGAGAGACACTGCCATTTTCTGAAGCAGTCACAGAAAGCTCATAAACAGCAAGAAATTCACTGTTTGCCTTGCCAGTAAAAGAAACGTCAATCTCACAATCTTTGACTAAGGGGCCAACACTGAAGGTTTTATTATCCTCATCTTCGGCGGTTAAAGCTGCAAAGCAATCGCCTTTGATGGTTTCAAAACGGTAATTTTCACTGGGTGTGGCAGTGAAAGTAGCAAATTCTCCTTCAAGGTAGGCTTCCTGTTGTATGGAGACTTGACCATTACCCATGGCATTAAGATTCACGGTGTAGGTAGGTACAAAACCAGAAAAGTTCTTATTGGAAAAATGCGCTTCAATCTCACAATCTTTACTCAAGGGGCCGACACTGAACGTGTGAGTGTCACCGTCGGTTTCTGTCAGGGCAGAGAAACAATCGCCAGTAAGTGATGACAATTTGTAATTATCTTCGGGGGTAATGGTAAAGGTGACTTTTTCACCTTCGATTTGCTGTTGAATATGAGGCCGTGCTTGCCCTTCTCCATGCGCCTTAACCACCACATCATAAACCGGGAGTGAAGCGGCGTTGAGTTTTTCTGCAAACGTAACGTCAAAATCACAATCTTGTTGAAGAGGGCCCACACTGAAGGTTTTTATGTCACCTGTCTCACTGGTTACATCCGCAAAACAATTGCCATTTAGAGCATCGAACAGATACCCCTCTTCTGGCGTCACAGTGAATTCAACAACTTGGTCTTGCAGATAATCACTAAAATAGCTCGGTGATGCCGACCCTCCCTCAGAAGCACTGACATGCACATCGTATGTCGGTGTCGTCAAAGCAAACTCTTTGGGACCAAACCCCACTTGAACTTGGCAATCTCTCGTCAACGGCCCAACAGTAAAGGTATGCTCGTCATCGCTGTCTTTGACCGCTTTCAGGCCACAATCACCGCCAACCACTTCCAGTTTGTGACCATCATCTGGGATCGCAATAAATTCGACAAGGCTGCCTTCTTGCATACCGGAAAAAGATTCTGGGGTCACAACCCCTGCACCCTGTGCTACGACAGTGACATCATAAAGCAGTGTCAATTTAGTCTGAGAATCATCTTCTGAGTTACTGAATATCCCACCGTCTTTACAACCCGCTGTGGAGTAAGCGAATAAAACAACAAAGCATAAAGATGAGAGTCGACGAATTCTATCCATATTCCCTTCCTTTGATGGCTCAAAATGTACATTCAACGAGCCAAAAATTAACAAATTTATCACTTATAAAATAATAGAACACTAATGTTATTTTTGTTATCTGTAGTAAGAGAGCTATGAAATTTAGACAGAGTCTCGATTGAGCAAGATCAACAGAGGTAAAAGACACGATGAAGCACACCTCTATACCCAAGTGATCTTGCTCTGAATAAAGCATTTTGAAGTCAGTTTGTTATATGTGATGCATCAGAAAAAGTAGGTGGTACAAGCAAAAGAGAGACAGGGGATGAGGAACCAATGATTTGAGGAATCAAATGAAGATGTGTAGTAAATATTAGTGCTATTTTTAGCCGCAGGAATGAGTTGAGAACAAGAGAGAACGAGACCAACTGAAAACAGAGACAAACTCAGGAGAGTGTAAACCACCTAAAAACGGTGGTTCCACCCAATGCATAGCAATAGAAAGCTTTAAGCTTTACCAAATTCCTTACGGTGACTATTTTTTAATTTAGTGCGGTAAGTGCCTCGGTTAATACCCAGCGTTCTCGATGCTTTCGCTTGATTTCCTCTGCAATGGATTAACACTGCTTCAAACAGTTCGTTAGTTACAAGAGGGATAACCCAAGACATATCTGGATTTGCTCGAGAGTCCGACCAAGTAGGCTCAAGTTCAGTACGAATCAGTTGCTTTACTGTTTTGCGATCAAGTATGGGTTGCTTTTCAAGCATAGTCTTCTTATCTGGCATCAAAATAGTTTCGGGCTATTATCAGCATCAGAAACCTTTTGTCTAGAACTGAGGGGAAATTTCCTGTCAAATTTCATAAAAACATACCTTTCGTTATCATTTTTGGCCATTACTATCGGTTTTTGTTATATCTCATCACCAAAATACACAAATTAACCATATCATTTTAAAGGTTAATGTTTCCTGTATTTCATTGTGCATAAGCTTGAAACGTTGATGTGGAATCTTGATGTCGAATCTTAATGCAGAACTATAGCACCTGCGAATCGTTGCCGCGCCTGAGAGTTAAGGTCATCTCGCTGAACACGGCTTCAAGAGGTTATTTAGGTATAGGGGGTTACTTGGCTATAGGGATGCTTGCTCATAATGGTTACTTGATTTTAAAGCATGCTATTAAGTAAAAGCACACTATAATAACAAGTATGGGATGAATTAATTAACACAAGGTAAGGTTAATACTATGAACGACCAAGCAAAGCAAGACGAAAAGCTGTTCAAAAAAGCCCTAAAAGTTGGGTGTAAACTCGCAGAAATGCAAGGCTACCCTCTCACGGATAAAAACCAACCTCAGCCAGTTGTTGCCAAGGCTCTATACCTCTTCCTCGTCAAAGTTCGTCAGATTACCCCGCTTCCACTGGATAAGACCAACGGCCCAAATATCAAACGTAGACTCGCGATATGGATGAAAGGCAATTTAAAAAAAGCGAATTCGCAAGCCATTACTCCATGAGTTTCAGCCCAAACTACCGAATAAACCAAATTACCGAATAAACAAAGAGTGAGCCCGAGCTCACTCTTTTTTATATACACCCAAGCGAACACAGGTTATGGGTATAAAAGATTAGTATTTCGCTTTACACATCGCCATAATCGCAATGGCCATTTCTTCAGAGCTTGGTAGTTCAGAGCCATTCGACTCGTACCCCATGTTCTTCAAATCAGTATTCAAATTTTTAAATAACCCATTGAGCATCTCTTTCTTTTCTGGGTTACGTAACTCAATAAGAGAATGGAGAGCACAACGGCGCATATCTAAAGTCGCAGCTTCATTAATCAATTGCTCTTCTTGAGCGGTTAATGTCGAAGTATTAGCAAGAGCACCAGTTGAAGCAAAAAGTAGAGTAGCCAGTAACGTTGTTGTCATTTTCATGGTTAAAACCTTATCTTATTGTGAGTTAAAATTGAGAAGAAAAACAATTAAAGTATTGATTTAATTAAGTTTAACTTCAAAACCAGAATAACCAAAATTGGCAAGGTGACACAATAAAACTGTCTCCCTTCATACAAAAACTGTGATTTATAATACAGCGTAAAGTAACCTTAAAGTTTGTAAATAGGCGCGAATGTGATTTATATGGGTTTATTGCTGTTCTAATTTCGATTCAAGCTGTTCGACTCTTTCATTTAGCTCTCTGATCGATTCCAACAAAATTGGGACCATGCCTTTGTAATCCACCAGCTTATTTCCTGTCTCTTTATCAGTTAAAACAAGGTTTGGATAGACCTCTTCCACTTGCTGAGCAAGCAGCCCAATCTCTGTTTGCTCCTGATTGACATAACGATACTGATACGCTTCTAGCTGAAGCATTTCATCCACAGAGGTATTAAAAGGGGTAATCTCTTCTTTTAAGTAAATATCACTAAATCTAAGGAAGAGGTGCTCTGGCGGGTTTATTACTCGATATGTGAGCTCGTTTACAACATCAAAAAATGTCGCAGAGCCAGGCGCCCAATAAGATTTATCTACTTTATGGACACGGAAAATATATGAAAAATAGTCGTCTTTAATCGCTGGCGTTGGAGAACTACCCACAGGGCACTCAATCACAAAATTCAAGTATTTATCTTCACTGATATCTACGTATTGAAAGTACCTTTGCCAGTCATCGGTAAATGTTTTCTTTAAGCTTGCTCGGTAAGTAACGTCATCAGGCAAATACTCAGAAACATCCTCATATTCGCTGGTACAAAGAATATTAAAAGACTGTGAATATACACTCAATGGCACAAGGCTAGCAGCAAGTAACATGTAACTGTAATTTTTACGCATAATTAACCCTCGATTGATAAAAAATACAAATGTAATATCTCTTTTAGGTTAAATTTATGGAAGTTTTTTAGATTTGGATTCTGTCATTTGTTATATGAATCAAAAAATAACTCAACATTTAATGATAAGGGTGTTGATAGGATGCATAAGCAGAGCTTTTAGAGCTTAAAACCTAATACAGAAACTGTTAACAAATACACTTAATCTGTCATTTAAAGATAGATTTATTAATAAAAATAATTATTTCCAAGTGAGTTAAAATTAACAAAGACAAGCATCAGATCAACAAAAAAAATAATAACACTAGGGTTTTACAAACAAGATACGTAACTATGTGAAATTTTTACTTATGTAGAGATCATAAGCTTATATTATATTTAATAAAGGCAATTTACCTTTGACATTTAAGTCTTAAAAAAGATAATAACCGCCCCCTAATTTTTAAAACAATTGGACTGAATACAAGTATGTTAGTGTGTTTATTACTTGTGCTTAACAGTGTTCTGTTTCTATTTATCTGTTTGCATTTATTCACGCATGAAAGCGTTCTAGAGTTTAAAGCAGATGATTACTCTTTGTGGCAAAATGATAGAAAGCTACTCAACTTCCGCAAGGGCAGCAGTAACCTGAGACTGATTACTTACTTGTTTGAGAATGCCGATAGAGACATCGCAGCCGAAGAGCTTGAACAGAATGTCTTTTTAAACAACAGCATTACCATAAGCAAAGTCATGCGTAATACCGGTATCCCATCTCAAGTCATCAAACAACACTTTGAGATAAAGAGAGAATCCATAAAGCTGAGAAAAAAACGGACACCTCTTGAGTAGTGGTGCCCGCACGCAATTGCGTTCTTTAAACGGCTAGGTGACGTTACCTGATAACATCAACAATATTGTCCGATAAATAACGCGAAATTTTTGCGAGCAATATCACTCAAAAACTGTCTGAGAACAACCCATCTATAGATGCAGTGAATATAAAGGTATTTAGAGTTTAGAAAATGAATAAGAGACGATTAATTATACTATTGCTACTTTCTTTTACAGGATGGTTGTTTTCTAGTGCCATGCTATACAACTACATGTCTGAACAACAGCAACACTTAGAGAGTATCAGTACTGAAAATGCCTACAACATTGTCATACAAGCACTAAGAAAAAAGCGTACACAACAAGAAATTGTTCAAACTATGCAGTATTGGTTTGAAAATGAGTGGACAGCTCAAACTGGCTCCGTAACCACCTTGTGTGAGTATGGCAGAGACAAACTAAGAAGAATCCTAACTGAAGAAGGAGTGACCACCGTATGTCGACTTCACATATAAATACATACCTGCTCAGGTCATTAATTATACTACTCAGTCTATCAGGTTGGATAACGGGCGCTTTTTTATATTACTCCATGAACGAGCAAGGTAAATATATTGCTCAGATGAAGCAAACCAACGCCACTCATATATTGACGCATTCATTTCAAAACTTAAATTCTTTTGAGGAAGTGAAAGCACTGATCAATAAGTGGCAAAAACAAAATTGGAGCGCTCAAACAGGTTCATTAAATACAATATGCACCAATAGCCCTCAACGACTTATTGAGACCTGTAAATTGATTAATAAACAAAACTTTGAGCAACTTTGCCAATAACGACCTTATTTTATTCTTTATAGGTCATTATTGTACAAAATAATGTTCAGCCAATACGTCATTCCTAGAACTAAAAAATAGAATAATAACTCTAATTCCTTTTAAAGATTTCATTTCGGTGGTGTTCTAAATAATATTGATGAGCTGGTGTCAGTTTTAATGCCATGTCTTCTTTTAATCCAATCACCTCTGGCGCCTCTAAATAATCAGAGATCAGGACTTTTCCTCGATCATCAAATGATATAAACCCGAGATCGAACGCCTTATCAAGATTAGCTAACAAAAGAAGCCCATTAAACTTGTCGAGACGTTCTTGATTACTCGAATCACGCCAAGGCTTAATGTGTGACGCCAATAACAGCTGAGTATTACGATACCCTGTCACTGCACAACCACCCCACAACTGAATCAATTTTTCTCTAAAATGACCCTGCCCTATTCTTGTATTCACGAGAATGGATTTTTCTGTTTTGGTGAGTGTGTTATCAGACAAGACTTGATTAATGTCCGCCTTAACATCGCTCTTAGTAAGATCTGCAAAAAACTTATGATAATGAGATAATGCGGCACCATACATGCCTTTTTTGCGTGTATCTTCAATTTGAAATTGTTCTAACTGTCTTGCCTTTTGTTCATAGCGAGAGAATTCATAATACGAATGTATGTCGGTTAAGTTATCTTCTAATAGCCCTGAGTCCATGAGCCAATTTGAAATATCACCCTTTATTACTGTTATGTAATCACGTGCCGTATTCTCTGTTTTACCAACATTGACAAGCCAACGATAAAACAATGTCGTCATATCAGAAAGGTTAGAGACAAGTGCATCTTTTAACTGATCAACAACAATAAAGCTTTTCATATAATCAAAAAGCTCATCATCTAAAAACGCATAAGCAATGGCTTTTGCAGAGTAACGCTTCGTTGACTCTTTATCGTAACCTTGATGATAGGAAAGATGCCAAAAACCGTCACTTCTTAGATGGAAGAAAGGGTTTTCAGGGGTATTCTTGTCGTTACTTTGAGAAAGTCGCTTAAAGTGCTGAGTAAAGCGTTCTTTTAAAGTGGTGTTGAGCTCAATTCGATTGCCTACAATATAACCCGCTTGTATCAAGTCCATTACTGCAAGCAGCATACATACTTTATGAGGGCTTTTGCGACCAAGGCTATTGTTCATTTTTAGGCTTTGGAAACGGCCTACGTAGTATTCAATTGCCATTGCTTAACTTCCGGCTCGTTTCTTTTCAAGTACCACCTTCTGCCATGTGACCCCATTTCGTCCTTGAATATCCTCGCTATCTTCGACGTAGCAGAGGCCCAAACCTACATTCATGGCATGTTGTTCTAGCTCATCAACAGAAACCGCAAAAGACTGCCTAGCATCATCAAAAGGTCCATGTCTTAAAGAAATAACCAACTTGCCCGATGCTGAGAGAAGTTGTGCCAGCTTAGCCATGGCTAAAACTCTTTGATCTGGGCTCAGGTGCATCCAAACCGCGGAGACAAGTATAAGGTCAAATCGATAAACACTTGCATTGAGTGCTGCCAGATCAGGGAGCGCACTATCAAGCCATTCGACACGGTTCATAGAACAGGCTGATGTGTATTCCTTACCGAGTTTACGCAATGCTTGCGCGGGCTCAATAGCCACCACCTTGCACCCTCGCTCAGCGAACCACCGAGCATCTCGGCCAGAGCCAGCACCTACATCCAGAACCTGCTCACCCGAACACGGCCAATATGATCGCCATGCACAGTGAACTTGCTCGAATGTGACTGCATTGTATTGCGCCGCGAGCTGGGCGGCATTGTGATGATAAAAATTAACAGTGTGACACATTGCTTAAAAAGATCAGTAAACTTAGAGCTTTAGCTTAATTGCATATTCTAGATTAGTGCTAGCTTAGTATGATTTATTGTGATTTAGTTCACTTAAGTTTATCGCGACTGTCACTTGAGAAAACTTAGCATTCAGACAAAGGCGAATGGCAATGATAATCAATTGCAATAATGGTAAAGTTTATTTATTCTTTCAATATTTAAAGGAATAAATTCAAAAGCATGGACAGTATTTCATTTTTAGACGACCTTTTTCGCCATTCTAAACAGATAAACCCTCACCTTTCTGGTGAGATAAAAACAGCTTCAAATGATGTCTCACTTTGGCCTTTAATTGATATACAAGCTTCTAACTCACAATCAATCCGTGGTCTTTATGAAAGTTTACAACACCAGCATCCAGAAGCAGGCTCTGCTTATTGGTTGACGAGAACCTGGAGTTTACTATGTTGGCAGCCAATTTATCTTGCTTGTGTATCTGTGTATTGTTGTAAAGGATTGCCTAAACTATCTTATATAAAGCAGGAAGTTCAGCCCTGCTTTATCAGTGGCTATCAATTTGAGCAACACCACCATTATATTGGCGAGCAAAAAGAATTAATCACTTATGCGGGCCAAGAGTTACAGACGCTATTCTGTCACTTTCGTGAGGAGATCAACCAGTGGACTCGTATACGACCAGGCTTCACTCATTACCTGTTTGCCGACGGAATCTTAAGTTGTTTAGTCAAGCTTCAGTGGCAGCTACCCGCCCTTGCTAATCGTTCACTGATTGAGCAGGCCAAACTCTGGTTAGCGGCATGTAATTTACCAGAAAAGTTAATCGACAAATTAAAATATAACCAAAAAACCAAACAACTGACTTTTACCAGAACAAGCTGTTGTTTCGTTTATAAACGCCACGACCGCGAGCTTTGCCAAAACTGTCCAAGACAACCAAATAACAAACGTTAGGGCTATTCGCGGATTGTCTCTTGCCCCTTTTTACTGACCGACAAAGCCGTGAGTAAAATGCATATCGAGAAACCAATACACAAGTAAATTGGATAAAGAGGATCGAGCGTAACACTGAAAACGAGCAATGAAGCGAGGCTATAACCAATAGTGTGCGACATAGAGATGTAACCAGCAATAGCACCTGGCGCATGACTTTGTTGCTCTGTTGCAACAGAAGTATAGGCAGGTACCAGTAACGAAGAGCCTATTGCTGTCATCGCCATTGCTAATACAAATCCCCAAATATTCGGAATTAAAAACAGCATAAATCCAACTAACAAAGCAATGGAACCATAGAGATACATTACCGAGGCGTTTAATTTGTTTTTCTTGATCACCATAACTTGAGTTAAAAAGGTTAAACCTGCACGAATAGTCAACAAAACTCCAATCGAATCACTGATTTGTTCAGTAGACCAACTGGTAATCGAGAAAATTAGTGGTGAAAAGCTATATTGTAGAAGAGCAATCGCGCTACATAGAAATAACCCACAGAGTAAAAACGACAATAACTTCTTTGGTGGATACCAAGAAAGTGACTTCTTTTGCTGCTCTTCCGAGGCTTCGCACTTTGGTGACGGTAAGCTTATTGCTCCCAACAAAGCGATACAAGGCAAAACAATCATGAGAAGTAGAGGCGCAAAAGGAGATAACTTTAACATTAAAATCGATAATAAAGGACCAACCAACCGCCCTGCACTTAGGCCAATACTTACCGTTGTGATCGCCTGTAAACGATCATTTTTTCCGTACAAAATGATCGCCCAATGCTGACTAGCCGGAACCATTCCAGCTACAGTGCAACCATAGATTATTCTGGCGAACAGAAGACCTAATAGCGACACCATCGCCCACTCTTGACGATAATTACTGAGAAAAGCAAAAAGACACAGTAAAGAGAAGCTCACGGCCATACCTAGCAAAGCTTGGAGCACTACTTTTTTCGGGCCAAATTTATCGCTATATCGCCCCCAAAAAGGTGCCGATGGCAAAAAAAGAAAACTACCAATGGCAATGAGCATAGACCAAATAGGTAAATTAAATGCCGTTCTTTCAACTAAAAATGGCAGTGAAACAAGTAGCCCATTTTGGCCAACCCCCATTAAAGCTGCGGAAAATCCTATCAAAGTTAATTGAGAGTATTTGTTTAATTTTTGGGGCATCTTTTTTTTATCTTTAGGTGTGGGGTGATTCATTAACAATTATAAGCCTGTTATATCCAGTGGTGGGCATCTTCAACACCCAACAAAGCAAATGACAAAAATAACACTAATGGTATTGAAAATTATTACTATTTACATTGACTTATAATTACATTATCTTCTTTTGAATATTTACTCAACCGATGATTAGAATATGTACCAATTGGTCGATGCATCATTTGTCATTGATGCTAAAACGATTCTTGCTCCAACGAATCTGACCTTTCAGGCAGGTAAGGTGACGACGTTACTTGGGCATAATGGATGCGGAAAATCCACACTAATTAAACTATTGAGCAGACAAAACCGTTGTTCAAGTGGTGAGATCACTTTTAATCAAAAGCCACTTTCCACTTTTAGCCATGCAGAGTTTGCTCATCAAGTTGCCTATCTGCCACAGCACCCCCCTATTACTGATGGTGTTACGGTACGTGAATTAGTCTGTTTTGGTCGCTACCCGTGGAAGGGAGCCTTTGGTCGTTACAGTAAACAAGATTATGCCATCGTAGACCAAGCGATTGAGAGAGTTGGACTCAATCCATTGGCTCATCGGTTCGTAGCAACACTGTCGGGTGGAGAGAGACAAAGAGCTTGGGTTGCAATGTTACTCGCCCAGCAAAGCCAATGTATTTTACTGGATGAACCTACTTCGGCGCTTGATGTTGCCCACCAGCATGAACTGCTAAGCCTGATTCGCGAACTCAATCAGTCAATGGGGTTAACTGTAATCATGGTTCTTCACGATATTAATATGGCCGCCAAGTTCAGTGATCAATTGCTCGCCTTGCATTCAGGAAAAGTCATTGCATCAGGTGCCCCCCAAGAATTGATGACACCTGCAACTTTACAAAAGATTTACGGAGTGGAACTCGCTCTATTTACACATCCACAAACGGGTCAACCCATCAGCTACATTGCTTGAATTCCAAAAGGTATTGATTGTGAAAAAAAGTCTTATAGCAATTTTCATTGTATTGGCTTGTGCCTTCAACAGCTTTGCTCTAGAAATCCAACATGAAATGGGCACCGCTTCTTTTAAAAGTACCCCCAAAAAAGTGCTTGTTCTCGATTGGGCCTTAGCAGAAACCATTTTAAGCCTAGGTATTGAGCCACAAGGTATTGCGGATGCAAAAGGCTATCAGCAATGGGTCGTTGAGCCGCGTTTGAATGCTAACGTCATCGATTTGGGATCCCGTCGTGAACCTAATCTTGAACTGCTTGCTGAGTTAAAGCCCGATGTTATTTTAATGAGCCAACACATGGCCGTAGCTTTTGAGCCTTTGAATAAGATAGCTCCCGTTATGGTTTATAGCCTTTATAGTGACAAAAAACGTCCCTTGGACGCAGCAATGGAGATCACTCGCTCCCTTGGTGTCTTGTTCAATAAAGAGCAACAAGCTCACAAGTTAATTGAGCAAACAAAGCTGAAATTACAACAAAATGGTGAACAAATTCGTTCTGTCAACCTGTCTAACCCACCTCTTTTATTTGTGCGTTTTATGAATGATAAAACGTTACGTATTCACGGTCGGGGCTCTTTAATTGATGCAACCGTCAACTCGATGGGATTAAATAATGATTGGCAAGATGAGACTAATTTATGGGGGTTTACCACCGTTGGGACTGAAAAAGTTGCGGAACATCAGAAGGCCACTGTCACGCTATTTGGTCCACTCACTCAGCAGCAACGTGACAAGTTGTCGCACTCACCACTTTGGCAAGCTATGGCGTTTACACGGACCCAGTCTGTCCATGAACTGCCCGCGATATGGACATTTGGTGGATTAATTGCCGCACAACGCTTGAGTGATCACCTTACACAGCAATTGACAAAAAAATAATGAATACTCGCTCCATTGACGTATCTACTTCATCAAAACAATGGCCATTGAAAGCTATTGTTTTAACGACTTTCTTAACTATTTTTTTCAGTTTCGGTGGCTTACTGCACCTTACCGCTCCTTATTCACAAGGCATTGGTTCACTCTGGCAGACTCTGTTTTATTTTGACCCTGACAATTACCAACACCTGATCACACAATTAACTTATCTACCTCGCCTTTCTATGGCGCTAATGTGTGGATTTGCCTTAGCCGTGTCGGGCTGTGTAATGCAGTTTGTCTTACGCAACCCTATCGCCTCTCCGACCACGTTGGGCGTTGCCTCAGGTGCAGAGCTTGGCATGGTGCTCGGTCTTCTCATTATTCCAATTCAATTTGCTTTATCTTCCTTTGTCGCGGCTTTTATCGGTGGTTGCCTGGCAACCGGGTTGGTCTTTATCCTAAGTTCAACACGGGGTTATGCACCATTACATATGGTACTTTCAGGCATGGTTGTCAGTTTATTTTTAGGCTCTATCACCACCATGCTATTAATGGTTAACGAGCAAAAACTCAGCAGCCTTTTTGTTTGGGGAGCTGGGGTGTTAAATCAAAATGGCTGGATTAGCGTTCAAACCTTACTCCCTATTGTCATCGTTCCTACGTTGCTGCTCTTGCTGCTTCAACGCCCACTATCTGCTTTACAATTTGGTGATAATGTTGCTCTATCGTTAGGGATCAATATTAAAAAAATCAAGCTATTGTGTCTGTCATTGGCTATTTTTATCTGTGCGGCGGTGGTAAGCGAAGTTGGCCTGATTGGATTTGTCGGTATCGTCGCACCAGCTATCGCAAGAATGTTAGGTATAAGGCTGCTCTGGAAACAGATTATTACCAGTGGTTTGATTGGTAGTGGCCTCCTCTTAATGATCGATCTTGTTATTCAGCCTTTTTCAGGTGTTGGAGGAGAGCTTTTACCCACTGGTGCCATGACAGCTCTGATTGGCGCGCCTTTTCTATTATGGCTACTACACAAAACGCCATTACAAGCAGAATTTAAAGCCCGTGATGAATCAACCGCTGGTTATCAGTCTCATGCTCCAAAAAATACGCTCATAGTACTGATACTAAGCCTAACCTTGATGTGCTTTTTGGCACTCATTATTGGTAAAAATCAAGATGGTTGGAGCTTCACCCTTAACCAAAAGCTATTTGAACTGCGAGCGCCACGGGTATTCGTTGCACTACTTGCTGGGATAGGATTGGCCTTTGCTGGCAGCTTGATCCAACGAATCTCCAATAATCCGATGGCAAGTCCAGAAATTTTAGGGATAAGCTCTGGCGCAGCATTAGCTTTGGTCTTAGGGACTATCTTTGCTGGCGCAGTCCAGAGAGAACAACAGATGTTGCTTGGTACTTTAGGCGCACTCTCCGTCACCGCATTAGTGTGGTTACTGGGAAGGAAAAGTCAATTTTCGCCAACTCAAACATTGTTGATTGGTATTGCTTTGAGTGCTGGCCTTGATGCATTGCTTAGGATTGCAATGAGCTCGGGTCATGATAACGCCACCGCCCTATTGACTTGGTTATCCGGTTCGACTTACCTGGCAAATTTCAACGACGTTGTGCTATTGATGGTGGGAGTGTCAATATTAGGAATGACTGCGTTATTACTGTATCGATGGGTAGATCTCATCAGCTTGGGTGACACCGTGGCTCATAGTATTGGAATAAATATTGCGTTGGTCCGATTAGTCTTATTATTGCTCGTCGCCTTGTTTACTACGCTATGTACCATCGTCATAGGTCCATTAAGTTTTATTGGCTTACTCGCGCCACACATGGCTCGTTCTCTCCATCAATATCGTGCCTTACCACAGATGCTAACGGCAGCTTTACTCGGAGCAATCATTATGGTTTTGGCAGACTGGGTTGGCAGAGTTGTGTGGTTTCCATGGCAGTTCCCTTCAGGTTTGTTGGCTTCACTCATTGGAGGAGGCTACTTCCTTTATTTGATGAGGCGTTAATTTTATGTGATGACCAACTTCGATACCGATTCTGGACGCGGCATGATCGAGTGGCTCAGTCCCAACCTTTACCAAACACCTGTGACAGGGTAATGCCTTCACTCATCTGATACACGAACGCTAACCCCCGTTGTATAACTTTTAGCGGTCTAATTTTAAAAATTTATACTTTGCCAGTCTCTGCCCTCAGGTCTGATTTATCCAATCAAGGCTTGAGGGACTTAAAGACTGCCTTTATTAAAGTGGGCCGAAGTGCGCCCTAATCATAATGATTACAGAGAATATTATGAACATAAGAAAAGGATATTTTAAGCTTACTACTCTTTCCCTTGCACTGTTCTCCGCCAGTGGTGCGTTTAACGCTTTCGCTCAAGAGGCTCAAGAAGAGAAAATGGTCATCGTTTCAAGCCATATGCCTAAAGCCCTAAGTGATATTTCTGGTACCGTTTGGTACGTAGATTCAGAGCTGATTGAGCAAGAATATCGAGGTGGTAAAAACCTAGACGAGATCTTAGCAACTGCGGTTCCTTCTCTCGATGTTGCAAGTGGTGGCCGTACGCATTCAGGACAAAACCTTCGTGGCCGGAGCATGATGGTTATGATCGATGGTGTCTCTCTTCAATCAGTTCGATCCATTAGCAGACAATTGGATTCTATTGATCCATTCAATATTGAAAGGATCGAAGTCCTTTCCGGTGCAACATCGCTTTATGGCGCAGGCGCATCTGGTGGCGTGATTAATATCATCACTAAAAAAGGAACCGACAGTGGCAGAGAGTTTGAAAGCTTTGTGGGTGGTACCTCAGGTTTCGGTTCCAATCAAGATCTCGATTACAAGCTGGCCCAATCCATTGCATTCGGTAATGAAAAAGCTCAAGGGAGAGTGGCTGTCGCTTACACTAAAAATCAGGGTTATTATGACGCGCATGGCGACATTATCACACCAGA
Organism: Vibrio azureus; assembly: GCF_002849855.1. Classification (NCBI taxonomy): domain Bacteria; kingdom Pseudomonadati; phylum Pseudomonadota; class Gammaproteobacteria; order Vibrionales; family Vibrionaceae; genus Vibrio; species Vibrio azureus. Next base: position 1,769,257 of record NZ_CP018616.1, read on the forward strand.
TATCACCCAAGGTTCAACTCAATTTAACGAAACCGTCGATTTGATGGCCAACGCACAAGTCAATCTAACAGCAGGACAGCAACTTAACATACTGACCCAGTATTACGAAAGCCAGCAAGACTCGCCTTATGGCCTCTACTTCGAAAAAGATGACGAAGGAAAATTTCAGTTCGTCGATGTTCGTAAAGGCTACTCTTCGCCCAGGCAGCAAGGTACTCAACGCTTTATGTTAAGCACAACTTATAGCAATGACGACTTTTTTAATTATCAATTGATGTCAGAGCTTTCTTTTAGAACTGAAGATCATACTTTTAGCCCATATACAAGCTCAGGCAAAAACAACTTAAAAACCAGTTCATCTAATCAAGTCTCAGACATTTTGGCCTTTAAACTGGCTTTAAATCGTTCATTTAATGATTTAAGCCTTACTTTCGGAATCGACAGTTACTTGGACAAGTTTGAAAGTAATAATGCCATTTATGATCAATCGATTACTGAATCAAGTGGCGGCCTTAGCCATATCATTGATCATATGGAAGGCAGATACCCGGGGGTTGAAACCAGGGCTTTAGCATCATTCATACAATCTGAATACTCGATATCGGATCGCTGGTCTGTACAGGCAGGGGTTCGTTATCAATATATTCATACCACCATTTCTGACTTCCAAAAAAGTACCAACTCAGACTTTGTTCCAGGTGGTAGCACCGATTACAACGAGCTCTTGTTCAATCTAGGAACCATGTATGACCTCACTCCTGACTCACAGCTGTGGGCAAACTTCTCACAAGGATTCGATCTACCTAATGCAGCAAAATACTATGGTAAAGATGCAAATAGTCGGGTTTCAAATTCTAAGCTTGAAGGCATTACTACCGACAGTTATGAAATAGGATATCGAACTAACATTGATGACCTAGAGTTTCAGTCCGCGGCTTATTATTCTTATACAGATGCAACAATTTTATATACCGATGAGTTCACCATTAAAGGGCTTTCCAAACCGAAAAGAGTATATGGCATTGAGGCCCAAGCAAAATATTGGGCAACGGACAACCTTCAGATCGGTGCTTCTGGCAATCACGTCAGGACCCAAGAAAAAAGCGACCACGGCTGGGATGACTTTAAAGCTATGGAGGCAAGCACTTCCAAAGCCAACACTTGGATAGGATGGTATGATCACGACTATAGCCTAAAGTTACAAAGCCAAACAATGTTTGATTATGAAGACGCCTCGGATAGAAAGCTGAATGGCTACACTGTGGTTGATTTAATAGGTAGTTATCAACTTCCTATCGGCAATCTTGGGTTTGGTATCCAAAATGTGCTGAACGAGGATTACTCAACCATTTGGAGTCAAAGAGCAAAATATTGGTATGGCAACTCTGCGATGTTTGACTACAAAGGTCGTGGACGTACATTTACTTTAAATTACCAAGTTAAATTTTAAGCTTTAAACCACACAAGACACCATAGGCAATGAGCTACGGCCAAATGCCTATGGTGTCGCGTTGGTTTTAGGCCCCGCTTTCTTCAGCGACTTGCATCTTGCCTTTAATCACCGTAACCGCTGAGCCAATTAACTTTGTCCTACCGTTGGGCAGTAGTTCCGTGTCGACATACCCTCCTCGCTGGGAAGCTTGAAAACCTTTCAATTGGGTTTTGGCTAGTTTTTCTGACCAATAAACCGTTAAAGCACAATGAGCAGAGCCTGTGACCGGATCTTCATTCACCCCCACCCAAGGCGCAAAGTATCGAGACACAAAGTCTAAATGTGGATCAGACGAAAGTGCAGTAATAAGAACCCCACGACCAGGCAGTTGCTTTAATCCATCAAAATTGGGCTGCAGGTTAAGTAGAGTCTGCTCACTGGCTAATTCAATCAATACTTTTTCATCAAAATGGCCGAACGAGATGATCTCTTCTTGAGTCAGCGTGAGATGTTCTAACAAAGCGGCAGGGCTCGGCACAGAAAACTCAATGCTAGGCGATGGGAAATCAAGTTCAATCGTCGATTCATTAATCAGTGCAGTCAGCGTGCCTGACAAGGTTGAGAAGCTCACCTTATCACCTGCCTTTACTTGCCCTTTCTCTCTTAATACATGAGCTACAGCAAGGGTGCCATGACCACATAAGTTGACTTCGGCTTCAGGCGTAAACCACTTTAAGTTCATATCTGAAAGGGACAAAAAAGCCGTTTCGGATACCGCCATTTCACCCGCAATCGCCAGCATTAACGGTCGGCTAAGCTGCTCTTGCGTGATACAAACCCCAGCAGGGTTGCCTTTAAATACTTGTTGAGTAAATGAATCAACTTGATAAATCTCTAATTCCATACGATATCTTTCCTGATTGATAAATCATCGCGAACAGAGGTTCAAACTAACACAGGTGGTTGGAAACTCACAGTTTGATGTTTTTTGAGGAGTCAGCAGAATACAGCGGACATTTCCATTAAAAGAGATTCCAACCGGCAATTACAAATAAACTTACCCTCCATTACAACTATACTGAATCAATATTGAGCTACCAAATTTCCTTGGTTACTCAGTTAACTCGACTACTTTATCTGCTGTATCAACATCAAACATTAGATGTAGCTGCTTTCGCATCAATCTTTTCCTAGCTTCGAAAAACAGAGCAAAGTCTACTAACTTGAGCGATTGTGTAGCGGGCACATAATTACGTTGACGATAATACTGTTCGTCAATCCCACTCTTGGATACCCAAATGTCCAGCGGTGTGGCCTGTTTCTCCGCGTTTTCTTGTCCTTCAAGTAATTGGAGATTAGGTAACTGGTCACGGAGGTTCTGCCAATGAGTAATATCTTCCTGTTGTAATCCCATGTCGACTAATGCTGATGTTTTAAAGCCACTGTGGGGATGCATATGATCTTGATGGAAGCTGATTTGGTCTATTTGAAGATCTGGATAAAGGACAGATAACAGCAAGAAACAGAAGCTACCTTTCTTATACTCTAGGAAATCCTCTATATCATCACCGTCAATTGTAAGCCTCTTACCACCAGCAAGTTTCGTATGTTGGAAACTAGAAAATGAAAAGCTAATCTGTTTTAGAGGAAAACTGCCTTCACGCTTATCTCTCAATCCATCACGTAATCCACTTAAAGCTGAATCAGCTTGCCCACTATAGATTTGCTTGAGCAGACTATGAATGACTAACTTTCGCAATTCGGCTTTCGATTCTTTATCTACCCTTCCGCCTTTGTAAACGTAGTATGCTATTGGTGTAGCAGCATAGTTAGATGACAGCCTGGTCTTATTGAAACCAAACTCACGTAGGATTGATGAAGTTTTTGTTAGCGCCGTAAAGATTGCCTCCCAGTTATCACGAATCTTAGCGATGTTACTTCGATCAAACGTTTGTACCTTGAAGCTCATCGGTGCATCAATCAAAAACAAGCACGTTCTCATTAAAAAATCAGTGTTAAAATTGAAGAGACTATCCTCACCATTTATGGTCTCAATAAGCTGTTCGATATGCTCTCTTCCATCCTCCCAATGAGCGACCAACGTAGAAAATAACAAATCAGATTTTGATAGAATAGTACCGCCACTGTTTACACGCACAAATATATCCAGGATATCATCTAGGTCTTTCTCCACGATTTTGAAGTAGTTAATCAACTCATCTTGGTTTAACTTTTTAGCCAGCAAAAATAATTTTTTTCTTGCAACACGACCGTTTCGCCTCAACATATCTGCATCAGAAGGAGTCCTATCTTCTAGCTCTTCAATAATATCTTGAGGGTCTACATCTCTACCATGTTTTAAGATGTCTCTCACGAGATAGAAGTATTTTGAATCATCTTTTTCCAATGCATCTTTTTGCTCTAAAAACTTAAACTCATAATCTCTCTCATCACCAAACAAGTTTAAGTACAACTGGCGCTTGGGGTATGCATTATCTGTGGTCTTTTTTGCATATTTTCGCTTTGAACAGTAAACACCTTGTAAAGCTATATACAATGAACTTATTCTTTGTTGGCCATCTAATACACCCCGAACTTCTTGAGTAAAGTCCTTTCGAACCAACTCATTCTTAGAATCACGCTGATGGTAGTTTTTTAGAAATTCATAGAAAGTATATTGGTCTGCTTTTTCGGCTGGAAGATCCCAGAATAAAAAAGTGCCAATGGGGTAATCGCGCATTATTGAATCAAAAAGGTTACAGATTTTCTCTTCGCCCCATACGAACTTACGCTGTATAGCCGGTAGGTAATACTTACTGTCACTAATATCGGTGATTAACTGCTTAATCGACAGGCTTGAATATGCCACTTTTGAAATCCTTCTAACTAAATCCAAATACTTATTCTCTTGTATAAAATCTGGCTAATCGACGATACCACTGCAACATAACCCTAGAATCTAGAGCCTGTGCCGTATCTATCTTCGCCTTGGCGTACAAGAGAAGCAAAACTCAAAAAAAATCTGTTGCATATAGAACACAAGTTTATTAAAAATGAATGCGGTACACCACAAAATCAGTAGAAAAATGGATACTGAAAAGCGAAACATTATTAGCTTGTGTACGAGACTCTCAGCGTCAGATTTGCTAGTCTGATATTACTTAAGGATATCCACCATAGCACGATGAAACAACTCAACACCTACGAGACTAAAGAAGAAGGCGAAGTAGCACTAGCCAAAATCGATGAACCCAAACGCCTTGCTAGTGAACGTGATAGTACCGAAGTCATCTACAACTTATTTGGCATACCGAGTTGGGGAAACTTCTATAAGCTGGGCATGTTTAACCTCGTAGAGCTCAAAGCCATTGTTCTGCAAAAGCAAAACGGTCAGCCCTATGATAAAAAAAAGCACCGTGAGATCATCAAGATGCTTGAGTATGCAGCGAAGAGTTTCGAATTAGAAATCCCTAAGCATTGGCTATAACTGCCCGTAAATTCGGTACAAAGGAATCTATTAACAGAGACCTTTGTATCGTTACAGGAAAGAAAATAGTCACCAGAAAGGGTTTATTGTGAATCGTTCGTTCAGCTCCCAAGAACCTTCTTCGTTCGAGACTCTCTTTAAAAACATGTTGTCCTACATTACACAGTCTCTGCCCGTTTGACCTTGGCCAGAAGCAAGTTCGCTAACTGCTCTTCTGCCATGTCATCAACAGAGATATGACTGATTGCGAGCATCCTCAAAAACATCTTTTCAAGATAGGTGTTGTCATCCATGAACAGGATGTTTCTCTCTTCCAGAAGATCTTGATGCTCACTCACGTTTATGAGATCACGATATTCTGTAGAAGATACGACGAACGCGCTAATAGCTAGACTTTCGTCATTAAGTTTGCGTTCCAATGTTTTGACCTCTTTATAGAGACCAAACTTGGCATCATCCAGATTGAGGTTTCGGATACCTTTAGGGTCAATAAAGCTGAGCCATTGCTTACCCGTTTTATCATCCACCAGCCAGAGAAGGAAATCCGGATAAAAGTTACCCGCGGTCGCAAAGCCTAAACCTTTCGATTTAGTGTCGGCATTACGCAACAGGTAGAGACTTTTATCTCCTATAATCTCTTGGCCTTTTGGTGTTTCAATGAACATCTGCAAGTCTTGAACAAATGTGATTTCACTTGGTGCATCAAATGCCGTTGGGCGCATCTTCAGCGGCAAATCAGCATTTTTCTCTACCGAAAACATTGGATAGTACAAGTGCTTATCGAATGTCACTGCCACCATTCCTGGTGCATTCCACTCTTTCGCTTGGCCAATATCTCCTTTGGCAACGATTTCCTGTAATTGCTTTAAACGTTGGGCATAATCCAAGCCTTCATCCGATTCTTCAATTTCAAAATGATACATTTTGAGCATGCCGGGATCGTCTTCTTGCACTTGCGTTACCTGATAGAACTGGCCTTCATAAGCATTTTTTAATGCGTTATAAAAACGCTCTGTGTAATCAAGTAACAAACGCAACATAATGTCTTCTTGCTTTCTTACATCCGAAAATTTATTGATGTTTAGGTCTGATTTCGGAATCAGCAACGTATACCACTTGTTTGAAATGCCTGCTTTACCCAAACAGAAGTCCATCAAGCGTTGCTTATCAAGGCGCAAGTTTGACCAGCTACGCTGTAACTTACAGTCCTGAACCGCAAGATATATGCGCTCAAAGTCGAAAGCCGCAATAACTTTGTAATCGATCTTACCGTCATAACGCAATTTAACTGGCGTGCTACCCTCCTTCCTGCTGGTATCAATCGATTCGAGCTTTGGATAAAGATCCAATTTCACATGCGGCAGTTTTATTTTGCCTTCAAACTCCGAAGGAACCTGATACAATTCTGGGTAGTGCACCCGCTTGAAGCCGTGCTTTTGGTTGTCTTTGTAGCCATCTTTTAGCTTAAGAGTTTTGAGCTTGATGGCAGGCAAATTCGAACGCGTTTCAAAGTTTAGCTCTAATATTTCATCACTTGGCGTAATACCTTCTTCTTCAAGATATTGCTTGAACGTCGCCATGTAGTCCGCACGAACACCAAAAATATTCAAGGTTTCAAGCTTATCTAAATGAATTCCTTTTGGTCGCTGTCCTGGCGTGCTGCGTTTTAGCGAATAGTCGCGTCCTTTCAGACGTACACCACGGCCAAATAACTGAATGATCTGCGAACCTTCACCTCGGCCCATATTCAAAAGGCCCATAGTAGATACACGCCAACTGCTCCAGCCTTCGGTAAACTTACGAGAACCTATCAAGATGTGCAGTTTAGAGTCTTTGTCATTCAAGGTATGAAAGAGTGATCTCGCAAAATCATCTCTTTGATAATCAAAGGTAGTGTCCTCTTCACACATCTTATAAAGCGATGGTGAATCACCAATGTTAATCAGACCAAATGGCTCTGCTTCACCAACCTGAAGCGCCAACTCACCTTTACTACCGATCAGATTCAATACGCGAAGACGCTGACCTGAATGCGTCGTATTGAATAACTTAGCGAGGATATCTGCGTAAATGTCTTGAGGGCCATTCATCAAAGCAGTAAAACGCTTCTCAAAAATATTTCTATCTTTGGTATCGAGAATCCGCGCTTTGTTGTCCACCAAGTCTTGTATCCAATCTTTCGCTTGTGCTTCGTTGTTCAAGAACCAAGCTAAAAAGCGTAATACGGCATGAATATCAGAATCTTCACCGCCAACGGTATTGCCCACAAACACCCAAAGTGGTTTTGCAATGTTGAACTCAGCTAACTTCTCTTTGTTTTTATTAAACAAATACTGCTGTTGGTAGAAGCTGAGCAAACATGCAGTGAAGTACTCATAGCGGCGTTCATCTTGCTTATCTTGTTCTGGGTTAAGATTAAGGATCAAAGACTCTTTACCATAGCCATCTTCGTAGAAGAATTTATAAGAGTAATCGAACAAAATGGACTTACCGTAAACCTCTCGCGTTGCTTGAATACGGGCATCACGCTTTTCTTCAGTATCGAGGTCAAGTTGACCTAATTGTTCATCTGTCAATTTGCTCAATGCTGTTGTTTCAAACAACATTTTCGCTTTCTTCTTTTTAATATCGAGTTCAACTGCATCTACAGTTTTACCATCGGATACAGCCTGACCAAAAGTAGCCGAATATTCAAAAGCAAAACCATCGCGGGTTAACTTGTCACGACGACGCATCCAAGCACCAGCCGCAGTACCCGTACCTTTATGGCCCTCATCAATCAGCACCAGGTTTTTGCCTTCAAAAGCTTCGACTGCTACGGTTTTATCCCCCATTTCATCAGCAAGCTTATTGATATCAATAACTTCTATAGTGCCGCGAAATGGCGTTGGCTTACTTTTGTCAAACAGCTGAATATGCGAGAAACCTGAGTCATACAGCTCATTCATGTGCTGCTGCGATAGGCGTTCATCCGGTGTCAGCAGAATGATCTTATCCGGATAATGGTTAGCATTGCCATTTTGGAAATAATGCAGGTATTGCAGGATATTTACATGCAACAGCAAGGTCTTACCTGACCCTGTTGCATTCCAGAATGCCAGCTTATTCAAATCATCTAAGATGTACTGTCTAAACTGATTGGCTCTATCTTTTGCTGTTTTACTGTTTTCTAAGTTGTATTCTTCAAGTTCTCGATTCAGCCCATCCAGTAACTCTTGCTTACGGTTAAAATGCCAGTCGAGGTAGATCTCCGTGAACAACAAAGACAAGTACTGAAAGTACTTCATATTCAGTACCGTATCTTCTTTGCGGTTGCGGTGTTCCGTGATCTGTTGCCAGTGTTTGACGATATTCAAATCGTAACGACGCAACTCATCAAGGTCGACTAAATCGACCTCAAACAGGTAGTTACTTAACTCATGGAAAAACAGGCTTTGGCCATCCTCATGAATGCCCTCAAAACGGTCTTCACCTAGACGAAGCTTCAATCCTTGTAATGTTCCGTCCTTAAAGAAACGAAACATAAAGCGATTAAGCACCAGTTGCTTATGGAAGCTCAGCTTGCTGTTAGCCTGCTTCTTGGTCGCTTTACCTGCTGTGGTCTTTTTTTGTGGAGCGCGAGCCATGCTTAAGCCTCCTCTGCAAACATCAGGCTTAAGAATTCTGGCTCAATTTGGCGAAGCTTCAGGCTGCGCATAACTTCCCCATCTTCACCATCAACAGTAAACGCAGTTGGCAAGTTGTGGTCGCCATTGATATAAATCACATCAAAGGTTTGCTCTTTAGCATACAAGTCAAAACGGTTCGCATACTCATTTAGCTTGTCATAACCAATCTTGTCACAATCACGCCACAAAATAAGAGTACGTTCGCCTGTAGGTAACGTACCTTCAATACGCACATAGCCGCGTTCAACGTTAGATTCTATTGATTTAGCGTGTAATCCGACCAAAAAGTTAAAGGTTTCTACCAGATTAATGGTTTTACGTTCTGTTGCACCAGCTGAGTCAGCTGCAATATCCATCTCATAGCTAAATGGCTTACGGAAGTTATCTGTATTCAGCAATGAATCTTTACTTTCTTCTTCCAACATATATTTCAACAAATAATCATTTGCCACTTCTGGGGACATAAAATCAAAAAGTCCTGCATCCTTCTTCAATAAGTGAATATTATTCAAGGTATCTTCATAGCTTTCTAACTGCATCACTTTAAAAACAACAGATTGATAACTATCATTCTTCGGTAACCCACCCTTCCAATCGCTAGAAAATGACGCTTTCATCACCCTAGGTAAAGTTATTGTTCTAAAATACTCACCTTGTTCAACAAGAATAAACTTCCTTTTTCCATCATCTTTTCTATTTAAATTAATAACCGCATGCCCTGTAGTGCCAGAACCTGCAAAAAAATCTAAACAAAGAGAGTTTTTCTCTCTAGCTCCTGCAATATCAATACAATCCTCCACTGCATGTATTGATTTTGGAAAATCAAAGATACTTTGATTACCAAACAAACGCTTAAGATGGTTTGTACCATATTCTGTCGCGCTATATTTTTTATCAATCCATACAGAGGGAGGAGTTATGCCTTCATTATTAGGGCGGTATTTATAATAAATATTTAGAACACCTTTATTATTTACTTTAGGAAAAATTTCAGTGTGTTCTTTTTTTATACGATCTATTCCCCAGCGCCAAACTCTCTCTCGACCTGTACCATCAATTGGCCATACAACCTGCTCAGTATCAGATGGCTGTTCTATATCAACATAAGATCGTGTTGATTCATCCCATCGCATGGTAGGAACTCTGAATGTATTTTCCTTGACATAAATTGGGAAATGCCTTTTAGGTCTTTCAGCTCGGTCACTTGAAGAGCCTTCTCTACGAAAATTGCGCAACTCGAAAGTACCGGTAGCATCAGTATTGTTAAATCTAGAATTTTGCTCGTCTGAACGTTCCATTTTAAACAGTCTAGATTGATAACTTTTCCCTGAGAAAATTGCATATTCATGACTTTGAGCCAAACCATTCAAAGTTATTCTACCAGAAGGGTTCATTCGGACTGTCACAGTTCCTAATGAATTATCTGCTCCAAATTTCTGTTTAATGATTTTTGCAAATTCATTATGTTCATAGTCATCAATCGTGGCACACAACACGCCCGAATTTTTTAGTAAAGGGTGCGCTTTATCCAAACGATCATTTAACAAAGTTAACCAAGACGAATCTCGATAGCCATTTTTATATAAAATTGGAGCAGCATCAGTGTTGTAAGGAGGATCTATATATATAGTATTCACCTTTGAATTATATTTACTTTGCAACAACTGTAGAGCTTGATAATTATCGCTTTGAATAAGTAGACCTGTAAAATTATCATCAATAGACTCTATTTCATTAATGATCTTTTCAGCTAAAGAGTTCGATAGCAAACTAGTATCAACCAACAAACCTTTATTATTTCTTAAATATTCAGCATCTCGATTTGCGTTAGTATCGATAAAATTTAAATGTTGCCATTTAGCCCATTGCTTATCTACACCAATAATATCGTTATAATATTTATCATCAATTTTGTCTAAAGAAGCGATATAACTAGACTGCGTTACAAATTTCTTTTTTGTCCAAAGTTTTTTCTGGAAACTCTCAATTTGAGTCAGAAAAGTAATTAACTCTTGAGCAACCTTGCGTAAGCACTGGATCATTCGTAGCTGCTTTTCAATATTCGAAAACACTTTCGCATTTTGAACATTGTCCAGGTTCATCACTTCATTCTTGATGTAAAAATCAAGCTCATTGCTCAAGAAGCCACCGAGGTCTTTGTGAATAAAGTAGTCTGCGGTATTGCGCTGAGTGTAAGTCGTCAGATGGCGTTCAAGTTCAGTGCGGTTCGGGTTCTTTTCTGTTGGTGCACGCTTAGTTAATTCAACCCAATGTTGTTGAACTTCGCTATCAGCCAAAATGGTGGTGATGGCAGCTTGTACCAGAGCATCCTGCTTAGTGCCTTTTTTCATTGCTTTGTATTCAAAGTGAATAACCAGCTCTTCAGTCTCAACGCTTTCGCCATCAACAAGATCAGTCGTTTTTACAACGTCAACTGATTGATAAGCTTGTTCAAACTCTTCACCATCCTCATCAAGTTTGGTGCGAGTATGCGGTTCAATCAGCACAAAGCGGCGATCGGCATCGTTATCTTTGCGATTATCTTTGGCTGTATCTGCTGCTAGTAATTTAAAGCTTACCTTACGGCCATCATCTAATTTGAATGAATAATTGGCGAAGTTCTCGCCGCTTTTAATGTAATACTGATCTTTGTTTGCCCAATGCAGCATAACCTCTTCGCCCGCATAAGGAATCGCATACGTATCCCCTTTGTAACGACGCTTGCTGATAAAGTCGCCATTATCGTAGTAGCGAGAAAAAAACGTTAGCAGATGAGAGAAAACAGCATTTTCATGCTCGTTAGCCCCTGAAGCTGCTGCCGCCAACTGGCCCTTCAATTCTTGCACTTTAGGACTTTGATCTGGTTCAAAGCCAGCATCTGTCGCTGCTTGCAATTGCTGCTCAAGATCAGCCTTATTTGCATTGCCAGCCTCAGCCAGTGCAGACTGAATCTTGGCCTTAAGCTTGTTATCTAGATAGTCATTTATCTCGTCAGCACGAGCATTAAGGATACGGTAGATACCAAAGTCCAGCTCTGGACGGTCAATCTGGAAAATCTCTTTTAGTTTTTTGACTAACTCGTTGTACTTACTCATTGTTTTCTCTTTAAAGTTATTAAATCACTTGCCAACGGATGGTGAATAATTCGGTGACTTCTGTCTTTTGCTTCATCCGAGCTTCAAGCGCAGCTATTAGTTCGTCTCGCTTATCGGCGATCTCATCTTCGACATCGAAAATTTCCATGCGCTGCCGTTTTTGCTGACGTTCCAGTCTTTGCAGTTTCTCTTGGTACAGTTTCTGCTCTTCAATGGTAAGTGCGTGCCGAGAATCGCGTTTTACCGATTTAATTTGCGCTTTGGTATCCCGCAGTGCCTCTTCAGCAGCAAACATCTTGTCTTCTGCCCACTTTTCCAGCTTGTCCTTCTCGACCTCAAACAATGCATTGTTTTGGTCCATCACTTCTGCAAGTTTGGCCTCAACCTGCCTGTTTTTTTGTGCCGCCAAATCAACGGGTAAAGTATGAACATCGGCACCATCAAGGGTATTATTTACTGTTGCACCAAGGCTTAATAACCTTTTACAATCCTCACTATCTACAAGCTGTCCATTGTCAGTTCGTGCAGTAAACAGCAAAAACTCTTGGCGGTTGAATGCATCGACAGCCAGCATATTTAGAGTTAACCATCCCGATTGGCCTTTGAGCTTTTCAGCAACGGAAACTTTCGTCGCATGATTGGTATAATCGAAAACAAGCTCTGCACTGGTGGTTAACTGCGATTTTGCCGCATCAATAACATATTCACCTAAAGGATGATTAATCCGGTAGGCAAAGCTGTGATTATCCTGGGCTTGTAGTTCACTGTCTCCTTGTCCCGCCTTTCTGAGCAACTGATATTGACCAACAGGCAACTGATTGACTGGCTTTTGAAGCGAAAATCGGTAGTTGTCATGGTCAAAGATGGCTTGCTCTTTTAGCTGCTGGTGAGTAACTGCCCAAAACCAGCGACCAACCTTATCCAAACGCTCTTTAGCCTCATCCAGTTTGATTTTTAGGATGTCGTGAATATCTTCATCAAAATGCTCAAGCAGTTGCGCTTGTGTCTTTTGCATTTTGTTGCTTATTTCAACCTCAAGTTCCTTTTGCAGCGACGAGAATGCAGTCTCAATCTCGATTGGTGTTCGACAAGACTCGTAAATCGATTGAATACGTTTTTCGAAATCAACACCGCTTTCGATACTGCCAAGCACACTGTCCGAGGCACCAAATACACCATCAAAAAGATTAAACTTTTCTGTCAGTAGTTCGAGCACTCGCTGATCTGCCTGGTTTCGCTGGTTAAGGAAGTTAACCACAACCACATCAAACTTTTGCCCGTAGCGATGGCAACGTCCAATCCGCTGTTCAACTCGTTGAGGGTTCCAAGGCAAGTCATAATTTATCAGTAGCGAACAGAACTGAAGGTTCACCCCTTCAGCAGCAGCCTCTGTCGCAATCATGATCTCTGCATGATCTTTAAAATGGTCGATGAGCGCTGAACGTTTATCGATTTGAGCAGAACCCGTGATCCGGGACGAACCTTGATACTCTTCCCGCCATTGTTGATAGATTTGGTTAGCTTGCGGAGTATTATTTGTGCCGCTAAAAGTCACCACCTTACCCAAGTAGCCATTGCTTTCTAAAAACTGGGCTAGGTACTGCTGAGTGCGCATCGACTCGGTAAAGATGATGACTTTTTTCGCCGCGCCCATTTCAGCCAATTGTGCAAAGCCTTTTTCTAACCCAATCAGTAACTCTTTTGACTTGGTATCAATGCCAATGAGTTCGGCTTTAGTAATCAGCAGCTCTAACTCAGCAATATCAGCCTGTAGCATGGCATGATCAAGCGGCTTATTCACTTGAGCTTCCGATGCACTATCAAACTCCTCAACAAAATCGTCTTCTAGATCATCGTCAGTGATAATCTGTTGAACAATGTCGATTTCGCTTACATCTGCCTCGCCTTTAGCCAGCTTTTCCAAACGGTACTTTAGGATTTGCAAATTGTTCAAGACCGCCTTGGTACTCGACGACAGGAGCTTTCTCAGAATCAAGCCTGTTAAGTGCCTATGCCGCTTTGGTAAGGCGTAGCTATCTTCACGTTCGAGTAGTAGCTGAACGCGGTCATACAAGTCTTGTTCTTGCTCACTAGGATAAAACGGGATTGTGATTGCTTTACGTTCTGTGTATTTGATGTACTCGAGTACGTTTTTGCGCAGTGTGCGTTTTACAAATCCCGATAGACGTTCTTTTAACTCTAACGTGTCACTATCAGCTTGCATAAACTGCTTTCGAAACGCTTTTGGATCACCAAATGTATGCTCGTCGATTAATGTCGATATGCCATACAGTTCCATCAAAGAGTTTTGTAGCGGTGTAGCTGTGAGCAACAACTTTTTACAACCATCTAAAGCACGTTTGAGCGCCTGGCCCATTTTGTTGCTTTCGCGATGCGCATTTCTTAACTTGTGGGCTTCATCAATAACCACCAGGTCCCACATCTCAGCCACCAGCTTGTCTTCTAACCTTGCTGCATAGTGGTAAGACATAATGACGATTTGCTTGTTATTGAGTGGGTTATATATACCCTCTTTTTGCAGCTGATTATAAGTTTTTGCATCAATCACTTGCGATGGCAGGTTGAACTTTTCCAACAGTTCACTGGCCCACTGACGTCTCAATGACGCTGGGCAAATAATCAGCAGCTTGCGTTTACGTTCAGCCCAATATTGGCAAAGCACCAACCCTGCCTCAATCGTTTTCCCCAAACCGACTTCATCAGCTAGCACCACACCTTTACTTAGTGGGTTTTCAATTGCAAAAAGCGCCGCTTCAATTTGGTGGGGGTTTAGGTCAACACTTGCGTCAAACAACGACTGCGACAACCTATCAACACCGTTGTTGGCATGAAAAATAGAAAGCTCATGAGCGAAGTATTTTGCATGGTATGGCGTGATATTGTTAAGCATTCTTTAAGCTCTCTATCCACTTTTCTAAGCGACTTTCTTGAAGCGCTAGGAGCCACTAGCTTTAAAGTTTAGTAGCTTACCTTCGCTTGCTAATTTGTATGCCGTTCTCCGCCAAATCGAGGTAGAAAAACGCCACCTAAAGATAAATAATACTTACAAATCAATAACTTAAGACCAATCAGCCTTGCTCGTCAGATTTGATGATGGGAGAATATGAGAAAATTAGGGAGTGGACAATGATCTAGGTAAAGTTATGAGACTTAATGCTTATTATTTGTGCCACCCTAAATGCGGGCGGTAATGGCAATATAGAAATCTGTGCCTTAGAAAAGTACGCAAATGGAAAACCAATCAAGGTAGTCTCGCAGCGCTTAAGTGAGAAAGAGAAAAATGAACTGCTTAGTAAAGCAGAACAATTGAGCAAGAAAGCTAATAAATATGGGGTGTTAGCCAATAACTGTGAGCACTTAGTCTCTAAAGTGCTACACGGCGAATCCTCAAGTGAACAACTACAAGGTGCAGTTGTAGGTTTGCTTTTTGCTCACTGCAGCCAATCGAAGAACTCTTTGCTGCCTATTCTAGCTGGTGGTTTTATCGGGTGTAAGACTGTCAATTCAACTCGTAAATACGATTGCGTAGTATAAAAGGAAGGAATGGGGCATATAAAGCCCCACTCCTTAACTAAGCAGAATTTGAAAGCACTCATCTAAATAATTGACATTTTTAGGTAAGTAGATCCGATTAAATCGGCTTGACTGATCAATCTATTGAAGCACCAGATACCTCTACATGTTCATGTACGCGTTCAGGCAGTTTCTCAGTACTAAATAAGACCAGTCGTTGCCCGGCTCGAGTCATTGATACATAAAGTTTTCTAAGAGATTCTTTTTGAGCAAGCTCTCTTTCAGCATCATCTAAATCAATATTTTTGGCTTGATTCATTACCCTACCCGCCCCAAGAACGAATGTCACTCCTGATTCCATTCCTGTACAGCTGTTGATACTCATAAGACGAATTTTACCACCAATATTATCTTTAATGTCTTTCCAGTCATTGCAGTTAACCACCGTTCCTTTACCTATGATGTTCTCAATATCGTATTTAAGGTCCCAGGGACTATAGCTTTTACTGCAAAGCACCATGACTTGCTGAAGAGGTATATCGCCGGATCTACAACATTCACTTAATTCATTTAAAAAACGTGTCTTTTCATCTTGAAGAGTATGACTATAGATTAACTGAGGTTTTACACCTCTCTCCATTCTTTCTAAATCAGGCTTTACGAAATCATCAGCGTCTTCTTCAAGATCTTCGATCAAGGCATTCGCAGCAATCATAATTTCATAAGTGGTACGATATGAATAATTGAGCCGTTTTGTTCGCCCTCGAACATTGAAGCCAACACTTTTCCAGCTCAACCGGCTCTTTAGAAAGCCTTGGTTAGGGTCTGCACACAGAAATATTGCACCGTTTGAAATTAACGACATCTTAACTAGCTGGAGCCAAGAAGGCGTAAAGAACTGAGCTTCATCGACCAAAATATGATCAAACTTTTCCAACCCATTGGAATCTTCGCGTAAAGCTAAGTCCTTAATATAAAGGCTTGGAAGATACCCATTAGGACTGGACATTGTCTGAACTACCATCTCGTAGAGCTTCCAAATATGCACACGCTGCGACTTTTGAAGAGCAAAGCCTCTGCCTTGACGTTCATACTCTAAATATTCATCTTCATCTTTTATCATATACTCATTGATGTACTCTAACTCAGACCAGATCTGCCCATCCGTTAACTTCAATTGAGTGTAGCTCTCATTGGTAGCACAAAGAATTTGGGCACGAAGGGGCTCTACAACTTTGTCTTCAAATAATGGGGTGAGCCTCCAATTGTTTGTAACTTTCTTCTGTTGATTAAGAGCAAATTGATGAAATGTTTTGATTTTCAGGTTCGAAGGGGCGCCACCTAACCACTCTTCAAATCTATGCTTAATATCTGAAATGATCGGTTTGTTATGAATAACAAGTAATGCTTTCTTATCTGGATGCTTTTTACAAAATGCTATAGCACGATTTATCAAGATCAATGTTTTCCCACTACCAGCAACGCCATTAATGAGCCTTACTGAGAAATCATCTTGACCATCTTCGCCAGAGTCAGCTTGTTCAAGCATGTCATAACGAGTTGCCAATTCTTGATCATAATCTAAGAAAAACTGTTGCAGACTGGCTGTATTCTCCACTCTTGAAACGTTCCTCCTCGTCGTACATTGAGAATGGATTGCTGACTCAGGGAAAAGTGTCTTTTTTACCCAGTAGTATTGTTCAAGCGGAGATTCAGTCAAAAGGTCAATAATTTTCTTCTCACCGTCTAAGTAAAAGCCCTTTTGGTCGAGAACATGAATGAATCTATCAGCCTGTTCTTCGCTTGTTGCCTTGTGTTTCAAATTCTCTTCAACTACAGCAAGGTACTTGATGGGGTTATATCCCATAGACTGTAAAGCTGAATTGAACCTTCTCCATTTAGCAAGCTCCGTTTCACTTGGCAGTTTTTCGTGCCAACCAATCATCAACCAGCTTTTACAAGGCCCTTCCAATACGATTGGTGCAATTTTTGATTCATCCAGTAATGGTTCCCGGACAATGAATTCATCTGACAATCTACTGAAAACTTTTTTAAAATGCCTTCTAACCTTACGATCTAAGCCCGTAATTGATTCCATCTGTGCCATAACATTTCCTAATTATTATATTTGTATCCTGAGTTAATCAAAGAACGATATTCTTCAACTCTTTTAAGTAAGCTCTCGTCATTTGACCCTTGGAGAAAAGAACTGGAGATCTCAGGGCCAACTAATATCAGTTTTGTTTGTGGACGAGTGATCGCTACATTTAAGCGTTCAGCTTGAAAAAAGAATTCAGCGATAGCACTTATATACTGAGGATCGGTAGAACAAAGAGATATAATGATCATTTCTCTTTCCTGCCCCTGCATTCTTTCAACGGTATCAGTAACAATTGCCTCTGACGAAAAAATACCTTTCCTATCTGCTAATCGAGATTTCAAAGCTTTAGCATGGCTCCTAAATGGTGTTACTACACCTATCTCACTAGCACTCAACCCTGATTTAACCGCAGTTTCAATGAGTTCAACTACAAGTTCGGCTTCAGGTCTATTAACATTTCTTGCATTTGTTGCAGGAGACTTAATAAACACAAAGGGAGATTCAGTAGATAAGATTTCTGCAAACTTTTGAGGCTGGTTAGGTAAATTGAAAGTACGTGTTGCATTGGGACCAGCCGAAACTAAACGCCCAGAATAATAAATTTGGCTAGGCCAGCTAGATAGAGCGTGACACATACGGTATGTTTGGCTAAGCATCACAGAAACATCAGGGTTTCCAGATATCATCCGAGAAAAGATTGAACATTCATCCAGAATAGAAGCCGAAAGTACTACTGGAGGTAATTGCTTGTGGTCACCAACAAATATAAATCGCTTCGCCTTTCTCATTGCCATAATTGCTAGTGGAAGAGTGATTTGACTTGCTTCATCGAAAATGACTGTATCAAAGTCGTATTTATCTAACCTATCAGTACACGTTGCAAAAGGAGTAGCACCAATGACATACCCAGAATCCGGTTTATCCTCCCAATCATCGCCAAGTTCAAAATGCTTAACGCTATTATCAAGGCCCTTAGTACAACCTTTTGCTCCAACTTTGATCACTGGAACGTTTTCAGCAGCGATCTTATTAAGGGCATTGTTTATCGCCATGTGGGTATGTGACGTCATAAACACTCGTTGGCCTTTTTTTACCAATAGCTTTGCAATCAGACTGATTACTTTCGTTTTTCCAGTCCCGGGAGGCCCTTGTATACAAGCTAGGTATTTAGCAGCAACAGCTTTACCTACAGCATCCGCTTGATGTTCATTTAAACCACACTCTTCGGCAAAATCAGCAGCTTCATCATAATCATCTTCAAAAATAAAACCGGTATCCAACTTATCTGCCAGCAACGGTAATACTATTTTCCTGCCTTGCTTGGACTCGGCTATTTCATCCAATGCTTTATCATAAAATGGTTTTAGATCCATCGTATCTGGATCAGCATAACAACCGGAAATAATCTCCCGAAGCACTTCATCATCTACTGCCTGAACTCGAACCAACCATTCATCTTCATTTTCTGCTTCGATAGTACCTTGCGATACATGCTTCTTTTTACATGGCTCACCTAAATGAAGGCATATCATGTCCCCTTCACGAAATCTAGACTCATTTTTCCCCAAAGTAATAAGCAGGTGATTTTTACCTTCTTTTCGGACATGACGAATTTGTTGAGACTCACCCTTTGTCAGTTTCTGGCTGATCGGTTTCTCCCAGACTTCATACAGCTTTTCATAGTTTGCTCTATGTTCATCTTCAACAAATTTTCTCAAATCAGTTAGAACACTTCGTAATTCCATTTGTTTAACTCAAAGTAATTTAAACCAAACCTTTCATCTGAAAGGAAAATAAATCCAATAACAACAGTAAGTTAAGAACAACATTACATATAGAACGTTCATAACGTCAAACAGAGTAGTATGAAAGTGTTATATGAAACAGGTTTAATCAAAGTAAGCTGAGGTTTACCCTGTTTTTATCCTCACCTATTCCTCTTAAGTTTTAGTCCTTCCCTCAACAGCCGAGGAAAATAACTAAGCATCAAATCAAAATACTCAGAACCAAAAAACCCCAGCATTGCTGCTGAGGCTTCATCTTAATTATTCAACCTTTTGGGCTTTGAACGCTCGCTCAAGCTTTTTGTATCTGGTTGCGGGTTAATTGACTTCTTCTCGAACACATAAAGCCGCTAAATCGATCCAATCTGCATCTTCGTACCCGGTGCCACTGATTTCCATGCTTCTTGACTTATGCTCGCCATCTAAACTTGCTCGGTCTGAGCTCCAATAACGATAGGTCGTAGAAGGCCAACCGAATTGAGCTTCTATGCTACCCCCTGCCATCTGATCCAATTGATCAAGTTCAGAGAGGGTCGGCAGACGGTACCCATGCTGTTGACAATATTTTTCAGCTTCTGACCAAGTATACGATTGCCAGTATTGTCCATTTTCAAGATAGCCACTGCGCTGCATATCAAGCTCATCATCACTGATCACTTCAGGTTTTAAGAAGGTAATTGGATGTTGATCCCCCCTACCACCGGAAACGGAATCAAAGATATCCACAACGGTTAAGGTTATGCTTTGAGAAGAGTCCACTGTGTCTTTCGATGCTGTAATCACAGAGGTAGTCCCAGCTTTACCCACGGCTTTAAATTCATTCTTGCCGACTAATTTAAAATTACTTTCTGAAAGATCAAAGGTCACATCATCGGTAATATCTTCAGAGTAACCTTCATCTGCCCCCTCGCCACTAAAGGTCCCTTTTGCTCGGATTTTTCGTGACTGTAAAGTAGGGACATCAGGTGAATAGTGTTGAACTTTTATGTCAATACTCTTAAGCACACCACCTGCAACCACTAAGGTCTCTGGATTGCTGTAAAGCGTTTCACCTGAGGCAGAAGAGATGTATGCTTGAATTTGTGATGTGTTACCTTCCGCCCCTTCAGCTTTAAACTTGTAAGCTTGTTCTGAATCAGGTTTAAAGATATCTTCCTTAGAGCTGCTCCATTGAACGAGCTCCGTGACATCCTCATCAAAGCTGCCTTCATCTCCCTGATAGGATGCGATGGCTTTAAATGCTCGACTGTATTGCTTAGGCACTTTATTTGACGTGCCTGTATCCATACTGATATTAATACCGTTTAATATCGCTTCAGAGACAGAAAGTTCTAGAGTATTACTTAAAATGCCCGGGTATTCTGCCAACGATGCGCTAATCCCTGCCGTTGCGCCTGTTTTAGCCGCATCCTGAGTCGCGACAAAGTGATTATCCATCTTCGGGTTGGTGAATACATCGTTATCATTAGAAGACCAGCTTACCGAATCCGTAATATCAACGAGGAATTTGCCCGTCGAGCTTTTATTGATGTCGCCTTTAAATATGCCAGTTGCAATAAGATCACGAGCTTGTCCTCGTGGTACTTCGTCAAGCTGATCATCAGCAAGTGTCACATCAATCCCGATTAAGATGGCGGGTGAAATGGTTAACTGATGTTTAAGGCTCGTCAGGTGTTCAAAACTTACCTGGAGTGACACGGTTTCACCAATGCTACCAACGGCATGAAAGCGGTTCGCTTGTGTTGATGATTGTTCAAAAGCGTCACCTTCACTGTGCCAATTGACAAGTTCGGTGGCTTCTCTGGTTACGTTATTGCTCCATTTAATATATGCAATAAACCCAACCTCTAACCCTTGTGGCACATCATAAGTTTGACTGTCCTGCTGATCGAAACGGTGAGCACTAGGCTGGATCAGTAACGAGAGAGGCTCAACAACCGTCAATGTTTGTTGTGCAACTAAATCGGTATTGAGTGATGCGCTTATTTCTGCAACGCCGAAAGACAACGTGTGTACGTCTCCGCTGCTATTGACTGTCGCCACCTTTGGATTGCCACTGCGCCACTGGACTTTGTTAGTCACTTCAGCCTGAAAGCCATCATCATAAGTCGCAAAGGCTTTGTAGCTTAGCTTTTTATCCGCTCTTACTTCTCCAACGACTAAATTTGGATCAAGTGGCGGACTGCTCGCCAACTCAATATTGAGTGACACGGCAACAGGCAACGGTGAAGGCGAAGGGGTGTCATTCGATTTTCCACCACCACCTCCCCCACAACCGGTCAAAATCATAGAGATCAATGTTACCCATAGTAAGTATCGGTTTTTTTGTGTCTTCATTCTTATTCTCTCAAGAGTCAGCACTAGAAGTACATACGTTTCATAACGTTAAAATACGGCCATTTGCTAACCAAAGTGATATGTAAAAACGTCTTCGCTTTTCGTTAGGAGAGCGTCTTATTGAACGCTGTATTATTGGGCGGAAATATATCATCATTCGTGCTTTCAAAGTCGGAAACACTGTTTTCAGTGTCAATTAGCTGAATCTTTAAAATCTTGACACTGGATTGTGTTAACACGTTGAAGTGAGGGAACTGATAAGGGAAATTTAAGATACAAAAAAAGACGCCCTAGGACGTCTTTTCTTTAGAATGTGGCGGTGAGTGAGAGATTCGAACTCTCGATACGTTGCCGTATACACACTTTCCAGGCGTGCTCCTTCAGCCACTCGGACAACTCACCGAATTTTTTATCAGCCTCATCTCGGCTGACGGGGCTTAATTTAATGATTATGTGCCTGATGGTCAAGGCTAAATACAAATAAAAATGTATTTTTGAGTTTACTTGCTTACTATATGGCTAAATTGTGCAAATGTAAGTCAACTAAGCCCACGGTTTATTTCTCTTTTCACCATCTTTCACCATCGTCCCTCTGTTTTAAGCGGCATGGCGTGTTTTAGGCGTCATGATGTTAGATCCGGTTGAGTCTGGTACTGAAAGAGTAAAGCGGAATGTCGATATAAGGCATCACTTAGCTCAGACTCTATAATTGGCTTAGCGATGATATGATCAGCGCCTGCATCTATCATGCGCTCTTGGGTTTCTTTAAACACGTCGGCGGTACAACCAAAGATCAGAACCGACCGACTCGGTGTCTCCATGTTCCTGATCATCGTGATCGCCGTAATACCGTCCATGATCGGCATGTGATTATCCATCAGTATGAGATCGTATTGTTGCTTTTCGATCTGCTCAACCGCTTGTTGACCATTAACCACGCTGTCGCAGACAAATCCTTTTTCTTTTAAGAAAGCTTCAATGATGATGATATTGGTACGGTTATCTTCTACGACTAAGGCTCTCAAACCGGTACAGTCGAGTTTATGCGTCACTACCGATTCAAGTTCACGAGGTTCGCATGGCGTGCACGGTAACTCAACACTGAAGGTACTGCCAACCCCCTCATGACTTTGCACACGAATTGACCCACCCATATATTCCACGATCTTCTGGACGATGGTCAGCCCTAGTCCGGTTCCACCAAATCGGCGAGTTGTAGAAGATTCCGCTTGCTCAAACGGTTTAAAGATACGTGCTTGCGCCTCTTCGCTGATGCCAATACCACTGTCTTGGACATTGATCGTCAAAAAAGCTTGGCCCTGTTCAACACGCTCAATAAATTCAACTTCCACAAAACCATGTTCAGTAAATTTAACGGCATTGTTGAGCAAATTAAACAGCACTTGCCGCAGTCTCGCTTTGTCGTTTTGATACCAACGACCGGGCTGAATGTTGGAAGCCACTCTAAATTGCAGCCCTTTTTCGCCACATATAGTATGGTAAACACTATTAACGCTGCCCAAAATCGCTTCAATCGGAAATGGCGAATTATCGAGCTCCAAATGCCCTTGCTCGATTTTAGAGTAGTCGAGGATCTCGTTGAGCAAGGTCATCATATGATCGCCAGAGTCATACAAAGAGTTCAATGTATTTCTTTGTTCGTCACTGAGTTGCGTTTTGAGTAAAATTTGTGCACTGCCAAGTACGCCATTCATTGGGGTGCGAATCTCATGAGAGAGTGTGGCTAAAAAAGCGGTTTTTGCATTTGTCGACGCTTGTGCTTTGATGCGCTCTTGTTCTAAATGGCTGGTTTTCTCATTGAATTTTTTAATCAGTTGCCCTATTTCATCTTCACCGTGATAACCAATATCGATAATGTCTCCCGCTTTTGAACGATCGACCTGATGGGCAATGCTCACAATCGGTTTAACAATATAATGGGTCAGTAAGTAGTAGCCCACCATCACACATAAAAGTAAAAAAGGAATGATTCCGCGCTCGACACTCCTCACCTGTTCAAAAACTTGCTCAGCGACTTGGACATTGGCATTGACGACGTCCATCTGCCAATCAAACGCGCCAAATTTCAATTGGCTAATGTAGATCCCTTTGGTCAATTGAAAATTATGCTCCAGCACCACATGAGATTCACTATCACGAATAACCACGCCAAGCGAATAGTGCTGACTTTGAGCTTTGATAAAATCAACTAAAGCGGTAAGGGAAATATCCACCGTTGCTACCCCTGCAAATGCACCAGACTGATAATAAGGCGCAGAGGCAGTGATCATTTGAACCTGAGTAAACATATCAATATACACTTCAGACCAACGCACTGTCCCCTCAGGCGCATCGGCAACAGATTGATACCATGGCTCGTTGTTGTACCCACTCGATTCGGGGTTGTTATAGGAGTGAACTTGATCCAACTGATCATTGTCGGTCTTATTAAAAAACAAGCTATTGTATTGTTTACGCTCCCCCACTTGTTGTGGGCTTGGCCATAACCCCCCACTGACAATAATGTCGTCGCTGGTTCTGAGCAGTTGAGGGATCGCCTGTTTGAGGTTCACCGCCGCATCGGGTGTTTGCCCAATACCAACCAAGCTTTGTAGTAAGCCAACCGAACTGGTCAAGGGCGCATCAATTTGAGACGCCAATAATTGCGTGCGTAGATCTAAATTCCGTTCTAGTTTGGCTCGCACTGGAGGTTCAACCACAAAATAAACCACCGTTCCTATGGTTGCGATAAAGAAACATAGATATACCGTTAGGGCAAAAATGCTCTTTTTTCTTAGCGATGAGTGTATTTCCATATACTTGTACTCTTGCCTAATATCGATTTATGTTGCATTGATTGGTAAGATAGTAGCCACTCACCACTCCGTTAACAAATGGTATTCTATTTTGAAACTACAAGACATCCTTTCTCTTCCAGAACTCGATGGAAAACTCCTCAACCTTGCCAAAACTCAAGGCTTCGTCACAGCGATGGCTTGTGCGCCTAACGTACTCAATCCACAAGAGTGGCTGCCTTTCCTTTGGGGTGGTGAAGAAACGGCTCCTTTTTCAGATGGCGAACAGCTTGAGCTTTACATCGATCAAATTATCCAACTTTGGAATGAAACTCGTCCAATGCTATTAGAAAGTAGCTGGCAATGGCCTGAAGGCTGCACACTGGATGAGCAAGATATTGTCTCTGAGAGTACTCGTGATTTTTGTGAAGGTGTTTTACAAGGTTGGCAATTAACGCGTGATGATTGGGAAACCTTGATGCCACAAGACAGTGAAGATAATGCTTTATTAGGTGGCGTGTTGCTATCACTGACGATGCTGTATGATCCAGAAACTACTATTGCATCTCTGGCAGAGCAAGGCATGGAAGGCTTAGATCAGTTTGAAGAAATATTTAATGCAATCCCTATGATGCTCAGTGGCCTAACCCAACGTGGCATCATGCTAGCGGAATCCCAATAATTGTTGTAATGCTTAAGTAATCTCAAGATGCTTGGGTATGTAAAAGATTCGGCCAATATACCCAAGTGACCTCAAGATGCTTGGGTATAAATCCTTAATATGATAAACCAAAGGTATAGTTATTATAAAAAGCTAACCTCCATAACTTATCATCACAACTCCTGAATTAGCTATATCATTTAAAAATCAAAATATTAATAATAACCATATTAATAATGACAAGCATATAAATGATTTAAATCACATATCATATAAAACACGTTGAGCATCAATGAAATAAACTGTTAATAATATGTTTCGCTGTGTTAGCTTTAATCTCTCAAATGAAATCATTTATACCCAAGTGACCTCAAGATGCTTGATTCAGAGCGAGGTTACTTGGGTATATAACTTAGGAATTGTGGATGAAACACATAGGATGGATATTTGTTTTTCTTTGGGCTTCTGGTTATATAGCCTCTTCTATTGGACTAAATTATACCAATCCATTGTCATTCATATCGCTTAGAGTACTTATATCATTTTTATTTTTTCTAATGATATTTTTATACAAAAGAAAAGAAAGGATGACTAAACAGAAAATTGTGTTTGCTATGGCTACAGGCCTGCTATTACAGTTTTTATACCCTGTCTTCTTTTCTTACTCTTTGATGACTGGTATCAGTCCAACAATGCTAACCATTGTATTAGGATTACAGCCTGCATTGACATTAATGATTTCGAGAGATGTTAGCTCTAAACTTCAGGTATATGCTATAGGGGGTTGTGTACTAGGCACTATTATATTCTCAGCCGAGAATTTTAGCCTTGGTTCAACGAATTTAGAAAACTTTTCTTTTGCTGTTTTATCACTACTCGGTGTTACAGCTGGAACGATACTTCAGAAGAAGCATTGTTCAGATATACCAATAGTAAATAATATGCTAATTCAGTGCTTATCGGCAGTTATGGTTCTTGTTCCTACTACTTTTATCATAAGTGGTTTTGAGGCTGAATTTAATTATACATTCGTATCAGCATTATTATGGCAAGCATTGTTAATATCTTCGATATCTTCAATACTATTAATTAAGGCATTAAAAACTGGAGCTGTAACCAATATATCTACATACTTTTCATGTGTGCCAGCTATGACTGCTTTGATGTCTTATTTTGCCTTCAATTCAGTTGTTAATATAAATATGTTGATTGGCATGGCGTTAATTTTCAGTTGTACATGGATAGCTCAAAATCCAAAACAACTAGAATTGGCCTCAGAAAAATAGAAGTGGTTACCAATGATAAAAGCGCTCCACATTCGGAGCGCTTTTTTATACCCAAGTAACTTCAAGATGCTGTGTTCAGCGAGATGACCTTAGCTCTCAGGCGCGGCATATGCCCAAGTAAAATCATCGATTCGTTCATCTGCAATATAAAACAATTGAGTTTTTGGTGGGACCGCCACCTCTAAATCAGGATTGAGTTCTATGCCTTGGCCTAAATCAAGAGCAATTAAGGTCGCTTGATGGTGATGCTTCATAAAACCAAATAGCACTTCAACGGTCGTAGTAGGTTGATCATCAGGGTACTGAACTGAATATTGTGTCATTCCCCTTGTCGAAGCCAGCAATTCTTGATGTAAGGCACTCGAGCCTGGGTCTACCGCAGCCTTAGCCAGCATCTCCGCCCCTACGGCAGGAATGCACTCTGCTTTTGGACAATGTTGACTCAGCAATCGTCCCAACGCTTCATCCTTAAAGTAGGCAAGGAGATGAGCCTCTGGATTGATCGATGCACAATATAGTGCAGCTGAAAGCGTAATATCATCACTTAAATTGTCGACAATGATGCAGCTCGCTGAAGTAATATTGGCGTTTTTCATCTCTTGGGCGTCGGTGTAACTGGTGACCTTGATAAACCCAATTTCTCCCGGTAGCGGGTTTTCAATTTCTGAGCGACTGCATAACACGATAGGTCGCTTGCCCGCTTCTTCGTGTTGTAGCATCCGAATCAAATGCATGGTTCGGGAACCATTCCACCCCAATAATACGATATGATTATCCACTTTTACTCTCCGCTTCCCTAATATACCCGCTCGCCAATATTCTATTGCTCCACCTGCCGCTCTACCTAAAATAGCCGCAAATAAACTCAACCCACCGGGGATAACCCATAAGACAACGACCCACTTACCCATCTCTGTTGCTGGGGACAGGTCACCATAGCCGACGGTGGAAGCCGTCACCATGAGGTAATAGATAAAATTCGATACGTTGTCGGTTAAGGCAAGTTCTCCAGATAGGCGTAACAATAGCCAGGACAGCACGATATAACCTATGCTAATGATGACGAGGTTACGATTGCTCAACTTGAACAAGTGAACACTGAGCCATTTTTTAAATACTAACCAGACGGACATAGGCCTCCACTCGCTCCTTGATTATGATGTGATATCCAAGTGACATAACAAAAGGTTACATATTTCCTTTGGTATCCATATTAAGCTGCTCGGCAAAATCGAGCATACGGTTGAGTGGAATCAATGATTTTACACGCATCGCTTCATCGACAAAGATTTCATGCTCCGCCCCACCTTCACGTAGTGCTTTTTCTATCGCCTTGAGGCCATTCATCGCCATCCAAGGGCAATGAGCACAACTGCGACACGTCGCGCCAGCACCAGCGGTAGGTGCTTCGATTAACTCTTTCTCCGGCACTAACTGCTGCATTTTGTAGAAGATGCCTTTGTCTGTGGCCACAATCATTTTAGAATGCGGTAACTCTTTGGCTGCTTTAATCAACTGGCTCGTTGAACCGACAGCATCAGCAAGTTCGACAACACTTGAAGGTGATTCCGGGTGAACAAGAATCGCGGCATCCGGATAGACATGTTTCATTTTGCGTAAGGCATCTGCCGAAAACTCATCATGAACCACACATTCAGCATGCCACAGAAGCATTTCCGCTCCCGTTTTGTTTGCAATGTAAGCTCCCAAGTGGCGATCCGGTCCCCAAATGATAGGTTTTCCTTGCGAATCAAGATGCTCAACAATATCAAGTGCAATACTAGAGGTAACCACCCAATCTGCTCGTGCTTTGACTGCCGCTGAAGTGTTTGCGTAAACCACGACCGTGTGACCAGGGTGCGCATCACAAAATTCACTGAATTCATCCACTGGGCAACCAAGGTCCAATGAACATTCCGCTTCAAGAGTTGGCATTAAGATGCGTTTCTCTGGTGTGAGTATCTTGGCGGATTCTCCCATGAAGCGAACGCCGCCGATGATCAATGTACTGGCCGGATGGCGGTTACCAAACTTAGCCATTTCCAAAGAATCACCAACAAAGCCACCCGTTGCTTCTGCTAACGCTTGGATTTCTGGGTCAGTATAGTAATGAGCGATCAGGACCGCATCTTGCTCTTTAAGCAGCTTTTTGATTTTTTCGACGTAGTCCGCTTGCTCTTGCTCACTTAACGGCGTCGGTTTAGGAGGGAAAGGATATACAGTTTTGATTTTATCTAATATGTGGCTCATTGCTCTTTTGCTCTACGCAACTTCCTTTAATCTGGGTATTGTAACCTTGTTGATATTAAAAACCAATTTCTCACCAGAAATTCTCACAGCCCGCAAAGCTTACATTGTTACAAAATATACCCAAGTAACCTCAAGATGCTTGAATATATACTCAAGTTATCTTGTTCACTCAACTTCGCTACTAAAATTAGCGAATTACTTTGCTTATGCTCCATAATTCTTGCTTCGCTAAAGGTTTGGTTACGGTTTGATCTTGTTCAATTTGCTGAGCCACACGCATTCCGCTTCGAATCGCACCTTCTAGATATCCAATAAAGGCCAACACGGTGTGTTCTCCTGCAAAATATACCTTACCTTCTGGCTTGAGAAAGGCATTCCAGTGCTGAGTTATCTCACCAGGACCGTAAGCAACGAATCCACCTTGGGTATTCGGATCACGATCCCAAGCCAATACCGTTCCTGATTCAAACAAAACTCTAGAACCTGGGTACATGATTTCTATTTGACTAAGGCGATCGGCGATGATCTCGTTATCCGACCATTCAGCCTGCGAACGTGCGAAATCACCGGAAGTATACGCGACCAAAATACCGCCTTCTCCCTTTTGATGCTCCGTTGTCTCCCACAGCCAGCCAATAGGTAACATCGACAACACATCACCACCGAGATTTTGATCAAGCCAAAAGCGTTTGCTGTATTTGAGTAAGACCTTGGTATGGGACCCATAGCTGATACCCTCAGCCGCTTTTTGTTTACCTTGGCTCAATGCAGGTTCGAACTCAATCCGATTCAGAACCGGTAATGGCACCGTCACCACGACAACGTCTGCATCAAATGATTTGCCCGCAGCGATAACCTTGACTCCTTTTGGAGATTGGATAATTTTAGTCACACGATGGTTGAGCAATATTGGCCCTGATATGTTATCGACAAACGCTTGGGCAAATGCCCGGCCACCTTTTAAAAAACGTTTGGTTTCAATGAGATCCTCATCGGCATTTTTATACACCTTGGCTTGATGGGCGAGCCACAGTAAAGACACTTGCTTCGACTCATTATACTCTGAGCGAATGATATGCTCTGCAATTTGTTTTGCACTTGATGACAAGGACAAATGATTAATCCAATCTTGAGCGGTCAGTGAGTCCAGTTTGTTCGCATCAACGGCTAAATGAGGCTTTGTATGATCTGATACATGATCAGCCAGCCTTTTTAGCTGTTCCCTAAAACTGTCTATTTCTTTGCTCACTTGAGGTGAGTAATCTTGGCTAAACTGACGATACGGGATCAAACGCCCATCGATAAAGTATGCTCCCTGATCAATAGGCTCTTCATTACCAACATCCACAATCTCAACATCAAATTGCTTAGCATAACGGAAGATCTCAGAATGAATACTCTCGTCATCGAGCAGCTCTCCTCCGACTTCACCATGGTTGGTGCCAATATCGATGGTTCCCATCCTCCCACCGACTCGGCCCGTTGCTTCAAGTAAAACAACACCGTAGCCCTTTTGTTCAAGCTCATAGGCAGCGGTCAGGCCGGATAACCCAGCTCCAACAATGATTACATTACGTTCTTTAGCCATCACAGTTTGCATTGATAGTAAACAGTTCAACAAAATTGTGCATCGGATTAACGGCTTAACAAGTACAAAAAGCATAGGATTTATAAACTCATGAAATAACCGTTATGCTATTGAAATGTCAGATCCATTGAAACTTAAAAAAAGCCATGACGCACCGCCTTCATCACAATAATAATTCAGGTATATGTTGAAATACTCAGCGGCTGATCAAAAAACGGGAAAGCACATTGCCTTCCCGTTTTTTAATTTTATTGCAGCAACTACAACGTCTCGTTAATCACGCCATTGCTGACAGTTAGCATCTGTTTGAGTGGTTTGGTTGGCGCATCTCGATACCATACTTCAGCCCACACTTGATTAACATGGTTAGGCAAGCGCATCGAATGGCTGTAGCCTCCTTGGTTATCTAAGGTCGATAACACAATCCGCGAAGCGTAATCCGGACGACCACTGGCAGCATCAAATTCGGTGTACAACGAAAGGTACCCCTCCGCACCCGCAGGCTCTGCCACCGAAAGCGACACATCCACTTTATAATCCGTACCAAAGTTAAATCCTTTTTGTGCCACGAGTTCCGCGGTTTCCGCTTCTTCCAACGCTTCACCGTACAAGGCTGGTGTCGGTGTGCTTGGCGGAGCACTGGCTCCGCCTCCCTCACCGCCACCACAACCGACCAGAAGAGCGGATATTGCTAACGCACAAGGCGTCCAAATTGATAAGTATTTCATCTTATTCTCTCCTGTTAGTTGGTGATGTTCAACACATTACCCATACCATTGCCATGCACGGTACAGTAGTAACGCAAGCTGTCTGGCGCATCCATTGGTACTTGGAACTTCACTTGTGAACGCATGCTGCCCGCATCGCCACCGTATGACATCACTCCACTGGTGTACGGTTGGTCATCGGTAGTACGAATCGCTAATGGATGACCGGCATTGGTGCCTTCATGTTGTTCAAACACATAAGTGCGGCCACGTTGTAAGGTCAAGCTTGGCGCTTCTACCCCATTGAGGTAGTACTTACCGCCCGACACCGTCACATGCATGACGCCGTTGTCACTGCCGTAGTAACCGTAAGACGCTTTACTTGGCGTGTACCAATCCGCAGATTGCGCACCACTGGTGGTCACAAAGGTTGGGAACTCAGGATAAGTTTGACTGATGTCTCGGTATTCCAGTGAGTGAGCCCAATCGTCGGTAATGATGATACCCCATGGCAATTGGTTGCTGTTACGGTAATACACCGTGCCATCAGAGATGTCATCCCCTTGAGTAAAGAAGCTTGAAGAAACCGTATCCCCGACGGACGTCGGCGCTCGGTCTGCAGTGTGTATCTCAAACTCACGACCTAAACCACCACCTGGAGGCGTTTCACGCCAGCCACCGCCACCAAAGATGAATGGGTCATAGCCGCCTGGCATTGAGCCCGTTTCAATAAAGGTCGACGAAGGTTGCGCACTGGCCAGTGGCATTTTCGCGTTAAAGGTAAACTGCACAGGCTCATTCAGACAGTGTGATTCGGTACGATGATAATCACATCCACTGTTAAACGTCAGTGCATTTTTCAAGTCGTTACTGGCTATCACGATAAGCTCAGTCGCATTCATATCCAGCATGGTGCCGACTTGTGTTTGATTACGGTAGAAACGTGAAGACGCAGCATCAACCATCGCACGGTCAATACCCGGGAAGTGCAAGGCAAAACCGTTGTTATAGCTTGCGCCATAAGCAGCTAACTGACCGACCACATCAACGCGGACCACATCGCCATTATGAGCGCTGCTCTCATGCAAAATCACTCGGTATTGCATCACCACGTCATTTAGGTCGTAGTCACCCATCATTGGCCAGTTATCTTCGAAGGCTGCAGTATACCAACCCGAAGCACTCGGTAAATAAACGTAGTTCACGTCACCTTGGGATACATTGACTGCGTAGTCCTCAACTTCACCACCCCCGCCAAAGCCGGTTGGGCCAAGGTCTGTCATCCCTGATACACGACAACGCATATAGGTACTGCCCAGCTGAGCATCAATCGGCACGTCCATCACAATGGTGTTGCTGCCATCACTCAGCGCATAATTTTTCAGGAACTGCTCGTCAGTATCAAATTGACCCGATTGGTTCCAATCCGTCCAACATTGCAGATACGCCTCGTCGCCACCTGTGTTCGCTAGCACTTCAATCACAGAGGCTTTACCGGTTTCAAATGGCGTTTGAATAACCACGCCGTCTTCATCGTTACTGCCTTCGTTGTCATCACCATCAGCATTGGTACTCGGGATACCATCTGGGTCGACATCGGTAGCAGCACTGCCAAGATACAGGTTTGTAATCACCACATGTTTTGGACCATCATCCGCCGCTAGGGTGCCATAGCTTTCCGGAGCATCACCATAATCATGGTCGTCTAGGTTAGTACAAGTGTTATGCACAGAGTAGATACCGTTAACACTCACACTGTTCGTCGAACCATCTTCATTGCTTGTCATCGTCAAGTCCATTGACTGATCGATGTTACAACTAGCCGCTGTTGATTGGGTCTCAAAACAGACTTCTGGATCAGGCCCTGTAAAGTCAATATGAAGGGTAGGAACGGTACTCTGAGTACCAGAAACAGGCACACCGAGAACATCGTATTTCAAGGTTTCATGGCCATTAAACAAGGCCGTGTTGATGTCTAATGTGAAGGTCGAGCCCACGACATTAGCCAAGACATCAACGCTGTGAAGTAAATTACCATCCCCATCACTCAATTCCAATTGTAAGCTGGAGTAGTCACTGGCAGTAATATTTTCGATAATAACATTAGACCAAGTGGTCACCGTGGCGGAACCAGTTGCACAGTAGTTATTCTGAGGGGTAATCGTTCCCGATGCTTTAGCATTTTTACAACCATCGAGTAACGAGGTTGACATGGGTACTTTCGTTGTATCAAGGCGAGTTTCTAGTGCTACATCGAGCTCATGCCCACCAAACCATAAACATCCGTTTGAATCTAAGAATGAGCCGTATGCTTTACTTGGCGAGTCTGCAAATACTGTTTCCGTCTCGGTTGACCAATTATAAGCACGTGTTTCAGTCCAACCAGCTATAACCGTGACAGCTTGCCCTTGTGGATTAATGAATTGCGAGATATCACCGTGTAAAAACATACCAGTTATTGAGTGAGTGGATATTGCTCCTGTCGAAAATGCAACACATTGACTGCTTGTTAAACCTTCACCACCTCTTAATGCACATGCTCTGTCCGGTAGAGCATTACTGTCAAAACCCACAAATGCTCTCACCCAGGTTGCTGGGGAATGGTGATAGATTTGGATTGGGTAATTCCATCCTGAGCAAAGTGAATGCGAGACTGAATCCCAGCACATGAACCTCTGGCCGTTGATGAAGAAATAACTTTTTTGTTCATGTCCGATCCCATCCATGTGATAAGTCACAGACTCAAAATGGGTTCCGAGGTCTTTAGGATATCCGTCACACATAGAGCTCAATGCTAAATCTGTACAAAATATCTCTCCCTGTTTGTTAATTGCGAACAAGTTATTACCCGCTTTAACAATCCTAGACAGTGATTCAGAAGAACTCTCAAAAAGTACTATCTCACCGCAAGAGGAGTCATTCATTGTATCCCAACAACTTATTCCAAAGGCATCATTTATGCCCCAGGTATTACCTAGCATTTGCTTAGTGTGTATATAAAGCTTATCTGTCTCAGTGTCAAAAAAGCTTAATCCTTGCACTTCCACTATTCCATTCCCACCATTAAATGGGTAATGCCTAGGATATCCTGGGCAAGTTTGATTAGTTGGAATTTCATGACAATACAAAGGACCTGACGCTGGTTGATTATGAAATGTTAGAAAGAAGCGACTCGTGTCTTTTGTAACATAAGGAGTGATGCCGTCACCTGAAACACCTGATATGAAAATATCGCCGATCCCTAAGACATCTTTTGTTGTTACATAAGGGTTATAATTATCAGCACTAATGGTAAAACCAGAGTTAGAATTGGAGGTAACTTGGAGGTTATTTGGGACTTGTAGTGAACTCGTTACTAGTTCATGAGCCCCCGATAAGCTTGTCGACATCGAAAATGAACCAATGGGTAAACTGCTGGTTGATAAGTCATAAAAAGCCGCCCAACTTATTGGGTTTGGGGATACTTGGTAATTCACCCCTCCCGCCGTGGTTTGATAATCTCCTTCTAGAGTAAGTGGGTTAGCCTGCGCTGCTATCGGCAGTGCAAGGGAACATAACATCAGTAACCGTCTAAACATAAGTCTCTCCATTTTCCCCGATATGTCACCGACATCCGATTGCTAATATCAATATCAATATGAGAATCTGGACGGCTCACGCTGGGGAAAGTTGTATTCTTAGTTGTTTTTGTTTACATCAGGAGAGAATCTGCATTTTTGATGCCAAGGTCATTTTTAATCCCAAAGTACAGTGGCGCTAAAGACACTGAACTTTGAGAATAAGAGAATAAGAGAATAAATAGATGCTAAGAAATATACTTGAGCAAAAAAACGGGAAAGCCCATTGCCTTCCCGTTTTTTGAGTTTAAGTTGCTATTTTTCTACAACGTCTCGTTAATCACGCCATTGCTGACGGTGAGCATCTGTTTGAGTGGTTTGGTCGGCGCATCTCGATACCATACTTCAGCCCACACTTGAGTAACATGGTTAGGTAAGCGCATCGAATGGCTGTAGCCTCCTTGGTTATCTAAGGTCGATAACACAATCCGTGAGGCATAATCCGGACGACCACTGGCTGCATCAAATTCGGTGTACAACGAAAGGTACCCCTCCGCACCCGCAGGCTCTGCCACCGAAAGCGACACATCCACTTTATAATCCGTACCAAAGTTAAATCCTTTTTGTGCCACGAGTTCCGCGGTTTCCGCTTCTTCCAACGCTTCACCGTACAAGGCTGGTGTCGGTGTGCTTGGCGGAGCACTGGCTCCGCCTCCCTCACCGCCACCACAACCGACCAGAAGAGCGGATATTGCTAACGCACAAGGCGTCCAAATTGATAAGTATTTCATCTTACTCTCTCCTGTTAGTTGGTGATGTTCAACACATTACCCATACCATTGCCATGCACGGTACAGTAATAACGCAAGCTGTCTGGCGCATCCATTGGTACTTGGAACTTCACTTGTGAACGCATGCTGCCCGCATCGCCACCGTATGACATCACTCCACTGGTGTACGGTTGGTCATCGGTAGTACGAATCGCTAATGGATGACCGGCATTGGTGCCTTCATGTTGTTCAAACACATAAGTGCGGCCACGTTGCAAGGTCAAGCTTGGCGCTTCTACCCCATTGAGGTAATACTTACCGCCCGACACTGTCACATGCATCACGCCGTTGTCACTGCCGTAGTAACCGTAAGACGCTTTACTTGGCGTGTACCAATCCGCAGATTGCGCACCACTGGTGGTCACAAAGGTTGGGAACTCAGGATAAGTTTGACTGATGTCTCGGTATTCCAGTGAGTGAGCCCAATCGTCGGTAATGATGATACCCCATGGCAATTGGTTGCTGTTACGGTAGTACACCGTGCCATCAGAGATGTCATCCCCTTGAGTAAAGAAGCTTGAGGAAACCGTATCCCCGACTGACGTCGGCGCTCGGTCTGCAGTGTGTATCTCAAACTCACGACCTAAACCACCACCTGGAGGCGTTTCACGCCAGCCACCGCCACCAAAGATGAAGGGGTCATAGCCGCCTGGCATTGAGCCCGTTTCAATAAAGGTCGACGAAGGCTGCGCACTGGCCAGTGGCATTTTCGCGTTAAAGGTAAACTGCACAGGCTCATTCAGACAGTGTGATTCGGTACGATGATAATCACATCCACTGTTAAACGTCAGTGCATTTTTCAAGTCGTTACTGGCTATCACGATAAGCTCAGTCGCATTCATATCCAGCATGGTGCCGACTTGTGTTTGATTACGGTAGAAACGTGAAGACGCAGCATCAACCATCGCACGGTCAATACCCGGGAAGTGCAAGGCAAAACCGTTGTTATAGCTTGCGCCATAAGCAGCTAACTGACCGACCACATCAACGCGGACCACATCGCCATTATGAGCGCTGCTCTCATGCAAAATCACTCGGTATTGCATCACCACGTCATTTAGGTCGTAGTCACCCATCATTGGCCAGTTATCTTCGAAGGCTGCAGTATACCAACCCGAAGCACTCGGTAAATAAACGTAGTTCACGTCACCTTGGGATACATTGACTGCGTAGTCCTCAACTTCACCACCCCCGCCAAAGCCGGTTGGGCCAAGGTCTGTCATCCCTGATACACGACAACGCATATAGGTACTGCCCAGCTGAGCATCAATCGGCACGTCCATCACAATGGTGTTGCTGCCATCACTCAGCGCATAATTTTTCAGGAACTGCTCGTCAGTATCAAATTGACCCGATTGGTTCCAATCCGTCCAACATTGCAGATACGCCTCGTCGCCACCTGTGTTCGCTAGCACTTCAATCACAGAGGCTTTACCGGTTTCAAATGGCGTTTGAATAACCACGCCGTCTTCATCGTTACTGCCTTCGTTGTCATCACCATCAGCATTGGTACTCGGGATACCATCTGGGTCGACATCCGATAAGGCGCTGCCTAGATACAAACCAGACGTCACAATATGTTTTGGACCATCATCCGCGGCTAACGTACCATAGCTTTCTGGCGCATCACCAAAATCAAAGTCATCCAGATTGGTACAAGTGTTATTCACCGAGTAAATACCACTCACGTTCAGGTTATTCGTTACACCATCTACGTCACTGGTTAGGGTCAAGTCTACGGTTTGGTCTAGATTACAACTGGCTGTATTGGCAACCGAATCAAAACACACTTCTGCTGCAGGTCCAGCAAAGTCAATATGAAGGGTAGGAGTCGTCGTTTGTACATTAACAACGGGGACTGCAACAAGATTGTATTTCAAAGAATCGTGGGCATTAAATGTCGGAGTATTAATGTCCAGTGTAAAGGTGGTCCCGGTTAAACCACTCAATACATCAACCGTTTGTAACAGGTTGCCATCACCGTCACTGAGTTCCAGTTGGACACTTGAATAGTCGCTGCCGGTGATATTTTCAATCACTACCGTTGACCAAGTGGTGACAGTAGCAGAGCCTGTCGCACAGTAGTTGTTTTTGGGTGTAATAGTGCCTAATGCTCGGCCATTCTTACAACCATCTGCCATTGAAGATGGCAAGGGTTCAATATTGGTATCTAATCGGAGACCGAAGGCTAGATTCAAATCGTGACCACCAACCCAAAGACAACCCGCGCTATCAATATGCACACCATATTGCCAATTACTTGGTATATCGGTAAATTCTATAATGCTTTCCGTGACCCAATTATAAGCATATAGATCATACCCTGTAGGCAAAAAGGTTATTTTCTGCCCCAGAGAATTAGTAAAATCATCGGTATAGCCATATAGACCTGCGAAAGCAAAGCTGTGAGGTGAGCTCTCACCCGTCGCAAGCGAAATACACTCCGATGAAGTCGAACCATAACAGACTTTATCTGGCTGTGACTGAGTATCATACGCCAAAAATAAACGCCCAGAGTTTGTAGGTGTATCTAACTCTGCAAGCGACCAAGGGCTATTACACAAGGCGTCGGTTTGTGTGTCCCAGCAAGCTAAGTGGGAATGGGCAGCGAAGTAGATCCTATGACCAATGGCAACAGAATCATTATGAGAAGATTGGGACAACGGTGTAGGAACACCAAGTTGTTTAGGGTACCCATCACAACTCGTGGCTAAATCTAGGCTAAAACAATAAATTTCATTTTTAGTTGTTGTGGCATAAATCTTATCTCCTACTCTCATTGGCCGGGAAGTCATATACCCATCATCACCGATAACTACGTCACCACATTGGGTATCATTCATCATATCCCAACAATTAATTCCGTAATATATTGGCTGCCAGTTAGCATCACGCCCGATACCATTTTGGTAGAGTTTATCGTCAATTTCATCAAAAAAGTTTAATTCCATAGTTGGTATAAAATGATTATCAAAACCGCCGAATGGAGAAGGCCTAGGGTAACCTGGACAAGCTTGGTTGGTTGGAATTTCATGACAATACAGAGGGGTTGGTTCGTTGGCATTATGGAAAACCAAAAAGAATCGGCTTCTATCTTTCGTCACAAAAGGGGTAACGCCATCGCCATTAATTCCAGAAATAACGATATCACCGATACTTAAAACCTCTTTAGAGGTAACATAAGGATTGAAATTATCAGCACTGACTGTAAAGCCAGAACTAGAACTGGAGGTCACCGTAAGATTATTCGGCAATTGTATCGAGCCAGCCACTAACTCATGGGCTCCGGGCAAACTTGCCGACATCGAAAATGAACCAATAGGTAAACTGCTGGTTGATAAATCATAAAAAGCCGCCCAACTTATTGGGTTCGGGGAGACTTGGTAATTCACCCCTCCCGCCGTGGTTTGATAATCTCCTTCCAGAGTAAGTGGGTTAGCCTGCACTGCTATCGGCAGAGCAAGGGAACATAACATCAGTAACCGTCTAAACATAAGTCTCTCCATTTTCCCCAAACTATCGCTAACATCCGACCAGTGATATCAATATCAATATCAATATCAATATCAATATGAGAATCTAGGCAACTCCAGCTGGGGAAAGTCGTATTCTTAGTTGTTTTTGTTTACATCAGGTGGGAGGGTGCATATTTGGTGCCAATGAAGGGTTGAGTAAATGAGCACCGAATGATTTTAGGATGAAGAGAGTTTAGAAATTAAAAAATGCCCCGAGATAAGCGAGGCATTGATTTTTTAGCGTATATACCCAAATGACCTCAAGAAGCTTCATTCAGATCGAGGTTACTTGGGTATAAATAAGCGATTACGCAGACTTATAAATCACTTTATTACCAGCGAGTTGCTCTTTTTGAACAAGGTTTTCATCAAGAAGTTTCTTAAGAGCACCACTTGCCCATGATGCTGCTTTTGCATCTTCTTGACCCGCTGCTAAACCAATACCTTTTGAGTTGATGCCTTCCGAGTTTGCTAAAACGATGTCTAGAACTTGTTGCTGTTTAGGAGTAAGTGCTACATTAGTTGTTGCCACTTTCTTCTCAGCAACTACTTGTTGAGCAGCAGTGTTTACTTTTTCTTTCTTAACAACAGGTTTAGCGACTTCGCTTTTTACCGCTTCTACGTTTGCAATTGTCGCTTTAATGCGTTTTTGCAGTTTCATCTGCACTTTACGCTTATGAGCAAGTCTCATTGAATGTTTCTCCAGTTCACCGCATCTCAAGGGATAAAAATTTGAAGCGCGTTTTATATCAAAATTTGCAACGAATTTGTAGGCTTTATCAGCAAAACAACATCAAAAATGCGAACATAAGGTAAGTCGACTACAATTTACACACCTCTATGGTACATATTTGACGTAAAGAGCTTATCTATAAATCAATGAAAACACTACATTTGATCCACTCTCACTTTGACCTTCATTCTAAGGTTGCAAAAATCCTGCTTGCACTCGCCATTGGTGCAACTTTACTGCTGATATTCCTTGCCGCAAGCTGGAAGCAAGCCATATTGTTCACTCTGCTTATGGCATGTTTCATCGGCTTTTCTGTTTTTATGGTCAAAAAAAGCCAAGTATCTTTCACCCTAACGGCTTCGCACTTTCAACAGCACTTGTTCAAAGGGGGGTGGGTAATACGTTGGAGAAATATTGAGTCGATTGGCATATGCAATTACCAACAAGATGGGTGGTATGAACCTTTACCTTGGGTTGGTATCCGTTTGAAAAGCTATGCGCCGTATTTAGATGCGATATGCCCGCGCATCGCAACCGACATCCTGCTCAATCAAAGAGCTTTATTGTATTTGGGCGCGAAACAAAATCATTGTGAAGAAAAGTTCGAAGACATCATTCTTGACTCTTCTTCCTACACAAGCCAAACCGGTCAGCACTATAAAGGTTTACAAGCCATGTTAGCCAACCGAATGAAACACCAAAGAGAGTTTTTCGGCTACGATATTTTTATTTCAAGCCAAGATCTTGACAGAGACCCCGAAGCCTTTGTCGGATTAGCTCGGCGTTATTTAGCTGCCGCCGAGCCTGATGGAGTGAGAGAATGAGTGCACTCTATGATGTAAGTGCGTTCAACAATGTCAGTCAGTGAAATAGGCTAAGTAAGTTAAACAGAGTAAATGCGTTAAATTAAGTCAGTACGTTCAATGACGATGGTACTTTCGACAACGACAGTACTTTCAATTAAAGAGAGTATCTTCAGTAACGATCGTTAAAACATCGGCATTTCGTCAGCAACAAACGGGTTCGTTTTGCGCTCATAACCGAAGGTAGACTGAGGCCCATGGCCAGGAATAAAGGTGACATCATTGCCTAATGGCCATAACTTAGTTTTTATTGAATTAACCAGTGTGTTGAAGTCACCTTGCGGGAAATCAGTTCGCCCCACGCTACCATTGAAGAGGACATCACCGACAAATGCCAAGCGAGCTTCTTCACTGAACAACACCACATGACCCGGAGTATGGCCCGGAGTATGAATCACATCTAAGCTTTGATGGCCAAATGTGATGGTATCGCCATCATTAAGCCATTTATTGGGCTCGAACGCCCTAGTGAGCGGGAAACCAAACATTTGGCTCTGCCCTTCTAACCCTTGAAGCCAAAAGTTATCTGCGTGATTTGGGCCGACAATGTTGACCGTGCCAAGCAATGCAGAAAGAGGCTCGGTCCCTCCCACATGATCCAAATGCCCGTGCGTTAATACAAGCTCCACAACCTCAACACCGAGTTGTTGAATGACCTGAGCCAGCTGTTGCTCATCACCTCCAGGATCCACCACAATGCCCTTCATGGTTTCATCACACCAGACGATAGAGCAATTTTGAGAGAAGGGTGTCACTGGAACAACCTGATATTTCAGAGCCATAGATTACCTATAATATTTTAATTTAAAGTTATTGCCGCCACTATGACACCAAGGCAGATTGACTGCAAGCCTCACCAAGAGCGCACAGCACCAGTATCAATGTGCACAAAGTTACTACTAGGATAATAGCCGACGCCGCCTGCTTTCAAGCTTAATGCAGCATCACGTACAGTAGACAGTTTCACTCCATCTAAGCGAAAGTCGATTGCACGTCCTTCCATATGCATACTTTTCTTCGCAACACCCGAAGAATTTTGTCTTAAGGCTGCATTAGTCAATGGAGAGCGGTAACCCGAAATAACAACAACTTCTGACTTAGAACCAACTAATTCCTGTATTTGACAAATTTGGTCAAATAACCTTCTGTCTAACGGGTAGACCTCATTTTTACGGTGATCTCGACAAAGGTGGTCCAAACGTTTTAACTCTTTATCAACGTAATTCAGGCCATCGAAATAATGAGCTTCCAAAGACTCCCCTGTATTTAAGCTATGCATGGCTAAAGTACGAGATGAACGTACTTCCGAAGCTAGAATCTGACTAGGGGTAACTGAAGCCAGCAGCACACCACCAGCACTCATTTGAAGGAACCCTCGACGGGAGATATTACGACTTAACATTTCAACAATAAAGCTCAATAATTGTACAGAACGCGGACAATAGCGAAGTGCAGCAAAATCGTCAAATTGAAGTCAAATGAATCGTGACGACCCTAACAGGAAAGACGCCTAACAACATGAAAAATAGACTTTTATTAAAATGTAACGTTTTATGATAGCTCTCTGAAAAGATAAATACAGAGAGCCATAAGGAAGGATAAAGCCGGAACTATAAAGATACTGAAGCAGTGTCATTTTTATCGTAATGGTAAATATCATCTCGATAGCTTAATTCACCATCTTCGATCAGTACCGTTTGATAAATGATATGCACTTGAACAAGCTCGTTGAGCTGTACCCAGTTATTTGCACGGCGCCCGCTACGACGCTTCTTAGCTAAAC
The DNA here is from genome assembly GCF_002849855.1 of Vibrio azureus. Lineage (NCBI taxonomy): Bacteria > Pseudomonadati > Pseudomonadota > Gammaproteobacteria > Vibrionales > Vibrionaceae > Vibrio > Vibrio azureus. The sequence continues at coordinate 1,811,263 of NZ_CP018616.1, forward strand.
GTGCTTCTAGGCCTTGTGATTTAAATAATAACTCCGCCAGCTTATCTGCGTATTCAACTCTAACACAACCAGAACTGTAAGCTCGTCGATCAGTATTGAACAAACCTTTGCTAGGGGTATCATGTAAATATATCGCTTGTGGATTTGGCATATTAAATTTATACAAGCCTAGCGCATTATGGTTACCCGAAGACTGGCGCATGCGATAAGGGAAAGTGTTTGGGTTCACCGTTGCCCAGTTTATTGTCGAGGGATCAATCGCAGCCGAGGATTCCCAAGAGCGAATTACCTGTATGTTTTGTTTAATCAGATACATCGGGTTATTCTGCACCTTAGGAATGATGTCTTTCACCATGATCTTGCGCGGAACGTTCCAAGTCGGATTTAAGATTACTGAGTTAATCGTCCCTGTCATGATTGGTGTTTTTCTTGACTCCCTACCAACGATAACTTTCGATTGAAAAACAGGGCTACCATCATGCCAATAAGTGACACCGTAACTCGGTATATTGACAAAAACGGTGTTGTTTCGATCTTTAGACCAAATTCGAGAACGTTCCGAGTTAAGAGCTAAAGAGTGCAGTCTTTGCTGAGGAGAAGCATTAAGCCAGCTCAATGTTTTCGGGCCAATCACTCCATCTGTTTTTAATCCATGCATTTTTTGAAAGTCTTTAACCGCTGACTGCAAAACCTCGTCATACGTCGATGCCTGATTATCTGAAGCATTAGTATCTGAAGCATCAGGATTAGTGTCAGAAGCATCGGTATGCAACTCTTGAACATCCAGACTCAACTCTTCGATTTCTGTAACTTGATCTGTACCCGGGTGACCGGACGCCTCGACACCTTTGCTCGGTTCTGTCACATCGATACCGACAATCGCTAAGCGTTGAATTAATTTATCCCTTTCGAGCAGTTCATCGCCAACCTTCAACAACCCCTTTTGAGTGTAAAGCGGGATATCCTGCTGACTTTGCTCAATTAAGTCTGATACTGTCGTTTGAAAAACAGGCTCTTGTTGCAATGGTGATTTCAGACTGGCTAAGAATTGGTTGAGCTCTCCGTTATTCAGCGCATTAGAAAGCCGGTTGAACATGTCCTGACCGACAGGAGGAAGAAACGCTTCAACTTTATTAGAAAACAACCACTCTTTTCCATGTTCTGGTAATTGCTCCAGATAGCTGAGGTACATCAACAAAGAGTCTGTCATCACAAGATCAATATCGGAACTATCACCTCTTCTGCGAACTTGTTCAATGCGCTGGCGCTGATGTGCAAACTCTGAGGTAACACCGGCAAAAGCCACTTGCTGCATTTGGGACATCAGAGCTTCTACGCTTTTTTCATTGACCCAGTGAAGTTGGTAATTCGTATTCTGATACAATTCATCAACTAAGCTCGGAAAATGAATCCTTTTTTCTACCGCTAGTGAGGCGACCGCACCTTTTGCTTCGGCTTTAAAAGAGTCATCAGAAGCTTCAACTAAAGAAGAGCGATCTGAAGAAGCACTCTCTGTCAATGAACCATCCGTAAACGAACTATCTGTCGAAGAACTGCCTGTAAAAGAACTGCTTTTATAAGAATCAGTTGCAGAAGAAACCTCTGTAGAAGCGCCGTCAAGAGAAGAAACGACAGCTGAAAAGCTGCAAAACGGCACCATAAGTGCCGTTATTATGAGGATTTGGGCGTTCATTGTATCGTTCCTTCCTTAATTTACCGTAAAAAACAGTATGGCAAATATTTCAGAGGATGCTGCTTCAAAGTTAAGACTTCGTGCATCCGAAAGGAAATAAATATAACAGACAAAGTAAGTAATTGAAATTATAAAATAATTTTAGCCCAATGATTATCCCAAATAATATCATTAGACCGGTGCTCTTTAACTGACGGTGGGTTATGGCTGATTACGCCCCCACTGCCAGAGCTAACTCTAAACTCATTACCATAAGTTACAACGCCTGATGCATCAGACAAGGCATTCAGTTCGACAAGCTGGCCGGTTTCTTTCGACCATATCCCATAGCAATTGCCTGGTGGCGAGGTGGCGAGCACCCATTTATCCGTTGCAGCGATACTTGCAATATAATGATTAAACCTCGCCCATTGCTCCGGTTCGGCCTTTAATGGCGTAAAGTGTTCCCCTCGTCGATGAATGGCAATAAGCGCTGGATAATCGTCAGGGTCTCCTCGATACTGCTGTCCACACAGTATCGCTTCACCACCATCATGCGCTAAATGCCGAATACTCAATTTTTTATCAGGCATAACAACCTGTTCTAAAACATCGCCACTTTGAGAAAGATAGGTCAAGCTTGGGTTCATGGTGTCGAGATTAAGCGGAGTACGCCCATAGGTGTGAACCCCTCCGACGCCAACCGCTAAAACACCATTAGGCTGCATAATAATTTCATGTGGCCCAATACCAAAGCCGGTCAGTTCATCAATTTTTTTGTACTGTTGATGGGCGTCATAAACACCGATGACACCCTGGCTCGTGCGATTCTGGCCTTCCGTTGCAAATAATGTACTGCCATCATGGGAGAAAACACCGTGGCCGTAATAATGACGATCAGGTCTGGCCTGTTGTAACTTTAAGACTTGCTGTGTTTTATAATCAAAAGCCATAAAATAAGTGCCAGGCCGCCGACCAAACACCACTGCATGGCCAAACTGATTTGTTGCAACGCCGTGCCCTCGCTCTGGAAGCGGTAGCATCGACAGTGGTTGCCCATACTCATCCGCTATAACCGCTGCAAATTTATTACGGCCAAGGATCGCACACCCAATTAAAGCGGCTTGATCTGAAGTATCTGGGGTTGAGGAACGAAGGCTGGAAGCGATTGATGCTCCTACAGTCGGAATAAAAGGGGCGCTTATACCAAATAACGCCGCCTTCAATAGCTTTCGCCGAGTTTTATCAGTCACCATCTGTTGCATTGAACCCTATGACCACGCCCAGCTCTATCGCCACTTCCTCATGGATCAAGTACTTTAATTGCTCAAGTTTATTATGCAGCGATAACAGATTTCGATACCCCTCTTTGGTTTGAATTATATCGAACACATTACTCTCTTCAGGCCAAGTTGATAACGTTCTTTCAAATTGATTCACAATGCGATCGGCCATTTTTTCATGACCTGTCGTTCGGAGTAACGCATCTAATCCCCCTTCGTTCGCAAGGTAAAGCGTATTCAGACTGAGTAAATTGGCTTTTAGGTTGTCTAGAGATGTTTTTGAACGCCAGGATTCTGAAAAGTACGCTCTTGGTTTGCCAATCTTAGCGAGTGGTCGACCGAGCTTTTTCATGCTGTATTCAAGTTGGTTGGACAGTAAGGAAATATACTCCGAGTGCCAAGCTTTCTCAGATAGAGTCTGCCATGGGTTCAGAAACCATGCTTGTGCGATCGTTTTGGCGTTGTTGTTTAAGTTGCTTGCGATTGCAATTCCTATTTTGCATGCATAAGTATTACTCTGCAGGTTCGCTGCCGAATCATACAACAGCCATTCAATCGCACCAAGCCCCTGAACAGTAACGCTTTGCTCCGCTATTTTTTCAGCAGACCAAAGGGTGTCACCTTGGGTGAGTTCAGTCATCTTTCGGCCCGTTGTATTTTTTTTATCAGGCCAAAATTGAACATTCCATCCTTGTTCAATCGCTTGAGTTGGTCCTCTCTCTTGGCCTTGAAGTGACATCCATGCCAACATCGTTTGGTGCCATTGCTGCTTTAAGCTTGATAAATCTCTATCAGATCCTGCACAGTAAGATTCAAACTCGGTTTCTAGATTTTGAGTTTGCGAGAAAAATTGTTGTGCGAAATGAAACTCGGTTTCATAAACGGCTTGTGATCTGTGTGTGGTTTGTTCTGGTTGCTCGTCCGTTTTCAGATTCGGCTGACAACCCACTAAGCTTATCACCGCAATCAGCATGCCTAGTGAAGGTACGTTTACCATTATTTTTTCCTACAAAGAATTTAAAATTGTTTCCTACAAAGAATTTAAAATTGTTTCCTACAAAGAGTTTAAAAAGGCAATTAAAGACTCACGCTCTTTTTCATTGAGTTTCAGTACATTTTGTTTGGCTTTTTCAGCCTCGCCACCATGCCATAGGATGGCTTCCATCAAATTTCGAGCCCGGCCATCGTGTAAGAAATAGGTATGGTTATTCACTTCTTTGGTGTAACCAATTCCCCACAGTGGCGCAGTTCTCCATTCTTGACCGTTGGCAAGATATTCTGGTCGTCGGTCCGCTAGCCCTTCTCCCATATCATGGAGTAAAAGGTCGGTATAAGGGTGAATTGTCTGTTCTGACAAAGCAGGGAGAGAAGGCCGTTTTGCCGTTTTAACACTGGGCTTATGACAACTTTCGCAGCCTGATTGAGCAAAGATGGCTTCTCCCTGTTTCACTGATGGTTGCGCCATATTGCGTCGAGCTGGAACCGCCAAATGTTGACTGTAGAATTCGACAAAGTTGAGAATCTTTTCACTCACTTCTGGCTTTCCACCACTTGGCATATCTTGACAAATCGACTGATTTTGGGTGCAGTTTTCATTTGGGAATAAATCACTCGTTAGACCAAGATCGCCATTGAAAGCCGCGGCATTTTGCTGCATTAAGGTCGGCATACCCGCTTTCCAACCAAATTTCCCTATTGCAAACTGATTTTTTTCAATATCCCATACCTTGTTTGTTTTCCCTGAAATTCCGTCTTTATTGCTATCCTCTGCATCAGACCACTCGAGTAAAGTGCTGTCGGGAATGCTTTCCAGAAGTCCAAGGCCAATCATTGGTGGCGCAACTCGAGCAGAAAATTGAGTATCAGGATGCATGGTACCGTAACCCAGTTCTGTGATCTTCAGGTTTGGCTTTCTTAAATAGACAATCGTGCCATCTTTGAATTGCACCGGAAACTCTGTGTAACTGATATTAATTTTCCCTTCTGCCTTTTGATTAGGTAAGGCGAAATCTTGCAATTGCCCGCCATAAGTTGGCTCTGGGATAAGACCGTCACGGATATACGCCATTTTTTGTTCTGGAGTCATTGCCGGTATGCTCAGGCGAACCAGCATAGACACAGCATGCGAATCATCGCGTTCAGGTGGGTGACCTCGGCCATCTTTTATATGGCAATTTTGGCAACCGTTGGTATTAAATAATGGACCTAGACCATCCCTAGCGTCGGTTGAAGCCGGTGCTTGCACCCAAGGATTTCTAAAGAAGCTATTTCCGACGCTGAAATCAAGCCGCTTACTCATTGGCAAGTTTGCAGCAGGTAAAGAGAAAGCATTCGCACCCTCTTTTTTTACACTGGTTTGCCCGCCAGATTTAACCCCATAAGCAATGGATGTAGCGGAAAAAAGTAGGAGAGTGGCAGAAACTAGATAAGTTTTCATATTATTGCTCTATTAATACAAAAAGATCGATAACAACGAGCTCGGAATAAAAAGGGGCTCTATTTGAGCCCAAACCATGTAACTATGTCCAAATGACCTCAAGATGCTTGATTCAACTCACTCAGACGCAGACCTTTGAAATAACTGAAGTTTCTTACCCCTAGGCGTAAAGTTCCAGCCATTTATCACGACGATTAAAATTCATGATCAGCCGTATCTGGGCTCAGGCTATCAATGCCTACCAATTTTGCCGCTTCTTCTATCGCGCCAGTTTGAGCAACTAATGACATGATGGTCGTATTAACAAGTGCATTACCTTTCGCATTACCCGCCGAAATCAGTTGGTCGAAATGCTCTCCCTTCTGCTCTGCAGATATGACTAATTCTCCAACTTGTTTTAGCGCCGTATTGAAAGTATTGAATATTTTCTGTGCCGCTTGCTTATCTTTTTGTGCAACCAAGTCTGCAATACTTGGACCTTCCATTTTACTGCCATCTAAACGCTGGTAACTTCCGGTATAAACGTTATAGATTCCTTGTTCATTGTAATAGTGAGAATTATGGGTATTATCTGAGAAACAGTCATGCTCGTCTTCAGTAGAGTTGGCTTCTAATGCCACTTTCATTCTTTCGCCAGCCAATTCGCCTAAAGAGAGCGAACCCATACCAAAGAGCATCTTACGTAAACCGTTATCAACCGATTCATTCAGTAGTTCTTGACGGTAATTGCCTTTCTCCTCTTTAGACCACTGCTTTTCCATCCACTCTAGATCTTGAACAAGCAATGTTGCAGCCGCTTTTAAGTACTCTCCACGGCGGTCACAATGACCATTTGTACACTCAGCACCGATAACAAAGTCGGTGTAAGCACGTTGACCAGCACCCGCATTGGTGCCATTTAAGTCTTGTCCCCAAAGTAAGAACTCGATTGCGTGATAGCCTGAGGCAACATTCGCTTCTGAGCCGCCGATTTCGTTGAGGTCGGCAATTAACTCAGGGGTTATCTTAGAGGTATCGAGGTTTGTATTACCGACTTTAATGCTTTTGTTGGCGATAATATTCGCCGCCGCACCTTCATTGCCCAACTCAAACTGATAGTCTGTAGTGACATAATCAATCAAACCTTCATCTAAAGGCCATGCATTAAGCTGCCCTTCCCAGTCGTCTACGATAGCATTACCAAATCGATAAACCTCTGATTGCTGGTATGGCACACGCGAATCTAACCAGGCTTGTTTCACGGCTTCGAAGTTTTTTGCGCTAGGGGCAGAAACAAAGATGTTTACTTTTTGCTCCAATGCTTTTGCAGAAGTAACAGAATCGGCAAACACAGCATGGGCAATGTCTGTGTAATACTCAACAACTTGCTGTTTTGTCACTACCTTTTGTTCAGTCACATCCTGAGAAGAAACAGGGCCACTGAGGACAAGTAGTGATCCTGAAATAGAGAGGGCTAGAATTGATTTTACATTCATCATAAACATCCTTGTGGGAGTATTGTATTGATCTTAATTGCTAGTGCTAATTATTCTTATTTACACCATCAATTGCGTGATGATACTAACTTATGACTCGTTTGCAACTCTAAGATACAAAAAAAGCCTCATATCAATGAGGCTTGCAGGTAATTTGATCAATTTATATCCAAGTTAATTCAAGCATTTGATTCACTGCATCTTGAGATGACTTAGGAGTAGCGTCTATTAATAGACCTTTAAACGGTGGTTACCATGAGCAACTTTAGCTCGAAGATAGTCTTCATTACCCTCTTTGATATGTGCAGAGGTGTTTACTACCTCTTCGATATTGATACCAAAGCTTTTAAGTTCATTGATCTTTTTAGGATTATTCGTTACCAATCGAATATCTTTGACCCCTAGCGCTTGAAGCATTTGTGCTGCCTCAGTAAAATCTCGCAGATCATCACCAAAACCTAGGTGGTTGTTCGCCTCATAGGTATTCATGCCCTGGCTTTGTAAATGGTAAGCATCAATTTTATTATAAAGACCAATTCCACGCCCTTCCTGTCGGAGGTAAAGGATGATACCGCCAACCTGGCCCATGCGCTCAATCGTTTCTTCTAGCTGCTCGCCACAATCACAACGCGAAGAATGGAATACATCGCCTGTCAGACACTCAGAGTGCATTCTAACTAGAGGTGTGGCCTGTGTTTTATCTGCTTTCTTAAAGATAACCGCAACATGCTCTTTGTTAGTTGCAAGTCCACGAAACGATAGAAGTTCAGCTTCTATGTTACTGTTAACTCCAACTTTAAAATTTATCCTGGCTCTGACTTCCGCCATAACATTACTCACTTGAATCGTTACTTTGTATACCTAAATGCACATACCGCATGCTTTGTTGGTCTCAATATGGGTCTGAATAACACATTTTTCAACACTGCAGCCATAATAAAACTTACATGCACTCTTAATTTTTAGTCCTGCGTAACCTCAAGATGCTGTGTACTACGGACGATTTGAGGCCACTTGGATATAGCAATGCAGTTATAAACTCAATGCACTGCCATGACGTTTTACAAATGTTATAATATAACATTTCACAGCAACTACAATACCAACGACAACAAATTTATATTATTCTCAAAATTGTTAATAAAATACCCTATCATATACGCAATCAAGTACCTTGAGTTCAATAAACAACAAAGCCGAGCATAACGCTCGGCTTTAATACTAAATGCATCTTCCAAAAATCACATTACGTAAAGTCGGGGCATTACTACTTAGTCCGCACCTTCTTCACTGGAAGTGTCATCCGAAGCGTCGCTGTTATCAGATTTATCAACATTGACTTGCGTCTCTTCACCAGTTGGTGACTCCGCCTCTTCACCTTCTGGCAATTCAACTTCTTCGACTTCATCAATCCTCTGCAATCCAACCACGGATTCATCTTCTGCAGTTCGAATTAAGGTCACGCCCTGAGTATTACGTCCAACTTGGCTGACTTCAGAAACGCGTGTGCGCACGAGAGTACCAGCGTCGGTGATCATCATCATCTCGTCACCTTCTTCAACTTGTACCGCACCAACCACTGGACCATTACGCTCAGAAACCTTGATTGATACAACACCTTGAGTTGCACGGCCTTTCGTTGGGTATTCCGCTAACTCAGTACGTTTACCGTAGCCGTTTTCAGTAACCGTTAGAATATCGCCCTCGTTAGCAGGAACGATCAGAGATACCACTTGGTCATCATCGGCAAGCTTCATACCGCGAACACCTGCCGCTGTACGACCCATGGCGCGCACTTTATCTTCACTAAAGCGAACCACTTTACCTGCTTTAGAGAACAGCATAATGTTGCTTGAACCAGTTGTAATGTCGACACCGATTAAAGAGTCATCATCACGCAAGTTTACTGCGATGAGGCCGTTTGAACGAACATTGGCAAACTGATCAAGTGAAGTCTTCTTAACCGTACCATCACCTGTCGCCATGAAGATAAATTTATCAGCAGAGAATTCATCAACAGGAAGGATCGCGGTAATGCGCTCATTATCTTCAAGAGGAAGAATATTGACGATCGGTTTACCACGTGCCGTACGTGTTGCCTGAGGCAATTGGTAAACTTTCAAACGATAGGTTTTACCGCGAGTAGAGAAACACAGAATATTATCATGTGTATTAGCAACCAGTAGACGTTCGATGTAATCTTCATCTTTCATCTTCGTGGCACTCTTACCTTTACCGCCACGACGTTGCGCTTCGTAATCGCTTAGAATTTGGTACTTCACATAACCTTCATGAGACAGCGTTACGACTACATCTTCACGAGCAATAAGCTCTTCCATGTCAATATCATGGATTGCTGATGTGATTTCAGTACGACGCTCATCACCAAAGGCATTACGCACAACTTCCAGCTCTTCACGAATGATTTCCATCAAACGCTCTGTGCTAGCAAGAATGTGCATCAGCTCTGCGATTTCATCTAGAAGAGCTTTATACTCATCAAGGATCTTCTCGTGCTCAAGGCCAGTTAGCTTATGTAGACGTAGATCTAGAATAGCTTGTGCTTGAGTTTCGGTTAGGAAATATTGGCCGTCACGAATGCCGTATTGCTCTTCTAGCCATTCTGGGCGAGCGGCATCGGTACCAGCACGTTCTAGCATTGCTGCTACGTTACCTAGGTCCCAACCACGCGCTACAAGACCCGCTTTTGCTTCAGCAGGTGTTGGAGCATTACGGATAAGTTCAATGATTTCATCGATGTTTGCGAGTGCCAGTGCCAATCCTTCAAGAATATGGGCACGTTCACGAGCCTTGCGTAATTCGAAAATAGTACGACGAGTAACCACTTCACGGCGGTGATCAACAAAACATTTCAACATCTCTTTCAAGTTGAAGAGCTGAGGTTGGCCATTGTTTAGCGCAACCATGTTGATACCGAAAGTCGTTTGCAACTGAGTTTGTGCGTATAGGTTATTTAGAACCACTTCGCCCACTGCATCTCGTTTACATTCAATGACAATACGCATGCCGTCTTTATCAGACTCATCGCGAAGCGCACTAATGCCTTCTACTTTCTTATCTTTTACTAGCTCAGCGATCTTTTCGATCAAACGAGCTTTGTTGACCTGATAAGGGATCTCAGTGACGATAATGGTTTCTTTACCATTCTTCTCTACTTCGATATCCGCTTTTGAACGCATGTAGATTTTACCGCGGCCAGTTTTGTACGCGTCTACAATGCCTTTACGACCACTAATAAGAGCTGCCGTTGGGAAATCAGGACCAGGAATGTAATCCATCAGTTCATCAATAGTGATTTCTTCATTATTGATGTATGCAAGACAGCCATCGATCACTTCGCCAAGATTATGAGGCGGGATGTTGGTTGCCATACCTACTGCGATACCAGAAGCACCGTTGACCAGTAAGTTAGGAACTTTTGTTGGTAAAACCGCTGGAATCTGTTCTGTACCATCATAGTTAGGTACATAATCAACGGTTTCTTTATCTAGATCAGCCAAGAGTTCATGGGCAATTTTAGCCATTCGAACTTCGGTATAACGCATTGCCGCAGCAGAGTCGCCATCGATCGAGCCAAAGTTACCTTGACCATCGACCAGCATATAACGAAGTGAAAACGGCTGAGCCATACGTACGATGGTATCGTACACTGCACTATCACCATGTGGGTGATATTTACCGATAACATCGCCGACAACACGGGCAGATTTTTTATATGGTTTGTTCCAATCGTTGCCTAGTACGTTCATCGCGAATAAAACGCGGCGGTGTACTGGTTTTAGGCCATCACGCACATCTGGAAGAGCACGACCCACGATGACAGACATCGCATAGTCTAGATATGAACCTCTAAGCTCATCTTCAATGTTTACGGGCGTGATCTCTTTAGCTAAATCGCTCATAGAGCCATTATCCCTCTATATTTCAGATCGTATTAACGATACGTGTAAGGTGCAAAAATATAACACACAATTCGCCTTCGGGGCATCACTTTCCCGCTGGTTTTATCATGTTGTGAGCTTGGTTAGGGCTTAAATGAAGATAATTTGCTCACTCTACCTGTAGCTTTCTGATAATTGTTTACATTTTCATCATAATAGCGCAAAAACCTTCCTTTGACTAAAAGTCATACGATAGGCATGAATAAAAGACCTCTTTTGGAGAAAGGACAAACCTCGTTTCAATGGCTAACTTTTAGCCAATACAACAAGATTGACTCTAGAGTAAATTCGAACTCATCAACTATCTAATTAGTTAATTTATCTAGTTATTTAGTCAACATTATTACGCTTAATCATATATAATGAGTTCATCTAAATATCGACTAAAGTAATATTAAAATGAAACATGTTTTATTCTCTTTTGAAGGACGCATCAATCGTACACAATATTGGTTAGGTGCCTTATGCATGCTAGTACAAGTAATTGTTTGTTTCGGCCTTTTGACAATGACCTTTGATACTCAAACGAATACGCCAAGTGCAACAGGTTACATTATCCTATGTATCTTCTCCATTTTTAGCACATGGCAATCGCTAGCTCTATACATCAAACGCTTTCATGACCGCAATAAAAGTGGTTGGTGGGTACTGATTTCGCTTGTGCCTATCATTGGTGGCTTTTGGCTACTGATTGAAACTGGTTTTTTACCAGGAACAGAAGGTGATAACCAATTTGGACGCATGCCAAAATAATCCTTCACAATCCCCGGATGAGTTCAAAACACTTACTCCATGAGATTGTTTGTACTTTCCCTAACAAAAACGAGCCTCGTGCTCGTTTTTACTTTTTGCACCTGAAATTAACTGTCTAATTAGTTAATTTATCTAGTTATTTAGTCAACATTGTTATATCTATTTATATATAATACGTCCGTATAAATTCCTACCAAAGTAAGCCTAAAATGATACATACTTTATTCTCCTTCACAGGACGCATCAACCGTACGCAATACTGGATAGGTCAATTCTATTTGCTGGCTCAAGCAATTTTATGTTTTGCCCTTTTAACAAAGCACTTTGACACGGACAACAATACACTTAACTCTACAGGTTTAATGATTTTTTTCACTTTCATCGTTGTTTGCTCATGCCAATCGTTAGCTATGTCCATCAAACGCTATCATGACTGCAATGTAAGTGGTCGGCGGGCGCTGATTGCGCTTGTGCCTATCATTGGTATTTTGTGTGTCTTCATTGAAAATGGCTTCTTGCCGGGCACAAAAGGTGATAATCAATTTGGTCGCATGCCAAAATAACCCTTCCCAATCCACGGATATGTTCAAAACACTAACTCCATGAGATTGCTTGTACTTTCCCGAACAAAAACGAGCCTCGTGCTCGTTTTTACTTTTTGCACCTGAAAGCAAGAAAATGCCTCTCTTCTCATGCTCCAATGTTCCTGATGTACCAATTCATTTTGAGAACCAAAGTTCAGACTCTTTGTGCTACAAACTCATCGACTTTTCCTCTACAACCAAAGAATCCGTTTTAACGTACTCTCCGGTTAGAGTATAATCACGAGCTTTGAAAGACGATTTGTGCAGCGATATCAATATGACCAATAAACAAAATGTTGACCCTAACGAAATAAAGAAATTCGAAGACATGGCTTCTCGTTGGTGGGATTTAGAAGGTGAGTTCAAGCCACTTCACCAAATAAACCCATTGCGTCTAAATTACGTTTTGGACAAATCCGTAGGGTTATTTGGTAAGAAGGTTCTTGATGTCGGTTGTGGAGGCGGAATTTTAGCAGAAAGCATGGCACAACAAGGTGCCGATGTAACCGGATTAGATATGGGCAAAGAGCCCTTAGAAGTCGCTCGCCTACATGCTTTGGAGACCGGAACCGAGCTTAACTACATTCAGAGCACCATAGAAGAGCATGCAGCGACCCATGCTGGCACCTACGATGTGGTCACCTGTATGGAAATGCTTGAGCATGTTCCAGACCCACTCTCAGTTATCCAGTCATGTTCAGCCTTAGTTAAACCAGGCGGCCATGTCTTTTTCTCAACGCTAAACCGGAATGTCAAATCTTACCTTTTCGCCATTGTAGGGGCAGAGAAGTTGTTAAAAATTGTTCCTGAAGGCACTCATGATCACGATAAATTCATTAAACCTGCTGAGATGATGAAAATGATTGATCATACCGACCTCACCGAAATGGGCATCACGGGCTTGCTCTACAACCCCATCACCGATAGCTACAGATTAGGCAATAACGTCGACGTTAATTACATCGTACATACGATTAAGTACTAAAGCATCGACTAAACAAGGTAGAGACTAGCGCTCCCTAACGAGCGCTTAAATGACGAGCCTAGAAGAACAGCATTATTTCCGTCACCGCTACTCTGTGTACAAACCCTCTTTCCAACTGAATTCTACGCTTTCACTTTTATTCAATTCATCTGTCATCATTCGCTCATATTCTAGCTGCTATAAACAGGGGAATTATGAAAAAACGTGTAGAGGAAAACCACACAATTTTACGTGTTTTTTGCGAATGAGATCACATGCATATCAGACTATTTTCACGACTGTTATTAATAAAAATCAAACACCTAGATGTATTTTTGACCAATCTGTTTTTAGCGAACAAAAATCTATAAAGATCAAGGAAAATATTTTTACATGCGGTTATTTCTAAACCAATCTTCAAATTGCCCTTTTCCCTAATCAAGTCAGCCCTTTTCTCATCGGTTAGTATCCACTTACTGTTTTTTTTTATTTGAATAGTTATCCACAAGTCATCCCAAGACTGTTCCTTGAAAAAAATGACGAACAGCACTATCTTGTAAGTCGAGAACAAATTAACCCCTATATGTTGTGTTTAAACTACAATTTATAGGCAGCTTTTGATTATTTAGTCGTCATAAATTTCATAAGTATTGAACAAAAACAAGTAAAAACACGGCTTTTATCAGTTTTCTTAGGGAAATAAAGCATAATGAACCAACAACTTACCGTTACTAAGCGTGATGGCCGCAAAGAGAATATCGATCTTGAGAAAATTCATCGAGTTATCACTTGGGCAGCCGAAGGTCTACATAATGTGTCTGTGTCGCAAGTTGAGTTGCGTGCTCATATCCAGTTTTACGATGGCATTACCACTTCAGACATTCATGAGACTATCATCAAGTCTGCCGCTGACCTGATTTCTGAAGAGACTCCGGACTATCAATACTTATCTGCTCGCTTAGCGGTTTTCCATCTTCGTAAAAAAGCTTACGGCCAGTACGAGCCGCCAGCTCTTTATGATCATGTTTCACGCTTGATTGATTTAGGTAAGTACGACAAGCACATCCTCGAAGATTACTCCAAACAAGAGCTCGATGAACTTGATGCGTACCTTGACCACAAACGAGATCTCAACTTCTCTTACGCTGCAATCAAGCAGTTAGAAGGTAAGTACTTTGTGCAGAATCGTGTATCCGGTGAGATATATGAGAGTGCTCAGTTCCTATACATACTTGTCGCGGCTTGTTTATTCGCTAAATACCCAAAAGAGAATCGTCTTGATTATATTAAGCGCTTCTACGACGCGACTTCGACGTTCAAGATTTCTTTGCCAACACCGATTATGTCTGGTGTTCGTACGCCTACGCGTCAATTTAGCTCGTGTGTCCTAATTGAATGTGGAGATAGCCTTGATTCTATCAATGCCACAGCAAGTTCAATCGTACGCTATGTTTCTCAGCGTGCGGGTATTGGTATTAATGCAGGTCGTATCCGTGCTTTGGGCTCAGAAATTCGCGGTGGTGAAGCTTTCCACACTGGGTGTATTCCTTTTTACAAGTACTTTCAAACTGCGGTTAAGTGCTGTTCTCAAGGTGGCGTTCGCGGCGGTGCAGCAACTGTTTTTTACCCTCTTTGGCACGGTGAAGCGCGTTCGTTACTGGTACTAAAAAATAACCGTGGTGTAGAAGAAAACCGTGTTCGTCATATGGATTACGGTGTTCAACTGAACAAATTAATGTATCAGCGCCTAGTCGAAGGCGGCAATATCAGCCTGTTTTCTCCATCAGATGTACCAGGCCTGTATGATGCCTTTTTCGAGAATCAGCAAGAGTTTGAACGCCTTTACGTACAATACGAAAACGACCCTTCAATCAAGAAAGAGTCGGTTAAAGCCATTGAAATGTTCACTCTGCTAATGCAAGAGCGTGCATCAACAGGCCGAATCTATATTCAAAATGTGGACCACTGTAATACACACAGCCCATTCGATTCGGAAGTGGCGCCAGTACGTCAATCAAACCTATGTCTTGAAATTGCTCTACCAACCAAGCCATTAAAGAACGTTGAAGACGATTCAGGTGAAATCGCACTTTGTACACTGTCTGCCTTTAACCTTGGTGCCATTAAATCATTGGACGATTTCGAAGAATTATCGGAGTTGGTTGTTCGTGCTCTTGATGCCCTATTAGATTATCAAGACTACCCATTACCAGCCGCTTACAAGTCAACCATGAACCGCCGAACTCTAGGCGTCGGTGTGATTAACTTTGCTTACTACTTGGCTAAAAATGGTGTTAAATATTCTGATGGCAGCGCAAATGGTCTAACTCACCGTACCTTTGAAGCCATTCAGTATTACCTACTCAAAGCTTCTGTGGCATTAGCAAAAGAGCAAGGTGCTTGTCCGCTGTTCCACGAAACAAATTACGCGAAAGGCTTGCTTCCTATCGACACTTACAAAGCAGATGTCGATAAGATTTGTGAAGAAGCTCTGCACTATGATTGGGAAGGTCTTCGCAAAGACATTATGGAACACGGTCTACGTAACTCAACACTGACCGCTTTGATGCCTTCAGAAACTTCGTCTCAGATTTCTAATGCAACGAACGGTATTGAACCACCTCGTGGTTATGTGTCGGTTAAAGCATCGAAAGACGGCATCCTAAAGCAAGTGGTTCCTGAATTCTCTGAGCTCAAAGACAACTATGAACTACTTTGGGACATTGGTTCAAACGACGGCTATCTGCACCTAGTTGGGATCATGCAGAAATTCGTTGACCAAGCAATCTCAGCGAATACTAACTATGACCCGTCTGGTTATGAAAGTGGCAAGGTACCAATGAAGAAACTGCTCCAAGATCTTCTCACTGCGTATAAGTATGGTGTTAAAACGTTGTACTACCACAACACACGTGATGGCGCGAAAGACGATCAAAAAGATGCAGTTCAACCGCAAGATGAAGATTGTGAAGGTGGCGGCTGTAAAATCTAAGCCACTATCATTGACAATTTAAGTAGTAAAAATTATTGAATACCTCCTCATCTTGGGGAGGTCTAAAAGGAATTGAGGCATTATGGCTTACAGTACTTTTAATCAGAATAAAAACGACCAACTCAAAGAGCCTATGTTCCTAGGCCAATCTGTCAATGTTGCTCGTTACGACCAACAAAAGTTTGAAATCTTTGAAAAGCTCATTGAAAAGCAGCTTTCTTTCTTCTGGCGTCCAGAAGAGGTTGACGTATCCAGTGATCGCATTGATTACAACAAGTTGCCTGAGCATGAGAAGCACATTTTTATTTCTAACTTGAAGTATCAAACTCTGCTTGATTCGATTCAAGGTCGAAGCCCAAACGTCGCTCTACTGCCATTGGTTTCGCTTCCAGAGCTTGAAACTTGGATTGAAACTTGGTCTTTTTCTGAGACGATCCACTCTCGTTCATACACGCATATTATTCGTAATATCGTCAACGATCCTAGTGTCGTCTTCGATGATATCGTAGAAAACGACCACATACTGAAACGCGCTAAAGATATTGCTCATTATTACGACGACTTAATCCAAGCAACGAATGATTACCATCGTTACGGAGAAGGTGAGCACGTCATCAATGGTGAAACAGTAAAAATCAGCCTGTATGATTTGAAGAAGAAACTGTACATTTGTCTAATGTCAGTAAATGCATTAGAAGCCATTCGTTTCTATGTTAGCTTCGCGTGTTCATTTGCATTTGCTGAACGTGAGCTCATGGAAGGTAATGCAAAAATCATCAAGCTAATCGCCCGTGATGAAGCCCTTCATCTAAGCGGTACCCAGAATATGATTAACATATTGCGTAATGGCCAAGATGATTTCTCATTCATGCAAATTGCTGAAGAAGCAAAACAAGAATGTTTCGACCTTTTCAAACAAGCTGCTGAACAAGAGAAAGAATGGGCGGAGTACCTGTTCAAAGACGGTTCAATGATTGGTCTAAACAAAGACATTTTGAGTCAATATGTCGAGTACATTACCAATATTCGCATGCAAGCAGTTGGTCTACCTGCAGCCTATCCTGAAGCCACCAGCAACCCAATTCCATGGATCAATGCTTGGTTGTCATCAGATAACGTGCAAGTTGCCCCTCAAGAAGCAGAAATTTCTTCTTACTTAGTGGGTCAAATTGACAACGAAGTGAGTGCAGATGACTTCGAAGGATTCGAATTATAATGACATCGATCAAAATCAACAGCCTCATCAGTATTGAGTCCAATCCATCAAATACTATTTTGGAAACCATGGAAAATGCTGGCCTGCTTCCTGAGTACAACTGCCGTGATGGCCATTGTGGAGCCTGCCGTTGTATTTTAGAAGAAGGGGATGTTGAGTATGTCGATTTTGCGATGGCTTATACTGCGCCCAACGAGATTTTGCCGTGTATTTGTAAAGCTAAATCAGATGTCAAACTAAGTCACGTACGTTATTCATTAAAAGATAAACGCGCTTAGACGTCAGCACACTCTATAAAAAAGCCAAGGCAAACTGAGCCTTGGCTTTTTTATATATATAACGGTCAATATCACAACAGTTTGTTGGGAATATGCATTTCTTGAAGTTTTTCTATAAACATATATTGTGCAAAAATCGCTTTGCCTTCCAGAAAACGACGTAACATATCTAGAGCAACGGTACTAATGACTTTAACTTGGTCTTCTTCTTGGTATTTTCTGGATAAACGATAAAGCCCGCCCCACTCTCCCTCCGCTGAAGCAAGCGCTACCGAAAAAACATCATTTTCGATTCTTCCCGTGACAAGGGACAAATCAGTCGCGCATTTTTCTCTCGTCGCTCCAGCTAAAGCAAACGTTGCTGCAAGTGGATCTCCGTCATCAGTAACAGTTTGACTTGCTCCAGATAACAACCAACCATGGCCAAACTGCTGCCTAACCAAACTATCGCTATTTAACCAATACGTTAAATACCCAGCACTGCTTTTCTCTGATACCGACAGTGTTAAGTGCTTATCCTGTAGCATTTGCCCAACATGAGTGAGCATGGGTGTATCAACACTCACCGTATTTTGCTCAAGGTGTTTTTGCACTAAGTTCAGCAAGCGCGTTCGAGTTTCCAACTGATCAATTGGACCGAAGAGTTTGACTTCAATAAATGGTAAATAAGAACGATAACCCAAAAAATACCCTTGCGGTAACGTCAGCTTATCAAGTTTATCGGAGATAAAAGATTCCGAGAGGCCAAAGGTATATATTCGACTGCAAGCATGCCCGATTGCATTAGGAAATATTTTTTTCAAATCGGGCAGAATTTGTGTTTCAACCATTTGTTTAAATTCACGAGGAACACCAGGAGTGAAATAGAATATCGCCTCGTTGATAATCATCCGAAAACCACAGGCTGTGCCAATCGGGTTATCAATAATTTGTGCGACCTCGGGTAAAATAGCTTGCTTAATATTGCTCTCTGGCATGGCTGTACCCCGCTTTTGGTACATCTCTTTTAGACGATTCAACCAAGTTTCAGACAGAACCAGCTCACACTCTGCTGCTTGAGCTGCCGCTTCGCTACTCATATCATCATTGGTCGGTCCAAGACCACCATTCACAATAACGACATCACTATTGAAGCTCAGCATCAGAAGTTCTTCGGTCAAACCCGACAGCTGATCACCTACCGTTGAGCGTTTCGTTAAGCTAAACCCATTTTGATAAAACAGACTGGATAACCAAGCTGCATTGGTATCGAGAATATCACCGTGAAGAACTTCTTCACCTGTACTAAGCATTGCTATCTTCACAATTGGCCCCCAAGACTAGGCATAATGCATAACCAAAAAGTCATTTTACCTAACCTAATGCATTCAATATATCTATAATAAGCGTCAATTCGTCATATTTAAATGTCGAACAAGTATTTTAATGAACACTGTTTTGAGGGATAATCCCCCCTCGATCTTCAAAGAACCAACTCGGAGACCTCTGTGTCAAAATTACCCAGACTAATGAAAACTCTAAGTGCCGCAACACTGACTCTAGCCACATCGGCTTATGCTAACCAGCAAGATGCGATTAATCACATCGAGTTTTCTTATGCGCCAGACTGTTTGTCAGGTTACTGTGAAACGACAACTTTGTATAGTTTTGAACCGCATAAGCGTCATTTAGCAATGGGTATGGTCGAAGATGAGTCGCTATCACTGAATGCGGGTTTAGAGCCAAAGCACCTCATTATTCCAAAGGATAAAGATTGGGATTATCTCATGGGGCAAACCTATACCATTCTCGGTTTGAGTGTCGCGACTGTAGGTTTAATGACATTCTTACCGGAAAGTATCACAAAATGGGATGCTGAAGACCGTGACATGAGCAAGCTGGGCAGCAAATGGAAAGATAATGTCACCAGCGGTCCAGTTTGGGATCGTGATGAGCACTTCCTTAATTATATTATGCACCCATACTTCGGCGGGGTTTACTACACCGCAGCAAGACATGCTGGTTATAATGAGTTTGAGTCTTTCCTATACTCTACAACCATGTCGAGCTTCTTCTGGGAATATGGTGTAGAAGCATTTGCTGAAGTACCTTCATGGCAAGATTTGTTTATCACTCCTTTCTTTGGCGCAGTTGTCGGTGAAATGATGCTGACAAGTGAACAGGAAATCATCGCAAACGGCGGTGAAGTCATGGGTTCAGAAACAGTTGGTGATATTTCATTGTTTTTCCTCAACCCTGTTGGCCACATCCACCACTGGGTATCGAACGCTTGGGGAGGCGATGCCGAGTTTAAGTTTAGCTCTTCGCCATGGTTTGGTAACCAACAAGCCGCTAAGTTTGCTTTGGACTCCGGTGCTAGCTACGATAATGTGTTCTACGGTTTTGAAATGAAAGTCTCCTTCTAGCTTTCAAAGCATCATCATTTCATTTTTCTACCAACAGCAGCAAACACGCTGCTGTTGGTTGTTCTTGACCCTTTGTAAGCATGTTTGTATTTTCTCCCCTTTCGATTTTCATGATCACCACGACAATTTAAATCAAAAAAACATCCTCATTCAGCAAATCCTCTGCACAACATCTACACTCAACGCGTTTGTACTCAAATAAACAGCAATGAGGCTCGCAGTATTCAATACAGCGGCTGAGCATCATATAAACGCTCTTTATCTCGAACACGATTTCATCACCAAAAACGCAGATCCTAATACCCACGTTTCATTATGAGGGACATCATGAAGCATGTATTTATCGTTAACTTCCTCGGGAAAGCATCCTCCACAACCATTAAACACTTGGCAGCAATCACACACAATAACGATGGAAAGTGGTTAATCAGTAAGGTAAATTTTATTGATGATCAAGTTGCAGGCGTCATAAAGATCGAATTACCTGAAGAAAATGTCTCCGTTGTAAAAGAAGCCTTTTTTGCCTGCCAAGATTTGATCGTGAAATTTGTTGAATCACAAAGCCCTATTGAGCGCGAAGATATGGTATTTAAAGTGAGATTAGATGCGGGTGACAGAGCGGGTATTGTTAACGAAGTAACCAGTATCCTAGACAGTCAGGCGATCTCTATCCTCGATATGGATTGCCAACGCGTATTTATTGCTAATGGTGTAGGAGTCAGTGCTAGCTTATTCAGTGCTGCTATGGCTCTCAAATTACCTAGTGAGCTGAATATTGAAGATATCGCCAACGAACTTGAATCTTTAAGTGAAGATACACGAGTGATGGTGGCCTCGTAGCCAAATGATACCTAAGGTACCTCTAGATACTCTAAATCAAGTACCGTGAAGTCAATTGGGTATAACGTCAAAGAGCAGCATAACGCTGCTCTTTTCGCATCTAAACTTAATAAGCATCCAAGCCCAACCAATAATGGAGCAGATGCCTAAATGGAGAGCCTATTTCACGCTCCATTGAGAAAGCGAACGTTTGAAGTCACTATAATCAAATTCATTGAGCTTCTGTATTTCACCATTCGAACGCTGGCAATACACAGATGGCATGCGCAAGCCATTAAACCAGTTTAGTTTAACCATGGTATAGCCAGCGCTGTCTAGAATATGTAGACGCTGACCGATTTCCAGTGGTTGTTCGAAATTGGTCACACAAAATTGGTCACCCGCTAGGCAAGAACAAGAGCCAATAACGTATTCATGCTCACCCTTTTCGGAAGCTTCTAGAATGGAAGCCGGTTCGTTATAAATCAGCGTGTCCAGACGATGAGCTTCTGTTGCAGAGTCAACGATGGCCGTTTTCTTCACATTCTCCACAATGTCGACGACGGTCACCACAAGATCTGTGGTTTTAGTGATGATCGCCTCTCCAGGTTCAAGGTACATTTGTACCCCATGTTTTTCAGAGAATGCTTTCAGTGCTAATCCAAGTTTTTCGATATCGTAACCTGGCCATGTGAAGAAAACCCCTCCTCCCATACTGACCCAGTCAAGCTTGTTAAGATGTTCACCAAACTGTTCAGAAATCGCATCAAGCAAGCCAATAAATGCATCTACGTTTTTGTTTTCACAGTTCATATGGAACATAACGCCATCAATGCTTTCAAACACATCAGGATTGATGTGATCCGCTTGTACACCAAGGCGAGAAAATTGACGCGCAGGATTCGCAAGATCTTGGCCTGCATAGCTCACACCTGGGTTCAGACGTAGGCCGATAGACGCTTTTTCCTCCACGATATGACGGTAAGCCGCTAACTGTGATTGCGAGTTGAAGATCATTTTGTCACAAATATCAGCGACTTCTCGAACATCATCTTCACTATAACCCACACTATACGCATGCGTTTCACCACCAAATGTCTCGTGACCTAGCTTCACTTCAAAAGGGCCGGAGCTGGTAGTGCCATCCAAATAGGGCTTAATGATGTCGAATACTCCCCAAGTCGAGAAACATTTTAGTGCCAAGACCAGTTTCACACCTGAGATTTCTTTGAGTTGTTTTGCTTTCTCTAAGTTCTCAATGAGTTTATCTTCATTGATCATAAAGAATGGGGTTTTTAAATGATTGGTTTGCATGTTACTACCCTATATACAGGCGATACTTCTTCAGCATGATAAATCGAATAAAGCCGACGCATAGGCATCGGCTCATCCTTCCCAAGTCGCATTACAGCACTGGGAAATAAGTGCATTATTTCAGTTTGTGGATCACTGGCTGGCCTGGCTCTAGTTCTTGAACGTGCCAATCTAGACCAATGCTAGGCATCGTTTCTAAGAACGGATCAGGGTCCAACTGTTCCATATTGAACACGCCTTTATCAGCCCATTGACCACGGAAGAACTGCAGCGCTGCAGTAATGGCCGGGACACCGGTTGTGTAAGAGATCGCTTGATGCTCAACATCTTCATAAGCCACTTCATGGTCTGCATTATTGTAGATAAATACACTGCGCTCTTTGCCATCTTTCTTACCTTGGACCCAAGTACCGATACAAGTAAGTCCGGTATAACCTGGAGCCAGTGAGGTTGGATCAGGCAGCATTGCTTTAAGAACGTGCAAAGGTTGTACAACCGTACCATCGTGCAACGTCAATGGCTCAGGGCTCAATAGGCCAATATCACGCATCACGTTGAAATAGTTTAGGTAACGGTCACCGAATCCCATCCAGAATTCAATGCGTTTTGCTGGTATGAATTCTTTCATTGAGCGAACTTCATCATGCGCCATTGAGTATACTTTGTGTGATCCACAATTTGGGAAATCAAACTCAAGCATACGTGAGTGGCAAGGCACTTGTTTCCATTCACCGTTTTCCCAATAGAAAGAGTCACCTTGGATCTCTAGCATGTTTGTTTCTGGGTCAAAATTCGTTGCGAACTTCTTACCGTGATCACCAGCATTCACATCCATAACATCAATCGTGTCAATCTCATCAAAAAGATGCTTCACTGCATAAGCGGCAAATACCGATACCACGCCCGGATCGAAGCCTGCACCTAAAATACCAGTAATGCCTGCTTCCTTGAATTTTTCACGGTAGCCCCACTGCCAATCGTATGCTTCAGGAACTTGCTGTCCTTCAGAGCAAAGATCTACAGCAACAGACGTATCTAAGTACGATACTTTTGCTTGGTAGCATGCTTCCATAATTGGCATATTAACCCAAGGAGGTCCTGCATTGATCACAAGATCTGGTTTCACTTCTTTAATAAGAGCAACCAGAGAATCGACATCGTCAGCATTGACCGCACGTGCTTCTAGCTTTTTAGCTGAATCTTTCAGGTTGTTTTTTTTCTGGATAGACTCGATGATTTTTTCACATTTACTAATAGTGCGTGACGCAATTGTAATATCACCCAGAACGTCATTGTTTTGTGCCGCTTTATGCGCAACAACCCAACCAACACCGCCTGCACCAATCTGTAAAACTGCCATAGTTTTCTGTTACCTTTATTAAACCAGCTCAAAGGCCAGTATATTGATTTTATGGATCAAAGATTCAAAGTCCGCTGTGGTTAAACAGGGATTCAAAATCGTAAATTTAAGTGTGGTTTTACCTTCAACAATTGTTTCACCAAGTACTGCGATCCCGCGTGTCAGGGCTTGCAACCGTACTGTTTTATTTAATTCATCGAGATTTTTATCACCGTGTGTTGCTCGGAATAACACCGTTGATAATGAAGGTTCTGCCAATAATTCAAAGTCTGCATGGTCACGAATCATCTCTGCGACTTCTTTGGTTTGCACCAGCAAGTGATCGTACATATCACCAAGCACTTGTGGGCCAACATTTTGCATGGTCATGAAGACTTTTAACGCATCAAATCGCTTGGTTGTGGCGATAGATTTATCGACTAAATTAGGAAGCTCATCATGCTCACGGTTCAGATAATCAGCATGATGAAGTAGATATTTAAAGTGGGCTTTATGACTGACTAATAAAGCACTGCAACTGATGGTTTGATAGAAAAGTTTATGGAAATCGACACTGAGCGAATGTGCTCGTTCAATCCCTTTTAAACGAGATTTGTATCGACTGAAAATTAACGCACCACCATAAGCACCATCGACGTGCATCCACATATCGTGTTTTGTTGCCATATCAGCAATAAAGTCGAGATCATCGATGGCACCATGATCCGTCGTCCCTGCCGTGCCAACTATCGCAAATGGGATCAACCCTTGCTCTTTCGCTTGAATCAAAGCGTTATCTAATTGAGCAGTGTCCATCGTGCCATCAGCATTGGCTTCCACCGTCATCACCGCTTGTTCACCAAGTCCCATCCATGACGCCGATTTTTGCACGGTAAAATGCGCCTTTGCCGAACATACAATTCTCAGTTTATCGGCATAGTCTGGCAGGCCGATTTTAGGGACGGAGTGATGGCTGAGTTTTTCTGCAATCCAATCTCTCGCGAGCATTAAACCAATTTGGTTACTTTGAGTACCACCGCTAGTAAAAGTGCCATCCGCATGGTCACCAAGTCGATACTTACCGCATAGCCAATTGATCACCTTCTGCTCTACATAAGTGGCAGAAGACGCTTGGTCCCAAGAGTCCATAGATTGATTTAAAGCAGCAATCATGGTTTCTGCTGCAACGGCAGAAAGCAGAGGTGGGGTATGTAAATGCGCAATACAATCTGGGTGCTGGGTAAAAATAGCGTTAGCAGCCACAAGATCAACCGTTTCATCAATCACTGAAGCAAGTGAGGCGTATTTACTATCGAGATCCACGGCATTGATTGCTGTTTCAAGTTTCTTGGGCTCCAGACCTGAATAAGGCGTATTGACTTGTTCAAATACCGACTTTATGGCTGCCGTCGTATGATTTATCGCTGAGACAAATTCAGTACAGCCGAGCTTTCCTGTTTGAATAAAGTGCTTTTTCCACTCTTGTTGAGGAGAAATTTCAACATGAGATCCACCAGCGGCAAGGATTGCTTCCTCAAAGACTCGAAGTGCAAAGTCTATTTGTTCAAAAGAAATAATCAGTGGGGGCAGAAAACGAATCACAGCGCCTTCTCGCCCACCCTTCTCTACAATTAAACCACGTTCAAGCGCTGCTCGTTGAATAGCAAGTGTGAGCTGACCATCGGCAAGAGGCTCATCAAATTTATTGACTTCACCATTTGGGTTCTTTATTTCAACACCCAGCATCAAGCCTTTACCGCGTACATCAGCAATGCAATTCACTCGCTTTTGTATGCTTTCCAAACCAAAACGTAAGTATTGACCAGCAACGTTTGCATGCTCGACTAGGTTATCGCGCTGAATAATTTCTAATGCTTTCGCCCCTGAAACCATAGCCAGCTGATTGCCTCGAAATGTCCCAGTATGCTCTCCGGGTTTCCAAGTATCATGCTGTTTGTTGATCACCAATAGTGACATGGGCAAACCACCACCAATCGCTTTTGATAAACACAAAATATCAGGAACGATGCCCGCTTCTTCAAATGCAAAATGGTAACCTGACTTCCCAACTCCACACTGAATCTCGTCAAAGATGAGTAATATTCCGTGCTCATCACAGATTCGACGGAGTTCACGCAACCAAAATGCAGGGGCAGGAATCACACCACCTTCACCTTGAACCGGCTCAACGATCATCGCGGCAGGTTTCATAATGCCGGCTTCATCGTCACTCAATAACCGTTCAATATAGCGGATGCTTGCTTTGGCGCCTTCGTCACCGCCTAAACCAAAGGGGCAACGCAAACTATAAGGAAACGGCATAAAGTGAACATCTGACATTAGCCCCGTTCGACGCGCTTTAGTATCGAGATTCCCCATCATGCCCATCGTGCCGTTGGTCATGCCATGATAAGCCCCACGAAACGCCAGCATGGTATTGCGTCCGGTTGTTTGCTTCGCCAATTTTATTGCAGCTTCAACAGCATCAGCACCTGACGGGCCGCAAAATTGAATCACACAATCGTCACCCAATTCGGGGGGTAAAAAATTTTTCACCGTATGGATAAAGTGCGTTTTTGCTGCCGTTGCGATATCCAAAGTCTGGTACGGTAAGCCAGAGTCCAATTGTTCTTTGAGAGCTTGGTTTATCTCTGGGTGATTGTAACCCAGCGCCAGTGTGCCAGCACCGGCGAGACAATCGAGAAACAACTGACCTCGTGTATCTTCAACAATACATCCATAGGCTTGTGCAATGGCGATCGGAAGCCGCCGAGGATAAGAACGAACTGCTGATTCGTGTTCAG
Organism: Vibrio azureus; assembly: GCF_002849855.1. Lineage (NCBI taxonomy): Bacteria > Pseudomonadati > Pseudomonadota > Gammaproteobacteria > Vibrionales > Vibrionaceae > Vibrio > Vibrio azureus. The sequence goes on from NZ_CP018616.1 coordinate 1,837,560, forward strand.
CTTGATCAATCATGACTTGATCAGCAGTTAAGTCATAGGTCCCTTCTACAAGAGGAACCTGAGTTGAAAAACAAGTCGCGATACTCTGATCGACTTCAAAGGCGGTGCTCATGTTTGATAATCCCTTGAATAAAAAATTCCTTTGCCTGCTGACCGTTGAAAAGCCGAGTAGCAGGATACGAAGATACAATTCGTCACCGAGAGCGAATGTGAAAGAGTACTTTCAGTCCGTTCAGCGAAAATTTTTTATCTTAAGAAATATTCAAGGTTCCGTGATGCATCCAGTTTGGTGGACCGGACATTTAGGAAGTATGAGGCTGTGAAGTAAGTGTGTGTTAAAAGATTTCAATGTTGGGTTTCCCATTAACATGCCGCCATTGGCCGCACTAGTATCCCGTCTATTGGCTCACGATGATGCCAATACCTACCCTACGTAATGGCACTGATAACTAAAGTTGTCTTTAGCCAACTGTGCTTACGCGTATCCCCCAGAGAACTCGATGAGTGCATCAACAACGTAAAATAAATGTACGCTCCGAGATTGCGCGCGAATTTATCATGAAATAAATTTGTCGTGCAATCTATTTTCAACAATTATCACCGATTTTGTTCACAATACTGCTAAACTTCAAATGCTTTTGCTGTGGCAACCTACCCCCAAGTCACCTCCAGTTAATCTGACTTCCTGTTCTTCGAAGTACACACTCGGTATCCACGACTCGTTTTACCAAAGTCTCTGTCGTTAATGGCAACACTTGCCAGCTTGATGATATCTGAGGCAAAAAATCAAACGAAACGTAAGATATAATCGCCTAGTGAGCACTGTTCTGCTCAAGTTTTTCAGGACACTTTTCTAAAAGAAAATTCATAGTTAATTGGCGACATATTGTTGTTAGCAGTATGAAGCCGATCTAAATTGTAATATCGCATATAAGTTGCGACATCATTTCTCATGTGTTCTCTGGTTAGTTGGGGCACCTTGAGTAACCAATCGTGCTTTAGACTACCGAAGAACCTTTCTACTACAGCGTTATCCCAACAAGCACCAACATCGCCCATACTGGCTCTGATGCCGTAACTCGTCAGCAGATTACGATAACGTTTGCTGGTATATTGTGAGCCTCTGTCTGAATGAAATACCAAACCTTTAGGTGGTTGGCGCAAGTTATAGGCTTTCATCATGGCTTTGCTGACTAAATCAGTGGTCATACGTTTATCTATGTGCCAGCCGACAATTCGCCTAGAATACAAGTCCATCACGATGGCCAGATACATCCAACCTTCTCCTGTTTTCAAATAGGTTACATCTCCTGCCCACACTTGGTTAGGACCAACAGGGTTAAAATTCTGGTTCAGCAGGTTGTCAGCCACTGCATCACTGTGTTTACGCTTAGTTGTGACCTTGTATGCCACACGCTGTGTAACCACTAAACCCAGCTTGTCCATCAACTTTTGTGTACCATAATCACTGATAGTAAAGCCCTCATTGCACAACCGCTTACGCAATTCCCGATAACCTAAGCTGTTTCGACTTTGCTTAAATATTGCTTTAGCTCTGCGGTACAAATGTAACTGCTCGGCCGTTATTACTTCAGTAGGTTTGTTGAGCCATGCGTAGTAGGCTGAACGACTTACGTTCATGCTTTTACAAAGCTTGGCAATTGGGTATGTCGAAGCGAGCGATTTAACCGTTTCAAACGCTATTTGGTTTCCTTTAGCAACAGGGCGCTGGCTTTTTTAATATATCTTTTTCCATCCTTAGCTCTTTATTTTCCTTGCGTAATTTAATCAGCTCAGCACGTTCATCAGCTGTCAAAGCTTCGCCAGATTGCTCTGCTTCAAACTTGGCTTTCCAGTTGTAAAGCAATTTATCTGTAATACCTAGGGACGCTGCCGCCTTAGTTACGCTATAGCCTTGCTCGGTTACCAATGCCACAGCTTCTCGCTTGAAATCATTGGTATAACTTCTATTTTTTCGTTTTGTCATAGTCACCTCAATAGTAGGATTATATTCCTTTATTGAAGTGTCCGGTTTGATTAAAGCAGAACATCTGGTGATACAGATGGTTCATTCATAAAGCGATGAACAACGCTTCATACGACTTCAGGTCGCACGGACAAAAGCTTCTTAGAAAGGTCGCTCTAATTGGATTGGTTGATATTAGAAAAAGTATGAATACCTCCCTTATAAAATGCCTTTTAGGATACAAAAAGACCGCCACGGTGGGCGGTCATTTAATAGTAGTTCTATTTATATGTACTAGTGGATTGAGCAGACTGAATAGTTGAGGAAATAAGTTCTTCAAATAGCTCAGATTGCCCAGCTGGAATTAACTGATCTTGTATGCTTTTACGTTTATTTGAATCAAACAACCTTTCTGCTAACCACCCGACTAGGTACATTAATGAAAGACAGCCTCCAGCTGTAGCTATATTGCCTTCAATAACGAGAGGTAGATCTTGAACATCTCCTCCCATACTTTCCAGCGTAGCTTTCGCGTGTGGATTCGTTGTTAATTTTTTATCATTCAGTAAACCAAGCTCGTGTAAGATAAAGGACCCTGCACATATAGAACCTATCAATTGTTTTTTAGGGTTAAGCTTTAAAACTGACATGAAGTTTTCGTCTTGCAGTACAGCTGGAATTCCGCGATAACCACTAGTAATCAAAACAACATCTTGATCTTTAACCTCAGATATATGGCCATTAGTCTTTACTGTAATTCCAAGTTGCGAGTTATGCTCTGCCTTTGTGCCTAATATTCTCACATCCCAGCTATCAGTTGTTCGACCGAGCAAGTCATACATAAGAAAGAAATCTACATCAGTAAAATCATCAAATAAAACAATGCCAACTTTATACATAATACCTTTAGCCTTTGTTATCGCATCATCAATAAGGAATAAAAGAAAACTTGTTAAACCTTCATTTATATACCTTAAAAGTATCATTAAAAAGGTCAAAGAAGTGGTATCTACTTCATATAGTTAGAATTAACGAAATTATATATTCGTAAAATACCTAAGGGTTAATAATGCACATCAGTTAGCCACCACATGAACTAGCTAATTTTTGGACAATTATTTGCTAGTGCTTTTGCTAAATTAGCAAACCATCAATAATCACAGGTATGGCAAGTCTACTTGTGAAGAGCTAGTGCGATGAGTAGTATCGCACTAGCAAAAGTATTGGTTTAGGTACGCACTAAGTGCAGTTACGTTAAATGCAATGCTTAACTGATTGTAATATGAAAAAATCCGACTTCCTCCTCACCACCTTTAATTTAGGCGTTTGTATGAAATACATTTTAACGATATTCATTTCAATACTACCGATTGTTGTAAGCGCAGAAAACATTACCATCCGAGACTCAGTACGAGATCGCTCTATCCCGATAGAAATTAACTTTCCCATAGAATATGAAAATTGCACTCACCAAAAACGTTGTCAGGTTGCATTTGTAAGTGCTGGTAATCGCGTACCATTTACAAAGTACAAATTCATAACAAAAAGCTTAAATGAACATGGATATATGACTGTTTCGATAGATCATGAACTTCCTAATGATCCTCCACTTTCAAAAACAGGCGACTTATACCAAACGCGTATAGAGAACTGGAAGAGAGGGGCGAAAACTATAAAATATCTTAAAGGAAAATTAGAATCTCGCTTCCCAACCTATGACTTTAACAAGTTAACTTTAGTTGGTCACTCTAACGGAGGCGACATTTCAGCGTGGTTTAGTAATGACAATAACGATTATATTCATCAACTAATAACGCTAGACAGCAAGCGGGTGTCGTTACCTAAAAATAATAACATTAGAGTTCTATCAATAAGATCACCAGAATACCCTACAGCATTAGGTGTACTACCAACAATTGAAGATCAGAAATTATATGGTATCTGTATTGTGGATATGTCAGCATCAAAGCATATGGATTTTACCGACTTTGGCGTCGATAGAGTTCAAAAAAAAACCATCAAAACAATGTTGGGTTTCCTAAAAAATAAAACTTGCACAACCTTAAGATCGGAAATCGAATAAAACCATTCAATGTTGGTAATGATGAACATCAAAAATCGGTGTTCATTATTCCTATTATGGTAAATGTGTGAGTTTGCAATCAAAAACAGCCCTCAGACCGCTTCGAGCGCTCATAGCGAAGATTTTAGACACTTGTTCAAGGTCATCTGCTGCCATAACGACTTGTAAGTTTGTGACGCTTTCAAAGCGATTTACAGGGCAAAAATTAGCAAATTCATTTGAGCTAAGAATCGCACTCTAACACCCATTTTTTCTTTGTGAGTGTTGGGTTTCAGATTAGTTCTATTTGGTCAAAACCCACTCGCATGTGAATAGAGACTTTTTGGCGAAACCAATTTAGGGGCATTTTCGCTTTTCATGCCCCGTCGGCACACTTTTGTACATAAGTTTACCAGCGACTTTCCTAAATTATTGATTAATGAATAGCTTCAGGTATTGCAAACCTCCAATCAAGTTACCAAATTCACTCAGCCACTACAATCTTCAATTTTTGCAACAAGCCTCTCCGAAGGTGTCACTTGGATTTTCTTGTTAGCGGCCTCTGCTTGCATGCGAAATATAGCGAAATAGGCAACCATTGGATTAGAATCCTTTTGCATCTCCTTAACTTTGGCTATTCCAAGTTTTCTGTGAAGGACGCCAATAACTCTTAATAAAGGATGCTCAGACTTGATGCAATCGTGAGCTGAGATACTTAATGACTCAAAGCACATAATTTTAAAATCATAACTGCTGAACTCTCCAGCTTCATGCAGATTACCTTCAATTCTCTCTGAGTTGTTTACAGCCTTATGAGTTAGACAATCAGTAGGTGTGAGTTCGTGAAAGTATGCTCCTTGCTCCCACCACGAATCGCAATCAGTAAGACTTACTTCCTGCTTTCCATCAATTACAACCCAACTTCTAGCAATTTCATCCTGTCGCCTGTATGCGGTTGTAAAAATTTCGATTCTGCCTTTGATAGAGTCAGCGAAATTTTCTTCTATTTGTTTCTTCAGTTTTGACCATTTCATGAAATTTACTCTTGTCTTGGCAGCTAACATTCTTAATAACAGGCCGTCTCCTTTTTCTGACTGCCCGACTTTCGATTAATCTATCACAAGCCACTAAAAATTAAAGGAAATACATCGAGTCATGTACTCTATCCTTACATAGAAAACTCGCCTGCGTGTTATCCAAGATAAGAAAATTACAAACCTATTAATAAAAATAGTTTACAAAACCAACCATCGACAAAGCGAGACCAAACACTCAGTAAAACATGCCACTTTTCATAATCAAACAACCTTCAAGCTTAATAAATGTATAGATAGGCAGAAATGAAAGCAAAAACGGTAAGTAAATAATCCATAAAATTGATATTAGGTTTTGTAGGGCAAACGCACGCCCTCTAAAATGTGTAGAGTTTTAGCTCTGAACGATTTTGGGGCAAAAATAATTTGAATCATGAGCTTCATATATCACCTGCTCTTAAAATACCAACTAAAAATGGTTTACAACATTAGTAACCCAGTTTACCATAATTGTAAACTAGGTTACTATTGAGGTGAATTTATTGTGTGGATAAAAACAACAAGCTTGATCGTTAACGGATTAAGTGCGGATAAAGTTTGGAAAGTGTGGACTGATGTCAACCAATGGCATACCTGGCAAGATGATATTGAGTACGCAAAACTTGAAGGCGAATTTAAAGCAGAGACTGTATTAAAGTTTAAGCCTATAGGAGGACCAAAGATCAACATAGATCTAATAGAAGTTAAAGAGAACTCAATGTTCACAGACTTGACTAAGTTCCCTCTTGCAAGAATGTATGATTCTCACGAACTAGTAGAACACGGTAATCAATTGGAAATAAGATCAACACTAAAAATCGAAGGTCCACTATCTTGGTTATGGAAGAAACTGGTTGCTGAAAATGTAGCAAGTGGAATGGATAAGCAATTAGCTCGATTGGTTGAGAGGAGTCAAAATGTCTAACTCATCCCCTTTTAAGCATGACGCAGCAGATGACAGTATAGGTTTTTTAATTTGGAAAATGACTACGCTGTGGCAAAGAAAATTGATTTTAGTATTAAAAAGATTTGGAATTACTCAAACTCAATTTGCCATTCTAGCTTCATTAAAGTGGTTTCAAGATAAAGAAAAATTAGCTACTCAAACTAATTTAGTTGAGCACACCAAGATTGATAAAATGACACTATCGAAAGCAATTCGAAAGCTAGAGTTGAATGGTTTAGTCGAACGTTCCTCCTCAGTCCTTGATGCTCGAAATACTAATGTTCAATTAACAACTGAAGGAGAAAATTTAATCGTTAAAGCTATCTTTGCTGTTGAAAATACTGATGACGATTTTTTTTCTTGCTTAACCGAGAGTCAACTTAAACACTATAAATCCCTGACATCATTACTAATAAAAAGTAATACTTTATAAAATAGCAGCTCATATAAAAACATTGTATAGGAGGTACCTTGAAGAAATTTTGGTGTGGTGTTGTTTCTCGTGAGCACATTAAGTTAGGAGTAGCTGGAGGGTTTTGCCAAGTATGCCATGGTAAATCGGCCCCTTTGAATAGAATGTCAGTTGGTGACGGGATCGTTTTTTACTCACCCACGCTTGAATTCAAGGGTAAGGAAAAATGTCAGAAGTTTACAGCCATTGGTCAAGTTACAGGAGAAGGTAGCTATAAGTTTCAAATGACGCCAAACTTCGTTCCATACCGCAGAGATATTACATATATAAACGGCAAGGAAATAGCAATTCATCCAATGCTCGATCAGTTAGAATTTACCGCTGGCAATAGAAACTGGGGTTTTAAATTAAGGTCTGGTCACTTTGAGCTATCGCAGTACGATTTCCTTACTATAGGGCAGAGAATGTTGGGCCTTTCTACATTGACTGAGGTCTTTAACTTGTATGGTGGGACAGCATCAAATATTCCACATCAGGGTGAATTATGGAATGATCTAAACCTGTAAACCTAGACACCGAGCAAAGAGACAAATGATACAAAAACTCTCAAAAATCGGTGTTCATTACTCCTATTATATAAACACGATCCAGTTACTTCCTATAAAGCCTGTTGAGTAATTCATAGGAAGCAATTGGTGCAATCATTTGAGTTTTTGTGAGTACAGGTGTTAGATTAGAGCTAATAATTCAACCTAAGAAGTTCTTGGACATAAATGAGCTAGCAAAGATGCTAGCTTTTGAACTACAAGGCAATGTTAAGCAAATACCCGTAAGCGGTGACCATCTGGGTCTAATGCAACAAAGTTAATGCCATATACATAATGGGGTATAGTCGTGATCTCGCATGCGACACGCCTCTGGACAATTTTTATTTGCGAACATGCGGAAAAGCCCAAAGTTATTAGCTTTGGGCTTTTCTTCTAGCAAACTTGGTTCCGACAAACCGAGCTTTAAAGTGTCATATGCAGAATTGGAAAAGGTTTTCCCATATCATCAAGTGGCGAGCGAGAAACAACTTTGAAACCCATATGCTCGTAGAAGCCTACTGCCTGTGGATTTTGTTCGTTGACATCGACTTTGATTACGCTTAACTGCTCTATTGCGTATTGTAGTAGCAATTTACCAATTCCGTGACCTCTTGCCTCGTTTAGGATGAAAAGCATCTCAATCTTTGACTCGTGGATACCTACGAAACCTTGAATTGAACCGCTTTCATTTTTCACACATCTTAACGTAACAGCAGGAAAAGCCTGCTCAATGATAATTGGTTTAAAAAACTCAATATCTTCTTCTGTTATGAAGTCATGAGTTGCTCGGACTGAATTTTCCCAAACACTAAGCATTTCTGCGTAATTTTCAGGAAGCACATTTTCTACAATCATTGGATTTTCTCTAAGGTTGACTGAAATTCATGTGCAGCCGCGAGAAAGCATTTTACCGACAAATTATGTGGACGTCCATTTAGTATCGACGTTACTTTTGTTTAAGGAAAGAACAACAATTAGCACTCAGATGTATAGAAGGCTAACACAGAATGTGGCATTAGAGTATCTGCCCATCTTTCATTCCAATTTGTTATGCGTAATTTTTGACGCATTTTGTCATTGCTGTTTCTGAGACAGACAAACCGTCGATTCTATATTGATCTCTGAACTCTCCAACAACATTGAACCCTGCTTTTAGGTAGAGGTTCTTTGCTGGGAAATTATCTGATAATACACAAAGATCAAGCCAGTCAATTTCAGCTTTTTCTTGGCAAAAATTTATAACAGCATCAATGAGCCTTTGACCAAGACCTTGCTTCCGGCAAGAAACATCTACGCCCATACCAAGTAGAACTCGATGCGAACGGCTTTCATCACTGTGGTGGCGAAGATCAATATGACCTTTGATACTTCCAGAGGTGTCTTTTACAACCCAGAGTTTTCTCCAGCCTAAATCGCCAAACTGATGGGAAAAACCTTGGATGAACCTATCTTTTGTTGCTTCTGGAATTTCACTTTGCTCTCTGGACATTGGCTGGAAAAGAGGAACCTCACCATTACCATTTTCAAACAGCTGATTTTCAAGATACGCAAAGAATGAATCTAAATCCGATTTTTCTGCTTCTACAATTTCCATCTAATATTCTGTACTCCATCGATTACACATAACGCTTATTAGACGATAAATTGTCGTCTTTCATCCTTCAATAATGCAGCCTTTTTTATATTGGCTCAACTGATAATCAATAAGTTATGCCACATGAAGGGAAATGAGGCTGCAAGATTTCGCCTAATGACGAGAATGAACAGTTATCAACTCAATCGAATAAGTTTTAGTAGGGTAAACGCACGCCCTCTCAATTGTGTGAACATTTAACCTAAATGTTTTCGGGGCAACACTTATCCGGCTTGATGAGAGTCGACTAAAAACGCTTGAATCATTGTCTCTGGAGTCTTGATATACAACGTCTCTGGCTATTTTTGCGACAAAGTCATCAATCGTGGAGCCATAAACGAACACACTCTTTTCGGGTAACAGATTACTGAGAAAGACATAGAGTATTACAATAGAACTATGCTAACGGCACACGATAAGATAAACACGAAAAATACTTTTGAAGACCAGCAAAGTTTCTTTATTACGATAGCTGAAAATGAAAAAAGCCCTGACCAATTGGTCAGGGCTTCTTATCTGGAGCGACACACGAGGTTCGAACTCGTGACCTCAACCTTGGCAAGGTTGCGCTCTACCAACTGAGCTAGTGTCGCATGTTTGAGATGGTGCCCCGGGCCGGACTTGAACCGGCACAACGCGAACGTCGAGGGATTTTAAATCCCTTGTGTCTACCAATTCCACCACCAGGGCACACAAATTTCTTTGCGATGCCTTTACTAGAAAAGTAAAACACCATCTGATACCGCCGAAGCCATATCATTTAATCTGGAGCGACACACGAGGTTCGAACTCGTGACCTCAACCTTGGCAAGGTTGCGCTCTACCAACTGAGCTAGTGTCGCAAGATGGAGGCGCCTCCCGGAGTCGAACCGAGGTCCACGGATTTGCAATCCGCTGCATAGCCACTCTGCCAAGGCGCCTCAATGTAACCAAGCGATGCTTTAGTTACTTACCCTTTTGAGCTTATTGCTCTTGGGGACGGGATGCATTCTACTGATTCGAAGGGCTGAGTCAACACTATTTTTATTTTTTTAAAGCGTTTGAACACAAAACATCCAAAAAGCGTTAAATTGATTAGTTTCAATACAAAAAAAGACTCAAATATCCTTGTTTATCTTAAAAGGTGGGCTGTATGTGTAGCATAACTAAGCCTACTGCACCGCTACAAAGCCGTAGATGACCTTAAAAAAACGCGCAAAGTTACATTTCGCATAGCAAACCTTGATTTAAGTCACATTTAATAACTCATCCAAGCACCTAATGGCAAATATATACCCATGACGTTTTTGGAAACATAAAAAAGCAGGCTTGATGCCTGCTTCTATCATTCAGTTTGGTCTGTAGGTTACAAAATACCTACTTGAGGCACACTATGCTACTGATGCTCTTCACTCAGTAAGTCATTTTTTGCTGCCGCTAAATACTGCACCATAGACCAGTATGTTAAGAATGTTGCGATGTATAGTGAACCAAAGCCGATCCATACCATCCAATCATCATAACGCCAAATCAGTACCCACAAAGCAAACATTTGTGCCAGTGTCTTCACCTTACCTATCCACGAGACAGCCACACTAGCACGCTTGCCAATTTCAGCCATCCACTCTCTCAACGCGGAAATGATAATTTCTCGAGCAATCATCGTGACTGCAGGGATGGTTACCCAAATCGAGTGGTAATGCTCGGTAATAAGAATCAACGCTGTTGCGACTAGAACTTTATCCGCGACGGGGTCAATGAAAGCGCCAAAGCGAGAGGTCTGCCCAAGTTTGCGAGCTAGCATGCCATCGAGCCAATCAGTAAAGCCCGCAACCCAAAACACCATGGCTGAAGCAAAAGGTGCCCAAGAATAGGGTAAATAGAACACAACCACAAAGACTGGGATTAAGAACAGTCTCAGCAGAGATAGAATGTTAGGGATATTCAAGCGCATTTCATTATTCTCTTAAACATTACGTCATAATGTTGCGGGATTTTCTTTATTGTTTCAATGCTTGGAAAATAATTTCTGCCAAAGAGTGACTAATTCCTGGCACTTTGGCGATTTCTTCAACACTTGCACGCTTAAGTTCTTGAAGGCCTCCCATATATTTCAGCAAAGCTTGCCGACGTTTAGGCCCCACACCTTCAATCCCCTCTAGTACACTAGTACGTCGAGTTTTACCTCGCTTCGCTCTATGTCCTGCAATTGCGTGATTATGACTTTCATCACGAATATGCTGCATCAAGTGCAATGCAGGTGCATCACTGGGCAAATTGAACTCTTCACCATCAACCGTGATTAAAGTCTCCAAACCGGGCTTTCGGGTGACACCTTTTGCAATGCCCATCATAGTAGGCCGCTTAGGCCAATCCGTCCAATATTGTGAGATGATCTCGTGAGCTCGATTGAGTTGACCTTTCCCACCATCGATAAAAATAATGTCGGGTATTTTTTCTACTTCCAATTGCTTTGAATAGCGTTTTTCTAGAGCTTGGCCCATTGCTGCATAGTCATCCCCTCCTGTAATACCGGTAATGTTATATCGCCGATACTCTTGTTTAACAGGGCCTTCATTATTGAAAACTACACAAGAAGCAATGGTACTTTCTCCCATGGTATGTGAAATATCAAAACATTCCATTCGAGAAATAGTCTCTTTCCCTAGAAGCTCTCTCAACGCTTTAAAACGCTGATTAATCGTCATTTTATGATTAATTTTGGCGGTTATTGCGGTCAAAGCATTCGTGTTTGCCAACTTCAAGTAACGACCTCGTGTGCCAGTTGGGGATGTATGGAATTGAATCTTCCTTCCCGCTACATCACTCAAGGCTTGCTGTAGAGCTTGAATTTGATCACCAAATTCCCGGCTTAATATGATCCGGGTTGGGATGGTTCTCGCTTCATTGTGGCTAAGGTAATACTGGGTAAGAAAACTATCAAAAACCTCTTCAGAGTCTGTATTTCTTGGAATCTTGGGGAAATGGCTACGGCTACCAAGCACTTGTCCCTGACGAATCATGAGAATATGAATACAGGCGATGCCATTTTCTTGAGCAAAACCCAACACATCCATATCATCCATGCTGTCCTCGGAGACAAACTGTTGTTCTTGGACACGTCGAATCGCTTGGATCTGATCTCGAAATTTAGCCGCATCTTCGAAGCGCAACTGTTGGCTGGCTGACTCCATTTTAGTGATGAGTTGTTCTAACACTTGCTGGTCTTTACCTTGCAAGAATAAGCGCACAAGCTCCACTAATTCAGCATAATCTTGGTCAGAAATCAGCGAACTGACACACGGGCCTGCACAGCGACCAATTTGATACATTAAACACGGCCGAGTGCGATTTGAATAGACGGTATCTTCACACTGGCGAACTGGCAGAATTTTTTGTAATAAATGTAAGGTTTCTCGTACTGCTCTGGAGTCAGGATAAGGCCCAAAGTACTCGCCTTTACGTTTTTTAGCGCCACGATGCATGGATAAGCGCGGGTGTTTATGCGCACTGATAAAAATGTACGGATAAGACTTATCATCCCGAAGCAAGACATTGTACTTGGGCAAATATTGCTTGATGTAATTGTGCTCTAGAATCAGAGCTTCTGTTTCTGTGTGGGTAACCGTTACATCGATTTTAGCGATATGACTGACAAGCGCTCGCGTTTTTTCGCTATCAACTTTTTTTCTGAAGTAACTGGTAAGACGCTTTTGTAAATCTTTGGCTTTCCCAACATAAATAACAACAGCATCAGCGTTATACATCCTGTAAACGCCGGGCTGATGAGTTACTGTTTTGAGAAAAGAAGCCGAATCGAAAGGAGGATTCACGCTAGAGAGTCTCGGCGTCTAACATCCCATGGCGAATGGCTAAGTGCGTTAACTCAACATCACCATTAATCCCCAATTTGCTAAATAAACGGTAACGATAACTATTGACCGTCTTAGGGCTTAAATTAAGTTGCTCAGAAATGTCCGTTACTTTCTGACCTTTGGTAATCATCATCATGATCTGAAGCTCACGCTCTGAAAGATCCTTGAAGGGGTTTTCAGAAGATGATGAAAACTGACTCAACGCAATTTGCTGAGCAATTTCTGGCGAGATATAACGCTGACCACTATTCACAACTCGAATGGCGTTCACCATCTCATCTGGGCAAGCTCCTTTAGTCAGGTAGCCTGATGCTCCAGCTTGCATAACTTTAGTCGGAAAAGGATTTTCTGTATGTACCGTCAAAACAATAATTTTAACATCAGGGCTCATACGTAAAATCTTCTTGGTGGCTTCCAGTCCACCGATACCCGGCATATTCATATCCATTAAAATGACATCAGCATGATTATTGCGACACCATTTCACAGCTTCTTCACCGCTGTCAGCTACCCCTGCTACATTCATTCCACGGACGTCTTCAATGATACGTCTTATCCCTGTGCGAACCAGCTCGTGATCATCTACAAGGAAAACATTTATCAAACTTGTATCTCCACACTTAGTATTGGCCCGGTTTCCACATTGCAAACAACCAATGTGAATTTCGGTACGGGTGCCCATATAATAATACAATAGGCAAAAATTTGCTCACTATGAATATGTGCTGAAACACAAAGTTTAGCAAGAATTAATTCACAGTCTGAGCGTTTGATCATCTAGCAATAATGACCGTCTCCCAATAGATAGAAACTAACATTATAATCTCCTACAAATCAAGTAACTAAGTTTCATATTGCCTAGCAATGCACACTATAAATTGAAAGTGAGTACTTTATGCACAGTAAGAAGTTGCCAGAGCGTTAGGATTCTTGGATATAAGGCTGATTTGGTAAAACATTGAGTTTTGCGGAGCAATACTCTGAATAAAACAATCTCGTTTTGCTGCATTTTACTCGTCAGCTCATCGGTAGTTAATGATAGAATACATCAGATAGTTCCCCCAAAGGGTTCGCGATTCTCGTTTATGCTTTGTTATCATTCTATGCTTTGCTTAAAGTGTATACCCAAGTGACTTCAAGATGCTTGGGTATATTTTCTTAAAATAATTGAGTGACGTACATTCTTTCTCGCCTAAATGATATTACGTCGAACAAAATTTTACTGCGAAAGAGCAACAAATCTTAGGAGCTCTCTTTTGAATATCAACCAAGGCTTTCTACTGACTCGCCAAGCTAGAGACCTCAACGGCCAAACACAGATTGAGCTTTGGTTAGCCACAGACGATGGTCCGGCTCAGTTGCTTATTCAGGGTGAGAAGCCCGTATTTTTTATCGAACAATCTGCGCTTGAAAGAGTGAAACAATTAGCGCTCTCTCATAACGTCGCCACAGAGGTTCGCCCTCTTCCACTCAAAACCTTTGACCATTTACCATTGGCAGCTTGCTACACAAAAACATCAAAAGAATCATTAGCCTTACAAGATCTCCTCACACATAACGACCTCGTGCATTACGAAGGTGATATTCGTTTGGCCGATCGTTATCTGATGGAACGATTTATCAAAGGTGGCGTTGAATTTACTGGTATTGAAAAGAAGCAACACGGATTTACAAAAGTAAACAACGCCAAATGCCGCAGTGGTGATTACCAACCTAAACTGAACATCGTATCTCTGGACTTAGAATGTTCTGAAAAAGGGATCTTATATTCAATTGGTCTGGATAGCCCGATGGATTCTCGTGTCATCATGGTCGGTGAAGAAGAACCTTCTCACACTTGTATCCAATGGGTCAAAGATGAAAAAGCGTTGCTCAAGGCGTTAATTGATTGGTTCAAAAAATTCGACCCCGATGTGATCATTGGCTGGAATGTCATTGATTTTGACTTTCGTTTGCTGCATAAACGAGCGGAATGGCACAACATAAAATTGAGTATAGGTCGAGCAGACCAAGCCAGCTTCTTTCGCCTTTCAGCCCAAAGTCAGCAAGGTTTCATTTCAATCCCAGGCCGAGTTGTATTGGATGGTATCGATACACTCAAAACCGCCACCTATCATTTTCATTCTTGGTCACTAGAATCCGTCGCACAAGAGCTACTTGGGGAAGGGAAAGCCATCCAAAATGTTCATGATAGGATGGATGAAATCAACCGCATGTTTCGGTCCGACAAGCCTTCTCTTGCCAAATACAATCTTCAAGATTGCATTTTGGTTAATCGTATTTTTGCACACACTCATTTACTCGATTTTGCAATCGAACGTTCACGTTTAACTGGCGTTGAACTCGATCGTATCGGCGGCTCCGTAGCGGCGTTTACCAATCTGTATCTGCCCCAGATTCACCGAATTGGCTACATCGCCCCGAATTTACATCCTGAAAATTGGATCGCGAGCCCTGGCGGATATGTGATGGACTCCATCCCTAATCTTTATGACTCGGTGTTAGTTCTGGACTTTAAAAGCCTTTATCCTTCGATAATTCGCTCTTTCTTGATTGATCCAGTCGGGCTTGTAGAAGGCTTGCAACTTGAGATTGGTAATCAAAAAGATCAAGCAATACCGGGCTTTCGAGGTGGTCAGTTCGATCGTAACAAACATTTTTTGCCAGAAATGATCGAAAAACTATGGGCAGCTCGTGATGTCGCGAAAAAAAATAACGAAAAAGCATTTTCTCAAGCCATAAAGATCATCATGAACTCTTTTTATGGTGTGCTGGGGTCATCTGGGTGCCGATTCTTTGATACTCGGCTTGCTTCAAGTATTACCATGCGTGGCCATGAAATCATGAAACAAACCAAAGTCCTCATTGAAGAGCAAGGGTATCAAGTCATTTATGGTGATACTGATTCGACGTTTGTCTCACTTAATGGCACCTATAACCAAATTGAGGCCGATAAGATCGGGCACCAGTTGGTGGCCTATATCAACCAATGGTGGAACAAATTCCTTAGTGAAGAATATAACCTCACCTCGATTCTCGAATTAGAATATGAAACCCATTACCGGAAGTTTTTGATGCCGACCATCCGTGGTTCAGAAACCGGTTCTAAAAAGCGCTATGCCGGATTAATCGGCGAAGGTGCACAAGAAAAGTTGGTTTTTAAAGGTTTAGAGAGTGCTCGAACCGATTGGACCGCCTTAGCACAAACGTTTCAAAACACGCTCTACAATATGATTTTTCATGGTGAAGACCCAACCGACTACATACGTGAAACGGTAGAGAAAACCAATAGCGGTGAATTTGATCCGCAATTAGTCTATCGAAAGCGCCTGCGAAGAAAACTGCATGAATATCAGAAAAATATCCCACCACAAGTTAGAGCTGCTCGGTTGGCCGATGAAATCAATGCTAAATTAGGTCGCAAACTCCAATATCAAAATAAAGGTCGAATCGAGTATGTGATCACCTTGAATGGGCCAGAGCCATTAGAATATCTGCAAAGCTCAATCAACTATCAACATTATATTGATAAGCAATTAAAGCCGATCGCAGATGCTATATTACCGTTTGTTGGTCTGGATTTTGAGCGATTGTCAGCTCCGCAGTTAGGTTTATTTTAAAGTACCTATACTCAAGTGATTTAGCCGATTCGAAACTCGGTTTTTTGATATTGTTTCACCAGCCATTCGCCAAAGCTATCAATTAAACCAATCACAGAACGTTTAGGCACATGACGTCCAGAGAGTAAAATCTCGAGTCGCTCTATCTCAACTTGCTTCTCCGGATGATAGATTAAGAATATCTCGCCACACTCAACAGGATCATCAAACCAACGTTTATCACGGTACATCACCAACGAATAGGCGGCACGGAGCAATTTTTTAGCGATAATGGTTTGCGCAAAGACTAATGCATCAATACTTTGTGCTTGGGCAATTTTACCTCGGTATACGGTTAACCACTCTGCAACGTCCATATTCCAATGTTTGGCAATTTCCCAACTTGGCACATAGTCGCCAAAGCACTCAGCCAAGTTATCTCCATAAACACAATGAGTGCAATGTTTGAGTAAAAAACCCCATGTAAACAGGCTATCAAGATTCGCGACTTCCCTGACCGTTGCCGTTCGTATCGACACCCCTTTAACGTAGGGGTATCCTTGCTGGGCACGCCATTTGATGGTGTTAAGTAACGAGGCTCGATTGTTTTCAAAGCTTGATTTGGTCACCACAATAACGTCAAGATTAGACTTACCAACCACGGCCGTTTTGCGTGCAACACTACCATACACATAGACACTGTGCAGATTAGAGCCAAGCCCACTTTTTAAGTATCGCAGAATTTCTTGAATAAGAGGTTCAAATTCTGGCTGAAAAGGTTGTTGCGAATCGATGATAGAGAGAGGCATTAATTGGCAAAATCTCGATGGTTAAAATGCTGATTCATATGATCCATCACTACGAACAGGGAATCAAGCCTTTATAGCTAGGTTATCTAAAGTTAGCGTTATCTCAAGCTAGTATTAGCTCAAGTTAGTATTACTCTTAAATTAGCTTTTTCTCAAGCTAATGCTCTCTTTAGTTAAAGATATCTGAATACCCAAATCACCTCAACAACCGTTTCAACGAATCTTGACCGCTTGAGTATGGAATTTTAATGCCATACAACAAACTTAGCGCTATAATCATGCCGTTTTGCTTAATTCAGTGTAAATAGGAATAGACAATGCCAAAGGCAAGTGAAATCAAAAAAGGCTTCGCCATCGAATCTAATGGTAAAACGCTTTTAGTTAAAGACATCGAAGTGACAACTCCAGGCGGTCGTGGCGGTGCAAAAATCTATAAGATGCGTTGTACAGATTTAAACACGGGTTCTCGTGTAGACGAGCGCTTTAAGTCTGATGATGTAGTCGAAACCGTGGATATGAATAAACGTGCGGTTGTGTACTCATACGCTGATGGTGATGAGCATATCTTTATGGACAATGAAGACTACTCACAATACACGTTCAAGCACAACGAAATAGAAGATGACATGCTCTTCATCAACGAAGACACTCAAGGTATTCATATCATCTTAGTTAATGGTTCAGCGGTAGGCATTGAGCTACCCTCTTCTGTAGAACTTGTTATTGAAGAAACCGACCCTTCGATTAAGGGAGCCTCTGCTTCTGCACGTACCAAGCCAGCACGCTTTGCTTCCGGTTTAGTGATTCAAGTTCCTGAATACATCGCAACCGGTGATCGTGTTATCGTCAACACGACCGAACGCAAGTACATGAGCCGAGCATAGACATGTCTGACTTGATTTCTTACGATGATGTCATCGACGCCGCTTATGATATTTTTCTTGAGATGGCTCCTGATAATCTAGAACCTGCAGATGTCATTTTGTTTACAGCACAATTTGAAGACAGAGGTGCTGCAGAGCTTGTCGAAACCGGTGATGACTGGATTGAACACGTTGGCTTCGAGATCGATAAAGAAGTGTATGCCGAAGTGCGTATCGGTTTAGTTAATGAGGAAAACGACGTATTGGACGACGTTTTCGCTCGTATGCTGATCAGTCGTGACCCAGAGCATAAGTTCTGCCACATGCTTTGGAAACGTGACTAACCATTCCACAGCTTTTATCCCCAAGCCACCTTAAGGTGCTTGGGTATATTCAAAAAAAACACCAGCATAAGTCTGGTGTTTTTTATAGAAACAGTATCAGGTCACAACAAATACATCCGCCTCAAAGCCCCCACTAAGTTGGCAATGACGCTGAAAACAAAAAGGCTTGCCAATTTAAGCAAGCCTTGATTGTTTTATGCTATTGACTAGCGATGCTTGTTACGTGCACCTTGGTCACCAGCACTCTTCTTCGGCTTACGTCGAGAAGGGTTATTACTGCGACCTTTTGGGGTGCTCACTCGTTCTTCGTGGCGTTTCACTGCACGGCGAATCTTTTGGCTACGAGCACGTTCACGTTTGCGTGATGTGTTGTCTTTGTTTAGATCTAACATGGTTTCTTTTTCTGGACGTAGCTCAACCAACTCACGCAGGTAGTTAACTTCTTTGAGATCAAGCTCCATCCAGCCACCACGTGGTAGCTTCTTATCAAGGTAGATATCACCATAGCGAACACGCTTCAAGCGGCTCACTGTCGTATCTTGAGATTCCCACAAACGGCGAACTTCGCGGTTACGACCTTCATTAATAGCGACATAGAAGGTGTGATTCATACCTTCACCACCCGCATACACGACGTCTTCGAAGCGAGCCATGCCATCTTCGAGTTCAACACCACGTACTAGATTTTTTACCTTCTGCTCTGTCACTTCACCAAACACGCGAACGAGATATTCACGCTCAACTTGGCGACTTGGGTGCATTAAGCGGTTTGCCAGTTCACCATCGGTCGTGAATAACAACAAGCCTGATGTGTTCGCATCAAGACGACCTACAGAAATCCAACGTGAGCCACGAATTTTTGGCAAACGGTCGAAAACAGTGCGACGACCCTCAGGATCGTGACGAGTACAGAGTTCTCCTTCAGGCTTGTAATAAGCTAGAACTCGACAGATCACTTCTTCTTGTGCTTTTGCTGACACAATGTGACCATCGATACGGACAACGCTGTTCTCATCTTCTAGTCTTTCACCAAGTTTAGCTACGATTCCATTCACGCTAACGCGGCAGGATTTAATCAACGATTCAATTTCACGACGAGAACCGTGTCCAGCACGTGCTAATACTTTTTGTAACTTTTCGCTCATTTATTTACCTATGTGTCGTCTTCACAGACGTCGAGACCTTCAGCGGTCTTCATTATGCAAACTACCCGGCTATCGGGATTTTCGGCCGGGTATTATACGGGATTATCTCTTTTAATGTAAGACAAATTCTTACTGTTGTCGCCTTGATGAACATCACCGACATGATTTTTAGTCAAAATCTGTTTAACGGAATATAAACGGGGACTACAGACGCTTCACCCAGGAGCCGCACACCCGCCTTATTCAAATGGTGATGGATCTCCTGCCCCCAAACGAGCGATGACCGCTTCACCTTCACTAAAATCAATCACAGTCGTTGGCTGCTCTCCCAAATAGCCGCCATTTAGAATGACATCGACTGCATGCTCCAATTTGTCACGAATTTCTTCTGGATCGTGTTCTGTACTATCACACCCCGGAAGAATCAAAGACGTAGACATCATTGGTTCACCGAGCGCTTCCAGCAGATCCAGTGCAATACGGTTATCAGGCACACGAATGCCAATGGTCTTACGCTTGGCATTCATTAAACGGCGCGGCACCTCTTTAGTCCCTTTAAAAATAAAGGTATAAGGGCCCGGCGTATGACTTTTTAATAAGCGAAATGCCGTATTGTCCACTCGTGCATAAAGGGACAGTTCCGATAGGTCACGGCATAATAAAGTAAAATTATGTTTATCATCGAGACGTCGAATCTGACAAATTCGCTCAAGTGCTTGTTTATTCTCTAATTGACAACCCAATGCATACCCAGAATCGGTCGGGTATACCACCACTCCGCCATTACGGACGATTGCCACTGCTTGATTAATCAAGCGAGCCTGCGGGTTTTCAGGGTGTACATAAAAAAACTGGCTCATTGTTATTCCTCGTTATCGAACCTCTCGGCTCTATATCCAATTATGATGGTGCTTGATTGAGAGCACCTTGAGGTTACTTGGGTACATATTAAATATTATGGTGTCTCAAGCCCGCCGTCTTGCTCAACAATCGGCAAAGGTTCAATTCCCCAATCTTTCCAAACTGGCTCTACCCCTGCAGGTAACCAGAGGTTTCTACCTAGCTCCATCCAAGGTGAAGGATAGTGAAAGTCACTCCCTTGTGAAGCCAGTAATTCGTATTGTATCGCATAGTCTGCTAAGTTGCGCCTTTCTTGTGGCGCTTGCTGAGGCTGAGCAACTTCCATTGCATCACCACCTGCTTCAACAAAAGCACTTAATAACCGTTTGACCCATTTTGCTGTTAATTGGTATCGCCCTGGGTGAGCAAGTACCGCTTGTCCACCTGCAGCATGAATGACATCAACCGCATCTCTCATTGAGCACCAATTAGGTGGTACATAGCCAGGATTGGAACGCGTCAGGTATTTTTTAAACACCATCTGCATGTTTTTTGCGTAACCATTGTCTACCAACCACTTTGCAAAGTGTGCACGGGTAATAGGAGCATCACCAGCAATTTGCTGAACTTCTTCTAATACACCGTCACGAGTGGCTTTTTGCAAACGCTCTGCGATTAATTCAGCTCGTGATACACGGTGTGTTTTTTGTTGTTGAATCAGATCCATCAATGCCGAGTTTTCTGGATCTATATTCAAACCTACAATGTGGATATCTTTGTTCTGCCACACGGTCGATATTTCAATACCGTTAATGATCTTTATGGCCAAATTATTCTCTTGAACATACTGCTTGGCTATGGCTAAACCGTCAGTAGTGTCATGGTCGGTAATCGCCAAAACATCGAGATCAAAGCTTAAGGCCCTATCTACTAGATCTTGCGGTGATAAACGACCATCAGATGCTGTAGTGTGACTGTGTAAATCAATTCTCATATTTTTGTCGCTTTAATTCTGTTTTGGGGTTGACTTTTGAACGCCGCACTAGTTAACTAGTACACAAATACAAATCACGATTCAAGGTTCACTATGTTACAAGAATTTGCCTTAAACCAGAATGCAAAAATAAAAGTTCATGATAATAAAATGAACTCAACGCATATTGCATGGTGGCGCGTTTGGACAAGTTCTTGGCGGGCTAATGTGTACTTCTAATTAACAGAATGAAACGTCACAAAGCCCGCATCCCCAGCGGGCTTTTTGTTTTGCCATCGACTTCACAACCAATCGCCTAAACATTGGTCAAATAAACAAAAAACTTAATTGGGTGGCGGTTATCTTTGTGCGAGTATGTATGGCAGGAAGATGTAAATAGCAATAAGGAGGTCTTGTGAATAAGGCCATTACAATAAAAAAACTTGGTCAACTTGAAGTGCTAAAGACTTCCGTCCCTTATACTCAAGATCCGACCCGATTGTTCCATACTCTATGTGAACATAAAAAAGACAGTTTGCTGCTAGAATCCGCTGAAATTGATTCTAAGCAAGATTTAAAATCACTTCTCGTCGTTGATTCAGCCGTACGTATCGTTTGTCATGGCAATACGGTAAGCATGCATGCATTAACGAACAACGGTAAAAGCCTACTTGCACATTTAATACAAAATGTTCATGCTGACGTTAACGCTGAGTTTGATGGTGAAACACTCACATTAACTTTTACTCAGCCTGACGACACACTCGATGAAGACTCTCGACTGCGTGAAGCTTCATCCTTTGACGCACTTCGTTTAGTGCAGCAGAGCTTCGACATTTCAACACAAGACAAGCACGCTATTTTCCTTGGAGGCTTATTCGCCTACGATTTAGTCGCTAACTTCGAACCATTAGGCCAAGCCGAAGTTACGAACCAGTGCCCCGATTATGTCTTTTACGTCGCAGAAACACTTCTTATCATCGATCACCAGACCGAATCTTGTCAGCTACAAGCAACTTTATTTGTTGACGACTCAGAAAAAGCCGTAATAGAAGCTCGTGTCACTGAAATTAAAGCCCATTGTTCAACCCCAAAAAATCTGCCAAGTGCTGAGCAAATCACCAGTGTAAATGTTCAACCTAGCGTATCTGATGCTGACTTCTGCCAAATAGTACGTGATTTGAAACAATACGTGGTAAGAGGTGACATCTTTCAGGTCGTACCTTCTCGCCGTTTCACTCTTCCATGCCCTTCTCCACTCGCCGCTTATAAAGAGCTGAAGCAGAGTAATCCAAGCCCTTACATGTTTTATATGCAAGACGAGCTTTTCACTTTATTTGGTGCTTCACCTGAAAGCGCATTGAAATACGAAACCGATACTAATCAAGTCGAAATCTACCCAATTGCAGGGACTCGTCGTCGTGGAAAAAGACCAAACGGTGAAATCGACTTTGATTTAGATAGCCGCATTGAGCTGGAATTGCGTAGCGACACAAAAGAAAATGCAGAGCACATGATGCTCGTCGATCTCGCCCGTAACGATGTTGCTCGTATTGCACAAGCTGGTACTCGCTATGTTGCGGACCTATTAAAAGTCGACCGCTATAGCCATGTCATGCACTTGGTATCTCGAGTCGTCGGTCAGCTTCGTGAAGATCTAGACGCTCTGCACGCCTACCAAGCTTGTATGAATATGGGCACACTGACAGGAGCACCAAAGATTCGAGCTATGCAATTGATTCGAGACGTCGAAGGTGCTCGTCGTGGCAGTTATGGTGGGGCCGTTGGCTACCTAACCGGTGAAGGGACACTCGACACATGCATCGTGATCCGTTCCGCTTACGTTGAAGATGGGGTTGCGCAAGTGCAAGCTGGGGCAGGCGTGGTATTTGACTCGGACCCTCAAGCAGAAGCAGACGAAACGCGTGGTAAAGCTCAAGCGGTCATTTCTGCGATTCAAGCCGCCCATAAAGCACAGCCACCCATAAAGTAAAATAAGGAATAGGACTCAAAGATGGCTAATATTGTTTTTATCGATAACTTTGACTCATTCACCTATAACTTGGTGGATCAATTCCGTTCACTGGGTCATTGCGTAAAAATTTACCGTAATAACATTCCAGCTCAATCGATTGAACAAGCGGTTAACGAGCTGGAAAATCCCGTGGTCCTGCTATCGCCAGGTCCTGGAGCCCCTTCAGAAGCAGGGTCAATGCCAGAACTGATCCAACGTTTAAAAAGTAAAGTACCGATGATCGGCATTTGTCTTGGTCATCAAGCTATTGTAGAAGCCTACGGCGGTACCGTTGCTGGTGCAGGGGAAATTATTCACGGTAAGGTTTCTATGATGGAACACCAAAACCACGCGATTTATCAAAACCTACCCTCACCTCTTGCGATCGCACGTTACCACTCTTTAGTGGCGACAGAAGTTCCTCAAGGCTTAGCCATCACAGCAGAAGTTGATGACCTGGTGATGTCGGTTGTACATGAAGAAGATAAAGTGTGTGGATTTCAATTTCATCCAGAGTCCATTATGACAACCTACGGTGCCACTCTGTTAACTAACGCTATTGAATGGGCCCTCGAAACAAAGGCAGCATAAGTAACGCAACCCCATTAAGGTCAATAGGCAGATAAGAAATTTAGGAGAGTAAATATGGAAGCAATCATCAGCCCGATTATGGCGAAACTTTATGAGCAAACTTCTCTGACTCAAGAAGAAAGCCAACAACTGTTCGACATCATAATCCGTGGTGAACTCGACCCTATCTTGATGGCATCGGCACTCACAGCACTAAAACTCAAAGGCGAAACCCCTGATGAAATCGCAGGTGCCGCAAAAGCACTACTGGCAAACGCAAATCCCTTCCCGCGCCCAGATTACGACTTCGCTGATATTGTTGGTACAGGTGGCGATGGTCATAACACTATCAATATCTCAACCACAGCGGCTTTTGTGGCTGCAGCATGTGGCCTCAAAGTCGCCAAACACGGTAACCGAAGCGTCTCAAGCAAATCCGGATCTTCTGATCTACTTGACTCTTTCGGAATCAACTTAGCGATGAGCGCAGAAGACACACGCAAAGCAGTAGACGACATTGGTGTTGCTTTCTTATTTGCACCGCAATATCACGGCGGTGTTCGCCACGCAATGCCAGTGCGTCAAACCATGAAAACACGCACGCTATTCAACATTCTCGGCCCTCTAATTAATCCGGCTCGACCAAACATCGAGTTAATGGGTGTCTACAGTGAAGAGTTGGTTCGCCCTATCGCTGAAACCATGTTACAAATGGGTATGAAGCGTGCTGCCGTTATCCATGGAAGCGGCTTAGATGAAGTGGCTATTCATGGCTCAACGACAGTAGCAGAGATCAAAGATGGTAAGATCACAGAATACAAACTCACACCAGCAGATTTTGGCCTTGAGCAGCACCCTTTAGAAGCCATTAAAGGTGGGCTTCCTGAAGAAAATAAAGCCATCACCACCGATATTCTGACGGGTAAAGGAAGCGCAGCACAATTGGGGGCTGTAGCGGTTAACGTTGCTCTGCTGATGCGCCTGTTCGGCCATGAAGATTTAAAAGCTAATGCACAAAAAGCGATTGATGCAATGAATTCAGGTAAAGCCTATCAATTGGTTCAACAACTTGCTGCTCACGCTTAAGGAATGATGAAAAATGACGGATTTCAATACTCAGCAATCAGGCAATTTATCTGAACACGTATCCAAACAAGACGCACAAATGGCAGAAGTATTAGCGAAAATTGTGCGTGATAAATACCAGTGGGTAGCGGAGCGCAAAATTTCCCAGCCACTGAGCACGTTTCAATCAGATTTGCTGCCATCTGATCGCAGTTTTTATGATGCTCTAGGCAAACAAAAAACCGTCTTTATTACTGAATGTAAAAAAGCTTCGCCATCCAAAGGGTTGATTCGTGATGATTTTGACCTAGATTATATTGCTTCAGTTTACAATAATCATGCAGATGCGATTTCAGTTCTCACTGACGAGAAGTATTTTCAAGGCAACTTTGACTTTCTTCCGCAAGTCCGTGGACAAGTACAGCAGCCGGTGTTGTGTAAAGACTTTATGGTTGATACCTACCAAGTCTATCTGGCGCGCCATTACAGTGCTGACGCGGTGCTGTTGATGCTGTCTGTACTCAATGACGAAGAATACAAAGCGTTAGAAGCAGCAGCACACAGTCTTAACATGGGCATTTTAACCGAAGTCAGCAACGAAGAAGAGCTTCATCGTGCGGTTAAACTCGGTGCACGTGTGATTGGAATCAATAACCGCAATTTGCGTGACCTCAGTACTGACTTGAATCGTACTAAGGCACTTGCACCTATGCTTCGCCAACTTGCCCCTAATGCGACGGTAATATCCGAATCCGGCATTTATACCCACCAGCAAGTTCGTGATTTAGCGGAATTCGCAGACGGTTTTTTGATCGGCAGCTCGTTGATGGCAGCAGACAACTTAGAATTAGCAGTCCGTAAAGTCACTTTAGGCGAAAACAAGGTTTGTGGTCTTACTCACCCTGATGATGCCGCAAAAGCCTACCAAGCAGGCGCGGTATTTGGTGGCCTGATCTTTGTCGAACAATCAAAGCGTGCTGTTAACTTTGAGCAGGCTCGGCTCACCATGAGCGGCGCTCCTCTTCAGTATGTTGGTGTCTTCCAAGATCACGACATTGATTACGTGGCTTCGATCGTCACTTCACTTGGTCTAAAAGCCGTGCAATTGCATGGTCACGAAGATCAAAATTACGTGAACCAATTGAAAGCAGAACTGCCAGTGGGAATTGAGATCTGGAAAGCTTATGGTGTCGTTGATTCACAACCCAATTTGCTTTCTAATCACATTGATCGTCATCTTCTCGACGCTCAAGTAGGTAACCAAACTGGCGGTACTGGCCAAGTGTTCGATTGGGCACTGATAGGCGATCCAAGCCAAATTATGCTCGCTGGTGGATTATCACCACAAAATGCGCAACGTGCGGCAAAACTGGGCTGCTTGGGATTAGATTTAAACTCTGGCGTAGAAGCCGCACCGGGTAAAAAAGATTCACAGAAGTTGCAATCTGCATTTGATGCCATTCGCAACTACTAAAGCTTGTTTGAAGCTAAAAATTTAAAGCTATTCGTAGCAAAAAAATACGAGAAGGAATATAACGATGGCAAAATTGAATGCCTACTTTGGCGAATACGGCGGTCAGTACGTACCGCAGATTCTAGTTCCTGCACTGGATCAACTAGAACAAGCCTTTATCGATGCACAAGAAGATCCGACGTTTCGCAGTGAATTTATGACCCTGCTGCAAGAATATGCAGGTCGTCCTACCGCTTTGACTCTCACTCGTAACCTGACCAAAGGAACCAAAACCAAACTTTATCTTAAGCGTGAAGACTTACTTCATGGCGGCGCACACAAAACCAACCAAGTGTTAGGTCAAGCACTGCTTGCAAAACGCATGGGTAAAAACGAAATCATTGCTGAAACAGGTGCAGGTCAACATGGCGTAGCAACGGCACTGGCATGTGCACTGCTTGGCCTAAAATGCCGAGTCTACATGGGCGCAAAAGACGTTGAACGACAAAGCCCGAACGTATTCCGTATGAAATTAATGGGCGCAGAAGTCATTCCTGTGCACTCTGGTTCAGCGACTCTTAAAGATGCCTGTAACGAAGCTCTGCGCGACTGGTCTGCCACTTATGAAGACGCACACTACTTGCTTGGTACCGCAGCAGGCCCTCACCCTTTCCCAACGATCGTTCGTGACTTCCAACGTATGATTGGCGAAGAGACAAAAAACCAAATCCTCGCCCGCGAAGGCCGCCTGCCGGATGCGGTGATCGCTTGTGTAGGTGGCGGGTCAAATGCGATTGGCATGTTCGCTGACTTTATTGATGAAGAAAACGTGCGTTTAATCGGTGTCGAGCCTGCAGGTAAAGGCATCGACACTGACCAACACGGCGCACCGCTCAAACACGGTAAAACGGGTATCTTCTTTGGGATGAAAGCACCATTGATGCAAGACTCCAATGGCCAAGTAGAAGAGTCTTACTCAGTATCTGCAGGTCTTGACTTCCCGTCAGTAGGTCCGCAACACGCTCACCTCAATGCGATTGGCCGTGCGGAATACGACAACGTAACAGACGACGAAGCACTTGAGGCGTTCCAAGAAATTGCTCGCCATGAAGGCATCATCCCTGCTCTTGAGTCTTCTCATGCTGTTGCTCATGCTCTACGTATGGCACGTGAGAATCCAGAAAAAGAGCAATTATTGGTTGTCAATTTATCAGGCCGTGGTGACAAAGACATCTTCACCGTACACGCCATACTTGAAGAGAAAGGAGTGCTCTAATGAGTCGTTATGAGAAGATGTTCGCGCGTCTAAATGAGAAAAATCAAGGCGCATTTGTACCGTTTGTAACGGTGGGTGATCCTAATGCTGATCAGTCTTATCAGATTATGGAGACATTGGTTGAATCTGGGGCGGATGCCCTTGAATTAGGTATTCCCTTCTCCGATCCTCTTGCCGACGGTCCAACGATCCAAGGCGCTAATATTCGTGCATTAGAATCCGGTGTCACCCCAGATATTTGTTTCGAGCAAATCGGTAAGATCCGTGCAAAATACCCGGATCTTCCGATTGGGCTGCTGATGTATGCAAATCTTGTATACTCACGCGGTATTGAAAACTTCTATGAGCGTTGTGCAAACGCTGGCATCGATTCGGTTCTGATTGCTGACGTTCCGACTAACGAAAGCTCAGAATTTGTTGCTGCAGCAGAGAAATTCGGTATTCACCCAATATTCATTGCCCCACCGACAGCCAGTGATGAAACACTACAGCAAGTCTCAAAGCTTGGTGGAGGATACACTTATTTGCTATCTCGTGCTGGCGTAACAGGTGCTGAAACCAAAGCCAATATGCCCGTTGATCATATGCTGGAAAAACTTAATCAATTTGATGCGCCACCAGCTTTACTTGGCTTTGGTATATCAGAACCCGAGCAGGTCAAGCTGGCTCTGGAATCAGGAGCCGCAGGTGCCATTTCTGGCTCTGCCGTGGTTAGGATCATCGAAACCTATATTGATCAACCACAATTGATGTTAGATCAACTCGCCAAGTTTGTTTCTTCAATGAAGAACGCAACCAAACGATAAAATGATCGATTCACCTCGTTGACCCTCTTGGTTATGTTTGTTCAAGATAACATCGTTTTAGGCGAGACAAGGTGTATCACTTAATCCTTCCATACCCAAGCATCAACCTCAAAATGCTTGGGTATAGGAAAAGGTGCTGTTGCAAGGTATAAATCGACTTTAGCCAAATCTTGAAGCTTCCATTCAATGCCCCCAATCGTACCCACTCCGTGACTTAAAACTAATATATATCTAAATATCAATCACTTAAATTTTCCAGCCATTTTCTTCTATCTAACATATTCACTCATTCATACCGATTCTTCGGCGATTTATGATTTTGATTCCCATAGCGACTTTCAAATTGAAAATAACAGCAAATGTTGCTGTTATGAATGACTTGGGTGCTTGTTTCAATGGTATTGAAACCGCTATCAAACCTAACGAAAAAGAGGATGTGGTTGGTCATTAAAAGTAAGCATTTAGCAGCAATTAAGAGTTTGGAACTGACTTCACAATGCCTTCCAAAAGCGCTTCAAAAGTAAAAAGCTAAGCTATATTTTTAATATTGACAGTTTAAGTTATTAAGTAAGCATTTATTTTAAGCGCTTTAGCACCATAGACCTACTTTAAGCTGAGCTTAATCCATCGTCTAAACCCTGTACATTTTATTAAGAAGATAAACACATCCAGTGCTGGTGAGAATATGTTGCCGTATATTTTTGGTTTTCTCTATCAAAAATTGGCATCTGTTATGCATTGATGAAATTAGAAATACAACGACTCACTGTTTCAAATCCTCCGTAGTTTGGGAGTATATTTGATAAGGGGATAGCCATGACAATTCATCGACATACGTACTACGGCTTGATTCATCACGGTATTAAAGCATTGCTTCTCGATCGCGTTGGGCATTACACAGAAGAAGAATACCATCAGTATTTGAACTTAATGACAGGTAAGTCAACGTGTTTTACTATGTCATATGACGAGCTAGAAGCAACGGTAGATAACTTACTCCACGAAGGATACTTGGAGGACGTTAAATCTTTAATCGCCAACTACCAAACGGTTGCCTAAGGCCTTTTGACCTACACCAACCTTTCGAGCAAAACACCAAACAAAATTGCCGTTAAAACACGGCAATTTTTGTATCCATTTATCTCTAACTATTCACATTAACGTAATTTCCGTTAGACTGTTCTCTACTTAATCACTACATAACGTTTTCATAATGAAGCAAGTTCTTGATTTTATCCCACTTATCATATTTTTTGGCTTATACAAAATGTACGATATCTACGTTGCAACAGGCGCCTTGATTGTTGCAACTGCCGTTCAGCTTGTGTTGACCTATGCCATTTATAAGAAAGTCGAAAAAATGCAGCTCATCACCTTTTTAATGGTGGCGGTTTTTGGCAGCATGACCATTATTTTGCATGATGATAATTTCATAAAATGGAAAGTCACCATAGTATACGTTGTTTTTGCGCTCGGCTTGACCATCAGTCATTTAATGGGTAAATCCGCCATAAAAGGCATGCTGAGCAAGGAAATTACATTACCTGACTCTGTCTGGGCAAAAGTAAATTGGGCTTGGGTAGCCTTTTTCTCTGTTTGTGCAGCGGTTAATATTTATGTCGCTTATGAACTTCCACTCGATGTTTGGGTAAACTTTAAAGTATTCGGGTTATTGATTGCTACCTTTGCTTATATGGTAATAACTGGGTTTTATATCTACAAACACATGCCAAAAGAACAAAAAGACAGCTCATCTGATATTTCCGTTGATGATTAAAGTCTCATTTTTGCTATAATCTAGTTAAACAGATGTTTCACAGCGACCCTATGGTCGCTGTTTTATTCTTGTGACTTGAGTGCTTTTTACCCTCTGTTCTTTCCACTCTTGTTGCTTAGCTAGTACTAATGGATGTCAATATGAGTCATGAATTTTCTTCACCCCGTGGTCAGTTATTACTGCGTACTTTGGCTATGCCCGCCGATACCAACGCAAATGGTGATATCTTTGGCGGCTGGATCATGTCCCAACTGGATTTAGCGGGTGGAATCCTTGCTAAAGAAATTTCTGCCGGTCGCATTGTTACAGTATCCGTCTCAAGCATTACATTCAAAAAGCCAGTGAGTGTCGGTGATGTTGTGTGCTGTTACGGTGAATGCACCAGAATTGGTCGCACTTCAATGAGTATCGATTTAGAAGTTTGGGTCAAGCCTGTCAAAGAAAATGGCATCGGAGATCGATTCATGGTTTGTGACGCCACATTTAACTATGTTGCCATTGATAGCGACGGTAAACCTCGCCCTATAAATAAGTCATAACGCAAGCTTTATTATTAAATTGCCCCAAGCAGTCTCACAAATTTAGAACATAACTTGTTAGTCAATGAAAAAAGGCGTTAAATTAAGACTTTGCCCTATTAATTAAGGAATTGTGCGATGTGGTACGTTATTTTTTCACAAGATGTGGAGAATTCGTTAGAAAAACGTCTTAGTGTTCGCCCTCAGCATCTTGAGCGCCTGCAACAGCTTCAAAATGAAGGACGTCTTCTTACCGCTGGTCCAATGCCAGCTGTTGATTCTGATAACCCAGGTGAAGCTGGATTTACAGGTTCGACAGTCATAGCTGACTTTAACTGCTTGGAAGAAGCTCAAGCTTGGGCGGACTCAGATCCTTACGTTGAAGCGGGTGTTTACCACAATGTGATCGTAAAACCGTTTAAAAAAGTGTTTTAATTATGAAAAAATTACTCTGTCTCATACTTGCTTTTGGCACACTAGCTGGTTGCTCTTCCAATGATGAAAAACAACGCCAACTAGAGCTAATGGCTTCAAACCGTGCCGGTGTCCTATCTGCGGGCTTACCACTTGAATACGGACCACTGAAAATTTTACGTGTTTCTTCACGCAAGAATGCTGTTGAAATGATGATGATATATAACGATACCGCAAAAGGAGCAAAGCCGCTCAAGCAGGTATTGAACACCAGTATATACAGTTACTGTAAATCAAGTGAAGTACTTGAACAGCTCGATATGGGACTGGTTTACCGCATCAAAATTCGCAACTCGCGTGGCCAGCTCATGACTGATGAACTGATCTCTGCGCAAACTTGCCAAGCTAAAAAGAAGTAACTCTCTAACCTTCGATTTTGGCCACAAATATAAAACCCTAGAAGCGAGCCCTAATTTTCAGGACTCGCTTTTTCTTTTAATGATTACCCTAAAGTGACCTTAAGATACTTGCTCGCCATAGTGAGTTCTTAATTTCTTCGCTGCTGAAACAAGATTAGCTAAAGCCGCTTCAGTTTCCGGCCAATTTCGCGTTTTCAAACCACAGTCTGGATTTACCCATAAACGCTGCACTGGAATACTTTCTGCCGCTTTTTTGATCAACCCTTCGATCCACTCCTCCGCTGGAATAATCGGCGAGTGAATATCATACACACCAGGCCCTATCTCATTTGGGTATTTAAACTCCTCAAACGCTTGAAGTAGCGCCATGTTAGAGCGAGATGTTTCGATGGTGATAACATCCGCATCCAAAGCGGCAATCGAAGCGATGATTTCATTAAACTCGCTATAACACATGTGGGTGTGAATTTGAGTTGCGGGTGCTGCACTGGCCGCGGAAATTTTAAAGGCTTCAATAGCCCAGGCGAGGTAATGATTGTGCTCTCGCGTTTTAAGTGGTAATCCTTCACGCAATGCAGGTTCGTCAATTTGAATGATATTAATCCCTGCTTTTTGTAAATCGGTCACTTCATCTCTCAGTGCAAGGGCAATCTGACGTGCGGCGGTTTGACGCGGGATATCTTCACGTGGGAAAGTCCAACACAAGATAGTTACTGGCCCCGTCAGCATCCCTTTCATTTTCTTTTGAGTTAAAGACTGCGCATAACTCGTCCACTCTACTGTTATTGGCTTTTCTCTTTCAATATCAGCGACAACCACAGCCGGTTTGACACAACGTGAACCATAACTCTGCACCCAACCAAATTGTGTCGTTTGAAAGCCCGCTAAGTTTTCAGCGAAATACTCAACCATATCATTTCGTTCAGCTTCACCATGAACCAAAACATCTAAATCCAGTGACTCTTGTCTCTGCACAGCATCACTAATATGTTTTTTTAATGCCTGATGATACTCAGTCTCTGATAATTGACCTGAACGGTAAGCCGATCGTTGACAACGAATCGCATCGGTTTGAGGGAAAGAACCAATGGTCGTGGTTGGTAGCAAAGGCAGCTTCAGGACTTCTGCTTGGTGTGCTGCTCGCTCAGCATAAGGCGCCTCTCGCTCGGAAAAACTTGGTGTGATTTGGCAAACTCTGGATTGAATGTGAGGTTTATGCACATAATTGGCGGTCTCACGTATTCTTAAAGGCTGGCTGTAAGTATGACAATCGGCGATGGCCTCTGCGTCACCGTCGAGCGCCCGACCTAATAAAGCAACTTCCGCGACTTTTTGCTTAGCAAAAGCAAACCAGCTTTTAGTCTCTGCAGGCAATGCGTTTTCTAACTCTAAATTAACTGGACTGTGTAATAGAGAACAAGAACTTGCAATCCACAGATTATCTTTAAGTTTCGCTTTGACTGGCTGGAGACATTTGAGTTGATTACTCAAATCTGAGCGCCAAACATTGCGTCCGTTGATCACCCCAGCTGAAAGCACCCAGCCTTGTGGCAACTTATCCATAACCAACTCTAGCTGCTGTGGTGCCGCAGATAAGTCAATATGAAGACCATCAACTGGTAGTTGTACGATTTTATCCAGTGTTTCGGTGACGCAATCAAAGTAAGTCGTCAGTAAAACTTTGAGATCACTTTTCATCACTTGATAAGCAAGTTTAAAAGCGTTTTGCCATTTTTCTTCCAATTCAAGCGCAAGAATAGGTTCATCAATCTGCACCCACTCAACACCTTGCTGAGAAAGTTTACTTAAAATGCTCTGATAAGCGGCAAGCAATCTTGGTAGCAGGGTGAGGCGATCAAAATTGTCATCCACCTCTTTACCAAGATATAAGTAACTTAATGGACCAAGAAGCACGGGTTTCACATGATGCCCAGCGTTAACTGCTTCGCTGACTTCTTCGAACAATTGCGGCCAACTGACTTTAAAGCTATCGTTTTGACTGAATTCAGGAACAATATAGTGGTAATTGGTATTAAACCACTTGGTCATGTCTGATGCGGCATTTCCAGAGCAACCTCCACTACTTAAACAAACACTTTCTTTCTGAGATTGACCGCGGGCGACTCTAAATAATGTATCTAGATTGATCCCCTGCTCAGCATGTCGCTTAGGGGTATGCCCTAATAACAAAGAAGTCGTCAAAACATGATCATACCAAGCAAAATCTCCTACTGTGACTAGACCCAAGCTTGATTCTGCCTGAGTATTCCAGTTCTTGTTGCGCAGTTCACTCCCTACTTGCTTCAAGGCGTCCTGATCAATGTCCCCTCGCCAGTACTGTTCTAATGCAAATTTAAGTTCTCGCTTTTCTCCAATCCTTGGGTAACCAAGAATATGCGTTGTCGTTGCCATATCTACTTTCCTTCTTTCCATGAATTCTATTTTAGCCACCAAAAAGATGTCTAGATGGCTATTATTAGATTTCAACCCTTATTGATACAATCTCCATTTACTCAACTTAACGATGAAAAAAATTCATAATCAGAGCAAAACAAAACCACATAAATAGACATCTAGACGTTTACATATCTAATTTTTCTCGGTAAATTAAATCAGGTTGGTTAAAAACTCAGATGATAAAAGGACAAAGGACGTTCATGATCGAATTAAAGCACTTGCGCACGCTAACTACCCTTCGAGAGACTGGCTCACTGACTGCAACTGCCACGAACCTTCATCTGACCCAATCAGCTCTCTCTCATCAGATTAAAGAACTTGAGACACGCATAGGTGGAGCACTTTTCTTAAGGAAGACTCGTCCTGTCAAGTTTACTTCTGAAGGAAATATATTGCTTCGTCTTGCCGATGAGATTTTGCCTAAGATTGCTCAAGCAGAAAATGATCTTGCAGGGCTAAAGGAAGACGTAAATGGGCGATTGCACATGGCCATAGAATGCCACTCATGCTTTCAGTGGTTGATGCCTGCGCTTAAAGAATATCAAGTGTCTTGGCCAAGTGTCACACTCGATTTTTCCTCTGGATTTGGCTTTGAACCTCTTCCTGCCTTGCTCGCAGGTGAATTGGACTTAGTCATTACTTCTGATATTCAGCCTCGTTCAGATGTCCATTATGAACCTCTGTTTGACTTTGAGATGCGCCTCGTTACGGCTCCCCACCACCCTCTAGCTAAAAAAGAGACCATCCAACCTGACGATCTCGCCGATCAAACCATGCTCTCTTATCCAGTTCAAAAACAGAGACTTGATGTGGTTAAACATTTTTTACACCCCGCGGGAATTGAACCATTGTCTTGGAAGCAAGCTGACAATACCTTAATGATCATCCAAATGGCTTCAGCGGGTTTAGGGGTCGCTGCCCTGCCAAATTGGGCCCTTAAAGAATTTTCTCGGCAAGGGCTAATCGCAAGCCGCCCATTTGGTAACGGTCTTTGGCGACGTTTATTTGCCGCCACTCGGCATGCAGAAAAAGATAAACATTATTTAAGTGCTTTTTTTGCGACTGCACGTCGGCAATGCAGAAGCCACCTTGAAGGTATCAAGATGGCTTAAAGTAGATGAAAAGCTAAGAAAGGTGATAAGAAGAGACGAACCATTACCGGTGATAGGCCTTAAACTGGTTCGTGAGTGGATCATATTGATAACCTAGCATGTCCAGTTTACCAATCACTGACTCCGTATCCATCTCGTACATAGAGACCAATTCTTCAAAGCTATCGCATTCTAAGCGAAGTTTTTCATTAACAATCCCTAACAAAATGACACTGTCAAAGTTCCGTACATTGCTTAAATCCATATTGTTTCTCCTCTCTATACCCGATTGACCTGAAGATACTTAGGTATACCCAAAGCGTAGACTTAATTTAACAATATAGAAGTGAACTCAGTCGAAGTCCCAATAACGGTGCAACTTTTCCCTGTTTGCTTCACTCGCCTAGAGCCCCAAGCAACCTCAAGATACTTGGGTATAAGTAGCACTTAATGACTGATCAAAAACAAATGTTGTAAAACCGTCATTGAGGATAAAGATAACAGAAGAGCCAACGCCAATTGCATCTTATTCGGTGCTTTATGCAAAAATAAATGCCAGCACCAAAGGACAATGGCCGCAATCAGTAACACTAAAGCAATCAGAATAGCAGGTGTTTCTGCTTTCAATGCGGCTTCATCAAGCTGATAAGCCGAAAAAAGCATGGTCACAGCCAGCAACATCCCAGACAAAATGCCCGTTACAGGTAAGATCCGATGAAATGCTTGCAATCGACTGCGAGCTATCGTGAGTAATAGCTGTGCAAAAATGGCTCCGATAAAGAAAATCATCAGAATCATCGCACCTGAAGCGGCCCAATGAGGCTGCTCAAACACTTGAAGGCCAACGTATACCAGTGCCAATAAATTCGATACATGAAGTACCCACAGAGGTCCTTGCTGACGTGTTTTTTTCGTTTGGACTTGCGAATAAAAATAAAAAATTGCGAAAGCGATCACCATCGCACCAAGATGTAACGAGGCAACAGCAAGCCAAAGTAACGCAATCGGTGGCAACATTTTGTGCAAACGGCCACGCTGTCCTGGGCAAAGCTCGCCCTTAATCAATAGCAACGTCAACAATGTTTGTGCCCCCAATAACATTGGAGGAAAAGTTAACAGGAGTTGTTGAAACATAAGAAATGTAAGCTCAAAGATAATTTAGTGGTCGATAATAGCAAATCAACCTAGCGCAAACCACAGCTTCTATACCTTAAGTAGGCCGTTCAAGTGGTCTTAAAATGTTTGGATATGGCCAGCTTTGCGTCTTATTTATTAGAAATAAGTATCTAAATCTATAAATTTTTATCCAACTCGGCGGGATCTGTTGTTTGGCGCTGGATACCTGATCATCAAATCGCTATAATTCGCGCTCCCTGGAACAGAGAACAAAATATGACCAACGACATGACTCCTATTCACGAATATAAAAAATACTGGGCAGAGTGTTTTGGCTCGGCACCTTTTTTGCCGACCAGCCGCAAAGAAATGGATGCCCTAGGATGGGATAGTTGTGACATTATTATTGTCACGGGAGATGCATACGTAGACCACCCAAGTTTTGGTATGGCAATCATTGGGCGCTTGCTCGAAGCCCAAGGCTTCCGTGTTGGTATTATCGCTCAACCAGAGTGGCATAACAAAGATGCTTTTATGCAACTTGGTCAACCTAACCTGTTCTTTGGAATCACTGCTGGTAACATGGATTCAATGATTAACCGTTATACAGCTGACAAAAAATTACGCCATGACGATGCTTATACCCCTAATAATGAAGGCGGCAAGCGTCCTGACCGAGCCACATTGGTTTACTCTCAACGCTGTAAAGAAGCTTACAAAGGGACCCCAATCGTTCTTGGTGGTATCGAAGCCAGTTTGCGCCGAGTCGCCCACTATGATTACTGGTCTGATAAAGTGCGCCGCTCGGTGTTATTCGATGCTAAGGCAGATATCCTACTCTTTGGTAACGCGGAACGCGCGCTTGTGGAAGTCGCACATCGTCTTGCAAATGGCGAAGATATTGCAACAATGACCAATATTCGTGGTACTGCCGTAACTTTGCCTGCAGAACCCGAAGGTTATAAAGTCATTGACTCATCTCGCATCGAAAAACCACGCAAAGAAGCATTTGTGCCGAAAAACCCATATGAAGTTGAGACGCAGTGTGATACTAAAAAAGATGAGCCCGTTGCGCAACCGATCACGATTCGCCCATCACGCCACGACGCGGCGAATACTGCCGTTCGTTTACCGTCATTTGAAAAACTGCACAACGACCGTATTCTTTATGCCCACGCTAGCCGTATATTGCATTTAGAAACCAACCCATATTCAGGCCGAGCTTTGCTGCAACGTCATGGTGACCGAGAATTATGGGTCAACCAAGCGCCGATTCCTCTTACCACCGAAGAGATGGATTTTGTGTTTGGCTTGCCTTACGCTCGTGTTCCTCATCCTATGTATGGCAAGGCAAAAATCCCTGCTTATGACATGATAAAAACTTCGGTTAACATCATGCGTGGTTGTTTTGGCGGATGTTCATTCTGTTCGATTACCGAGCATGAAGGACGCATCATCCAAAACCGTTCTCAAGAGTCGATTCTTAATGAGCTAGAAGAAATTCGTGACAAAGTACCTGGCTTTACTGGAACCATTTCGGACCTTGGCGGACCAACAGCGAATATGTACCGCTTAGGCTGTAGCGATCCCAAAGCAGAAGCGAATTGTCGCCGACCTTCGTGTGTATTCCCCGGAATTTGTAACAAGCTCAATACCGATCATAGGCATACTATCGATCTTTACCGCGCTGCTCGTAAAGTCGATGGCATTAAAAAAGTCATGATCGCGTCAGGCGTTCGCTATGATCTTGCCATCGAATCACCGGAGTACGTCAAAGAGTTGGTCACTCACCA
The DNA here is from genome assembly GCF_002849855.1 of Vibrio azureus. NCBI lineage: Bacteria > Pseudomonadati > Pseudomonadota > Gammaproteobacteria > Vibrionales > Vibrionaceae > Vibrio > Vibrio azureus. The sequence continues at coordinate 1,875,435 of NZ_CP018616.1, forward strand.
TGTTGGTGGTTACCTGAAAATCGCACCTGAACATACTGAAAAAGGCCCACTGGATCTTATGATGAAACCAGGCATGGGCACCTACGATAAATTCAAAGAAATGTTCGAGAAATACAGTGCGGAAGCTGGCAAAAAGCAATATCTGATTCCTTACTTTATCTCTGCTCACCCTGGAACTGAAGATGAAGATATGTTGAATCTTGCCCTCTGGCTGAAGAAAAACAACTTCGAATGTGACCAAGTGCAAAACTTCTACCCATCACCGATGTGTAATGCAACGTCTATGTACTATTCAGAGACGAACCCACTTAAGCGCGTGAAGTACAAGAAACGCGAAGATGTTCCCGTTGCTAAAGGGGAACGTCAGCGTCGTCTTCATAAAGCCCTACTGCGTTATCATGATCCAGCTAACTGGCCAATCATACGCGAAGCCCTAATCAATATGGGCAAAAAACATTTGATTGGTGATAAGCCTAGCTGTCTAGTTCCTGCTGAAGATACCGATACTCTGACACCAGCTCAACGCCGTAAATCTGGGCGACATGGTGCAAATCGTTTCGCGACAAAGCATACCAAAAACCAACCTGGCTTCGGTGGCCACCTAAATAAGTCATCAGACAAAGGAACGCGAGGAGAGAAACCGACCAATCGTTCTGGTGCTGGTAAACCTAAAAATGGTCAGTCAGGTTCACGAAATAATGGCAGTGGCCACGGCAACAACCACGGCACAAACTCAACGAATGGAAGGAAATCCAACAATCAAGGAAAACCAAAGTCGAGACAGCGCTAAAGATTAAAAGTTTGTCTTGAGGTGGATACCTTCTGCCCAACACGGCTATAAAATACTATCAAGGTCACATTTAATGCCTCATTCCCCTTAAAGAATGTAGGTGTTAAATATGACCCTTATCACACAAATATAACATAATTATATTCAGTAAAAATAAATATCTATATTTTACAGCTGTCAACAAAAGTAAAACTGCTCACATTTTATTCTTATTTTTAACCCCGCTTTTTTATACCTAAGTAACCTCAAGATACCTTATTTGGTAAGAAGACTTTAAAGTTTAATCAAGCATCTTGGGGTTACTTGCTTATAGATATCCCCAATTAGCCTCGAGATACTTAGGTATATACCCAAATAACTTCAAGATGCTTGATTCAGAGCGAGGTCGCTTGGGTATACACTGAATAAAACCACACAACATCAGCAAATAATATTTTACACTGTTGTTACAATTGATTATGGCCTCTGAATTTTCTCATGTAGTGTAATTTTACCCCATCAAAGAGGTTAAATTATGAAAAAAATTGCCATGCTAACAGGTGCTTTATTTGGAATAACGTATCTCATTTCTACAAAGTCTTTCTCAGCAACAGTGGTCGATCTAGACCAGATCAACATTCCATCGGGTGAAATTTCACTACTCAGAAACTTATTAGCTCTTGAGCAATCAAGTGATTTAGTTTTAACCTTGACTCAAGAATTACCTGACGGCAGTAAAAAACAGAAATTCAGTCAAGAATATAATAACGCCAATGTTAAATCGGCTAATGTAACAATCAAAGTAGACCCGAAAAACCCTCGTCGTTTTATTGAAGCACACGGATTAGTCATTCGAGGCTTGGCTCGCGATCTGGCGACTGATAGGCCAATGATTGACTCTGCAACGATGAAAGATCTCGTCGCGACAAGACGTAACCTTAGCCAAACGCAACGAAATACTCTTAAAATACAGAAATACATCGAGTTAGATGCGAATCAAAAAGCCAGTTATGTTTATCAACTCAATTATATTGAAATTAACGGTAAAAAAGTAAAACGTCCTTTTATTATTGTTGATGCCAAGACAGGTGAATTCATCAGAGAATGGGATGGAATGCATCAAGCAAAAGTGCCAGCGCTTGGAAATGGTATTGGTGGTAATGAAAAAACCCAAGCGTATCGTTATGGTACACAATATGATCATTTGAATATAACCAAAGAAAATAACCGTTGTTATCTCGACAATGATCAAGTCATGACGATTGATATGCGTTACAGTTGGGACTTAGAAGAAGAGTACCCTGCCTATTCTTACCTTTGTTACGATGAAACAAACACCAATGACCGACGTTTCGTTAATGGAGCTTATTCTGCTTTAAATGATGCTCATTACTTTGGCAATGTTATTTATCGTTTATATCAAGATTGGGTTAATACCGCTCCACTGACTTTTAAACTCAAAATGCGGGTCCACTTTGGCTTTGAATATGAAAATGCCTTCTGGGATGGTGAGGCCATGACATTCGGTGATGGTGAAAATGAGTTTTATCCACTGGTCGATATTAATGTAAGCACTCATGAAGTCAGCCATGGCTTTACTGAACAAAACTCGAATTTGGAGTACAGTAAACAGTCTGGAGGTATCAACGAAGCATTCTCAGACATCGCTGGTGAAGCCGCTGAGTATTACATGAAAGGCAGTGTTGACTGGATTGTAGGTGCTGATATTACCAAAGGTGAAGGCGGTCTTCGCTACTTTGACCAACCGGAGAAAGATGGCCACTCGATCGCTCACTTCCGTGATTACAATGATGACATCAATGTACATTTGAGTAGCGGTATCTTCAATAAAGCTTTCTACTTATTGGTGACTCAAAACCAATGGAACATAAAAGATGCATTCCATGCTTTTGCCCTTGCGAATCAACTGTACTGGCATGAACAATCAACCTTCGACCATGCAGCCTGCGGTGTCAAACGAGCTGCTAAAGACTTAAACCTTGATCAACGAGATGTTGTCGATGCCTTCTATGCTGTCGGGGTAAATGCTATATGCTCACTGCCTGCCGAGATTACTAAACTTGAATTGGGTGTTCCTGTCGAAGGATTATCTGGACGTAAAAATGAAGATTACTATTACTCTGTTTATGTACCTGCTGGGTCAAGTAAACTCACTATAGATTTACAACATTCTGATCATCAAAGCAGTAACGATGCCGATTTATACGTTAGCCTCGGGGAAAAGCCTACCTCAACAGAAGCACAATGCCAGTCAAGAGGTGATGGACGTCTAGAACAGTGCCGTTTCACCGCACCAGAACCAGGCCTATACCTCATCTTGGTAAGAGGTTATTTTGATTTCAACAACTATCGTTTAGTCGCGAACGTTGAGTAAATTCAGCTTCAACTGATGATATGCTGGTTTGACGTTCAGACCAGCATTCATCTGCACTGTTTTTATTAACCTACGTGACCAAAATGTATCAGTAAAGAACCAAGATCTCGTTAACGCGCCTAAGAACTACGGTCACCTCTCTGAGCGCGTCCTCTCTGGGTTACTTGGATATAAATGTTACTCGATGCATCTTTCTTGGTGTATCACCATAATCGATCACGGCATAGTGTTGTGTGACACGGTTATCCCAGATAGCCAAGGCCCCTTTTTTCCATTTATAACGCACTTGAAACTCTGGTTGACGTGCTCGTGCGAATAACTCATTCAACAGCGCTTGGCTCTCATGGCGATTAATCCCTTCAATATAGCGTGTGAACTGTTCATTAATGTACAGCGTTTCTTTTCCCGTCTCTGGGTGAGTTTGTACCATTGGGTGAGCGACCGCAGGGTTGGCTTGAGCAATGTCCACCAACTTTTTCTGCCATTCATATCGAATGTTTTTATGTGATTCACTTTCTAGATCCACTAAAGAGTGTACTGCCCTTAGCTTTCTGAGCTTATCTTGAGTCACTTTGTCTAGTGATTCAAACACGGCCGTCATAGAACACCATATCGTGTCACCACCTACATCGGGTATGTGTTGGGCATGTAACAGCGATCCTTTTGAAGGTTCACTTCGCCAAGTGAGATCGGTATGCCATTGGCTTTCTACTGGTGCATGACCCGGAATGGTTTCAATCACACTGATTTGCGGAGCATCCGGAACATTCGGAAAGAAAGGGTGCGGTGGTTCGAGCTGACCAAATCGTTCTGCAAGACGTAAATGGTGTTCTGCTGAGAGAGATTCAGCATCGACAAAGATTACCTGATATTCTAAAAATGCTTGATACAAAGCATCCAGCTCTCTAGCGCTACTTTGCGTTAAATCGATACCATCAACATAAGCACCGATATTTGGTGTTATCGCTCGAATCTCTAACATAGCTTGCTCTGTTCTAATAGCATAACTTCTTCCCCTAGTAACATAGTTCTCTCTGTCCCAAATAGACGAAGCGGATATACCCAAGTGACCTTAAGGTGCTTGGGTATCTATCAATTAACGATAATGATTTAATTTTCCCGCCTCAATCAAATGATATTACTATCAGAAATAGGGGTATGAAAAGAACTGAAAAGGAATGTTATAGAATAAAACTTTCTTTATATGAATATACCCAAATGACCTCAAGATGCTTGATTCAATAACATACTAACCAAAGGCAAACGCTCCCTCTCATTTTACTTCGCAACATTACCAGCAACATTAAGCGCATCCCAAGTACGGGCAAAAGGCGGTGCATAACAGAAGTCCAAATAGCCTAATTGTTGTGTGGTCATTTTCGCCGTGATGGCAACCGCCAGTGCATTAATTCGTCCAACTGCCCCTTTCTTACCAACGATTTCGCCTCCCAATAGCACATGACTGTCTGGGTGATAAACTAGCTTGATTTTGATGTCTTCTTGCCCTGGATAGTAATCCGTTTGGTTTTTGTCTGAGATAGAAGAGGCTTTGACCTTTAAATGATGCTCTTGTGCCAATCTTTCAGAAATACCAGTGCATGCTAACTCATAATCCAACACCTTCAAACACGATGAGCCCAAGAAACCGGCCATATAAGTGTCTTTTCCTGCTAGCTTGTCCGCGATCATTCGTGCTTGCTTATTGGCTGTTGTTGCAAGAGGAACATAAACGGACTGACCAAGCGCTAAATGGTGCACCACGGCACAATCACCCACAGCCAAAATATGCGGATCGTCGGTTGTGCCAAACTCATCAACTAACAAGGCTCCATTAGGGGCTTTCGCCAAATTAAAAGCACCAGTATTTGGTTGAAAGCCTAATGACAAAACCACAACGTCGGCTTGTATTTCACCTTGGTCGGTCATGATCAAGTAACCTCCTTGTTCGCCATCACGAATAGTAGTGACACGACAGCCAGTTTTGAGATCTGCCCCGCTCTCTCTGATTGCACTCTCCACTTCTTCGATCATTTCAGGGCTGAACTGTTTACTCATTAAGTGATGCTCACGCTCAATAATGGTCACTTGCTTTCCCAACCCATGAGCAGCATCAAATACCTCAAGACCAATAAAACCGCCACCAATCACACAAATACGCTGATTCTCTGGATCACTCAGTGCTGTTTTCAGCGCTAATCCATCAGATAAGCTGGTGAGCGTAAAAACATTATCAGGTTTAAATTCACCAAAAAACGGAATAATGGGCGTCGCCCCTGTAGCGATAACCAAAACGTCATAAAACAACTCACTCACTTGATTATCTTTACGAAGAGTAATGCACTTATTTTGACGGTCCAATGCCAACATTTCAGTTTCAATACGAACATCCAAGCCCGACTGATTCGCTTGCTCTGGCGTGCGAGAGATCATCCTTTCAGTATCATCGAACATACCACCAGCGAAATAAGGCAACCCACACGCACCAAAAGAAATATAATCGCGACGATCCAAAACAATCACATCATCCGAAGGCTGATTACGCTTATATTTTGCCGCAAAGCTCATACCTGCAGCACTTCCACCAACAACAACGACTTTCATATTTCCAACCTAATTTGACTTATTTTTATCATCACCGCGTAACACAATCGGTTACGCGGTTTTTGAAACCCGATGGCTTTTATAAGCTTGGGTATACATGTTTTAACTTGCTAGAGCCGCCCTAAACGGTCGCTTCTTTTGCTTTAGTCACCTCAATATCAGCATTGTATTGTTCCAAGTTCAGTGAGCCATTTTTCTTGGATGTCACCACTCCTGATAGCATAGAGCCTGAGATATTAAGTGCAGTACGCGCCATATCAATTAATGCTTCGATAGAAACCAAAATCGCAACCACAGTGATATCTAACCCCATGATAGTCAGTACAGCAACCGCAGCAAACGTCGCCCCTCCGCCAACACCAGCAATACCAAATGAAGCAATGGTAATCACCACAACCAACTGTGCAATAAAGCTAAAGTCAACAGGCATTCCCATCACTTGAGCAGCCATAATCGCAAGCATTGCAGGATAAATTCCGGCACAACCATTCTGTCCAATGCTGGTACCAAACGTGGCTGACATATTCGCTGTCTCTTCATCCACTCCCAAGCGTTGAACCTGCGTTTCTACATTGAGTGGTATCGCTGCCATACTCGAACGAGAACCAAAACCAAACACCAAAACAGGCCAGATCTTTCTCATAAACTTAGTTGGGGAAAGGCCAAACATCGACACCATAACGAAGTGAATAGCAAACATAACACCAATAGCAGCATAACTTGCCACTAAAAAACGTCCCATTTCAGCAAGTGCAAACAAGTCATTGGTCATCATAAAAGTTGTCATCAAAGCAAACACGCCATAAGGTGTTAACTTAAGGATCTCTCGAACCATAGACAGCACCACTTCTTTCGCGGAATTGATGAAATCAACAAAGTTCTGCACCTTCTCTGGCTTACGATTTCTTACTTGTAAAATGCTGTAACCAAGGAACATGCCAAATAAGACCGTTGATAGCGTAGACGTTCTTTCCGACCCTGTTAGCATATCGAAAATATTGGTTGGTATTATCGCCAACACCATGCCAGTGAATCCACTATTGGTCATGGCATCCTGAGTTGCGATTAAAGTATCACCACGTGCTTCAATGGCACTATTAGAGCCGATAGTGCTGACTAAAGCATTAGCATCAATACCAAACAGATAAATACTGGCAATACCAATACCCGCAGATACCGCACAAGTCACCAATAATACGCCGATAATTTTGGGCGCAATACGCGATAGTGCACCACCACCTTGTACATTCATGATCGATGAGATCATCGCAACAAATACAAGTGGTATAACGATCATTTGCAGTAACTTGATGTAACCTTTACCAAATACCGAAATCAGTGCTTCAAAGCCTGCTGTCTCTGAACTACCGACACCAAATACAAGCTGAATAATTCCGCCAAATAATAGCCCTGCAGCCAAGGCACTCAGAACACGAAAATTAAAGCTTTTCTTTTGTTTTTTGAAATTTGCAAGCAATGCATAAAACCCAAAGAACAGTACCGCCAACCCAATAAATGAAACGTTCATGAGAATCTCCTATTGATACCCATTCATAGGCCATATTTTCAGGGCCAAAAATGAAACTTTACGGCCTGAATCTACTGCTTAGTCACCGATCAATCAATATGATATCCTGTTTAATATTTTAATATCAGAGATAAAAAACACCTAAAAGCGAGAGATAAAGTAGAATATAGGGAGTGAAAATTAGATTTTAATCACGAAAAAATGAGGGTTAAATCATCAATATAGGCGACACATCAAGATTTCATGACCGGAATAGAAAAGCGACTTTTAATGATCTAAGACAAATAAATAGGCAAGAAAAATAAGTCAACATCACTTGTCATAAATCGTCTCTTCAATCGTAATTTTCTAGATTTTGGTCTTCATATCACGCTACACTGTGTCGCTTTTTCTCTATAAGGCCGCTCCATAAAGCGCGTAATCAATTGATGACTCTAAGTGACAGCCCAGTAACCCAGCACCAGTTCAATGGACAGCCCTTTTTCCTCAAACGAGACGATCTCCTACATGCTCATTTTTCCGGTAATAAAGCACGTAAGTTCATGTCTTTGCTGGAAACGCCTCCTCTAGGAATAAACACCTTGGTTAGCTATGGCTCAGCTCAATCGAATGCAATGTATTCACTCGCTGCGCTTGCACGGCTAAAAAGCTGGAAATTTGAATATTATGTACAACAAATCCCTAACTGGTTAAAACACAACCCTATTGGTAACTATCGAGCTGCACTTGAGCTCGGTATGGACATCATTTCCTTACACAGTCTTCAAGTTGACCTCCACCCAAAAAATTACGTAGAGGGAATAAAAGAAAACGATGATTCCGTATTATTCGTACCCGAGGGTGGATACTCGAGTATGTCTGAGCAAGGTATCAAACAACTTGCGCTAGAAATCTTAAATTGGTCAGCCCAACAGCACATTCCCTCCTCTTCTTTGGTCATAGCCTTACCGTCAGGAACAGGAACAACATCATTATATTTAAGTAAATATCTTCAACCCCATGGTATTGAAGTACTGACTTGTGCTTGTGTTGGAGGAGATGCGTACCTTACCGAGCAATTCAATCTTTTAGAAACAACCCATCACCCAACCATCCTATCTGTACGAACAAAGCATCATTTTGGCCGCTTATATCAAAGTGATTACACGGTCTGGTCTGAACTATACAAGCAAACACAAGTCGAGTTCGATCTGCTTTATGACCCTTATATGTGGCTATGCCTAAAACCTTGGTTGGAAACAAATCGCCATAAGACCCTACTCTATATCCATCAAGGAGGAATAGTAGGTAACGAGTCTATGCTGCCAAGATATCAACGCAAATTTGGCTAAACATACCCAAGTAACCTGAGGGTGCCTGGGTATATAGACTTAGCATTAAGGTATTAGAAGTCAAAGGCGAAACCGATGCCCGCTGCCGTTTCATCAAAGTTATAATTTGATATGGTTAAACCGTAACCTGTTTCTACTTTCATATAACCACGTAAGCCTTGGTAAACAGGGAAGTCCCACGACATACGATAAAAGCCATTCTGCCAATCCTTAGTCAAAATATTACCCGCGGTCAGCTTGATAATACTGTTGCTATCAGGGCGCCAACCAAGCTGAATTTCTCCATGACCAAGGAAGTCAACAATATCCGGGTTATATTTATTATCACCGACATCAATCCAAGGTTTGAAGCGAATAAAGCCAGAGCGTAATTGCCACTGAACATCCATATAGAGTCGGTTCCAACTCACCTCTACCTGACCACCCGCTCCATTAGACTGATGCTCAAACCCAAAAGACCACTGCCAACGTAGGTTGTCCCAACGATAGAAGATTTCTGGGTTATATTGATTATCACGAAAGTATGCAGAATCATCATACGCCTCCCAGTTAGAACGCTGAGTATACGCAACGAATAAGCCATGTGGCCCACTCGATAATAATTTGTATTTCATGCTCAGTTGAAATTGAACAAATAAATCTTTTGCGGCGTGACCATTTGGGTTTAGTGGTTTAAACCGATTTTGATTCACATCTGACTCCCAATAAGCAGGGAGCAAGTAATTATCATGGTGTGCTGAGAAACGACCATAGTTGGCCATGGCATGACCAGACAGCATTAAACCCAAAATAGATGTATAAGCTAACCCTTTCAATGTGAGCATAATAATCCTTTAAATAATCTTACACTTTAAGACAATGACAATAAGAAACTGACCCTCTCAATGAGGCCCAGCCTCTATGAAAAAGCCGCCAAGTAAACAGAACAAATACATTAACATTGTGATATTCCAGACATTCATCTGTTTTCTTGCCTTATAAAGTTTAGGCGTTATCTGACAAACAACGAGCTGATAAGGCTATTTTTTCTTACTAACCATGCTTCATGACTGCCACTATCGACAGACATTTCCTTTTTAATAATCAGTTTTGATAGTGCAAAGCACTAAAGAAAATTGTATGAGCGAATTCATGCATGTTGTCACAAGAAAAAGGTAGAGTTTGAGACGCCCTAAGTGCTGCAGCGTGTAATAAGGGAAGACAAAGGGGAAAGATAGGGAAAAAGAAAGAAATGCATCTGTAACAATAACAGAAGATACGCCCATCCAAGGAGACGACCCTGATACCCAATCTAACGATGATCACCGTCAATCGAGCCAATAAAACAAGGTCGTTTTCATACTGATAAAATTTTAGGCAACTCAAATTGTCGCTTAAGATTTGATGCAATGTACTGCTTTATTAAATAACATCAACTTATCAGCGAGCTGCCTTTCAACAGTTGCTATATTTACTTCCCACTCAGACAGCATAATCAGCTTATCTTTTGTGGTATTCATAAATACTTGCTCATCCGATACCAGTAAATCCATGAGTTTTGCTGCTTTAAGAGATAGAACACGTCGATCACGTAAAGGAATCTCAACAAATGCTTGAATACTCTTTTCATTCAACGAAATAAAAATTTCCTCGCCACCGACCAATTCAATCGCGATAGGCTGATCACCTTCGATTCTTGACAGCATGTTTGCGGGGACACCTAAATTTTCTACCAAGGTTTTGTACGCGATTTCTCGTAGCTTTTTCAACATTAACTCCTATGGACTTTCTTGATTTTAATTATGTTTTAATTGTAATTTTTAATGTACCCAAATGAACTCAAGATGCTCGATTCAGAGCGAGGTTACTTGGGCATAACTTATTGTTATAACTGCTGGAACAGTAAGTGAAATTGATCATAAATACTTCCGCCAACCTGAGTCAGCAAAATGATAAACACCACTAACTTTGCTGCCATAGGCAACCCAGGATCTTGGACGCTAAACACCGTCTGAAGTAGGCCAACCACCACACCTGTTATTACAAAGCTCACGGAAAAGATAATGATCGCATCCTTTACAATAGTTAAGCAGGCAGCCGTCACATCAAGTACGGTCATTGTACTCCTCCATAAAATTAGTCATCTGATGCTCTACAAATTCAAACAGGTAGTATTTGTTGCGAAACAGAACTCGATAGCTGTTCATTTGTGGATATTGCCAGAACATTTCTGGAGCCAAATCGTAATTTGTGCGCGCCATTCCCGCGACAGGTATCAGGGTTTGTAATGCAACAGTAGAAGGTACTGTCAGCCCTCTTTCAATCGTAACTTTTGATGCCTCTGTAAACATATTTATAGAAGAAAGAGGGATATTTCTAACTTCTGAAGATGAACGCTCCGTAATACTGGTAAGACTATTGACTGAACTATGCACCTGATTTGAAACACTTTCCATCTTAGGCAATCTAGTCTGCGGCACCGTCTCTGCCATCTTACTCTCAGCCTTGTTGACACCATTACGACTGAGTGTCTGTGAATGAAGCAAATGGGTTTTATTTAGAGTCAAAGATGAAGCAACACGTTCAGCCACATTTGATGCACTGGTATTATTCTTCGTCAGTAGACTATTACTCTGTACTTCATTTTTAGCCAAAGGTGAAGCGACACGTTCAGCCTCATTTGATGCTCTGGTATTTTTCTTCGGCAGTAGACTATTACTTTTTGCTAAGTTTTTAGTCAAAGGTGGGATGACGTGTTCAGCCATGTTTGCTGCCGAGCTTAACGGTTTTGCATTCATGACACTTCTCTTGCCGGAGCCATTGATAAGCGAAGTCTTGGGTTGAACAGTTGCCATCCCGAGACGACCATTTAATTCATGAGTAAGATGGCCTTTCTTCACAGCAACTTGATTGGTCACGTCTTGTTGAGGAAGTGTATTAACAGTCATTGGAGCATTACCCAACAAGTGATTTAACTTCGCCTCAACAGGCATCGTGTTTAACGATGTATGCAAGCGAGAACGTGGTAATCTGACATTTTGTAGAGTGACTTTATTTAAAGTAAGTTTGTCATAGCCAATACCCGATAGCTCTAGGCCCTGATGCTTCCTATTGACGTTTTTCTGTCCCGTCAATGCTTCAACCAAAACAGTCTTTGTGGTCAACGGTGCATGCTGTTCACGTTTAACTGCTTGGTTAAAAGCAGCAAGAGGAAGTATATTCAGCTCACTATTACGAGGTATTTCCTTGAATGCAGGAACATCCGCTTCGGTTTCTAATTCTTGTTGATCAAATTGAAAAAACTTATCTAAATCAGAATTACTCACTTCATTAAAGTGTGGGTCTAGCTCAAACTCCTCATCACAACTCACCGTAGAACGGCTAGTGATGGCTATTAATTCATTCATCATGACTTTTCATACCTCATCTGTTCACGAAGCTCAGCAAGCGCATCTTTTCGTTTTTCTAATCTTCGCTTTTCAGCTTCCACTTCTGTGATTTGCGAAGCCAATTCTTGTGCATCTTGTTGTTTTATAGAAGCATCAAAAAAAAGAGACTCTATCGCCGATTTAGTGCTTTCTCGGCGCATAAACAGCCGACTTAAAGCATTGGGTTCGTTTACGACATTGATACTTTTTAAATACTGCTGTTGTCGTTCAATTTGATGCCATTTATCTTCAATGACATCTAATAAATCCTGATACTGCTTTCGAAGAGTAACGAGTCTTCTCTGTTTCTTGCCGATACGAATATCGACAATATCAATAAGCTGACCAAATTCCTTCCATTTCTTGGAGGGTTTCCTCATACTCCACTCCATCAAACCCTTGTTTTAAGAAAGACATAATGTGGGGGTAACGATCAATGGCCTCATCGGTGTCTAAATCATTCCCTTTTTCGTATTCTCCTACTCGAATCAACAATTCAACATTGAAATAACGATACACCATGTCTTTTATTCGCTCTGAAAGCTCTACGTAGTATTTGTTCTGCACTTTATTTTGTAATCGACTTTTGCTTTTTAATACATCGATCGCAGGGTAACGGCCTGTTGAAGCAATGGTCGTAGAATAAACTAAGTGACCATCAATCAAGGATTTAACTTCATGTGCGATGGGGTCATCATCGATCTCTTTTTCGATGAGAACGGTAAAGATTCCGGTGACTGAGCCATGAATCGAATTACCACAACTTTCAACTAGGCGAGATAGCGCCAATGAAACACCAATGGGTATTCCACCTTGGATGGGCGTGTTATCTAACATAGCTTGAGCGCGAGCAAAACGAGTGAGTGAGTCAAAATACAACACCACTTTTTTACCCTGTTCCATATAATGCCGGGCAAGGGAAACAGCGACCAAACCTGAGCGTACCTTCTCTAAAGGATTCGCTTCTGAAGTGGATACAATGGTAATGGACTTCTGGATCACTTCAGGACCGATTTCCCCTTCAAGAAACTCCACCACTTCACGAGCACGTTCTCCAATCATGGCAAAAATAACCACATCAGCATCCATGTTATTAGCCATAATAGAAACGGTCGTTGTCTTACCTGCCCCGGCGGGAGCGAATAAACCTAAACGTTGTCCTTCTCCAATGGTAAAAAGGCCGTCGATAATCTTAAGTTTGGTTGGAAAAACGGTTTCAATCGGAGCACGAACGTGAAGAGGAATCGGCTCTACTGCAATAGGTAAATCGTGAAATTGGCCATCCTGCTCAAGATAACTCTCACCATAAATGGATTCGCCATAGCAATTAATAACTTTACCGACTAAAGCATCCTCATTTAGAGGAAAGCAAAAACGACGCGGCGTAATTTCTACTCGGCCACCGCGTTGAACAGATCCAGGTTGCAAGAGCTTAATTTCGACTCTAGATCCAGCAATTTTCATTACTTCACCGCGAATGCGTTCACCCGTGACCGTGTGGATAAAGCACTCTTGTCCAACGAAAGTGTCAATAGAAACCTGACAAATTATCGTATCTTGGTAAGACTCTTTGACCTTAAAAAAATGCGTTAACATTAGTCAATCACCTTGAAAGAGATTGATACATAACGTTTATACTTTTGCTTACTTTCGTTAGTGCTTTTAAAAAGCTCACCTAAAAGTGGAATACTAGAAAGTATTGGAACACCGGATTCTGTTTTTTGAGTGATGGTATTATCAAAACCACCAAGAATAACCGTTTGCTGAGGGCGGATATAAACTTCAGACTGCAATGATTGGGAACTTACCCTTGGCGGTTGAGAATTATTTCCATCTCCATCACCGCTATCATTTAAGGACTCTTCGACATATTCAATTTTGGCTTGTACATCACCAGAAGGAAGTAGTCGACCAGTAACATAAAGACTATTATCGGCAGAGATTTCCTGTGTCTTCACTTCCTTATCAGAAATCAAAGTAATGGTTGCGGTATCCTTTTTACCAAATTTTCCTTGCTGGTTTTCGAGAATAAGCAAATTGGTTTCATAAACCCCACGGGCTAAACCATTAGAAGACAGCGCCTGAAAGTTTTGTAAGAAATCTATGGTCTCCATAAAAGGGGGAACCACAACATCATAAACACCACGACTGCCATTTAGCCAAGCACTGTCAATACCTAAATTCTCAGTTCTTGTTACAGCAATATCATAGACTTTGAGTGAAAATAATAATTGTTGACGCTTAATATCAATTAGAGCGGCAATTCGTTTTGCCAACCTTACTTCTTCGGGAGTACCACGAATAAGAATCGCATTAGAACCTGGTAATGGTTGCACTTTAGACGTATCATCTTGCTCGTCAAGTTGCTGCTTATCCCCATTACTTAATTTCACTTTATAGGCTTTTTGCAGAACTTCATCGTCACTAACATTTTGAAATTGTCCAAGGTTTAAGATTGCAGATGAAATTAGAGTGACCGCCCCCGGAAATAAAACATTACCATCAAAAGTCGCGATCTGACGATCGAAAACAGAAAGATAATGGAAATTAATTCTTGCTAGTTCAAGATTGTTACCATTTTCCAGAAATTGATTTTTATCAACCATGGTTGCATAACCCACGGCATCATTGACAAACTGACGTGTACCGGACAATAAAATAGAATTGCCGCGCTCAACCAACTTTACTTTTGTCGTCATGTTTGTCTTAAAGTTTTGTTTCAGTTCTTTGAGCAATGTTTTAGGGGCAATATTACGAGGCTTAAAAACATAATTTATATAAGCCTGACCTGACTGCACTGTCAGGGTCCCACCATACACATACCAATCAAAATCATAGACTTCAGACAATTTTCTTAATAAATTAGGCCCATCACCTGATAAAGTTTGAGTGATTAGTTGACGTTCTGTAGCACTATCAAAATCCTCGGACAATTTAACTTGCATGTCTTTTGCAATGGCTTTAAGGGCACCTTGTAAATTTATACCTTGCTGTTTAATGAAGACCTCCGCTTGAGTTAGGGCAGAGAAAAACAATAAAAAAACTAATAATTTATATTTCATTAAATATCTCTTTTAAGCGTTGTTGATCTAACTTCATTCTTTGAATTACCTCATTCATTATTGCACCACTGATAATAACATTAATGGTATCTTGCTCTGAAAGAATCAACTCAGAAACCACTTCATCAGAAGGAGGATTGTCTTCATTTACATTTGAAAACTCACTCAAATATTGATTGTTTTTCTCTATTTTTTCAGCTGTTAACTCAAAATCAGATTTTACCGATGAATGTTCAGTTGTTAAAAGGGAGTGGCTCATATCAATTCTAGTCATAACCTACCTTTGTCATCATTTGTTTAAAAACATAAAACTGGTCATGTAAAAACCAGAGGTTTAATAGAATAATTACAACTATCGCCTTTATATTTGGTGTTACAAAAAGCGATAGCGATGCCTTTTTGAAGAAAAGATCAACATAACCACAACAAATTGTTATTGCTAGCAAAATAATTATGTATTTACCTGAAACAACAACCATCATCGTAAGGCTATCTGTAATAAGGAAAAAAAACTGTTCGAAATCTAAAGTTGAATCTCCACTGTAAGAGATAGAATCAATAATAGGCCTAAACAGCAAACCATCCTGCAGTGCATAAATTAAGAAAGTCAAACTGCTGATCTTTGCTAATGCTTCCGATTCATCAGTAAAACGTTTATCTTGTACTGACTGCTCATTAAGCAAAAGTAGCTGTTGAATAACACTGCCTACCGTTCCACTAAGCCAGTAAGGAACAGATGAAATAAAAGCAAAAATTAGAATAGACAACACCCAACCAAACGTAGGAAGCTGTGTTAATTGCTCTACATCAATAAATATCGCAAACGCTATCGATATTGCAAGACAGGTAACATTATCTAAATATAGCCTTGTCGGATTGTAAATTTTCAAGAAAAAGAAGAAACCTGCAAAGAGTAGCCAATCAGGAAACAATAAATTTTCCATACTAACCAAGCGCCCTAAACAATAGTGTCCAACTATCCGAAAAGTAGAATACAGCTAATTTAACTGGAGTAGAAATAACCGTAGGTGATAACATCGTCATACCAACACCACTCAGCACAACAGCAATAAGAAAGTCAATACTAACAAAGACCATATATAGTTTTAACCCCAACTCAAAGCCTTTGTATAAATCAAAAATCAGATTACCTAAAAAGTATTTGAATTTATCATTTTCTTCATCAAAGTTAATCGGTATATCGATCATACTAGTCAGTTTATTGGTTTTTTCCACTGCGCGTTCAAGTAATTCTGGGAAAAAATCAAAGATATTACTAGCCAAATAATACATTGTGATATTTTCAGGTAATTCTTTTTCAGGCGTCAAATCAAGCGGTAACGATAAAGTCTCTTGCTGCTGTGAAAAGTAGGGTTTTACCCTCTCAATACCCGGTTTAATATCAGGCCAAATGCTATTAAGAGCCATGAGTGCAGCGAGCAAATTCACGACGATGGTCGGTGGTATTTGTTGTGTCCCAACTGCATTTTTTATAATATTAAGAACTATATTATATTTTACAAATCCAGAAAAACAGATAAAAAATACGGTTGAAAGTAAAACGAGGACTAGAATTATAACTAGATTTGCACCAGAAAACGGATTACTTGGACTAAGCAACTCAATCATAAAAGTACTTTAATTCGTAAAAACATGGGCTGAGTAATCAGCCCTAGATTATTAAATATTTCTTACCGCAGCAAGTATTGAGTCTTTAATACCTTTTAAAGTGCTTGTTCCGGTTTGCACAATAATACTCTGGTTTGCCATTTTTTGTTGAAGAGTTACTGCATCTGTAGTGCTCATTCCACCATTAGCATCCGAGTTGTCTTTTAGCCACTTTTCTATATCGGCATCAGCTGCACTTATTTGTGCCTCGAAAATATCTGACACTTCGTTTGTTGTTACTTCACCATCATCATTTACCGTAACTGGTTGTCCCGCTGGTTTAGTTGATCCACCTGCTGGCATAATCTCACCTCATATTAATATTTAAGAAGAATCTTTTGAAATTTAGCTTATTTACACATAATGAAAAAGTGAAAATCCATGATTTTTAACATGACTGAGTTTTCCATCTTTTTTCCATTTTTGACGCATCTAGTTGGACTCAGAATCAACATGACATGTATAAGAAGTTAATATTACTATTTTAAAAATAGCATAATACTGATCGTAATAATCGAGGCTAATAAAGCTGCTGAAAAAAGCATGGTAAACCAAAAACTCCCTTTAACAGAAGCACTGATCGCTTCATTTTTCGCACTAATATAGGAAGGATGAATTGTACTTTTAGTACTGCTTACAATGCTTTTAATAGCTAATGTCGGGATTTCTTCAGACGAAAGTTGATCGGTAAATTCTCCATCTAGAATCAACATATAGCCTTCTTTAGGTACTGTTTTTATCTCACAAGCCAGTTCATTGAAAAGTGTTAGTGACTTACGTAAATTTGAAATTGCTTTGGTAAGAGATGTTTCACTAACAAGGACACGTCCCCACACCTGTTCATGGATTTCATCTTTGCTCAGGATATGGTTACTTCGTTCACAAAGTAGCTTTAATATTGCAGCTTCACGTCCACCCAGATTAACAACATGGTCGGAGGCTACGATCTCACGCTTTAGAACGTCAAAAATCACCTGATTTCCCAATACGTAATTTCTTTCCACAATTCACCCCTGCATTCAATGATTTATGTTGCTTTGTTATTTCTGTTAACATCTCCTGGTAAGTCAAATAACTCATTAAAATAGATATTTAACTTCATAATAAAGAGAGCGGCGGCTTTAAAAGGCGACTTCAATAGACATAAGGCCATGTGCTCAATCCTTAAAATAGAGAAGATATAATAATAAAAAATTATGTACTAATTATTGACAAAAGCAATGAAACGAAATGAAAAAACGGTTAAAAAAAATCAAGAATAATATAAAAAAAAATCAAATGGCCAAAAAATAATTTTTCACATTTATTTTTTTTTGGCCATTATTCACAAGAATTATTTTTCTTTGTTTATATTATCAACTGAAACGCAAAACTGATCATCAATTTTAACAAGTGTTCCTGTCGCAATAAGCTCATTTCCACTTTTCAGCATGACTTCAGATTGGACAAAGTCTGACAGAGGTTTAATCTGACCTTTATGTAATTGATTTAATTCTTCTAATGTCATTGTAGTATGTCCAACGACAACATCGACTGCAATCTTCATCAATTACCTCTGTGCCATTGAGACCATGAAACGGTGAAGATCACGAATCTCTTCTTGAATTGATGTAATGGTCGTCATCTTATTGCTAAATTCTTGCTCTCTTGTATCAAGGTCTACTTTGATTTTATCGCAAAATGAAGTAATTCGTGTGCTAAATTCCTGTAACTGACCGTAGGTAAGCTCATTAACTTTATTGCCCTTGTTAGCGACATCCCATATAGTTTTTTCATCAACACCTAATTTAGCAATTTCAGCATTTATTTTTCCTATAATATCTTCATGCCCAATAGGTTCATAATCATCTTGTTTATTAGGATCAAGATTAGGAAGCATATCACCTTTAATAAGGCTCCATAATTTATTTATTTCAGCAATCGCTTTCGAATTTCTCTGTATAATATTAGCTATATCCTCTGCAGCTTGGTTTTGAGCTGCAAAGTACTTATCCAACAACTCTTCAACAAGAAATAAAGGGTCTTTAAGCCCTGGGGTAAAGAGTTCTTTACGTGCAGTTTCTGGGGCTTCCTTTACTGCACTTTTAAGCACTTCACTATTTTTTAGTTTTTCTTTAATGTAATTATCTACCTTCATTATTTGGGAAGGTGAGTACTCTGACATATCAAGGCAGGCACTTTTGCCATCAAGTATTGGGTTAGTCATTATATTAGTAGACTGAGACATTATATCTTCCTATTATCGATTAATAAAATATACACGGGTATTTTGATTATCTTTAAAAATAACTTTATCTCGTGATATTGATTGAATGACACCAAGGTGAGGGACAGTACTACCTTCCCAATAACGTCCTTGTTGATCATAAATATAACGACCGGATGTGGTCGAATAAAAAATGGAATAAGGAAACTCACTTGTTGGAATGTTTTCTGACCTAGTATCATTTGATCTTAGTTGCTTAACTAATGAACCTAATCCCGCTCTATTAAGCGTTTGCGCTGCTTCAGCATAATCAGAAACAAACCAATATCCATTTTGTTGACTGAACATTAATCCACGTTCACCAAACAAACGCATAATTTGATTATCTTCTTCGTAGGTATCGATATAAATTTTATCTCTATCTTCTTGAGCAACTAACTTTCCTTTTATATGCTTGCCTGAATAAGAAGAAACGAGATCGATATCAAACTGAGTAGTCCGAAGGTATTGATCAGATTCAATTAATTGAAGGTTATCTCGCCAATAATCTGGAAGCTGTTGCAATATAGATTTATCAAAAATATGAAGTTTTCCATCTTTGATAAAACCAGTATTTAATTGCTTCAGATATCCTCCAAGCGAAGCCTGCTGCTGACTTTGAAGAAAAGTAAAGCCACCATAAACCAGCCCTATGTTCAATAATAAACTTAGAGCTAATATAGGTGCATATTGGATAGATCGTAAACGACGAAGCCGTGGTGATCTGTTGCCCTCTTGGAATAAGAAAAAGCGTAACCCTTTAAAGGTATAGATTCGGTTAGCAACCAGCTTTTTCGGTTTATCGCCACGAAGCAGGCCTTTTACTATACAAACTTGGTTTTCAACTGCAAAATCTAATCCAGCATTACTAGGTAAATATTCCGGAACCGAAAGTTGATTTTCCTTTGTAACTTCCTTGTTGCCTGTCAGGCAGAAAGTATTCTGTAACGGAATAGAGACACCATGCAAGTGGCCATCAACAAACTCAATCAACCACATATTACTCTATCTCATCATGTAAAAAAGTGGTTTGAACTACAAACTCATTCAATAAACGAAGTAATTCTTGAGGATGTTCTGGTAATAAAACGTGACGAATATACTCATATTCTCCCTCATTTATTTGGGCAATATACCCATCCGCAGTAAGTTTGAAATCCGTGTTCAGTTTAAGAGCCTGAATTGCATCTAATGACGACGTATCCAGCTTAGTGATAAGCAATATTTGACCTTTTAGCCCTAGGCGCTCACCATTCTCAACTCTAACCGAACACTGATCAAATCGACAAACCAATGCACTATCACCAGCAAGTTGCAGGCTTCCTGCATTACTCAATTGAGTAAATTCATTAATCAACAGGTAAAACTTTCTATTTGTCATATTGTTTTTAATTTAACCTCTATCATAAAACGTCGCTGAGTCACTCGTTGTTGTTTCGTTTTTCGGCCATTTTCAACACTTCCTCTAATAACAATTGGGACGTTTCTTAGTCCTTCCTCTATTAAAAAGTTGCGTGTTACTTTCGCTCTTTGATCTGCTAATTTGCGATTCATCGGGTAATTGCCTGATGAATCGGCGATGCCATATACCGTCACTTGTTCGATCGGCCATTTTTGCAGCTCTGTGATCAACGTAATTAAGGTATTCTGAGCACGACTGGTGAGACGAGTTTCATTCACAAAGAATAAATCTTCAAACTTAAGCATCAAACTTGAATCATTGGTAATGCTCTTACTTATACCGAAAGACGTGTACCACTTCTGATCAGTAAATGCTTTTGCTTTCCATGAATCAATATCATAAGCTTTACTTTGATTAGGATTAATAATGTTAGTTCTTGCCAAATAATCCTTGTTGCAATTTTTAACTTCTGTCAGGCCATAAGTATTCAGATTGGCAATGTAGAATCGGTTTCTCTCTGTCGGCTGGGCGATTTCAACACAAGCCTTATAGTGAGGTGAACCATCAGAATATTCAGGCTCTTGGCGAACCCAAAATTCCATATTATCAGCATCTGCAACTTCTGCGATGACCAAATTATACACATCAGGCTGCCAGTCGTAGTCGAGGATCACATTGTCATCTCGGATTTGATTACTGCAAGCAGAAAGCGTCACTAGAAAAGCTAAAGAGAGACTAATTTTTTTTATCTTGTTCATTTTTTTGATACTTTTTCAAGGCAGATATAATCATAGCAACTTCTTGATAAAACTCTTTGGGTATAAAGTCTTCACCATGTTTCATTTTATGATAGAAGGCTCGGGCTAAAGGTTTATGTTCAATGATTGGTACTTTCATTCTTTTCAGACGCACTTTTTCCTCTTGAGCAAGTGAGTCTGTAGATATTTTCAACACTACAGGTGCTTTATCAATATCACGTTCATAACAAATGGGAATCAAAATATGAGTTGGATTCGCCAATGCAAAAGTTGGTTTTCTTCCTTTCGTAATCGGAGCTTCCATTACCTCTCGCATTAACCGCTTTCGCTCTGATTTAACTTCAGGCGAACCTTCCGTCTCTTTCATTTCATTTTTCATTTCGGTAAACGTCATGCGATTTTTTTTCTCAAAGTGATATTTTTCAACTAAGAAATCCACACAACCAACACTCACGCCATAAACAAAAAACATAAGAGTCACTAATAACACGTAAAACAAGAGGTTATATATAAAAAAACTGCGATTGTTAATTTCTTTAAGGGTATGGAGTTCAGTTCCTGCAACATCAGAAATATATTTAAGTAGAAACAGAAGAAAAGTTAGCTCCAGAACTTTACGCAAAGAACGAGACATCGCCTCAATGCCGAAAATATTTTTAAAACCAGTAACTGGATGTAATTTTTCAATTTTCACTCCCAGAGCTTCCGTACTGATGACATTTTTATTGATGACTACCCAGTTAATGACTGCCATAATCATTTTGACCAACACCAAGCTACCAATAACAATACCGATCAAAGAAATCATCAGGTCGTAGCCAACACGTACATCGGAATACAGTATTTCTTCCATCCAATAGTCTGCATTCTCAAACAAAACGTACATGACACCGATAAACACAATTGCAAAAACCAGTAATTCAAATGTGGGTTCTGCCAGCTCAGTTTTAGGAAACTGTCCTTTCTTTTTAAGATCGCGCAGTTTCTTTTCGGTCGGAGGGTATTTTTTCGGTTCTGAAGACTCCATCTAGGGCCAACCTTAATTTAAAACCTGAAGAGGCTCAGAGGTAGCGACATAAGAATGATCAGCAATATCTCCATGACTACAGACTGAAATCGTTGACATTACCTGTTGGAAGAATGATTTGACAGGGTTGATTTCACTATCATTAACGACCAAAACCGGTTTGCATCCGTGCTCAGTTGTTAAACGAACCAGCTCTTTACGCAAATTCTGTTGTACTTCGATCAAGCGCTCAACATCTTCAACCTCGCCCATCACAAAAGCTTCGATCAATTCAGTTACAGGTGGATCAAGAAGTGCCACATGCAATTTCTCCTGCTTGTTTAACAAACGAGATGTGATTTCATAACGCGCTTGACTCCGAATACGAATCAGCCAGTTTTTTGGCTCACTCTCAACGCGAGACCAATAGATCAATGCCTCAAAAAAGCTGATCTTATCTAAGAAGAATTCTGGTGAGCGAATCATTTCTTTCAATACATCGTGAACTCGATTAAGTCCAATTGCAGAATCAATTTCATTTTTCATCACTTCACTTTGTGCGCCCAGGCCCTCAACAATATTACTCGTATATTGAAGATTATATTTTTCTACTAAGCGTTTTCTTAAAAAGTAGCCAACGATCGATGCAACATTACTCACCTCATCCTGTTCACGCACAAAGATATCGTCTCCCATCACATCAACTAGAGGCTCAGATGTATCGTTTTTGAAACTGAAGATACATATATCAGAGACATAAACTTCAATATCACTGTCGAGTTTATCGTTGATATCAATAGCAGGGGCACCGAGGGATTGTCCCCATAATACCTGCTCAATAATTTCTAGTTGACGTTGAATGACCAATTGATGATTCGAATCGCGAATAACAAATTTAAGTGATTGATAAACGCCTGAACCCTTAGACTCAAAGGCAACAGTCACAACAGGTTTTCCTTGTTTTCGCCAAAGGAATAAAGAGAGTAATCCACTTAAAAAGGCTAACGGAGCACATACATAAAGTAAGTTACTGTTCGAAATACCAAGAAAGAGAATCACCAATCCAATAATTAATAGGCTTTTCCAGAAAACACCAATTTGGGTCATTAACTGTTCAATAAATGGACTTGATTCTTCACCTGCCCCTTTAATTCGAGTTAAGTAAACACCACAGGCCATTGAAAGTAGCAAACTAGGGATCTGAGAAACCAGACCATCACCAATGGTTAAAACAGAAAATCGGCTTACGCTCTCCGACAGAGATAAATCGAATTGATTGATCCCTACATAAATGCCACCAAAAAGGTTAACCAAACTGATCAAGATACCGGCGATTGAATCCCCTTTAACGAACTTCATCGCACCATCTAAAGAGCCAAATAGTTTATTTTCTGTACTGAGATCGGCACGTAATTTTTGTGCTTCTTCTCCCGTAATCAAACCACTTTTCAAGTCACCATCGATTGTCATCTGCCTACCAGGTAATGCATCAAGAGAAAAACGAGCCCCTACTTCCGCAACTCGCTCACCACCTTTGGTTACGACCAAAAACTGAACGATGGTTATGATGACGAAAATAAGTAAACCGGAGATCAAATTGCCGCCCATAACAAATTCACCGACGGTCTCAATCACATCACCTACATCTTCATTGGCTATAATATTTCGGGTCGTCGCAATAGACAGTAGGAGTCGAAATGTGGTTAACAACAAAACAACCGTAGGTAGAAAAGTAACATTGAGAGGATCGTCATTTTCTAGCATTATCACAAGTAATAAAGCCGAACTAATAAAGCTCACTAAGATAAAGGTATCGATCACTCCGCCTGGTAAGGTCACCAGAATAATCGTTGGTAGCAGTAAAGCAATAATGGCACTACTCGGATTGAATAGTAATGACTTACCCTTAAAACTTTTGATCATAACTGTTCTAAGCTCGCTCTCAGTTCCGCAATGATGCTTGAAGTATTAACACTGATAATGCTGTCTTCATCTTCAATGGTTAATATCACACCATCATCTTGTACATGTTGCTCTACCGATAGTTTTTTTGCTTCATCGTCAATTTCAGAATGCAATACTTCGATAAGATGACCGATCAGGTGTTCGCTTTGATTCAGTTTGGTCAATCGAGAATTCACTGCATTTGCAACCGATAGTTTCAGTTCATCTTTCACTTGCTTAAGGTAATTTTCCTGCTCGTTAAGCAACTCTGAAAATTGATATTGAGCTCGCTCAAACCATTCATCCTGCTGACTTATCCAAGTTTCCATAACAGTGTCATAGGCTTTTTCAACGTATTCATTAAGTGCGGATTCTTTGTCTTCAATCATCTGCACAACTTGTTGTTCGAGAATTTCTTGATATTCTTGTACCTGATCTTCCAGTGCCAGTAATAGTGCTTTAGCTTCGTGGAATACTTGTATTTCAGATTTTTTGATAACATTTGAGCTTCGATCACGTTCACGTTTAAACGTGATTTTTGGTATCGATTTTTCTTCTGATTCAATTGCAATGTACAAGGGAACACCTCACTTCTATTCTGCCGTTACTTTAACGAACAGAGAGGCTGAAACTCAAAAGAAAAAAAAAGACTAATCCTGAAATTAGTCTTTTTTATATACAAACTTATCTTTTAACAGTTTTATATATTTGTGAATACAAGATTATCTTGGTTCATGTCTTTAGCAAAATGCGCACCAATTGGCCGAAACTTGGCACTCTCCTGCATTGTCAAACGATCTTGCAAATTGCTCAGGTGCCGTAATTGGTGTTCACTTAAGGACTTTATATTTTTATAAAGGCCCTCTGTATAGTTGCCAAGGTTTGCACTAGATCTCGCTGAACCTAAACTTAGAACAGCACCTCCATCTGCAGTTTTATCCTTTGTCCAACCTTCCCCATTAAACGTCCAACCAGCAACTTGTCTGATACTGTCACTATTTTCTCTTCTTGATCTGCTACCGGTGTTTGAATCGTCAGTTTCAGTATTTTTGGTAACATTCTGATCGTTTTTCGTGACTTGAGCTTCATGATTGGATTCACTGGTAACATAAGGGCCACCAATATTGTTAGCTTGAGTAGCTAAGAAAGACTGTTCATCTGCAACGAAAGAATTAGTAACTTTTATTGCCTCTTTAATTTCTGGCCCATTTATAATTTTTGGTTCTACAAAATCGTCAGAGCCATCGCCCATAACATCTGGGTCTTTAACACCACTTTGCTTATTAATCTCACCGCGAGGTGTCAAGTTTTGGGGGGCATTATGAAGTTGAGCACCTTTGGCCTTTGTTTGATTTGTATTGGAGTCTGCTTGGTAATTTTGAGCTCTTCCTGATGCTGAGCCTTCTGTCGTTTGAACATAATCTGGTTGCTTAGTAGCCCCCCACTTACCTTCAGCAATTGGCTTCCAACCTAGAGAACCTGAGGACGGTGTTTCCGGGTTGTGTTGCCCTTCTTTTACAGGATTATCGCTTCCAGTTGCAGTACTGCCTTCTACATCTGAGTCAGAATTGGCATCTTTCGCGTTACGGATAATGTTAGCTCGAGTAGTAGAAGGAGCCTGTTCATCTGCAACGAAAGAATTAGTAACTTTTATTGCCTCTTTAATTTCTGGCCCATTTATAATTTTTGGTTCTACAAAATCGTCAGAACCATCGCCCATAACATCTGGGTCTTTAACACCACTTTGCTTATTAATCTCACCGCGAGGTGTCAAGTTTTGGGGGGCATTATGAAGTTGAGCACCTTTGGCCTTTGTTTGATTTGTATTGGAGTCTGTTTGGTAATTTTGAGCTCTTCCTGATGCTGAGCCTTCTGTCGTTTGAACATAATCTGGTTGCTTAGTAGCCCCCCACTTACCTTCAGCAATTGGCTTCCAACCTAGAGAACCTGAGGACGGTGTTTCCGGGTTGTGTTGCCCTTCTTTTACAGGATTATCGCTTCCAGTTGCAGTACTGCCTTCTACATCTGAGTCAGAATTGGCATCTTTCGCGTTACGGATAATGTTAGCTCGAGTAGTAGAAGGAGCCTGTTCATCTGCAACGAAAGAATTAGTAACTTTTATTGCCTCTTTAATTTCTGGCCCATTTATAATTTTTGGTTCTACAAAATCGTCAGAACCATCGCCCATAACATCTGGGTCTTTAACACCACTTTGCTTATTAATCTCACCGCGAGGTGTCAAGTTTTGGGGGGCATTATGAAGTTGAGCACCTTTGGCCTTTGTTTGATTTGTATTGGAGTCTGTTTGGTAATTTTGAGCTCTTCCTGATGCTGAGCCCTCTGTCGTTTGAACATAATCTGGTTGCTTAGCTGGCTGCCACGTGCCACCTATCTTCACCCAACCTAGAGAGCCCGAAGGAACAAGCTTTGGATTTATAATTAAATTTAATTTTGTTCCGTCATTATATTCAACTTTAAATGTCTTATGTCCAGATAAAATATTATCGGTACCATCGTTTTCAGGATTAATGGCACCATTAAATTTTATGTCAGAGTTGACAGTATTAATGTTGGTAATAAATATATTATTTTTTGCTTGAGAACCGTCAGAATCAGGTTTGTCTGAAGAATCTGTCTGTGTCTCTGAATCTTGAGTGACTTTATTATCACATTGATGATTTTTTTTAGGATGAAACTCGACTACACCACCTAAATCCGGCTGGTCATCTATAGGAGCATGTATATTAAGTGGACCAAATTGAATAAATTTATTACTCGCTTCTTTATATTGAGAGTCTGTTATAACGTCTGTAGGGTCTTCTTTTTTATCAGATTCTGAATCTGGTTTGTAATCAAGAAGAACAGGAGGAACATCTAACAAGCTTTTCTTTGGTTCAGTTTCTTGAGGTATCTCTTCCGTTTTAGGCTCTTTTTTCTTATCGTCAACGACAAAGTTATGCCCACCATACATCACACCAGATAGAGCATTAAGATAAGTGGCTAAACCTACCACACCGACTAAACCAATTGGAAAAGCGACAGCCAAACCAATGCCACCTAAAGCGCCAATTGTACAAACACAAAGATGCATGCCTGATTTGGATGTATTATTAAATCTATTAGATGTCTCTTTTTTATTGCCCGCTATTTTGTGTAAGCATTTATACAGTCCCTTCTTTTCTCCAAGGATAACTTTCTTTTCTAAATCGGGGTCTTTATGCTCAGCACCTAGAGTATCAGTTGCTTCGAATGTTGAGTCACGTTCAGCCACACTAGGAACAGATAGTCGGATTGGTGTAGTGGTAGTTGTTCCGCTGTGAGATAGAGAAGAAGACTCCACACTTACACTACTAGGCAATTTGTCCGATAGCACTTCTCTATCTTTAGAAAGAGTCTGTTGAGCACCGTTAGTTGATATTGTACTTAATGACATTTTAAAATCTCATTGTCTCTAATAATTGGATTGTGAGCCGACGAAGATCCTCTTCGCGAACGCCAAATTCAGAACATGTATAGGCTAAATAGCCATCTACTCGTATTAAATAACCACCCAATACGACTTCAATCTGGTTTAACTGCGTGAGCACATCTTCTATGTTTAAAACATGAACGATTTGAAAAAACGGAACGAGAGGATAAATAAAATAGTCAGGATGTTCACTGAATACCGTTTTTTCATTTTGCTCAAGATTAAACAAAAATTGCTCTATTGAATTTAAAGTAAATTGCATTTATTTCGAGTAAACCATGACCATGTCATCAGAAGACAAAGAGGTTAATTCATCAGCACTTAAATAGGTTTCAAAAGGAGTCCAGCTGACTGATAGCTTTAATGTCGGAGAAAGAGACTGAGGTTTCATCTGTAAGTAATCAGGGTCTATATCCATCGATTCCATTGCAACATACATATTTGTTTCCAGTCGATTACAGCTAAAAATAGAGGCCATGAGAGGCGATAAGTGTGTAACCTCAGCTTTTTCAATAAATCGAAGATACCGAATACCTTCTACCGAAAGATTTTGTGCAATAAGATAGGAAATGTACTCTTGCTCTAAGTGTTTTAGCTCTAATCCCAGTAAGCGTTCAATATCTGCAACTCTTAAATATCCAGTTATATCAATACCTATATGAGTTAACGATACCTCAACTAACTCACCAATAGTCCCAGGCTCCAGTATCAGCTTTCCAAAATTGAGTTGAATCGCATTATTATCAAATTGATGCCCAGCAACTGTATTTATCTGCGTTGCAGACTTCTGACTTAGTTCACAAAAAGGGGTTAACGTTATAATGTCATGCTTCATAATTCTTACCGGTTTCTGGATAGAAGGGCTAATACATCACGGCTCATAGAATAATCTTTTTCATCAATCCAGTCTCTAATACCTTGGGGGATTTGGCAGACAAAGTCATACAAAAGCTGATAAGTATCTTTAGAACTCATCGCATTAAAGTCATTTTCGTTGACGAGTTGTAAAATAAACGTGATATTATGAAATTGGTTTTCCAAGAGACCATCTACTACAATAGCTTTGACGGTTTCTTCTGAGTAGTGACGTAAATGTTCAAACCACTCAATCACTGCTTTTTTATCTAAATAAGTGTCAGCATCGGATAATCGGTTCCAACTTAAACGCTTTGATTTATTTTTGATAATTTCATAAGGGTCAAGATGATTACTACGAATGTTACAATGTGAGATGCGTGAGTGATTGTTCATTATTCACTTTCCCCATGTAATTCTGGTGAACTTTTTCGTTCCCCTTCTTCCTGCTCATCTCGATTTCTTTTCCTCTGATATCGACGTTCACGTGCATCGTATTTACGACAAAGCGCCAGCATAGAAAGTAAACCTTCAAGGTAATGGTCATTACCGATCAATTGTTGCAAAATCTCACTGTCTGCTTCCATACCCTCTGCTAACTCACCAAGAGCATCTAAGTAATTCGCCATTTTTTTACGAATAGACGAGGGGTAGAGATGTTGACAATGATTAGCTGCTTGCAAAATAAACAACTGAGCATCATTAAGCTGTTGTTTATCTGGTAAGCTTTGGGTAAAGCCTTGCCAATCTCTTAATGCTCTAAGTTGGTAACTGTTGAGCATCCTCGCAAACTGCCGTTGCTGCTGCGGTGTCATTGGTTTACGGCGAATGTGAAAAATTCGAGACTGTTTTTTATTGCGTTTCTCAGCTTGCTTTACATCTCGGACTCGCTTTGGCTGAGCCGAGGTTTCTTCCCGACTTTTTTTGGTTGGTGTGACATCCGAAACACGTTCTGTTCTTTGAGGCAATGAAAACGAAACACTTCGCATAGTCTAAAAAGAGCGGGCGAACCCGCTCTGACTCCTTATCGGTTTGTTGCCAAGCTTGCTCTGGTCATCGCTGCTAGAATGTCATTCAATTTAACCGCTTCCTGTGTCAAATTTTGAATGAACTGATCTAATTGAGCATCGAATTTTTCTTTTAGATCTTTTAGAGCTTGAGCTTGTTCTTGATCTTTAACTTCACCGGCATGCTGAATTTCATTAGCATGACCAACCATGTTACCGCTCATATCACTCATTTGAGTGACTGATTTATACTTACCTATACGAGCTTCTTGTAAACGGCTACTAAAGTCATTAATTTCTTTCGATTCTAATGATTTTACCGAGGTCTTATTTCCACTCGTCATACTCGTCACATGATCATCACGAAGTGTTTTAGTTTTACCCATTTTAACGGTTGCCGCAGTAGTTAGAGCCATAGTTGCTACGGAAGCCGCTAACGTTATTGCAAATTTCTTTTGGGCATCAGCACATTTATTGTCGGCTATCTTCATTGCCATATTACTCGTCGCCACAGCCTCATCAATTCGGTTTTGTGTGGTTTCGGCTCTCAAACGTTGAGAAGCTGCAATAATCTGAGCCATCAAAGCCAAAAGATCATTCATCGAGATAGGAGCAGAATCCGCTTTCATTACTGCTTTCTCGTAACCTTCCCACTCTTGTTTCATTGCTGAAAATGTTTCGGTTCCTTTAAGGCCATCATTCAATGTTAAATCCGAAGGGATCGAGTGCATTGCTAAGGCTGCCATGTTAGTTGACATATTCATTTATATTCTCCGGATTACATATGAATTGAAATCATTTTCTGATTAAAATCGCGATGATCACTATTGGTTTTAAAGATACTTTGGAAGACTTCATTTAGAGAACGCAAAGCTTGATCTAACATCATTAATATTTGTTGAATACGAGCTTCTAGTTCTTGCTGTCTAGCCTCATCAATTTCTAAATCTTTAGAGATATCTGCCGATTTAACGCCATATCCGGCACTGACAACAGAACTCGTAGATGAACTGACTTCCATAACTTGACTCGCTCGTGTAGCACGAACACGAGCTTTTTCGCTATTCATCATGAAATCTTGTATATTTTCAAGCAGATCGTCTAGTATCTTTTGAGCTTTATTCAAACCTGCTTGAGCTTTGCTAATCAATTGGCTTAGCTTTGGACAAAATGCTTTCAAGAGTTTGAGGATCGCATTAGCATTTTCCATTACTTCCTGAAGCGCTCTGCCAGCAGCTTTTACAGCGCCGCTGGCAGTTTTACCTGCAAATGATGCACCTTGTGAAGCAAATTTCGTAACGGCATTTGTAACAACTTTTGGTACCACTTTTGATAATGTGGTCGCTGCTGTTTTTGCAATATTGTTCATCAGTTGAGCAGGGCTAAAGCTGAGTAACATACCCACAATACCAATACCAATTTCAAGGCCCATCTTGACTTTATTGCGAATGTCTTCTGGTACACCAGCGGCTTTCATCACTTCATCAGCAATTTTCGGTATCACAACGGCTGCAACCATAGTACCAATCATAATGGCAGACATTACAGGGTTGAATGGTGCAATGACAAGAGCGGCAATAATACCAAGCGCCATGCCAAACTTGCTCCAAAAGTTGCTCTTTTTAGCTGCTTTCTGTTGCTCTGCAATTTTGCTTTCGCGTTCCTTTAATTGATTAATCTGAGAATCTTTTTGTGCATCAATCAACGCTTTCTTTGCATCAGAGTGCTCTTTACCTGTACCTGAAAGGGCATTTGCCACTTCCTTAAATTGTTCTTCGACCATTCGCCATAAAGCATTCAGGTTAACAGAACTTCCAGGAAGAGGTTGTTTTGGCGTAATAGATTCAGTAGCAGTGCTTTGAGTTGATACACTTTGCTTACTTTTCGTTTCTTCCTCAACAGCAATTACATTAACTGCTGCTGAGATAGGACTCATGAATGTACTCATGTATTTTTCCCTTCATGTGTTAAGCTAGGAATAAGTATCCAATTGGCTTACTTTTATCTCTTTCACGAGCGGCATGTCCCCAACAGTATCATGCTCTTTTAAATCTCTATTTTTCTTGAGTGAAAACTAGATATTTCTTGCAATTGATAATTGCTCATCACGTATAACGGATAGCCAATATTTAAGCGTCTCTTGCAGCATTTTTATCTGGTCACTAATATTCTGCAATTTCTTGACTTCATCATCTGTAAGAGGTCGGGTTGGAAATTGTTCATATAATTTATTTAGATAATCGATACTAATGGTTCCTTGATAGTCAACAGCATCACTCACACCTGAAGGCATGTTGCCACCATTCTGATTTTTCCAACTGCCATCATCGAATAGGTAATCAGTGGCTGAGTTAAAATCACTCTTAGTTACAGAGTCAATTACAGAGTTCACAGAGGATATGTCACCAGTCAATATTGCCCTTAATTGTTCGCTACTCACTGAATATTCAGGATTTGATAATAAATTCGTCAAAATAACTATACGTAACATCGGGCTTATGTTGTCAAGATCATCTGTAATCCAACCACCAAGATCTGGATTCCTATAAATTTCCGGTTTAAATTGATTCATGAATGTATTAGGGACAGTACCGGTGATAGGGTCACTACCACAGATCTTTTGCATAGCTTTATAAGCTAGGCTGTCACTAGGAATGCTACCGCTAGTTATGCCATTTGAAATAGCGCTCCAAGTTCGGCTAACAATGTCACCCAGTTGACTAGGATCAAAATTATAGGTGTTATGACTTCCCGAACCTATCTTCTCAAGTAAGTTGCCTATGTCCTTAAGAAGCTGGGGGTCTCCGTCCAAGCCATATTCTTCTGCATGAGATAAGACATCCATCAATGCAAGCTGATACATATCTTCGTAATCAACGCCACTGAGCGTTCCATCTTTCATTGCATTAAACATATCCCAGATTGCATCTTGAAATGCAGAAGCACCAGAACACGCTTCTTCAAGGTCCTCTGCCATTTTTCCAAGAGATTCAATTCCATCTGCCAACATTTGTGCAATCGCAAATTCAGAGTTAATACTTCCGACAACACTCAAAACTAATTGCTGTTGATGTTTGGTTATCATGGCAAGCATACTAGCAGTTGGCTCTTGGCCTAATAAGGCAATGGATTTTTCGATTTGTTCTAATTGATGGCTTGCATTATCAAACTTTTCACTATCCAGAGTTGAAAGTTTTGATAGTGATGCATTATCTAGAGACTCATATTTTATGTGTGTGTTTAGTAAATTATTTATATTCATTTTTATCTATATATTTCTTGCGATTGATAATTGCCCATCACGAATAACGGATAGCCAGTATTTCAGTGTCTCTTGCATCATTTTTATTTGGTCACTGATATTTTGTACTTCTTTGACTTCTTCATCAGTTAACTCCCTCGGAGGAAATTTGCTATATATTTCTTTGAAATAATCCGCACCTAAGCCAGTCCCTTCCCAATCTATCACCATGTGACCACCCTGACTTACAGCTCTCCAACCGTCATTTGCTGGATCATCTTGGTATCCGTCATTTTTAAATAGAAAATCCATTGCACCGGCGAAGTTTGTATTTTCAGTAACAAAATTATTTAGTTCTCCAATCGATCCAGTAAGAAATAATATAATGGTTGATTGTTCGACATTAGGATGCTCAGAAAGATATGCTGACATTAGAGCTAGTCTTAGCATTGGCGATAAACCGTTTTCATCGCTATAGTCAGTGTCACAAACAAAGCCACCTTGCTCATTAAAATTATTTTTAAATTGATCAATTAAACTATCGACACCACCACAATCATTATTCATATAATTTAAGATACTTTGACACAAACTTCCCTCAGGTGCGTTCTGCATCATGTATTCGAAAAGATTTTTGCAATTCGTCGAAAACTTATTACCGTCCCAATGTTCATGATAGCCATGTGAACCTGAACCAGTACTTTCTAGAAAGTGCCTCATAATAGCATCCATGTCAGAACCATAACCATGAGACATAAAATCCATAATAGCTAATTGAAACAAATCTTCTAATGCATAACCTGAATTAGCACCATTCGCTTTCATAGCTTCAAATATTTCTGCCATAGCATTTTCGAACATACCAAGACCACCATTAGTCCAGCCTTGAAGAACTTCCAGTTGATGACCCAAAGATTCAATCCCCTGTGCTAACATTTGTGCAATAGCAAATTCAGAGTTAATATTACCAACGATACTCAAAATTAATTGTTGTTGATGTGAGGCTATCATTTCTAAAATTTGAGCATTTGCTGGTTGCTTTTCCAATAAACTAAAGCTTTCATCAATTTTTCTAAGCCCAGCGTCTGCTTGATTAATTAGCTCGATTTGAGGTCTCTTCAAATTTAATTCATCATTGAACGATTGACTACCAAACCCATTTAAATAAGAAGATAAATTTATAGAACTTGAGCTCATTGGAAATCCTTTAATATAATTTAATTAGCTAAATATGGTTTTAGCTGCTGCTGTAAGTAATCGAAGCGTGTCTTATTGAACTCGGTAAGGTTACTTTCTTGAACAATAATTAATGTAGCAGCTGCCTGAATATGCTCTTCGAGTTTATAATGACAAAGAGAAATGTTAAGAAAAGTCTCATCTAAATCATTGGTTGGAAATGTCTTTAATACATTTAAAGCGTCCAATGCCTTACTAAACAGGCCCTTCTCTAAATAAATTGCCGCCAAGCAGCCTACGCCTCTATGGTCATAAGGGTTTAATGAGCTATATGCAGCAAAGATGATTTCTGCTTCTTTAAACTGAAAATTATTATAAAACCCAACGCCAAGTTCAAATATTGTTTTTAACTGATTTGTTGTGATTTTTTCGGATTTACGTAAACTAGCTATCTCTTGTTCAATCATTTTTCCATCAAGTAAGGAATAAAACTCTTCCCCTGACTTACCAAATTCAATCTTTGTTTTTTTATTCATTTCAACTTTTTTTGAATGCATTAGTTTATTCCCGATTTATTCAGTAGCGGTGTCAATACTTGATTTACAGCACCACATAACCGCAAGTTGCTTCTCACAATTATCTTCGTTGATGGAATCTTCATTTTTAGACGTATAGACCACAAAACAGCCAAACGATTGTCGTACTCGGCAAGCAACATCAAACCAAGTTGCTGAGTGTCAAACTCTGGCGGTATGTTTTGAGCGCCTATTGCATCAGACCATAAATATAAATTCTGCGTTAATAGCTGACGAACTTGTATAAATGCCAAGCTATTTTTGGCTTCACGAGATCTCTGGTATTCAAGCATTAGACCAAGTGTTGTGACAATATGCCTTACCTCACCAAGACTACTTGATAGCCAACGCTGGCATTCCTCATCCGTAAGTTTCGTCAAAACCGAAAATGACGTTGGACAAAGTACACGTTGAGTCAAGCAATGATGAAGTAATTTCTGATGACGTTTTTTATGTGTTTTCATTTGTCGTCATTTGCACAAAATAACTAATAGTGAGAGCATCTTGTTCAGCAATTAATCCCTTAAGAAAGCGTTCAATATTATTTTTTTTATCGACATCCATTTCCTCAAGGCTCATAATCAGAACAGAGATACGTTTACTTTTATCTCCAGTCACGACTACACTAGCTCGTAAAACATTAGGTATAACACTTAACTTGTTATATATTTCACGACTTTCAAGTAAGTTTCCTTTTACTATCTCTAATTTACTCAGACTAGCAAACTTGGATTCAAGTAAATCATTAAGGTCTTCACGTTGAAAGTAGAAGTTATATTGACTCAATAAGCGCCGCGCTTTTACCTCTTGAAGCTTGTCAACATAAACTTCATA
Organism: Vibrio azureus; assembly: GCF_002849855.1. NCBI lineage: Bacteria > Pseudomonadati > Pseudomonadota > Gammaproteobacteria > Vibrionales > Vibrionaceae > Vibrio > Vibrio azureus. Next base: position 1,910,708 of record NZ_CP018616.1, read on the forward strand.
AACTTCTTTGCTTTTCTCTAACGTCGCGGATAATTGTTGCCTCTCCAACAATACAACGACTTTGTTCGCAATATCAGCAGATTCGAAACTAGCAACTTGAATTGTTTCCTGTTCATTACAACCCGTTAGTAAGAGCGCTATAAATACCATCCACAGTTTTTTCATCATTGCGCCTTCATCACTTCATTAATTGCATTGGCGGATTTAGAGGCAATTTTCGTCACTGTTTCCTGATACATATTGTAATGGAACAAAGATTGTTGAATAGCTAATGAGTCTCCAGCAGAAATAGCTTGACGAGAGTTTATACGCTCTAGATTATCAAGTATTTCCTGAAATCCTTCACCAACATTATTAAATGTCTCTTCCATAATGGAAGGTTGAATTTGTTCAATTGTTAAAGTTGGCATGTAAACTCCCACGAACATAAGATCTTCTAGGTTTGATTCTCTTATCTTATCTATATGCTACGAAAACTCTAATGTGTTCTTTGGAATCATTGTGAAAAAAGTGGGCACCCCACAAAAAAACCTAGCGTCCACAACACCAGAAACATACCCCCCCTATCAAAAAAGTGAAATAATTATAAAAATATAAACAAAACTAAAGCAAGGAACTGAAAGTTAAAGGATTTATTAATATTTACAATTAATGAATTTAATTAACCCTACACCATAAAAGCCTGCAATAATTTTTTATTTTATTACAAAGTACTTCAAAATCATTTTATTCAATATGCTTTTCATAGTGTATAGGACGAGATGTGAAATTTTATGAATGAAGTGGTAACAGTTTCGAATGACACTTGAAGTGTAGAGATGACAAGATTCTACCCAAATAATTTCAGAGTATTGATTTAAACCTATACGACCAAGTTAAATGCAAAGAAAGTCATATACCCAAGGGGCCTCCAGATGCTTGATTCAGAGCGAGATCACTGAGTCGAATTCAAGGAAAACAACGATGCGGAATAGTTTTCTATTCCTTATTTTTGTAAGAAGAATGATTGTTTGGTGCAAGAAGTCAGCTCAGCGATATGCCCCAAGGGTGAGTAACCTTAACTCAGCATCTTGAGGTCCCTTGGGTATATTGATTTTGCATTATGCGTGAGTGGCGACAATATTGAAGCTTGCTACTTAAAGTCACTTGGGTATCAATACGAAACGGAGTATGCTTAATTGTCTTCTACTAACACAAGCCTTAATCATGCACGTTCAACCTAACTCTCAACAACTCATTGCCTGCGAAGAGTGCGGTTTAATTGTGCATATTCCTGATATAAGCCCAAGCCACAGCGCTCAATGTCCCCGTTGCCAGCATTTATTAACCAAGATTATTGCAAGGCCATATCAAGGCGTCATCGCTGTCTCAATAGCCAGCCTCATTGCACTAATTTTAAGTATTTCCTTTCCATTTATGTCGTTTAGCGTTCAAGGCATGACGCAACAAATCACACTATTACACGCAGCAGCAATGCTGGCTGAATATCACAATGCCTTGCTTGGTGGTTTGCTCCTAGCCACTGTACTCATTTTGCCCGCTCTTTATATCAGCCTCATTTTATTTATGCATATTTGGGCAGCTCGATTGCCCCATCTACCTTTAAGCAAACGCCGAGCAAGGATAGCCAGAGTACTATGTAAGGTATTGTTTCAAGTTAAGCCTTGGTTAATGGTGGATGTATTTCTGATTGGGGTATTGGTTAGTCTAATTAAAATTGCAGCCTTAGCAACCGTCAGTATGGGCATTTCATTTTGGGCATTTTTTGCTTATGCTATTTTAGTGGTAAAGTGCATTACTATCGTTGATAAAAGTTGGCTTTGGGGGCATTTTATTCCTGCTAGAGCTATCCATAATGTCCATGCAGGGCAAAGCCACCTCAACCACAATCACATTGGCTGCCATGTTTGCCACCAGATTAACCCTATAAACTCGTGTAAATCTCATCATTGCATCCGATGTCGTACACCACTTAAGCCCTACAATCCTTCCACCAGTTTACAGAAAGCTTGGGCTTTACTTATCGCTTCCGTGATTTTGTACCTCCCTGCTAATCTTTACCCAATGATGTATACCGTGAGTCTGGGACACTCACAAGGCTCTACCATCTTAGAAGGTGTCATTTTACTCTGGAAATTGGGATCATACCCTGTCGCTGTAGTCATCTTTTTCGCCAGTATCTTCATTCCTATGGCAAAAATGTTGGCTTTGGGGTGGTTATATTACAACGCTAAAAAATCCCAATATTTAGCTCCCGATGTAAGTTTTTCGCGCCTCAAAATTTTTCGTATTACCGAGCTCATCGGACGATGGTCTATGATTGATATCTTCGTCGTAGCAATATTAGTTGCGTTAGTACAACTTCAAAACCTTATGTCGATATATCCTGGTCCTGCTGCTCTTTCTTTCGCAGGTGTCGTTCTTTTAACGATGCTTTCAGCAATGTCGTTTGACCCTCGTATTTTATGGCAGTCACCTTCCAACAAAAGGCAATCTCCCGCTTCTAACCCTTTAACTGAGATCACCGAACATGAGTGATAAAAACAATACAACCGCTCAAATACAGCCACAAAAGCAAATCTCTGCGATTTGGATCATCCCTTTGTTAGCCCTAGTTATGGGGCTATGGATGCTTTATAAGTACATCGAAAGTACTGGCCCAGAAATCACTCTCATCCTACCAACTGCAGAGGGCATCGAAGCCAATAAAACGGAAATTAAAGCTCTGAATGTTAAAATTGGCACAATTACTAAAGTCCAACTCAGCGAAGACTACGATCACATCATTGCTAAAGCTCAAATGAACAAAGATGCAGCCAGGATGTTACGAAAAGATTCATTATTCTGGGTTGTAAAGCCACGCATCGGCCGCGAAGGTGTTTCAGGGCTTGAGACGCTTTTATCAGGTGCCTATATTCAGCTTCAGCCTGGCCATGCAAAACAAGAACAACGTCTTTTTACAGTATTAAATGTACCGCCTGTTGCTCCACCAGATGCCAAAGGTCTGCGGGTAATCTTGACCCATAAAGAGGCCGGAAAGCTCAACATTGGAGATCCTGTCATTTACCAAGGCTTTACTGTCGGTAGAGTTGAATCTGCCACGTTTGATGTCAATCAACGTCAGGCTTTATATCAACTTTTCATCTTCAAACCATTTGACAGCTTAGTTCAAACTAGGACCCATTTTTGGCTTAGCTCAGGGATTGATCTCCAGCTAAATGCAGAAGGGTTTGATGTTAAGTTTGGTTCGATCGAGAGCATTTTAACTGGTGGAGTCACGTTTGGCCCAATATCTGGTATGGCAAACGGTGAGCCATTAACCAAAGACTTAGCAAAATTCCGTCTTTATGATGATAAAAAGCAAGTCCGTGAAGGCATGTATGATGAATCGATTAAATTTGTCATGATGTTTGAAGAGTCAGTGCGAGGGCTTAAACCAAAAGCACCTGTCGAATATCGTGGCTTACGCATTGGCACTGTACTGAAAGTACCAATGAACTTACCTACCCCTGGTGAAGATTTTTCTGCAAAACGTATTCCAGTCCTGATCCGAATCGAAATCGGGCGTATCTATCGTGATTTTAGTAAAGCATCATTACCAGAATTGCAAACAGCTCTCATAGAAGAGTTTTCTAAAGGACTCAGAGGAACATTAAAAACAGGTAACCTTTTAACAGGCGCTCTATATATCGATACTGATTTTTACCCAGAAGATGCTCCTTATACACCTCGACAATATAAAAGTTTTGAAGTCTTCCCGACCAAGCAAGGTGGATTTGCTCAAGTCCAACGTCAAGTGAATGATTTCCTCAACAAAGTAAATCAGTTACCTATAGAAACCACTGTAGAATCACTTAACCAAACTCTTAAGCACTCAGAGCAAACTTTAGCGACGATAAATCGAGTGGCGGACAGCGTTGACAAACTACTCAACCTGGAAGGTACACAAGCGATTCCTAATGATATTCGCCAAAGCCTTAATAAATTACAACAGACAATCGATGCCTATGGGCCCAATTCGACTATGTATAATGAAATGGAATCAAGCCTAAAACAGCTTGACCAAGTTATGATGGAATTTAAACCCATTCTCAAACAGTTGAATACAAAACCTAATGCCTTGGTTTTTGGTGAGCAAGCAATCGAAGACCCCATCCCTGTAAGAGGCCAACAATGAGTGATAAGAAATCCGTAATCCGCAAACTGCACCTACTATTAGTTGCCACTCTACTCGCAGGATGCAGCAGTTCATCTGATACCGTGGTAAAGCAGTACCTTTTGCCCACCGCGGTTAATGAAACCATTAAGGTTGATCAACCATTCAAAGCCGATTTATCTCAGCCTTACCTTGTTGTACGCCCAGTTAAACTTACTGCGTTTCTGAATGGCCATGGAATCGTCTATCAAACTTCACCGAGTGAAATCGTTCAGGCGCGATATCATCAATGGGCGAATGATCTTTCAGCACAATTAACACAGCGTATTATCAATGAATTAAGAAGCAAACAAAACGTAAAAAGTAAGCCGCTAAATTATTGGCCGATTGAAGTCGATAGCCTTATAAATCAAAGCCAAGCAGACCAATTACAGATCAATTTAACGCAATTTAATGGCAATTATCAGGGAGAAGCGTCAATCCAAGGTGAGTGGCAGCTGGTCAATCATGCCGGAAAAATCCTCATGGCGGAACCCATCAAGATGACAACGCCATTAGCAGCCGATGGCTACGAGGCGCTCGTTGACGCACTTTCAGACTCCTTGAATAAAGTGATTTATCAATTGGCCTCCTCACTCTCGGCAACTACCCCACCTAAATAAAATATTCAACATTCACTGCTATCACCAGTTCAAAGCTCATCAGGTCAAAAACTCAAGTAATATTGAAATAGCTCAAATAAATAAGGTCCCAAGTCCATAGAATCTGGTTTGGGACCAAGGTTCATTTAGAGCTTATAGTGCTCATCAATCACAGTTACCTCAGGAAAAATTTGTCCACTTTTGATCGCTTTTTGAGTTTGCTTTTTGTCTGAAGCATCTATCCAAAAGTTACCGATATCCATTGGGTGGAACATCCACTCCGTGTGTTTCGTCATTCCACCTTGGGCAACTTTCAACCATCGCCAATGTGCATCCCGAGTATAAGGCACCATATAACCAGGGACGATAACATTCGCATTTTCGACATATTTTTGTATTTGACGAGAAAGCTGATAACGTTTCTCTTGTTCAAACTCGTTGTCATATGCTTCTATAAGTTTATCTAAACTATCACTACTGTAGTTAGTATGAGCATTGGTCTGTGCCTTGTTGGCGTTATCTGAGTGAAAATATTCCCAATAAGACGGAATTTCCCCTCCTCCCATATTTAAAAATGCCAGTTGATGCTTCTTCTCAAGGATATATTTAAATGCTGATGAGCCATCGACTAGGTTCAAATTAAACTCTAATCCGGCTAATTTTGCTTGCTCTTTCAGATAGGCAATTCGTGGAGTATGTGATTGGTATCCATAAGTAATCGCAAAACTCAAGCGCTGCCCTTTTTCATTAATACGTACGCCGTCAGTACCAATGTTTGTAAACCCAGCGCTTTCGAAATGCTTAATGGCTTGCTCAGGGTTAAACTTTGGCGGGACATTGTTTGGATTGTCATATTTGCCATGACCAAAACCAAGTGCATGTGGCTTACGTAGATAATCACCTCGCATGATGTTCTTTATCATACCGTCAAAGTCAGAAGCCGCAATGATACCTTTTCGAACGTCGGGATTATCCAGCAGAGGCATGGCCGTATTCATCCACAAACCACCAGCGCCTTGAGGTACTTGGTTAAACCCCCAGTACTTCTGGATATACCCTTTTTTGTAAACATCACCATTGGACTTATCATGCCAGAAATGAGGTAAAACCATCTCAAAATAGTCCAGTTTACCTTTTTCAAAATGCTTAAGAGCAATATCTTCATCACGTATCACCATGATGCGAACTTTATCAACATTATATCGATTTTTGTAATAACGATTATTGTAACCCCACCACTTTTCACCCACATGTTTAAAAGTGACGCTCTTACCTTTCTTAACTTTGTCTAAATAATATGGGGCAGCAGTGGGTTCTGCTTTAAAGTTAAATTTGCGTACGAAATTATCAGGCATGCCATCATTATTTTGATCGGTTTCACTTTTGAAGAAATGCTCTGGTCGCGGCTGAAAACCATTACTTGGCATGTTAATCAAAACCATAAGAGCATCTTGGCTTTGAGCAACCGCTAGGTTTACCTTAATGGTAAATTCATCAATTTTTTCAACACTTAGAACACTATTTGTGAAGAAGTCATTATACCAAGGGTCGATAATATCTTGCGATGTGTAGTATTTCATCATGAAAAGATAGTCATCTGCGGTAATGCTCTCTCCATCAGACCATTTAGCCGTTTCATCTAATCGGAAATAAACCGTTTTATGATCATCGCCAAAAGCCCAAGCCTTCGCCAACTGCGGGATCCATTTACCTGTATTGGGATGGCGTTGCGCTAACTTAGGAGCTCCATCCATTAAATATTGACGCAGGCCTGAATTAGCATCGGGGCCGACACTGCGTAATGTTTGAGGAAAGCTAGTGATATAAGTCCGTAATGTTCCCCCCCTTAAAGCCTCATCAGAAGCAAAAAGAGGTTCATTACTGTTTGAGATCCACTCTATATTATTGGGGAGTTGGCCCGCTTGAGTTTGAAAGCCTACCATCAGCATTGATGCTAAGATTTTAGTTTTATGGATTTTTTTCATGGTTACTTCCTTGTGTCTCGCTTACGAGTAAGTATGATATTCGAGTCTTCATCCCTGACCCTCATATACCCAAGTGACCTCAAAAGGCTATATTTAGCAAATGATCTTTGCGAGCGCGTCCTTGAGAGTCCTTGTGTATAAAGCATTCCATCGTATTGTTTGGGTATTTATAAAGCAACTGGCTGCTTACTCATCGTTACATTTTTGGTAACCTTAATGATTTCAAGTGATCTTGGAGCAATAACAACGCTACGATCTTAGTAACCTCAACAATATAGTTAAATCTCAGCCTATTGCTTTTAATATATCCCCAAGTGACCACAAGATGCTTGATTCAGTGCGAGATAGAGGCCAACAAATAAAAAGCGAAACCTTTTGGCTCCGCTTTTAATCATTGCAAAAATTGTCCCCTAGTAATCACAGACACTTGATTGAAAGCGTCTTGAGGTCGCTTAGGTTGGTAACTACAGCCAGCATAAGTTATGCCGTGGCCAAGCTATCATTGATCGATTGTAAAACACTTGCTGGGTCTGGCGCTTGAGTGATCGGTCGACCAATAACAAGATAATCAGAACCCGCTTGTATCGCATCAACAGGAGTCATGATACGGCGTTGATCGCCTTGTACAGAGCCTACAGGACGAATGCCGGGTGTTATCAGTTTAAACTCTTTGCCTAATTCATTTTTTAACAGGGAAGATTCTTGTGCAGAACATACCACACCATCCAGACCCGAATTTTTAGCTAGCGCAGCTAAGCGAACAACTTGCTCTTGAGGTGCAAGGTTCAAACCAATACCAGCCAAATCACTTTGTTCCATGCTGGTGAGTACTGTTACGCCAATGAGTAATGGGCGATCTTTGCCGTAAGGCTCTAAGATCTCACGAGAGGCAACCATCATACGTTCACCACCGCTAGCATGAACATTCACCATCCAAACACCAAGTTCTGCTGCAGCACGTACTGCTTTTGAACACGTGTTAGGAATATCATGAAACTTAAGGTCTAGGAACACAGAGAAGCCGCGCTTATGTAGTTCCGTAACAAAACTAGGACCAAATAGCGTAAACATTTCTTTGCCCACTTTTAATCGACAAGACGCTGGATCAATTCTATCTACAAATGCCAGTGCCTCTGATTGATTATCATAATCCAGTGCGACGATAACTTTTTGGTCGATCATTTCATCTCCTCATAATGTTTGGTTCTAATTAAACGAATGATTCTATTCAAGTAAAAGATTAAAAAAATGCAGCGGACAATCTGTCAGCTGCATTAATATATCCAAGTGTTCTCAAAATATTTGGGTACATTATTCACCGTCCAATCCGCGGATCGGTTTAATCGTTCCCCACCCTTTACATGAAGGGCAGTGCCAATAAAGTGAATGCGTCGAGAATCCGCATTTTCTGCAACGATAATGTGGTTTTACTTTTAACTGTTCTCCCACCATAGCTTGCAATGTTGATAAACTGTTTTTAGCACGACCATCTTCGGCCTCGGCAATATGGTAATCGATCAGACGATAAAACCCTTTCATCGTCGGGTTCTTGAGTAGCTGCTTTGTTAGCAAATCTTGTGCAGCGGCCAAACTTTCGTGATGAGCAACGAGTTGAGCCAACATTAATTCAGCAGATACACCGGCTTTTTTCTCAATACACAAGCGTAAAAATTCAACCAGTTCATCTTCTTGACCCAAATGGTGGTAGCATTCCGCAATCGTCGGCAAAACGTCACTGACAAAGTCTTTGTCCTGATCTAAAACACCCGCCATATACTGTATGGTGCGTTTATAGTCTTCTGATTCAAGATATATTTTGCCTAAAGCGATACTTGCACGCACACACTTAGAGTCTTCTGATAAGGCCTTTTTAAAATGCTGAATTGCCTTCGCGGTGTTGCCATCACTTTGCTCCAACATCGCCTCTTCACACCAAAAGTGTGCGATATTGGTACGCATACGGGCGCGATTCTTTCCCAACTTAGCTAACTGGCTTGCGTAATGGATGGCTTTTTCCCACTCACGTGTCTGTTGATAGATAGTAACAAGTTGTTGGAGCGCGCTTTCACGATGGTCTGGCTCCTCGACTAGCTGCTCAAAGATTTTCTCGGCACGGTCTAAAAAGCCAGAAACCATATAGTCTTTTGCAAGCTGTTGGAGCGCGAGGTTCTTTTGCTCAAGAGTTAGCCCAGAACGAGAAATAAGGTTTTGGTGAATCCTGATAGCACGATCAACTTCGCCACGAGAACGGAAAAGATTACCCAACGCTAAGTGGGTATCTATCGTCTCATTATCAACCTGCAGTAATTCGATAAAATGGTCAACCGCCTTATCTGATTGATCAGAAAGAAGGAGGTTAAGACCAGTCACATACTGACGTGATATCTGGTGCGATTGTTCCTGCTTATCTTGCTGAGCGCTTCTGTGCCCCATGTACCATCCATAGGCAGCAGCAATTGGCAGTAGCAAGAAGAGTAATTCAAGCATTAACGTTAGGCCTTCTCTATATTATGCTTTCTTTACTGCGACTGATTTTGATACGGACTTCTCGTTCGATTGTGCTTCTTTTGGTTCGTATTTACGTAATTGTTTTTTCAGGTTCTTGATTTGGTGCTTTAACTTGATTTGTACCCAAATAGAAGCAACACCACAAATTGCAAAGCCGCTGACAAAAACCAGTCCTAATAAGGTTGAAAGGTGGAATTCGCTTTTCGCGATCAGAAAGCTAAAAGTGACAGGTGCTTGGTTTTGAGAGCCCAAGGCAAGTGCGATAAGAAAAAGCGCTAAAATGGCTATGCCTTTGATAATGGTGACAATGTTCATATTCCATCAACCTTTTAGGATTAAGTAGTTAAGATTATGCAGCAAAATGTTACTTTAAACCACGAATAATACCAATGCTCGAGTGGTAAAAAAAGCGGCATACTCAGATGTATGCCGCTTTTTTGAACTACTTAGGGTATATTAATTACCGATATTGACTCGCTCTCTGAGCTCTTTACCAGGCTTGAAGTGCGGGACGTGCTTGCCCTCTAATTCAACCTTATCACCCGTTTTAGGGTTACGACCGACTCGAGGTTCACGATAATGGAGAGAGAAACTACCAAAACCACGAATCTCAATGCGATCGCCGCCTTCTAGAGTTGAGGCCATTTGCTCCAAGATATCTTTTACCGCGTCTTCAACCTCTTTTGCTGATAAATGTGTTTGCTCAGCACAAAGTCTTTCAATCAATTCTGATTTAGTCATAATTATCCTCTTTGGGTATCTTTGTTACTTATTATAGTAAGTAATACTAATTCCAACAAACACTTGCTAGTGCATTTAGGCAAGATTTACTCAAAGTAAGTTTTTATATATGCCTTTTTCATAGCATAGTTTATCAACATTAGTATTACTACTTTAAAAATAGATACGTATAAAAAAGGAGCCTTGCGGCTCCTTTTAGCTTTAGCGAGTAATTATTCGCCTTTAGCAGCTTTGAAAGCGTCAGCCATTGCATTACCAAAAGCAGCTTCGTCTTGCTTGTTGATAGATGCCATTGCTTCTTGCTCTTCAGCTTCATCTTTCGCTTTGATAGATAGGTTGATAACGCGGTTCTTACGGTCAACACCTGTGAACTTCGCTTCAACAACATCACCAGCGCTTAGGATTAGAGAAGCATCTTCTACGCGATCGCGAGATACTTCAGAAGCACGGATGTAGCCTTCAACGCCTTCTGCGATTTCAACTGTAGCGCCTTTAGCGTCAACAGCAGTTACCGTAGCGTTAACTAGAACACCTTTCTTGTTATCAGCAACGTAAGCATTGAATGGGTCGTTTTCCATTTGCTTAACGCCTAGAGAGATGCGCTCACGCTCAGCGTCTACTGCTAGAACAACTGCAGAGATCTCGTCGCCTTTCTTGTACTCACGTACCGCTTCTTCGCCAGTAACATTCCAAGAAATGTCAGATAGGTGAACTAGACCGTCGATGCCGCCTTCTAGACCGATAAAGATACCGAAGTCAGTGATAGACTTGATCTTACCAGTAACTTTGTCGCCTTTAGCTTGAGCTTCAGCGAATGACTGCCATGGGTTAGCTTTACACTGTTTCAGACCTAGAGAGATACGACGACGCTCTTCGTCGATTTCAAGAACCATAACCTCAACTTCGTCGCCAACATTAACAACTTTAGATGGGTGAATGTTCTTGTTAGTCCAATCCATTTCTGAAACGTGAACTAGACCTTCAACGCCTTCTTCGATTTCAACGAAGCAGCCGTAGTCAGTTAGGTTAGTTACGCGACCAGTTAGTTTGTGACCTTCAGGGTAACGCTTAGCGATTGCTACCCATGGATCTTCGCCTAGTTGCTTAAGACCTAGTGATACGCGAGTACGCTCACGGTCGAACTTAAGAACTTTAACTTGGATCTCGTCACCAACGTTAACGATTTCAGATGGGTGCTTAACACGCTTCCAAGCCATATCAGTGATATGCAGAAGACCGTCAACGCCACCTAGGTCAACGAACGCACCGTAGTCAGTAAGGTTCTTAACGATACCTTTAACTTCAGAACCTTCTTGTAGAGTTTCTAGAAGCTCATCACGCTCAACGCTGTTTTCAGATTCGATAACAGCACGACGTGAAACAACTACGTTGTTACGTTTTTGGTCAAGTTTGATAACTTTGAACTCTAGCTCTTTGTTTTCTAGGTGAGCAGTGTCGCGAATTGGGCGAACGTCTACTAGAGAGCCAGGAAGGAAAGCACGGATACCGTTTAGTTCAACAGTGAAACCGCCCTTAACTTTACCGTTGATGATACCAACAACAGTTTCAGCTTCTTCGTAAGCTTTCTCAAGAACGATCCAAGCTTCGTGACGCTTAGCTTTCTCACGAGAAAGTTGAGTTTCACCGAAACCATCTTCAACAGCGTCTAGCGCTACGTCTACTTCAGCACCAACTTCAACTTCAAGTTCGCCAGCAGCGTTCTTGAACTGTTCAGCAGGGATAGCAGATTCAGACTTAAGACCAGCGTCAACAAGAACAAAACCGTTCTCGATAGCTACTACAGTACCTTTAACGATGCTGCCTTGTTGGAATTCTGTTTCGTTTAGAAACTCTTCAAAGAGTTGAGCAAAAGATTCAGTCATTTATTTAATCTTCAATAAATTAAACGTCCACGGGTATCCTACCGCATGGGGTTATTAGCTTCGCCAGTCATCATCCTTGCGACCGACGCTCTGAGACTAACTGAGCGAAATTACTCAGCCAGCTTAGATTCAATATATTGTAGTGCTTGTTCAACCACTTCGTCGATACTCATCGACGTTGAATCAAGCACAAGCGCATCCTCAGCAGGGCGTAATGGAGCCACTGGGCGGTTACGATCGCGATCGTCACGCTCTTGGATCTCGCTTAAAAGGTCAGCAAATTTAACATCTAACCCTTTCTGTTGCAACTGTTTCAAGCGTCTATTCGCACGCTCTTCTGCACTGGCATCCAAAAAGATTTTTGCTTTAGCATTTGGGAAAACAACCGTGCCCATGTCACGACCGTCAGCCACCAGCCCAGGCATGGTCTCAAAAGCACGCTGACGGCGCAATAATGCCTCTCGTACTCGAGGGAAAGCAGCAACTTTAGACGCAGCATTACCCGTTTCTTCTTTGCGTAATTCGCCAGAAACGTCTTCGCCTTCTAATATCACCTTAACTAAGTCACCTTCGGCAATGAATTGCACATCCAGATGAATAGCTAAGGGAACGAGCGCCTCTTCAGACTCGGTATCTACACCATGGTGAATCGCAGCTAGGGCAAGGACTCGGTAAATCGCACCAGAGTCAAGAAGTTGAAAACCTAGCTTCTTGGCTAACAACATACATAAAGTGCCCTTACCAGCACCACTTGGCCCATCAACGGTCACCACCGGAGTTTTAGAGGACATATTTATCTCCATCTATGAGTTTTACTCGTACAACTGATGTTGTTTGCGAAGGGCATATTATAAAGGTAATCAACAAAAAAGGCGAGGATTCTGCCCTCGCCTTTTATTTAAATATGAACTTCTCTCAAAGAGACCTTATACGATCGGTTTTTGACCACGCTCTGCCATCTTTAAAATCACATTATCGACAGCTTTACCTGCTACTCCTGCCAACTTGTCTGTGATTTTTTTCTTCTGCACATACTGAACAGCCAAGACTGTTTTCTCTTTACATGCTGAAGTAATCAAATCATCTGAAGTACTGATTTCATCAACTAAGCCCAACGCTTTTGCTTGGGTACCAAACCAATGCTCACCGGTTGCAACTTTCTCAAGTTCCAAGCTAGGGCGACGTTCACGAATGAACTGCTTAAAGAGTTCATGAGTTTCTTCCAATTCTTGCTTGAACTTATCACGAGCCTTATCGGTATTCTCACCGAACATGGTTAGGGTACGCTTATATTCACCCGCCGTAATCTGCTCGTAGTCAACATCATGTTTTTTCAGTAACTTATTGAAGTTAGGGATCTGGGCGATCACACCAATAGAACCAACAATCGCAAAAGGCGCCGAAACAATTTTATCAGCGACACAAGCCATCATATAACCGCCACTTGCTGCAACTTTATCAACAGAAATCGTCAAAGTCAGTCCGGCAGACTTAATCCGATCCAGTTGAGACGACGCTAAACCATAGCCATGTACCATGCCACCACCAGACTCTAGCCGCAGTAATACTTCATCACCCTCTTGTGCTACCGCTAAGATTGCTGTTACCTCTTCACGCAATGACGCCACCTCTTTGGCATCAATGCTGCCATTGAAGCTAAGAACAAAGAGATGAGGGTCGCGTTTTGCACCAAGTTCACCTTCTTTAGATTCTTTTTTGATCTCTTTTTCGCGTGCTTTATTTTTTTCTTTTTCTTCTTTCTTTGCTGCTTTATCACGCGCTTTTAGAAACGCCTCATCATGCAAGTAATGTTCAAGTTGTTCTACGGTTTGTTTGTGGCGTTCAGAAAGGTCAGTAACCTCCAACTCTCCTTTCATAGCCCCCGCCTTTCCACCTACTGATTTCACAATGACAAGGATTACGATTAATGCTGCAACAACAGTAACAATTTTGGCCAAAAATAAGCCATATTCTAATAAAAACTCCAATGTGAGCTCCTCTATCTCTTACTAGGTTTACGGTTTGGCATCCCTTGAGGTAAACGATAAAAACAAAAAAAGACAAAAACTCATAAATATTCTTTATTATCTAAAATTTCTTGATTTTGCATTTTCATTGATATCAAACCGTGACTCTGGAATTGGTATAACACATCAATTGCTGTATTGTAACTAACTTACTATGATAACCAAGGTTTTCCATCACGAAACTTGCGCGATTAGCGCCTATAGTTGGAACTTTTTACGATAAATAAGGATTCATCGACGTGAACTACTCCACTTCTGCAGACGCATTAAGCGGCAAAGTCATCCTAGTGACAGGAGCGGGTAACGGTATTGGCCGTCAAGCATCTCTCTCTTATGCCGAACATGGTGCCACCGTTATTCTTCTTGGACGAAATGTTAAAAACCTTGAATCTATCTATGATGAGATCGAATCTTTGGGCTACCCCAAGCCAGCTATCGTTCCACTCGATTTAAAAGGGGCAAGTAAACAGCATTACTTGGATATGGCCGACACTATCGAAGGTCAATTTGGTCAACTCGATGGCCTCTTACATAACGCAGGAGTGCTCAGTTCATTGTGCCCTTTTGAACAGATCAATGAAGAAGATTACGACGACATTATGCAAATCAATGTTAAGTCAGAAGTCTTGATGACTCAGGCGTTTTTACCTTTACTGCGTCAATCTCAAGCGGGTCGCATTATCTTCACGTCTTCGACGGTTGGTCATTCTGGTCGTGCTTTTTGGGGGCCATACGCAATCTCTAAATTTGCAGTTGAAGGTATGATGCAAGTGTTAGCGGATGAGTTGAGCGATACGCCAATCAGAGTCAATGCGATTAACCCAGGTGGGACTCGTACACGAATGAGAGAGAAAGCCTATCCAGGTGAAGATGCAAATACGCTAAAAACACCTAAAGATATCATGCCTTTATATTTAAAGTTAATGGATCCAAAGGTAACTGAGATAAACGGTCAATGCATTGATGCTCAGCCCAAGCGCTAGTCACACAAGCATTAACATACCCAAATCCCTTTGCGGTGTTTGGGTATATAACGCTTAGCTTAAGCCTTTAAATCACTCGCTTGTAACACCTGACGTAAACGCTCTTGAGCTACTTCGACCAGCAGATCTGGTTGAAATTTGGAAATAAACCTATCACAGCCTACTTTTTCGACCATCGCTTGATTAAAACGACCACTTAACGAGGTATTGAGAGTAATAAACAGTTTTGACATACGAGAGTCACTACGAACTTCATGAGTCAATTTGTACCCATCCATTTCTGGCATTTCTGCATCGGTAATCATCATGAGTAATTCTTGATCAACTGCTCTACCCTCGTCACACCAACGTTTAAGTAATGTTAATGCCTCCAAGCCGTCACAGCATTGAATGATCTCGACCCCAAGTTGAGACAGTGTATCTCGAACTTGATTACGCGCAGTAGAAGAGTCATCAACAATGAGGATCTTGCGACCGATCATAGCTTGAGATAAATCCCGGTCTAATACATCCTCTGAAATGGTCACATCGTAATCAATGATCTCGGCCAATACTTTTTCAACATCAATAATTTCGACAATTTGGGACTGTTGCTGATCTTTAACTTGAGTGATTGCAGTTAAATAGTGAGCACGACCTGCAGTTGCAGGAGGCGGCTGAATTTCTGTCCATGCTGTATTAATAATGTTACGCACCGGTCCGACGAGAAAACCTTGCACTGAGCGGTTGTACTCAGTAATGATCAAGTTTTCTTCTGTGGCTTCTCCTCTTAGAGGAGGAAAACCAATCGCACTGCGTAAATCAATAACAGGCACGGTTTCACCGCGTAGTGACGCCACTCCACGGATATTATGGTGACAACCAGGCAGCTTTGTCATTGGTGGTAGTTTAATGACTTCTTTGACTTTAAAAACGTTAATTGCAAACAACTGCCGGCTGTTCAACGTAAACAGTAACAACTCTAGACGGTTTTCACCAACGAGATTGGTGCGCTGATCAACGCTATTTAATACCCCAGACATAGAAATACCTAATTAATATATTGCCTAACAGATGAAATTTACAGCAAGGTGCTGAATATAGCAATGTCTATACCCAAGTGACCTCAAGATGCTTGTTTCAGAGCGAGGCCACTGAGTTGAATTCAAGAAAAGTAACGAAGTGGAATAACTGATAGATTACTTGGTTTCATCAATGCTGACTTACCCTTCAACGACCTTCATCAGTAACTGACCATCATAAAGTGCTTGTTTAATCAGTGCAGCTCCAGGCATGGTGGCTTGTTTGTAAAAACGGGATTCCACTAATTCTAGATCTTGATGATAAACCGGCAAACATTGTGCCTCTATACAATGACGAATCGCTGGATAAAGCACCTCTTTTGCTTGGTTAATCACACCACCTATCAACACTTTCTCTGGGTTGAACAAATTGATCACAATGGCAATGGCTGAGCCTAAATAACGCCCAAGCTTTTCTATGACATCCACCGACAGAGGGTCCCCCTTTGCGGCAGCATCACATATACTTTCTATACTCATTTCTTCCTGCTCTGCTAAGCAAGAGTACTCACCATCCGAAATTCGCCTAACCACTTCTTTTCGAATGGCTTCAGAGCTAGCCACCGTTTCTAGACAACCGATATTCCCACAATGGCAACGTCGTCCATTTGGATCAATTTGAATATGCCCTAATTCTCCGATATTCCCATGCCGTCCTTGTAGTACTCTGCCATCAAGAATAATGCCTGCCCCTAAGCCATGATGGATGGAAATAAGAATCGAATTATCATTTTCTTTTGAGTGACCAAACAGCTTTTCAGCCAAAGCCCAGGCGCGTGTGTCGTTCGCAATAAAGACAGGCAGGCCCGTTGCTTTGTATATCTCTGGACCTAAAGCTAAGTTCTTGACGTTGTAATGCGGCATTTGCAAGACCACACCCTGCTCAGAGTTGACTAATCCAGGCAAGGTAATGGCAATGCTAGTGACACGATCCAACTGACTGGAATAGGTTTGAAAAAACTCGTCAATCTCGTGAAGTAAGCGGGCTAATACATCTTCCTGCTCACGTTCATGAATATCAATTTTGGTATCAATAAGCACATCACCGCCTAGCTCATGCAGTGCAATGGTCAAATACCCTCTTCCAAGACGCATGGATAAAAACTGCCACCCCACATGATTGACTTGCAACCCGACGGCTGGGCGTCCGCGACTGATGGCTTCCTGAACTGTTGTTTCATGAATCAAATGTGCTTCAATCAGTTCACGAGTAATTTTCGTAATACTTGCGGGAGCGAGTTGGCTTTCTTTGGAAAGGTCAATTCGAGAGATTGGACCTTTTAAGTCAATTAATTTGTATACACGACCAGCATTGACCTGTTTGATATGATCAATATGGCCCGGTTGAGCCATGTACATCTTGTACTCCAACATTCCATAACTGGGTAATTTTTTTACTTTGCGAAGTAATTGTGAAGCGCCTTAATGAATCTCCGTGACCCGCATCACGTATAAAATGCTTTGTTTGTGTATTCAATCAAATAACCAAAAAGCATTTACGTTAGAATTATTTACTAATATACCCAAATGACCTCAAGATGCTTGGGTATATTGATACTCAAGTAATTTTAACTCAAGCCTTGAGCGCAATATTTTATTGAGCCTAACTGTATTTGAAGATTATCGGAGAAGCTATGACCGCACTACTAAGAAGAACAAAGATTGTCACCACACTAGGGCCATCAACCGATAAAGGCAATAACCTTGAAGAGATCATCAAAGCGGGTGCTAATGTAGTACGAATGAACTTTTCTCATGGTACCAGAGAAGATCATATAAACAGAGCCAAACAAGTCCGTATTATTGCACAAAAATTAGGCCGCCAAATTGCTATTCTCGCGGACTTACAAGGTCCTAAAATCCGAGTGTCTACATTCAAAGACGGTAAAGTTCATTTAAATGTCGGTGACCAATTTACATTAGACAGTGATCTCCCAGCGGGTCAAGGCACACAACATTCGGTTGGTCTAGACTACACCGCGTTACCTCAAGATGTCGCCACTGGTGATATTCTCCTACTCGATGATGGCCGTGTACAGTTACAAGTCACGGGCGTCCACGGTAACCAGGTTCAGACTCATGTTACCATTGGTGGTTGGCTATCAAACAATAAAGGGATTAACAAAAAAGGCGGCGGTTTATCTGCAGACGCATTAACTGAAAAAGATAAAGCCGACATTACCACAGCCGCAGAAATGAAAGTGGATTATCTCGCCATTTCATTTCCCCGTAATAGCCAAGATATGCACCATGCTAGAGAACTGGCAAAGCAAGCTGGCCTAGATGCCAAATTGGTTGCAAAAATCGAACGTGCAGAAACTGTCGCTAATAATGCTTCCATCGATGACATAATCCTCGCTTCCGATGTCGTCATGGTCGCTCGCGGTGATTTGGGGGTTGAAATCGGAGATCCTGAACTGATTGCAGTCCAGAAAAAGCTGATCAGACGCGCAAGAACACTCAACCGAATCGTCATTACGGCGACACAAATGATGGAGTCCATGATGACCTCCCCGATGCCAACTCGAGCGGAAGTCATGGATGTCGCAAATGCAGTACTGGATGGAACCGATGCTGTTATGTTATCCGGTGAAACCGCTGCAGGGGATTATCCTGTCGAAACCGTTAAGTCAATGGCAGAAGTGTGTTTAGGCGCAGAAAAGATGTCGGAAGCAAGTCTTTCAACCTATCGTTTGGAGCAAACCTTCTCCAGTGCTGAAGAGACTATCGCTATGTCCACGATGTATGCTGCAAACCACATGGAGGGTGTAAAAGCCATGATTGCATTGACAGAATCGGGCCGAACAGCACTGATGATGTCACGTTTAAGTTCAGGGTTACCTATCTTTGCTTTGTCACGTAATCAATCAACCTTAAATCGTGCGGCACTGTATCGAGGTGTTACACCAGTATACTTCGACTCAAAAGGTGAAGCTGGACTAACAACAGCAAACAGAGCAATCTTAACCTTAAAAGCTCAAGGCTTACTCGATGATGATGACTTAGTGATTATTACTCAGGGCGATATCATGGAGACAATCGGTTCAACAAACTGTATGCGAATTTTATCGGCATAATTTTATTATTTTCGCACACATATACCCAAGTGACTTCTAGATACTTGGGTATATAATTGGGGATATTGCCAACTAAAACAAAAAAAGAATACAAACTTACTCAGTATGCGAAGCTCGAGAAATGAGTCTAGGATGTCCAAATAATCCGCCACTGACTAGCACCACGTTTTCACTGAAGTATTCAATTGATATTGGAGGGTGCCGCCGAGTTTTTAGGTTCATGATCTTTTGTGAGATATCAAAAAAGTGCCGTTGATAAAAATCATCATTAAGCGTTTCATTAATATTTCTAACGTCAATATCATACGAACAAAATTCAAACTGATTGTTATTTTGTTCGGTGATATTTGCTTCAAAAGTCACTAACATCGCATTATCACTCGCTGGCTCATTATATTGAACAACACTGAACTGACGGTTGTGAAACTCTAACGTGCTTAATGATTTTAGTTTTATCTGATCACCTATGCTCTCAAAAACTTTAAAATTATACATGTGCTTCAATGGCAGTCGATTACTTTCAGGTTCATCGATAGAATATAAGGTCATTGATAATATAAAGCTACAAAGAACAGCTATATGTCGCTTACTGAAATGGTGAAAGAATTTCCTTGATTTTTTCAACTTCAGTACCCCTTGGTAATATATAATTATTAGAATATAAAATGCCAACTGATTTCTCTAGGGAATATGAGAAATATATCCTGCTATCATTCACTTGATAAAAAATAACCATATCTTGGTTTAACATGGTCAGTAATTTGCTCAAATAAACAGGGATCGTGTTTTTTTTATTAGTTATGAGTGTCACTGATGCTTGGTGATCACTAGTGATATGACTTTTTCTGTATTTAAAAGAAATAAATCCAGAACTAAAATAATCTTCACCACGAAAAGCCTCATACTTAAGATATTTCTCATATACTAAATAACTACTAAATATCAAGTTTGATATAATTAATGTAATACAAAGAAGCGAACTTTTAGCCCAAAAGAAAGCTGAGTTCGACTCTGAATCCTCAGAACTTTCACTGGGGGTTAAAAGGGCCACTTGGTTATCTAAGAAAACATTTAATGGTGTATTAATGCTGTAACCTAAGCCTCGGTGAGCCTTAATTTCCACTTCAACTTCAACTTCAGACAACGCTTTACGTAATAATGAAATACTCCTCTTTATAGACCCTTCAGTAACAACCTTGTTTTTCCATACCTCTCTGAAAATTTCATCTTTGGTTACCATTTCACCATGATTTTTCAGTAGTAATAATGCAAGGTTAAGCTCGTTAGCTTGTAAACTCGTCTTTTTATCTCGGTAGGTGACTGAACTTTCGCCAATATCAAATTTCACATCCACAAAAGATACCTTAATATCAAAGCAATTCCATTTTTCTTGGGCAATCATACCTGCACTAATTAAACCGAGCAAATAAAAGTATCATTTATTATTACAGTTTTTTAATTTGTATGAAAACCAAACAATAACATTAATTGAAATAATGACAATACGAATAATTAAACATCATACCATTAATTAGCTAATTTAGAGATTGTTAAATAACCACCCCTTAACACAAAGGCTATAACAATATGATTTTAATGGGGACTACATTGTTCCGGATGATGCATTTAAAATCATAAAAAATATGACAAACCCTCAAAAACCAAAAAAATTAATTGAAAAAAATCGATAATAAATTAAATTAAATTACGAAGCCCAATTTATAATAAAAATAAAACTAACCAATATTAAAAAGTAACTTATAAGCAGTTATAAGAGCAGAATTAATTGTGAAAATGACATAATTGGCAGTTAAAAAGACAAAACCAATGAATAAATGTGAATAAAATGAGTATAAGCATATACCCAAGTAACCTCAAGATGCTGCGTTCAGCGAGATGACCTTAACTCTCAGGCGCGGCAACGATTCGAAGATATAGTGGCTCTACATTGAGAATCGTTAACAAAGTCTGAGAGTTAAGGCCGCTCGCCCTTTGGGAGCGTGTCACTGAATCAAGCATCTTGAAGTCACTTGGGTATAACATTATAGACGGAAAGTAATTGTTGATATTATATACTCAAGTTAATCTGTCTAACGTGACGACCTTAGGAGAGTCTCTCTGAAGTCACTTCAGTATACAGCCTTCAATCTAGCAGTGTTTTCTTGATGATAATGAATCTCTATGATATCTGTGCTCAACTAAGCGGCCTCTAGAGTGCTTAAACGTCAGCCCAGAATTACCAATATTTGTTCTTCTTTGCCTAACAATAAGTTCTTCGAGACTTTTTGCTAACGAGATTTTTTTACGGATATTTTCAAAAAAACACGAGAATGACATAATTTTATACCACACAGGGGCTATATAAGGCTTAACGGTAGATATTGGACAGACCATAACACCCAAGATCGCCTTAGAGCACTACGCACTGTCAAGTAAAAGAGAGATACCCATTTGACCCTAGGGGGCTTGTCTCAAAGCAATATGACCGAGTCATATTTGGGTGCTATGGCAACGACCCAGTAACAGCCGTTGCCATAACAAGAAGTTAACGGCTCATGATGGCATTAACTTGTGAACAGATATCTTTGTTCGTGGCATGATCCCAATCTTTAGCATCAGAAAAATAACCATCTGCAGTGAATACCGTCATGTTATCTTTATCCACAGAGTAAGGCTTGAACGTATCTGCTTTTAACCAATTCGACATCAAAATATCCTTTGCAACATGATCTTGCACAGAGAATGTTGTTGGTCCAGAAACCGCGTTCACTTCATTACCGAAGATAAATGACAGCTCGGCACCGTGGCATGATGTTTCAGATGGCAAACATGTTTTAGAAAAACTTTCGACGTAGTAGTCTGGCCATAGAGAGAAACCCGGTTGGTAATTAAATTGGTACAGCGAAGAATGCGAACCGTTTGCTGCTAAGTTTTTAGCCACGTTTTGAGATGAACACATAAACAAAACCTGATTCATCAATTTACGAGCATTTGCCTTACGTTTCTCAGCATTACTGCTCCAGATTGATAAGTGAAACTCTGGGATATTACGTAACTGCTTACCCTTGTCACCACCAAAGAATAAATCGATTAACTGGTTATAACTCCCAGCAAAGTTAAGCAAGGCATCAAACGGTGCAACAAAGATGTTTGACTCATCTTTATTAAAGCCGACGGTGACATCAACACCCTCTACTTTTTTCAGGTCACTCGGCTGATAAGGAACCGTTTCACCATCAATGTAAGGTGCCCAAGACAACAGGCCCGATGTTTTTGGTGTAATTGTGGTGAGATTGTTCATTTGAGTTAAGGCAGCCTTCATCTCAGCTTGAACTGCAACAATGTCTTCAAAAGGAACCGTTTTAATGTCCTTATCACTACCAAGTTTGTCTTTAACTTTATCGGCTAACCACTTTGCCGATTGAGCGTCTTTGTATTTCACGCCATACGGATTACTCTCCATGATTGCACGTTGATATAGGCGGGCATTTTGTTGGTCATCCATCAGTTGAATACCAATTGACATGGCCCCAGCGCTTTCACCAAATAGAGTTATATTCTCAGCATCCCCACCAAAACTTTCGATATTATCGTGGATCCATTCAAGCGCTGCTTTTTGGTCTTGTATACCGTAGTTACCAGAGTGATGCTCGTTGTATAAACTGCCTAAAATACCTAGACGGTAGTTAAGGCTGACTAGGATAAACGGATTGTCTTCGTCGGCATTTTTAGCCACGATATTATTACCGTCAAATTGCTTGACTGAACTCGAACCTAGCTCAAATGCACCACCGTGAATGAAGACGTACACTGGAAGTTTAGCTACTTTAGTATTACTAGCTGGACGCCAAACATTCACATTTAAGCAGTCCTCACTTTGCGTTTCTTGGACAACCCCGTTCGCAGCCATAGTGTGTGGGACTTGTGGACAAATATCGCCTACTGAAGTCACTGCATATTCATGACCCGCTTGATAATGATAAGTTTGCGGAGCCTGGAATCGTTCAGCCGTCGCATACTTTATACCCAAAAAAGACTCAACGGGAGAAGAGTGATTCTCAGGTTGCGTTTCAAGACCAGTCAAAACGGCGCCATCAATTTCAACCGTCGGTGAATTTGAAAATAGTTCATGATTGACATCAAGCGTTACTGCTTGAGCTGAAGAAAGGCAAGCTAAGCAGCTCAACCACACTGTATTTATAGAAAAGTTTTTCATTATTTTTTATCTATGCTTTTTTGACACCCAAACAGCCAAATTATTGATGATAATTCAGCTACTGTCTTTCGCCGTATTGATAGTGAATATGGCGGGATTAATATGCAATGTAACACCTGCTAAAGAAAGGAAATCACCGTTATTTTATAATTACTGATCTTTATTGAGGTTACAGCGAGATAGATTAAAAAACTCAGTCAGGTCTTGTATCGTACAATATTTTCAAAAACATACCAAAATAGACTCAAGATACTTTGAGATAAAAAGGTCTGGCAAGCAAGCCAGACCTTTATTATGAATAGATTAATCCTATTTAGGTTAACTATTACTAAGCTGTATATTAATGTGAAGTAGGTGCATTGTACGAACCACTTTGATCAAAGTTAACGTTCTGATTCGGTCCAAGCGCTCTACAGCCCATAGATGGGAGAAGATTCAATCCATTAGATACAATCGCTGGAAACGAATATTGCTGAGAGTAGTAAAGAGACTCATTATGCACGGTATGCTCATCTATTTGCTTTGATTCACCTGCACGAACCAGAACAGAACGACCAAGACGGCTTACCAGTACATAAGCATCATATTCTGAATGATTGCTTGCGGTTAAAGATAATGAATTATAAGTTTGTGACGTATAGCCCGAACGCGCACTACAGTGCACTGTTAAATCTACAGGAACTTTCCGTGGTTTTTGCATATTCACAGCATTACGAGACACATACATATATTGGTTTTTTGAACCTTTATCACCGTTTTTCGGAAATACAATCAAATCCCCTGCGACGCTACCACCAGCACCACCACCACTCACGTCAAATACACGGCCATTTGCAATGGACGCAATCGCCATTTCTGTTTTGTTAGTCGAGGTAATGATCGACTCTTCTAGGTGAAGATCACTTTGCGCTTGGAAAGAAAACAACTGTGAGACACCGTAATCAATATCGCATCGATTGATAGTCACATTGTAATCGTTAACAGTTAAACACTGAGTATCATCAGCGACAGGACGAACTTGGAACACGTTCGTTGGGTGCGCAGTTGTTCCTTGGGCGGCAGGGACAAACTTAAACAATGTATTGACATCGGTATTGTCATTCACAGCTTGAGAAGTATCACAATCCTGGAACTTAAATTGACCACCCGTCTTCGTTAAACATCTCGGGGTTCCGTTATTTGTAAAGTTAATGATACGTTTACCACGGTCACCGACTGCAACATTAAATCGCTTCGTTTTCAGCTTATCTTCACCATTGACACGATAGTTAGCCGTCAAGTCAAGTGGCAGTACAATGTTAGCAAATCGAGGTAGGTAACTTTCAAACAGTCCACCTATTGCTTCAATACCATCGTTGACTGATGCAATATCTAAATAGAACTGGCCATCATCGGAGAATTCAACCGCTCTTGCTAGAATCTGGCTATTAATCAACTCTTCAATTGGCTTTAAACCTTGCTCGATATAACTTGGTAGATCGGGGAAATCCGCTTTAATCATTTCAATCAGTGGGTATCTCGCTGACCAAGTCACGCTTTCTAAACCCGAAATTGGGCTTTGATCAAGTGTCTCTAATGTCAAACGAATACCTGTATCGCTAGCTTGACGCTGAGCTGTTTGACGGCCTTTATTCGATACTTTGATCACAGCACCGTTAATATAAGCGTTGTTGTAGTTCACATCATTAAGCGGATCGCTGTCTTTTAATACGATTTGACTTGTGTCGGTGTTGTAGGTGACGACCGTCGCAAACTGGTTCCAATTAAAGGTTTTTTGACCCGTTGTTTCAATCTCAAATGGGACATCAGCCGTAACATGGCCGCCTTTTAGGGTTTGGTTCGTGTTGCCTACACTGATCGTTTGTTCATTGTCCGCGTCTTGCCAAACGTTCACGCCCGTTAAACGAACATTGTGACCATTAGCGATCAGGTCACACTCTTGCGATTGGGTTTGTGTCAGTACACACTCACTCTCTGGGTTAGCCGAATCGACAATACGCATCGGGGAGGCATCGAGGTAAGCGCCTTGGCCTATCATTTTAGTTTTATTGTCTGGGTCAATAAATGGAATAGGCGTATCATTATCCGTAAGTTTGTAACCGAGCGTCAAGGTAAAGAACGCTTCACTGCTCCAACCTTGCTGTGGATAAATTTCCCCAGTCACTCGATAATGGCCATCAACAACATCCACTTTTTGATTGTCTAAAACAACCCACTCCGATGTTGGCTTATCCGTATCCATGCTCTTTTCAACTAACACATGGATTGGGTCAGCAGCCAAACTGTCTGCACTACCACTTACCAAATCAAATTCTAACTCAACTTGCACTGGTGTTTTCGTCGCTAGCCACTGCTTGCCTTCTCTCATCACCGATTTGTCATTTGCTTGCTCAAATTCAGCACTAGCATTAGAAAACTCCGGGCTATCTGGAACAAGGTCATCCACTGTAAGCATGCCTCCCCAACCCGCACGCCAATCATCAGCCCCAAGGTAAACTCTTAAACCAGCGCTATGAAAGCCAACATCGGGTAAAATACATGACCATTGATTACCTTCAATACGTGTACAGTCATAGCGCTTCTCATCCGCACCATATATCTTAACGTCAATGGTTGAACCCTCGTGCCACCATGGGCCATTCGGATCATTGTCCGGATTAAGATCCGGAAAAGAATCCGGGGGCGTAACCGTAAACTTATGCCCAGGCTTGAGGCTCAAACCTTCTGGATTGATATTTGCGATACAAAAGTTACTGGGGCCGTCTGAGTTTAAGTCTACACATCGTTGAGTCGGGAGGATGTTAGTTGCTCCGTAGTTTTCGGCGATATTTTGTGTCACGCTGGCAGCATGAGATGTCGGGATACTGGCAAAACTGGCCAGCAGCGCAGCATAAATTGGAGAAAGTTTCATTTTTTTGCTCTTGTCTTTCTTGTCTTGATTGATGATGTATTACTAGGCAAAGGAGTAAGGCTTAGAGCCAAATGCTCTTTGTCTTTTGCCTTGTCACCATGCTTCTAAAAAGCCCTACCCCCCAAGACAATCAAGGTTAATTTAGATTTAGCTTTTTTCACAAAACAAATTAAAAAAACATTAATACAATACAAAACAATATGATAAGGCACAAAAATCAAAAGGCCGACTCAAATATCGAACTTGTATTTTGATTTTCTAAATTAAAAATAATAGTGAGATTTGCGGTTAGAGATAAATCTGAAACCAAAAAAAAGTAGCCGAGTTGGCTACTTATAGCAATCAGAGTCAACGCATAACATCACGTTATTACGCGAGTTATCATCTTGTACTGGCTTTAATCGTGCTTAGGCTTTTCAGGCATAGGTTTTAATAAAGCTGGCACCGTGTCAGGTTGAAGTGCACAAGTATGTAGGATATCTAAAATAAGGGCGTTCTCATCAATCACATCTTGATAAGGCTTCGTTGGTATCCCATCCAGTGCAAGATGCAGTTTTTCTGCCGTATAGCGATAGCTGTCAAGCGCTTGATTTTTCCACTGCTCAACCAATTGGATAGAACGGACAATACAGTCTTGTAATGGCACATCTTGTTGTAGATCATCAATAGTTAATTCTCCTATCCAAGAATTACGAGGTTCCAGAGGATCAACCCATAACTCTAAAGGAGCACCACTTTCAGGGAAACCTGAAGCTGGCACAGTACAGCTCCACTGATTATCGCCCATATCTTCACATTCGGTACTCCCCACCTTTCCTAATGCACGCACGCGCCTTGGTGACTCTGCCTCTTGCCATCCTTCATACGCTTCAAAAGTCGGAACTGTCACAACAAAGGGATGATCCGGCGCTAAGGTCAACCCTTTGGTTTCGATGTTTGCTGTACAGTGATCTCCCCAGTCCATAAGTGAAAAAGTCACACAATGAACGGGGTCTGGAATAGGCGAATCCTCATAGTTAGTTGTAATGTCTTGGGTAAAGGTCGCAGCTTGAGCGCCAGAAATACCAGCAAAACTCACTAGCAGCGCAGTATAGATTGATGAACGATTCATATTATTTTCTCTTGTTATTTTTGATGATTATGTTTTATTTAATAAAAGCTAGATTTAGGCACACTTAATTTACTTATGTGCGATAAATTTACATATTTACCATAAACTTAAAATCACCTTACCTAGCCCACCCACCATGCCGAACCAAACAAAAATGGCCAAGAGAATCACGGTTAATCCGTTTTTTTTGATATTTTTTTACCTACACGAGAGAAACTTTTCTCTCACATTGTTTAACCCAAAAGAGCAAAGATCCTTCTTTGCTCTCTGGGCATATTTTCTTATTACCTAACTATTATTCTGGGATTTCGGTAAAGGCGTTATAGCCTTTCTTATACTCAGAGAAGTTTTTATCTTTTCCTCTCCAAGCTTGACAAGCGCTTGGGTTGGCAGGCAATGAGAAAAAGCTATTATGTGGGTTATATTCCGGTCTAAAGCGATAGACTTGCTCCAAGCCATTGAAGCCTGTCATAGTACGGGTGTCAATTTGCTTAGATTCGCCAGCTCGGATCAGCGCCCAACGGCCACTGTAATTGATGTACACATAGGCATCATGTTTACTCTGGTTACTTGCAGAAAGCGATATCTTATTACTTTGTGAAAAATAGGATTGACTCCAAGTCTCACAGTGCATGGTCAAATCTACAGGTACCGTGACTGGCTTATCTGGCTCAGTTTGAAGTCTAAAGCGGGATACATACATATGCTGGTTGACTGAACCTTGCTCGTAGTTCTTCGGATAGACAATCAGATCATTGGCCTGACCAACGCCACCACCACCGCTGCGATCGAAAATACGGCCATTTTTCAATGAGGCAATGGTCATTTTGGGTGTATTGGCAGAAGTGATGATCGACTCTTCAAAGTGATAATCGCCTTGAGCTTGGAAAGTAAATAATTGAGCGACACCATAATTCGCATCACATTGCTGTGCCGAAACAGTATAGCCATCTTCAGCCACAGTCAGACACTGGGAGTCATCGCTAAATGGACGAACTTGGAACACATTGGTTGGGTGTGATAACGTTCCCATGGCCGCTGGAATAAACTTAAACAGCACATTTGGATCCGTCTCGTCATTGACCGCATGAGAAGTATCACACTCTTGGAAAACAAATTTTCCGCCGATATTGGTCAAACACTGAGGCGTATAATCACCACTGTTAAAGTTGATGATACGTTTCCCTCGATCACCGATGGCAATGTTGAAGCGTTTTGATTTCACTTTATCAACGCCATTAACACGGTAATGCGCGACTAAGTCTAACGGTAAAACTAGGTTGGCAAAACGCGGGAAATATTGATCATACTGGCTGCCAAGATCCGCGATCGCTTGACTAATACCATCATTGAGCGTTGCCACATCGAGATAGAAATCCCCAGATGCAGAAAACGTCGCTGAATTGGCTAAAATATAATTATTGATTGCATTTTGAACGAGGAGCAACCCTTGCTCAACCAAACTTGGTAACTCTGGGTACTGAATTTTTACAAACTCAAGCAGTGGATATTCTGCACTCCATGTTACTTGACCTTCCAAGCCAGAAATAGCATGACCATTTAGGGTGGTAAGGGAAACATGAATACCAGTATCATTCACTTCACGGCCATCTTTATGGCTGCCTGTATTACTGACTTTCGTCACGGCCCCATAGATGAAAGCGTTTTTGTAACTGACATTATTAACTGGGTTTGTGTCCTCAACGACGATATGTTCTGGATCGGTATTATACGTAATTCGAGTGCTGACATTATTCCAAGAGACGCTCTTCTGGCCTGTGGTTTCCATATCTAAAGAGAGATCTTGAGTGATGTGCCCTCCTTGCAGGGTTTGTGCTGGTTTTCCGTCAACCTTAATAGTTTGAGCTTGATCCGCATCCTGCCAAACATTGACATCGGTTAATGTTACCTCTCGACCATTCGCAAGGTAATCGCAGGTTTGTGGTAACGATTGAGTTAATATGCATTGACCGTCGGTATTGACTGAGTCCACAATGCGCATTGGAGAGGCATCGAGGTAAGCGCCTTGGCCTGTCATCCTAGTCTTATTGTCTGGGTCAATAAATGGAATAGGCGTATCGTTATCCGTAAGTTTGTAACCGAGCGTCAATGTAAAGAACGCTTCACTACTCCAACCTTGCTGTGGATAGATTTCCCCAGTCACTCGATAATGGCCATCAACAACATCCACTTTTTGATTGTCTAAAACAACCCACTCCGATGTTGGCTTATCCGTATCCATGCTCTTTTCAACTAACACATGGATTGGGTGAGCAGCCAAACTGTCTGCACTACCACTTACCAAATCAAATTCTAACTCAACTTGTACTGGTGTTTTCGTCGCTAGCCACTGCTTACCTTCTCTCACCTCCGATTTGTCATTCGCTTGCTCAAATTCAGCAGTAGCATTAGAAAACTCCGGGCTATCTGGAACGAGGTCATCCACTGTAAGCATGCCTCCCCAACCCGCACGCCAATTATCAACACCGAGGTGAACTCTTAAGCCACCGCTATGAAACCCAACATCGGGTAAAATACACGACCATTGATTACCTTCAATACGTGTACAGTCATAACGCTTCTCATCTGCACCATATATCTTCACGTCAGTCGGCGAATCCTCACCCCACCAACTTGCTACCGGAAAAGAAACTGGGGTCGTGACCGTAAACTCATGCCCAGGTTTGAGGCTTAAACCTTCTGGATTGATATTTGCGATACAAAAGTTACTGGGTCCGTCTAAGTTTAAGTCTACACATCGTTGAGTCGGGAGGATGTTAGTTGCTCCGTAGTTTTCGGCGATATTTTGTGTCACGCTGGCAGCATGAGATGTCGAGATACCGGCAAAACTGGCCAGTAACGCAGCATAAATTGGAGAGAATTTCATTCTTTTCCTCTTTGTTTCTGAATTATAAATGGTCTTATACATAAAACTATGATGAAGGTTATTTCTAAAATAAAAAATCACTATTCTAGAACCACTCAATCAATGAGGTGGGGGGGGAATTTGACAAACAAAGATAAAATAACCAAGAAAATAAAGGTTATAAACAAAAAATAAAAAGATAAAAAAGATAAAAAAGATAAAAAACAATTATCATGAACCGAATTGAAATAGGGTGTAAGCATTGATGACCAACGAGCTCAATTCACAAACCATCAAGTATGCATTTCCACAAGGATAACCCTGTTTTAGTGAGATTTTCGAGATATGGGTGAGTAGGAGTAACATATTGAAAAGTTAAGGGGGACACTTAAAGATTTTGTATTTTTAGCTCAGTAACTTAAATGCATAAATAAACTTCCATAGAATAAATGCATCATAAGTGAATAAAAGACCCTAGATAATTTAAGTCGAAGTTTACACTTTTAAGTAAACGCTTAGTTACTTACGAAATAACGAATACTTTTACAATTTTTTGACAAATATAAACCTAGGGTTTGATGGAAAGAGTGAATTATACCGAACGATTGAACATTAATTAAGGTGTATTAAAGTCATTGCATTCCGCCATATACTTTCTGTAGTCAATATCTTGAGTGTTTAATACAAAGCTAAAATTAGTAACTGTTATGCCATTAACTATGACTGCACCCAAAAATGAATATATAATTGGGGCACCATTTCCCCCCGGGGTAACCTTATTCACGGTCAATTTCTTTGGAGTCGCAGCACCATTGGAATTGGAGTACCAAATTTCTAATACGTCTGGCAATGCTTTTTGTTGAAACTTTAACTTCAGACCGCTGATTTCAGGTTTAAAATTAACAGCTGGATCTGATGTTTTAGTGCTCAGTTTACCCGGTAAAGTATCTAGAGCCATTTGTGGAAACTCTAAGTGATGCGTAACTTCAACTCCTAAAGGAGAATCAGTATTAAGATCCATCGAACCAACCACATTACCAGGAATTTCATAACAAATACCATCAGTAAAATCAGCGGGATATTCCAAATCGACCTCTGTTGCTTCACTGGTAAACTTACGCGTCTCTTCTGGATAACCTTTTTGCATTTCTCCGCTATAGGCTACTGTTAATTTTTTGAACCCCGTACCCTTAGTGAATACTTTATCGATCTGGTTTGGAGCAAGCACTAACTCCCGGCTATTTTGTTGGAAGCAATAGTTTTCTGCATCCACGCACCAATGATACTTAACACTCGATATATCAACGGAATCACCATCTTCATCTTCTGTACTGAGTTGATCTACTTTGATTCCGTTTCTACCTATGGTGTGATCATCATCTGAAGGAACTTCAAACGTTGGGGCAGAATTACCAAAACCATGGCCTTCAATCGTATTGGTTTGTGCGCAAACGGTGTTTTCTGCACACGGTGTTGCTGCGGTGGCTGATAATGTCACGCTAAGTGCGAAAAAAAGAGGAATAAAATGAGGTTTCATGACTTATTACCCATAACGAGAAAAAGCGGGCTTAAGAAAGCCCGCTTAAAAATGTGATTAACGAAGTGTTGAGCGAGTGATTGGATCCTTTTCCATCGTGGCTTTGATCGTGTAACCTTGTAACTCTTTCGGTAGAACGAATGTTAGGTCATTACCGTCGTCAACCAGCGCCTTTTGAAGCTCAGTTTCAGCATCGCCTTTCGGGTAAAGGCCCGCAGTGTTACCGGGACTATTTTCTGTCAGTGTGAATGTCACATCTGCGATAGCCAGGTCAACAACCGCACCGTCATCCGCGTGTACTGTCAGAGTTTCACCCACTTCTGCTGTACCGCTGATAGTTAGATCCATCCGCGCGCGAACCGTGAAGCTGTTCGAAGTCATTTCATCAGATACAAGCGTTGTTGATGGGTAGCCGTATTGAGTATGAACTTGCCAAACGAGTTGTAGATTCTTGTTTTTTAACTCATTGTAGTTTTGAAATGTAATAGAACCGCTTGCCAAATCACTGATCGGACCTTCGTCTTTTCCGTATTCTTGACCTCCCTGATCTTCTAACCAATACGTCACCGTAGTGAAGGGATCATCGTCTTGGTCTTTAAGAGTCGGTGAATCGAATTCGACTTCAATATCCGCAGGTGTCCATAAAATATCAGTTGTCGTCACCACAGGAGCCGTTACTGTTGGTTTATGGCCTTGTACAGGTGCAGTGGGATC
Source organism: Vibrio azureus (assembly GCF_002849855.1). NCBI lineage: Bacteria > Pseudomonadati > Pseudomonadota > Gammaproteobacteria > Vibrionales > Vibrionaceae > Vibrio > Vibrio azureus. The sequence continues at coordinate 1,943,125 of NZ_CP018616.1, forward strand.
GCTGTCGATAGCCCATGCTGCACTTGCGGTTAAACCGCCTAGAAGAAGACCCAATGTGATTGCTGATTTTTTCATTATTTCCTCAGTATTTCTTTTTTTGTATTAGTTATTGATGATTGTTTAATTCGTTGCGGTTACTTTAAATTGATAACCTTGATCTTGCCCCTTCAGGCGGTATCTTTGCTGCGTGGCACCCGTAATTTTTTCAAACTCACCTTGACTGTCATGGGCTCTACGCCACCATTGAAATTTAAACTCAGATACATCCGTAATCGCCGCCCCCTCTTCTTCGAACACATGCGCACTCAAGGTTTGCAAAGTCATTAAAGGTTGTGATTCACTCTCATTTTTACCGACCTCCAGGCCCGCATGAAAAATTCTCACTTGATAATGGGTTTTCTGTGTCCATTCAATTTCGCCTGACTGACTCTCTTCTCGGTTATGATCATAAATTGCATTGACCGTGACTTTTTGTCCTTTATCACTGTTAAGAACAAGCTGAGCTATCCCTTGATCATCGGTTTTAGCCTCTAATTGCAGGATATTTTGCTGCTGATTAAGTTCGATAGGCTCACCGTTTACTGTCAGATCTTGTAAGTTCTCAGCGGTGATTTCAAAAGCCATAGGCACATCTTTGACCGCTTTACTCAATTTGGCTTTAGCGATGATATTTTCTCCAGCAAGGGCGCTAGATGGCACAAATTCAAGAGACTCAAGCACTTTGCTGTCCGTGACTTTGATCTTCATGACATTGGATTGCTTCACCTCGCCACTACGTAGCTGGTAAACAACTTGCAGTGACAATTGATTTAAACCGTCATAGCGATACGCTGGTACTTGAAAAATCGGTTTGGCTGATTGGGTATCATTAAGGTACTGAGCGGCTTCACCTTGCCATTGATAACTGACGATATCAGCGCCACCTTTGACCTCCATCCAATTCGCGACCAGTTGCTGGCTGTTTTCTTCGACCAGTGCAGACTCCGGCAGGCGGATACTGATGTCGGCATACTTCTGCTTGTATTCCAAGACCATATTATGATCACGCTGAACGAACTCAGTTAAGCGCTCTTTTTTAGGTATTAAACTTTGGTGAGATTGTCGATGCTCACCTTGGTATAGCCCACTTAATGACAGGGTATAATTCACACCAGCAAAGTATTGGTCTTTGGCACCTTGCTCGCGTTGATACCCGAGTGTCAGACCCCATTCTGGTGCTGGGTTAAACTCGGCGTTTACACTGAAATGATAAGGATCTTCACTCGGTAGACTGCCATCCATATGCTCAACATAACGGCCTAAATATTGTCCAGCAGTTAGGTTGAATTTCACTCGATTATCGATCGGTAAATAGGTATCAAGCGACAGATCCCAGCCTTTCGCAGCTCGTTCAACCAAGCTATTCATCCCTTCATACAGATCCGGCGAATCTTTCCAATCCGAGATCGGAAAGTACACGTTAGAGGTAAACGTGAAATAGTTGATGCCATACTCTGCGCCAATACTCATGCGCCTGTGCTGGCGAGAAAGGTCGTAGTCAATGAAGCTGTTGATACCGAAGTATTGATCCTCATCTAATTGTCGGTAGCCCAAACCAATATGAGCAAAATCACGGCCATGGAAGTTATCACGATTAAAGAGAGCCCCCGCCTGAACAAACCATAACGATTGTTCGTTCTGCTGCCAAAACGGCAATAAGGCTTCTACGTGGTCGAACGCCCATTGGTGGCCTGCATTTAACGATAAACCAATGTCGAATTTTGCATCTCCCCAAGCTTGAGAAAGCCATTGCTCAGACAACGCTACCCCGCTAGCTACTGCACGTGAAGGTAGCTGATCCTGATAGGCTTGGAGGTTACCATTTTGATATTGCTGCTGGCTGATCGTGACCAATTCTCCCGTTAACGCATTGAGGTACGGATGACTTGGCTTTTTTTGTTCGACCATAAGATCCAAGCTAGGTAAATGATCACCCGCGACTTGGAATAACTGATAATTATCATTGGTAATATCGTAAATCAGAGGTTGTATTGTTTGCCACTGTTCTGCCGTGTATGGGCCACATTGGATTTGTGTCGCCCCGCTCGGCTGAATTTCTTCACGGCAATACGTACCCATGTTCAGTAAGGTTTGAAGTTTTTCTTCTTCATCACCATAAAAAACAAATTTAACGTATACATCTGGTTGTGTGTGTTTTGTTTGCTCTTCGGTTTGTGCCGTTATTTTGCGATCATTAAGCGCGTTCGGTGTTTCAGCCCATGCAGTATTACTGATGAGATAAACACAAGGAACAACCAATGAGAAACCAACAATTCTTTGCAACATCATGACAAGTGGTTTAGATGAATAATTTGCCGAACAATTTAACTGACAAATAACTAATCACTAGGTGATTCAAAGTAATTAAGAGGTAAAAACAACAAAATCAACAAGTTAAAACGAATACATAAAAATATAAAGACAAATTTTGTGATAAAAAAATATATTTTTCATTTTTTATTAAGTAATGAAAGATTAAAATGCTGCAGAGTTGTTATGCGTGAGTAACTTTTAGGTAAAAATAAGAAGGGAGTTTGCTTGAATGGGATCAGTCTCGTGTTCGCTTCGCTAACTCATCACATAAACTTACGAAATGAGAGCCAACCTGAAGACCGAGTTGATAATCGTGTTCTAAAGCCTCTGCTGGGCTCATTAATGAAGAAGACTGAAGCTCAACTGTGGGGGCCAATTGCAAAATAAACGCATCATCAGGAGGGGAAGTGAGAAAGGCTTGGGTCAACTCGAAAGTCTGATAATGAATCATAAGCATGTCAGCTAAGCCCGAATCGAAATTTTCACCGATTAAATGACTTAAGCGATACAAGTTATCCGCGCCAAATAACCAACGGCCTCCATTTAAAATCGGTTGCTTTGGCTGTTTTACATCTTGTGCAAGGGTTATCTTCTGTTTTAAAAACTGATTCCACTCTGATAGCCATTGACTTTTTTTTTGTTGCCAAGACTCTTGTATATTTTGATAGGGTTCATACAACCACTCTTGAACAAGAGAATGAGTAGGAACTTGCTGTGAAAGCTCCTGATCACTAAAAGGTTCGGTACGGATCACAACAATATGACGGGCATTATGTCTCCAAGCTTCTTGAACAGGGATAGAGGCCGCCACCCCTCCATCCACAAAACGTTGACCTTGAATAGTGACAGGCCCTTGATAGAGCTTCGGGATCGCACAGGTTGCAATCATTGTACGCTTCCAATCATCACTAAATAAAGGCAGATATTGGTCCGACAAAGTATCGACATTCGTCACGGCAGCAAAAGCCTGCCGAGAACCCAACGTCGCTTGTCCCCGGGCGAGATCCAAACTGAAAGGTGGTTGCTGAATACGGTCTAATGCCCATTCCAGCTTCATGTGTTGCCTATTACGGATATAACGGAGAAGATGGAAGAACTCTTCAGACTGAGTCAATTCAGTAATAAAAGCTTTCCCCATTCCTTGCTGACGGCACAGGTAGGCGCAGATATTCAATGCTCCAGCAGAAGTGCCATAGAACACATCGAAAGGATCGAAATCTGCTAATAAAAAAGCATCTAAGACGCCAGAGGTAAAGATACCTCTCTGCCCTCCTCCTTGAGCAATCAGTGCCGTTTTGCCATGGCGAAAATGCTGATAAGTCTTGAGGTCAAGTTCAACATGACAATCAGTAATGATGCCACGATTGCGTACCGTGGGGTTAACCCCAGTGATTAAGCTGCCGATATTGCAACCGCCGCAAAAGAAATCAACACAGTAAATACCGTTACCGTGATGGACAAGGCTGCCTTAAGTTCATATTCCATTGGTGCTTCCTCCATTTATAGCTTAAGTTCAACTACTTCAGATAAACTAACCAAAATAATTGATCGATTTTTAACTGCCATAATAAGGATATAGATGAATAAAGCCTATTGAGCAAATTTCTCCTTAAGTAATTGCTATACCCAACTGACTTTAAATTGCGATGTTCGATATTGTTGTCACTCACACATAATAAAATCTTGATGGTTCACACAAGTTCCGAAGTAAAGGAACTTGTGTAGGGATTATAGGAGTAAGCTTGCTATATTACACTAAAATGGACTCAGGCCTGTTTGTTTTCTGGTCATGACTCCAACCTGTTGATTGTGTGATAGAATATGACCTCACTTTTTAGAGGTATTTCGATGGCTACCATTCAAGTAAACTGTCGCTTTTGTAATCAAAGCGAGCCTGTACGGAAACATGGTATAGGGGCTGCTGGCTTTCAGCGATTTCGTTGCCTTGATTGCAAGCGTTCATTCCAACTCGATTATGCCTACGAAGCCTACAAGCCATGGGTTAAAGAACAAATCGTAGATATGGCTATGAATAGCTCTGGTGATAGAGAAACCGCACGTGTATTAAAGGTGGGATATAACACCGTACTACGCACTTTAAAAAAAGCTCACGCCAAAACAAGTCACAACGATACCTTTTGACTTCGCCAATATTGAATTGATATGCGAAGTGGACGAGCAATGGTCATTTGTTGCTAAGAAGAAAAATCAACGTTGACTTTGGTACGCATGGGAACCTCGATATAAACGTGTGATTGCTCATGCTTTTGGGAAAAGAGATACCGATACCTTTAATGAGCTACAACGGCTATTATCAAAATTCACAATCCCATTTTATTGCACCGATGACTATAGCGTGTACTCATCGAGTCTCCCGAAAGAGAAACATATCATTGGAAAACGATACACCCAAAGGATAGAAAGAACCAACCTTACACTCAGATCTCGTATTAAGCGTCTAGCCAGAAAAACCATTGGTTTCTCTAAATCAGAAGAAATGCACGATAAGGTTATCGGCACCTTTATTGAACGAGAATATTACACTTAATCAACAGGTTGGAGTCATGGCCTGTTTTCTAACTTCGCAATTTGTTGGAGTAGTGCAGCGATTTTCTGAGACTGACCTTGGTATGTATAAGAGGCAAATCCATTTGTCAAGTTTTCCGACAAAAAGCTCGATAGGTTACTCTCTAAATGATCGATACTATCCATTCTATCCATAAAGTCTTGGGTTAATTGCTGCATAGCATCATTGCCGATTTTAGCTTTAAAAACCTCCATAAATGGCATTTCGGTAAGGACCTGGAAAGCTGAGTTTTTATAATTGTTAGCTAAGTACGTTTTTTTCTCTTCATTCGTAGCACTTTCATTAGCGAAGCGACAGGCAGATTCAAGAATGTATTCGCCTTTCTTGGCTTCTGTTGCTCCATTAGTCTTATCTGAGTAGTATGTCCGGTTTTTTCCAGAGTTTAGGCGACGCATACCTTCGGCAATCACCCGCTTACCTTTACTTCCGTTAAAAGCTTGGTCAGATACTGCATCGGGCTTTTTCCAAAGATCAGGGAAGCGTTTCACTTCATTCCAATATTTTTGTATTGGTTTAGGCATGTTCTTCACTGCGTTTTCTACTGCGTTCATATCCGAATAATTGGCTAGCTCATTTGTGACAATTTGAGTCCAATCCACTGGCATTGCCTGAACAATATAGTTACTTAAATTGTTACATAACTGACGCTTTTGTTGCTCATCCATCTTTGGAGCGATTTCTAATAGTGTATCGGAAAACAGTAAATCTGAGGTGTATGTAGACTCATTACTTGCCATGGGAGATGACGGGTCTATATTTCTCAGGTTCTCACGAGCAAAGTTTTGAATTTGATTTAATAAATTATTTCTTGTAGTTGAAGGAGAACTGCTACTTTGTGGCTTTGATAGTTCCGTAGCCTGTACCATAGACGGCTTCGGTGGTGGCGGAGGTGGTGGCGTTGCCATAGACGGCGGTGGCGGTGTTGAAGATCCGGAGGTGTGTGTAAACTCCTTACTTGCCATGGAAGATGACGGGTCTATATTTTTCAGGTTATTACGATCAAATTTTTGAATTTGATTTAATAAATCATTTCTTATAGTTGAAGGAGAGCTGCTACTTTTTGGCGTTGATACTTCCTTAGTCGAAACCACAGGCGGTGGTGGTGCTACAGGCGGCGGTGGTGGTGGTGCTACAGGCGCTGATGGAGGTGTTAAGGCACTGGAGTCCGTTTTTGGATACTTTGCTACACGACTTGAAACAATTAAGTCAACTGAGCCTTGGAATTTTGGTTTATTATCGCTAAGTTTTATCTTGTCTGAATCAGGATTTTCACCCTTCTTCTTTGCTAAGGCCTGAAACATATTGAAAGCACTAGAAAAATATTTTTTAGTGTCATAATTAATATTTTTAATATCTTTAATTTCGAGCTCGTTTTGTGGCTCACCCTTTATAGTATGATGCGCAGCAACTGGAGTAGTGCGACTTTCGATTGATATGTTAGAACATGCCATTTTATGCCTTCCAAAGCAGTAATTTTAAATTCTATCGATAGACTATATAGACAAGCATTGCTGATGACATGGGATTTTATTTGAATTTTACTGATGGAGAATTGTTTTACTGATTATATTCAATCACTTCAAGCTGAGTAATACAAAACGAGGTCATTTGGGTATAATTATTAATTTCAATAATGAATAAACTAAATCATAAGTTTTCATCTTACTTCATAACAAGCAAAGAAGTATCTCCAAATGACCTCACTCTGAGTCAGGCACCTTGAAGCCATTTGGGTGTGATATTGAACAGGTAAACTATCTTTCACGTATTATTGAAGATGTCGATTTAAAAACGCTTGCCGTCAAAGGGCTAAAAACCGTAGGTAATACCAACCGCAGCCCCAATGTTTAGATCTAAATCATCGTTCAAATCAAGTTCAGGGTGAAGTTGTCCATACATATTCCAACGCTTGGCAAAATTCCAATCAAGCCCTAACGGCACTCTGAGGCCAAACCCATCATCCCATTCATTCCAAACACCAGCACCGACATACCAATCAAACGGCAATTTGTTAGCGAATGCACCGCGCTGAACAATGAAGTCAAACGCAAGGCCATCATTACCAATAATGCCACGGTATTGGTCATTGGCTTCAACCACCACACTCAAGCCTTGATCCATCGCCATCCCGACATTCAATGTTTCAATTTGGCCTTGTGCCATAGATAAACCTGGCAACATTGCCGCCAAAATGAGTATTTTTTTCATATTTTCCATTCAATTTAATAATACCAAAACCCGCCTAGGGCATTTTTACCCTTGTATTTGCCAAGCCTTGGAGTTTCCAAACTCTCTAACATGCTCAAGTGACCTTAAGATGTTTGGCTTATATACAAGTAACCTCAAGGTGCTGTGTTCAGCGATCCTACTTCTTGCACAGACAACTTGGAAATAGAATACTATTCCGCTTCGTTGTCTTCCTTGAATTCGACTCAGTGACTTCGCTCTGAATCAAGCATCTTGAAGTCACTTGGGTATATACTAACAAAAAGGAAATTAAAAATAAAAAAAGTCCGAGTACCTAAATACTCGGACTCTAATCGCTTTCAGTTCAAAGCCTGCTGCAGGCGATAAGATTAAATCACACCACCAATAACACTAGCCTTGATATGGGGGTATCTTTATGCAAATGGTTCAACGTCATGAACGTAATATTGAACCCCTGCGTAAAGGTAGTAAAAGCCTAATGTTGATAACAGCAAGAAAATCTTTTTTCTCTCACGTTGAAGGTATCGACTGATATCCGGTGTTTGACCTGCTTCAACCTGATCCACTTGCAGTAAGTATTTCCCAAGAGACTTACCCAGCAGCTTATAACAAATTGCGCAGTAACCAACATAAATACCAATAAACACCATCATAATTGCAACCATTAGCATGAGTAACGTTGGCAAAGCCATGTCATCATTCAATGAAAGCTGTGAGATGCCAGAACCAGAATCAAATATCTGATTTGTGATGAGCGCCAACAATGAAAGCACCACTTGAGTGAACATCTTAGCGATCATCACATCAATGACGAATGCACCTGTTCTTTTAAACTTTCTTGCTGCGTTCATTATTTACCAAGTAACGAGTTAATTTGAGCTTTGTAACCCGCAGCTTCAGCACCGTAAATGGCCTGAATACCCGTGTCACCAACTTTAACTAGACCTTTTGCACCCAGTTCTTGAGTCCAGTAGTCATTCTCTTTTACTTGGTCATTGTCTTTAACCGAGATACGTAGACGTGTGATACACGCATCAACGTCAACGATATTTTCGGCACCGCCCAAAGCATCAATCATCATTTTTGCTTTGTCCGAGTTACCAGCACCACCTTTAGATGCTTGGTAGTCTTTCTTAGAAACGACAGCCACAGCGCTGCCTTTGCGACCTGGAGTCTTGATGTCGAACTTAACGATGAACCAACGGAAAATCAAGAAGTACACAACGGCATAAGCAAGACCAACTAGGACAATGTAGTACCAGTTATTTTCTGCGCCAGTCACACCTGGAAGTAGACCAAACAAGGTAAAGTCAATGAAACCACCACTGAATGTCATACCCACTTTCACGCTTAAGATATCCATCAACATGAAAGAAAGGCCCGCAAGAGGAACATAAATGGCGTAGTACAAAATTGGTGACAAGAACAAGAAAGTAAATTCGATAGGCTCTGTAATACCAGTCAAAAATGCTGTTAAAGCGACTGAGAATAGAAGACCACCAGCGGCTTTCTTGTTTTCTTCATCTGCAAGTGTGTACATTGCGTAAGCCGCTGCAGGCAAACCAAACATCATGAATGGGAATTTACCCGTCATAAAGTTAGTTGAAGTAAACTGTGAGAAGTCACTTGTTGCTAGAGATTGGAAGAAGATGTTTTGTGTGCCTTTGATCACTTCTCCTGCAATTTCTGCTGTGCCACCGATTTCTGTCTGCCATAAAGGTAGGTAGAAAACATGGTGTAAACCAACAGGAATCAGTGCACGTTCAATAACACCAAAGATAAACGAAGCAATGTAACCGTGACCAGAAGCGGTTAGCTCACCTAACGCTGTACCGATCGCACCAAAAGCTGCACCGAAGAATGGCCAAATAAAGGTAAGTGCGATACCGTAGAAAAGTGCTGAGAAAGCGCTGACAATAGGTACAAAACGAGCACCACCGAAGAAACCTAGGTAGTCAGGCAGTTTTACATCATGGTATTTGTTATGCAGTACAACGGTTACCGCACCAGCAATCAAACCACCAAATACACCCATACTAAGCGTGTTAGTGATCCCTAGCATGTCAGCAAGAACACCAGGATACTCTTGGCCCATAAGAACAACAGTATTGGTATCAACGTTGATCATGTTCGCCACAACCAATGTCTTTGCAATTACCACGTTCATTACAAGGTATGAAATCAAAGCAGCCAATGCCGCTGCGCCTTTTTCTGCACGAGCAAAACCAACTGCGATTGCAAGTGCAAACATAACAGGCAGGTTAGCAAAAACGATACTACCCGCAGCTGTCATTACCTGAAGGAAGCTATTCAAAATGCTTCCATCTTCTAACGCACCAATTTGGTAGGCCTCGATCATTGCCTGGTTTGTAAAACTACCACCAATACCCAACATGATACCTGCAGCAGGTAACAAGGCAATTGGCAACATAATAGCTTGTGAAAGTTTACTAAAGAAACTTTTCATACGTTATGCTCCTGATAAATGATAAGTACTTTAGAGTACTAACGGCACACCCCCGTCGCCTGATGTCAGTACCCTATAAAATGCCATTAGATAAGGCATTATATTTTTCGCCTCTAAATATATCTTGAGGTCCTTCATATTTTCTACAAAGTTATGAAATTTAGTTTCAAAATAAGCTTCAGATCACACCCAAAATTCTTCATCTAAAAGCCAAAAGAATAAACACAAGTGGCTGTATTTAATAGTTTATATTTATTTTTCAGCACAATATCATGTAAAAAATAATAAACACACTTGTTATTTTTGGTAACAAAATTACATTTGAATAATTTAAATACACTTTTATTAAAAAAAAGAATAGTTTGAGTTAAATATCTTATTTGTGTTGCATTTGTAAACAATAGCAGACCAAAGTCCGCTATTGTTGTTTGGGATTAATTTTCTAGCGCAAAAAAAGAGCACGGAAGTTTTCCGTTGTTTTCTGCCCAACTTCAGACAGGGAACAACCTCTCAATTGAGCAATATATGCAGCAACCTCAACAACGTAAGCAGGTTGATTCTCTTTTCCGCGATGAGGAACAGGAGCCAGATAAGGAGAATCTGTTTCAATCAGAAGCCTGTCTAGAGGTAAGGCTTTCACCACTTCTTTCAGTTCTGTTGCTTGACGAAAAGTAACGATACCCGATATAGAAATATAAAAGCCCAGATCCATGGCCGCTTGCGCGAAGGCAAGGTCCTCCGTGAAACAGTGAATGACGCCACCGCATTTGTTCGCACCGCCATTTTTCAGGATATCTAGGGTATCCTGACGGGCGTTACGTGTGTGGATAATCAGTGGCTTGTTATACTCAACTGCCAGCTCAACTTGCTGCTCAAATCGCTCTTTTTGTAAGGCGGCTGTTTCTGGCTTGTAGTGGTAATCCAGACCTGTCTCCCCAATAGCCACAACCTTATCATGTGAAGCATATTGACGTAGCTGTTCAAGCGAAAATGCACTTTCGACATCAAGAGGATGTACACCACATGAAGCATGTACATTGTCATAAGGCATGATCATTTCCAGCATTTTGGGAAAGGCATCCATTGTCACACCGACTGAAAGCAGTTCTTTTACGTTAGCTTGCTGCGCCTTGTTTATCACGTCTTCTACACTTGTATGAAGATCGTCGTAATTTAATTTGTCTAAATGACAGTGCGAATCTACGAACATAGTTCCTCTCGTGATTCAATTAACCAATTGATTGATAAAAGCTCCAGGTTTAAGCCTGAAAAGCGGTGAAATTGTTGTTTCAGCTCTAAAAGTTTGTTGGCTGAACGGTGTAAACCATTATAATGAGCGGATGTAAAGCGCACCGCGCCGGGAAGTTGCTCAGGAACAGTTAGACCAAAATGTACTTTCTGCGCATCACTGAGCAACAGCCACGCCCAATCGAGTGCTTTGTTTGAGTATTGACTAAACAAAGACGCACAATGAAATAGGTCTGCATTCGGTGATAATAAAGCGTCAATTAGGCAGTTTTCAAATTTCAGGTAAGCCTCTAACTCACCTTCTTCTAATGCTGCTAATGCCGCAAGCGGAGAGCCCATATTTAATTTAAGTGCATAATCTGGAATCGTATTTTGCGTATGCTGATTCAACCAATCTATTGCTTGTTGTGTAGAAGGGGTGGTGACTGTCCACTTTTGACAACGGCTTTTAATGGTTGGCAACAAGTGCTCTTGATGCTCCGTAAGCAAAAGAAAAACGCAGTTTTCTCCTGGTTCTTCCAAAGTTTTTAATAGGGCATTAGAAGCAGATTCATTCATGGCGTCTGCAGGAGCAATAATAAACACTCGATAGCCATTAAGCTGAGCAGATTCTTGAGCTAGCCGGTTTGCTAAGCGAATTTGATCAACTGTGATCGATTTACCCTCTTTTTCTGGCTTGACCCAGTGTAAATCAGGATGGCTTTGCGACTGAACCAATTGACAGCTATGGCAGAAACCGCACGCTTCGCTCTTATCATTTTGACAAAGTAAAGCGTGACTCAAAGCTTCTACCAACTTTTCGGTTCCTAAACCTTTGTTTGTGTGGAACAGCAAAGCACCCGAGATTCTATCAAGCTCTAAACTCGTTTTTAGGTTTGTCCACACAGGTTCTAACCAAGGGTAATCATTTAACATGAATCACTCCGGTTTTGATGATTGCTCTAGCCAAGCGGTCAATGCGGCTTTGATATCGTAAGCCACTTCATCTATTCCCTGCTCGGCATTAATCACTGTAATAGCGTCGTCGGTATGGGCTAATTCTAAATAACGTTCACGGGTACGCTCAAAAAAGCTGATGTCCATTTTTTCGATACGATCCAGCTCGCCTCTTCCGCGAGCTCGTTCTAGACCAATACTAGGATCAATATCCATGTATAAAGTCAAAGCCGGTTTAAAGTCACCTAGCGTTGTATCACGAAGGTTTTTCATCAAAGCCGCATCCATTTGACGTCCACCACCTTGATAAGCTTGCGATGAAAGATCATGACGGTCACCGACAACCCACTGTCCGTTTGCCAGTGCTGGCTTAATGACATTTTCCACTAACTGAACGCGTGCGGCATAAAGCAGCAGAAGTTCAGTCATGTCTTTCAGTTCTTCGCCCTGATGCTCTTCTTTTACCAACTGACGCATTTTTTCAGCCAATGGCGTGCCTCCTGGTTCACGAGTGTTAACGACATCGTGGATACCGGCGGCGTTCAGGGTTTCTAAAACTGTTTTAATCGCGGTACTCTTGCCCGCACCCTCTAGGCCTTCGACGACAATAAAGTTTGCTTTCTTCATTTGTTTTTTCTCAACTCTTTTAAGTAGGCTCGCACAGCTCGGTTATGTTCAGCAAGGGACTTCGAAAAGACGTGTCCACCTTTACCACTGGCAACAAAATACAAATAGCGACTGCTGTCTGGGTTTAATGCTGCTGCAATAGAGGCTTCACCTGCCATTGCAATTGGCGTTGGAGGCAACCCATTAATCGTATAGGTATTATAAGGTGTTGGCGTACGTAAGTCTTTTTTACGAATATTGCCTTGATAAGCATCGCCCATTCCATAGATAACCGTCGGATCAGTTTGTAAACGCATGCCTCTGTTTAGGCGGTTAATGAATACCGATGAAACTCGTGCTCGTTCACTATCAATCGATGTTTCTTTTTCGATGATTGATGCCAAGATCAAGGCAGCATAAGCATCTTTTAAAGGTAACTTCTGCTGGCGTGATACCCAATGGCGTTCAAGGACACTGTTTAATTTACTGTGTGCTCGGCGAAGTATCTGGCTTTCTGTGGTCCCAGAAGTGAAGTGATAAGTTTCAGCCAAAAAAAGACCTTCAAGTTTGTCTTGCTCGATATTGAGTTTCTTTGCCACTTCTTTTTCAGACAACCCCACTAAATCGTGCTGGATACTTGGTGCTGCTCTGAGTTGCTTAACCCAATCACTGTAACGGCTCCCTTCAACAAAGGTTATCGAGAACTGGTGCTCTTTACCTGTATTGAAAAGCTGCAGAGCTTGGTACAACGATACATTAGGCTCAAGTTGGTAGGTGCCTGCTCTTATATTTAATAGTTGTGGATAGAGATGCGGCATTAATCGCGTATAGTCTGATGATTCGATTATCTTCTCCTTCACTAACTGACGCATCAGACGGTGAAAGTTCGTGCCATTTTCTACCGTAAAGAGCTGAGGTTGCTCAATGAGAATCGGCTCATTTACGTACTGCTTTGTTTGTGAGATAGCGTAAAAAATACCTGCAGCTAAAAGCGCCGCGACAAGTACAATAAAAGCCAATAGTTTTTTTATCACGTATTTAAATTCCTTTGAAGTTGTCGAGTGAGCTTTCCAATCAAAAACGTCCGATTATATTCCGGGTTGGATAAATGGGTAATAGGAGCAACACCAAGTAGCGCGTTGCAGATCCACACTTCTTCCGCTTGCACTAAGTCATCTAAAGTGAACATACCAATATGAGTGGTGTAACCTTGGCTTTGTAGATTCGTTAACACTTTTCTGCGCATCACTCCAGCCACACCTGATAAACTCAAATCCGGCGTATAAACTTGGTTATCCCGTAGCCAAAAAAGATTAGCCATTGTTGTCTCAATAAGATGATGGTTGATATTGAGCATCACTGCGTCAGCAAGTCCACTGCCTTCGAGTTCAGCTTTGGCCATCACTTGCTCCAAACGATTATTATGTTTATGTCCAGCAAGCATGGGTTGGATGCCTAACTGTGTTTGACATATCCCCAGTGCTAAACCATTTTCTTGCCACTGTAAATAATGGGAGGGGTAGTTAAAGCTGGTCACGGTCACCATCGGGTGATTAAGTCCAGCAGGGCTATACCCTCGCCCGCCTTCCCCGCGACTGATATGGATTTTGATACCACCAAGGCCATCACTCAAAACCAGCTGATTGATCCAATCTAAAACCTGTTGCCAATCAGGAATTGGGATGTGTAGAGCATGCAGACACGCTTCAAGCCGCGCGATATGTTCTGACCAAAATACCAATTTACCTTGCTTGGTCAATATGGTGGTAAAACAACCATCACCATATTGAAAACTTCGATCACCGATGGGTACATGATTGTGCGGCATTCCGTTTACCAAGAACATATTCAAGCTACCTAATGTCTGATGAATAAATAAAACAAAACGGCCCAATGCTAAGCATCGAGCCGTTAGATTACAAGCCTCATTTTTAGAAAAGCTTGTCGTTGTGTTTACTCAGCAAACTTTTTGAATACAAGCGAACCGTTCGTGCCACCAAAGCCAAACGAGTTACAAATTGCGTATTCCATCTCGACTTCACGAGCGGTATGAGGAACAAGATCAATATCTAAGCCCTCTTCTGGATCATCAAGGTTGATTGTTGGAGGAACAATTTGATCAACCAGTGACATGATGGTGATGATCGCTTCCGCAGAACCCGCAGCACCAAGTAAGTGGCCTGTCATAGACTTGGTTGATGATACCAATACTTGCTTAGATCCCTCTTCACCCAGAGCTCGCTTAATGCCTTTCACCTCGGCGACATCACCAGCAGGTGTCGAAGTGCCGTGTGCATTCACATAACCAACTTGAGTACCCGTGATATTGGCATCACGCATTGCTGCTTCCATTGCAAGTGCACCACCAGAACCATCCTCGCTTGGCGAAGTCATATGGTAAGCATCACCCGACATACCGAAACCAACCAGTTCTGCGTATATCTTAGCGCCACGAGCTTTCGCATGTTCATATTCTTCTAATACAATAACACCCGCGCCATCACCAAGAACAAAACCGTCACGGCCTTTATCCCATGGACGAGAAGCTTTTTGAGGCTCATCATTGCGTGTAGACAGTGCTTTTGCAGCACCGAAGCCTGCCATACCGAGTGGAGTCGATGCTTTTTCTGCACCACCAGCAACCATAGCTTCTGCATCTCCGTAAGCAATCATACGAGCTGCATGGCCAATATTGTGAAGGCCTGTGGTACATGCAGTAGAGATGGCAATATTAGGGCCACGTAGGCCACGCATGATAGATAAGTTACCTGCGACCATATTAACAATTGTCGAAGGAACGAAAAATGGACTGACTTTGCGCGGACCTTTTTCAACGAGCGCAGTATGCCCCGTTTCAATCAGGTCAAGACCACCGATACCAGATCCGATAGCAACACCTACTCGGTCTGCATTCGCTTGAGTAATTTCTAAACCAGAATCATCTAGGGCTTGGATACCTGCGGCAATACCATATTGAATAAAAAGATCCATCTTTCGTGCATCTTTTTTAGACATATACTCGGTGCAATCAAAATCTTTTACCAGACCTGCGAAACGGGTCGAGAAATTTGTTGTATCGAAATGCTCGATATTAACAATACCACTTTGACCTTCTAGCAGGGCTTTCCAAGATGATGCTACTGTGTTGCCAACCGGCGACAACATACCCATGCCAGTGACAACTACACGACGCTTGGACACGATATAATTCTCCGAGAACTGAATGTTTATATGAGGGATAGAAGATATTAGAGAAAACACAGGCGGTCAAGGTGACCGCCTGGGAGAGATAATTACTGAGCGCTGTTTACGTAGTCGATTGCAGCTTGAACAGTAGTGATTTTCTCTGCTTCTTCATCAGGAATCTCAGTGTCGAATTCCTCTTCTAGAGCCATTACTAGTTCAACTGTATCTAGAGAGTCAGCACCTAGATCGTCAACAAAAGAAGCTTCGTTTTTAACTTCTGCTTCGTCTACACCTAGTTGTTCAACAATGATTTTTTTTACGCGTTCTTCGATGTTGCTCATTTTCTTTTCCTTTACAGATTTCGCCTAATGCGATGATTCCGTAGTTTATGCGAACTATTGAAAGTTGCAAGGGGGTCCTTGCTGGTCAAACCACAATTTTAGTGAAATTAACCGAAATTCAATACATTTTTAACTGAATTCCTGCACAATTGTTGTGCAGAGACATAAAACATTAACGACATTAAACTGCAACTATAGGTCATTTTCAACAAATTAAAACGACCTAATGTGCAGTTCTGTGCATTAAACCATATACATGCCGCCATTAACATGCAAAGTTTCACCTGTAATGTAAGCTGCTTCAGGTGATGCTAAAAACGCAACGGCAGATGCAATCTCGCGTGGATCACCAAGACGGCCTGCTGGTACATTCGACAGTGTCGCTGCTCGTTGCTCATCATTGAGTGCTTTCGTCATGTCAGTTTCAATAAAACCAGGCGCAACCGTGTTTACCGTCACACCTCTCGACGCAACTTCACGAGCCATCGATTTAGTGAAGCCAATTACGCCGGCTTTCGCTGCCGCATAGTTCGCCTGACCTGCGTTACCCATTGTGCCCACAACAGAGCCAACATTGATAATACGGCCCGCACGTTTTTTCATCATGCCACGAAGTACCGCTTTTGACATGCGATAAATCGGAGTAAGGTTGGTGTTAATAATGTCGTTCCACTCGTCATCTTTCATGCGCATTAGCAAATTATCGCGAGTGATGCCTGCGTTATTAACTAAAACATCAATGGCGCCGAATTCATCATTGATCGTTTTTAAAGTCGCTTCAACAGACTCAACATCGGTGACGTTCAAAGCAAGGCCTTTACCGTTCTCACCTAAATATTCACTAATTGAAGCCGCACCATTTTCAGATGTCGCTGTACCAATTACGGTTGCGCCACGTTCAACCAATAGCTCTGCAATCGCACGGCCGATGCCACGGCTTGCGCCTGTTACTAACGCAATCTTACCTTCAAGATTCATCATGTTGTCTTTTCCTTTTCAGATCGTGAATGGGTTATTTCGCCGCTTCTAGTGAAGCAACATCATTAACTGCTGCTGCACTTAGTGTTTTCACGATACGTTTTGTTAGACCAGTAAGGACTTTACCAGGTCCAAATTCAAGCAGAGTTTCCACACCTTGTTCATGCATTAACTGCACGCTCTCAGTCCAACGAACTGGGCTGTGTAACTGACGAACAAGGGCGTCTTTGATTTTTGCGGGATCCGTTTCTGCCGCCACATCAACGTTGTTGATGATTGGAAGCTGAGGAGCGTTGAATTCAATAGACTCTAGTGCAACCGCTAACTTTTCTGCTGCTGGCTTCATTAAGGCACAGTGTGATGGTACTGATACTGGTAGAGGCAGTGCACGTTTAGCACCTGCTTCTTTACATAGGGCACCAGCACGCTCGACAGCATCTTTATTGCCCGCAATCACAACTTGGCCAGGAGAGTTAAAGTTAACTGGAGACACAACATCACCTTGAGCGGCTTCTTCACAGGCTTTTGCAATGGCTGCATCATCAAGGCCGATGATCGCATACATAGCGCCAGTCCCTGCAGGAACCGCTTCTTGCATAAGCTGACCACGCAGTTCGACCAGTTTAATTGCTTCTTTAAAATCAATAACACCCGCACATACCAGTGCAGAATACTCACCCAAACTATGACCTGCAAGGTTAGCAGGTTGTTCTAGGCCAAGTTCTTGCCAAACACGCCAAATAGCAACAGAAGATGCAAGTAGAGCAGGTTGTGTACGGAAAGTCTGATTTAAATCTTCCGCAGGCCCACTCTGAACAAGCGCCCATAAGTCATAACCTAAAGCATCTGATGCTTCTGCAAAGGTTTGTTTTACTACGTCATATTGTTCGCCTAGTTCTGCAAGCATACCTACAGCTTGAGAACCCTGTCCCGGAAATACGATAGCAAACTTGCTCATGATTTTTCCCTTTAGAAAAGTAAAAGAATAAGATGCGCCCATCGTGGCGCACCTTAAAAAGAAATGCTTAAAATAACGTTAGAATTTAACGAGCGCAGAACCCCAAGTGAAACCACCACCAAAAGCTTCTAAAAGAAGAGTCTGACCACGTTTAATCCGGCCATCACGGACAGCTTCATCCAAGGCAGTTGGTACCGTTGCAGCAGAAGTATTGCCATGCTTATCAAGTGTAATAACAACTTGATCTAATGACATAGAGAGTTTCTTCGCTGTCGCTGAGATAATACGGTAGTTGGCTTGGTGTGGTACCAACCAGTCAAGTTCCGATTTATGCATGCCATTAGCAGCAAGTGTATCTTTAACAAGTTTGGACAACTGCGTTACTGCAACTTTGAAGACTTCGTTACCTGCCATGTGTAACCACTTATCAGCATCTTGTCCACGTGTAGGTGCTTCAAGGCTGAGTAATTCACCAAATTGACCATCTGCGTAGATATGAGTTGACAAAATGCCCGGCTCTTCGCTCGCACTCACCACAACCGCACCTGCTCCATCTCCAAATAAAATGATGGTTGAACGGTCTGTTGGGTCACAGGTTTTAGATAACGTATCTGCACCAATCACCAAGACATTTTTACACATGCCTGATTTGACATGTTGGTCAGCAACCGACAAAGCATAGACAAAGCCAGAACAAGCTGCAGCGATGTCAAATGCTGGGCACCCTTTAAGACCGAGCTTTGCTTGTACCTGACATGCAGATGAAGGAAAAGCGTGGCTGCCGCTGGTGGTTGCAACTATGATTAAGTCGATATCATGTTTATCAATGCCGGCCATGTCTATGGCGTTTTCAGCTGCAAAGAACGCCATATCTGCGACGGTCTCGTTATCAGCTGCGATGCGACGTTCTTTTATTCCAGTGCGAGTGACGATCCACTCATCACTGGTTTCTACCATTTTCTCTAAATCTGCGTTAGTACGCACCTGAGATGGCAGGTAGCTGCCAGTACCTAAAATTTTGCTATGCATGAAGACTAATAATGCCTCTCGAGTAAAACCGCTTCTAGGCGATCGCTAATACGGCTTGGTACTTGTCGTTTGACTTCGTGTACTGCTTCGCCAAGTGCATTGACAACCGCAGATATATCCGCACTTCCATGGCTTTTGATGACAATATTACGCAATCCTAGCAAACTTGCACCATTATACTGGTCGGGGTTCAGTGTTTTTAGGTCATTAAATAGCCCAGAAAACAACTTTCTAGCAATCCAACCCTTAATCGATGATGTCATGAGATTGGCTTTCATTTTATCGATAAAGAGTTGGGCTGTCCCTTCACAAGCTTTTAAGCATACGTTACCGACGAAACCGTCACAAACGATCACATCAGCGACATCATAAAAAATTTGATCGCCTTCAATATAACCGACAAAATTGATTGAGTCAGTTTGAGAAAGCATCTCAGCACAGCGTTTTACTAGATCATTTCCCTTAATCTCTTCTGAGCCGATATTAAGTATAGCAACACGCGCAGGTTGTTCTAGATGCTCTTGTGCGAGCGCGCTGCCCATAACCGCAAACTGAAATAAGCTGTCTGCATCGCAAGAGACATTCGCCCCCAAGTCCAACATCCAAGTTCGTTGCCCTTGAATGGTAGGGAGTGCTGATACTAAAGCAGGTCGCTCAATTCCGGGTAATAATTTGATGATATAACGGGATAAGGCCATCAAGGCGCCGGTATTTCCCCCGCTGACACAGGCATCGGCTTCATTTTCTGCAACGAGTTCGATTGCTGCGCGCATTGAGCTATTTTGGCTATTGCGTAACGCTAATGAGGGTTTTTCTGAGTTTGAGATGACTTTCTCGCTGTGCTGAATCACAAGCCGAGAATGGTTTAAGGCATTAAGTTGTGTGAGTTGAGACGTGATCGAAACCTGATCACCTACTAGGATCACTTTTAGCTCTGGGAAATGAGACAGTGCCTGCACGGCGGCAGGCACTGTTACGCGTGGACCGAAGTCCCCGCCCATTGCATCAAGTGCAACGGTAATCGTTTGCAAAGGTTCAACCTTACTTGTTGATAACCTTGTTACCACGGTAGTAACCTTCAGCAGTTACGTTGTGGCGTAGGTGAGTTTCACCAGAAGTCGCGTCTACAGAAAGTGCAGCTGTAGTTAGCGCATCGTGTGAACGACGCATACCGCGCTTAGAACGAGTTTTACGGTTTTTTTGTACGGCCATTGACCCTACTCCTATACTATTGGGTTAAAAAAACTGAATCGACTTGACTACCACATCAATCGTTTTTCAGATTTTTCAAAACATCGAATGGATTCGGCTTTTCTTCCTCAATTTCTTCAGGAATTTCACCAAAAACCATGTTATTTGAATCAACGCTACAATCCGCTTCATCGTGCATCGCTATTTGAGGCAATGTTAAGATGAACTCGTCTTCAACAAGTTGAATGAGATCCAGTTCACCGTAATCATTAAGATCTACCAAATCATAGATTTCCGGTGCTTCCTCTTCCGTCTTCTCACCATAGTAAGGAGTGTAGAGAAATTCAACTTCACAGCAATGTGTGAAGACCTCATTACAACGCTGACATTCTAAGTCGACTTCGATGTTAGCTTTACCAGAGATAACTACGAGTCGCTGTTCATCTATCTCAAATGACAATGAGACATCTGCGTCGCGTTTAACGCCTTCAGTTGTTTCGGCTAAGCGCTTGAAAAGACTAGCTTGGATGATGCCATCAAAGTCTAATCGTTTTTGTGCAGCTTTTGCTGGGTCAACTGTTCGCGGTATTTTTACCTTTTGCATAGGGCGCGAATCTTATCTTCCAAATCAAAATTAGTCAAAGAAAAAGGCAAAAAAGTTATACTTTTTTGCACGAATACCTTGGGTCTGTTGAACTTTACTGATTAAATTTCGTTCGAGAAAAAATCAGCACGAAAGATCAATGCTCTTTGCTTAACTCACTGAACATCATATCTTAAGCTTACTTGAGGTATCAAAGCATTAGCCAAAATCGTTTTTGATCGATTATCCTATTGGTCATGCATAATCGAATTGTAATTCAAAATGAAAAATTACCAACTTGTTTTAGCCTCAACTTCCCCATTTCGTCGCCAACTGCTGGAAAAACTCTCCATTCCATTTATTTGCCTCTCTCCTCAATGTGATGAAACACCTCTAACTGAAGAGCAGCCCATTGATTTGGTCAAACGACTTGCGGTAAATAAAGCCAAGGCTTGCCATCCTGATAAATACAGCCTTGTCATTGGCAGTGATCAAGTTTGTGTGATTAACGGCAAGATCGTCGGCAAGCCATTGAACCGCGAAAATGCTATAAAACAACTCATGGCACAAAGTGGACAAGCGATTACTTTTTATACTGGTCTTGCCGTTCACAACACCAAAACAGGCCATACCGAAGTCGGCATCGACACCTTTGAAGTGCATTTCCGAGATTTAAACCGTCAGCAAATCGAGGCTTATGTCGATAAAGAAGAACCATTCTACTGTGCTGGCAGTTTTAAAAGCGAAGGAATGGGGATCTGTTTGTTCACTAAGCTCGTTGGCAAGGACCCAAATACTTTGGTCGGTTTACCACTTATCGATCTGATTGACATGCTTAATCGCCAAGGTTTTGAGGTTCTTTGATATTTAGGGGGCTCAAGGCCCCCTTATCAATGAGTGCTATTTTTGCCTTAAATGAGCAAGTACATTTTGTAACTTGGACTCCAGCGGGGCATTGATTTCCATCCATTCGTCGTTAGATGGGTGCTGGAACTTGATATTTGCTGCATGTAAGAACAAGCGGTTCAAGCCAACTTTGCCTGTGTAAGCATCGAAACGACGGTCACCATAGCGATCATCCCACGCAATAGGATGGCCTGTATACTGAGTATGCACACGAATTTGATGAGTACGCCCAGTGATAGGACTTGCTTGCACCAAAGTTGCTTGCTCAAATTTTTCTAAAATCTTAAACCGAGTCTCGGAAGGCTTTCCATTCGGGTTGACCCGCACGATACTATTGACTTCATTTTTAAGCAAAGGCGCATTAACCACTTTACAACTGCTCTTCCATTGCCCCATTACCAATGCAAAATAGAATTTTTTCACCGTTTTTTCACGAAACTGAGCTTGGAGATGACGCAATGCCGAGCGTTTCTTGGCGACGAGCAGTATCCCTGATGTATCACGATCAATACGATGAACGAGTTCTAGAAAGCGCGCCTCAGGTCTTAAAGCACGTAATGCTTCGATCGCGCCAAACTTTAGACCGCTCCCGCCATGTACCGCTGTGCCAGAAGGTTTATTAAGAATAAGAAGATGATCGTCTTCGAAGATGATCTTGCTTTCAAGCTCTGCCACCTTGTTCAACTTAGTGCTGGGGGCAACATCATCCTCTTTTTTCTCAATTGTGACAGGAGGAATACGAACCAAGTCACCAGCTTTGAGTTTATATTCCGCTTTGATACGCTTTTTATTAACGCGTACTTCGCCCTTACGCACGATTCGGTAAATCATGCTCTTAGGGATATCTTTTAATTGGTTACGTAAGAAGTTATCAATACGTTGACCGGCCATATCTTCATCGATGTCGACGAATTGGACTTGTGTTTTTATTTCGCTCATGCGCTCCATTGTAAACCCAAACGTATTCGACTTCACACTGTTAACGTAGATAAAAAGTATTAATTCAGATAAAAAATGCTCACGCAGCTAAAAACAACAAAGGTCGATAAAGATACGGATATGAATAGAAACGCAAACAAATAGAACGGATTATAGAAAAATGCCAATTCTATAAAAACAGAACATTGGTCCCCTTTAAAACCTCGCGCCTAGTGAATGTGCATAGAAATATCTCCTATCGCTATCACAAAACAAGCCAATGTTTTGTTTAAATTATAAAAAGTAACCGATGAATTTTTTGATTAGATAAGGACTTTTCCAACAATCCTTGACCAAACACCTTGTAAACAAGCAGTTATAAGTTACAAAACTTGAATTTAGCACTAAATTTTCCACAGTTTGAGCTAAAGCAGATTGCTGATATCAAGCAGCACTGCTATAGTTCACTGCTGCTAAGGTAAAGTAGGTTACATTTTATTCAGTGCTTATTACTTACCTTTAGCAAATCGAGTAGAAAGATGAAAGCCAGGTGCGGAATTAGCGTAAGACACTCTGGATACATCACGCTTGTCACTCTACTCCTCGCATATTCATGTTGAGTATTACCGTCGAAATAACGGGTCACAGGCTTGAGCTTCCAATGAAGTACAAAACAAACTTGTGATAACTGAAGTGCCCCAGAGCGTCCCCTTCCAGCCGGGAGGCTGCAAATGATTAGCCATGGGACCTGGCACCGTGAAACAGCGATAAATCAGTGACAAGAGAGGCAAAGAAAAGACAACGAGAAAATTTAATGAAAAGAATGTTAATTAACGCAACTCAGAAAGAAGAGCTGCGTGTCGCTCTGGTTGATGGCCAGCGACTGTTCGATCTCGATATCGAAAGTCCAGGACATGAATCAAAAAAAGCGAATATCTACAAAGGGCGTATCACACGCATCGAACCAAGTTTAGAAGCAGCATTTGTTGATTACGGTGCTGAACGCCATGGTTTCCTTCCCCTCAAAGAAATTGCACGTGAATACTTTCCAACGGGTTACACTTATCAAGGTCGACCAAGCATCAAGGAAGTCCTGACCGAAGGTCAAGAAGTCATTGTTCAAGTGGAAAAAGAAGAGCGTGGTAGTAAAGGAGCTGCACTTACAACGTTTATTTCCCTTGCTGGTAGCTACTTAGTTCTCATGCCAAATAACCCTCGTGCAGGCGGTATTTCACGTCGTATCGAAGGGGATGAGCGTACACAACTTAAAGCCGCGTTAAGTACTCTAAAGCTTCCTGATAGTATGGGACTTATTGTCCGTACAGCTGGCGTAGGCAAAAGTGCTGACGAGCTTGAGTTCGATCTCAAGGTCTTATTAACCCATTGGGCTGCGATAAAAGATGCCGCAGATTCAAGCCCTGCACCATTTTTGATTCACCAAGAGAGCAATGTCATTGTCCGTGCCATTCGCGATTATTTGCGTCGTGATATTGGTGAAATCTGGATCGATAATCCAACCGTATTTGAACGTGCTCAACAGCATATTGAGCTGGTTCGCCCAGACTTTGCGAACCGAGTAAATCATTATACTGCTGAAGTACCGCTATTTAGTCACTACCAAATTGAAAGCCAAATTGAATCGGCCTTTCAACGTGAAGTGCGCCTTCCTTCTGGTGGCTCAATTGTTATTGACCCGACAGAAGCACTAACTTCTATCGATATCAACTCTGCCCGCGCAACGAAAGGCGGCGACATTGAAGAAACAGCACTGAACACGAACTTAGAAGCAGCAGACGAAATTGCTCGTCAGCTTCGCCTTCGTGATCTCGGTGGTTTGGTCGTTATCGACTTTATTGATATGAGCCCAGTTCGCCACCAGCGTGAAGTTGAAAATCGTTTACGTGAAGCAGTGCGTTTAGACAGAGCTCGTGTGCAGATTGGCCGAATTTCCCGCTTTGGCTTATTGGAAATGTCTCGCCAACGTCTGAGCCCTTCCTTGGCTGAAGCAAGTCATCATATTTGTCCTCGTTGTACAGGTACCGGTGTGGTTCGCGATAATGAATCACTTGCTCTTTCCGTACTTCGCATGCTTGAAGATGAAGCGTTAAAAGACAATACGTCACAAGTGCTCGCCGTTGTACCAGTACCCATTGCTTCTTACCTTTTAAACGAGAAACGTCGCTCTGTTAATCTTATCGAGAAGACTCAGGGCATAAAAATTACTATCGTTCCAAACTCTGATATGGAAACGCCGCATTTTGAAGTGATTCGAGTGCGTGAGGGTGAAGAATTCGACCTGCTTTCTTACCTGCTGCCACAAAAGCTGGATGCATTAAAAGAAGCAGAAGGTAAAGAACCAGCAGAAAACGCAATTAAGCCTCGTCGCATTGAAGAGCCAGTTCTAAAAGGTTTTGCAGCGCCAACCCAAAGTGCTCCTAAACCCACTCAAAAACCGGCCCCTCAAGTAAAACAAGAGGCAACTCAACAAGAGCAAAAAACAGGTCTATTTAGCCGTTTCTTTAAAGCTCTGAGTAGCTTCCTATTTGGAAACTCTGAATCCGAAGCTAAAGAAACAGTTCAAGAAGCAGATAAGCCAAATCGCGATAATAAACGCCACAAGCGTAACGATCGTCGTCGTAATAGCAACCGTGATAACCGCGATAGTCGTGATAACCGCAATGATCGTGATAACAAACGTCGTCGCAAACCACGTGAAGAGCAAGCTGCCGAGCAAAATGAAACTCAACAGCAGACGAATAAATCACAAAACCGTAATCAGAAACGTAAACCAAGACCTCAACAAGCAGACAAAGCACAAGAGACAAAGGTTAACGAAAAAGTTGCTGAAAAAGGGTTAATGTTGGCGGCTGAAGCTCGTTCTGAAGCAAAAACAGATGAGAGTAAAGCCAAACCAAACGCGAAAGCAGAAAAAATCAAAGAGCGTCGTCAGCGTCGTAAAATGAATAAATCTGTTCGTGTTAAAAACCAACAGCAGACTGAAAGCGTGAGTGAAGAAGTCAATAACAAGGTTCAAGATGCTGAAGTGAAAGCGGTCGAACCAGTGAAAGCCCTTCATGAAGTGCCAGTTGACAACACTATTCAAGAAGTACAGGAAGATAGAAACGAGCCTAAACAACGCCGTAATCGCCGCTCTCCTCGTCACCTACGAGCAAGTGGTCAACGTCGTCGCCGTGGTCGCGACCGCCGTCCAAACCCATTCCGCCTTCGTAAAGGTGGCGTTGCCTCTCCTGAGATGGCAATGGGTAAAGTGATGCCTCGCTACATTCCAAAACACAATCACAAGCAAGATGTGGTTGTGAAGGAAGAGTCATCTCAAGAGAACAGTAATGTTGCAGCAGTCGCTTATTCTGCACCTGTTTCTCAACAAGGTGGGGTTGCTTGTCCAGAAATGGCGATGGGTAAAGTGATTGTTCATCGTGATGTCGTATCGACTGAACAACAACCTGTTAGTAAGCAAGAAATCGTGCCTCAGTCAGCACCTACAGCTGAAAATCATGAAATACAGAATGCTGTAACAAATGATGCTCTGACCACAACACTTGCAAACACGGTTGTTACACAAGAAGACCAAAGTGTGAATACCATTTCTGAACAGCACAACCTAACTGAAGTTACAGAAAATACGCAAGACGATATTGCTGAGCAACAGTGCGTTGAAACCAAGGTAGCGGTTGAGGCTGTGCCTGAAAGTCATGTTGTACCTCAACAGCCTGAGTCTGTTAACCCAGTTGCGCTTGACACTGTGGCATCTCAAACGACTAGTAAAGTCAATGGTGCTAACGTCAACGCCAAATTGAGTGCTCAAGCACCCATGACTAAAGCACCTGGGCCGCAAGAACTGCGTGAGATTACTGTCAATGCTGCACCGTTTAGGTCTGAGCGTTACACGCCAAAAGGGGCAGGTAGCCAAGTCGCAACTAACCGTGCTTCATCTGGCATGACAAAACCAAACATTATGTAATCAATCCATCATAATGTTGTATCTAACAGCAAAAAGGCTACCGCACTGGTAGCCTTTTTATTCGCCTCAATTTAAGTTCATCCTATGTAATTTAAGTTCACCTTATGTTGCCAAATGACCTCAAGATACAAATAGTGAATACAGCTCAGCCTCAGTTTGATGAATTTGAATGATGGATCGCAGATAGTCGGTCATTCCTTCTATCATCATTGAACTTAATCACACTTTTCGGTAGCATTCGCCAATCATAT
The DNA here is from genome assembly GCF_002849855.1 of Vibrio azureus. Taxonomy (NCBI): domain Bacteria; kingdom Pseudomonadati; phylum Pseudomonadota; class Gammaproteobacteria; order Vibrionales; family Vibrionaceae; genus Vibrio; species Vibrio azureus. Next base: position 1,969,852 of record NZ_CP018616.1, read on the forward strand.
TTTCCGACACTTTTTCGCCTCTGAAGACACTTTTTGTGCTGTCTGAATGGCATTCGTCCTAATTGACATTAAGTGCTAACTGTTTCTCTGTCATATCACCAGTTCGGTAACAAGATAAGAGAGACCCAATATCAAGAGAACTCAATACCTCATATGTTCGAATTCCCCCAATTTTCTACACACTCCGTGAAAAACGATGTACTTTCTGGTTTAACCGTAGCTTTAGCTCTTGTACCGGAAGCGGTTGCCTTTGCTTTTGTTGCTGGTGTCGATCCTATGGTTGGCCTTTATGCTGCCTTTATCGTCGGATTGATCACTTCTATCTTTGGTGGTCGCCCAGGCATGATCTCTGGTGCTACTGGAGCAATGGCTGTGGTTATGGTCTCTCTGGTTGCCTCTCACGGCGTACAATATTTATTTGCCGCCATTATGCTTGCTGGCATTTTGCAAGTCGCTGCAGGTCTATTTAAGCTCGGGAAGTTTATTCGAATTGTCCCTCACCCTGTGATGATCGGGTTTGTTAATGGCTTAGCCATTGTCATTTTCCTAGCTCAATTGGGTCAATTTAAAGCCCCAGATATCAATGGTACTTTAGCTTGGCTTCCTCAAGATCAAATGATGCTGATGCTTGGTCTGGTTGCTTTGACCATGGCCATTATTTATTTCTTACCTAAATTAACCACAGCGGTCCCCTCCTCTTTAGTTGCTATCGTTACTGTGTCAGCTCTGGTTATCGGTTTGGATTTAGAAACGCGTACTGTTGTTGATTTTCTTCGCGCTATGTCAGGCAATGAAGCAGCCACTTTAGCGGGTTCTCTGCCTTCTTTCTCGATTCCAAGCGTACCGTTCACCCTTGAAACATTACAAATCATTTTCCCTTACGCTATCATATTAGCGGCTATTGGCCTCATTGAATCCCTTCTGACTCTGACCGTTCTTGATGAAATGACCAACACTCGTGGTCAGTCGAATCGTGAATGCATTGGGCAAGGCATGGCGAACATGACTTGTTCTGTCTTTGGTGCAATGGGTGGCTGTGCCATGATTGGCCAATCAATGATTAATGTTAATTCAGGTGGCCGTGGCCGTTTATCTGGTATTGTTGCCGCTGTTGCTCTGCTGATGTTTATTTTGTTTGCATCCTCTTTGATTGAAATGATCCCACTTGCAGCTCTTGTTGGCGTAATGTTTATGGTCGTCATTGGTACATTCGAATGGGCAACGTTCAAACTTGCGCGTCGCGTACCTAAGCAAGATTTCTTCGTCATCATCTTGGTGACTGTTGTCACTGTTCTAACCGATCTTGCTATTGCCGTCGCTGTCGGGGTTATTGCTTCTGCTTTAATGTTCGCTTGGCAACATGCAAAACACATTTATGCTGACACCCATATCAACGAAGAGGGGTCGAAAGAATATAAAGTCCATGGCCCTATCTTCTTTGGTTCTGCGGCAAATTTTTTAGAGCTCTTTACTGCTCAAGACGATCCTAAAGACATCATTGTCGACTTTGCCGACTCTCGTGTAACGGACCACTCTGCCATCGAAGCCATCGAAACATTGGCGGAGCGCTATTCAGCCTTAGGCAAGACTTTGCACCTACGTCATTTAAGCCCTGATTGCCGAAAACTGTTAGATAAAGCCGGAAGCCTAGTTGAAATTAATGTGAAAGAAGACCCTAGCTACAAGGTTGCAACCGATTTACTTGCGGGCTGAGTCAATAAGTCCAAATTAAATACGGTAAGTTAAGCTTAAAGATAATCATAAGGGATAGGCATTGCTTATCCCTTTTTCTTGTCTATTAATCACGATTTTTCTTCTATATAGGTTGATCTATCATACGCTCTAACAGATCATTCCGCGCACCTTGCCGAGATACAGACACCATTAAAGGAAACATAATGTCTATTGAAAATAGCAAAGAAGCACGCCATAAGGCCCGCCAGCAGAAAGTGAAGCAACAAGTTGATGCCCAAATCGCCGCTGCACAAGAAGAGAAAGGCTTATTATTGGTCATTACGGGTAATGGCAAAGGTAAGTCGACATCTGGGTTTGGTATGGTGACTCGTGCACTAGGTCATGGCCAAACATGTGCAGTTGCTCAATTTATCAAAGGAACATGGGATAACGGTGAGCGAAATTTACTTGAAAAGCTTGGCGTAGAGTTCCAAGTCATGGCAACAGGTTTTACCTGGGAAACGCAAAATAAAACAACCGATACTGAAGCCGCACAGTCCGTTTGGCAAGAGTGTAAGCGAATGCTTAAGGACGAATCGATTGATGTGATTCTGTTTGATGAGCTGACGTACATGGTGAGTTATGGCTATATCGACTTAGACGAAGTGGTCGAAGCGCTGAACAACCGCCCGAAAATGCAATCTGTCGTAATTACTGGTCGCGGTGCACACCGCACCTTGATTGAGATGGCTGATACCGTTTCCGAAGTGAAGAACGTTAAGCACGCCTTCGAATCCGGTGTAAAAGCCCTAAAAGGTATCGATTGGTAAACTCAGCTCAATAAAAAGGGTTGGAAAATCCAACCCTTGACACAAAAGCTCTGCAGAACCTAGACCTGTGGATCATTTAAAAAAGTTATTTAAAATACCATCTACGGCATCTTTCACTTTTTCATCTTTGATCTTGTCGGTCAGTTTATCCAAACCACGATCAATTTCTTTTTGTGCTTTTTGTTTAAGAATATCATCAAAGACTAACTTAAATTTCGGGTCACTCCACTTTCCAGATACATTGATCGGAATCGTAAGATCTTTCAGTTCATCGATACTTTGACCACCCTGCCCTTCAAGAGAACCAACGATAGAGGTACTGATAGTAAAATCCACGGTTTCATTCAGATAATTGGCTTTACCCTTACCTTGTACACGTAATAGTGGTGACTGGGCCTTTAAGTTATTTGTCGAAACCGTGCCTTTGTTGAGTGATAACGTCGCCGTCATTGCACTAAAGTCGGTTTTTTTCACTACATTACTTGTATCTAATACTTCACCCTTAAACCGAGCATAATTTTCTCGGATGAGTTGCGCAATATTAATGCCGTTTACCGCGCCGTCAGCAAAGTTAATCGCTACAGTACCAACCAAATTCTTTTTAATACCAGTGGATGTCAAACTACGGCCATTCACATTGAGATCAATGCTGCCTGTACCCTCCAACTTATCATTGTCAGCCACATCTTTAAGTAGTGGTTGAACATGGATATTTTTAATTGAAGATTTCGCTTGATAACGTGCTGGTGACCGTGTCGCATCAAGCTTAGCTGTCGCATTAATCGAACCCTGATAAAGCTTTGAGCTAAAGGACGTCAACTCAGCAATACCACGCTGAATAGAAAAGCTTGTTTTCACTGCTGACATGGAGGCATTTGCAGCTTTAAATTGGTCGATAGCAATACTGCCTTTCACATCCAGGGCTTTTAAAGCCGATAAATCGGGCTCTACCTCTGGAGAAGTTTGATTATTAGCTACTGACTTAGACTTTTCTTCCGATGAATTATTTGCTTTAGACTGTGGTTTCTCATGGCCAAGAAATTCATCCAGATTGATATTTGGGCTGTGTAGAGTGAAACGGATTTGGGGAATATCACCCAGAGTGACGTCCGCTTTTCCATCCAACGAAATGGCATTGGCGGTGAGTTTATCCAAAACAAAGCTAAGGTGATTTTTGTTTAAATCAAAGGATAAATCAGAGTCCATCGCCACATTCATTGGTGACTGAGGCAATGCTTTACCATCGAAGCGTGATTTAAGCGTTAACTGTTTCAATAGGATGGTGCTTACTGCTTTATCTATCGTTAAATCGCCCGTGCCTTGCATATCTATGGTCATATCATTGGCTTGACCTTTGATAGCGTAAGTAAGCCGATTTGCCTTATCAAAGTCAAAGGTCTCTAAACGCAGAGATAAAGATTCGAACCGATTTTTGGGTTCAGCATATGTTGCCTCAACTTCGGTATTTTTCAACTCGTAGTGGGTAAGCCGCTGAGTAAGGTTAAATTCTGTTGAACCTTGAGCAGAGAACGATTGATCATTCATTTTCCCGTTGAAGCCAAAATCAAGACTCGCCCATTTTTCAAAAGCAAACTGAGAGAGGTTTAGAGAAATGTTATCCAGTTCAATATTACTTCCGGTCTGTTGATCAACCAACTCAACAGAGCCATTTGAGATCGTGACACCAGCCAGCTCGATAGTCCAACCATCACCGCTATTTTTAGGCTCAGGATTTGTTTCTGCTTGTGGCTCTAATTTCGCATCAGTTTTAGCCAGTTCAGCTTGCTTACTCTGTGCTTTGGTCAATGAGTCTAGGTTCTTACGACCGTCTTTTAATGTTTCGAGATAAAAGTTTGCTCCATCAAGCGTCACATTGCCGATTTGCAGTTGCTTGCTTAGCAGCGGCATAACCGAAACATCGACACTCACTCTATCAACACTAAACAAGTTAGCTTGATTAAAGCCAGGTGGATTGTTCAATTCTGTTTTACCAAGCTCAAGGCCCAAAGATGGAAAGAATGTCCAACTGATATCACCATCAATCACTAATTCTAATCCCGTTTGTTTGTGTGCTTGTTCAACAATCAGCGGTTTGAATTGATTCGGATTGATAAAAAGGACAAGTGCTAGTATCACGCCTAGAACAGCTATGATCGGAACCGCAATAAATAAGAGCAGTTTCTTCATTTGTTTTTCCTTGCTTGATGTTTAGTGACAACTGTACTCTCAAGTATACCCAAGAGACTTTAATATGCGAGATTCTAAACCGAGCCTCTTATGCTAAGCATTGATAACTTAGCCCGAAGACTCAGTTACGTTTTGCTACCGATTAACCTGTGGTGCTGTTGCTTACATTACAAAACAGGCCTAACCCAATTTAATCAATAGCGAAAACGAACATTCACTAAAATTGGTCGCTTAACGCTGACAATAAAAAAGTGGCATATAAAATGCCACTTCTTTTTAAACAAATAAAGCAATCACAACCTAAGTGATTATGCTTTAAGCAATTTGGTGATGTGTGCTTTCAGTACATCAATCGCAATGCGGTTTTTCCCTCCACGAGGAACAATAATGTCGGCATGCTGTTTAGAGGGTTCAATAAATTGTAAAAACATTGGGCGCACGGTCTGTTGGTATTGCTTCAATACAGATTCCATCGAACGGCCGCGCTCTTCCACATCGCGTCTCACTCGACGCAATAGGCAGATATCAAGAGGCGTATCCATAAAGACTGTCGCATGCATCAGGTCACGAAGGCGTGGATCAGTTAAAAGCAAGATACCTTCAAGAATAATCACTTTCTTAGGTGTCATTGTCGTGGTATTGCTTGTGCGGGTATGTTCTGAGTAACTGTATTCTGGTACTTCAACCGCTTGTCCACATACAAGCTGCTTCAAATGCTCACATAATAAATCGTGATCTAACGCGCTCGGGTGGTCATAGTTAGTCTTTACACGTTCTTCCATGCTTAATTGGCTTTGGTCATTGTAGTAACAATCTTCCGTGATAACACCGATTTGATGATCGCCTACTTTTTCGCGTAGCTCATTGTAGATTGTGCTAGCGATAAGACTTTTTCCAGAAGCAGAAGCGCCAGCTATACCGACGATGACGCATTGATTAATATCAGACATTATTTTGCACCCGATGATGATTTTGAGTCACATAAAAAGATAAACCGCACGATTATAGGGAGTTACCCCCTCAGATACTAGCTAGAATTAAGGTTTAATTATAAATTCTTACCATTACACCTGCTTCTCTCTAAGCAAACGGTTTCTGTGGTTAAATTCCAACCAGTCGCTTTGTTCTAACCAGCAGACGACTCAATAACCTCGAGCATTATTAAGGTTTAAATGGTGATCCAAGCTGCTCTCTATTGGAAGTTTCAAAATAAATAAAAGCTTCCGAATAGGTCTGTTGAACAAACAAGATTAATTCACCATAGTAAAACTGATGGTATCTGGTTTAGGTTTACCCTGCCAATACATGCTGCTGCATATACGATCAGCCAACTGCCTGTAGTTCGCAGCATGCTCACTTTCTGTGCGTCTAGCTACGGTAGGGATACCAGCATCAATATCTTCTCGCATTGAAATATGCAGAGGAATTTGCCCCAGTAACATAAGACCAAACTCTAGCGACATTTTCTCAGCCCCTCCTACACCAAAAATATGCTCCACAGCACCGCATTGGCCACAGACATGATAGCTCATATTTTCAATTACGCCGACAACGGGGACATTAACCTTGTCAAACATCGCTGCACCTTTACGTGCGTCAGCCAAAGCGAGATCTTGTGGCGTCGTAATTAACACGCTGCCAGTGACAGGTATTTGTTGGGAAAGGGTTAATTGTATGTCGCCAGTGCCTGGTGGCATATCGATAACCAGATAATCAAGATCCGGCCAATCGGTTTCATTAAGTAGCTGTGATAATGCCCTAGATGCCATAGGACCACGCCAAATCGCCGCTTCTGATTTATCAACTAAGTAACCAATAGAGTGTGTATAAATACCATGAGCGACAATGGGGGACATCCATTTGTCTTCTCTGACTGTCGGCTTCGCTTGCGTTTGACCAAGCATCATCGGCACTGATGGCCCATAAATATCCGCATCCAGTAAGCCCACTTTTGCACCAGAATCTGCCATGGCTAAAGCGAGGTTAACCGCCGTAGTTGATTTGCCTACGCCTCCTTTTGCAGAGCTAACGGCAATGATATTTTTCACTCCTTTCACTGCCGTCGCTACTGGAGTCTCAAGTGATTTGACATCCAGCCCTACATGATAATCGATTTTAGGTACTTGCTGAGTAGACTGCTGTTGTTTAATCCACTGCTTGAGTAATATTTGCACGTCATTACTGGCAAAAGGCAAAGCAATATTCACCCTATTTTCCACCACGCTGACGATACCATGCACATTTGCCCATCCTTCCACTAATTGTGGATGATGAAATTGGTTCAACCATAGGCAAATATCTTGTTGTGAAATCAATGGATGCATAGTTCTCTCCTCAATAACTCAAGTAATCGTAACACCCTATGCTGGGATTAAGAACCCCAAAAAACTGGGGAAATCCACGGTTTGATGCCTTGGAGTTAGCCTATTGATGCGGTAGTATTATCCATCAAAATTTTTTCTACCTCTGAATAAGCGAATATTAAGTATGGCAAACGATCCAAGACTCTCTACTCCAAGGAAATTATTGGTAACTTGTGCCCTTCCGTACGCTAATGGTTCGATTCACCTAGGCCACATGCTTGAGCACATTCAGGCTGACATCTGGGTTCGCTACCAACGCCTACGTGGCAACACTGTAAACTTCATCTGTGCAGACGATGCTCACGGCACACCAATCATGCTAAAAGCACAACAGATGGGAATTACACCAGAAGAGATGATCGCTGCTGTAAGTGAAGAACATCAAAAAGATTTTGCTGGCTTTGATATTAGCTTTAATAATTATCACAGCACACACTCAGAAGAAAACCGTGAACTCGCTTCTCATATCTACCTTGAGCTGAAAAAAAATGGTTTTATTTCTAGCCGCACCATCTCTCAGTTGTTCGATCCTGAGAAAGAAATGTTTCTACCGGATCGTTTCGTAAAAGGTACTTGTCCTAAGTGTAAGTCAGAAGACCAATACGGTGACAACTGTGATAACTGTGGTGAGACGTACAGCCCAACTGAGCTGATCGATCCAAAATCAGCGGTTTCCGGCGCAACTCCAGTCATGAAAGATTCTGAGCACTTCTTCTTCGACCTACCTCAATTCGAAAGCATGCTTAGAGAGTGGACTCGTTCAGGCTCTCTACAATCTGAAACCGCGAACAAGATGCAAGAGTGGTTCGAATCAGGCCTGCAACAGTGGGATATTTCACGTGATGCGCCTTACTTCGGCTTCGAGATCCCAGGCGAGAAAAACAAGTTCTTCTACGTATGGCTAGACGCACCTGTTGGCTACATGGCTTCTTTCAAGAATCTATGTGACAAAACTGAAGGCCTAGACTTCGACGAGTACTGGAAGAAAGACAGCTCAACTGAACTCTACCACTTCATCGGTAAAGACATCGTTTACTTCCACTCGCTATTCTGGCCAGCAATGCTAGAAGGCAGCGGTTTCCGTAAGCCAAACAACGTATTCGTACACGGCTACGTAACGGTAAACGGCGCGAAGATGTCTAAGTCTAAAGGTACGTTTGTTAAAGCAAGCACTTATCTAAACCACCTAGACCCAGAGTGTCTGCGTTACTACTACGCTGCAAAACTCAACAGCCGTATTGACGACCTAGACCTTAACCTTGAAGACTTCACTCAACGTGTTAACGCTGACGTAGTCAACAAGATTGTTAACCTAGCTTCTCGTAACGCTGGCTTCATCTCTAAACGTTTTGAAGGCAAGCTTGCTGAAAACTTTGCGGAGCCTGAACTATACAACGAGTTCGTTGCTGCAGCAGACCGCATCGCAGAGCTTTTTGAGACTCGTGAGTTTGGTCGCGCAATCCGTGAGATCACGGCGCTAGCAGATAAAGCGAACCAATACGTTGATGAAAAAGCACCTTGGGTTGTCGCAAAAGAAGAAGGCAAAGATCAGGAACTGCAAGAAATCTGTTCTGTCGGTATCAACTTGTTCCGCGTTCTGATGACTTACCTGAAACCAGTGATGCCTGCACTAGCAGCACGTACTGAAGCTTTCCTTAACGAAGAACTCACTTGGGAAGGCATTGCGACGCCGCTTACTGATCACGATATCACTAAGTTCAAAGCGCTGTTTAACCGTATCGATCCTAAGAACATCGAAGCGATGATCGAAGCATCAAAAGAAGATGCAGCAGCCGAAATGGCAGCAAAAGAAAAAGCAGAAGCGGAAAAGAACAAAGCGAGCCAAACTGAGCTAGACAAAGATCCAATCGCTGACGAGATTGAGTTCGATGCTTTCGCAGCCGTTGATATGCGTATTGCTCGCATCATCTCGTGTGAAGAAGTGCCAAAAGCAAACAAACTGCTTAAGTTCCAACTAGACATCGGCGGTGAAACTCGTCAGGTTTTCTCTGGCATTAAATCAGCGTACAAACCTGAAGAACTAGAAGGAAAACTTACTGTCATGGTGGCAAACCTAAAACCTCGTAAGATGAAGTTTGGTATGTCTGAAGGCATGATTCTAGCTGCTGGCCCAGGTGGCAGTGACCTATGGATTCTTGAGCCACACGAAGGGGCTCAACCAGGTATGCGCGTAATGTAATTCAAGCGCAACAAAAAAACCCTACCGTATGGTAGGGTTTTTTATTTCTTCTTAAACTCTCGCTAAGAGATTTAAAATACAAGGGCTTTACCACCAGAGCTGCACTTTACTAGCTATCATCTTCTGTAAAGTTAGTGGGTAACTCTTGCTTCATCTCATTCCAAATCTGGGCACTTTCCATACCGTAATGACGAATCACAATAGGAAGTTGATCACGCTGGCCCGTCATGCAGGTATCCAGTAACTGACGATAAAAGTTAAGCGCAAGCTCACGAGATGCTGGATTAGAAAAGTAATAGCTACCAACACGATCGTAGAGTTTTCTTAGACCGTTAAAAATCAGACCGTAGATCTGATTACCAGAATGGAAAGCTAAACGCTGAAACAGCATGTAGTCATAATAATTAAACGTCTTGGCCAGAAGAATCTCCTGACGTCTCGCTTCGTCTTTTTCTGCCTCTTCTTTTACGTTTTGTAGAATCTTCTCAGCATAAGGTGAAGCTGCAATGAAATCGTCCCACGAAGGAGCATCGACTAATGCTTGGCAAGACTCAATGACATTTTGAATAGTACGCTCTGAGGCTTCTTTGTTTGCTTTGAACGCATAACGCATGAAGATAGGGCTGATGTTTGTACGAGCAGCAAGAAGATCCTCGACAATGTTAGAAGCATTGTCTACATCAAGTGTCATCAATGTGTCCAATATATGTAGACCTGAAGTCTCCATAAATTGGTTTACCTTCGTTGGTTTACCATGCTGAATCGTCAACCAACCATCACGAGCCAAACGCTGTAATACTTCACGCAAAGTGGTTCTGGTCACGCCAATCAATTCAGAGAGTTCTCGCTCTGCAGGTAAAATAGAGCCTGGTGGGAAGCGACCGTTCCAAATACTTTCAATGATATATTTTTCTGCAAAACCAGCTGGGCTTTTAGCCTTAATGACCATTCTGTGTGTATCCAATATTGAAATCCATGAGGAGATACACTCATCATACCACTACTTCAGGCATTGCGAAAATACGTGATTTGGAAAATAAAACAAATTTCCGCAATAGAGTCAATACTCTAACTTTAATTTTATAGACTTTTACAGGCAAGTGGACGCATCATTAGTATAATTTGAAATATTTACCATAAATATGACTATAACCTACAGAATATAAAGGTGATTTCTTTACTTTTTTACTTTAAGATATACAAATTAACCTTAGCTTATGCAATTTGCATTATTTCTTATTAAGCCATTCCGTATCACATACTTAGAATGAATTTATAAATATAAATCCACTTTATTCAATCACCACTTAACGCTATTTTGATCGCGTTATTTCAATTAAAATATCATTTTGACTCAAACCATCACTTTTTGTTATTGACTAATGTAACCTGAGGTGTAGAGTTGCGTTCAATAATTACGTAGTGTTTAAGCCCAAGGGAAGCAATTTGGCAAAACTTCAATCAAAATAATGCTTTGTTGTTTTTCTAATTGGCTGCTTTTAAAGCTGAACGATGCCTTTAAGCCAATAGGCACATAATCACTGCGAACGTGTCTAATCTTATTAACTGTAATAAAGAGATTTATTATGCCGATGTCGCTCGGAAATGCTTTTATCAAGAATTTTCTTGGGAAAGCACCGGATTGGTACAAAGTTGCCATTATTGCCTTTTTGATCATTAACCCGATTGTTTTCTTCTTCGTCGACCCGTTTGTTGCGGGTTGGATGCTTGTTGGTGAATTTATTTTCACTCTTGCAATGGCTCTAAAGTGTTATCCATTGCAACCTGGAGGCCTCTTAGCAATTGAAGCTGTTGCCATTGGTATGACTAGCCCAGATAAAGTCAAGCATGAGCTGGTTGCTAACATTGAAGTATTATTGCTACTTGTCTTTATGGTTGCTGGCATCTACTTCATGAAGCAGCTTTTACTGTTTATATTCACCAAAATTTTATTGGGGATTCGTTCAAAAATTCTACTATCGGTAGCTTTTTGCTTTGCTGCAGCTTTCCTTTCAGCGTTTTTAGATGCTTTGACCGTCATCGCCGTTGTGATCAGTGTGGCTGTAGGCTTTTACTCCATCTACCACAAAGTCGCATCCGGCAGTTCTATTGGCGATCATGACCATACGCAAGACGATACTATTACCGAATTAACTCGTGACGATTTAGAAAACTACCGTGCTTTCTTACGTTCACTTTTGATGCACGCAGGTGTCGGAACTGCATTGGGTGGCGTGACGACGATGGTAGGTGAACCACAAAACTTGATCATCGCCGATCAAGCAGGCTGGTTCTTTGGTGAATTTTTAATTCGAATGTCACCGATTACCTTACCTGTATTCATCTGTGGTTTGATAACCTGTGCGCTAGTAGAAAAGCTTAAAGTGTTTGGTTACGGCACTGAGTTACCTGACAATGTACGCAGAATCCTTGTCGATTTTGACCAAGAAGAACGTAAAACTCGAACGAAGCAAGATGTTGCCAAGTTATGGGTACAAGGCTTTATCGCAGTTTGGTTAATTGCGGCTTTGGCACTTCATTTAGCCGCTGTCGGTTTAATTGGTTTATCGGTCATCGTACTTGCAACCTCATTTACGGGCGTTATCGAAGAGCATTCAATGGGTAAAGCCTTTGAAGAAGCCCTTCCCTTTACGGCTTTATTGGCGGTTTTCTTTGCCGTTGTTGCTGTCATTATCGATCAAGAACTCTTCAAACCTGTTATTGACGCCGTGCTGGCTGTTGAAGATAAAGGTCTACAACTGGCTCTGTTCTACATTGCGAATGGCTTACTTTCAATGGTCTCTGATAATGTGTTTGTTGGCACCGTCTACATTAACGAAGTAAAGGCTGCGCTGGTTCAAGGCACAATTACTCGTGAGCAATTCGATTTGCTTGCTGTTGCGATTAACACAGGAACGAACTTACCCTCTGTTGCAACGCCAAACGGCCAAGCTGCATTCTTATTCCTACTCACTTCTGCCCTTGCACCATTAGTTCGACTGTCTTACGGTAGAATGGTATTTATGGCGCTGCCATATACTGTGGTACTGGCTTTAGTTGGTTTAATGGGCATCATGTTCTTCCTAGAGCCAGCAACTGCATTTTTCCACGATGCGGGGTGGATTTCAGAAAGCTCTGGTGTCGAAACCAACGTAATTTCGCATGGACATTAAAATTTTAAGTTGCTAACGAAACTTATACGCGATAAAAAGCTCTGACTATCAGAGCTTTTTCACTTTCAACAGGACTGAATTCGTGACTATGTTTGCATCACTTAACCAATTTTCTAAAAGCCGACTATCATGGCTGACCTTACTTTTGGCGATCGTATTTTTTGAAGCCTGTGCCCTTTTTTTCCAGCATGTAATGACGTTGGCCCCTTGCGTAATGTGCATTTATGAACGCGTCGCCATGATGGCAATCGGAGGAGCTGCACTGATTGGCCTTCTCGCACCTCATAACCCTATCGTACGTTGGCTTGCCCTAGCAGCCTGGGGAGCAAGTGCATATAAGGGATTAACGTTAGCGCTGCAACACGTCGACTACCAATTTAATCCTTCCCCATTTGCTACTTGTGACTTATTTGTTTCTTTCCCAGATTGGGCACCACTCAACCAGTGGGCTCCGTGGATGTTTGAAGCCTATGGTGATTGTGCTGAAGTCGTTTGGCAGTTCTTTGGACTTTCAATGCCACAGTGGTTGGTTGTGATATTTGCAGGTAATTTGATTGCGTTTGGTTTTGTAGCTTTATCACAGTTTTTCAATACAAAACGTATCGAAGCGGTTCAATAAAGGCGAAGTTCTAACGAAAAGTTAGCTTATATACCCAAGTTACTATTTATATACCCAAGTCACAACAAAACACTTGGGTATATAGCCAAAGACATTATTGGCCGCAGCATTGCTTGAACTTTTTACCACTGCCACACGGACAAAGGTCATTTCTTCCAACTTCTTTAAAAGGATTCACACTTTTTGACTTCTTACCCGCCATCAATTCATCGGCACCGAGTGCAACTTCATTCACCATTAAGTCAAGCTGACTCTTTAGTTCTGCTAATATGGGTGGGTTCGACACGCCCGCTTCCAACATCAATTGCTGGGTTTGCTTTTCATCGATCGCTAACATCATCGTAGTGAGAAGTGCCTGTAGCATACGTTCAAGGCCGTCATTCAAACCTACTTCTTGCCACTGCTCTTCGATTACTGGCCATACTGACATAAAGCCTTCAGCAAAATCCGCCAGAGATTCTGAATCATCACCAAGCAACGTTAGAATCGAATATTCATTGCGTAAAAGATAATTATGCTGTTTATGAATTTGTTCCTCAATGCTCTTTTGAATGCTCTTAAACCCATCCCCTAACAAAGGTTCTAACCAAACTTCAGGTGCCATTGGTTTGATCATTAAATTAGCGGCTAATACCGTGCCTTCTAAGAACAATGCAGATGGCTCAACCTGTGCTTCACCTTTATCAATTAATGTATATTGCATGTTATTTTGTCCCCATAATTTTGGGCTGCATTATACCTAAATAGCGCCAAGATACCCAAATCATTGCAAGTTGCGAATACATAGACAGATGCAGACATTCTCGATTGAGCAATACACCTACCCCGAGGCTATGAACCCAAGTAAGCTCAAGATACTGTGTTCAGCGAGATAACCTTAACTCTCAGGTTTTGGGAACGTGTCACTGAATCAAGCATCTTGAGGTCACTTGGGTATAACGACTCTTTTAATGACAAGTTGGCCTTATACCGTTACAATCTGGCTCTTTTTTTACTAAACGGTATTAGGCAGAGTATGCGAGTTGTATTAGGTCCAATGGAAGGCGTTTTGGACCATTTAATGCGCCAAATCCTCACTGAAATAAATGACTATGATTTGTGCGTCACAGAGTTTGTTCGCGTCGTCGATCAACTCCTTCCAGATCATGTCTTTTACCGCTTATGCCCCGAATTATTGCAAGGTTCTCAAACAGCCTCTGGTGTTCCTGTTCATGTCCAACTTTTAGGTCAAGAGCCAAACTGGATGGCGGAAAATGCAGTAAAAGCCGCAGAGCTTGGTGCTCGTGGGGTTGATTTAAACTTTGGCTGTCCCGCTAAACTGGTCAACAAAAGTAAAGGGGGAGCGGCTTTACTTCAGCATCCAGAATTTATATACAATATTGTCAAAGCCTGCCGTGATGCGGTACCTAGCAACATTCCAGTCAGCGCCAAGATCCGACTTGGGTGGTCTAACCCTGAAGACTGCTTTGAGATCGTCGATGCAATTCAATCTGCTGGTGCTAATGAGCTCACCGTCCATGCTCGTACCAAAGAAGGGGGCTATAAAGCTTCGGAAATTAAGTGGCAATACATTACAAAAATTCGCGAACGCTTTGACATACCCTTAATTGCCAATGGCGAAATATGGAATTATCAAGACGGCCAACGTTGTATTGACACAACGGGTGTTGATAACTTGATGGTCTGCCGAGGGGCATTTAATATTCCGAACCTGGGCAATATGGTGAAACACGACCAGCCGCCAATGCCTTGGGCCGAGGTTGTCGATTTGCTGATCTATTACTCACAATTCGAAATGAAAGGCGACAAAGGGCTTTATTACCCTAACCGAGTGAAGCAATGGTTCTCTTATTTAAGGCAGGCCTACCCTGAAGCAAAAGCTTTGTTTACTGAAATCAGAACGTTCAACAAAGCCGCTCCCATTGTTGACTACATAGAAAGATACCGAGATCGTCTCAATACTCAAGGGTAGTCAACTTCCTGCAGAGGGAATGTCGCTCATTCCTTCTGCGCGTTACGCTCTGAAAGCGAATCAACTCAACTCAACTCAACTCAACTCAACTCAACTCAACTCAACTCAACTCAACTCAACTCAACTCAACTCAACTCAAAAAATTTTAGCTGCATCTACGGTAAAAGCCACAAGTGTTATAGGGCTTCAGTTAGTACACTCTCTAGAACCAGCGCTCTAAGGTATGCTTGTCAAGCTGACGGAAAGCTCGATTTAAAATGATGGCCAATTCTTTATACCTTGGCTTGGTTTTCATTGGTTCTAATGCACATCCTGTATCCAAGATTTTTTGATGCAATTCGCGATACCATGATGCAAGTGCAGGAGGCAATGTCGAATTAGCTCGTGTGCCTAACCACCACATCCCTTGCAACGGCATGCTAATAGCAAATAGCGCGACAATGATTGCTTGCGGCAGTGCTCCGTAATTATTGAACGCCATTTGAGTCAACACGCTGATTGCAGCGACTGCAGGCATTACTTTGATGCCAAAACGGGTCGCTTTGATAATGCGTTGTTCCGGGAAAATGGCATTAAGCTCTTTACGAACTGGCCAAATCTCCATGTATTGTTGTCCATTTTTTAAACTATGAACCAAACCAACTTTGTCATTCATACCGCTCTCTCACTAAAAAATAGTTGAATTTTTCAACTAGAGATACAAAAAATTGATGGAAACTAATATTAATTCAATTTTTTTTGTTATCATTGCCCATTATCGCTATCCTTTGCAAACTTTTGTCTCATTGTTGCCGTTATTTTCGATTTAAGCAACTTTGGCAAGTTTGATGCACGGACCGCACAGTGGTGATGGACAGTTTCTATCACTCTTATATATTAGATGGAATTAGAACAATTTTTGACCACGAATAGTACGCAGCATTGCTGGTATCGTCTATTCTTGTGATTAATTTTTCATCCTTAACTGATTTTGATCAGACGAATAACAGGTAGTCACACATGTCTAAGCTAGTTTTAGTTTTAAACTGCGGTAGTTCTTCTCTTAAATTTGCTGTTGTTGATGCAGAAACAGGTGCAGAACACCTTACCGGCCTTGCTGAGTGTCTTGGTCTTCCAGAAGCTCGTATGAAATGGAAGCTTGATGGTAAGCACGAAGCTCAACTGGGCGCAGGCGCAGCTCACGTAGAAGCACTATCTTTCATGGTAGAAACTATCCTCGCTTCAAAGCCAGAGCTTAAAGCTAACCTTGGCGCTATCGGTCACCGTATCGTTCACGGTGGCGAGCAATTTACGCAATCTGCACTTATTACTGACGAAGTTCTAAAGGGCATCCAAGACGCTGCGACTTTTGCACCTCTTCATAACCCAGCGCACTTAATCGGAATCGAAGCGGCTAAAGTAAACTTCCCTGGTCTACAAAACGTTGCTGTTTTTGACACGGCGTTCCACCAAACTATGCCAGAAGAGTCTTACCTATACGCTCTACCATACAACCTATACAAAGAGCACGGTATCCGTCGTTACGGCATGCACGGTACTTCACACCTATTTATCACTCGTGAAGTGGCTAACCTTCTTGAGAAGCCAATTGAAGAAGTGAACATCATCAACTGTCACCTAGGCAACGGCGCTTCTGTATGTGCAATCAAGAACGGTCAATCTGTAGACACTTCTATGGGTCTAACGCCGCTTGAAGGGCTAGTAATGGGTACGCGTTGTGGTGATATCGACCCAGCTATCGTCTTCCACCTACACGACGCTCTAGGTTACTCTGTTGAACAAATCAACAACATGCTAACTAAAGAGTCTGGTCTTGCTGGTCTAACTGAAGTGACTTCTGACTGTCGTTTCGTTGAAGACAATTACGGTGAGAAAGAAGAAGCAACACGTGCAATGGACGTGTTCTGTCACCGTCTAGCTAAATACGTTGCAGGTTACACTGCGTCTATGGAAGGTCGTCTAGACGCGATCACGTTCACTGGTGGTATCGGTGAAAACTCTGGTCCTATCCGTGAAATGGTTCTAAACCGTCTTGCTATCTTCGGCATTGAAGTAGACAGCGAAGCTAACCTTAAAGCTCGCTTCGGTGGTGAAGGTACAATCACTACTGCTAATAGCCGTATCCCAGCGATGGTTATCTCGACTAACGAAGAACTCGTTATTGCTGAAGACACTGCGCG
Source organism: Vibrio azureus (assembly GCF_002849855.1). Classification (NCBI taxonomy): domain Bacteria; kingdom Pseudomonadati; phylum Pseudomonadota; class Gammaproteobacteria; order Vibrionales; family Vibrionaceae; genus Vibrio; species Vibrio azureus. Next base: position 1,987,050 of record NZ_CP018616.1, read on the forward strand.
CCTAGCAGGTCTTTAATTGAATTTAACTGGCTAGCCCAATGGCTAGCCAGTTTTTTACACAATTTTTGGAGCTCAACTCCTATTCTTTGAGTATCATGGAATATGAATTGTGCTTTCTCTCCTAAATAGCTAAAGGTACTCTACGAATGTCTCGTACTATTATGCTTATCCCTGCAAGTGCTGGTGTTGGTTTAACTAGCGTAAGCATGGGTGTTCTTCGCGCAATGGAGCGCAAAGGCGTTAAAGTTTCTTTCTACAAACCGATTGCTCAGCCACGTTCTGGTGGTGATCAACCGGATTTGACTTCAACGATCGTTGGTTATAACAGCGATATGAAGATCGGCAAACCAATGGCAATGTCTGTTGCTGAAAGCCTGATCGGCCATGACAATATGGACGAGCTGCTAGAAACTGTCGTTGAACGTTACAACCAGATTAATAAAGATGCTGATGTAACGCTGATCGAAGGTCTCGTACCCACTCGTAAGCACCCATTCGCTAACCAAGTAAACGCAGAAATTGCGGCGACACTTGGTGCAGAAATTGTGCTTGTTGCAACTCCGGGAACAGATAACCCAGCTCAACTTAAAGAGCGCATCGAAGTCGCATGCTCTAACTTCGGTGGTACTAAGAACAAAAACATCTCTGGCGTTATCATCAATAAGCTTAATGCGCCTGTTGACGAAGCTGGCCGTACTCGCCCTGACCTATCTGAAATCTTTGACGATGCAGACAGCGCACAACAAAACGAAATGAAAGTGATGGAAATCTTCAACACTTCTCCAATTCGTGTATTAGGTTGTGTACCATGGAGTATCGACCTAATCGCCACTCGTGCGATCGATATGGCCAAGCACCTAAGCGCTGACATCATCAACGAAGGTGATATCAATACTCGCCGTATTAAGAGCATCACTTTCTGTGCACGCTCTCTGCCAAACATGATTGAGCACTTCAAACCTGGCTCTCTACTGGTTACTTCTGCAGACCGTCCGGACGTTATCGTTGCAGCAGCACTTGCAGCAATGAATGGTGTTGATATCGGTGCGGTCTTGCTCACCGGCGGTTATGACATTCCTGCCGAGATTGCTAATCTGTGTAAACCTGCGTTTGAAACGGGTCTACCGATCTTCAAAGCACAAGGTAACACTTGGCAGACTTCTTTAAACCTACAGAGCTTCTCTATCGAAGTGCCTGCAGACGATAAAGAGCGTATCGAGTTCATCAACGAGCACGTTGCTGGTCACATCGACGGTAACTGGATCGAGTCTATGACTGAAGGTACTCAGAAGTCTCGTCGCCTAAGCCCACCAGCCTTCCGTTACCAGCTCACTGAGTTCGCTCGTAAAGCAGGCAAGCGTATCGTTCTTCCTGAAGGTGACGAACCACGTACTGTTAAAGCTGCGGCTATCTGTGCTGAGCGCGGCATCGCTGAATGTGTGCTTCTAGGTAACCCAGACGAAATCCGTCGCGTTGCTGCACAACAAGGCGTTGAGCTAGGTGCTGGCGTAACGATCATCAACTCTGATGAAGTTCGTGAAAACTACGTGGCTCGTCTCGTTGAGCTACGTGGTGCGAAAGGCATGACTGAAGTTGTTGCTCGCGAGAAACTACAAGATTCAGTATTCCTTGGCACAATGATGCTTGAGAACGACGAAGTAGACGGTCTCGTTTCTGGTGCGGTTCACACCACAGCAAACACTATCGTTCCTCCGTTCCAAATCATCAAAACGGCACCTGATGCGTCTATCGTATCTTCTGTATTCTTCATGCTGCTACCTGACCAAGTATTGGTTTACGGTGACTGTGCGATCAACCCAGATCCAACAGCTGAACAGCTTGCTGAAATCGCTATCCAATCTGCTGACTCTGCAGCAGCCTTCGGTATCGACCCTCGCGTTGCTATGATCTCTTACTCTACTGGTGAATCTGGTAAGGGTGCAGACGTAGATAAAGTACGTGAAGCAACTAAGATTGCTCAAGAGAAACGTCCAGATCTAGTCATCGACGGTCCTCTACAGTACGACGCAGCGATCATGGAGAACGTGGCCGCTTCTAAAGCACCTAACTCTCCAGTAGCAGGTAAAGCGACAGTATTCGTATTCCCAGACCTAAACACAGGTAACACGACTTACAAAGCGGTACAACGTTCAGCTGACCTAGTATCTATCGGTCCAATGCTCCAGGGTATGCGTAAGCCTGTAAACGACCTATCTCGTGGTGCGCTAGTAGACGATATCGTGTACACCGTTGCTCTAACTGCGATTCAGGCAGATCAAGCTGACCAAGCAAAAGAAAAAGTAATTAACTAACCCAACTCGGTTAACGATATTGCTTTTGTAGCTATACCTAACAAGCTATCAATAGAAACCTCGCCATGTGCGAGGTTTTTTATTACGACTCTTTTTATATCCCATTTTCAATATTTAAGACTTAACAGAATGGCGGAAAACGAATAACTGAGGCAGAAATACCCAAGCAACCTCTCTATGAATCAAGCATCTGGAAGTCATTTGGGCATTGTTTAAAACTGAATATAAAAAAAGCGCGACTCGAATAACAAGCCGCGCTTAAGCCCGTCACAGGCTGAATCGTATTAAACCGTTACATGAAGGCAAGAGGCTGCATGAACATCCGAACCTTGCAGTGTTGGTTTGGTCCTCGCACATTCCTCGGTTGCCTGTGGGCAACGTGTGCGGAAAACACAACCTGAAGGAGGACTGATCGGAGAAGGTAAATCCCCTTCCAACATTTGAATTGTTTTATTGCGCTCAAGTTCTGGATCTGGAATTGGGACAGCTGACATCAAGGCGCGCGTATAAGGGTGTTTAGGATCAGCAAATAGTGCTTCCGATTCCCCGAGTTCCACCGCATTACCCAAATACATCACCAATACACGATCTGAAATGTGCTTCACAACCGAAAGATCGTGTGCAATAAACACTAATGAAAGACCCAACTCTTTCTGCAGTTCTTTAAGCAGGTTGACCACCTGAGCCTGAATGGAAACATCCAAGGCAGAAACCGGTTCATCACAAATGATCATCTTAGGCTTCAGGATAAGTGCACGTGCGATACCGATACGTTGACACTGGCCGCCTGAAAATTCATGTGGATAGCGGTTGATCACATTAGGTAAAAGACCGACTTTCGCCATCATTTCCTTAACACGATCCTTCACTTCTTGCTTAGAAAGTTCTGGATAAAACGTTTCTAGAGGTTCAGCAATGATGTCACCAACTGTCATACGTGGGTTCAAAGATGCCAACGGATCTTGGAAAATCATTTGGATCTCTTTGCGTGTCTCTCGACGCTGAACTTCTTTCATTTTAGTGAGGTCTTGGCCTAACCAAACCACTTCGCCATCCGTTGCTTCAACTAAGCCAATGATCGCTCGTGCAAACGTTGATTTTCCACAACCAGACTCACCAACGACACCAAGTGTCTCACCTTCATACAGGCGAACATTAACACCATCAACCGCTTTTAGTGTTGCTGGTTTTGACCATGGCCATGCTGATTTTGCTGCGATACTGAAGTGAACTTTCAACTCAGATACATCAAGAATTAATTTTTTATCTACACTCATTTGTTCCAAGCCTCCCATTCAGAAAAACATGCTCGCTGACGCCCATTTCCAAAAGGCGTTAATATCGGCGCTTCACTCTTACAACGATCTTCTACACGATGGCAGCGATCTTGATAAGGACAACCCGGAGGCAAACGCAGTAAGTTTGGTGGATTACCCGGTATCGTCGGTAGAATTTCCCCTTCTGTATCGAGACGAGGAATCGCCTTCAATAGCCCTTCAGCGTATGGGTGGCTTGGTTGATAGAAGATTTCGTTAACAGTACCGTACTCCATGGTACGACCGGCATACATGACTAATACTTTGTCACAAGAGCCAGCAACCACTCCCAAATCGTGAGTGATCATAATAATTGCAGTATTAAATTCCGACTTCAGCTCGTTAAGCAAATCCATAATCTGTGCTTGAACAGTCACATCCAACGCAGTTGTTGGCTCGTCAGCAATCAACAGCTTTGGTCGGCATAGCAACGCCATAGCAATCATCACACGCTGGCGCATGCCACCTGAGAACTCGTGTGGATACATGGTCATACGCTTACGAGCTTCTGGAATTTTTACCGCTTCAAGCATACGAACAGACTCTTCGAATGCTTCTGCTTTACCCATACCTTTGTGTAACATCAGAACTTCCATAAGCTGGTCACTGACTTTCATGTATGGGTTGAGAGAAGTCATCGGGTCTTGGAAAATCATAGCGATTTGTTCAGCACGAACCCGGTTTAATTCTTTCTCTGGAAGGTTAAGAATCTCTTTGCCTTCAAATTTCGCACTGCCTGAAATAATGCCGTTTTTGGCCAATAGACCCATGATTGCAAATACAGTTTGCGACTTACCAGAACCTGACTCACCTACAATACCTAATGTTTCACCTTGGTTCAGTGAGAAGTTCAAATCATTAACTGCGGTAACAATACCATCTTGGGTTGTAAACTCGACACGCAGATCTTTGACATCTAATAAACTCATAATCAATTCCTTACATTCTTTTTTGTACTTATCTGTCTTTAGGATCAAGCGCGTCGCGCAGACCATCGCCAACATAGTTAAAGCAGAAGAGCGTGACGACCATGAAGGCTGCTGGGAAGGCAAGTTGCCAAATCGCGACTTCCATCGTTTGCGAACCTTCTTGAAGGAGTGCGCCCCAGCTTGTCATTGGCTCTTGTACACCAAGACCAAGGAATGAAAGAAATGATTCCGTCAAAATCATACTCGGAATAAGGAGTGTGGAATACACTGCCACAATACCTAAAACGTTTGGTACGATATGGCGAGTGATGATTTTCCACTTACTGACACCACAAACGTGTGCCGCTTCGATAAACTCTTTACTACGCAAACTCAACGTCTGGCCACGGACTATACGCGCCATATCTAACCAAGCAATGGCACCTATCGCAACAAAGATCAGGATGATATTACGGCCAAAGAAGGTCACCAATACGATCACAAGGAACATAAAAGGTACAGCGTAAAGGATTTCCAAAATACGCATCATGATACGGTCTACTTTACCACCGATAAAGCCTGAAGCTGCACCGTAGAGTGTCCCTATCACAACAGCAACCAATGCCCCCAATATACCGACCATCAATGAAATTCGGCCACCAATCAAAGTACGAACATACAGGTCTCGTCCAAGACTATCGGTACCAAACCAGTGCTCGCCACTAGGTCCAACATGCATTGCATACCAGTCAGTATCATCAAACGCATAAGGGGCAATCATAGGTAAAATAATCACCGCAAGAGTCATTAGCGTCAGAATAAATAGGCTCACCATTGCCGCTTTATTACGCATGAAGCGAATACGAGCATCTTGCCATAAACTGCGACCTTCCACTTCCAGGTTCTCTGCAAATTTCTCGACCGCTTCAAGGTTTTCTTTTTTCGTTAACATAACCATACTTCCTTGTTAGTAGCGAATTTTCGGGTCAATCATTGCTAGTAGAATATCAACGACCGCGTTGAATAAAATAAACAGGAAGCCAATTAAGATGGTCACCCCCATTACTAGCGAGTAATCACGGTTAAATGCAGCATTAACAAACAGTTTACCGATACCTGGCAGACCAAAGATGGTCTCAATCACAACAGAGCCAGTAATAATACCGACAAATGCTGGCCCCATGTATGAGACAACAGGTAACAAGGCTGGCTTTAAGGCGTGTTTCAAGATGATATAGCGGTAGCTTAAGCCCTTCGCACGTGCCGTTCGAATAAAGTTACTGTTCAAGGTTTCGATCATAGAGCCACGAGTGATACGCGCAAAGGTCGCGACGTAAAGAAGTGACATACCAATGACAGGCAGCACTAGGTATTGCCAGCCACCATCTTGCCAGCCACCCGCAGGGAAAAGTTGCCATTGCAATGAGAAAAGGTAAATGAGCGCAGGTGCCAATACAAAGGAAGGCATCACTACCCCAACCATGGCTGTGGACATAATGGCATAATCAATCCACGTGTTGTGCTTCAGCGCCGCGATCGTCCCCACGGTCACACCAAGTAATAAGGTAAACACAAAAGCGATACTACCAATCGTTGCTGATACTGGCAGTGCCACTGAGATCAATTCATTCACAGTGTAATCCAAGTATTTGAACGAAGGTCCAAAGTCACCTTGAATCACATTCATTAAATAGGTTGTATATTGCTCAAATACAGGTTTATCTAAACCGTACTTGGCTTCAATGTTGGCCATAACTTCTGGCGGTAACGGACGCTCGCTCGAAAAAGGGTTACCAGGAGCAAAGCGCATAAGAAAGAACGATATTGTTATCAAAACCAACATGGTTGGGATCGCCTCAAATATCCTTTTTGCGATGAATTTAAGCATAAACTCACTCTTCCAGTCTGTGACAGTTAAAAATTAATTACAGAGAGCCTTACACGCGCTTAGATAAGTGCGTGCAGGCCATTTTTTATAGTCTTGAAGCTAAATGATTACTGAGCTTTGATATAAAGATCTTTTGAGTAGATTCTTTCTTCTGGGTTGTTAACTGGGAAGCCACCCACCGCAGGTGAAAGTAAACGTGGTTTTACGTATTGATAAATGGGTGCGATTGGCATGTCTTTTGCCATCAATGCTTCCGCTTGGTTGTACAATGCTTCACGTTCTTCATCAGATGTGGACGTGATCGCTTTTTCCATGATCGCATCGTACTCTTTGCTGCCGTAGTGAATACCACCAGTATTATTGCCGCTCTTCATTAAGGTTAGGAAAGATGAAGCCTCGTTATAATCACCACACCACCCTGCACGTGCAACTTCAAAGTTACCTGAATCTTTAGTGGATAGGTAGGACTTCCACTCTTGGTTTTCCAGTGTCACATTCAAACCAAGGCTTTTCTTCCACATTGAAGCCAATGCAATCGCCAGCTTTTTGTGGTTTTCTGACGTGTTGTAAAGCAATGAGAATTTTAGTGGGTTATCTTTGCCATAACCTGCTTCTTCCAATAGTCGTATCGCCTCAGCATTACGCTCTTTTTGGGTCATTTTACCGTAGGCTGGAAGCTCAGGGTTAAAATGTGCTGTGATTTCAGGGGTTAAAAAGTATGCCGGCTTTTGCCCTTGCCCTAAAATAGCATTAGCAACAATATCTCGATCTATGGTGTAAGAAATCGCTTTACGTACACGTGCATCATCAAATGGTGCTTTTTTCGTATTAAATAGATAGTAGTAAGTACATAAATTACCCACTACAGACACCGATTCTGGATATTCTTTTTTAAGGCGTTTAAAGTGCTCCAGTGGTACTTCATTAGTGAAATCAATTTCACCGGATAAGAAGCGGTTCATTTCTGTTACTTGGTTTTCAATAGGTAAGTAAGTCACTTGCTCTAAGACAGTTTTATCGTTGTCCCAGTATTGCTTATTTCGCTTCAATACTAGACGCTCATTCACTACCCATCTATCCAGTGAATATGCACCATTACCAACAAAATGCTCTGGTTTTGTCCATTGATCACCAAACTTCTCAACGGTCGCTTTATGTACCGGCTTCATGGTGGTGTGCCCTGACATCATGATGAAATACGGTACAGGAGAATCTAGCTCAACGACTAACGTATGTGCATCAAGTGCTTTTACACCCAGTTGGCTTTTGTCTTTTTTACCCGCAACAATTTCTTTAGCATTCTTCATCTTGGTGTATTCCATGTACCAAGAGTAAGGAGAAGCCGTTGCTGGATCGACAGCACGCTGCCAGCTGTATACAAAGTCATCGGCGGTAACAGGATCGCCGTTCGACCATTTAGCGTCTTTACGAAGGTGGAAAGTAAACGTTTTGTTATCTGCCGTTTCCCAACTTTCTGCTACACCTGGAATGGTATTTCCATCTGCATCTTGGTTAACCAGACCCTCTAATAAATCACGGATAACATGTGATTCTGGAACACCTTGAGATTTGTGCGGGTCAATGGTCGCAACTTCGGTACCGTTACCGCGAACGAGTTCTTGTTTTTCAGCAAGTTTGGTTCCGGCTGGCACATCAGCAGCAAAAGTTAGAGAAGAAGTAGAGGCCACTGCAAGGCCAGCGCTTAAAAGAAGGGCTTTCGTGATTTTATTTTTATACATGCGTAAAACTCCAAGTTTTTCATTAGCATCCATGACTCGCCTGCAAGAAACTGACTAAATCAGCATATTAGATTGGGGATGTACAAGTTATAAGCACAATATTCTAATTTCTTGCGAAGACTTTGGCACACATTAGCAACCATTGAACTAATTTGCCATAAACATATTACAAAAAAAACAATAATTCCGTAACATTCCTGCACATTCAGCAATAAACACTAGTTAAAGTGACAGATTTAGTTTTTTAATCAAGAAAATTAACTTTATTGAGACAGATATGTTGATATCAATGTAAATAACTTAAAGCTCATCAACTTAAACCAAAACGCAACCTAAAATTAACATTAATTAAACATTATTGCGATTATATTTTATGCAACTTGTTGTAATTTTGGTTTATCTTGTGAGGAAACTCGCTAAGTGGTAAGCCATCTAACATCCAATTTGTAATTAAATTGAACCAAGACATTCAACAAACAAATCCATTAAAAAGGGAAGCATTTTCATTAGGAATAAAATGTTGTTTTTAGAATAAAACTAAGCATATACCCACATGACCTCAAGATGCTTGATTCAGAGCGAGGTCACTGAGTCGAATTCAAGGAAGGCAACGAAGCGGAATAAAGTCATTTATTCAACCTTTATGCATATTGAGGTTACTTGAATGCAGTTGGGTATATTAAGGTGAAGTGGATAAGCAAGGAGTGAGAATAAATGAACGAGGCCCCCTACATTGCCTAGGCTCGCCCGCTTACTGCTCACTATATATGAGCAGTAATTATGGGAGACTGATTATTTCCAGCGTAGAGCTGCTTGCTGATCAGATTGACGAGATTCAATCCAACGACTTTCAGTGCGCGTTCGTTCCTTCTTCCAAAATGGTGCCTTTGTTTTGAGGTAATCCATGATAAATTCACACGCTTCAAATGCTGCAGCTCGATGAGCGCTTGATACGCCGACGAACACAATTTGCTCGCCTATATCCAGGTCCCCAATTCGGTGAACAATACGCACTCCTAGTAAAGGCCAACGCGATTCCGCTTGATTGCAAATATCAATAAGGCTTTTTTCTGTCATGCCTGGGTAATGTTCTAAATGTAACCCAGTAACATCAGTACCAAGATTTGTATCTCTGACTTTACCAGTAAAAGTAACCACCGCCCCTGCTGCATGAGCCGCTGACAAACGTTGATGTTCGAGCTCCAAAGAAAAGTCTTCCAGCTGTACACTTACCCTCGTATCCATTTCACCCTCCAGTCACAGGAGGAAAAAAAGCGATCTCATCGCCGAAATTAACTTTTGTATCTAATGGCACAATTTCTTGATTCACCGCAACCAATAACTTCCCAGGTTGTAGCGCTAAATCCCATTTATTTGATGCCGATGGCGCCTCTTTAACCAAGTGGGCTCTAATGGCTTCCACACAGTCAAATTCACCTTCGAGTTCGATACTCTCTACACCAACGAGCTCACGTGTCTGAGCAAAGAAAAGGACTTTAATCATAGTTCCGCCTTAAAGTGTCCTGATTTACCACCTGTTTTTTCCAATAAACGAACTTGACTGATAACCATGTCTTTTTGTACTGCTTTACACATGTCATATATCGTTAGCGCCGCAACAGAAGCCGCAGTAAGGGCTTCCATTTCAACTCCGGTTTTCCCTGCAAGTTTACAGGTCGACTCGATGCGCACTTGACTTGTTTCTTCGAGAGCTTCTAGCTGTACTTCAACTTTAGAAAGTAACAAGGGGTGACAAAGTGGAATTAAGTCCCATGTTTTTTTTGCGGCCTGAATGCCTGCCAAACGTGCAGTAGCAAAAACATCGCCTTTATGGTGTTGGCCAGACACGATCAGCTTTAATGTCTCTGGTTCCATATCAACGAAAGCCTCCGCACGAGCTTCTCGTACGGTTTCGGCTTTCATAGATACATCAACCATGTTTGCTTCACCAGAAGCATTAATATGTGTAAGTTGCGTCATTGTTTTCTCTTGGTGCAAAGGTCAATTATAAATGAGGCATAAAATTGCATGGGCGATGACTGGCATCGAGTTGCTGTTGGATAATTCTCGTCCAACCTGTTCTACAAGCACCTGTAGAACCTGGCATAGCAAAGATAACCGTATGGTTGGCAAAACCCGCAATAGCACGTGATTGAATCGTTGATGTACCGATCTCTTCATAAGAGACCATGCGGAACAACTCACCAAAACCTTCGACTTCTTTATCAAAAAGTGGCTTCAGAGCTTCAGGAGTGCTATCACGAGAAGTAAAACCTGTACCACCTGTTACTAGGATTGCTTGAATATTTTCATCTGCAATCCATTGAGAAACAATCGCACGAATTTTGTATCTGTCGTCAATCACAATTTTTTTATCGACTACATGATGGCCCGCTTGTTTTGCTTGTTCCACAAGGTAGCCGCCTGACGTATCATTTTCTTCAGTGCGAGTATCAGATACGGTCAAAACCGCTATCGATGCGGCTTGAAATTGACTTTCTGCATGTCCCATTTATTCACCTATTCTTAAATTGACTTAAACCATTATTGAAATCACTCTCGGTTGCCTTATGTTCTGTTGACCTCAAGATACTTGATTCAGAGCAAGGTCACTGAGTATAAGAGCAAACCTTTTCCGTTACCCGCCAATTGAGGCAAGATGTGGCGTCATTCCTGTATGACCATCGTGCAACGAATGACTGATGGACTTTGTTTGTAATTGTGATTGAATTCTTGAAACTAATTCGTTTTCTTGTTCGTCATGCTGCAACAAATCTCGCAGTTCAATGCCATGATCTCCAAATAAACACAGGTGTAACTTTCCTGTTGCTGAGATACGCAATCGATTACAGCTTTCGCAAAAACCTTTCTCATAGGGCATGATCAAACCAATTTCACCTTTATAGTCTGGGTGAAAAAATACTTGAGCAGGCCCATCTTGTTGAGAGCGAGTTTTTAATAGCCAACCATCAGCCATTAACTGGTTGCGGATCGCGACACCAGAAACATGATGGTTTGCAAATAATTCATCCATATCACCCGTTTGCATTAATTCAATAAAACGTAATTGAATGGGACGTTCTTTTATCCATTGAAGAAAGGCAGGCAATTCACGATGGTTCAAATTTTTCATTAAAACCACGTTCACTTTGACTTGCTCGTAGCCAACCTCGAAGGCTCGGTCAATGCCGCTCATCACTTGTGCAAACTTATTTTCACCAGTAATTTGCTGGAACATACGCGGATCAAGGCTATCTACACTCACATTAATATGAGTCAAACCGGCAGAACGCCAATCAGCAACATGCTTAGCCATTCGGTAACCGTTTGTCGTGGTTGCAACCTGATTAATGCCTGATGTACCAGCAACCGTCTCGATAATCTGAGTAAAATCTTTACGCAAGCTCGGTTCCCCACCGGTGATGCGCACTTTTGACGTGCCACAACCTGCAAACGCCTTCGATATACGATTGATCTCAGGAAGAGATAAAAAGGATGAGTTTTTCTTTCCCGACGGTTGATAGCCATCAGGAAGACAATAAGTACATTTGAAATTACATACGTCCGTCACTGACAGGCGCAAGTAATAAAACTTACGATGAAATTTATCTTCTAATTGTTGTGCCACGGAACACCTTTCCAAGTATGGGAGGCAAAATCATTTCCAATTTTACCCTTGTGACAACACGTCACTGGCTCAAAGTGCTTATCTAAATAATTTTCGGATCTTTTTGATCTACATCAATATTTTTGACTTAGCACAGTGAGCTCGGAGTTATGGCAGTCAGAGAAAGTGACTCTCTAACAGCTGTGCAGTAAAATACTTAATATTAGCTTAAGAAGCCAGTTAAAAAGTCACCATCCGCACAATTTATGATGAATTCAGTACCTCTCGTATGAGCTTTCAGGTAAATTATTCATGGTTGACACAAACATTAGAAAAGCTTGATGGATATATACTCGACAAAGAAAATCGTAGCCGTTGGTGGTGGCCACGGATTAGGCCGAATTTTAGCGGCTTTAAAAGACTTTGGCAGTAACGCAACAGGTATTGTCGCAACAACCGATAACGGCGGTTCGACAGGTAGGATACGACATTGCCAAGGTGGGATCGCTTGGGGAGATACCCGAAACTGCATCAACCAATTGATTACAGAACCTTCGGTCAGTTCGATGATGTTCGAGTATCGGTTTAAAGGTGCAGGTGAACTCGATGGACATAACTTGGGTAACCTGATGCTAACAGCCTTGGATAACCTATCGGTTCGCCCCCTAGAAGCCATCGATCTTATTAGAAACATGCTTAAAGTCGATGTGAATATTATTCCAATGTCAGAGCACCCTTCTGATCTTACCGCTTTATCAACAGATGGCACATGGATTACAGGTGAAACCAATATCGACGATATGACCTCTACACTGCGTCGCTTAGATTTGTCACCAGAAGTTCCTGCAACAAAAGAAACACTTTCAGCAATTAAAGAAGCCGACGCTATAATCCTTGGGCCTGGTAGCTTTCTAACAAGCATCATGCCGCCATTGCTCTTACCTGAATTAGGTAAAGCCATTGCAAATAACCCTACAGCGAAAGTTATTTTTGTTGCCAATTTAAGCCCGGAACATGGACCTGCCGGCCATATGTCAATGAAACAAAAACTGGAGTGGTGCGAACGCGCTTGCCATGGTAGAAAAATTGACGTGGTTCTCACTGAGCAAGCAGAACAAGAAGTACTCGATAGCTGGCACGTGGTCACTCAACCGCTCGCATCTACAAACCGTGACTGGCGCCATGATAGAGAGCGGTTAAAGTCAGCAATCGAAAATGAAATCAGTTAAGCATATTTACTGAGACTTCAAGATGTTTGATTAAAAGCGATACAGTCAAAGCCAAAACATCAATAAAACGTGTCAGGTGAAACGACTCACCTGATATGATCCACGTTATCAAGCTTAGAGACTCTTAAGCAATATACCCAAGTGACCTCAAGGTGCCTGATTCAGAGTGAGATAACTTAGAGATATTGTCGATCTTTTATCTCATTGAACCCAACAGCGGTACACTTCGCGAGTTTGCTTAAGACAATCTAATAATCTAGCCGCCTCTATTTGTTCATCGTTAAGCGTTTGGGCTTTCGCTTTTTTATCAATCATGATCGCAAGCTGACATAGTTGAGCAGCTCCGAAGCTGGCAGCACTACTTTTAAGGGCATGACTCACCTCAGTTAAATACTCGATCAGCTCATGGCCTTGCAGTTCAGGTAAATTAGAGATGTAGCTGTCTAACTCAGTGATGAAAATTTCTAATAATATTGGAACATTTTCACTCCCAATTTCCTGCGATAAAGACTCAATATCACTACGGTTTAAAATATCAGTACTCATACGCTCTGTTTTTCTTCCTTATTGTTCCATGCCTGTAATTTCCTATACAGGGTGGACGGACTTACATCTAAATAACCTGAAGCACGTGGAATATTACCATCACATGCTTTAATCGCTTGCTCAATGGCTATCTTCTCTGTCATCCATAAAGGAAGGATATCAGAAGCTTTCAAAGACTGGCTTTGTAACGATGTTATTTCAGCCTTTCTTGCGATCGGATGATTGAGTGGAGGTGGCAGCATGTCTAGTGTGATTTCTTTACCGTTATTCAAAACCACAATATTTCTTAGTACGTTTTGTAACTGTCTTACATTACCAGGCCACTCATAATGATTAAATCGTTCAATAACTTCAGCAGCGAAGCGAACAAAGTTTTTTCCTTCTTCTTTAGACATGTAACCAAGCAAAGAATACGCTATCTCAATCACATCTTCTCCACGCTCACGTAAAGGTGGTAGATGGAGAGGGATAACATAGAGACGGTAATACAAATCTTCACGAAAGCGCCCTTCCTGTACTTCTTTCCAAGGATCTCTATTGGTTGCACAGACAAAACGTACATCGACACTTTTCATTTTCGACGAGCCTACTTTTTGAAAAGTACCCGTCTGGATGAAACGTAATAGCTTGGTTTGAAGATCCAAATCCATTTCGCACAATTCATCAAGAAAGAGGGTTCCACCATCGGCGAGCTCTGCCGCACCTTGGCGATCATTTGCGGCTCCCGTAAACGCCCCTTTTACATGCCCAAAAAGTTCACTTTCAATCAGATCTTTAGGTATTGCAGCACAGTTAATCGCAATAAAAGGTTTATCGCCACGCTTACTCGCAGCATGGATGGCTTCAGCACAAACTTCTTTACCTGTCCCGCTTTCACCAGTGATAAAGATACTTGCTTTACTGCTTGCTGCGGAGTCAATGGTTCGATAAACCTGCTGCATTGTTTGGCTACTTCCAATAAAGCCTTGGTAATTTTGCTCACCAGGATTATCTGCTTCGTTTTTCAGTTTCGTAGCTTTGCGAATCGCATTATTTACCGTTACTCGCAGACGGTCAGCTTCACAGGGCTTAATCAAAAAGTCTTGCGAACCATGTCGCATGGCTTCAACTGCCGTATCAATCGAGCCGTGAGCAGTCATGAAGATAATTGGAACATCTGGGTTATTCTTCTTTACAGCATGTAAAACGTCCATACCCGTCATGTCAGGCAAGCGTAAATCGAGAAGTATCAAATCTGGCGTTCGATTTTTGAGGCTTTCGATCGCATCCCTACCTGTACCAACAATATTAATGTCGATGCCAAGTGGGGTAAGATAAGAACGGTATAAAGCGGCAACAGACGCTGTATCTTCTACCATCAAAAGATAACGTGATTTAGGGCTATGTGGTGTTGATTGCATACGATAAACAGTTTGTTTTGTATTTTACACAATAATCGCATTACGCATTGCACTTTGCAATTTTTGGCCCACTATAGGTTGGAATAAATCACGTTATTTTCAATAATCGAGCCTATAAAGTATCAAGTTTCAAGTTTCAAGTTTCAACAAAATACCCTCAAAGCTCTGTATTAAAATACCCAAAGTCACTTCAGATACTCTAGACCTTAGCTATTAGCAATAAATTGAGAGCGCAGTTGCTCAATTTCGTCACGCTTTTGCGCTGCTAATTCAAATTCAAGATTCTGTGCGTGTTGATACATTTCTGTCTCTAGTTTACTGATCTCTTTCTCTAGTTGCTGGGGAGTCATAGCAGTATAAACTTTCGAAGGTTCGGCAACTTTGGATAGTGGTACAGTCTGCTGAGTTCGTTGACGTTTAGACTTAGTGATATCACCCAACTCCATAATATCTTTGACATTACGTTTTAAAGCTTGGGGGATAATGCCCATTTCTATATTGTAAGTATGCTGCTTTTCACGACGCCTTTCGGTTTCATCCATGGCTTTTTTCATCGACTTAGTAATCGAATCACCATATAAAATTGCTTTACCGTTAATATTTCTCGCCGCTCGACCAATTGTCTGAATAAGAGAACGTTCGGAACGTAAAAAACCTTCCTTATCCGCATCCAGAATCGCCACTAAAGAGACCTCTGGCATATCTAAACCTTCACGTAGTAGGTTGATGCCAACCAAAACATCAAACTCACCCAAACGAAGATCTCGTATAATCTCGACTCGCTCTACAGTATCGATGTCTGAGTGCAAGTATCGAACTTTTACGTCATGTTCATGAAGGTACTCGGTTAAATCTTCTGCCATACGCTTGGTCAAGGTGGTGACAAGTACTCGCTCATTAATGGCACTACGAATACGGATTTCAGACAATAAGTCATCAACCTGAGTCGCGACTGGACGTACTTCTAATTCAGGATCGAGTAAACCCGTTGGACGAACAACTTGATCGGCGATTTCCCCAGCTGATTTCTCCAATTCATAGTTTCCAGGCGTCGCGGAAACAAAGATAGTCTGTGGTGAAATTGCTTCAAACTCCTCAAACTTCATCGGTCTATTATCAAGAGCAGAAGGCAGACGGAAACCAAATTCAACCAGCGTTTCCTTGCGCGATCGATCGCCTTTATACATCGCCCCGATTTGAGGCACCGTCACGTGTGACTCATCGATAATTAATAAACCGTCATGAGGCAAGTAATCAAATAGCGTAGGCGGTGGCTCTCCCTCGGCGCGGCCACTCAGATAACGTGAGTAGTTTTCAATTCCAGAACAAAAACCAAGTTCATTCATCATTTCAATATCAAATTGAGTTCGCTGAGAAATACGCTGCTCTTCCAGCAATTTATTATCGTCAAGCAGTTGCTTTTTGCGTATTTCTAATTCAACTTTAATCTTCTCAATCGCCTCTAACACTCGATCACGAGGCGTCACATAGTGGGTCTTTGGATAAATAGTATAACGTGGCAAATCTCGTTGTTTAACCACACCAGTGAGTGGGTCAAACACACTGATACTGTCGATTTCATCATCGAACATCTCAATTCTAACCGCATCTTGATCCGATTCTGCGGGAAAAATATCAATCACTTCACCACGAACTCGAAACTGTCCTCGTTCAAACGATACGTCGTTGCGGGAATACTGTAATTCAGCAAGACGCCTGAGCATATCACGCTGATCTATCACGTCACCTCGCCGAACATGCAGCATCATTTTTAGATAAGATTCAGGGTCACCAAGACCATAGATCGCTGATACTGAGGCGACAATAATGGCATCTTTACGTTCTAGTAAGGCTTTTGTGGCAGACAGGCGCATCTGCTCTATATGTGCATTAACAGAAGCATCTTTTTCAATAAAAGTATCCGTCGTCGGAACGTAAGCTTCTGGCTGGTAATAATCATAATAAGAAACGAAATACTCAACAGCATTATTTGGAAAAAATGCCTTCATTTCTCCATAAAGTTGGGCTGCAAGTGTTTTGTTAGGAGCAAGAAGAATTGCGGGCCTTTGTGCCTGTGCGATAACATTTGCGAGGGTAAACGTTTTACCTGAGCCCGTAACACCTAAAAGAGTTTGG
Organism: Vibrio azureus; assembly: GCF_002849855.1. Taxonomy (NCBI): domain Bacteria; kingdom Pseudomonadati; phylum Pseudomonadota; class Gammaproteobacteria; order Vibrionales; family Vibrionaceae; genus Vibrio; species Vibrio azureus. The sequence goes on from NZ_CP018616.1 coordinate 2,004,131, forward strand.
TGGGCCAAACCTGAATCCAAACCGTCCAGTAACTGCAGGATAGCCGTGGGCTGATCTCCAGAGGGGCGATAGTCGGATACTAATTCGTACACTTTGCTCATAACGTTCCTTAACTTTTCAAACCTTTCGAATGCTACTGCGATACTCAAGTCAGTGCAAAGTATTTGCCTCTATTTGTACCCTAATTATTGAGTTAGGGATTACCTGCCTAAGTCATTCAAGAAAAAGCAATGGACCAAATTAAATCACTTATACACAAGTGACCTCAAGATACTTGAGTATATAAATATAGAGTAAGCAATTGGAAAGCGATGTGAAAGATCAACAAGATAGAGATTTATCCTTACTCAATTTTCATTAACACAGTTATCCACAAATTTGGTGGATAACTACTCCGAGGCCTTTATCCTCAAAGCCTCTGAGAAAGTAAAGATTTTTTTAAATTATTAAAACCTACCTCTTTCATAAATCTTTTATCCCTAAGTGACGACAAGGTGCTTGGTTTAGACACTTATGAGCGCTTCAAAGCTTATCACCTCAATAGAACAATCAGCACATCAACAGAACAATCAGCACATCAACAGAACAGCCGTTCTACCTTCAATAAAAAAACCAACAGCTTGTTCGCTACTGGCTTTATGCACTGGTAACCTAATTCATGCATTGATATGCCCAAGTGACTTCAATATGCTCGATTTAGAGCGAGGTTACTTGGGTATAGCCTAATTATAAGTCAAGTTAGACTTCCAATCTGAGTATTCAAACTCCGGCATTTCAATAATGAACAGGCCATTATCACTTACAGGAAGCTCACTGAGAGTCTGAATGTATGAGTCATGAGGCTCTAAATATTTATCTTCTGATTGAGTAATAAAGTGTGAATGATCGTACAGGAAAACAACATCACCATTTTGTATACAATCATCAGATTGATGCTTACGACTGATCCTCATAAAGTCTGCCGAGTTATCGAATCTTGTGTAGTAGCTATTACCCTGCCAAGTCCAGTAATAGTCTTTATAATTATCCATTCTCGAGATCTGAACATAGTCATTATCTCGAATACAAAAGCCATTGTAAGGACGCCAATTATCGAGTTTAAAGGTGGCATTCGTAACAGAGCCATCCATACCGTAACCTAGCCAACCATTATCTCTGTTGGCATCTGCGTAAACGTATTGCCCAGTTGACTGATGCTTCAACTTGATTGAGTTATAAGGTTTATTAATTGGTCGAGAGCTTTGAGTTTGTGTTTGTTCGTTTGCATAATCAAATGCTACAACTGGAAAATGATCAGAGTATTCGTAAAAATAGAAACTTTCTTGACTTCCTGACACTTCAACCCTCTCTGAAATAGGGTCTAGAATTTGATTGTGCCAATTCTCCGGCTGCTTATGGCTGCGTTCAACAAGAATGTAGTCAAGGAGCTGTCCTTGAAAACCTGGATAACTATCATTCGTAAAACCATTCGCTGCAGGATCCCAAGAGTACGGCGCTCCAGCATAATTTGTCGGTTCAACAACGTTTAAGTCATCCAGCATCGACTGAAACTCAGATGATTGCTTAGCAACATTTAAGTCACCTGCAATAAAAACCATTTCATCTTTTGAACGACCCGATCTAGCAACATAGCTTTGAATATCTTTAAATTGCTCACTTCGAATGACTTCAGGTGAAACCGTGCAGAGGCTATCATCAGCTTGAACATGGGTACCAATGATATTATAAAGTTCACCACCTTTATTAATAACGGTATGGATGAAACCTTTCTGCGATGCTTTATCAGCACCACAACTCGAGCCAAATATCACCTGAGCTTGGTACTCGATTGGATACTTACTTAGGATAACGACACCGCCATCATCTGCAGCCATGGTTCGCCATCCTTCCGTTTTATCCCATCCTTCTTGAGTTCGACCAAGAACAGGGGTTCGATACTTAAACTTATCTGATAAGCCATCTAAAAGTATTTCACTGGCTTGATTATCGAATACCTCATTAAACACGACCACATCGGTGTTATCAAAGATTGACGATTTGGCAATTAAGTTTGCTCGCTTGTCAGGGTTTGTTTTCCCAACAACAGGACTTAAAATACGTTCTAGCATATAAACGTTGTAGTTCATTAGCCTTGGAACATCGGTTGTGCTGCTTGCATTGACTTGAAATTGCATCAACACAGAAAATAAAATGACAAAATATTTCACTATAATCCCCCCACTTTTTGGATACAAAACATCATCCCAAAAGTGACAGAACTATCAATAAAATTTCAGTTAAAAAGCACTTATTAATTTGTGATATTATAAATGCTTGTGACTAATTATGACTTAATATTGTTTATTTCTCTTTATATACCCAAGTGACCTCAACTGCGTAATTTAAACCAATAAAAATGAGTTAAAATCATTATAAGTCAACTATTTAAAACAAAATCAGACAACTAAACCTCTGCGTCTAACTCAAACTAAAGTAGGTGTAATAAGGCAACACATTTAATAAATAAAACGTTACAACCAATCAAACTTTCCAAGCGTCATTTTCTTTATGGGTTTATCTGAAATTAACAATAGATACCCACCCGGTAACTCTTCAACAATTTGGATTGATTTCATAAATGCCCGTTTACGTTTCGCACTGATGTATTTTTTAAACAAGAGCAAACCTTTAGTTTCTTTCAAATCTAGGTCAACATTATGAATTTCTTCACTGGTAATAGTCGCATGGTAAAGCCCCTTATAATTTGTTGTAATATAGCCGTACGTATGCATTTTCAGCATATCTTCCATACCCGTTTCTTTTAAAATAGTGAGTGACTCAAAATTCTGATCTCTTAAGAAAGCTTCGACATGTTCTGTTGCAACGTAATCATGCGTTGAAGAAACATAGTTAGTCGTAACACTGAATGTTGCTTCTTTATCAGAAGCAAGTCCTACATTTATCACGAAAGATATGACCATTATTAGAATACTAGCAATAAGAAATGCTAGACTTTTTTTATTATCAGTGAACATGGTGGTGTAATTCTTCCTTAATTAGAGAGACTAACTTTTGACCAGTATCTGTTTTTTTCAATATGATCACTACGTTTTGTGGTGCATCTGAATCCCGGATAGTAACAAGTGAAAAAGTCTCACGCGTGTACAGCATAACAACCCTACTAACGATACCGTTTTGTTTAAGTTCTAATATGTAAGAATTCAAGCTTTCCGATATATCATCAACATTGAGATCTGGTTCAACATAGATGGTCAACACATCTGATACTTCAACTTTGTGCATCGAGGTCCAGGAGCTTGCTTCAAATTTTGGCTGAGAGTAGATAAACGGTACACTGGCAGCAACCAAAAGAGACGCTATACCCAAAACAATACAAAGATAATTTTTGACGTTGTGATTTTTCTTTACCTTTGTCTCTACCTCCAAAGATGCTTCTTGAGGTGTGTTAAAAGACGTCTCTTTACTTTCTGGTTCAATAGAGTCTGATATATTTTTTGAACTGAGCTCAACCTCTTTCACTTCACTATTAAAAACAGCATCACTCTCAAACTTGTAGCCTATTTTCGCAACCGTCTTGAGGTACTTTTGTTCCTTACCGCTATCTTCTAAAAGCTGCCTAATCGAACGAATCGATTGGGTGAGAGAACCCTCAGAAACATGCTTTCCTGGCCATGCTCCCGTTAACAACTCTTCTTTAGTTGTCACCTTTCCAGCATTTTTACACAAAATGAGTATCACGAGGTGATCATGGTAACCTATACGACGCTCTTCGTCGGTAAGTATGTTTTTAGCTAAAGGGTGCTCTAAATCTATCAACCAATTTTTAATTCTATACATAATTTTCTAGCCTGGCGTTAACCCTTTCTTTACTTCCATTAAAACCCAAAAACGGGCCGTACCATTCATTTCAGACACATCCAACAGGAAAATGTATACGTTTGTTTTATTTGAATTTGCCCCTAAAAAAATCAGTAACCCCGGGCACCGTCAATTGATAGACCGATAACCAAAAAACTCACTATAAGTAACTTATTAATTTACTCAAAATAAAAAATAATAAATCTAAATGGTGTAAAACCAGTACACCTTAAAAATCATAAATAAAATGTGATTTCATGAATTATTGATTAAAAAAAAATAAAAATGTTAATAAAACAAGAAAGCTTTAAACGTCAAAATTCAGAAAACATTACAAATTTTTCCACTATACGATTAGACATATCAATAAAAGGGTTAAAAAAATGTAAGATAAATTTTAATTTGAGTAATAATTCTAATTATTAAAGGCACATCTTACATTTCCAAAGAATTGGAATTTCACCTATTTTCTTTATGGTTAATAAAGTGGAGTTCAATGCTAGACATCCACTTTTTAAGTAAACCGTACTAGGATCTATTGCCTTTTCTCCATCGTAAAACTTCTTATATTGAAATAGTTCGGGAAGTAAAGGTTATGAGCTCTAAGGTCTTGTCTCTGTCTTGAGGTTCATACCCAAATAACTTCAAGCTGTTCTGAATCAAGCATCATGAGGCTACTTGGGCAGTTATCAACCTAAATGCTGAAAACCTTATCTTTCACTGGTTGTTATTGATGTCACAAAGCACGATAATAGGGATATCGGATTACAATGAATGTGTTAGCTATGACCGAATATATGCTGCTGTTAGTTGGAACAGTTTTGGTTAATAATTTTGTGCTGGTCAAATTTCTTGGCCTCTGTCCTTTTATGGGAGTCTCTAAGAAGCTTGAGACAGCAATTGGTATGGGGCTGGCCACCACTTTTGTCCTCACTCTAGCTTCAGTCTCAGCATACCTAGTGGAAAGTTACATCCTGCGTCCATTAGGGATTGAGTACTTAAGGACCATGAGTTTTATTTTGGTCATCGCCGTCGTGGTTCAGTTCACTGAAATGGTCGTTCACAAGACTAGCCCAACGTTATACCGCTTGCTTGGGATCTTTTTACCTTTAATTACAACAAATTGTGCTGTTTTAGGTGTGGCTTTACTGAATATCAATGAAAATCATAATTTTATAGAATCTATTATTTATGGTTTTGGAGCCGCTGTTGGCTTCTCTCTTGTACTGATCTTATTTGCTTCGATGCGTGAGCGTATTGCTGCGGCGGATGTACCTGTCCCTTTTAAAGGCGCTTCAATCGCGATGATCACTGCAGGTCTCATGTCTCTAGCCTTTATGGGCTTTACTGGATTGGTGAAATAAAAAAGATGAATACTATATTTATCGCTATCATTGCCATCGCCCTACTTGCCGCCATTTTCGGCGCTGTACTTGGCTTTGCTTCTATACGCTTTAAAGTAGAAGCAGATCCAATCGTTGACCAAATTGATTCATTATTGCCTCAAACTCAATGTGGGCAATGCGGATACCCTGGCTGTAGACCTTATGCAGAAGCAATTGCTAACGGTGACAAAATTAATAAATGTCCTCCAGGTGGCCAAACGACCATTGAGAAACTCGCCGACCTCATGGGAGTTGAGGCAGAAGAATCTGCACATGACCTCGTTAATAACGTCAAAACGGTTGCTTTCATTCATGAAGACATGTGTATTGGTTGCACAAAATGTATTCAAGCTTGCCCCGTTGATGCCATCGTCGGTGGAACTAAAGCACTACACACAGTGATTAAAGATGAATGTACTGGCTGTGACTTATGCGTCGCACCATGCCCAACAGACTGTATTGAGATGATCCCATTAGAAACGACCACCGATAGCTGGAAATGGCAATTGAATGCTATTCCTGTGACAAACATTACGGATGCTGCTGATTCAGCTCACCGAAGCAATTCGATTAATTAAGGTTTGATATGTTGTCTTTGATTGAACAAATTCGTGCTGGCTCGTTATGGGACTTTCCTGGTGGAGTACATCCAGCAGAAAATAAAAAGCAATCCAACAAGATGTCATTAGTACATGCATCGATCCCATCAGAAATTGTGCTCCCATTAAAACAGCACATTGGCAAATCGGGTAACTTACTGGTTGCTACTGGAGATTACGTCTTAAAAGGTCAACCACTGACCGCTTCTGATACCGGTTTTACGATTCCTGTTCATGCACCGACTTCAGGACATATACGAGCCATAGAGTCTAGGACTGTTGCCCACCCTTCTGGACTGTCCGAGCTTTGCGCAGTTATTATTCCTGATGGTAATGAGACTTGGTGTCCAAGAACACCGATTGAAGACTATACCAAAATGTCTAAGGAATCTCTTATCGATGTCATTCGTCTGGCGGGTATTTCTGGAATGGGTGGTGCAGGCTTTCCAACGGCAAAAAAACTCCAATCAGGTCTTGCACGAACAGAGATACTCATTGTTAACGCAGCAGAGTGCGAGCCCTATATTACCGCCGATGATAAACTCATGCAGGAGCATGCGGACGAGCTTTTACAAGGGATCGAAATAGTTGAACATATTCTCAATCCCAAACTGACAATCATTGGTATCGAAGATAATAAGCCTGATGCAATAAAAGCGCTTGAGCACGCAGCAAAAGAGAAGAACATTCTTATCCGCGTGATTCCAACCAAGTATCCCTCTGGTGGAGAAAAGCAGCTTATCAAGATTTTAACCAACAAAGAAATCCCCAGTGGTGCCATTCCTGCTGATATTGGTGTTTTAGTACAAAACGTAGGTTCACTCTTCTCAATTAAGCGTGCTGTCATTAACGGTGAGCCTATGATTAACCGTATTGTCACGCTGACAGGTGATACCTTTAAACAACCTCGCAATGTTTGGGCCTTACTCGGGACTCCGGTACAAGCGCTTCTGGATGAGTTTGGTTATAAAGCTGAACGAAAGCTGCAGCGCCTGATTATGGGTGGCCCGATGATGGGCTTTACCCTCCCTCATGCACAAGTGCCCATTACAAAAACCGCAAACTGTATTCTGGCACCGAAAAGACGTGAAATCGCTATTTCAAAAGATGAAATGGAATGCATTCGCTGTGGAGCCTGCGCTGAAGTGTGTCCTGCCACGTTACTCCCTCAGCAATTGCAATGGTATGCAAAAAGCCAAGAGTACGAAAAGCTCGAAGAGCTCAACCTCAAAGATTGTATTGAGTGTGGAGCTTGTGCCTTTGTTTGCCCGAGTGAAATTCCATTGGTTGAGTATTACCGCCAAGCGAAAGCAGAAATACGCGCTCAAGCTCAAGAAGCGGCGGCGGCTGAAAGAGCAAGAGCCCGCTTCGAAGAAAAACAAGCCCGTATGGAGCGAGAAAAAGCTGAACGTGAAAACCGGTTCAAAAAAGCAGCCGATGAACGCCGTAAAGACATGAAGGCATCAGGGGGAGATGACGCCGTTGCAGCGGCAATCGCGAGAGTCAAAGCACAAAAAGACGCTTCTGAAACCAATATAGAGCCTACCGTTAAACCGGCTGTAGCGGCTGCAATTGCCAAAGCCAAAGCAAAACAGGCCGCTGCCAAAGAAGCTGGACAGACGGAGCCTGACAACGAAGAAATGAGCAAGCTGAGGGAAGAACGTAAACGATTGGCTCGCGAACGTAAAGCATTGAAAGAAAAACAAGATGCCTCTTCTGAAGCCATTGACCCTTCGCCATCAGTCGCATCAAACGATGACCCGAAAAAAGCCGCAGTCGCTGCTGCCATCGCTCGTGCTAAAGCGCGCAAAACTCAGCAAGACGCACCTGCTGAATCGACCGACACTGCATCAACGGCTGCATCAAACGATGACCCGAAAAAAGCCGCAGTCGCTGCTGCCATCGCTCGTGCCAAAGCGCGTAAAGCTCAGCAAGACGCACCTGCTGAACCAAACGAAGCTGCACCAGCGGCTGCATCAAACGATGACCCGAAAAAAGCCGCAGTCGCTGCTGCCATCGCTCGTGCTAAAGCGCGCAAAACTCAGCAAGACGCACCTGCTGAATCGACTTACACAGCATCAACGGCTGCATCAAGCGATGACCCGAAAAAAGCCGCAGTCGCTGCTGCTATCGCTCGCGCCAAAGCGCGTAAAGCTCAGCAAGACGCGCCTGCTGAATCGACCGACACAGCATCAACGGCTGCATCAAGCGATGACCCGAAAAAAGCCGCAGTCGCTGCTGCCATCGCTCGTGCTAAAGCGCGCAAAACTCAGCAAGACGCACCTGCTGAATCTACCGACACAGCATCAACGGCTGCATCAAGCGATGACCCGAAAAAAGCCGCAGTCGCTGCTGCCATCGCTCGTGCCAAAGCGCGTAAAGCTCAGCAAGACGCACCTGCTGAATCGACCGAAGCTACACCAACGGCTGCATCAAGCAATGACCCGAAAAAAGCCGCAGTCGCTGCTGCCATCGCTCGTGCCAAAGCGCGTAAAGCTCAGCAAGATACTCCTGCTGAATCGACCGAAGCTACACCAGCGGCTGCATCAAGCGATGACCCGAAAAAAGCCGCAGTCGCTGCTGCTATCGCTCGCGCCAAAGCGCGTAAGGCTAAGCAAGACGCGAATAAAAATAATATTGAGGAGAACAAGTAATGTCGTTCTTTATTGCCAGTTCACCGCATGCTCATAATCGCCGAAATACGGCTGATCTGATGAAATGGGTAGCTTTGTGTGCCATACCAGGTTTAATCGCCCAAAGTTATTTCTTCGGTTGGGGAACGTTGATTCAACTAGTATTCGCTATCATCGTTGCGGTATCACTTGAATTCACCGTGATGCTGATTCGTAAACGCTCTCCAATGCGTGCACTTCGAGATAATAGCGCTATAGTAACCGCTTGGTTACTCGCGATTTCAATCCCACCTTGGTCACCTTGGTGGCTCATTGTCATTGGTTTATTTTTTGCGATCATAGTTGCTAAACACCTCTATGGTGGCATTGGCCAAAACCTATTTAACCCGGCGATGGTGGCTTATGTCGTCTTACTGATCTCATTTCCCGTTCAAATGACCAGTTGGAGTGCGCCCGTATCGTTGATCACTCAACATACAGGGTTTATTGATACTTTTTCACTGATTTTTACCGGTTATAACTTTGATGGCCTCTCACTACAGCAAGTTCGTTCGGGCGTTGACGGGTTTACGATGGCAACACCACTGGACACCTTTAAAACAGGACTCATGAGTGGCTCAACACCGAGCGAGGTTCTCACACAACCTATCTTTGATGGCTTAGCTGGTGTCGGTTGGCAATGGGTTAATATTGCTTACTTTATCGGCGGCGTCATTATGCTCAAAAAGCGCATAATCCAGTGGTATATTCCCGTTGGCTTCCTCGTTAGCCTAACATTATTTAGCACCATTTTTAGCCTCATTACTCCAGGTGAAACGGCATCGCCTCTCCTACACCTTCTATCCGGTGCCACAATGCTAGGCGCTTTCTTTATTGCAACGGACCCAGTATCTGCTTCCACCACGGTCAAAGGCAGACTCATTTTTGGTGCCCTTATTGGCGGGTTAGTCTTTATTATTCGCAGTTGGGGAGGTTTCCCAGATGGCGTCGCATTTGCTGTGCTTATCGCTAATATGTGTGTTCCTCTAATCGATTATTACACTAAACCAAGAACTTACGGTCATTGAGGCAAACATGTTAAACGCTATTAGAAAAAATGGGGTAACGCTAGCGATCTTCGCTTGTGCTACAACAGGAGTTGTCGCATTAACCCAATACCTGACTAAAGACCAAATTAAACTCCAAGAGCAAAAGCAGTTACTATCGTTGCTCAATCAGGTTATTCCAGAAAGTATCCACGATAATAACTTGGTAACCTCTTGTCGATTAGTGTCTGCGCTGGAGTTAGGGACGACACACTCGATGCCCGCTTACCTCGCGACCAAAAATGGTCAACCTGTAGCACTAGCGATTGAATCCATTGCTCCTAATGGCTATAACGGACAGATTAAAATCCTAACGGGCATTAATAACCAAGGGAAAATCCTCGGTACTCGAGTTTTAAACCATCAAGAGACACCAGGGCTTGGTGACAAAATCGACCTGCGGATTACAGATTGGATCTTAAGCTTTACCGGAAAACAAGTCACAGAAAATAACTGGAATAGCTGGCATGTACGTAAGGATGGTGGCGATTTTGATCAGTTTACCGGTGCCACGATTACTCCACGTGCGGTCGTCAAAGCCGTAAGAAATACGGTAGATTACGTGAACAAACACCGTGATGAAATCAACCGTCAGTCATCAGACTGTTATGGAGAAAACCATGAGTGAAAATAAGCAACTGATGAAAAATGGCTTGTGGAGTAATAACCCAGCCTTAGTGCAATTACTCGGCTTGTGCCCCTTATTAGCCGTGTCATCAACCGTTACCAACGCTCTAGGATTAGGTATTGCAACCCTACTCGTTCTGGTTGGCTCTAATGTAAGCGTCTCTTTAATTCGTAATTTTGTGCCAAAAGAGATCAGAATACCTGTCTTTGTCATGATTATTGCCGCATTAGTGACCTGCGTACAACTGTTGATGAACGCCTACACATATGGTCTCTACTTGTCACTTGGTATATTCATTCCCCTCATTGTGACTAACTGCATCATCATTGGTCGAGCAGAAGCATACGCATCCAAAAATGCGGTCCTTCCTGCTGCCCTAGATGGTCTGTGGATGGGTTTAGGTATGACCTCAGTGTTGGTTGTACTCGGTGCGGTACGAGAATTATTAGGCAATGGAACACTGTTTGATGGTGCAGACCTTTTAATGGGTGAATGGGCTTCAGTACTTCGCCTGCAAGTTTTTCAGTTTGATAACAGCTTTTTACTGGCATTACTACCACCTGGCGCTTTCATCTTTGTTGGATTTTTAATCGCCTTTAAGAATATGATTGATAACTCTTTCAAAGCTCGCCAACCAAAAAAAGATAAGCCATCAATCGAAAGAGCTCGCGTAACAAACGCTTAATTAACCCTAATGCAAAGGCTCTCTTGTCTAGGGAGCACCTTTCATCAGCCTGTAAATGGTTAGTGAAATTGGAAGCCGACAATGAATAAAACAAAAAGAATTGAAATCCTTGAGCGATTAAGAGAGAACAACCCTAACCCTCAAACCGAGCTAAACTGGGAAACACCTTTTGAGCTTTTAATCGCTGTACTGTTATCTGCACAAGCAACCGATGTCAGTGTTAACAAAGCCACAGATAAGCTCTACCCTGTCGCCAATACGCCGCAAGCTATTTTTGATTTAGGTGTTGATGGTCTCAAAGAGTATATTAAAACCATCGGCTTATTTAACTCGAAAGCTGAAAATACCATCAAAACTTGCCGTATCTTACTCGATAAACACGACGGGCAAGTACCTGAAAATCGGGAAGCTCTAGAAGCTTTACCTGGAGTTGGCCGAAAAACTGCGAATGTCGTTCTCAATACAGCATTTGGTTGGCCAACTATCGCGGTCGACACCCACATCTATCGTGTTTCAAATCGAACAAAATTCGCTATGGGTAAAACCGTTGACGATGTGGAAGAAAAGCTGCTAAAAGTCGTCCCAAAAGAGTTTAAACTTGATGTGCATCACTGGCTTATTCTTCACGGTCGTTACACCTGTGTAGCAAGAAAACCGCGCTGTGGCAGTTGTATCATTGAAGATCTATGCGAGTTCAAAGAAAAAATTTATCCAGATAACTAGGGGCTGCTGACCCTAACCAGAGATAAAACCTAATTAACTACCATCGTTGGGAGCAACACTATGTCAAACGGTCGAATTCTTCACACTATGCTACGCGTGGGTGATTTAGAAAAATCAATTAAATTTTACACTGAAGTGATGGGAATGAACCTCCTCCGCACTAACGAAAATCAAGCCTATGAATACACTCTTGCATTCTTAGGCTATGGTGATGAGTCTCAGGGAGCAGTGATTGAACTTACCTATAACTGGGGAACGACAGAATATGATCTTGGCAATGCTTTCGGGCATATTGCCATTGGGGTTGATGATATTTACTCAACTTGTGACGCAATCAAAGCGGCTGGTGGCAATGTGACTCGAGAGCCAGGTCCAGTAAAAGGTGGCAGTACCCATATCGCTTTCGTTAAAGATCCAGACAATTACATGATAGAGCTTATTCAAAATAAACAAGCCAGTGCGGGATTAGAAGGCTGAGCCCATTAGCTTAATAAAAAAGCTATAAACTTAGTAAAATCTCTTAGCGAAAAAAGCACCATTCGCTGAAAAAACCGCTCGATAGATCAATAAGTTAGGCAGGCTAATGATGGCTTGCCTTAATTTTACAGAGCTTTCATAGAGGAAAACCTCAAAAGGCGCGGTTCAACAAGACAAACTCGGCTACATGAGTTGCATTATTTAACCCACTCCTCATTTAACCCATTCCCCCTTCCCCCCAGAAAACGTTATATCGAAGAACGCCCCAAAGATATCACCACTCTACGGTTCTTATCTTTACCTATCGGCGAAGCATTATCCGCAATCGGTCTACGTTTACCATAACCGTGAACCCGTATCCTATCTTCTGCCAACCCTAATGATTGGAAATACTCACGTAACGTTTCTGCCCGCCTTTCCGAAAGATTTTGGCTCACGCTTTTGCTTTCCGTTGCGTCGGTATACGAAGCCACCAGCACGAGATCAATATCTTGATTATGTTTAATATAGTCAGCAATCTGCGTCAAACGCTTCTTAGACGCTTTCGTGAGTTGATCGCCTTGGCGTTCGTAGTGAAGGATAGTAAATGAGATATCCTCAAAGCTGTATTTCAATAGGTTAGAAATGCAGTCACTGAAGACTTGGTATTTTTGCTGAAACAGCACAGAAGACAGCGCTACTTCTATTCGCTGATCTCTACTCTGCCAATCTTGATAACTGAATGTTGGGTATCGACCTTTTTCTAATTCTGCTAGCATTCCCCAAGCCGTTTGCCCTCCGACATAACCATCAAACTGTTTGAAAAACTTCAAACTGCTCATTCGATCAGCATGATCACCAGGACGCCATGGCGGTGGCATAGAAATGAGACTGACGTTACGTGTTTCCCCCATTGGTCGACGCATTTTCAATTCAAAGTCTAAGTTAATTTTCTTACTAGCATGAGACGAAAAAACAGCATCTCCAAATCCTGGAATAGGGTGGACTAACTGACATTCCAGTGGGGTATTTTTAACCATCTCCCACTCGGATTGTTGTGGAGTTGCAACATAGTGCTGGCCCGTAGAAGCAAGACAGCTTCCACTGAGAACAGAGAAGAAAACAATACGAATGAGAGACCAATTGTTCATTTCAATCCTATTTATCAAGTGGCAGTAATTTGCCGCTTATTCACATTTAATGCAGCGAATACTCAAATGACCTCGGAAAGCCAGCTCCGAGAAATTAGCCATGCCCAAGAGCAACGCGATGTAACACCTTAAGATCATTCTAACAAGCAATATTCAAGCCAACATCAGGCTCTTGCACTATAAAAGCATATAATCTGCTCATCGCATAAAGCGCTGCCTTAGTGGCATAAAGATATGCAGAAAAGGCAATTGAGCATTTCTCTTAAATTGCGGTTTTTCTCATTGAGAGAATCTGTAATAATGCCAGCTTGGTCACACAAAATTAAGCTAATATGATATTAGAAAATGAAGCCTTAACCTTGAAGAAACGATTTCGCGGCTATTTCCCTGTTGTTGTGGATGTAGAAACCGCGGGGTTTAATGCCAAAACAGACGCACTGCTTGAGATCTGTGCCGTCACTTTGCGTATGGATGAAAATGGCGAACTCCATCCAGCTTCAACAATTCATTTTCATATCGAGCCTTTTGAAGGGGCCAACCTCGAAAAAGAAGCGTTAGAGTTCAATGGGATACGTGACCCTTTCAGCCCGTTACGAGGAGCCGTAGCGGAACAAGAAGCATTGAAAGAAATCTATAAGCTTATCCGCAAAGAACAAAAAGCAGCAGACTGCTCTCGAGCCATTATGGTGGCACACAATGCCGCCTTTGACTTAGGCTTCGTTAATGCCGCTAACGAGCGCTGTAAATTGAAAAGAGTTCCTTTTCACCCCTTTGCAACTTTTGATACCGCAACCCTCAGTGGCCTAGCTTATGGACAAACTGTTCTTGCGAAAGCCTGTAAAACAGCCGGAATGGCCTTTGATAATCGAGAAGCGCATTCTGCTCTTTATGATACACAAAAAACTGCAGAATTATTCTGTGGCATCGTCAACAAATGGAAGGCCTTAGGCGGTTGGCCGCTGGTTGACGAAGAATAATAAAATAAACACAACATATTAGGAAAAGTATGAATCCTGTCGTTATATCCGTATGCGTAATGCTTGTATTAGCGTTAATGCGTGTAAATGTCGTTGTTGCACTTACATTTAGTGCAATTATTGGTGGCCTTGTGGCCGGAATGAGCCTAGGTGATACCGTCACTGCATTTGAAAGCGGCCTAGGTGGTGGTGCTACCATTGCTCTAAGCTATGCTATGTTGGGTACGTTTGCTGTTGCCATCTCTCGCTCTGGTATTACAGATTTACTTGCTAACGCCGTGATTAAACGTCTAAACGGCAAAGAGAATGCTGCATCTGCTACTGGTCTTAAATACTTAGTATTAATTTGCTTAGTTTTAGTCACCATGTCATCTCAGAATGTCATTCCGGTACATATCGCCTTTATTCCAATTTTAATTCCACCTCTTTTGGGCGTGTTTGCAAAACTAAAGCTGGACCGCCGTCTGGTGGCTTGTGTGCTGACCTTTGGTCTTATTACACCATATATGGTCTTACCCATTGGTTTTGGGGGTATTTTCCTTAATAACATCCTGCTAAAAAACTTACACGAAAACGGTCTTGAGAACGTGGTGGCAAGTCAAGTCCCCACTGCTATGTTACTGCCAGCTGCAGGTATGTTATTTGGCCTAGCAACCGCTATATTTGTGAGCTACCGTAAACCTCGCCAATACAAAGAAACAGAATTAACCGCTGTCGACCAATCTGATGACAAGCTGAATAAAAAGCACCTCGCTGTTGCCGTTGCTGGCATTATTGCAGCGCTCAGTGTGCAACTTTATACCGGTTCAATGATCATCGGTGCCCTTGCTGGCTTTATGGTGTTTACCTTTGGTGGCGTCATTGCTTGGAAAGAAACTCATGATGTGTTCACCAAAGGTGTCAACATGATGGCCATGATCGGATTTATCATGATTGCAGCCGCAGGCTTCGCAGCCGTCATGAAACAAACCGGTGGTGTTGAAACTTTGGTTGAGTCCTTGTCTACCAGTATCGGGGACAATAAACCATTAGCCGCCTTATTAATGCTTGTCGTCGGGCTTTTAGTGACCATGGGTATTGGCTCTTCGTTCTCAACCATCCCAATTTTAGCAACGATTTACGTGCCACTGGCTCTTGCATTTGGCTTCTCTCCTATGGCAACAATCGCCCTTGTAGGAACAGCTGCAGCCCTGGGTGATGCAGGTTCACCGGCTTCGGATTCAACACTTGGTCCCACTTCTGGATTGAATGCAGATGGCCAACATGAGCACATTTGGGATACCGTTGTACCAACTTTTATCCACTACAACATCCCGCTGATTGTTTTCGGTTGGATTGCCGCAATGGTGCTTTAGAGCTCGCTCTCCAGTATCAACCTATCAGCGCCTCACTACATCGTAACCAATAACAAAAAAGCCACTCTATCGAGAGTGGCTTTTTCTTGAGGATCATTTAGAAACTACTGAGAAGGCATATTATTCACGATACACTCACGAATTGCTTTCAACGTAGTCTCAGTCGATAAGTAATCAACTTCGATAGGAAAATAGGCGTCATTTATCTGTAGCACCAAACTTGGGTAAGTACTAACACCCAAGCTTTTAGCAAAACTCAGTTGGTCTTCAAATACCCCTTCCAACAAGCTACCATCCATATCGTTTTTAAACTGCTGTACATTGAGCCCAATTTCTTTCGCTAATTGCAGTAAAGTGGCTTCTTCATGTGGAGGTAATGCTCGTAGGTAATAAGCATGTTGGATCGCTTCAAGCATCTGCTCATAGGAGTCTTGAAAACCTGCAGCAACTACAGCTCGACAAGACTGATAAGTGCTCCTAACCGGTGTGCATAACGTCCAAAAATCATAGTTAAATTTGGTTCCCAACTGTCGCTCAATTTGTTTCCAAATATTCTCAATTCTATGCTGCATTTCTGGCGGCATTGGTAAATTTGAATCCGGAGCAAGGCCCCCCAGCACATATTCAAACTGAATCACACCTGGTAACTGCTGCTTCAGTTTATCTATCGTAGGCTTGTAGCCCCAACACCAACTGCACATAGGATCATGCACATAATAAAGCTTTATGCTCATTTTAAAACCAAACCCATTAAACTTATAAACTTGCAGCAAACTCCGCATTAAAATGACAGCAAAGTGGCGACAAATTTAGTACTTCTTTACCGCGATAAAGTTGAGTATATCTTAATGGACTGCAAGACGCTTCTTTAAATCGGAAAACACAAACCAAAACTGATAACAGAAAGGACAGGCGACAAGAACGAACATGTTTATATAAAACGTGGGTCGTTAGATGTTGCTTTACTTGCCTTCTCAAAGATTTTACGACATAACGCTCGCCACTATGTGATTGGAAAGCTTCAATTGTGTCTGTCCCACGAACTTCTCTCCTACTAACCTCCACTCTGTGCCACTAACCTCAGCTAACCGCCAACCTTAATCATCAAAAACAAACTATAAATCCCTTTTTAACAATAACTTAAAGATAACATATTGCACTTTTCATATATTGGTTAATAATAAAAAAGATATGCAACCAAAGTAATATTGAGCGTGTTATGGAAACTTCCGTAAAAGTAAAGGAAATAGAGCCTCATGTTGTAAGCGACTACAACACAGCAAAAGATGCTCTAAGAATTTATGCACCAACGATATATGCTTCTGTATTTTCAACGTCACCGTTTGATAGTGATATTCTAAGAAAACAAGTTGCCTCATCGTTAATATCAACCTATGTTGTAGGCCACTCTACTCAAGACATTGGCTGCGTTCTCAGGGCTTTAGCCGAAAATCCAGATTTAGTTTATGCTAGGCTTCCACCTGCAGAATCTGTGTATATCGACATTTCGCAAGAAATTGATAAAAGCAGTACTTTTGACAACAAACGTCAGCTGAAAATACAAACAGAAACAAGGAGAAAATTACACACAAATATAATCAGATACAATATTGTGTTTACGATAATGCTAATTGGCGCCTTAGCTGCGGCATCTCTGTATCTTAGCCAAGAATCGCTGGCGCTTGTATCAGCGGCAATAGGAGGAGCAATCACTCACTTACTCGGAGAAAGAACAGCCATAAGGACTAATTTAGCAGCATCAGCTGGACACAATGCCAGCCTAGAATAGTCAGCGATGACATCGACCTTTCATCAGAGATAATATCTCAATGTCAACACAGCGTGTAAAACAATATGATAAGACGTTTAGGGGGAGCGACTGAAGCTCCCCAACCAATCTATGTTGTACAACATTAACAAGTGCTGCAGTGGATAGATAAAGCTTTTATTCCAGCACCTGTTATTTAGCCTCAATTGCTCCCAGAAATTATCTGCCTCTCAATGACACAAATTTAAGCAAAGCATTTTACGCGATATGCTCTATGCCAAATAGTCTCAAGGTTACATCACTCAGATAGTGAAGCATGCTCTGTAAGTTAGGTTACAAGACCAGATGGTGTAAAAAAGGAGCCACCTAGTGACTCCTTTTGCTATATCTCTAGAAAGGCAACTGAATTACTCAGCATCACCTTCATTGCGAGCAGCTGCTTCCTTAATT
This sequence comes from Vibrio azureus, assembly GCF_002849855.1. Classification (NCBI taxonomy): domain Bacteria; kingdom Pseudomonadati; phylum Pseudomonadota; class Gammaproteobacteria; order Vibrionales; family Vibrionaceae; genus Vibrio; species Vibrio azureus. The sequence continues at coordinate 2,021,884 of NZ_CP018616.1, forward strand.
AAAGGTTGTAGCTCACCTTTTTGGAACATTTCCAAAATGATATCGCAACCGCCAATCAACTCGCCTTCAACCCAAAGCTGTGGGAATGTTGGCCACTGTGCGTATTTTGGCAGTTCGGCACGGATATCTGGATTTTGTAGAATATCTACGTAAGCAAACTTTTCACCACATGCCATCAAAGCTTGTGAGGCTTGAGAAGAAAAACCACAGCTTGGCAGTTTCGGTGAGCCTTTCATGTACAACAAAATCGTGTTTTCTGCGATCTGCTGCTTAATTTTATCGATAGTTTCCATTGCTTCCTCGATTCATTGCTTTGTCATTTCAGTATCGCCTCATTTTACTCAATAACCACAGAATAAAAACCATATAATTGCTAAGACTTAGTGAATACTGGTCTAAAAATTTTCGATATCAGGGTTTTAATAAAGTAAAAACTTGCTAAAATAGCTACAAGCCAGCCTTATCGGCGATATAAATAAAACACTGGAAGCAATAGAAAGTTAACCCTTTCATATATATGGAGAATTGAGCAATGGCATTTGAATTACCAGCTCTTCCTTACGCGAAAGACGCACTAGAACCACACATCTCTGCTGAGACTCTAGATTTTCACCACGGTAAGCACCACAACACTTACGTTGTTAAACTAAATGGTCTTATTCCTGGTACTGAGTTCGAAGGCAAAACTCTAGAAGAGATCATCAAGACTTCTACTGGTGGTGTATTCAACAACGCAGCACAAATTTGGAACCATACTTTCTACTGGCACTGTCTAGCTCCAAACGCTGGTGGCGAACCAACAGGTGCGGTTGCTGATGCAATCAACGCAGCATTTGGCTCTTTCGAAGAGTTCAAAGCAAAGTTCACTGACGCAGCAATCAACAACTTCGGTTCATCATGGACTTGGCTTGTGAAGAAAGCTGATGGTTCTCTAGAAATCGTTAATACTTCTAACGCAGCAACACCTCTAACAGAAGAAGGCACAACGCCGCTTCTTACTGTTGACCTATGGGAACACGCATACTACATCGACTACCGTAACGTGCGTCCAGATTACATGAACGGCTTCTGGGCTCTTGTAAACTGGAACTTTGTTGCTGACAACCTAGCAAAGTAATTCGGCTTTCCCCCGATTCAATTTAGTCTCATTTTAAAAGCTCACTTTTAGTGGGCTTTTTTATTACTTGGAAGCATTTAATTTCTGTTTTTACTAAAGTTCTTCTGATTGATGCCGTTACTAAGATATCAAGTGAGGAATCCCATGCAAATCCATAAATTAGATAAAGCAGCAATCATTAATGAGCTTCAGTTTGGAAGTGGCATCAGCCATGCCATTCAAGAAGGTCGCCGCTCTGATTTTGCTCTCATTTTATCTATGTTCTCAAGTGATATTAGAGATGTTGTTCCTCTTGAAGAAGTTGAAACAATCGAGAGCGATGATCAACTTCTCAGATCTCAGTTGGGTGTGCCTCAACCACAAACACTTCGTTCGGAGAGTAGTAGTTATGACATCGCTGCAGAACAGTCTAAACAATTCCACCAAGCTGGGCTTTCTTCTGCCAAACTGAGTCACTATTTAAAACCCGATGCCCTTACCTACCAGCCTGAAGATACGTTTGACTTGCCAGAGGAGGTTTATCATAACCTATCGGGCCATGAGCGACGCTCTCTAAGTCAACCAAAGAAAAATCCCCTTCCTTATACAGGATTACATGAGAAATTGATTACTGCGCAGCGTAAACAACAAATCCAAATGCAAGCATAGAGATCGGTTTTTACTCATCACTTTGCATTTTAGTAAACGCTTAAGTGTGACGCTTTACAAAGTCCATAATAATAATTCATACCGAACAGTGTTTATTAGAGGTTTTTCACACTGAAATAACGCAAATGCATCCATGCTGTATCCATTGAAACTTATTATGCAACAAGAATAAAGATACTATGGACATTAAAGAATCAACGATCATCATCACATCCGCAGGTTCCCTCATTGGTCGCACTTGTGCCAATCACTTTGCACACCTTGGCGCGACGTTGATTCTTTGCGATCAAAGCTTGTGTGCCCTACAAACCACTTATGATCAAGTTTGTACTGCTTCAAACAAAGCCTATGCCATAAAGGTGTGCAGTCACAGTACCACTTCTATTAAGCTACTCTTCGATCGAATAGAATTCGAATTAGGGGAAACACCCGATGTCATTATTAATTGCTGGACAAGCTCTCCTATGCCTAGCTTGATGGCCCCTGAACCCACCAGCACTTACCTACATCATTTTACCGATGCAACCCGTTTTCTTTATACTTATGGGCAAGTAAGTGCGGAGCGCTTTCACACCAACAAGAAAAAAGGCGTGATTGTCAATGTGATTTCTCATGATAATCATGATGACTTAACTGGGGTTGAGAGCATGACCGCCCTGGTATCTGGCTTAACCCACAGTTGGGCAAAAGAGTTATCTGAGTTCAATATTCGTGTAGGAGGCGTCATTCCAGCGACTCATCACTCTGAAGAGAGCATTAACGCACGACACTGGGCTCAAGTGCAGGACGAACTCGTACGCAATACTGCTTATATTATCTCGAATGATTACTTTAGTGGCCGAGTAGTCACAACTGAAGTCTAAAGCGCTAGGCGTTGATGCTTTCTAATCAAACGTCTTTTTAAGCTTCGTTTTCAGCATTTTGGTGTGTCTGTCCCAAGAGCGATTTTTCTAATAGCGATTCAACAATAGCTATAAGACTCAATAACGACCATATAAACACTTTTAGCATGGTCTGTCCTTGCAAATTTTCCTGTCGCTTTAACATCTGTCTTTATAACGTTCTATACCTATAATGGCATAGCAAAGGTATTGGCACATCCACTGAACGCTGCATGCTTTATCTTTCAAACCAAAGAAAAAGCCCCGGACAAATGAGCCGGGGCTTAGGTTTAATTTGAACAATCTGCTTGTCTTAAAAACTCAGCTTATGCGTCCATCTTTTCTTTTTTAGTTGCTGGTGCTTCTTGGTCTGCTTTCTTCTTGATAACAGTAGTACCTTCGAACGTTTCACCTTCAACAAATGGCTTGCCGTAGTAAGAAGCACGAAGCACTTCTTTAAGCTCAGAGATTAATGGGTAACGAGGGTTTGCACCAGTACACTGGTCATCAAACGCTTCAACCGCAAGTTCATCAAGCTTAGCAACGAAATCGGCTTCCGCAACACCAGCTGCTTGGATAGAAGCTGGGATGTCTAGGTTTAGCTTCAGCTCTTCCAACCAACCTAGTAGACGCTCGATCTTCTGAGCGGTACGGTCACCCGGTAAGCTTAGACCTAGGTGATCAGCGATTTCCGCATAACGACGGCGTGCTTGTGGGCGGTCGTATTGTGAAAACGCAGTTTGCTTAGTTGGGTTATCGTTCGCGTTGTAACGAACAACGTTAGCAATCAGCAATGCATTCGCCAAACCGTGTGGTAAGTGGAACTCAGCACCAATCTTGTGCGCCATAGAGTGACAAACACCTAGGAATGCGTTTGCAAACGCGATACCAGCGATAGTTGCCGCGTTGTGTACTTTCTCACGAGCGATTGGGTCGTTTGCACCGTTCGCATAGCTTGAAGGTAGGTACTCTTTAAGCATCTTAAGCGCTTGTAGAGCTTGACCGTCTGAGTACTCGTTAGCAAGAACGGATACGTAAGCTTCTAGAGCGTGAGTGACTGCATCGTAACCACCAAATGCGGTTAAAGACTTAGGCATGTTCATTACAAGGTTAGCATCAACGATAGCCATGTTTGGCGTGATCTCGTAGTCAGCAAGTGGGTACTTAGCCCCTGTCTTGTCGTCTGTAACAACAGCGAATGGTGTAACTTCTGAACCTGTACCCGATGTTGTAGTGATACACACAAGCTCTGCTTTTTGACCCATTTTAGGGAACTTGTAGATACGTTTACGGATATCCATAAAGCGCATAGCCAGTTCTTCGAAGTGCGTATCTGGGTGCTCATACATTACCCACATAATTTTCGCAGCATCCATTGGAGAACCACCACCCAACGCAATGATAGTGTCTGGCTGGAAGCTCTTCATCGCTTCGGCACCTTTCTCTACAACCGATAGTGTTGGATCCGCTTCTACATCAAAGAATGTTTGCACTTCCATACCTTGAGCTTTAAGCAAACTCACTACGTCATCAGCGTAGCCGTTGTTGAATAGGAAACGGTCAGTCACTAGGAATGCGCGCTTTTTACCTTCTAGGTCGCTAAGTGCAATTGGAAGGCTACCACGACGGAAGTAGATAGACTTAGGTAGTTTGTGCCACAACATGTTTTCAGCTCGCTTCGCTACAGTTTTCTTGTTGATTAGGTGCTTAGGACCTACGTTCTCAGAGATAGAGTTACCACCCCATGAACCACAACCTAGAGTTAGAGAAGGTGCAACGTTAAAGTTATACAAGTCACCGATACCACCGTGAGTAGTAGGGATGTTGATAAGGATACGAGCAGTCTTCATCTTGTCACCGAAGTAACGGATGCGGTCTGCGTTAACGTCTTGGTTAGTGTATAAGCCAGACGTGTGACCGATCCCACCAATCTCAACCATAGTTACCGCTTGAGCAACAGCATCTTCGAAGTTGTCAGCACGGAACAAACCTAGAGTTGGAGATAGTTTCTCGTGTGCAAATGCGTCATCAAACGAAACTTTACCCAAGCCTTCACCAACCAGAACTTTAGTGTCTGCTGGCACTTTTACGCCTGCCATTTCAGCGATAGCTGGAGCTGGTTGGCCAACAATCTTCGCGTTTAGTGCGCCATCGATAAGAAGTACTTTACGAACTTTCTCAGCTTCAGCTTTGCTCAATACGTAAGCTTTGTGAGAAGCAAAACGCTCTTTTACTTCGTCATAAACTTCATCAACAACGATAGCCGCTTGCTCAGAAGCACAAACAACACCGTTATCAAACGTTTTAGACATGAGGATAGAAGCAACAGCACGTTTAATGTCTGCCGTTTCATCAATAACAACAGGAACGTTACCCGCACCTACGCCAATGGCAGGTTTACCAGAGGAGTACGCCGCTTTCACCATACCTGGACCACCAGTAGCAAGGATAAGCGCGATATCATCATGCTTCATTAGAGCGTTTGAAAGTTCAACTGATGGTTGGTCAATCCAACCGATGATGTCTTTTGGTGCCCCTGCGGCAACCGCAGCATCTAGAACAAGTTTCGCTGCATCGTTGGTAGAATTCTTAGCACGTGGGTGTGGTGAGAAGATGATACCGTTACGTGTCTTAAGAGAGATTAGAGACTTAAAGATAGCCGTAGAAGTTGGGTTCGTTGTTGGTACGATACCACAGATGATTCCTACTGGCTCAGCAATAGTCATTGTACCTAGGTTTTCGTCTTCTTCAAGAATGCCACAGGTCTTTTCGTCTTTGTATTTGTTGTAGATGAATTCAGAAGCAAAGTGGTTCTTAATCACTTTATCTTCGACAATACCCATGCCCGATTCTTCAACCGCTTGTTGTGCTAGTGGGATACGAGCTTGGTTAGCAGCAAGAGATGCTGCACGGAAGATTTTATCTACTTGCTCTTGAGAGTATGTTGCGAACTCAGCTTGCGCTTTCTTAACGCGAGCGATCATTGCATCTAGTTCAGCCATATTCGTTACAGGCATAGGATTCTCCTAAATTTAATAAATATTAAAAACTTTTTATTAAGGCGATTGCTTGTATTTCCTACTGCTAATCAGTATCTAAACCAGCGACTTTCTTAGTAAACTGCTTTCAGAACTGATTATAATATTTCATGGGATGTAAAATATTGACTTGGATCAGGTCTGATTCTTGAAGCAAACTCAAAGTACGACAAACTACTGAGAACAAAACACAAATAACTAAAAATATAAACTTAATATCTTTTAACATCCTCAACCCAAAAGTTAAGTCGAGCTTTCAAACAAATGCAACACCCAAAAACTGTAATAAAATTTCAATTTCATTTATAAAAATTACAAAAGACCCAAGCAAGATACCCAACAAATTGTATATCAAGTTAAACCTTACTCAATGTGAGGAGTTTTTATTTTTAAAAAACGTGCTGATGCTAACGTTTGGGAAAGTTCTGTACTAAAAAATTAGCTTAAAAGGCCAACGCCTCCTAGCGATAAACCACCTCCAGATATGCGCTAATCGCTGTTATACAAACACATAATTTTCATGCAAATATATAGTTTTCTGCAAGCACATAGCTCTCATGCGAATACAAAACGGTTACATGAAGACATAGTGTGATACGAAAACCCACAAATATGAGATTAATTGGGTATTAAAATATCTTAGGATTAGTTTTTCTTACTAAGAATGGCCCCTATACTTTAGTTTTTTTCACTTTCTACTTTGGCCATTTTGTCTTACATTAGCCAGCCAAATTACCCCACTTTTCTATGCTGAATATTAACGAGTAAACCACATGCAAACTTTAGAGTTAGCTATCTTTCTTCAATTCTTTTTAGGCTTGGTAGCCGCGGTTAACCCCGTAGGCATTATGCCAGTTTTTGTGTCATTAACAGGCCACATGACACCGGAAGAGAAACGTAAAACGGCCACTACCGCCAATATTGCAGTGGCTGTCATCCTGATCATCTCCCTATTTGCTGGTCAAATATTGCTAGATATGTTCAGCATTTCTTTAGACTCTTTTAGAGTTGCTGGTGGTTTGCTGTTATTGAGTATCGCTTTCTCAATGATGAGCGGTAAGCTCGGTGAGGATAAACAGAATAAACAAGAAAAGACCGAGTATGTGAGTCGAGAGCAAATTGGGGTCGTGCCACTTGCAATGCCATTGATGGCAGGGCCTGGTGCCATCAGTTCAACCATCGTTTACGGTGCTCGTTACCCTAGTGCGTTTGATACTGTTGGCATTAGCATTACTATCGTCGTATTTTGTTTTTGTTCGTGGATGCTGTTCCGCTCTGCGCCTTTAATTGTTCGTTTCCTAGGTCAAACAGGAATCAACGTCATTACTCGTATCATGGGTTTGATACTTGGCGCATTAGGGATTGAGTTTATTGCCAATGGCTTACGTAATCTATTTCCAGGATTAGCCTAAATTTCTGGTGTAAATCTGGTATGATGTTGTTACTCATTTATTTAACTTTGACTATGCAACATCATGCCTTCCAAATCACTTAAACATCATCTATACGTCATCATTTTCGGTACGCACACTCGTGCAGGACGTGCATTTGATATCGGATTAATCTTCGCCATCATCGCCTCACTCGTGATTCTTACTCTGGAATCACTGCCTTCTGTTATGGCTGAATGGTCGACCCAACTAAGATACACCGAGTACACTTTTACCGCGTTATTTACGATTGAATACTTCCTTCGCCTGTATTGCTCGCCAAAACCCAAAGCCTACGCGACCAGCTTTTACGGTGTCGTCGATTTACTGGCAATTTTACCGACCTACATTGCCCTGTTCTTCCCTGGTGCTTCTTTTATGGGCGTGGTGCGCTTACTGCGCGTAATGCGTATATTCCGTATCCTAAAGTTAGTCCGTTACCTTCAAGATTCTAATATTCTACTGCGCTCACTACTTATGGCGCGCAGAAAAATCTTTATATTCTTTAGTACAGTAGGCATTTTAGTCACGATTTTGGGTGCCGTTATCTTTGTCATTGAAGGGCCATATAACGGCTTTACCAGCATACCTAAAAGTATCTATTGGGCTATCGTGACCATCACCACCGTCGGCTATGGTGACATGGTGCCACAAACCGATTTAGGTAAAGCGATCGCGTCTCTGACCATGCTACTCGGCTATTCAATTCTGGCGGTGCCAACAGGTATCATTACCGCAGAATTAAGCCATGAAATGAATGCTCATAAGACATTGGTAAAATGCCCAAACTGTAATCGTGCTGGCCACGAGTCTGATGCTCTGTATTGTAAACACTGTGGTGGAGAATTATCTGATCCTGACAAGCGTATCGTCAGTGTCAATGAAGAGTAATTATCAGTGTTGCGTTATACCTAGTAGTTTTAAAGTGACACCCAAGTAATCTCAAAAAATAACCACAAGAATAAATTAAGGCGCTCCCAAAAGAGCGCCTAATTAAAGCGTTAAGCTAATTTACTGATTCAGCGCCTCTATCCTGCACCAAGTAACTTCAGGAGCTTGGAAAGACCCTGAGTGTATTGATGCTTACGCTTTCTGGGCAAGAATGATACGCAATGTACGACGCAATGGCTCTGCCGCACCCCATAACAATTGATCGCCTACGGTAAACGCGTTAAGGAAATCGTCCCCCATCGCCATTTTACGTAAACGGCCAACTGGGATAGATAAAGTCCCCGTTACTTTTGTTGGGGTCAGCTCTTGCGCTGTAATATCACGATCATTTGGAATCAATTTCACCCAATCGTTGTGAGTAGCAATGATCTCTTCAATCTCATCCATTGGTACATTTTGCTTGAGCTTAATCGTCAAAGCTTGGGAATGACAGCGCATTGCACCGATACGTACACAGGTTCCATCAATTGGTACAGGCGAATCTTGGAACCCCAGAATCTTGTTGGCTTCTACACCCGCTTTCCATTCTTCCTTACTTTGACCATTGTCACGCTTCACATCAATCCATGGAATCAAAGATCCCGCTAGAGGCACGCCAAACTTATCAGTAGGAAAAGAAGTACAGCGCATGGTCTCTGCCACTCTTTTATCGATGTCAAGAATCGAGCTAGCAGGATTGGCTAATCTGGAACTGACGGAGTCATTAATCACGCCCATTTGTGCAATCAGCTCACGCATATTTTGCGCACCAGCACCCGAAGCAGCTTGGTAAGTCATAGCACTGGTCCATTCCACCAGCCCTTTCTCGAATAAACCGCCTAATGCCATTAGCATCAGACTCACGGTGCAGTTACCACCTACAAAAGTATTCGTACCTGTATCGATACCTTGCTGAATTTGAGCGAGATTAACCGGGTCGAGCGTAATGATGGCTTTCTCATCCATACGCAATGTTGAAGCTGCATCAATCCAATATCCTTTCCATCCTGCTTGTCTCAAGGCTGGGTACACTTTCTCGGTATAGCTACCACCTTGACAGGTAATGACAGCATCAAGTTTTTTCAGGCTATCAATGTCGAAAGCATCTTGAAGTAAACCAACATCTTGGCTTTGCTGAGTTGTTGAAAATTGTGGAGCAGGAATGCCTACTTGTGACGTACTAAAGAAGACAGGTTCAATTAAATCAAAGTCTTTTTCTTCCACCATACGTTGCATGAGAACGGAGCCAACCATACCACGCCAACCAACTAAACCTACTTTCATCGGATTAACTCTCCATGTTTATTTTAAAATATACCCAAATAACCTCAAGATAATGGATAGTTTGTTCAGTATCTTAAAGTCACTTGGGTATAACTCCCTCAATAGTTCATTTTTCACAACAAAATCTCAAGCCCTAATTAACAATTGAGTACAACTTTTCAAGCGTGATCTCCAATTATCCGCCTAGCGTGTTTTTTATGCTCTGATTCTTGCACTTTATTTTCACTCTACAAGTACGAGTATGCCATGCCCTAGGTCGCACCAAACTCTTTTTCAGAAAGGTATATTTTCAGAAAGGTATACCTAAGTAACTCCAAGGTGCTGTGTTCAACGAGACGACTCTAAATAAAACTAAAAGAAGGCAATAAAGAAAACGAGTGCATAACAACGTTTTTTATAGCCACAATTGACGCCGATTGAAACCCACACTTAAAGTACATAATATTTACATCAACAAACATTAAATATCATTATGTGTAATATAAATATTCATATAATTTTACAAAAAGACTATTTTGTAGATTAAAATCAAGATAACGCATCAAATGTTCGAAATATAAGTTGTGTTAATGTATGTTATGCCCGATTAAAACAAGGAGTCTCGCTCCTCAGTAGCTCCACAAATGACAGAGGCATATATGCAGCAAGTTAAAACTCGCCTACCTAGTCTGATACAAGTCTTTCTCTCTCTGGGCTTGTTTCTCCTTTTGGCATTTTCATTTACTTCCGAATTAGAGTTGCCTATTCAGCTCGCGCTCTACATTGGATGGTTTATTATCATGCTATTGGGCTTGAAGCTCGGACATAAATACAAAGATCTAGAAAAAGCAGCTTTGAATGGAATTTCTAATGGTTTGGGCGCGGTATTAATTCTACTTGCCGTCGGTGCTCTAGTTGGTACCTGGATCTCAGGTGGTATCGTCCCAACGATTATCTACTATGGACTCAAAGCCATTCATCCTTCCATCTTCCTCCTTGCCACTATGGTCATTTGTTCTCTGACTGCATTAGCAACAGGTACTTCGTGGGGCTCTGCGGGCACTGCGGGAATCGCGATGATGGGAATTGGTCAAGGCCTTGGTATCCCTGCACCAGTAACAGCGGGTGCGGTCCTGTCGGGATGTTATTTTGGAGACAAGATGTCACCGCTATCTGACTCTGTAATTCTGGCATCTTCCATGTCTAATGTTGAGGTTATGGAACACATCAAAGGCATGCTCCCTATTGCTCTGATAAGCTACGTGATCACGGGTATCATGTTTACCGCGTTTGGTTTTCACTACGCAGGTAATATAGACATGAGCCAAGTTGACTCAGTCATTCACGCCATGGACCAACAGTTTTACATTACCCCATACTCTTTTGTCCCTGTTATCATCGTACTGGCATTACTCGCGATGCGTATGCCATCATTCCCTGTCATAAGCTTTGGCTCACTACTTGGTATTATTTGGGCAGTGATGATTCAGGATGTTAACTTTCTGACAGCATTTAACACGGCTTGGGCTCCTTACAACATCAGCTCTGGTGTGGACTTTATTGATTCAATTCTTAACCGAGGTGGCATGTCTTCTATGCTTGGCTCTGTTGCTGTGATTGTATTTGGTTTAGGCTTTGGTGGCTTACTTGATAAAGTCGGTGTACTTGAAACTATCGCCAAACTGTTTGAAAGAGGTGTACAAAGTGCGGGCTCACTGTCACTGACGACCATTATGACCGCCTTCATGGGTAACATTTTTGGTTCTGCGATGTATGTATCACTGATCTTAACACCAAAGATCTGTGCTAAAAACTATGACCGCCTAGGCTACAAGCGTAAAAACCTTTCTCGTAATGCCGAGTTTGGTGGAACGTTGACATCAGGTATGGTGCCTTGGAGTGATAACGGTATCTACATGGCGAGCATCCTAGGTGTCGCGACTCTGTCTTACGCACCATACATGTGGTTAAGCTTCGTATGTATCGCTGTCACAATTATTACTTCGTACGCCGGCTGGTTTGTTGATAAATGTGAACCAACATCAATCAACAAGCAATCTGCAACTGCACCAGCACAGCAGACCGCTTTTACTAAATAAGCTTATTACACATAAAGGGCCGTTGATTCGGCCCTTTTTTATTAATACTCTTTTCTTCGCCTACCGTTATCCCACTATGGTTAACAGCACTCTGGTGAACAGCCACATTGATTGCTTACCGATTAAGACTGATTCGCGCGTTCAATCTCTCCCGCCGCATAAGTGATCGTATGAGCCAACGTTTGGGTTAACCTCTCAAGGTGGGCTTCGGTAACTTCTTGTTGATTTTTCAGCAACAGTTCAATCTTAGCAGCAATACGTTGCAAGGGCATGGCTCCCAAACTGCCTGCAACCCCTTTTAGGCTGTGGGTAATACGTTGGGCTTGTTCTGGATCAACGAGCAAAAGCTGTTTAAATTTGTTGCTATCATCAGCGTGATCCTCAATAAACACTCCCAACAACATCTGAACGGCTTCTTCATCACCAGATAATGAATCAAGCATCTTGGCAATATCAATATATGGTTCATCACTTTGTGCAGATTGAAACGGTAAAGATTGAGACATAGAGGCCTCTAGTTGAGCCTCAGGAGCTAACTTATTTTCCTCACTTTGAACCTTGCCGAACGTTGTTTCTGCTCTCTGCGTTGTTTCTTTAAGTTGAGTAGTGGCTTTGTAGGGTTTTGCGAGCTCTGCAGGCTTGACTGGAGAAACCGAGCTAATTACAGAGGATTGATTTTCTGCGGTTGTTTTTGGTTGTTTATCGACTTGTTCTTGTTCAGCGGCTCGATAAGACCTAGCAGCTTGAGGAGATTGCAAAGACAGGTCGTTATGGGGCGTAACAGGCTCACTATCTGCTTTTAAGTCAGCTTGGACATCAAGTTTAGGCTGTTTCATCAAAGCCAAAATCAAGCCAATCACAAACAGCACACTGAGTATCACCAATGTATTGATATAAGCCTTCAATCTTTGCTCTAATTGTTGCATTACAGTATCAAACTGCTCAGAAATATCGGACTCGAACAAATGCCTAATCAAGTGACGACTTTGAGCATAAGTAGCCAATACATTAGAGGTTTCGGCGAGTCTACGCTGAAAACCCTGTTGTTCATTGCTGGCCAGATCCTGTGATGTCTTAAACAGTTGGTCTAGCTGCTGATAGACATCAGTATTGGTCGATGATTCATTGAACATCGCTTCCAACAGCAAAGCCTCCAGCTGGTAATACATCATGTTTAGAGAAGGAGAATTGCTATCCTGAATGCGGCTTTGGGAGAGCTGATTAGTAAAGTTAACAAAACTCTTGTCACTGCTAACGAAATCATGAGCCCCTTCAAGAAACCGATCCGTAATATAAATCAACTGAGTTAAATCAGGTGAAGCCCAACTTTCGGTGTTATCTTGCTCCAACTGAAGTCGTACTTGCTTGACTTGTTGAAGTTGGTCATCAGTTCGTTCAACATAATGCGAACGATGAGGAAGGCCGAATACAAACACGCCTCTTACGTCATCAATAGCTCGATTTAACTCTTCAAGTGTCACAACAGTGCGAATGGTTTGTTGAGCTTGCAACCAAAGTACTGTGGTCAACACACCCCAGATGATGAATAAAAGCCATACGCTTTTTTTAATCCCTGTTTTGATCTGCTGCAACATCCATTCCTCAGCCATCTATTTCATTTATAAGAATATACTATCCTCTGATGTCTTCAAGGTAATAACACGAGAACACACAGGGTGAGAGAAGGTTAATCGTTTTTTCAGGGACAAATCACTCTATGTTATACCCAAGTAACCTCGCTCTGAATCAAGTACCTTGAGGTCAGTTGGGTATAGATATAAAAAAGAGAACTTATCGTTCTCTTTAATTTCATCTCAATAGTTCGTATGCGCTTTTAACTGCGGCTTAACTGATCTTTTAAATTTGGCGGAGTGCCTTTGATAGTCAAAGTGTCTGTTTCTGGATCATAAAAAATACGCTCTCCCAGCAACAAACTATCAAAGCTAATATTCAAACCGCCACCGGCACCGACAAATTTGGTCAACTTACGTACCGTAGCACGATCACCAGGGAAAGAATCTTCTAAGTCGTAACCCTGCTCTTTAGTAAAGTCAACGAAGCTTGTGCCTTCTCGGCTCATCGGTAACTCACCTGATAATTCAGCAATTTGTACTTCATCACCTGACTTTATTTGGTCATTACAATAATTGTAGACCTGCTTTTTATACTCATTTGATTCTTGCTTTTCTAATTTAGAATCTGCACAGAAATCTTCAACTGCTTGCATCAAAACCTGATTTTGCAATTTGGTATCAAGGCCGATATCGGCTTGTAAGAAGTCCAAAAAGAAATCCGCAACTTTACGCCCTACTCGCCCCTTGATGTAAGACAAGTAGCGATTGGAATCACGATCTGTATCGTAGCTCGACAGATCAATGCGGGCTGCAATATCCATTTTGGTAATATCAAGGTAATCCGTTGCACTGATATCAAGGCCCTCTGTGACTTTCAGGCTTTGGTTCATTGGCAAGATACCAATAAACAGATAATCCGTGGCCAAACTTTGGTATTGAGCGAAGACGAGGATACCTTCGTCAGCAAATGGGTACTTAATGAGTTCTTCTTTCAGTCGATTTGCACTAATTTGTGAGAAATCATAAAAATCTCGATCCCCTTTGCGCATTTCTTGAAGCCAAAACTGAAATTCACTGTCTGACTGGAAAGAGCCAAAGCCTTTACCCGCTTTGGCATGAAAAACACGGTGCAGTTCAGCCACAAGACTTTCAGTAGACTGATTGTTTTCTAAGGAATTTTGGCGCAGTTTAACGATCAATTCGTCCTGCTCATTTTTGCACAATTGATGCAAAATAACGTTTGAAAGGTGAAGGCTCATTATGATTTTATCTTGCTACAAGGTTTAAGTTGTTAGGCATTGTAGGTTATCATAAGAAGCTTTTACTATCATTATTAGAGTCTTTATGCCGATTACATCAAAATATACTGACGAACAAGTGGAAAACATTCTTGCTGAAGTAGGTGCTGTTTTAGAAAAACACGCCGCAACACCTGAGCTAACACTCATGATTGCAGGAAATATCGCAACCAATGTCTTAAATCAAAAAGTTGCGTCTTCACAACGCAAGGTTATTGCTGAAAAATTTGCCCAAGCACTGATATCTTCACTTGAAGTGCCGAAAGCCCACTAATAACAGAAAATAGAGCACATAAATGGTAGACAGCGGAAACTCATATGGCGAACGCGTATCTCGACTAGTTGGTTGGGGACATTGGTTTGCATTCTTCAACATTGTTATTTCGATGTTGATAGGTACACGCTACATCGCTCAATCACCTTGGCCCGAAACTTTTCTTGGTCAATTTTATTTAGCGATTTCTTGGGTGGGCCATTTTGGCTTTTTGGTCTTCGCTCTCTACATATTGGTTCTATTTCCGTTAACCTTTATCCTGCCAACAAAGCAAATCTTCCGCTTTGTGGCGGTAGTCTTCGCCACAGTGGGGCAAACAGCTTTATTGATTGACACTCAAACGTATCAATCGATCAACCTACATTTGAACCCTGTGGTGTGGGAACTGCTGTTTGGCGACAGCAACAGCGCGTTCAGCAAAGATCTTCAACACCTCTTTGTGGTCATGCCGCTGATATTTCTGGCTCAACTCGCTTTATCTGAGTGGGTTTGGCGTAAACAGCGCAAGTTGTCACACAAGCATATTGGCCGTCCATTGGCGACGGTATTTTTCTTATGCTTTATCTCCAGCCATCTAATCTACATGTGGGCAGATGCGCAATTCTACTCACCAATAACCAGCCAGCGAGCGAATTTCCCTCTTTCCTATCCAATGACGGCAAAGAGCTTCATGGAGAAACACGGATTATTTGACCGCGAAGAATATTTAAAACGACTCGAAGAGAACCAAGTTAATGTTGATCTGGTTAGATACCCTCTTGAGACGTTAGAATTCAACCGCCGAGGCAGCAAACTCAACGTCTTGATGATCAACATCAATAATCTTCGAGCGGATGCACTGAACGCTGAAGAAATGCCAAGCTTGTATGAGTTTGCGCAAGACAACCAGCGCTTCAACAACCATTACAGTTCCAGTAATGATAGCTACGGTTCATTTGGCCTTTTTTACGGCCTGCCGAGCAGTTATGCTAGCAGCATTAAAGCGCAAGGCAGCTCACCCGTTTTACTCAGCACATTAAAAGATCAGGGTTATGATTTTGGTTTATTCAGTGGCAGTGGTTTTGAAGATGACTTGTACCCAGAGGTGGTCTTCCGTGACTTTGGCTTAGCAGCAACACTGGACGGAACACAAACTAAAACCGATCAAGATGCCATTTTCGCTTGGCAGCAATGGCTAGAAAGCGACGCCAAACGACCTTGGTTCAGTTACATTGAAATTACCGCCATTGATAACTTTGATTCAAGTGTTGGCAAAAAAGATCAAAACGTTTCCGCCAGTGAGCGCTTCAAACAAGCTTATGAGCAAGCGGTTAAAACGGCGGATGGTGCTGTTGCCTCGATCTTAAGCCAATTAAAAGAGCAAAAGTTACTGGATAACACTATTGTGATCATCACCTCCAATCACGGTAGTGAGTTTAATGAGACCAAAACCAACAGTTGGGGAGCAAACAGCAACTATAGCCGTTACCAACTGCAAGTACCTATGGTTATTCACTGGCCAGGTAAGCTTTCTGCCGATTTTAATCACAGCACAAGCCATCTAGATCTGTCTGTAACCTTACTACAAGACATGCTCGGCGTATCATCTAACCCAACCGATTACAGTAGCGGTCGCAATTTATTTGATGAAAGCCGCCGCCGTTGGATCCTTGCTGGTGATACCCGTGAAATTGCTTTAATCACAGACGCACAAACAACGGTGGTGGATAAATTTGGTAACTACAAATTGTATGACAACAACTATCAGCGCCTACGCAAAGACTCACCTAAGCTCCCAGTATTGATGCAAGGGTTGACGGAGCTGCAACGTTTCTACACCAAATAGCGCTTTTATCGCGCCTCGCAGTGAATAGCTTCTTGGCGCTGACTTGTTTTTTTGCACGAAACACCACAAAAACGAACAAGAAACAGGCAAACGATACATTTAAGGGTTTACAAGCTTTTCAAAGCCTTATATTATCTGCACCACAAAAGGAGAGATGGCTGAGTGGTCGAAAGCACCGGTCTTGAAAACCGGCAACCGTTAATAGCGGTTCTAGGGTTCAAATCCCTATCTCTCCGCCATATTCAAAAGAATGGGAACTGAGCAATCAGTTCCCATTTTTGTTTTACCTGAAGGTAAGTATTCAAACTTTAAAATTAAATAAACCCGTCTGTCCTATTACATTTTCTATTAGTTATTGTGTCTGTCCCTGAAAATCCCCTCCTATTCCCACAGTAACCCAACCTAGACAAAGCTTGCTAAACTATTGAATAATAAGTTAAATTTTTGGCTTATTATTAGTCTTGCTATGAATACATTCATCACAAATTATTATGACAATGAGTGCATATAAAAATAGTGGAATCAAAACGGTCCGATCTAAAATCCTTCTTCAAATATATCGGAACGCAACTTGCTGAAAATGCACACGATGATTGTCCACTGTTTCAACCCATTGCGAAACAAGAGTGCCATGTCTCAGAGCTATTTATGGCTAAATTTCACAATGGCTTCGATCACAAAGTGGGTGAACATGGATGGAGAAAGCTATTGGTAATCAAAAATATTGACGAGCAGGTCATGGGGCATATTGATTTACGCCGATTGCTATCGCATAGAAGGTAAGAAAGTTGCAGAAACAACCATGACACTGTGTACAAATATTGATACCAAATGATAATAATTGAGGAATAAATAACCGTACCGAGGAAGATGAACGTCTTTCCTTATAACAAAGCCTCTCCCAATAAAAACGGAAGAACACAGTGGTTAGCGAGATAAAAAAGCGAGGCTGGAGGCTGCCTCGCTAACAGATTTAGTTCAATCAAGAAGCGTCAGGCTTGTTGTTGATCTTATCAGGTGTTGAAGTGTCTTTAACTTGAAGTAGCTCTTCTGAACTCTCTACAAAAATTTCTGCAACAGCACTTCGTTCTAACTCACCTTGAAGGTTACCGTCATCATCAACAACAGGAAGTGAATAGTCACAAGACATGGTCTCTGGGAGGACTTCTTCAATCACAGAATGAGGGGAGATAATCGGCACTTCCTCATAGATCTCTTCGTCAAGCTGCTGTGAACAGTCTCCCTTCGCTGCATCCAACAATCCTTCTTTAGTCACTACTCCCTGATAACCATCTTCCGTCACGTGGTAAGCGTAATCTTGTTTAACACGCTTCATTTCATTCAAGGCTTCTGCAATGGTGGTGGCTGTGATGCGATATGCTGGTGGCTGCATTACGGTTTCAACGGTCAGTGCGCGAGCTCTGTTCACATCTTTTACAAAGGCTTCAACATAATCATCTGCAGGCTGAAGCAAGATTTCATCGGGTGCCCCCTGCTGAACCAATTCTCCATCTTTCAAGATCGCAATCCGATCGCCTAAGCGAAGCGCTTCATCTAAGTCATGGGTGATAAAGATAATGGTTTTATGCAACTTCTCTTGAAGTTCAATCAGTTGATCTTGCATCTCACTACGGATCAGAGGGTCAAGGGCGGAGAAAGCTTCATCCATCAGGAGAATTTCAGCATCGGTCGCAAGCGCACGAGCCAAACCAACACGTTGTTGCTGCCCACCAGAAAGTTGTGCAGGATACTGATTTTCATAACCTTTAAGGCCAACCGTCTCTAACCATTCATTGGCTTTTTCGAGACGTGCTTCTTTCTTAATTCCTTGGATTTCTAAACCGTAGGCAACATTATCGACCACGGTGCGATGAGGCAATAGACCAAAACGTTGAAACACCATCGACATCTTATGTCGACGAAACTCTTCCAACTCGGTAGCCGATAACTGCATCACGTCGATCCCTTCAACCAAAATCTGCCCCATCGTAGGATCAATCAAACGGTTAAAGTGACGAATCATGGTTGATTTACCCGAGCCAGACAGCCCCATGATCACGAAAATTTCACCTTTTTTGATTTGTAGATTGATATCTTTTAAACCGACTGTATGGCCTGTCTCTACTAGAATTTGATCTTTAGTTTGTCCCTGTTTTATAAGTTCAATCACCGTATCAGGTTTTGGGCCGAAGATCTTATACAGGCCGCTGATTTCTATAAGTGGCTTAGTCATGTTTCAGATCTCCTAAGTGCGCTTGAGTTCGTTTTGCATAGGCTTGTGATGCACGGTCGAACAAAATCGCCAAGGCCACAATCGCTAAGCCGTTCAATAATCCGAGTGTGAAATATTGGTTAGTGATCGATTTTAATACTGGCTGTCCCAACCCTTTCACACCAATCATTGAAGCAATAACAACCATAGATAGCGCCATCATAATGGTTTGGTTAATCCCCGCCATGATGGTTGGCATAGCCAATGGTAATTGCACGCCAATTAAGCGCTGCTTTTTACTGGCACCAAACGCGGTCGCCGCTTCTAGTACCTCTTTGTCGACCAAGCGGATCCCAAGATTAGTTAAACGAATCACTGGAGGAATCGCATAAATCACAACGGCAATGAGCCCCGGTATTTTGCCTATACCGAGTAACATAACGACAGGGATAAGGTAAACAAAAGCAGGCATCGTTTGCATCACATCCAGTAACGGTGTGACGATTGATTGCACTCGATTAGAACGCGCCATAGCGATACCGATTGGAATACCAAGGGCTATTGCAAGCATGGTACAAACGGTGATAATACTGAGTGTCCTCATGGTGTCTTCCCACATACCGAAATAACCTATCAGTATCAGGGAACCAAAGCATGCGACCGCAAGTTTCCAAGAGCGGCTTGCGGCATAAACTAATCCAGTACAAATCGCGAGGATGATAAACCAAGGTGTTGAAATAAGAAGTTTTTCAAACCAAACTAGAAATGAGAGTAATGGGTCAAAGAAAGATTCAATCAGGTCGCCGTATTCACGCGAGAAATCGCGATAGGCACCATCGAGTGTTTTGCGGATGGCTCTAAGGTCAGAGCGATCCATTTCTGGAAATTCACTCAACCAGTTCGAGTCAGACATATATAATTCCTTTTCTTACCGAGGCTGAAGTCAGCCTCGGTATACAACAAGTTCGTTATTCCTGTATCGTTTACGAAACGCCTCTGTTTTACAGGGCACTTTGTACTTTTTTCGCGACGTCTTGAGGTACCCAAGCCGTCCAGATTTGCGGATATTTTTCTAGGAAGTGGTACATGGTCTCTTCACCATCAGCTTGGTTGTCTTCCATCCAAGCCAAGATTTGGTTCATGTCGGCATTAGTAAAGCCACGTTTAGTGAAGTACTCGTAAGCTTGTGGAGAACGTGAAGCAAATTCTTCAGTGGTAATAGTATGGACAGGAGAAGGCGGGTACATGGTCACTTTAGGATCTTCACAGTCTGCCTGTGTGATACAACTTACAAACTCTTTTTCATTTACACCGCTACCAAAATCCACTTTAACCATGTCGTATTTACCCAATACTGCTGTTGGAGCCCAGTAGTATCCAAACCATGGCTGCTGGCGTTCGTAGGCTTTGGCAATAGAACCGGATAGGCCAGCACTTGAACCAGGATCGACGATCTCAAAGCCAGCGCTCGCGAGATCCATTGCTTTAAACAAGTTACCCGCACTGATTTGGCAGTTCCAACCCGCAGGGCAGCTATAGAAAGCCGATTTTGTTTTATCTTCCGGATGAGCAAAGAGCTTAGCGTGCTTCTTCACCCCTTCAATGGTTTTGATGTCTGGATATTGCTTAACAAGGTAGGCTGGAACCCAGAAGCCTTCTTCGCCACCATCAACTAAGGCTTTGCCTGCATAACGAAGTCGCTTCTCAGCTACCCCTTTATCTAGCGCATCTTTAAGACTGTTACTCCAAAGTTCTGGAGCAACGTCCGGTTGACCTTTTTCAATCATTGAAGTGCCCGTAGGCATGGTATCACCAGGTATCAACTCAGCCTCACACCCATAACCATGTTCAAGAATAAAACGGTCAACATTGGCGATCAGCGTAGCGGAGTTCCAGTTCATGTCTGCAATGGTAACGGTACCACACTCATTAGCATTAACATTGGCTGCTAGCACACCAGTAGCCAGCAGTAAAAGTCCTTGGTATTTCATATTAGCTTCCTTTTTGAACGTCTTTTATTTGCCGTATAACAGCAAGGATAAAGAGGACACTGCAAACTATACCGCACCACAAACCGTAAATAAAGCGGAGGCAAAAGAGACAAAAGCAGCGATACAGCAAACGGTCATGAATCAACTCAATGATAGCGTGTCAATATTCGCCTCATTAAAACTCTTGTTTATTTGCTATAAGAATCACGAACAAATGTAAGCGAAGTCACGTGCTTTCGTTGAATTGAGTTGTAACACGCTCACTTACGCCACCAAACGAACAAATGCAATAGCGCTGCACTGGCATGACCAAAGAAATAAACTTGAATAAAAGTGACAGAAAGCTTGTGAATTGAGAGAAGTAATTGACTAGGCCCTTGCGTGGTTAAAAACCAGTACCACCCTCCTCCTGTAACCAGTGCCAGTAGCAGCGCAAAAATCCCCAAACCCTCAATACAAGCGGCTAAACCAGATGGCTTTGCAAGTGGCATTTTTAACTTAATGAGAGATTGAATATCCTGCTTGATAACGTCAAAACGACCATAGGCCCAAGGATAAAGGTCGCAGCATTTTCTTCTGCTCAGGACCTTCACCGTAAAAGTCAGTGCCAAAGGTATGAGAAGCAAGCCACCATAGATGTGTAATAATGCCACACCGGAAATGTTTGCCAGCACAGTATCACCGTGAACATGCATAAAGCCGCTCGATATCAGCTGACAAATGACACTAAACAGTATCGCAAAGTGCAGAGACTTCTCTATGACTGGAAGCGAGGAAAATAAATCACTAAGACCAAGTTTAAATTTTGATTTAATCATTAATTTTTCAACTTAATTTATTCATTGAGCACAAGATTAAAGAGTATAGTAAACATGCTCGTCCTTGTTACCTGCTTGTTATTGTGTCTACTCTCGCTGCAGGGCGATCATTGCAGACTTGCTTGTTCTACCTTAAGTTCATTTACCCATGCCATCCTTAGTTTCTCTACTCTTGAGAAAAATGCTGAAAATTAACCCTAAAACACCAAAATCCATCAAATAAACAGTTTTTATTAAACCGAATATACACTTAGTTTTTGTAAGCTTATTGTTGTAACCAATTATTTCCGTGTGATAACGGCAACATTATCATTTGTCATTGCGTATTACATTCTCGCAGTCGTTGACCCACCACTGCTTAGTCAGGGTGTAAAAATTAAAGTTTGAATGATGAATATGAATACAAAAAAATCCTTTTTAACCGTTTCCATTACCAGTGCCCTACTCCTTGGTTGTTTTAGTGATTCTAACAACTCAAATAATGAACAAAGCCAACCGATTCTCGCCTCACAATTTAGTAATATTCTTGACCGCTCAGGTACCCCTAATCACTTAGCAGAAGTTGGAGCAGGCAATCACATGGCTTACACCCCATTGCATGATAATGGAGCATGGCATGGACATTTGTTACCAGATTTAAGCCAAAGCAACGAAAATACAGCTGGAGGATTTGGAACGACAATTATTGCTGAAGAATACAATGTCTCTATGGCAAAATACCTAGAGAAGCCGATGATCATTCTTGACGGCAAGAAAGCGGACTTCACCACCAAGGCATACAGTATTCCGGGTGCTTTGATTCAGAAATTAACCACTCAAGATGGCTTGGTGATCGATTTAACATTACGTTTCGTTTCAGATCGCTCTTCTCTGCTAGAAACGAAAGTCTTAAATCCGACGTCACAATCTCTTGAACTGTCTCTTTCTGGCCAGCTGGTCATGGGGTACTACGCCAAAGATGGAGATGCTCAAAGTCAGCCGTCTCTGTCAGAAAAGTTACCGGACTATACTCGAACACTCAATAGCGATAATGTAGGTAATGTTGTTGTTGATTTCGGCCGTGAGCGGGACTCTTGGTATGTGAGAACCACTGGTGAATCCGCGTTCCATATTACGCGCAGCATCCCTACCATCACGACACTCACTGACAATGCCTACACATCAATAAAACGTATTACAGGCAATGAAACTTTCTATACTGTCTTCACCCATACATTAACTGCGCAAGAATGGGCCAAAGAGAAAACAGTCGTTGATGATATTTTAGCTAATCCTACAACCTATTTAACCGCCTCAATCAACCGTTGGGAAACTTATCTAGAGAAAGGGCTAAGTAATGATTCAGTTGCCCCAGAACATGAGCGTGTGGCCGTTAAAGCAATTGAAACTTTAAACGGTAACTGGCGAAGCCCTGCAGGTGTTCTGGATCATCACACTGTTACACCTTCTGTCACTGCACGTTGGTTCTCTGGCAACTTAACTTGGCCTTGGGATACCTGGAAGCAAGCTTATGCCATGGCACACTTTAACCCAGACGTTGCTATGGAAAATATTCGAGCCGTTTTCCAATACCAAGTCCAAGAAGGCGATGCACTTCGTCCATGGGATCAAGGATTTTTGCTTGATGTCGTTGGTATGAATATGGGCAAACCAAGAGCAGAAGCCGAAAATAGAACCGAGTTTAACGATGCTCAAACATGGAATGAGCGAGATACCAAACCTTCTCTAGCCTCTTGGGCAGTTTGGGAAGTGTACAGTGCACTTAAAAATGAACACCAGCGTGAAGCAGAAGCGATAGCATTTCTTCAAGAGATGTACCCTAAATTAGTCGCCTACCATAATTGGTGGTTAACCGCTCGTGATACCAACAAAAATGGCATTCCTGAATATGGTGCGACTTTTGATACTGAACACAATGTCACAGCAGAAGAGGCCGCCAAACCAAGAGATATGCATAACAACTGGAATGGCCTAGCGATTAATGCTATGAAGTATAAATACATCAAGCTCGGTGAAGACAAATGGACATACGATGCGGGTATTGAGGGTTATAACGCGCTGCTGGATTCACAAAACTATGTCGATATTGGCAGCCCCGCACAAACTGCGGCTTCTTGGGAGTCCGGTCGTGATGACGCCGCCGTATTTGGCTTCATTGATACGATTGCAGATGCAAAAAGTACCGAACCGATGAGCATTACTCAAGCTCAACAAATCGACCAACTGGGCCGTTATGCAGTCAAACACGGCTTTGATAACAGTATAACAGTCAATGAAATTGTCGACGGTAATGGCAAATTGACCTACATCGCTGAATACACCAACACAACACCAGAAAATAACGATAAGCTCAACCTAGCTAAAAAAGAGTGGCAAGTAAAATTTGCTGAAAGCAAAGACACTAACGGCCAAATTGTAGGATATTCTCTAAAACAGGAATCGGTTGATCAAGCTTCTTATTGGTATTCTGATAACAATTATCTAGCAAAAATCGCTCAAGCCATCGGCTTTAGTGACGATGCGCTTGAGTTTAAAGCGAAAGCCGAGAAAACCAAACAATACATTAATCAGTGTATGTTCGATGCCAATAGTGGCTTTTATTATGACATCAGCATCAATTCAGTCAGCCTAAGTAATGGCTGTGCCGGGGAGCCTCTAAGCCATCGAGGCATGGGGCCGGAAGGCTGGTCGCCCTTGTTTAATGGTGCCGCGACACAAGAAAACGCTGACGCCGTAGTCAAAAACATGTTGGACATCAATAAGTTCAACACCCATGTTCCACTAGGAACAGCGGCACTTGATAGCCCAGCTTATGGCGCAGATATCTATTGGCGTGGCCGAGTTTGGGTTGACCAATTCTATTTTGGGGTCCGAGGGATGGCAAACTATGGCTATCAAGCACAAGCCAATGAGTATGTTGCCCGTTTGTTCCAGAATGCGGAAGGCTTAACAGCTGATCGTCCAATCCAAGAGAACTACAATCCCGAAACAGGTGCTGTTCAAGGTGCGAACAACTTCTCTTGGTCATCGGCGCATTTATATATGCTCTACAATGGATTCATTAATTAGACACGATATACCCAAGTAACCTAAAAATGCTCAGTGCAGTGAGGCGAACGATAAATTAAAGTAGAGAACCAGTCATAGCAACGGCTATTGCTGGTTCTCTGATGAGCTGGTTCGTGTACACAAGTAACCTCAATATACCTCTCAATAAAAAATAAAAATTATCCTTTACCTCAACTTAACCTGAGGTTTTATTCTAGCGCTTGTTGGTTTTAGAGTAAAAACAAGGAGAACTTATGATCCAACTTGAGCATGTAAACTTAGTCGTAAAAGACATTCCTGCAGTACTAAAATTCTATCTTGTTGCCTTCCCACATTGGAAAGTAAGAGCAGAGGGGACAGGCGAATGGCATGGTAAACCAAGAAACTGGCTGCATTTTGGCGATGATTATCAATATCTCGCGTTTAGTGATCATGGTGAAGGCGTCAATCGAAATCTGTCCGGACATCAAGTTGGGCTCGCGCATTTTGCCTATGTAACAAACAATATTGATGGCGTCATACAACGCTTAACTTCTGCAGGCTACCCGATTCATAATCCCGGGACAGAAAATCCATATCGGAAAAATGTCTACTTTATTGATCCGGCTGGCTTTGAAATAGAATTCGTCGAATACCTCAGCGACGATCCAAAATTACGTAACTCTTCCGAAGAATAATCAAACCCGATTTGAGATAATAAGTATACTCAAGTAACCTCAAGGTGCTGTGTTCAGCGAGATGACCTTGGGGAGCGTGTCACTTGGGTATATTATTTACGCTGGTCATCACCCGACTGGTGTGAATAATCGAGAAAAAACATCAATATTTTTTCTTACTAACATGTTTTATTTTCACTATTAAAATAAACACTTTTACGCCTTTGAAATCATAATTTTTTAGCTTCCAGTAAAATTAACTACCTCAATCCACAAGCATAATAAAATCAGCTCAATCAAACCAAGTTCAATTGATATTACTGATGTGTTAGCATCTTTTTTTTATTAAACGTCAGGAAAAATTGTGAATCAGCGACACCTCTCAAACGGGATGAATTTTAAAGGCCAAAGTGGCGAGTTCTTTGGTATTTGGATCGTTAACATTTTACTCTCAATTATTACTCTAGGTCTTTATTCTCCTTGGGCAAAAGTAAGAACCATGCGCTACTTTTATGGTAATACTTTTCTTAATGGTGATAACTTTGAATATCATGCCACCCCTTACCAAATTTTAAAAGGAAGATTATTGGCTTTAGCTATAATGACCATGTTCGTTATTGTTAATTTATTTTCTCCTTCTGTAAGTCAAATTTTAATTTTTATTTTTTATCTTGCTATTCCTTGGTTTATGTGGAGCAACGCTCGATTTGATGCAGCAATGACCAGCTACCGTAATGTTCATTTTTCATTTAATGCTTCATGTGCAGATGCCTATGCAGTGATCCTTGGTCGTGTCATTGTCGCATTCGCTATATTTTTCGGTTTGGGAATATTATTTAGTGTAGTTGTAAAAATTCTCCCCCATCATTATATGCAAGCAATCACTATTATTTATATAGTAATGATTGCGCCAGTAATAATTGCTCTCTATGCTTGGCTTTTTTCAGGAGTCAAGAATTATTTCGTCAATGGTTATCAATATGGCAATTTGAAATTCAGTGCTTCACTCGAAACTGGTTTCTTTAGTCAATTATTTTTTAAAGCTTTCGCCATAAGCGCTGTTCTCATGAGCATCACTGCAATGGTGATTCTTTCTGTTCGCAGTTCATTCTTTATGAGTACTCAATCACATTTACTATTAATGCGTTCATTCGATACGGCTCTTTTTGCTTTAATTTTTATCCCCGCACTACTCTTGGTTGCAGTTGTCCAATCTTACATAACCGTTAGAACGCAAAATTATATTCTCTCTCAGCTTCAACTCAACATCACAGAACAAGAAGAACCGAATTATCAGTTTAAATCGACCTTAAAGGTAGAGGATCACCTTTGGTTAACAGCATCCAACATTCTTATCCAGATATTTACTCTTGGACTAGCCAGACCTTGGGTGATGGTTCGTACTGCTCATTATGTGATGAATAATACGATGGTGATCGGTGATTTAGAGCAACTCAAAGCTATTGGCCAAGCAACACCTGATAAATCCGCTTTCTCCGATGAAGTTGCCCAAGCTTATAATATTGATCTTGGAATCGGTTAATGAAATTTAAAGGAAAGGCTTTCCCACCAAAGTCTTCGGTGCGACATAACGCAGAACTTGACGTCAGTCGAATTGATTCAGTAGCACTGTCTGTTGCTGATGAGAAGCTTATTTGCGACCTAAACCATATTGAGATATCTGAATCAATGGGACATTTACCCGATCGCTTTGTTTTGCCAAGTGGCTGGGTTTTTATCCCTGAGAAAACGCAAGAACTCAATCAATGGCTTAAGCAATATGGGAATACCACCTTTCTAAGTAGATTAGAGTCAAAACAAAAAATTTGGCTGTCGTCTCTGCTTTTGTTGATTGTCCTTGGTTTAGGGAGTTATCACTACATCTTGCCCTGGTTCAGTGATAGCATCGCCGAAGCTGTACCTCATAAGCTTACCCAAAAACTTGGTGATATCACTCTACAAACCTTGGAAGAGAGTTTACAGCCCTCTCAGATTAGCCAAGAGCAACAACAGCAAATAAGACAAAGGTTCAAAAATCAACTAACAGCCTTCAATGTCCCTTTAGACAATGTAGAAATCTTTTTTTACTCATCAGATTTTGGGGCAAATGCGTTTGCTTTGCCTGGGGGAAAAATCATTATATTGGATGATATGATCAACCTAATGAGAACCCCTGAGCAATTGGATAGTGTGCTTTTCCATGAACTTGGCCATGTTTATCATCGCCATATGCTTAAAGGGCTGGTTTACTCCAGCTTGCTTTCCGTAGGCATGGCGCTACTCACAGGCGATAATGCGATGTTAATTGATAGTATGGCCGCCGGGGGGCTATTTATTCTTATGAATCGATATACCCAAGAAGCAGAAAGAGAAGCCGACCTCTTTGCTAAGCAAGCCATGCTAAACATACATGCTGAGACGAAACCTATGGTAGAGATGTTTGAGTTACTGAACCAATCTACATCTTCGCCGATGAACTATCCTCAATGGCTGAGTAGTCATCCTAGGTTAGATGACCGCATCCAAGCATCACAATAAGTCATACCGAGCTCATTATTTATGGGCTCGGTTTTTTCACGCTCAATAGGCAACATTATTTTTATTGGGAGTCTGAAAATACACTTCGTGCCGCACGAATCAACTGCATATGGATAGGAACTAGGTCAGCGTGCTCACTGCGGTAACCTCCTCCAACAACAGCCGCAACGGGAATCTGGTTTTGTTTCGCACATGTCATCAAGAAGGTATCCCTCTCATAGATAGCTTGAGTTGAAACATTTAAAAAGCCAAGCTCATCGTCAGTATGGATATCGACTCCCGCATCATAAATAATTAAATCAGGTCGATGCAGATTGATCGCCATTTCAACCACACTTTTAAAGGTCGATAAAAAGGCAGCGTCGTCTGTCCCTCTTGCCAACGGGATATCTAAATCGGAATCCGGCTTTCTGGCTGGGAAGTTCTTATCGCAGTGAAAAGACAAAGTAATGATATCCGATTCATCTGCGCATAACGTTGCAGTGCCATCACCATGATGAACATCACTGTCAATGATCAACACTTTATCAATGGCTTCCATGGTTAACATCTGCTTAGCGGCAAGTACTAGATCATTAAACAAACAAAAGCCACTGCCGAAATCACGATGGGCATGATGGTAGCCACCACTTAAATGAATAGCTACTCCGTGTTCATATGCTTTTTCGGCGGTCATTACCGTCCCACCAGCAGAAGTCAACGTACGCTCAATGAGTGCATCACTCCAAGGAAAGCCTATCCGACGCATCTTTGCAGCAGGTAACTGGCCACTGACCAAAAGATCGACGTACTCTTCACTATGCACTTGTTTTATGGTTTCGATACCAAGTGGCTTTGGTTGGAAAAAGACAGCAGGGATCGTCCAATGACCTTTTTCTCGCTCTGCGAGTACAGCTTGGTATAGATAGGCATATTTCATGATTGGGTAACGATGACCCACAGGTAAATCAAGTTGTGAATAAATCGGATGGTAGATCAGAGGAAGCATAAGAATTCTTCTTCGTTGCGAGATAAAATCTGGCTTCAATTTTACTGAAGCTGAACGGTCTTGGTAAACCCTTTATTTCAATCAGTTAAATAGTAAAAAACACACCGGCTCTTATAAATACCTTCTTCCCAGCGCGCTTTATCTAAGTTACAACTTGAATTTATACAATTTCAAACCAGACTTATTGTTGAGAATAAACTCACTAAGGAGAAGGTTATGGCTGCTGATAGAGATCTGGTAAACTTCAGTGAAGAGCACGAACTCAATTACTGCTTAAGAAGTGCTGGTAAACGTCAAACCCAAGCAAATCGTGATGCTCTGATTGATCTTGGCAAACAGGTCAAGCAAGATTTAGGCAAACGTGTCCTGACTCAGGATGACGTTCGAGGCGCCATTCACAGTCATGATGATATGTTTGAGTAACGAACGCGTTTTATACATTACAAGCACAAAAGCGGCACCACTCAACGCCGCTTTGTTTTTTATTCATACGCTGTTAACGGCTCTTAATGTAATATCTAAGCATCGTTCCACGCCTGAAATCTAAGTACGTCTCGCTGAACACAGCATCTTGAGGTTACTTGGGTACAGGTATAACACTTACTGAGTTGATTTGCGCCTTCCCGATGCCGCTGTTGTTTTGCTTTTCTTATAGCTGCGTTTTTTACGTTTAAATGCTGGCCGTTCTACTTTAGGTAAGGATCGTAATGAATCTGGGACACCTCCCTGTTTAACTTGCTGCATTAACCCATCAATACGCTGCTCCAACGCTTGCATGAATGGTAAATAAGCTTGGTTACGCTCTGCCATACCTTGCAGTTGATGCTCCCAATGTGCCGTCATATCTGGAAACGTAGACTCTTCTGGCAAAGCATGAATTAAGCCTCTCCCTGCTGGTGAACTGAGAATGGATTTTCCTTGCCGAGTCAGTAGTTGACGCTTAAACAAAGTATCCAAAATCCCTGCGCGGGTCGCTTCAGTGCCAAGACCATCTGTTTCACGTAGTATTTTTTTCAGCTCTTTGTTTGCCACGTATCTGGCGATACCCGTCATAGCTTGCAACAAAGTCGCTTCTGTAAAGTGCTTCGGAGGCTCAGTTTTGCGATCCTTAATTTCTCCTTCACGGCAGGTAAGGACTGTCCCTTTCGTTAACGGAGGAACCGTATCGATCCCTTCTTCTTCCTTATCGGTTTTACCCATTAAGGTTTTCCAACCGGGTTCAACCAGCTGTCGACCTTTAGCAATAAAAGTACCTCCTGCAATATCAAAGACTAACTTCGCCTCAGCATACACTGCCGGTGGATAAAATTGCATTAAGTATTGACGAGCAATCAACTGGTAAACTTTGCTTTGATCAGCGGATAACGCAGCGGGGTTAACTTGCTTAGGAGTAGGAATAATTGCATGGTGAGCATCGACTTTTTTATCATTCCAAGCTTTAGATTTCAGACTCAGGTTTGCACCAAAAACAGCAGTTTGTAACGCTGCGTCATTATGGCTGATCGCGGCAGTCACGGAAGCGGCTTGAGCAAAATGCTCTTGAGGAAGATAGCGACAGTCGGAACGTGGATAGGTGATCAGCTTATGTCTTTCATATAAAGCCTGACAAGTATCTAAAACTTGCTGAGCACTCATGCCGTAACGTTTTGCGGCATCAATTTGTAATGAAGACAGAGAGTAAGGCAATGGGGCCGATTGCTTGGTTTGCTTTTGTTCAGATTCGACTACTGTAGCGGGCTGATTAGCAATTCGTTGCGCGACGTTCTCAACCAGTTTTCGGCTCAAGACTCGGCCATCTTCATCTTGCCAAGGTTTACACGCTTCACTCGGTTTCCAACGAGCTCGAATGTCGAATGTACCATTGTGATCTTGATATGGGATCAGTGCGTGCAAGGTAAAATAGTCCTTCGGAACAAAGTGTTCAATCTCTTCATCCCGCCGCACAACTAAGCCCAAAACTGGTGTTTGTACACGTCCTACTGACAACACACCTTGATAGCCCGCTTGCTGTCCCAGCAGCGTGTAAGCTCTAGACATGTTCATCCCATACAACCAATCCGCTCGCGAACGAGCTAGCGCAGAAACGGACAGAGGAATGAAGTCGCGGTTGCTACGCATAGTATTGATGGCTCGCTTTACCGCTGGTAGGTTTAAGTCTGAAATCAATAAACGCTGGGTGGCTTCTTTTTTAGCTTTAGACAACTTACAGTAATCTAACACCTCATCAACCAGGAGTTGCCCTTCCCTGTCTGGGTCACCAGCATGGATCACTTGAGAGGCTTCTTTGAGAAGCTTACGAATAACCGTCAACTGCTTACTGGCACTTGACCTCGGTCTCAATTGCCACTGCTCTGGGACGATAGGGAGATCGGCGAGGTTCCATTTCTTATAACGCTCGTCATAAACATCTGGCTCCACCTGCTCCAGCAAATGTCCAATACACCAAGTGACGATATCGCCATTGCCACAACGAATAAATCCTTGTTCTTTCTTCTGAGGATTAGGCAATGCCGACGCAATCGCGCGACCTAAGCTGGGTTTTTCGGCAATAAACAGACGAGTCATAATGATCAAATCGTAAAATTAATTAGGGTGACATTATCTAATGTCACCCTAGTAAATCAAGAAAAACTGTATAAATAAACAGATACGCTCATCATTGACCGCAAGATACTCTGATTTACAGCTTCTATTCTACAACTGGTTAGATAAACTCAACAAACTGAGTGAGATCTCGTTCTGGCACTTTTAATGGAGTACACCCTGGCGTACCAAGATAAAGAAAACCGACAATCTCATCTTCCCCTTCCAAGCCAAAGGCCTGATGTACCTCGGGATGGAACATCCATTTACCCGAGCGCCAAAAGCCTTGAAAGCCTTGCGCAACCGCTGCCATTTGCATCGCTTGAACAGCACAACCAGCCGACAGGTGCTGCTCCAACGCTGGCACTTTGTCATGAGGGGTCACTTTAGCAATCACAGTGATCACCATAGGTGCGCGAAAAGGTGCATTTTTTACTTTTTCAATGATCGCATCATCACTGTTTTCTGCCTGTGCTGCTTTCACTAAAATATCAGACAGTTTTTTCAGGCCATCGCCTTGAGCAATCACAAAACGCCAAGGAGTAAGACCTGCATGATCAGGCGCTCTTAGGCCTGCACGAATAATATTCTCTAATGCTTTACCCTCTGGTGCTGGTTCAGACAATTTGGCGATTGAGCGGCGATTAAGCAAAAGATCAAGAGCTTCCATGAGCATATCCTTTATGAATTCTGTATAAAATCGTACTTTTTAACTCTAGCATAATCAGGCCCTGCGATTAACGGTCGGTTTTGTAAGGGTATAAATACAAAAGAAATAAAAAAGCGCGCTATGCCTACAGCGCGCTTTATTAACGGGTTATAATCTGGGCCAACTCTAAGACTTTATAAAGCCACGGCTAATTTTACCCCTTGACGAATCGCTCGAACGGCATCGAGTTCGCCTGCGTAATCCGCACCACCAATAATATGCAGCTTGTCACCAAAGTTTGACCACTTATCTTCAAAAGGACGAACCGATTCTTGCCCAGCACAAATGACCACTTTGTCAGCGTCTAGCAATTGAGATTGGCCGTTTACATGAACGTACAAACCCTGCTCATCAATTTTGTCATAGGCGACACCACCAATAAGGTGCACACCACGTTTTTCAAGCGTCCGTTTGTGAATCCAACCAGTTGTTTTACCGGGACCTTTCCCAACTCTTCCTTTACGACGTTGCAAAACCCAAACCTCTTTATCACTGAGCACTTCAGGGTATGGGAATAACCCTCCCGGATGGGACATTTCTTTATCTATCCCCCACTCTTGCAACCAGTCATCTAAGGTTTGTTCAGAAGGCTCAGTGATCATGGTTGCGACATCGATACCAATACCACCAGCGCCAACAATTGCGACTTTTTCACCCAAAATGGTTTTATCACGAATGAGAGTTTGATAGTCCACAACTTTATTAGGTGTATCAATGCCATCAATATGAACCTTACGTGGCTCAACACCACTGGCCATAACCACTTCATCATATTCACTAAGTAAATCGAAATCCGCTTCCGTATCTAAATGAAGGTTCACACCTGTTTCATCGATCCTATTGGCAAAATAGCGGATTGTTTCTCGGAACTCTTCTTTACCGGGGATCTGCATTGCTAAGCGGAATTGTCCTCCGATACGATCATTCTTCTCAAACAAATCAACGTTGTGCCCCCGTTCAGCCAGTGTAGTAGCACATGCTAATCCAGCCGGCCCAGCTCCGACAACGGCAATGGTTTTCTGATTAAATGCGGGTTCAACGACAATTTCTGTTTCATAACAAGCCAGAGGGTTAACTAAACAACTGGCTCGTTTGCCACGAAAAACATTATCTAAACAGGCCTGGTTACAACCAATGCAGGTATTAATTAGTTTGGATTTTTTCTGCTCAGCCTTAGAAACAAAATAGGGGTCAGCCAGGAAAGGACGTGCCATTGAAACCATATCAGCTTGTCCAGAACTCAAAATACGTTCTGCTTCTTCTGGTGTATTGATACGATTACACGTAATGATCGGTACTGATACATGAGGCTTCACTTTTTCAGTCACCCAAGTGAAGGCTCCGCGAGGCACTTGCGTTGCAATCGTTGGGATCCGAGCCTCATGCCAGCCGATGCCCGTATTAATCAGTGAGACACCCGCATCTTCCAGCGCTGTTGCAAGCTCGATCACATCTTCAAAGGTACTGCCTTGCTCGACAAGATCTAACATCGAGAGCCGGAAAATAATGATAAACTTTTCTCCGACGGCTTTACGCACTGCTTTGACAATTTCAACCGCAAACCGCATGCGTTTTTGATAACTGCCTCCCCAATCGTCATAGCGCACATTGGTGCGCTTACATAAAAACTGGTTAATCAAGTAACCTTCTGAGCCCATGAGTTCAACACCATCGTAGCCCGCAAGCTGTGCTAACTCTGCACTGTTTGCAAAGGCATCAATGGTCTTTTTTATTTGGCGAACACTCATTTCACTAGGCGCAAATTTCGCGATCGGCGCTTTAATGTCCGAAGCACTTTGAGCAAATGGATGCATTGCATAACGTCCAGCATGTAAGATCTGCAAAGCAATTTTGCCACCTTGTCTGTGCACAGCTTCAGTCACTACTTTATGTGCTTTAGCGTGTTTGGGTTTGCTAAATTCAGCACTCAGGGGGTGAAGTCGACCGCGAAGGTTAGGCGAAAAGCCACCCGTAACGATCAAGCCTACGCCACCTTTAGCTCGCTCCTCATAAAAAGCAGCGAGCTTTTGTAGGCCTTCTTTATGTTCCTCTAATCCGGTGTGCATTGAGCCCATCAAAACGCGGTTACGTAACTGCGTAAAACCTAAGTCCAATGGCTTTAACATATTTGGGTACATGGCAGACATTATTCAGCATCCATTTTTATTATGGTCAGACCACTTTAAGCGTCGCAAACATAAAAATCAAACACTCGTTTACATTTTTGCAACACAAATCAATCTCGTTACAAAATATGCCAATTATCCTACGCTCATGATATGCTGAACCGTTATTACCTTTCAGAAGATTAAATACTGCGCCATTGTGACAAGGTTCATTATTTCGTGACAAGGCTCACTATTCCGTTATGGGGAAAAAATGAAAAACATCTTCAAACTTATTGGTCTGATTTTTAAGGGAATATGGAAAGTTATTACCTTCATCAGACTGGCCTTGGCAAACGTACTTTTCCTGGTATTCATTGCCACTCTTTACTTCGCATTAACCTACAGTGCACCTGAGCAACCTGTTCTCGAGAAAGAATCGGCGCTGGTTTTGAATCTATCTGGCTCAATTGTCGAGCAAAGTCACTACATCAGTGCGATGGATTCCCTTACAGGGTCTGCTTTTGGTGGCGACATACCTGAAGAAAACGTTTTATTCGATATCGTCGACACCATTCGTCATGCTAAAGATGACCCAAAAGTATCAGGTTTGGTTCTGGCTCTTGGCAACATGCAAGAAACCAATTTAACCAAGTTGCGCTACATTGCAAAAGCACTCAATGAGTTTAAAACGTCTGAAAAACCGATCTATGCGACTGGAAGCTTCTATAACCAAAGCCAATACTATTTAGCGAGCTATGCTGATAAAATCTTCCTTGCGCCAGATGGTGGAGTGATGATTAAAGGCTACAGTGCGTACTCAATGTACTATAAGTCTCTGCTTGAAAAGCTCGATGTATCAACGCATGTCTTCCGTGTTGGTACTTATAAATCTGCCATAGAGCCTTTTATTCGCGACGATATGTCTGAGGCAGCAAAAGAATCGACCACCCGTTGGATCACTCAACTTTGGAGTGCTTACGTCGATGATGTTGCTTCTAACCGCAAGTTTGCTAACAGCACGCTTAATCCAACCATGGAAGAGCTGCTCGCTGATCTAGAAGCTGTTGAAGGGGATATTGCTCAACTCGCACTCAACAAAGGCTTAGTCGATGAGCTTGCAACTCGTGAACAAGTGCGCAAACAGCTGATAGATGTCTTTGGCCAGGACGATAAACACAGTTTTAATGCCATTGATTACCATGAATACCGCACCACAGTACTTTCTAACCCAGCGAACTCAGACAATGAAATCGCAGTGGTTGTTGCCAGCGGTACCATCTTAGATGGTGAGCAACCAAGAGGGACCATCGGTGGTGACACAATTGCAAACAAACTTCGTCAAGCTCGTAATGATGATAAAGTGAAGGCAGTTGTACTCCGCGTCGATAGCCCTGGCGGTAGCGCCTTTGCTTCTGAAGTGATCAGAAATGAAGTATTAGCCCTCAAAGAAGCTGGTAAACCGGTTGTCGTATCCATGTCGAGCCTAGCGGCTTCAGGTGGTTACTGGATTTCAATGAGCGCAGATAAAATCATCGCTCAACCGACGACCCTGACAGGATCGATTGGCATTTTCAGTGTGATTACTACCTTTGAAAAGAGCTTACACAAATTAGGCATCAATACTGATGGTATTGGCACTTCGCCGTTTTCTGGTGACGGTATCACAACAGGCCTCTCGGCAGGTGCAGCACAAGCTTTCCAACTTGGCATTAATCACGGCTACAAACGCTTTACGACCCTAGTCAGCTCTAGCCGAGACATTCCGTTAACTGAAGTCGATCACGTCGCACAAGGTCACGTTTGGACAGGTCAAGATGCATTGTCGTTTAATCTGGTCGATCAAATGGGTGATTTTGATGATGCCATTGATGCAGCAGCACAATTAGCTAACCTTGAATCATACGACCTCAACTGGATTGAAGAGCCACTGTCACCTGCTGAACTCTTCCTACAGCAGTTCATGCAGCAAGTGAAAGTCTCTTATGGTGTCGACGCGATGAGCTTGGTACCTAAGAGCCTTCAACCGATTGCTAAACAGTTGAACCAAGATGCAAGTTTGCTTCAGAGCTTCAATGATCCAAAGGGAATCTATGCATTTTGTTTGAACTGCCAAGTTCAATAGACTGTTTACAAGCTTTGTCTTGTTAGAAAATTTATAAAGAAAACAATAAAGGGGCGTTCTCATTGAGATGCCCCTTTTTATTAGATGCGATTCCGTTATAATCCCCGCCACTGTTCCCTTACATACAAAAAAGTAGAACGATGACCAGAAAACACATCTACATCGCTTACACTGGTGGCACCATCGGTATGCAGAAATCCGCGCATGGCTATGTCCCTATCGCTGGTTTTATGGAAAAACAATTGGCAAGCATGCCTGAATTCCATCGCCCTGAAATGCCAGAGTACACCATTCACGAATACGACCCTTTGATTGACTCGTCGGATATGACGCCAGCTGACTGGCAGCAAATCGCCGATGATATTCGTGTCAACTATGAAAAGTATGATGGTTTTGTCATCTTGCATGGTACAGATACCATGGCCTACACCGCTTCTGCTTTATCATTCATGTTAGAGAACTTGGGCAAACCTGTTATCGTTACAGGCTCTCAGATCCCATTAGCTGAGCTGCGCTCTGACGGTCAAGCAAATCTCCTTAATGCTCTTCATATTGCAGCAAACTACCCAATCAATGAAGTCACGCTATTCTTTAACAATCAGCTGATGCGAGGGAACCGCAGTACTAAATCACACGCTGATGGCTTTAATGCATTTACATCCCCGAATTTACCTGCACTTCTCGAAGCTGGGATCAATATTCAAGTCAGCAATAACATTCAGGTTAATGAAAAGCCACAAGGTGAGTTCAAAGTCCATAATATTACACCGCAACCAATTGGTGTGATTACCATGTATCCTGGCATTTCACACGAAGTGATTCGTAACACATTGCGCCAACCTGTTAATGCGATGATCCTTCTGACCTTTGGAGTGGGTAATGCTCCTCAAAATCCGGATCTTCTCAACCACTTAAAAGAAGCTTCCGAGCGTGGTGTCATCGTGGTAAACCTAACTCAATGTCTTGCAGGAAAAGTTAACATGGGCGGCTACGCAACAGGGTGTGCGCTGGCTGATGCGGGTGTAATCAGTGGCTTCGATATGACGCCTGAAGCAGCTTTAGCAAAACTGCATTACCTGCTGAGCCAAAATCTCACTTATGAGCAGATCAAGGAGCGCATGCAGCAAGTGCTGCGCGGTGAAATGAGCCTCTAAACGCTATTTCAGACTTGATACAGAGCCCAATTTTGAATGTTGGGCTCTGCAATAAGCGACCAAACGCGACTCTCAAGAAAAATTAATGTTGGTTTGGGTTAACGCGAACAATATCGCTTTCTTCTTGATTAAATTGCTTTTTAAGCTCTTGCTTGGATTTAAAACTGATTTCTCCACCAGCTGCAACTGTCATATGCTGTGCATCCGTGTTATGTTTTGATTGATACAACATAACGGCTTGCATGCATGAATCTCTTTGTTCTTGAGATAACGGTGTACCTTCTGGCCATCTGCCCGTTTCTACTGCATAGATCAACCGTTCATAGACTTCTGGTGTGATCGCATTTAATAGTTGCTCTGCGTCCATAATGTGCCCCTTACTAACATTTTGATCACAGAACATAACGCCATTGCAGACAGAGTCAAGGTTTACAAAATAAATTGGTGTAACGGATCACAAGCAAAATCTATGAAACGAAAAAACGCTTTAATGAAGACTTCTTCAAGAGTCATAACTTTTTCAAGATTCCCAGTTCTTCCAAAGGTCAATGTCCTATACAGACTACCGATACTTTTTTGTTTAACGTTAACGGGCTGCTTTGACGGTAATGTCACCACAGAGGAACTGTGTCAGAAGCAACCCGAATTACAATGCAAACAGCTCAATATCAATGACGGTCGGTGTCGGATTCCCCGTACTAATTTGATATGGCATCGCTACGAACAACTCCAAGATCATTCAGAAGCAAGTAAGATCAAAGAATATGGCTTGTTAGCGGCATACCGCAAATGTTTAGAGTTGGCTTCTCAAATTACACCTATTGATCAAAGTGAATTAAAAAGAAGTCGATTTGATGCATTAGTCCATAGCATTAACGAACTTGACCGAATCGTGGCTGAACTTCAAGGCTCTACCCAACCTGCAACTTTGTATTTCTTGTGGTCTCAAACCGGTGATATGAAAGCTCGACGTTTATTTTTACGTATGGAAGGCACGCCACAACTCAACACTGCTGAAATGCAGTATGCCCTCGCGACCTTTTACGCTAAAAGAGATGCTGCAAAAACGGTCGAACTGCTTAATAATGCCCTCTCGATGTCCGACACAAATAACCTCAAGCCTGAAATACTCAACACTTTGGCAAGTTTGAATCAAGAGCTTGGAAATAAGGAGCAAGCTTACTTATGGACCATGGTCGCCAAACAATTCGATATGCCAATTACCAGCAAAGACAAACTGGAGAGGATGTTCGCTTTTAAGCAGCCCGCTAAATATGAGCAATTAGAAGATTTAGCAAAACGCGTCGCTAAATCGATCAAAAAAGGGAAATATTCCCCCGACCAAATCAATGCTTACTTAGACACCATCAACACGCCCGTTGTACCACAGTAAAAATAAGAGTCACGATTATACCCAAGTGACCTCAAGATGCTTGATTCAGAGCGAGGCCACTGAGTCGAATTCAAGGAAGACAACGAAGCGGAATAGTAGGCTCTTTCCAAGTTGTTTGACGCAAGAAGTCGGCTCAGTGACACGCTCCCAAAGGGCGAGCAAGTTTTCAGGCTGGTGGTCATACGAATACACCGTGGTTCAACATTAAAAATCGTTAACCAAGCTCAATCGTGTCATTTTGAAAGGATAAAACAGTATTGAGCAATTATTGGCCATCTTGACCAGATTTGTTGAAAATTAACGACACAGAATTAACACAATATCGCTCACCCGTTGTGGCTGGACCGTCTTCAAAGACATGGCCCAAATGACTGTCGCAAGCCATGCATCGGATCTCGGTACGCACCATTCCGTGACTGAGATCTTCAATATATCGCACAGCTTCACTGTTCGCTGGCGCGTCAAAACTGGGCCAACCACATCCTGAATCATACTTGTTATCAGAGAAAAATAACGGTGTTTGACAACAGGTACAAAGGTAAACCCCTTCCTCTTTATTATGCAGTAACTTACCTGAGAAAGGCGGTTCTGTACCTTGCTGACGACAAACTCGGTATTCCTCATCTGACAGCTGTTCACGCCAATGTTCATCTGGCTTTATGATTTTCAATCCATTTTTTTCTATCAATTCCTGTTCCTTATTTTTTATTTTTAACCGTGACTTTTTGAGCAAAAAGCTTGCTTCTCGTAACAGTTGTAGCACATACTTTCTCACCGGGACACCATGTGTAATTAATTTGATACGAGCATTCGTGTCGACAGTTATATTACGCCAACTGGAGTAAAGAACACCCACTGCAGAGCTTAAAAAGTGAGCACTTGCGATAAATTGTTAAAAAAAGCTTACCTTTTTTTTGACTTTAAACAAGTTAAGTCCGATTATCTCTTGCAGATGTTTACTGGATTCTGTAATTTTACTACCAGTTATCTTTAATCAGAAATTAAGTTGTGGAGCAACTATAATGACTATCAAAGTAGGTATTAACGGTTTTGGCCGTATCGGTCGTTTCGTATTCCGTGCAGCGCAAGAGCGTGCTGACATCGAAGTTGTAGGTATCAATGACCTAATCGACGTTGAATACATGGCATACATGCTAAAATACGACTCAACTCACGGACGTTTCAACGGTTCTGTTGAAGTTGAAGGCGGTAACCTAATCGTTAACGGCAAAATCGTACGTGTAACTGCAGAACGTAACCCAGAAGACCTAAAATGGGACGAAATCGGTGTTGACGTAGTTGCAGAAGCAACAGGTCTTTTCCTAACTGACGAGACTGCACGTAAACACATCACTGCTGGTGCGAAGAAAGTTGTTCTAACTGGTCCTTCAAAAGACGCAACTCCAATGTTCGTAATGGGCGTTAACCAAGACACTTACGCAGGCCAAGACATCGTTTCTAACGCTTCTTGTACTACTAACTGTCTAGCGCCAATCGCTAAAGTTCTTAACGACGAGTTCGGTATCGAATCTGGTCTTATGACAACAGTTCACGCAACAACTGCAACTCAAAAAACAGTTGACGGTCCTTCAGTGAAAGACTGGCGTGGTGGCCGTGGTGCTTCTCAAAACATCATCCCATCTTCAACTGGTGCAGCTAAAGCAGTAGGCGTTGTTCTTCCAGAACTAAACGGCAAACTAACTGGTATGGCTTTCCGCGTACCAACTGCTAACGTTTCTGTTGTTGACCTAACTGTTAACCTTAAGAAAGGTGCATCTTACGAAGCTATCTGTGCAGCAATGAAAGCAGCATCTGAAGGCGCTCTAAAAGGTGTTCTAGGTTACACTGAAGATCAAGTTGTTTCTCAAGACTTCATCGGCGAAGTTCAAACTTCAGTATTCGATGCTAAAGCTGGTATCGCACTAACTGACAACTTCGTTAAAGTAGTATCTTGGTACGACAACGAAATCGGTTACTCAAACAAAGTTCTAGACCTAATCGCACACATCTCTAAGTAATTCATTACTTAAGATGAGCGTTTAGCGCTAAATCTTGTTCAAAAGGCGGCCTTTGTGTCGCCTTTTTTGTATTTGGAATTGAATCAACGTGTTTATACTCGACTTCGGTCAAACAGAGTATTTCGCTTAGGAAACCAGATGGATTTACACTCTCTCCCAACCCTAACCGTTCTTTCCGATCATGTCAGTATCGTAGAGATCGATCAAATCAAAGTAGTACGTATCATTCATGATAAAGCAACTGCTGGTATCGCTTTGCATGGCGGTCACGTCTTATCATTTAAGCCAACAGGACAACATGACCTTATTTGGATGAGTGACAATGCGATCTTTGACAATCAGACTGCCCTGCGCGGTGGTATTCCAATCTGCTGGCCATGGTTTGGTCGTATCGCTAACCCAGCACATGGCTTTGCACGTACAGCAGAATGGACATTAGTCGAACACAGAGAAAGTGAGCATGGCGTCATTGTTGAACTGGCTTTACCTGCTACGCAAGCTACCCATCAACTTTGGCCTCATCAATTTGATGCACGCTTGATTGCCGAGATCGGTGAGGAACTGAAACTATCACTTAAAGTGACCAATACCGACTCTACACCTTGGACATTCTCTGGTGCTCTGCATACGTACCTTAACATCGGGGACGTAAGACAAACAAAAACAACAGGTATGGGTAACGAGTACCTTGATAACTTACAATCGGGTAAGCCATGTCAAGGTGAAAACACTCTGATACTGACAGAGACCATTGATCGTGTTTACACTCAGCCTGAAGCTCAGATTTTGGTTGAAGATCCTGTGTTCAACCGAACCCTAACCGTGATTAACCATGGGCATAATTCTGCGGTGTTATGGAACCCTTGGGCTGAAGGTGCAAAGGCGATGACCGATATGACTGACCATGGTTACGAGACCATGCTCTGCGTTGAATCCAGTGTTCATGCTCCTAGCCTTGAGCAAGGCAAAACCTTAGAACCTGGTGAAAGCCACGAGCTCATTTCGATGATTTCGAGCCGATAATTGAATCAGTTTAACATCATGAGCCGCCAATGACGGCTCATGATGTTCCGCAACGCGACTCTTTTTGATAGAATTTGCAACCCAACTCCCCTCCTAGAGATTGCAATGAATTATCAATGCCCTTTATGTCATCAGGCTCTTGAACTGACCGATAAAACATTCAAATGTGCAAGCAACCATCAATTCGACCTTGCCAAAGAAGGCTATGTGAATTTGATGCCCGCTCATCACAAACGCTCAAAAGATCCCGGTGACAATAAAGACATGATGCAAGCTCGTCGTCGATTCCTTGAGGGCAATTACTATGATCCTATGCGCCAAAAAGTGGCACAGCTATGCGCTCACTACACTCAAGGAGTACAGCCTCAACTATTAGATATCGGTTGTGGTGAAGGCTATTACACCGAACAAATTCAACAATCGCTGGTCGCAAAAAATGATCAAGCCATTGTTTACGGCTTAGACATCTCTAAAGTGGCAATTCGTTACGCTGCTAAACGTTACCCTAATTGTGCATTCAGTGTGGCTTCCAGTCACCGCTTACCATTTGCTGAGGGGTCATTGGATAGCATTCTTCGTATTTATGCGCCATGCAAAGCACAAGAGTTACAGCGTGTGGTGAAAGAAGATGGTGTTGTGATTACAGTAACCCCTGCAGGGCGTCATCTTTATCAACTTCGTGAGCACATTTATCAAAGTGTCCGCCTGCATAATGAAGAGCCAGAAATCATCGACGGTTTTACCTTAGAGCATCAAGAAAAGCTCAACTACACGATGGAACTGAAAGATGGTGCCGCTTTTGACTTACTTCAAATGACACCATTTGCTTGGAAAGCCAGCGATGAATTGCGCAATAAGCTGAAGAGTTGCACCGTCTTTTCATGTGAAGCCGATTTTATGCTGCGTGTTTACCGAAAAACTAACCAATCGATGCGCTCACTCGCACCTTAGTGAAAGTAATTCTCATTTACATTGATTCAACTTTTCCATTTCGGTATTCTTTGTCCCAAATGACTTCAGGACATATTACTCTCAATCCCATGTCCTGAAGTCAGCGGTTCGAAAATTAAGTTTGGAGGTTGTAATGCGCGTGTTATTCATTGGCCTACTTGTGATGGGTTCACTCACTGGCTGCCTATCTTCTCGACCATTAAGCCATAGCATTGCACCAAACCAAGTGACTACTTTTTACGATTACCAGCTCTATACACCCACTGGTGAGGCTGTTTCTCTCCAAACTTTACCCACAGAATTGAAGCAAGCTGACGTCATACTTATCGGCGAATGGCACACACATCCAGGCATACATCGA
The DNA here is from genome assembly GCF_002849855.1 of Vibrio azureus. Lineage (NCBI taxonomy): Bacteria > Pseudomonadati > Pseudomonadota > Gammaproteobacteria > Vibrionales > Vibrionaceae > Vibrio > Vibrio azureus. The sequence goes on from NZ_CP018616.1 coordinate 2,064,934, forward strand.
TTTCAAGCAGAACTTTTAAACCAGGTTTCTGGTGCCCAACGTCAAGTTGCACTTTCAATGGAGCAATTCAGTCGTGACACACAGACGCCCCTCAACCACTATCTCGATAACAAAATCGGAGAGCAGTTTTTAAAGCAACAAACTCGCGCATGGCCAAATTACGAAAGTGATTATCGTCCACTTATCGAACTGGCCAAACATAAACAAATCCCTGTGATAGCCTCTAATGCACCCAAAAATATTGTTCGGTGTATAGGACGAGAAGGTATTGACTATCTTAACAAACTTGATGAGAAGGAGCGCTTATGGGTTGCTCGGACTATCAATACTCAAAGTAGACCATATAAAGATAAATTTATGTCATCTATGCACCATGGTCCTACCGAGCAAACCGAACGTCAATACGCCGCACAAATCACTTGGGATGAAACCATGGCAGAGTCGATCACTGACTATCTCAGTCAATTTCCGGGGTCTCAAATCATCCATATCGCGGGTAACTTTCATATTGAGCAAGGCCATGGGATAAAACAATCTATTTTGGATCGAAACCCAAACTTAAGCGTCATGATCATTTCTCCTGTAAAAGAGATTGCCGCTCAGAGTTCAGATTACCTATTACATGTCTTACCTATTCCAACTCGCTATCGACTAAAGACCAATCAGCTCGCCGCTTTTAAACAGCTCTCTCATCGTAGTAACTCACTAATATGTAAGTAATTGTGAACGACTTCTCAATAATTTATAAGAAGTAAGCTTGTTTATTGATTATTGCTCTAGTTGCATGTGTAATCTATTAAATATGTTGCTGTAACAGACTTACACAAACTGATGTTTTTTTGCTCAAGTTATGCCTAAGTTGGTCGATATAAAAAAGACAACAAAATACTGAATCAGTAAGCTGTCCAGCACTTACCCTCTAGATGAAGCGCGTTTTGAACCAAGGAGCTATCGATGAAACCAGTAGGGACACCATCTGCTCATACTTATACTGTTGATAAGAGCAGAAGCAATACAATGCAAGCTAGCCATCCTCAAGCCGCGAAACAACACCCACCGGTCGAACAGTCACCATTAAAAGTTGAACAAAATCAAGTTACTCTATCCAAAGAAGGTAAAGCGCTACTTAATGCATTGCAACAAATAGAGCACGAAAGTAAAACGCATAAAAATGACGATAAATCCGTTGGAGATCAAGTTGAGTCCTTCGCTCATGGCGCCTTAGGTATCGAACATCCAGACAAGATGGAACAAGACGAAGACGGCTCGTATTCCGCAGGTCAATATGTCTCAGCAGCCTTAAGCGTTGGAGGCATTTTACTCGCTATCATTTAGGCTTTAACTTCAAATCATAGTTTCTTTCGTCACGACAAGAATTCGCATTTGAACGGTTTTTCAGCTCATGTTCATAATGGAGTAATTTCTATTAATGGACGATGAACTGTGAAAAATGCATTTTCTCTCATAGACAAACCCACTTTTTTTGGCGCAATAGCGCTACTTCTTTCTATTGTCTTCCCCCTTATTTTATTTCCAGCTGAAGGAGCGGAATGGATTGCCGTTGCGAAGAGCTTTATGACCGATAAGCTAGGTTTCTTGTACTTATCTCTTGGTCTTGCTGCCTTTGTTTTCATGATTTATGTCATCTTCAGTGATATAGGGCAAATTAAGCTCGGTGAAGCTGATGAAAAACCAGAGTTTGCTACTTCTTCTTGGGCTGCAATGCTTTTTTGTGGCGGTATTGGAGCAAGTATTCTCTACTGGGGATGCATTGAATGGGCTTACTACTACCAATCACCACCTTTCCAGCTAGAGCCTGGTAGTGAAGAAGCGGTTCGATGGGCGGCAACCTATGGCTTATTCCACTGGGGCCCTATTGCTTGGTCAATTTACCTGATCCCTGCATTACCAATCGCTTATTTCTTCTACGTGCGTAAGCAGCCTGTTCTCAAAGTATCCAGTGCGCTAATGCCTGTTCTTGGTGAAGAGCGCAGTAAAGGCAAAGCGGGTAAAATCGTTGATGTGTTGTTTATATTTGGTCTATTGGGCGGCGCAGCAACCAGTCTTGGCCTAGCGGCACCATTGATTGGTGAAGGACTAAACTATCTGTTTGGCGTTCCTAAGAATACGTTCAGCCAAGTATTGGTACTGTTAGTATGTACCGCTATTTTTGCTTATTCTTCTTATGCAGGTATGGAGAAAGGCATTAAAGTACTGAGTAATATCAACTTTTGGGGTGCGATGGGTCTGTTAGCTTTTGTGTTAGCGGTTGGACCAACCATTTTTATGCTAGAAACAGGGTTAGACTCAATTGGTCGCATGTTGTCTAACTTCTTTGTCATGGCGACTTGGGCAGAACCATTTGGTGGCTACGGTACATTTGACAATACGCACTTCCCACAAGATTGGACCATCTTCTACTGGGCATGGTGGTTAGTATTCGCACCAAGTATGGGTTTATTCGTTGCACGTATCTCTCGTGGACGTACGATTAAACAAATGGTTGCGGGTTCTATCTTCTTTGGTTCACTTGGCTGTTTCTTATTCTTCATGATCCTTGGTAACTATGGCTTATCACTGCAACTCTCTGGTGAGTTAGATGTTGTCGGCATCTTGAATGCAGAAGGTGCAACCGCCGCTATTTTTGCCATGCTTGATGCACTACCAATGAGCTACCTTGTCATTGCTGTGTTTACGATTCTGTGTATTATTTTCACAGCAACGACCTTTGACTCGATCTCTTACATCTTGGCCTCTGTGGTACAAAATAATGTAACAGAAGAGCCAATGCGCTGGAACCGAATGTTCTGGGCATTCACTTTGTCTTTCCTACCAACGGTACTGTTGTTTATGGGTGGATTAAGTACATTACAAACCGCAGCCATTGTTGGGGGATTACCACTTCTGGTTATCTGTATCATGTTGATGGTTTCAGCCGTCCGCGCGGCAACACTCGACCTTCGTCATCAAGAAGATTACGTTGAACCAACGATTAATATTGAAGAATTACCAGAGTTTGATCCATGGTCAACAGAAGGAATGGCAATGGCGAAGTTTGAAAAAGCACGAGATTCCGCTCAAGAGGCTGCAGAAGAAGAACGTGAAGCCTTAGCTGAATTGATGAGACTTCGTAAGCGCATCCGTGCTTTTGCACTGGAACATTGCGATGATCAAAACTTTGCCGATCATCATTTACCACAAGAAATGCAAGATGAGTTACAAACCTTGCTTGATAATGTCATGAAAGCAAAAGATAAAAAACTTGAGCTTTCGGAAGCAGCACAACAAGCCAGAGCAGAGTTTAATCAAATCGTGACTCAAGCCCCCGCTTTAGCGGTATAACTTAATTCCATTGCTTACTCAATAATTTAAGCTGGCTCGCAATCTGGAATCTCCAGAAAGTGAGCCAGCTTTTGTGTTTTTGTATATCAACACGCACTTCACTAAACACTCAGAACATCCTACTGAAAAGTAAATTGTCTTATTTTTGTCATACCTTTCTGCTTTACTTCAATGGCTCTCAACACTTAGGACAAGATAAGCAAATGAAAAAATTGGTCACACCACTGATTACTTTAGCGGTCACTTCGACCCTTTCCTTTACCACGCTCTCAGCAGAAATAAAAAATGTCATTCTTATGATCGGTGACGGTATGGGGCCACAGCAAGTTGGATTGCTAGAGATGTACGCGAACCATGCACCCAATTCTATCTACAAAGGCAAACCCACGGCGATTCATACACTGGCTCAGCAAGGCGTCATTGGCTCTTCAATGACAAATCCAGAAGACGCTATTGTGGTTGATTCAGCCTGCTCAGCAACCATGTTAGCCACTGGTATTCCAACCGCATCTGAAGTAATAGGTATCGACAGCCAAGGCAATCATATTGAGACTATCGTAGAGAAAGCCAAAGCAGCCAATAAAGCCACTGGCTTAGTGTCAGATACCCGTATGACACATGCGACCCCCGCTGCTTTTGCCGCCCATCAGCCACATCGCTCTCTTGAAAATAATATTGCCGTAGACATGCTAAACACAGGAGTAGATGTCTTGCTTTCTGGAGGATTACGCCATTGGATTCCACAATCAACCAATAATAAAGGTAGCACTTACCAAGAGTTAGCTCAGTTAACTCATGGTGATGTTTACCTAACATCCAAACGTAAAGATGAACGAAACTTGCTCAAAGAAGCAGAGCAACAAGGTTATGACCTCGCATTCAATCGAACCATGCTCACGTCTTCTCAAGGGAATAAACTATTGGGCTTATTTGCCAATTCAGGTATGGCCGATGGTATTACGTACAGCCAAAGTAAAAATGATCCTTCACGTACACAGCCTTCACTTGCTGAAATGACCGAGAAAGCGCTCAATGTACTATCTCAAAATAAAAATGGCTTCTTCTTGATGGTTGAAGGCGGCCAGATCGATTGGGCTGGACACAGTAACGATGCTGGTACCATGTTGCATGAATTACTCAAGTTTGATGAAGCCGTCAACACGGTGTATCAATGGGCAAAAGATCGCGAGGATACACTGGTTATTGTTACTGCCGACCATGAAACAGGATCTTTTGGATTTAGCTACTCCTCTTCAGACGTACCTAAACCAGAGAAAAGAAGTGGCGAAGCATTCGCAAAGCGAGATTTCGCACCAAACTTCAACTTTGGTAAGTTCGATATACTTGATGGCCTATATCATCAAAAACAAAGTTACTATGGCATGATCAGTGAGTTTCAAGCCCTTGATGCAAAAGAGCAGACACCGAAGAAATTCTCAGAAATTGTTAATAAAAACAGTAACTTTACCATCACACCTGAGCAAGCCAAGCACGTACTAGCCAGTAAACCGAATCCTTATCGATTGGCCAGTCACAAGTACTTAGGTGAAGACACCATCCCTGCTATCAATGATTTTGATGCCTTTTATCCGTACAATGACCGCGGTAATCTCTTAGCTCGTGAGCAAGCAACAAAACAAAATATTGTCTGGGGAACAGGCACACATACCCATACGCCTGTCAATGTCTTTGCTTGGGGGCCTGCTGAAGTCATTTTACCTTTGTCCAGAATTCAGCACCATTCAAAATTGGGTGAGTATTTAAAGCAGCAAATTCACTAACGCTGTTGATTGTACAGAGACGAGCTACAATCTGGACATAATTAAAGGGCACTCAATATCGAGTGCCCTGTGTGGGGTACAAATCTGTCAAAAGCTCGCTATACCTGTGCCTTTTCCACCATATGTAAGTGCACATCTTGTTGAGGGAATGGGATTGATATACCTTCGCGGTCAAAGCGCAATTTTACTTCTTTAGTCACATCCCAATATACATCCCAGTAATCATCGGTTTTCACCCAAGGGCGAACAATAAAATCAACCGAAGAAGTATTGAGTGTGTGAACTTTGATATTAGGTTCTGGTGTACGCAGTACTGATGGGTGTGAAGTAACAATGTCATTCAATACTTGTTCCGCTTTGAGTAAGTCATCCGCATAGCCAATACCAAAAACCATATCCACACGACGAATGCGCTCATGAGTCACGTTCTTGATCACATCACCCCAGATTTTACTGTTAGGCAAGATAATGATTTGGTTATCAAAAGTTCGGATTGTTGTGTTAACCAAACTCATATGACTCACCTTGCCATCAACACCACCAGCATAAACAAAATCACCCACATCGAATGGACGGTAGATAAGTAGCATCATACCAGCGGCAAAGTTAGATAAGGTATCCTGTAGAGCAAAACCGATGATCACACCCGCAATACCAAAACCAGTCAGTATTGGTGCTAGGTTGAGGCCAATTTGCGATAGGCCAACCATAATACCAATAACCCAAACCGCTTTACCCGACATCGAGACAAAAAAGTCCTGCATCAAGTGTGACATTTTCAAATTCTTAGATGCGACTGTCTTGCTCACCACTTTACTGGTTAGCTTAGCGAGTGACTTGGCAATCATCAAAATAAAGAAAAATACAAACAGCTGGAAGATATGTTGAGGCGCATTTTCAGCTAACCAATCGACAGCAGAGGTCGACCAATGGCTCAAAATCGACAAGATAACTTTAGTGTTTAATAAGTCATGAGTAATGTTGCCGGTGACTTCAAATACTTGGCGTTTATACTCAGAGGTTTCTAAACCAACTTTGTCCCCAATAGTGATCAGATTGCGCAAACTGTCTGTTGATATATCAAGTCGTTGCTTAAGTATGAGCTGATTAAGTTGCAGTGACGCCTTTTCTGACTCTGGGCTTGAAGAAACTTGAGAGTCGATAATATCGCGTTGCTGATTTAAATATTCAATACTTGCCGAAAGCAAACGCATCCGCTGATGTAAACGCTCTTTGAAGCTATCCATCGATTGTTTATCTTCAACACCTAATGTTTTCAACCAATGGAGATTTTGCCAACTGGCTTCATAGCTCGCGTCTAAGTACTGTTGTAGTTCACGGTAACTATTTAATAAAGTGAGTTTTTCTTCTGACTTTGCCTTATTAATCTCTTCATTGAGGACTTTTATTTTATCATTAAGGTAAGAAACAGACCCATCGGAATACTGTTCTTGCGTTCTTACCAAGGCGATCAGTTCTTCGTGAGGAATAGACTTGTGGCTAATCGCACTCGCAATACGGTTGCTCAATTCTTCATTCTTTTGAAAAAGTTGTAACTGTAAGGCATCTCGCTCTTCACCACTTGCTTGTTGTAAGCTTTGCGATAGATCTGCAATCACATTTTTGAGTTGAACAATTGCTTGCTCTGCAGGTGAAACTTTTGGCGGCTGTGTATCTTCTGTCGCACTCACAGACATCGAGTTTAATGAAAAAAGAACAACACAACATAGTGCCATCGCTTGCGCTGAACGCATTTTAAACCGTGATAATATCGTCATTTGGACCTCGTAGGAGACAAACTTTACTCGTAAGAAACGGGCCAAGATTATATTCTGTAAAGTGAATGCACTAAAGCCCAAAAAGGATCCCTTTTGCAAACTCGCACGGGTTGATCACATAGATACCTACCTTTAGCAACCATTTTTTGAACAACGCCATACATGGTTACAATAACTCAACGCCAGTGCACAAAATTCGACGAAAATCGCTCATCTTCAAGCTCGCAAACTAATACCACGAAAAAAGCTGCTAAGTTTATTCTGCGCTCCAATGATATGTAATGACGTTAGTGAAAGAGTATCCATTGAAACTCTTGTCATTAAAATAAGCATCATTAAAAGCACTTCATTGAAAGCACACAAATAAAAATCACCTCTCCAATTCGATAAAGGATTAGAAGATGCCGCTTCACAAAAAGTCAGCTTTAAAAGGTTTTATCTACGACGACATTTACTCCTCCAAAGACCTTTCTGTTGTCATGCCAAAGTACCGAATTCCAGAAAATGAACACTCGGCCTCCAATGCCTATCAGGTTGTGCATGACGAGTTAATGCTCGATGGCAACTCTCGTCAGAATCTCGCCACTTTTTGCCAGACTTGGGTTGAAGATGAAGTCCATAAATTAATGGACGAATGCATCGATAAAAACATGATCGATAAGGACGAATACCCACAAACAGCAGAAATAGAATCTCGCTGTGTTCATATGTTGGCTGACCTCTGGCATGCTCCTAACGCAGAGAACCCAATGGGATGCTCAACAACCGGCTCAAGTGAAGCTGCGATGCTAGGGGGAATGGCATTGAAATGGGCTTGGCGTGAGAAAATGAAGCAACAGGGTAAACCGACCGACCGGCCTAATCTTATTTGTGGTCCTGTCCAAGTTTGCTGGCACAAATTCGCCCGTTACTGGGATATTGAGTTGCGTGAGATACCAATGCAAGGTGATCGTTTGATCATGACGCCAGAAGAGGTGATCAAGCGCTGTGATGAAAATACCATTGGTGTCGTCCCAACATTAGGTGTGACCTTCACTTGTCAATATGAACCCGTCAAAGAGGTCCATGAAGCACTGGATAAATTACAGCAAGAAACTGGGCTGGATATTCCTATCCATGTTGATGCAGCCAGTGGCGGCTTCTTAGCTCCTTTCTGTGACCCTGATCTTGAATGGGATTTCCGCTTACCCAGAGTAAAGTCCATCAACGCTTCAGGGCATAAATTCGGCCTCTCGCCACTTGGTGTTGGCTGGGTGGTTTGGCGAGACGCAGATGCTCTGCACAAAGACTTGATTTTCAATGTCAATTACCTCGGCGGTAACATGCCCACTTTTGCGCTTAATTTCTCGCGTCCAGGGGGACAAATCGTCGCGCAATACTATAACTTCTTGCGTCTTGGAAGAGAGGGATATCGTAAGATTCACCAAGCTTGTTACGACACCGCGCGCTACTTAGCAAAAGAAGTCGACAAGATGGGTATGTTCAACATTATTTATGATGGCCATGGCGGCATTCCTGCTTTGAGCTGGAGTTTAAAAGCTGAAGCTAACCCGGGCTTTAACTTATATGACCTATCGGATCGCATTCGTTCTCGCGGGTGGCAAATTGCAGCCTACGCGATGCCAGCAGAACGAGAAGACTTAGTCATCATGCGCATTTTAGTCCGCCACGGTTTCAGTCGTGACCTTGCCAATTTATTGATCTCAGACCTACAACATTGCGTCGACTTTTTTGCTAAACATCCGGTGGTCAATGGAAGCAATGCAGAAGAATCAACAAATTTTAATCACGCATAATACGTTGCTATTGAGCGGCTCGCTACGACATTTATGCTCAATGGACTAAGATAAATACGACACGTGTTTCGCTTAAGGAGAGTTTATGGGATTTTTTTCTTGGATTATTCTGGGCCTAATTGCTGGTGCACTCGCAAAATGGTTAATGCCAGGTAAAGATGGTGGTGGCTGGATTGCAACCATGTTACTCGGCATCGCGGGGGCCTTTGTCGGCGGTTTTTTAGGTAGCTTTATCGGCTTAGGTGGCGCAGACGGCGTAAATATAGGCAGTATTATTACCGCAACACTCGGCGCTTTCGTACTACTGTTTGTTTACAATCGTTTTTTCAGAGGCTAATTCCATCGTCCTGCAGTAAGTCGGGTTTAGCCAAACCGTCAAGTTAAATAATAAGCGTTTTACTCCTTGCTTGAAAAGATGTGTCCAAGCCATATAAAGTGCTTGAAACACATACTTAAACAGGGACTCTCGTCCCAAATGCAACGAGGTCCAACTAACAATGAGTAAAACGCTCTCATCCCAGCCCAAATATACCTATGCCCAAGTAACCTTACATTTCTTTCCATCGACTTCATCAAAACCCAACACCTCAGGACTGAACAACCCTAAGTTTTAAAGATCGAAGTCACTTTATGAGCTTTAGCTAAATTCAACAAATTGCCCCCCATAAAAACAAAGTTTGATAAAACCAAGTAACAATAGTGCGCCTGTCAATGCTATAGTTAACGATAACGTCTAAACTGAGGCAAAAATAGGTCATTCTTTAATCACCAAATTTACTCGCCTCATTATATATCCTTTGACAGGAAGCCTTTGATACAATGTTTCAAGAAAACTCACGTAAACTTTTCAGAATCATCTGGTTGCAAGTCGGCCTTTTAGCTCTCACACTTTCCATTTTTAGGCTAATCTTCACTTTTACTGTGGGTGATTGGCATACCATCAACAATGTTCTTAGCGACTATTTTAATTCGGTTTTTGTCGGATTCCGCTTCGACATGCGAGCTGCCACCATCGCTTTCGCACCTCTTTTTTTAGTCGGCTTGCTCCTCTCGGGGACACGGTTCTTTAATTACATAACTCGAGGAATTGTTGGATACAGTCGTTGTATCTTTTTCCTTACAGCCGCTCTTTCTATTGGTAATTACTATTACTACAAAACGTACGCGAACCATTTTGATATTTTTATTTTTGGGCTAGCGGAAGATGATACCTTAGCCGTACTTAAAACGATGTGGCAAGATTACCCAATCATTCGCTCTTTCCTTTGCGCTCTACTGATTACGATTATTGCAAGTAAAATCATCCAACTTGCTTGGAAACGCATTGATACACTCACTTGGCCACGCCGCAGTGTACTGATGACGACATTATCCATTTTGTTCACCATTGTGGTTTACGTATTCTTTGCTCGTGGTTCACTCGGTACTTTTCCTCTTAAGCAATATCATGCCAATGTATCAAACTATGAGGTTCTTAATAAAACGACCCCAAATGCGCTGCTTGCTTTAGACTGGGCCCGCAGTAATAGAAAGAAGAGTCAAAAGTTCCATCCTGTTTCACAAAACCAATACGACCAACAAGTCAGTAAGGTACTTGGTCAAGATAGCCCTGTATACCGCACAGGTACTAACCCTTACCTTGAAAAACATCAGCCACATGTGGTGTTTGCTTTAATGGAAAGCATGGGTGGAAACTTACTGATTGAAGATAAAAACCCTAATACTGATCTTCTTGGTGCCCTGAGAGCTCACTATAATCAAGACTTTAGTTTTGATCGAATTCTTGCCGGTACAGGGGGTACTATCAATAGTATCGTTATGATGCTGTTCAATAGTAATAATGGCACCATCAGTCACGGTAGTGAGCAAAAGACCGTTCTTCATCATACCGCTTTTGAACCCTATAAAAAATCAGGTTATAAGATTGTCTATGTTACGGGTGGCAGTCCTTTATGGAGAAACTTGAAGTATTACCTACCAACACAAGGGGTGGATGAGTTTTATTCTGAAGGAGATATTTATCAGGCCATTCCTGAGTCTAAGCAATACAGTAATACTTGGGGCGCTGCGGATGAACATACCTTTCAGTTTGCAGAACAGCTATTACAAAACAGTAAGCAGCCTATTATGTTGATGATCCAAACGCAAACCAATCATCCTCCTTACCAGATTCCAAGCTCGTACACACCAAAGCCGATTGAAGTCAGCCAATATTCAATCGATAAAATGCAGAAAGAAGAGCCACATGTAAGAAAGATTCACGAGACTTACCAGTATGCCGCTAATTCCCTTGGTAACTTTGTCAGTGCAATCAAAGCCTCTCCACTTGGTGATAAAACCTTGATCGCTGCTTCTGGTGATCATCGTTTACGTGAGTACTCCATTACTTTCCCTCAAGATTTAGGGACAGCTCACTCAGTTCCACTTTATATGTACATCCCAAAAGTGATCCTTGAGCACAGCCACTACCACTATGATAAGAGCAGAGTAGGATCACATCGCGATATCTTCCCAACACTTTACTCATATAGCTTGTCAAATACGGAGTACTATTCATTAGGTGGCAGAAATATACTGGCTTCAAATGACGTTGAGCACCCTTACGGCTATGGTCTAGGAGTCACTTTCACGGCTCAAGGGGTAACTTATGCATCCGATATAGAGAAACTGTACCCTTGGGAGACACAGGAAGGTTTAAGCGTCTCAAAGCAAGCGATTCCAAATCCTAATCCAGATCTAGGCAAAGATTACATTGCTCTACAAACTCTATTCATCAATTCTCAATTGAAAGGGTTTAGATGTGACAAGTCTGAAATCTGCCGGGTAAAATCAAAGAAGACAAATAAGTAATAAAATTCAAAAAGGTAAAAATCAGGCCTCAACAGAACCGCTCTGATTTTTACCTGATTTCTTGATGCTTAAATCTAGGTAACTTGGGTATCCCTAAGTTACCTCAAGGTGGTTTATTCAATTAAATTTGTGTACTGTTATAAATTGCTGGACATCAATCAAAAAATCATTTTTAGAATTACATGTCGCATTCGCACTTAATTTGACTTTCGAGTAATCTTGAATCAAAGATAACAGTTTAATGTAATCATTTTTAAGTGAATGATTGTAAATTATCCTCATCGTCTTCACATCAGGGCAACCACTTAACCCCCAACCAATATCAGAATCAATATACCAACTACCATCATAGCCAACGGAAATAGAAGTAATATTTCTCTTCTGAGTGATAGGAATATCCGGACCAGTTTCAGGCTTAATATATGCATTTGACAATGAAGAAAAGGACAATGCTAAAGAAAGAACCAATACTTGTTTTTTTTTCATAATTACAGCCTTATTAAATTATGTCATAAACAGCCAAATCGCCTTAGGGCGAACGCTCTCAGGTAGTGTAAACGGAGGTGAATGATGCACCACTGTATTTAAAAGTCGCTGCCCTACCTGAGAGTTAGTGTCGTCACGTTGAACACATTATCTTGAGGTTACTTGGGTATAACTCTATTAAAATAGGAACATAACTACCCCAAGCTAAGAGCTAAATTTAATCTATGGATTTATTTAACCTAAACAAATCTTATTAAAAACTGGAAACATATTAAATAAAACTTATTAGTCACAGTTATCAAAACTAACTCAAATTAGCAATAGAACTATATTTAAAAACCTAACCCCCTATAATACAAATAAAAATAAAAACCAAAGTTAATTAATATTGAAATACACAACATAAAAGTGATATAGATATATTTTATTCATTCTTTTTTTGGGATAAAAACCACTTTATATAAATTCCCTGTCACTAGACCTCATGCTAGATTTGTTTTGACCATACCCATAACAAATAGTGAGATAACTAATGAAAATAGCAACAATAGCTTTATCCATTCCAGTGGCACTTATTTCTTCTATCGCATCTGCAAACATTCTATCCACCTATGGCACTGCAACTGAAAAGGCTTGTATCAACTTAATTGAGCCAACAACTCAAGATTTACTGGTCCAAATAAAGCAAACCATTTGGGATACGACTAACGTTGATACTCAAGATACCAATTTCATTGTTAATAGTGGTAGCCACGGCACTTATTGCGATACAGAGGTTATTTCTCATGATATTTATGTCAATGGTAAGGTAGCCGTGAATTGGACAGTACGTGACTTAGAAAGTAATGACATTGTTGCTCAGTTCAATACCGAGTCGCACTTTAATGGCGAAGGTGCAAATAACGACTGGGACCTGAACGAAAAAGGCCAATGCGGCAGTGAAGAAAGCTATGGCGTATACCTTGTTGCTAACAATATGCATTCTTGCGGGGCAATTTACAATGTCCCAGATGAGAGCGAAGTGCTCGCAGTTTTCGCACCCAAAATCGAACCTAAATCTACAAAGCATCCTAAAGATTCTAAGCTAGCTGATTTATCTGGGGGGCTGGTCGGTAATGCCCTACAAGGGAGTGGTGCAGGGATCTTACATGGTGTCTCACATAAATATTATGCTCGCATTGAAGATCATGGTTTCCCACTCACACCTTATTACTACAGCGGCGTTGGTATTGATACCAATAGCCTACAAGTAGGCAAGGACTACACGATTCATGTCGACACTGGCTTATGGCTTGGTAAAAACTCCAAACTATCATGTCAAAGAATCAGCAAAAGTGGAGTATGTAGCCAAGACGATTTCTCGATTGGTCTCATCCCCGAAGCGAACCCAATCAGTTATCAGATAACCTACTTAGGTGACTGTGCGAAGACAATGCCCAATGGTAAAAAAGCGGTGACTCCACTATTTAGCCAAGCCACTTTACTCTCAAATACGATGAATAACGGCCTACCACGAGCAAGAAATGTTAGGGTTAACCGATACAATAGCCCTGTTGTCAATGATATGAGCGCGAATATACACGGCGACTGCGATGTCAATAAAGCAAACACCCCCATCGATCTCGCCGGTAACCCTATTCATGGTTGTGGTAACAAAGACCGATTTAATAAATGGCCACAATGCGTGAAAATGGTCGACCTTAACGATTGGTTTGAGTAAGTAACGTTCAGAGATTGAGCCTCATAAAGCTTATGAAGAGTCATGAAATCATGACTGAAATATAAAACGATATCCTTAAATCAAAGCCATCTCTGCTGGGGTGGCTTTACAAAAAATAAACAATAGGCCAATTCTCTCCCACCCGCCCCGTCAAAAGCCCGATGTATAACCAATTTTAGTTGACCATAAAGTAACCTCAAGATGCTTTAATTGCTCTTAGTTTTAACTAACTCATTTTGAAATAGAAAGTACCTATCAATAAGATAGTTACAATCAATTATCTTTAAATATTTTGATAACGTTATAGTTAACGCAGAGCTGTGGCAATTTATGAAACTTGAAATACTTTAATCACTGTTGTATAATAACCAGCGGCAGACCTACATCAACCCCTATAAACAATAAGCCCAAATGCTTTACCAGCAGAGCTGACCTGCTGGCTTTTTATAACTTTACGTGATGTATCAACTACACAAGGTAACCAAAAAATGAAACTAAAAGCGGTACTTTCGATCTTATGCTTAACCTCTTCTTTCAGTACTCTTGCTGAACAAATCAAAGTAGAAATGATTGACTTGAATAGTGGAACAGTATCCGGTTCTATTACAGCGACAGAAACGGAATACGGCACCGTTTTTACTCCAAATCTTGAAGGCTTAACTGCAGGTCTACATGGATTCCATATTCATACAAACCCTTCGTGTGAATCAGCTGAAAAAAATGGTAAAACTGTCATGGGTGGCGCAGCTGGTGGTCATTATGATCCAGCTAAAACCAATAAGCATGGACTACCTTGGACAGAGGGCAACCATTTAGGCGATCTGCCACCGCTATTTGTCGACGCAGATGGCAAAGCATCACAACCAGTATTGGCACCTCGAATTAAACTCAGTGATCTGAAAGATCGTGCATTGATGATTCATGCAGGTGGTGATAATCACTCCGATCACCCAGCCCGACTTGGCGGCGGCGGTGCAAGAATGGTATGTGGCGTTATGAGTGCTAAATAAAAGAGTCAATGTATTGGTATTAACACTTTAGCGTAACAAATTCAGTATAGGGATAGCTGCTAGGCCATCCCTAATTTTTACTTTCATAAATTTGAAGAAAACCCAACCGAGAGAATGAAATATATACCCTTATCCCTCTTAATCCCGCACTTGTAGATCACTGAGTAAAAGTTGAAGAACCGCCAAGAAAACGGCATGATACAGACCGCTTAAGTTTCTCTTAAAAAAACTGACTTTATCCAACAATTTAAGGTTATCATTTACCTATGGAAAGCTTTTACGAGAGTGAGTTCATGCTCTCAGATTCGGTCCACTTTGTTTTACTGACCCTTGCTCTTGCACTTATTTTTCATTTACCAATTTGGTGTGGACGAAATTTCTGTAAAAGAAAATGGAAATACGTTGACTACCTTTGGCCCATTATCGCAGGGGTCGGCATGTTAGGCGCAGTCTCCGAAATTCGTTCCTCTGTTGCTGACAATTGGGCTCAAACAGAACAAACACGAGCAGTCACCATTCTCGAGGCGATTCAAGACTACTCAGTCCAACAAATCAAAAGTGAGTTCTGCTCAGGATTAATCCCTGCGACAGAGCAACAAACTTATAATGAGGCATGTCGTTGGTATTTATCGGTAGCAAAATATCTAAAATCTCTTGAGTTCAAGCAACTCCCTAAGATCAGCCACAATCAACTTTTCGCTTCTGCCCCTAATAGTGATTGGGCAAAAGATGATGTGGTTTGGGTTCAAGGTATGGTTGACGAATATCAAAAACAGAAAACACAATATGAACAAACCAAACTTGCCCAGATCAAACATCCATTAGAGCGCATTTTTTGGTATATCAGTCCTTATTTAGTCTGCTTTGCTGTCGCTCTTCGCTTAACAAAAGTCACCGGTGAGCTGAAACTGGAAAGCAATTAAAGGCTCTGAGCCAACCTATTTATCCTCATCTCAGCAGCACGATGCTCGGAGCAAAACTGACTTAGCCTGAGCATCTGTGCGTCAATGATGTCTCTTCAACTCAACTCAACTCAACTCAATACTATTGATCAAACTCATTGTAATTAGTTTAAATGTTTGCAATTTTTATCTGCTGCAATTCATAGTTTTGAAAATTAATCATTTCACAATATAAAACTCTTCTATTTTTAAAGTCATCGTTAATAAAAAATCATAAAAACATGAAGAGACGGACATTCCTTAAAGGCATGGCGGGGGCGAGCTTTTTCCCTCATCAATTACTTGCAAACCCCAGCACAGACAGCAGTGTATTTCCCACATCCATTATGCAGGGAAGTTTAGAGCCATCTTCTGGAGAGCTCCACCTGATTTACGGGCAGGTACCAAATGATATTCATGGTCACGTATTTTTTGCTGAGGGTATCCCTCTGGAGCCTGACCATTTAAGCCCAAGTGGACGTGGCGCCTTAACTCGAATTGATTTCTCACCTGAGAAAGTGACATTTCTACGTAAAATGATTGATACCCCCTCTGCAATTATGCAGCAGCACATTGACTGGGGGTTCGATAAATTCAGATTACTGGGTGGATTGGCCTATTACAGCCCCTCTATGGGCTTTGTTAACTACTGTAATACAGCACCAAATTACTTAGGTAATAACCGTTTTGCGCTCAGCTACGAAGGCGGGGTTCCCTATGAATTTGACGCCTTAAGCTTGGATCTTATTACCCCAATTGGGCACTATAACGAGTGGCAAAGTAGCCTTCCCCCATGGATGGATAGTTTTATACCCGATAAGTGGCTTTTCCCACAAATTAGAACCACAGGTCACCCATATTTTGACCTAGAATCTGACGAATGCTTCACGATTAATTACGGTGGCAATGTCGCGAATACGGGAACAAAAAACGGCTTTATTCATTTAATTAAATGGGACAAATACCACCCACTCCAAAGCTGGCGTATATTTGGCCGTGATGGTCACCCAGCCTTTATTGCTGCAACAGCACACTCACTCGGAGTAACCCGTCACCATGTACTCGTATTTGAAACTGCAGCTCAAGTTGAACCACTTCGAATGATGGGAATTCGCTCCGTTCAACCGCAGCAACATCGAACCCCGGTTTGGGTCATTCGTAAAGCCGATTTACAACTAGGACGAGAGTTTGTCATTGCCGATTATCTCGAATTGGACTTCGATACATCTGACATCATGTGCAATTACGACGACTCAGACAATGAAATCACCCTTTATGGTCAATATCTCGGAGCGATGGACAAATCTGAACCTCAATATTCGAGAGATAAACGCACCTTCGGTGGAAGAGTTCCCGATCAATTAGCGGGTTACCCAGCGGCCCCCATTGATGTTGGTGGGTTGGTCAGAGCAAGAATCGACGTCCAACCTCTCTCAGTAAGAGAGATCACCAGTGACTTTCGTTTAATTCGCGACGATCAATTGTTCTGGGATATGAACGACCCAGCGTATCGCGGACATTTTCAATTCCCTGAACAATTTGAACATATTTATTGGGCCGCCGTTGGATACCGAAGAGATCATGTACTTCAACGTGTTGCTGATGCCTACGAAGATTATCCTAACCGTTTATACACGAATGATAGCTTACCGCAGAACGATCAACCTTCGGCTTTAGTACATATGGATTGCTTAACCATGCGCCTAACGGATGCATATCAGTTTCCTGCCGATTGCGTGATGAGAACACCTCAATTTATGCCGAGAAAAAACAGCCACACTCAAGATGATGGTTACATTTTCACCGCTGTCGTACGCAATAGTCCCACCCATGCTACCGGTAATGGCAAAGAAATTTGGATTTTTGATGCCCAACACCTTGCGCAAGGCCCACTCGCAATTTTAGGTCATCCACAACTGAACTTTGCCACAACCAATCATGCTCTCTGGGTCGCCAATATAGGACCAAGGCCCTTCGATGTATATAACGCCAATGTAGGGGATTTCTTTCGCTCTAAAGCCAGCAACCACCGGAGCTCAGTAAAAGAAGTAATCGAACAATATATCCTACCGAGATTTGGTTGACACTACTTTCAAAATTTTGCCATAGCGCAGACTCTAAACATAGCTGAACACAACAAACACAACAATGTAGAAGCAACACCATAAATACAACAGCAAAATAAATAAGGAAGTTTTTAATGAACGTAACAACCACGGCCTTGAGTGCTTTTCTTCTCTCTATGGGCTTAGGCAGCACCTCTGTTCAAGCATCATCAACGGTTGGTCCTGCTCTCTCGAACTATCAAGGGACTTATACTTGCTACCCTGAGGCGATTTATGAGCCCAATAACATTGAAGAAGTACAAAGCATTGTTAAAGATGCCTTAGTTCGAGGCAAAAAAGTGATGACTGGCAACCGCAAATTTGCCAGCCAAATTGATGCGGCTTGCGCTGGTGATGATCAAGTTCAGATCACGCTGAGTAAGATGAATAAAATTCTCCATTTCGATTCAAACACCAAACGCATCACCGTCGAGGCAGGTCTAAGATTTAACGATCTCAATGACTTCCTCCGTCAGCAAGGCTATGCGATTAATATGGTGACCGAACTGGCTATCTTTACTATTGGGGGCATGCTAGGGAGTGGCACTCATGGCTCTACATTAGCAAAGCCAAGTAATATGTTGGCGGATTACGTCACCGAACTCAAAGTCGTCGATGGGCAAGGCAATGTCAGAGTGCTAAAGGGCGATTTACTCGATGCGGCAAGAGTCAATCTAGGAGTCTTAGGGGTCGTTGTCGAAGCAACCTTAGCGCTAGAAGATGCATTTAAAGTCAGTGCCGAGGTCAAAGGCTATCGGGATGATACCGGCTTAGAAGATAAAGTACTCGAGATCGCAAGAAATAATTACTCGGCGAATATTGCTTGGTTCCCAGGCCTTGGCCGCTATACAACTACCCTCTACAACCCTGTTCCAGCGGGGACACCAGGTCAAGCTTATAACGCTCAAGCTGATGTCAGCGATGCTGAAGAGTTTTTCTTTGGTTTGCTATTTAACGCCGCTCATGAGTTCCCTGGTTCCGGCCTACAATGTCTGGCTGCAACCGCACGATACAATGCAAGAGCGAAATCTTACTTTCGTGATAGCGTATCTGGTGACCTAGTTGCAGAACCTGTTGGCTACTCGGATCAAATGCAATATTTCAAATGCAAAGATCCCAATCAATGTATTTGGGATAGATTACCCATCGCCCTTCAAGAGGTGGCCATAGACATCGAACGCCTACCTGACTGGATTCGAGACGTACGCCAAATTGTCGCTAAGCACCCACGAACTTGTTTCCCGCTCAATGGTATCTATTTTAGATTTGGTAAAGCCTCTAAGAGTTACCTAGGTATGAGTGCAGGTCGTGAAACCGCATTTGTCGGCATCGAGTACACATTAAGACAAGAAGGCAACAGAGAGCCTAAGAATTATTTTGTGAACCTTGAAATCGAGCAAATGTCACTACGTAAATACGATGCTCGACCACATTGGGGCAAAAACTCGGTCGCCATTTTTGAAGAAATGCCATCACGTTTTCCTATGTGGTCAGAATTCTTACAAGCGAAGGCCGAGCTCGACCCTTATGATGTGTTTAGCAATCCATTCTGGCGTCGAGCGAGTGGAGAAATTCCACAAGCAGATAGCTTAAAGCCAGGATGTAACCTGCGTGGAGAATGTTATTGCCAAGAAGATTCTCACTGTCAAACAGGCACCACCTGTCAACCTGGCTTGCACTTCACTGAAGCAAGGATTTGCCGTTAATATTAAAACTACCCCTTATAAACTGCTAATTATAAAAAGTTAATGATGGGTAATAACTCATCATCATTTATTCAAGCGTTGACAGGAGTTCGACGCTTGAATACCCACCCGCTAAACAAGGCAATCTTATATATGCGCATATTATCTTCCCTGCTTTTTCTGTGGTGCTCATTGTTATCATTGAACAGCTTAGCAACGACTCTCGACGACATTCGTCCTCACCAACCTAGTTCAGAGCAAACTTGGGCTGAGCAATGGTTCTATAATATTTCTGTTCCTGAGGTGGGTTATTTTAAAATCAGTTTACAGACTTACATCGCTCCTGATTTTACTGAACCCACACCAAAAGGTTATGTTCATCTCGCTTTTACACCGATTAACGGCAAAACCATCAAGTACGACATATTCAGTGATGATTTGATCCTAGAGGGCTTTGACGATGCAGAACAATTTCATTACGAGATCCCCGGCGTTATTAGCGCCAATAAGCACACAGTGAATGTCAATTATGATCAGTTCCACTTTTCCATGAGTTGGGATGGTGAACATGCACATTACTGGCCGGGAAGAAACCCAGGACAAACTCCATTTAGCTTCATTCCAGATATTCCCGGTGTCGGCGGTAAATGGTTTCTTTATACTGTTGGGACACCCATTCAATACCATTTTTTTAACGGTGAAGAGTCTTTCTCCGGACGAGGCTATGCACAGTTAGATAAAGGCTGGTATGACAAAGAATCCAGTGCAGGGATGGTCTATACCATGGGACTCTCAGATGAACTCTATTATATGTTCACCGGAGCTCAAATCGGCACCTCATCGATTGAATTATGGGCAGGTCGGTATATTTCAGATCAATACGATCTGATTTTTTACCCTGCTATAGGCAACCTTTCAGTAAAGAGAGAGATCGATAGCTGTGCGGGTTATTTGAAAGTCGAAATGAATAAATTCAACCAAAGCATGGTCATGGAAGTTATGTCCGACCTTTCTGACTTCTATCCTCTTGCTTTTCCATCTGTCATTATTTTTGGTGGGGAACAAAAATACATGAAATCGATGAAAGCAAAGGTCAACGTAACGTTATTCGAGAACAGACAACTCGTAGAAACTATCACTATGCCGCAAGCACTATTAGAGTTCAGTGGTCCCTTCTATTGTGATGATCTCGATAAATTGGGTTCAAATATACCCAAGTAACATCGGCTACTTGGGTACAGCTCTAGTATTGCTAAGCATATTAGCTGGATAATATGCCTCTCGACAGATCTAAAGTGGCTTCGAAGGTGCAAATGGTGGATCGAGCTTAGTAAAATATCCACGGGAGAACATCACCCCACCTTCCGACAGTTGAACTTGAAATAAGTACCAGTTACTTAATCTATTGTCGGCCGGGTGAGCCACCTTACCTAATCGATAACACTTTGCTGCCACTTCACGATAATCTGGCTCAGAGACGGAGAAATATCCGAAAGCATTATCTTCATCTAGGATGTGTGCGCCCCATTGGCCTTCAATACTAACATAATCGCCGTTCTCGTCGTATAACCACTCCCACACATTTGCTTCTAAATCGGCACAATAAACATGTGTTGATTCTGCAAATCCATAGGAGGATATCGGTAGTAATGCGATAAGTAACCAACTCTTAACTTTCATTTTGTGTTTTCCTTAACTTGATTAATATACCCAAGTCACTTCCAAGTGCTTGGGTTGATGCTCATTTTACAAAATCTTTAATATGGTAGAAAATCCATAAAAGTCAATAAACAACAATGAAATTAAAGAGCTAATTTTTTACGTACAAGGCCAAACACTAGCAAAACCACCAGAGGAAAAAAGCTTATTGAACCACCAGACTTGCTATGAGGTTGTTTCGCACTTGGTTGCTGAACCTCCTCGATTGGAGCGGGCTTAACACTGTCAATGGAGCCATTATTTAAAGGAACTCCCCTTTTTAATCGAATCACTTCTGAGTCAGATAAATACAGCAACCCTTTATTGCCTGTGCTTTCGAGAACGTAAGTACAACGTTGAAAAGGTTTAATCGGCCCTTTTAAGCAAGTGCTGTCCTCAACATTAAGTATCGCACCACCCACGGTATAAGCACTGTCTGAAATGATATCACGGTGTAAAGACTGAACTTCAATCGTCGTATGTCCAGAGATGTTTGCGATTGTAGGGTAATGCCAGCCATTGATTGTGTCTAAAATAAAATCAGCCGCAAAATGTAGGTCAGTTGCAGTAATTGTTTCCGTCCCTATCGATTGATGAACGGCAACAATTTCATTTTGTTGATTGACCCATGCAGCGCCAGAGTCCCCACCTTCAGTCTGCGCTACTCCTCCTTTTACCGCTTCGATATTGAATGGAAAGTTACCATCCCTCTTATATAGAGTATAATCTGCACGCTTGGGGGCAAGGGTGCCTGCAAAACCATCGATGGTTATATTCTCGCTCTCGACATCGGTTGGTAAAGTCAGATCCTTAAAAAACTGTATTCTTGCTACATCTGTTACTTTCGATAACGTAATTATCGCAACATCCTCACTGAGAGACTCTGCAGTGTAATTAGGATGAATGGCGACACGGTCAACAAGGAGTTGCGCATATTGATGGTAGGCATCCGCTAAAAAATGGGGATTATGACCATGATCATAACAATGTGCCGCCGTCAGTACATGGTTACGGCCTATTCGTGTTCCGCTACACTCAAACAAAGACACCAGGTTGTCGTTCTCAGCCCAAACGATGGGCTCCCCACTAATAATTGCCCAAGCATTGCCAGTATAAACAACACACAAAGTCACACCAACAAGCATGAACCTTATTAATTTCATCTATTTTTTATCTTCTTTGGATTTAAATTCGCAGGATTTATAACATTAATAGCTAATGTTAGCTCATATAAAAAGACAATATTTTATCAAACATACATTTCCATTTTTTTGTCTCTTAAATTTGTTGTCTCTTAAAATAGCAAAAACCGCCACTATTGGGCGGTTGGAGTCATCACTTAGGCATAAACTCATACAGAGCTCTGTGATTCAGCAGAATCTTTTGCCTTCTTAGCCTGAGCTATTTTTTCTTGATCAAAATGCCATTTAATCGCAAAAAAGCCTGCTATACCAAGAGCAATTAGCTTAATAGCCATAGCAAAGTAAGGGAAAAAATCGGTCCAGTGTGACATTTTAAATCTCCAAATTATTATCTTCACATTAATGATGTGCGGTAGCTTTAAATTCCATCTTTATGGAAACATAAATATCACTATGTGCTTCAATAAAGACGACAAAAAAAGACAATACATAAAATATTCATTATCTGACAATATCCTAGTAATGAGATAAAAGCTAACAGAAATTTACGATGTTCTGATAATGATTTATAAAATTATGCGCATTTCAATTCACTCTACACTAGCTTGGAAGGTATCGTCTATTCTGCTTCACTAGCTTACCTGAATTTGGCTCACAACATCGCTCTGGAACCAACCAGAGAAGTCACTAGGGTATGCTCCGTATTACTTTTCTTCTGCTGCTCTTTTAAATATTACTGAATGTTGTATTGGTCATTTTCGCCATCAGCCTACCAATTGTCTGCCGCATATCTCGACGATCAATAATCATATCTAAAGCGCCATGCTCTATAAGAAACTCACTTTGCTGAAAGCCGTCTGGCAATGTTTCTCGCACCGTTTGTTCAATCACACGACGGCCAGCAAAACCAATTCTCGCTTCAGGCTCTCCAATATTAATATCGCCTAACATCGCTAAACTAGCGGAAACACCGCCAAACGTTTGATCAGTCAACACAGAGATATAAGGTAAACCTGCATCAGAGAGCTGTTTTAAAGCCGCACTTGTTCTTGCCATTTGCATGAGCGCCATTAGAGACTCCTGCATTCGAGCACCGCCACACGCAGAAAAACACACCAATCCACAATTCGCTTCTAAAGCCGCATTCACTGCAGCGACAAAACGAGCCCCCACCACCGAACTCATTGAACCAGCCATGAAAGCAAACTCGAAGGCACAAGCGACAACAGGTACTCCTAATACCTCACCTTTGATTACGACTAGAGCATCCTTCTCGCCTGTAGTTTTTTGTACCATAGCGAGTCGCTCTTGATAACGCTTTTTATCTTTGAAGTTGAGAACATCTTGCGGCTCAAGTTCACATCCAATCTCAACCCGTAATTGAGTATCCAAAAAGCTCTCTAACCGAGTGCGTGCGGTCATTCTCATATGATGCTGACACTTAGGACACACATTTAAGTTCTCAATTAAAGTGACGTGGAACAAGATCTGCTCACAGCGAGTACATTTGATCCAAATCCCTTCTGGAACATTAGCTTTACGAGTACTGATGATATTTTTTTTATTTAGGAGATTCGCTAACCAGCTCATTGGAAACCTTTACAGCAACTTAAAGAACAAACATTGTAAAGGGCTGTTTTAAGTAATAAAGTGCTGATTATTGGTTTTATTATCCAACCATATGGGATGAACAAAGTGCTAGAAAAAGTTGACCAACAATGGCTGAAGACTTTCCTCTGTGTTTATGAAAATAAAAGTTTTAAGCAAGCGGCGGAATTTTTATGTTTGCCGACTTCGAATGTAAGCCGGCATATTGCGTTACTCGAAGCACAGTTGGATATTCGATTATTCGATCGAACTACGCGAAAAATCTCACCAACAGAGGCTGGAGAACACCTTTATCTGCATACGCAGCCTATACTAGAAAAGCTGAATAATGTGCTTGAGGAAGTGTCACAACCGTCTGTTGAAGTAGTAGGACAGCTTAATATTCTCATGCCAGATTCACCCGAGTTAGCGCAAGCCGTTGTCTCTTTTTTTACTCAATATCCTGCTATTTCCGTATGCTGTGATACCACGCTCAACCCTAAAGAAGATTTTCTCGATGGCTTTGACGTCGTCTTGAGTTTTCAGCGAGGCAAACTCAAAGACAATAATTGGATAGCTAAAGAAATTAAGCGCTGGCCAAGTGCTGTGCTAGCTTCCCCTCAACTGTTAACAACACACAATAAGCCATTTAGACTGACTGATTTAAGAAATGTACCTTGCATTACTAGCTTTACTGCACTGAATGGTACACCTTGGGTATTTAAAAGCACAACGGGTGAACCATTAACTCAAAGAGTCAAATCGACATTTAAAGTCAACAGCGGCCAACTTGCGAAAGCAGGTGCATTGGCAGGGGTGGGATTCGCGATATTGCCTGTCGACTTATGCAGGCAAGAAATCGAATCAGGCACACTGCAAGTTATCCCACTCGAACTCGAACCTGAAGATCTCGTCTTGTATGCTTTTTATCCCTCTAGAAAGTATCTGGCCAAAAAAGTCCCTGCCTTTATACAACACCTATGTTATCAAGCGAATAGAAACTGAAGTAAACATTACTATTCCACCTTTATTAAACTCATATTGCCTGGTAAACGGGCACAATACCCTTAAATAGGCCACCTGCACCAGATGAAAAAGCACGGTAATAGATATGAATATCTACGGGTATCGCCCTCTTTCATCTGCCTTGAGTTTAATCTTACTCATCAAAGATAATTAGTAACTCTCGATTGTGGATCACAATTTTGGGGTTAAACTGAACATCGCACTACTTATCGAGCGGGTTTCAAAACTATTTTTATCTACAGCCATATCATCCCCTAACACTTGGACATTGATTTTGCCTTGCTTTTTGCTGACCAAAGCCAATGCATTACCTACTCGGGGATCTTTATTTTCAGGGGTTGAGTCATAATCAAAGTACTTTACATTATGTTCACTTGTAAGAGGCCTATCGTCACCACAATATACAAGTACAGATTGGTCAAATTTGCTAGATAAGTAACTTACGAGCTCTTGGTTATTGGCACACTGGATATTACTTGGATCCTCACTGGTTAACAACGCTATACTTTTTGCAATTGATTCAGCCCCCTTTTCACCAGTAACCCATACAGTCTTTTCATTTTCATGCTGACCTGCATGCAGCGCAAATAGTTTATTCATTTTAGTTGCAAAAACTACTGAACATCCTGATAATGCCCCACCATGAATTAATAGCGGCTCACCTTCTTTCACGTTATTTAAATCAAATGATATTCTAAAAGTACCTTTGTCACCATTATCGATCTCCAGAACATTCAAATTATCTTCGAATTGTGTTTGATGATAATATTGGCCTATTGGGCTTCCTGGCAACATTTCTGCCGAAGTGACATTTTTTCCTGTGAAATAAGCCAGTCCTGGTTTACTTGCAGCTGATTCCTCACGAACTTCCTGCCTTTTCGCATCATTCTGTACATGGGAGATAGAGAAAGGTAAGCGATCACAAGATCCATTATTATCGATAATCCCCTTTCCAATTAACGGTGTCAATTCTCCTTGAATTACAGTTGAAATATCGTCACTTTTTTTCCGCGATATTTCAACTGTACTAAATTTATTTCTCTTAGGATCACGTAACCACATTTCTTTAGCATCTTTGGATGAGTTAGTTACAAGCTCAATAGTTAGAGGGACCTTAGATAACTTTTTTTATCTCGCCCATGACTACTACTGAAATTAGCTTTAAATCTGGATATGTGTCCTAAATTTTCTTTCTTTTGATTTTCTTTCTTTTGTCTAAATTCTTTATCTGTAAAATTTTTAATTGATTTAACATTTTCTAAATTTTCAAATTTATCTGGTTGCTTGTTTGTAACATTTAAAGCAAACATTGACCGTATATTATTTAAATCTATTATTGGCATGAAGTAAGTACTTAAAATCATTGGACTATAGATTTTTTATCATTATCCTCTCCCTGCCATCAATATCACGAGACTATTTCTGAAATATGCTGAAAAATCTCTACAGCTACCTTCTGATCCTGATTTTTGTTGTATATGATTCCTATTATGACAAATGTTCGACTTTGCTATCCCCTCTCAGGCCTCCTAAAACGCTCTAAGCGGATATTTGGACGCTTGTTTAGAGCAGCTCTATAAACCCATAACCCTTTGAAAATCCTGACGCTTTTAGAACGATTTATAGAGTAAAAATCACTTTCGGAGAATCAAACATGAGTAAATCATAAATAACTACACTTTCTGTCATTGTAATTTATAGATCAGGAACCTGCGTTACTCTCTTTTTGTGAGCAATCAATTTTGAAAAAATACATTTACTTAAAACCCGCTTGAGACACTGCCTCTCTAACTCTTTCTAATCCTTAAAGAGATCCTTCACCTTTAAATGAGATCTTTCAAAAGATGACAAAAACAAGTCTGACTATTTACTTTCAATGGCTTAGAAACATATCTAGGAAACTATCTTTGTGATTTTATTTAAAAAACCATTTATCATATTATTTAAATTACACTTTAACGATAAAATAGAGCCACAAGTATTCTTATTGCCTAAAAAATATATTATTTTTTCGTATTAGTAATTATTTCCCGTTAAATTCAAGCAAAAACTACACATATCTAAAACCTGTTCTATACCCATAAGGCAGCTCAATATGAACTTTTCATATGTTTTCTTTGCAAAAACACCTCCGTTCTGGAGGTGTTTTTTATCTGAATCTCGATGTGCACTAAGTGACGTTACGTTAAATCGACCGCCTAGGCACAACGAACATTATGGTTAATTATCTTTTCGAGATAAAATCTTAGCCTTCAGCTCTTCCATCATACCTGACGAACCAGTTACCTTTGCATGATTGGCAACATAAGTAGACGCCTTGAATTTGTTAGCTGCATCATTTGTTGCTTTTTCTTTATTTGCTTTATCAAGTACATTCCCGTCAATTTTAGCCCACTCTCCTTTTCTTTTTGGGGTGCTTACCTTAGATAAAGGCGGAGGTGGAGGTGGAGGCGGTATAAGTGTACCTCCAACATTAGCCACTATTTTTTGTGTTGTTAAATTTTCAAAACAAGAAGAGACATTCTGTTTAATTACACCCTCTGTAATCGGCTTTTTTTGCTCCTTTTTTTGGGGAGGAACAGGGCCACTTCCTAACTTCTTGTTCAATTCACTCATAAAAGCAATCTTCTTATCCCGACCCTTAGAATCTAATTTTACTCCAATATCTACCAGTTTAGGTGAACCGTTTATTCGTGTGGCGGGCATGTTAAACCTCTCCCTTACAGAGGAAGCGAGTACATTACGAGTTTGTTTAACTTGCAGTGAATTATTAGCACCTTCACTTTCCCTAGCCAAATTTTCAAACATTGAAGCCAATTTATCAACTTTCAAAAAATACTCCAGAATTAGTTTCTTTTCATATCATCAACTTAGATTTAATTTACATTGTTATTATCCACATCCCAGAATTGACGTCGTGTGACTATTTGTGACTATTTCTGAAATATCCAGCACTGCTCAAAACTCACATTTTAAGCAGGGCTGTTTTTTTTGTGTTTATTATTCCTGTTATGTTCAATCGAGTGACTTCGTAGCGAAGAACGGCTCCCAATCGGGAGCCGTTCTTGTGTCTGAATCGGAGTGCGGACTAAGTGTCGTTACGTTAAATCTACCTCGAACGAGCGTGATCGTGTAACAACAAGATAGACGAAAGACCGCCAATTGGCGGTCTTTCTAAAAATCGCAATTCGGATATTATGTTTACTATGATCCATTTGGTGTAAATGGCTCAGGTTTTCCTAATGTACAATCTACAACGGCTATCGGTTTAACATTAGCATTAGGCTCCAAGATCCAACCAGATTCAGATCGGCTTCCCTGAGTTAATAAGCTTCGCTTAACCTCAACAACAACTAAATAGTGATCTCGTGCATATCCATTCCCCACATCCTTACTTGCTGTATATTCAGGTAAGTTTCTTCCTCTCCCTATTTGATCATGAAAACGAGATTTTTTCGCATACCTTGAAGGTATCTTTTTTTTGGGTTTCAATTCAGGCATAGCGATTACGTCATTTTTACTAACACCTGATGCTGTTTTATTTTGCAATATATTTTCAGCCTGCACACGATTAGTACCTCTCCACAAAACCACATATTCATCAGAGCTCGCGTGCCTTACTAAATCATCATCTGTAGGAAAAAAATCAAACGGAACCACATCTGATGCATCTTCTGATGTACCATCTTTTATAGAAAATAAGTCCAAGTGCAATACGTTATTATCTTCCATACTTGTTAAAAAACGAGGACTGTTTCGTATACTTTTCACATTGGAGGCAAAATGGGAAGGATTTTGACCTACTGTCCCAGATACGGGGGATACGGGGGATACGGGGGATACGGGGGATGCAAGGGATACGGGCATAAATATCTCAAGGTCGTTGAATTACATAATTCATCATTATATCCCCCTCTTTGAGCAAACTCACAATACTGTTTCTGAAATATCCTGACAACCTCTACCGCCCAAAGAAATGCACATTTTCGCTTTGTTATAACATTGGGCGCTTTACATTATTTGGTCTTAGGCCATGGAGATCATTCTATTTGATAGCTACCTGCAGAACTCCCAGCGTCAACCGTGACCTGAGCATTTTGCGTGATTTCGTCTATCACTGCATGGGCAATCGCTTCGGCCATGGCGGCGCTTTTCGCGTGTGGGCCATTGGTCTCAAACCCTCTCGCTTGTAACTCTTTAACGAGTTTGTTTGTCAGTGACGTTTTATCTAACGCCATTATTTACCCGCCTTAACCGTTGAAGATAAATCAGAGTGAGGTTTGCCCGTGTAAGCGCAAATACAATCGCCTTGCACCACACCTTTACCCCCATTCATGGTGATAAGGTCAGCGCTAAAGCGTATGTTCTTAGCACTGGCTTCGATGTCTTTCTCAACCTTAATCACCTGATTTCCAAGCAAATAAAAACTGAAGTAATATGACTACTCAACCTTTATTAAACTCATATTGCCTGACTGGAAATTAATTTTCACAACAAAAGACTTAAAAAAATCAGTCCCTAATATACCGTCCATTCTAAACTCATCATCAAAGGGATAAAGTAAGGCATCACTTTTAAAAGGAATCTTGCCTGCGATATTGAAGTCTGTTTTTATGTTTCGGCAATCTAAACCTTCCCCTAAATCCATATCACAGACGTTTATCTTTTCTTTAGGATCAACTTTTTGAGAAGCAAAGAATGACGATGATGCCCCAGTATCTAACACCATCGAGTAAGCTTTATTTTTAGAATGCAAAGGTACCGTGATTCCCTCAGCTTCACCTTTAAACGGAAATGAAAGTTCGTCGCGTTTTTTTCTGACTTCTGCATGATTTTCTACAACGAGTTTATTCTTTGAGTAGTCAATCGTTAATACTTTTCCTGTAAACAGCCCTTTGCCTATAACGAGCTGATTCGCTTCTTGGCTTGGTTGTTCTCCATTTTTAGTAACCGTTACTCCCCAGGGCTTAAAATCTACACCTTTCAGATCTTTAAAAGACATACAGCTGATGAATAGTTCAGAGATGATAAACTCGCTATCATATGACATGTCACCATCAAGATTCATACTTCTAATCTTTTCACCAGTATACTTTAGTTGATTAAAATTGCTGACTTGTTCCTTTGGTATGTGGATGCTAAATGAAGAGCCTAAATCAAAGAGCGCTTGATACTCTCTTTTATTGATCGTTAAAGTTAAATAAGGAAGGTTAAATTTATCTAGTTTTAAAGGGATCTCTATTTTATTACAGTTTTCCGTAGAATAAGCTTTTGTTGATAGAGTAAAAATAAAAATACACAATAGGTAAAACTTCTTCATAAGCAGCAAGTGAATTCCTTTTCATATTTAGAGTTATCGCTTCACAACTATAATCGCTTAAAAATCATTTTAAAAGCGTCGGTGAGGCAAACTCATCATTGCTAATTATGTCAATTTCATTATTCCGCTCGTGAGAAATGCATCCATCACGCAGCACGTTGGGAAAGTTAGAAGATGGATTTTAACGTGGACAATGGCATGTCCACGTAAAACTTGAATACCTGAGAAACGGAGGGCTGATCGGCTTTTCCAATAGGCTTAAGAGGTTGATAAGTAAAACTATCGGTTGGGATGGTTTAAGATGTGATCATCTAAACCAAGAAAATCAAAATCTATATTAATCAATAGCTTAATCACATTCAAATGATTGATTGGCGATAAAGTGGCGACACCGAAGCCTGTGTAGCCAATTTTAGGAGATAGAGGAGCTTTTACTTTCCCTATGTATTATTTGTGATCTTGGATGTATAGATGCTCATTAAAGGCACAATACTAACCTAAATACTACCTTCAGATAATATCATTTATGCTTCCTTAGCAATTCTTTTTCTATCCATTATACGCTGCTTTTGAATTGTAATGCCGAGTAGCTCTGAAAGTTGCTGTTTTTCCCTATAATCAACAGGGAACATATATATATGTTGAACTATCATTTCCTTTAAAATTCTTGTGCATACAGGGTTGTCTTGAAGTTTAGTCTTACATTTTGTCACATTCTCAATTTTTAAAGATCTATTGAATTGAAGCTCTATTGCTAAATTAATAAGGTAAAATGCAGGTGTATCCGACTTTTCTTCTAGATAGCTATAGATCTCTAGAGCTTCTTTCGAACCAACAGATAATGCTATTTTTCTAACAACAGCACTTATTACACCGTAAGTTAAATGAAGGTATGCACCTTCTGCGAATTTTTCTACTTCTTTATCTGTTAGATTAGGGAACTCTACTAAATGATTAGTTATCATTTTTTTAATTTCATCTTTGGACAAATCTGATATCTTAATAAAATATTCAAGAAATCTTAAACCAGTGGATATACTACATTCTGCTAAGTCAGCCAATAAGTCTTTCGTTAAACTTGCATGTCTATTTCTTATTATTTGGCCTGCTATTTCCATCCCTTTGAAAGTTTTATTAATATTAGCAAGAATATCTGGAGTTTCAATAGCGTCCTCTTTAACTGATTTCTCAGGCACGTGCTTTCGTTCAATATCATCAAGCTTCTGGTTGTATTCATCCCGTTCTTTTTGAATTTCTCTTTGTTCGAGTATGAGTTCGGGAATTTTCTTCATAAACTCATCCATAAATGACAATCGCTCTTTTTGCAGAGTAGCTACATCCTGATCATAAAATAGTTTTTTTAATACTTGCTTTATCTTACTTAGCACCCAAGAATCTTTGGTATGATGGGTAATAAATATTAATATATTTGCAAAATCTTCTCTATGTATAAGTTCTAATAGCTTGTTTACCTGTTCTTTAACATCTTTAGAGTCGAAGTAAGAATCTGCAAATTTCTTACCAACAAAATAATAGTAAATATATGGATACTTAAAGCTAACTTTAACGTCATCTTCTTTTAAAATTGAATGAGTGATTAGTTTTTTCAAAACCACTTCACGATCTACACCAAGATATTTTTTGCAGTATTCAACAAAAAAATCATCTAATTGTTTCTTGCTTGGTTCTGTTTCTGACTCAAAAATCCACCAAGCCAATTCTGTAAGTACATTTAAATACTTTTCAAACTCATGTTTATTTATTTTTGCCTTGTCAAAGGATTGATATATGAGTTGCTGATAACAATGCCCATATGAAGTCAAATCAAGGTTTAATTGCGCATTTGCTTCAAACATCTGTAATAACATTAATACATATATAGGTTTAGAAGGAACAATATTATTTTTAATAACAGTGTTCAAGCGAGATTTTAAATCATCGCATTGTGAGTATAAATCAATATCTTCAATACACTCCTCTATACCAAGAGAAATCCATTTCCTAACAATCTCCTCTCTTTTTTTATTACCTAAACTTAATATATTTGCTTTTGCATGAGAATCAAGTTCAGGAATATCGCTGAATACATACTTGAATGAAGTATGACACGTCATAATTGAAATCGGGAATATTTCATTAAGCTTTTCAAGAAATACACTTCTGTATCTTTTATTTAACTGAATTTCATCGATATTATCTAATAGAATAACTCTATTTTTTTTACTGCAATAATCTTTATATGTAAGGTTGGTATATTGTTCATTTATTGCTTTTGTTATAGAAATCTCTATATCTGATTTTTTAATATTTTTAGCATCTATATATATAGGTAAATATTCAGACAATAAAAATTTTAAATAATAATTCTTCAATAACGATGTCTTGCCCTGCTGTTCTTCACCAGATAGGAGATAACAAGCAGGTCTTTCAAGAATCACTCTCGAACTCTTTATATCTACTAAATCTATATCTTTAGTAGTTGTAGGCTCTAAATCAAGATCAGGAAATACATATATACTAGAAAGAGTAATTTTATTTACTTTTCTATGGGTCAATGATATTTCAGTATCGTTGGCCCATTCTAGTATTTTTTTTTGGGGCGTAATATTAGTTTTATTAACCTCTACGATCTCAAGTTTTTTTTTGGTTTAAACTCATTAATATGCTCTTTAATGCGATTAATTGCATCTAACCATGCTGTATCTGTATTTTCCCAAGTTGTAATCGCTTTTGCATCTTTAGGCACTGCTTGAAATTTAGAAAATTCACATGAGTTCCAATCACAAGGCCTTAAAATTATCGAAATTATTTGTGCAGATCCTTGCTCTTGCCTCTCTATCGCACGCTTTACTTCCTTATCATAACAATAATCTGATGCAAGAAAGCTCGGGCTGACAAGAAGTATTATTATATCTGCACTTTCTAAATTAGTGTCAATTTGGTCTTTCCAATCCTCTGCTGCTAAGATTTTTCTGTCATGCCAGACCGAAATAATATTAGTTCTTTTTAACATAGTTAAATGTTCATCGAGATCGTCTTTAAGAGATTCATCTTTATGTGAGTAACTTATAAATACTTTTTTCATTTTACCTCCAAGTACTCACTACTGTTTGTACTATTAATTTTTACTGACAACTAAAATAATTACCGAGCAACATCAAAAGAAATTATATGCAACTAATCTTTAACTTTTAATAAATTACCTAATATTTCTTCTGCCCTCAATTTATAGTATGGCATTCTGGGTGTTCTGTCGCAAAACAGATCATTTATCGTCTCGACAAATCCTTTCTATCGCAAAAAATCACATTTTCTGTCAGCATACTCTTAAGATAGAGATGTTCTGTTCTTTTCTTGAGGTGATCAATTTTGAAAAAATATATTCATTTAAACCCACCTTGCAGCCCCGTTACTCTTACCTCTCCTGATCCTTAGAGAGATCCATCGTCTTTAAATGAGATCTTTTAAAAACCGACAGAAAGTAAGATCATCCACATAATTTCAATAACTTAAGACAATTTAGGAGAGGTTGTATTTGTGCTTTTTTTTCAAAAAAACTGAAAGTTTTTCAGTTTTTGAAATTTTTAAAAACGCTCTGTAAGCCATTTTAAGCGGCTTTAATTTTCTCCAAATCGAGCTATGGGTAAGGCTTCGTTTGATAAACTCAGAGACGCGGTGATAGGCAGATTTCGACGTTTAGGAATTGCGAAAAACTTAGATCGAAAAGCGCGCAGGCGGGGAGAGGTTGTGCAATTTCCGCCATTTTCTTTTCATTTATTCTCATTTTCATACGTTTGCTGTAACTTGCTTACAAAAAAGCGCCCTATTAGGGCGCCTAATACAATCTGTAATTCAATTAATATCAGGTTGTCGAAAAGTTAAATGATGAAGTTTGAGCTATCTCGCCTCAATCAGCTAAGTAAAAACATAACTAATTAAGACACCCACCCCTAACGATTTGTAATAAGCTTATTTGATTTCAACTTTAACATTCATGCAGGTGTAGTCATCTTTTGGCCCTCTTCGTTCAATTCTTTTCCGCAAACTGTTTATAAATGCAGAGGGCGTTGACATTGTTAGATCCGAGAACCTTGGCCTATGATGCCAATAATCATAAGCACCATCAGACATGATAGATAATAGCAGCGTTCCATCTTCAATAAATTCATCTATTTTTACCACTGTAATTTCATAGTCTAATTCAATTTGAGATGATAATGCTTTTGTTATAACACTGGATAACCTTTCCTTTCTTTCATTAATTTTTTTGACCGGATGCTCACCTTCTTCTATCATTTCTTGGTATCGGGTGTGATCTCTAGTCAACTGCTTTAATTTATTACCTTTCTTTATATAAACCCTACAGTCTCCTGCATGTCCAATAATAATCTCTTTACTTGTTACATATACAGTTGTTAGTGTTGTAGCCGCCGTAGCAAAGTTGCTATCTATTAATGATAACTCGTTAATATTTTTCTTTGCTAAATTAAAGGCGGATTGAGTTGAAAAACTACCTTCACTTACACTATTCTCGACTGATTTGATTGCACTTTTAGATGCGCTGCTCGCACCAGCTATAGACCCTACACCATCAGCTATCGCAAAAACTAAATTACATTGACTATCGTATATAGGCTGTAATAGAAAATCTTCATTTTCAACCTTCATTGGCTTTGAATAGCTAAAACTACTTACTTCTAGTAACTGAATCATTTAATTGCACCCTATTTCATTTATTGTCAAATTGAAATCTTCAAGTAATTCATCAATATTATTATATCGGTCTGCCTGAAAGTATTTCGTACACTTTTCAGTAATATTTTTAATAGAGCTAGGCGCATCCTTTCCACCATATATATCCAGTATAACCATGCCAATAGAGTATATATCACTTTGAAAATTAAATTTCTCTTTATTATTAGCAACATCGGGATCTACATAGCGACCACTTCCCATTTTACTTATTCTAATGTCAGTTTGATAAGTGGCTCTATCCTCTTTCAAATCTTTAACTAAGCCAAAATCGGTAATTTTAAACGTAAAGTCAGCATAATATAAGATATTGGCAGGTTTAAGATCTCTATGAACATATCGGTTTTCATGTATGAATTTCACGGCATGCAATATATCAAGTACTGCCTTCTTTTTTAACTTTTCATCCATCCCCTTTTGAATCATATCCTCTAGGTTACCCTTTGCGAGTTTCATGAAAAAGAATGGTGGGTTTTTATCTAACTCTAAGTGAATTATCGGTGCTATGTACTTTGAATTTTCTTGGCTTAGCTGATATTGAATAGTCGCTTCTTGAACAAATCTCTGCTCTAATCCAGCTATTTCTTTTATTTCACTATCATTATTGCTTCCAGATGGAGAATATATTTTTCGAGCACAGAGCTTTGTTAATGGCTCACAGTTTCCATATGCAAAAACCTTATGGACCATGCCGAACCCCCCAGAACCTAGTTTATTTAAAACTAATATTTTATAGCCATTTAACTCATTAACTATTTTATTTTTCATTAATAAATCAACTTTAGAAATCAACCAAAATCAAAGAAGAATAATCGTATTCACTTGTAATAATTTCTACTAAATGAAATAACAATCAAACCATAAGTATAAATCGATAAGATATTGATAAATAATATTCAATTATTATCAACTCACACTTATACAGATTTTATTAAAATAATTTAATGAGCCAGATCAATACCTCATCTACATACCATTAAACTAATTGTAAGATAATGTTGCACTTACAACAAAGCACCCGACTTGGGTGCTTTACATCATTTGTTTTTAAGCTATGGTGATCATTCTATTTGATAACTACCTGCAGAACTCCCAGCGTCAACCGTAACCTGAGCATTTTGCGTGATTTCATCTATCACTGCATGGGCAATCGCTTCGGCCATCGCGGCGCTTTTCGCGTGTGGGCCATTGGTCTCAAACCCTCTCGCTTGTAACTCTTTAACGAGTTTGTTTGTCAGTGACGTTTTATCTAATGCCATTATTTACCCGCCTTAACTGTTGAAGATAAATCAGAGTGAGGTTTGCCCGTGTATGCGCAAATACAATCGCCTTGCACCACACCTTTGCCCCCATTCATGGTGATAAGGTCAGCGCTAAAGCGCATGTTCTTCGCACTGGCTTCGATGTCTTTCTCAACCTTAATCACCTGATTTCCAAGCACCGTCAGTTTGTCATCCAAGCCAACCACCACATCACGTAACTGGCCAATCACTTGCGCCCATTCCCCACCACTGGCTAAATGCATGCTTTCTAATGTGGCGAGGTTCATGGCATCGCCTGCCAAAACATCAATGGCCCCCATCGCCTCAATGCGCTTTTGTCCCCCAATGAACTCTTGGCTGTGCTCCACCGTGAAAAGCTCATGCAAACCAAATTCACTGGTGTGCTGCTCGGCTCGCTCTGTGATTTGAAACGCCTCAATTAAACGCGTTTGGTCTGTACTTTGGCGATGATGCCCTGCGGCATCCGTATGCCAATACACTTCATGGCGTTGCTGCGTTCTTTGCTCACCAGGGGCGAGACTCGGCAGCGGCCACCCATCACCTAACACGGTTCGAATAAAAGGTTTATCACTGCAGCCATAAGCAAACGCAATTTCAACGATGCTGCCCTCGGTTGGCATCGCCAATTGACCTTGCTCTGGCCCACCAATCCCCGTTGGCAAAGGGACCGCTTTATAGAGCGGCACCAAGGAATCATCACGGCCATGCTGGTCTAAGAGCTGAACATCCACCGCGTAACGGGGACGAAAAGGGTGATTTTCTTGGCCTGCTTGGCTTTGGTCAGTGATGGCCACCACTCGCGCCAATTTAGGTAGGTGATGACCTGCGGCCAATTCAGGGAATAGGTAATGCATTTTGCGCTTTTCACTGGTTGGCCCTTGCGCCCAGTACAGCGTCATGTTGCCCTGCTGCAAATGCACTTGAGTGATGCGTTTGTCATTGAAAACCACACCTGGACGAACCGAAGGCATCACCGCTAAGGTCATGCTCTCCCCATTTTTTGCGCGCTTGGCCAAAGCAGGATCGATGGTAATTGGCCTTGAGTGCCAGCGACTCTCTGTAAACTCGCCTAAATAGATTTGACCATCAGATTGCTGAAACCACACAAAGTCTTCAAGTTGAAACGCTCGGCCAAGATGGCTCAGTAATTGGTAACCACTGCCTTGAGAGGTAAAGTTTGCGATGCGTTCATACACATAATCTTGCTCTGGTAACACAAAATCTAAGCCGGTATCAAAACTAAGCTGCTCAATGATTTCACTGATGGTCGCATGTTGAATACTGACAGGCCACCTTGACGCCAACAGTCCCGAACGCTCTCTGGCAATAAACCGAGTAAACCCATTTTGCGCGGGCTGGGCTTTACTCACGTAACCATCAAAATAACGCACCAATTCCGCTTCATAGCCGATATCAAACAGCACCAAGTCATTGGGTTTTACTTTGCCTTTCACTACAAAGGTCGCTCGGCCTCCGGCGCACAGTTCAAGAATGACCTGCGCATCGACTAACACTTGAGGCTCACCGTTGATGGTCAATCGTTGGTTTAATTTCATCGCAGTTCCCGCTCCTCTTGCTTTAAAGCTTGCTCAAATCGCGTGGTCGTCTCTGAGGCTTGGTTATTATCAATCGCGGCATGGGCTTTAGGCTTCACGGGCTTGGTGCTGTCATTACTTTGTACACTGGCCTCTTTGGCTTTTGCTTGCTCGCGCTGCTCTTTTACTTCCGAAACCGATAAATGCTCTCTAAGCTGGAAGCTCACTTTCCACGACATCAATCGCTCTTGTTCATCGGCGGTCACACGCCCTACAAAGCGCACTTGGCGAATGGTCATGCTCTTTGCCAGCTCGTTTCCTATCCGATAAATCTTGCGTTTGCCGCCTTCTTTTTGTCTCGATAGCACCATCAAACGCTTGAGGGTTTTGGCTTCTTTAAACGGGATCAGGCCCGTCACCGACAGCACCATGCCTTTGTCCCCTTGCTCACTGCCATCCGTGCCGGAGGTTTGGCCGCTCATGTCTTCTTCTTTGAGTTCCATCGACAAATCCAAACGCGGTGAATTAAGCGGGATGATTTCCGCATCTAAGGCAATTTGGGTCATCCTAATACCTCCATCAAATAGTTAAGAGGGTGCGCACTTAAAAACAGCACCGCAAAGGTATAAGGCCCTGTGATGCTCGGCAGTGTGGACTGTTCGAGCACCGTCGCAAGCACCCCCGCTTCACCTTGATAGAGCAATCGGTGTAATGAGCCGTCACCAAAGGTGGGCATCGCTTGTAACTGCTGCAGATGTTGCTCGCGCTTTTGGGCCAGCGCCGCCAATTTATCCACGGGCGTGGCTTGTCCTTGAGATAAGGATTCAAGTTGGGCTAACTGGCCGCTTATCTGACGGCGCGTTACTCGCCATGGTGTCACGTTTAAATCAGCGCGGGGCAACAAGCGCGGCTGAATGATGGTCGGTGGCTGAGTCAAATTATCGGCTTGCTGGGTTTGTTCCCAGCTTGCTCGGCGGCTCACCATGCCTAATTCGGGTAATCCGGTTTGCGCATAGGCACGACGCGTGGCACTGGCGAACGCGGCTAAATTGGCTTCACTGAGCATCCAAGCCAATCCATATAAGGTGCCTTTGGGGTGATGCCCATCGTGGGTATCTCGTAATTTTTTTGCCAAAACGTGTATTGCCGTTCGCGCCGTCAAATGATGCTCACGGCCATGTTTACTGCCAACGTCTTGCTGATATGGATGCACGCACAAGGCTTGCCCTTTGGCCATCACTCTATCTAGCTCTGCTCTTAGCCCCTCATGTTGCTGGGCTTGGGCACTGAGTTTTGGCGGGGTAAACGCCACTTTAGAGCCAAGGGCGCGCAAACGGGCTAACGCTTGATTTTGCTCGGCAGGGATTTGCTGGGTCACCGACTGCGCAGCGTCCTTAATGGCTTGCGTGCAAGGCGGTAAACGCCATTGACCTGATTGCCAATTCATTCGCTTGCCTCTTGCCGCCATTCTTCAGATAAGGCGATCGCCTGCTCAATCGTGATAAGCACCGCATCAGAGGGCAAGTGCTCAGGGGTCTCCGTGACATTGGCAAACGCTTTGTGGCTTGGTAAGTAATAACATTTCGGTTGATGCGCAATCAGCGCTTGATAATAACTCATTATTTTAGCTCCCACAGTTCCCAGCCAGTCACTTTGCCCCAAGTGGGACCATTCAAAATATTGGCTCCGGTGGTATAGACATCAAACGTCACATAAGCGGCACCACTCCAGCGTGTGCGCTCTTCATGTATCACGGCTTTCGCACTCCACCAACAATTTGGAATGTCGTGGGTCACAACGCCGCTGCCAGAAGTAGTAATAACCACTTTAAATCGGTTCGTATGATGTCGCCCACCTGAGCAAGGGAAATTTGTCACGACCGTTTCACGCTTAGCATTAGAATGGCTCAAAAGGCGATGATTGAGTGAGCCAGAGGCCACTTTTACCCATTTGACTCCTGGCGGCGGTGCAGGTGGCGGATTGTTTGGGCTGTAGACCCGCTGACGATTATTGCCTGCCCCATCAAACACCTGTTGCCCCCAAAGCCCGTGGCTACCCATGGCCGCTTTCGGGCTGCCGTTTTCACACCACACCGCTTGATGGCCTCCTGCCATGGTGCCGCCTGTGCCATTGTTGGTGTGCTTGTAAGCTAGGCCGTGTAAGTTACCAAAGTTGGCCCCTCGGTCATGAATCTTATACGCTTCGCCCATCGACCAAATGTGGGCAATTTTGTGTGAGTTATACAAACCATACATGCCCGCACTGCGCCTATTATCATTGGCAGGTTTTATCTTTCCCGAGGTGTCATGGGTTAAATAATATCCGGCCATTTGGCCATGTTTGATTTTCGAAAACCCATCGCTCGGGCGGTAAGACATGCCACTGCCTGAGTTTGTGGTGTAGAGCATATTGACACTGTTCCACACAATGGGGTGAAAGTTGGTGGTCGAAGAAGGATATATTTTTATTTTATCGGAGATCGTCGCGCTGCTGGCCTTGGCGGTTTTACCTAAGTACCTGGCATCGCCTTGCGCTTGCGTCAGAGCACCGATATCACCCGCAGTTGGCTTTTGCCTGGTATTAAAATCCCGTCGCCATGACGGATGATAACCGGGCCCGTGGTTGGTATAGGTAAACACCGCATTGGTGGTGCCCCCTCCTGATGAGGTGGTTGGGGTCGTCACTCGAATGGTGTAGGCACTTTCACGCCCCATCACTTCAATCACGCAGCCTGCCAGATGAATTTTGCCGCAGCCCGTATCGCTAATCAGTCGATTGCCCGCGTAATCCCAAGAGGCTTTCATCATCCAATACGGGTGGTTAAAACAGCCTTTGCTTTTCAGCCAGCTGACCAACTGCGCAGTGCTCCAGTGTCCACCCCCTGTGCCATGACTGGAGGAGTACGCCCGAGCAAACCCACTTGAGTCCACGCCATCGAGTTTATCAGCATCGGCGGCTTTGCCTGTTTTGCCAAGATACTTATTACTGAGTGCGGTACCCCCTTCAAAAATGGTGTTGGCCACCCGAAAACCATCGCTTTTTAAGCTGGCGCGCTCGATGCCATCAATGGTCCATTTAAAGAATTCGTTGCCATTATCCAGCGTGCCGAACTCCAAAAACGAATCGGTGTCTTGATCGCTGTCGTTCTTAAATCTAATGAACGCGCCATCGGTATTGCGCTCCCAAACGATGCCTTGTTGATTATCAATAAAGCGGATATTTCCGGTCATGGTCCCGCCCGCTTTGGGCAGTTTGGTTTCGGTCTGCGCTATGGCTTCTTGGACTTTTTCAGCGACGTCTTTCACCGCTTTGGCTGAGGCCACTTTTTCGCTGGATGCGTCGCTGGTGCTGTCCGTGATGGCCGCTTTATCAATTTTCGTATCGAGCAATCGGTCGACGTGTTTCTGCCGATAATATTGCGCAAAGCCTTCAAGAAAGCGCAGGTCGGTGACTTCACCCTGTGCATTAATCTCGGCAATCGGCGCAACAAAATGCGCGTAACCGTCCTCATCGTGAAAGTCAGTTAACGTTTCTGCCACTCTGATGACGTACTCACAGTGCCATTGGCTGGTTGGCTGGCCTTTCCAAGTGGCATCAAGATAGAGCCTACACGGCAGCGTCAGCGCGGGCAGTGCGTGAGGTTCATCTAAATAACACCGTAGCCCACCCACATAGCCGCATCCTGCAAGGGCCTGAAAGCCTTGCTCCGTCGGGACCACTTTAAACCCTTCATCCAAAAAGGCAGCAGGGCCGAGCACATCCAAATTAGCC
This sequence comes from Vibrio azureus, assembly GCF_002849855.1. Lineage (NCBI taxonomy): Bacteria > Pseudomonadati > Pseudomonadota > Gammaproteobacteria > Vibrionales > Vibrionaceae > Vibrio > Vibrio azureus. The sequence goes on from NZ_CP018616.1 coordinate 2,106,542, forward strand.
AAACGGTCCATTTCATCGAGACCAAATAAACGGGCGGTGAAATCGATTTGCCATGTTGACGCGTCGACTGTGATCCCTGTGATGCGCTGCGCGCCCTCATAACTCATTAAGATTGAGCGCGTGATGGCGTTGCCGTTTTGCACCCCAGCAATGGATTGATACTTGGTCAGCTCGGGCAGATGAAGAATGGCCCCAAGCAGGCCCGTTTCTTTGTTGCGCAGCCCCACCCAGTTAAACTGAAAATCCCCCACTCTGGTGTCCATGATGAGCGAATACACCACCGCGTTGGGGTTCACGTAGCCAGATTGAGTGACGCCAGCCACATACACAATGTGCTCGCGCTCTGGCAGGGTTTCATCTCGGTCAATCGGCTCATCAGGGTCGAGTCCTGGTACCTTCGCCAAAACAAATTCATCTAAAATGACAGGCTGCTCAAGCGCGTCTTGCTGGGCTTTGTAGGCTTCAAATTCACGAGTAATGATGCTCTGGGCCATGTTTATTCCTTTAGCGTTGCCACCGTGCATTGGTGATCCCAATCCAGCGGTGAGACGGTGAGGCACATCGGGGTTGTGTCGATCACCTGGTATTCATAACGTCGGCACGTTCGGCCGTATTGCTGCAGTAAGGTGGCTAATAAATCATGATTATTGGCCAGTTGTTTGTCGCTGAGACGGATGGTGATGATGTCCCAATCCCGCCCTGGGGTGCGTTCATCAATCTCCACCACGCCCACACCAAGTCGTTTAAAGATCTCAATAAATCCGTGCGTCTCCCCTGCATCGCGGGCATTCACGAACGCGTATTTCACCCGCTTGCGAAACAGGGTCGTCGGCTCTTGGTAAAAACGGGTAATGTCTCGGTCCCACGCCAGCACCGAAAGCAATCGCTCGCTGCAGGTCATTGGATCTAACTGCGCCAGTGGGTAGAGCATCACGCGGCGCAGTTTGCCCCAAAATTGTTGTAAGCCGGCCGCAAGAAAGTGCGGCTCTTTGAGGCTTTTCGCTAACGTCTTCCCGTCCATCCACCATGGTATTTGTCGACTGGGCAGCGTGGGCGCTTGTTTGTCATGCTCCTCCATCAATCACCTCGACGCTGGCCAAACGCGGAATGCTCAAGGCACTCACAATGTCACTGCAGTTAAAATTCAGGCTGAGCAAATCCGCATTGAGCTCAGTGTGAATTTCTTCGGTCAATTTACTGAATGAAAACGTGCTTTTGGGGTAAGTGCGCGTCACTTGGCGATAGGAATCGCTTTCACGAAACGCCGCACGGACCATATTTTCTACCTCTCGATGCAACTGATGTTGGCGTGCTAACGAGGTATTGGGTTTGGCCGTCACGGTCACTTCAATATCATGCTCGGTTTCTGGTAATGCCAGGCAAAGCAAATCATCGCCATGACCGTGGTGGCCTTCGCCCATCACATAATGATTGAGTTGCCTTAACAGTTGGCTTGGTGTGCGGCCCACATCCATCAATAGATAGGCATTCGCGCTGCCTGGTCCTCTCGGCGCGTCATGAAGAAAGTACACTTGATCGCTGCGCACCCCTGCGACTGAGGCCAGCATTGAGCGGTATATCGCATCGATGTGATAACGCCCCACCACACTGAATTGATTACGAATTCGCAGAGAAAGGGCTTCATCACTTTCCAAATCCGAGCCCAGCGCGGTGATCCAATCGGCTTCATTGACCGCATGCGTAATGCCCGATACGCCTTTGGGCATGATGGCAAAATACCCCGCTGGCAGATTAAACCCGCTGCCTGCCTCTTGGGCTTCACACAAAACCAAGCCGTGTGCTTGACCTGCAGGGATAAGCGCATCTTCAACCACCATCAGGCGATACACTTTTTGCTCTATCTGCTCGGTTTCAATCACCGTTCCTTTGGGTACAACCAGCGGGTTATCTGGCGTTGATTTGTAAAAGGTGATGGCGCCACGAGTTTTGGTGGCGGCTTTTCGCACCAAATCCACATCCCAAGCTTTTAAATCGAGATAACGCCCTTTGCCTGTTGCCGCAAAGGTATTGGGCAGTACATGCCCCGCCAGCAAGGTATCAATCAACCAAAGCGCAGGCGCAATCACCACCGCTTTGATTAAGCGCCAAAAAGGCGACATTCGACTGTCATTGGACACCTGACTGCCTGCGGCCACCACATGCTTTTGAAGTTCAATGGCCATGGCCTCTTCCGTGGTGGGTACGCCTTCTTGTGCCAATAACTGGCGAAAGTTCACACTGGGTCTGACACTCATAACGTCACTCCGTATTGAATCGCCCCATACACCTCGGTTTCGGCAAAGATCCAAATCTTCTCGCTGGTTTGTTCGGTCACTTCGGCGCTGCCTGGCACAATGCGTTTATCTTGTTCAACCAGCATTTCAATGCGCGTCAACACGTCGGCTCGTAGGGCTCGGTTTCTCTCGGCTTGCATTTCACGCAGCAAACCACTTTCAATGATCGCGTGCTTGATGTCTTGAGCGATGCTGTTACGGTCACTGGTGTAAATCGGTTGCTGACCTGCATCAAAATCAATCCCGCCATCATTGACTAATAAATCGATGTATTGAGGGCTCATGGGGTCGCCATCTCCTGCCATTCGGCTAACTGATCAGGGGTAAAAGGTTGCTCTTGCTTGATCACAATGTCTCCGGTGTGCATGGTTTGACTGTTATCGGTGTACCCTGTGCCAGTGGCTTGCTTGATGTAAGTGGCAACCGATTGTCGCGGGCCCCCTTGACCTTGCAGATATTCCGAGATCGGCTGAGTCACGGACGGGCGCGCAGGATTCATCAGAGGATGCACAGCAGGCGCGGCTCGCTGCACTTTTAATTCATCGACCGTCTCTGACGACCAATCCAGACCAGGAATGAGGCTGAACTTGTCGATAAGCCAATCAATCCCATCACTTATCATCGAAAAATGTTGGCCCATGACATCCATCACCGAGGAAGCAAATTGCGTCACCCCATCAAAGCCGATCCCAAGTCCCGAGCTAATGCTCTGGCCAATGTTGATAAAGTGCTGAGGAATGGTGCCGAGCACTTCCATCGCCGCGCTGGGGCCGTCTTTGAGTAAACTGAAAAAGCTTTTGGCCAAGGTCCAAGCCACGGTGAAAGGCGACATAAAAAAGCTGACCGCGCCCCCGAGCACTTGCCACGCTCCTTGCCCTACAAGTGCGATGCCTTCAAACACTCCGGTGGCTTTCTCAAAGAGCAATTGAAAATGGGTGGTCAGGTAATTGAAAAATGGCACACTGCGCAGCGTGGTGATAAGGTTGGTCCAAACACCCATGGCTGCATGACCAAAGACTTCAAATTGCTCGCCAACCCACGACACCAACTGGCCTAGTTTTTGGAAGATGTACCATTGGCCCAAGGTGTTCACGATGTCATCCCAATGGGAAATCAGCATATACGCCGCCGTGCCCACCGCCATAATCGCGGCAGGGATCCAAAATAACGGGTTGGCCATCATCATTGCGGCACTTTTCAGCGATGCGACGCCAAAGGCTTTGATGCCACCGGAGGCGACCATTAAGGCCTTATCGACTAAGAAGGTCGACGCCGCATAGGCTTTTGAAGCCAGAGAGGCGCGATGACTGTACACGCCTTGCTTTAACATGGCGTAGTTCCACGCCCACAAGGACCACTTGGCTTTGGTGTAGGCGCCGCTCAGGGTTAACACCCCCACTCGGCTCATCAGTAACGGCGCTTGCAGTGCATTCATGGCTAAGCGTCCCGCTCCTAATGTCAGGTGATACGCGCCCATCACGCCCGCGCCGCCTGCCACGGCCAGAGCAAAATACCCCACTCCTTTAGTGAGTTCGGGGTATTCTTGGGTGTAACGCTGCAAGGTGGTTAACCCATCGGCCATCGCCCCCGCAATGCCATTAATCGTGGGCAGGATCAGCCCAAACGCACTGGCGCGAACCGAAAACCAACTGGCTTCGAGCCGTTCCCATTGGTCGGTCATCGCCCCCGCCATTGTGCTGGCCACTTCTAAACGCCCGGATTTATCTAAATCCATGACATTGCGCTTCAGTGCGTCCGTTTTGCCGATCAAATCCGTCACCACCATAATGGCTTCATCGGAGCCAAAAGCGGTCTTTAGCCTATCCACCTCGGTGGAATCTAAATCACCAAACTGGGCTTTGATTTTCTCTAAAATGTCATACATGGGCAGCAACTTACCGTTGCTATCGGTGAAGCTAAGCCCCAATTTATCTTGCGCTTTGACCGCCCCCGCCAAAAAGGCTTTGTAACGGGTACCCGCCTCAGAGCCCGACATCGAGCCCTGCAGCATGCCTAAAATGGCCATTTGGTTTTGAATTTCAATGCCATGGGTTTTCGCCAGTGCGCCCACGCCTTTAAACGCATCCGCCATGCCTTGGCCCGTGGTTTTAAATTTCTCCACCGATTTGGCCGTCATTCCGGCAATGCGCTCCGCCCAGTTCCCTTTGCCAAGCCGCTCGGCATCTTGCTCAAAAATAGAATAAAGCGTGCCCATGTAACTGGTTATCACAGCGGTATCGGCTTTGGTGGCCGCCGCTAAGATGGCCGAGCTTTCGGTTACCCCTGCCAGCTCTTGACCCGACAACTCACCCATCGCAGATTTTATGTCGTACGCCGCGCCGACCACTTCCGTGGCCGATTTGCCATAGGCAGACGAAAAGCCGAGCGCGGTTTGCTCGAGTATTTTTAAATCCTGATCCATCACGCCAAGGGATTTGACTTCACCCAATACCCTATCCATTTCAATCGCGGGCATCAGGGCTTGTTGAATGGCCAAGCCCGAACCGACCAAGGTCGCGGCGCCTCCCGCCATTTTTTCCCAAGATTGTCGACTCACGTCTGCCGTTTGGGTAACCGTTTTCTGGATCCCTTTGAGCGGCTGGGTAGCGTAGTCTTGCAACCCAATTTGCATCATCAATTTATCCACGGCATTCATAGTGGTCAGTCTCCTGGTGCAAACGCCTCTCGTATGCCATTAGCAACAACTTGGGCATGGTATTTAGACAGCCATAACGCTCTGGCATAGCTCTCGGTGGTATCGGGGGCATGGGGCAAGTAATGCGCTTTTAAGGCAAACACTTGCTCCAATTCGTTGTCTTCAATCGCCTTGGCGTGACGGATCAGTTTTTTACTTCAATGTCCAAATCGCCTTGGTATTCGCTGTTTACCAGAGAGGCGATCGTCATCACGGCACCAGGCAGCTTCAAGGCTTCATCCAACGCGGCTTTATCGTCTTTCACCACGATGCGGCGCAGATAATTAGTGGTTGGCGCGACTTTATCGAACGGCAAGGTTTCATTCGTGAGTTTGTTAAACGCTTCCAAAGAAGGCTCGAAACGAATGGCGGTTTTATTCACATTGATGGTGATCACTGGTTTTGTCATGCGATGTTCCTTTGATTGAGAATGTCGTAAATTCGGTTAAAGTGGGTTTCTAGGCGGTTATCAATTTTTTCACCCAGTTTCTCTACTTCGTCTTTGGTTGCGTGATACGTCGCCACGTACAACTTAAATTCGGCAAGCTCTTTGGCCAGTCGGAATAGGTAGCCAATTAAAATGCTGCTTACGAGCACTAAGAAGCTGGCGACCGCCACAAGGGCATGGATCCAATTTGCATCAAAAGCCATGGCTATTCCTTTTTCACTGAGCCCGTTCTAAGCGGCAACGCTTTAAGGCGCTTACCTTGCAAAGCCAGCAAAATGTCTTCGACCGTATCTTGCAATACATCATTGGTGCTCAGTCTTTTTAAGGTCTCCAGCCCCCACACCACTAAGCGGGTGGCAAAACGCTCTAGCACCACTTCCCAAGTAATTTTGGCCACCAAACTGGTCAGCAGCTCCCAAACCCCTTTTAATACAATCCCTTTAAACAGTGTCATTGTTTCTGCTCCATGATGCGTTGATAGGCGGTGAGATAGTCGTTTTCCGTTGCTTTGCCGGCCGAGGTGTTCCAATACTTTTTGGCGTATGCAGCCAGGGCAGGCAAATCCTCTGCATCCGGTAAGGCTTCAGGAAAACGCAGCAGGTTTAATCTGGCCATGCACACCGCATACTGAGGGTTAATGATCATCTGCTCGGCGCTTGGCTCATCCACAAAGCTGTGTGACACGGCCAGAAAGTGTGGGCGGTGTTTACCCAGCCATTTGACCAGCCATTGATAGGTTGCAGGCTCCATCTGAATAAACCCAAGCGCAGGGCCACGCACTTGACGGGTATACGTTAACTGCCCCGATTCGTGGGCCATAATCATCAAGATGAGATTGATGGCCGCCTGCGAGTTGATGTACCCCTGTGAGGCGCTTGCCGCCGCTAAGTGGTCTAAGGTGGGCTCAATCACAGCCCGTTTCAGTAAAGGTCCTAATTTCATCGGTTTCGTTTCTCCATTAACGTTTGGCAAGTGGCGCAATATTGACAGCCGGGCATGGCCTGACGTCTTCCTTCTGGGATTGGCCTATCGCATTCCAGACACATTGAGGCACTGACTTGCGGTGTCCCCTGTGCTTGCTTGGCGAAATGATTGGCCAGCGCCACTTCATTCTGTTGGGCTTCAAGCGCACTGGCACGGTCAAACACATCCATAGTCGCTCCTGTTAGCCAAGTAGATCGCGGGTATCTTCCTTACTCAAATAAGGCGTCCCATCGATGTGAATAAAGTCCGGACTGGTCACCACCCCTTTGACTTTGTGTTTGGTTTTATCTGACGAGCTGGGATCGATGTCGAGCAAGCTATCAATCATCAATTTCACCCCATGCACTTTGATTTCCAGCTCTTCCCCACCTGTGTTGGCGTAAAAGAGGCAGTCATGAGGCTCAATCGAGCGAAAGCTGCCCGCGCTTTTAGCCGCAGCCAAGAGGTGTTTAAAGTTCTTGGTATCAAGCTCGTATTCGACATCAGCACTGACGGCGCCATCGGTATGGCCATCCGGCACACCTCGGGTTTTGGCGGCTTGGCTGTCATCGGTGATTGATACGGTGGCTTTCTCGACATGGACCAACACGTCATGAATGTCGACATCAAAACTTAATCCTGAAATTCGTTTGCTCATTTAGGCACTCTCCGGACCGCTCAGGTCTAACATTAATCCCGCTGAAATCGATTTAGGGCAATCGAGCGGGGTCGCCGTCATGTAGATTTCGACGGTGTTTTTGTTCTTCCAAGTGATGGCTATCGCCTCATCTTTGGGGCTTTCAATTTCACCAGGTATGACGGTTTGGCCAATGGTGGTGCTTTTGGCCATCTCTCGCATGGGGCGGGTGTAACGCAATTTGGCCCTGGCGGTGCTGCTTGGGGTGCTGTTAAATGAGCGGTCACCAATATCAGCAATGGCAATCAGCCGCACGCGACGGGCAATCTTGTCAATCACTCGACGATTCTCAACCACTTGAAAATCCCCACCTTCCACATCCAGCATCCGACCATCGGCCCAATAAATGCCATCGTAATCTGGGAACCAAGCGCACACCGATAAGCGGTTGCGCTCAAGGGTTTGCAAAGTGGCGGTGGAAAGCGCCACACCGTCACTGTCAACGGGCAGGGTTACATCCCCAACGAGGGCCCCCGTTTTGACCCGCATGGGCGTATCGGCCACCGACACGGCGCGGTTACATAGGCGCCCTGCCAGCTTGCCAATTGCCGCAGGTAACAAGTCAGGAATCAGCATCACCCCATCGGCGGCGATCGTGTCCTGAACCGCAACCATTTGCGCTTCGTAGTCGGCCCACGTTTGGCTTTGCTCATCGATGCCAGGTAAGCTGAGCATGAAGAAAGTCCAGCGGCCATACTTGGCAATCAGCTCATGATAGAGCGATTGGGCCGCCGTGATGGCGGTTTGGTCGGTGGTTGGGACCGTATGCACCACGGCTTCAAAGCTCTGGGTCTTCTGCGCTTCTTTGACCACCTGCGTCCAATCTTCTGGCGCGGTCAGCACATAAGCGGCGGCAGACCAGTTTTGTCCGGCGTTGACCATGGCGGCTTGCAAGGTATCGGTTAATACCCCTTCACCAAACAAGGCGTGAAAGTCCGATTGTGTATTCACAGACACCAGTTTGCCCGCGTTCTTTGTGCCTAAACCAAGGAATAAGAAATGACGTTCGACTTCCGTCACGGGTCCTTGCATTTGGTTTAAGGCGTTTACATTGATGATTGGCCAAGCCATTGGTTATCTTCCCCTTGTTAACTCTTTTTTCAGTGCGGCCCGTGCTTGCTCTCGGTCCACCGTGACAAACGGCCGAGCAGGCAAAACGGTTTCCCATGATGAGGTCGGTTTGCCGCGTAATTCGCGTAAAATCAGCCCTGCTTGTTTGTTACTAAGATGCTCACGTATCCACTTCAGCGTGGGCTTGCGCAGCTTTCCGGCGGGCGCATTCGGGTTGAGTCTTCGAGCGAACACCTTAAACCCCTCTGCTTTAAGTGCTTTAGCGAGCTTTTGCGTTGCCATTTCTTAACCTCTTTATTGCTGCCGCTCGGGTGTGCCTCTCTCGGTGGCCATAATGGTGCTTGGCTGCCACACGTGCGCTGCGGGACTTTCGCCAACTGATGGTGGCGGCGCTGTCATCGCTTGCCGTGACCGTGAGAAACTTGGCTAAACGCACTTGCATCTTTTTCTTGCTCTTGTCGGCGCGGGATGGCCAACGTTTTCCAGACGGCGTTTTTTGTTGCCTTTGGTTCTGTCGGGACGTTTTGACCGAGGCTTTTGCCGCGGCCGTGAGCACGCGTTTACGGCGGCTTTTACTCAGCGTCATCGCCTGGATAGCATCCATCACCGTGCGCTGAGAGTGGCTATCGACCTTAATCTTTATCATCTGCCGTCACCGAGCTGGGCGGGTTATGACCGCTTAACACATCAATGTGCTCTGCACACCAAATCTCATAGGGGGCGTTTTTCCATCGCTTGCCATCCCAGATAATCGGCCCTTGCTCGTCTTCAACCAGCATCAAGGGCTCGGTCATCACCACCTCAATGGTCATGATCACCGTGTCGTCACTTGCAGGCTCAATATCAAAGCTGGGATCACTCAAGTTGTGCTGCTCGCGAAACTCATCATGATCACCCAGCCAAGCCAAGGTGTTGGCCATCAGCACCGATGGATGACACTGCTTGAATGGGAAACGCTCAAAACTGAATACCGCGGTGTATTCTATCCAGCCAATGTCGCGCCCGAGCCCTTGGTCTTTAGGGGCAAATTTGAGTTCAACGTCTTCCATCCAACATTCACAATACTGGTGCAAACGTGGGTCTATCGTGCGGCTAAAGTGCTGGTTTAGCCCTTGCAGCAGGTACCCCGCTTGTTCTTGGATAAGCGGCTCGGTCATAACAAGGCCACCCCACATCGACGCTCACCCACTAACGCTCGGATATGTTGCTGACTCTCCGCCAGTAAACGGTCGGTAATGTCACGCTCATTCTCGGCTAAGCGGTCCCCCGCATCCTTGGTGGTTAAGCTGGCAAACTCCGCGACCATGGCCGACTTGGCTCTGGCAAACACGGCTTTTTCATACAGCACCACCACGCTATTTTTGCCCAGTACCATTGGCAGCCTTTCCAATAAGCTGGCCTTTTCAACGCCTCGCGCTTGGTAATGCGCTTTGACGGTGCTCAGTTCGATGTTGATTTGGCTCATCGCGGCCACCAAGGCCATCGCCACCGCCTCACTGTCGAGCTGGGCAGGAATGCCGCGGCGCTTCTCAAAATCCCCCACATTCAAATTGGGCCAAAAGCCATCGTTGGTGATGTCGGTATCTTGATAAGCGGGGCTGGGTTTGCCATCAAACATCGTACTTTCCTTAATAGGTGGACTTCTGCCCACTGGGTCGACGGTCCTGAGTTAGCTAATAGCTACTCAGACCTCGCCAGCCGAAGTCCGACGGGTGTAGGAGCCTTTACAAATTAATGCCATCTTTCAAGGCGCGAATACGTTGTTCTATCTTCTTAATTTGGGTCCCAACGCCGACCTTTTTATTTTTCTCTTGCGCACAGTGAAGGTGATTAAGTGCTTTTTGAAGTGTCTCTATATCACCAATAGCCGTCGCTTGCGGTTGTCTTTCTTCATTCAAGATCAGGCTAAGCCCCGCGAACTTGTACCACTTGGCTTGCACCTTTTCGTGCAAGCGCCATTCTTTATCTACTTTCTCAAACACTTGAGAAAAATAAGGCTCAATAGAATGGCCCCGTTCCGACTCACTTTCGGCCCATCCCAAAACCTCATCAGCACAAAATGTCGGCCAGTCACGTCGCAGGTTTTCAGGTGTTGGTAAATCTCGCTCAATGGCTTTCATGCACCAATCAATCGCGGTATCGAGTTCTTTAATATCGAATAACCAAATCACCAAATTAGTAAAAATGGGGTTTTCAAACTGCTCTCCGCTGTCTAAGTAGTTTTGAACATACGGTTTGTATTTCGGTACTAAAACATTACGTTTGTGCTCAACGCGATCTGCAATCGCATTAAATGTGCGTAGATGCTTACGATCTGCTTCAAAGTCAATCAGCTTGATGTGTAGACTGTTGCTGACAACGCCAGAGTGATTGTCTGACGAGGTCCGATTAGCCTGCCTCTCAAGTAATTGTTTGCGCTGTTTTGCTAAAGGGCTCACCATGATTTAAGTTAAACCTCAGCGTCTAATTCTGTATTCGGGTCAAGAACCTCTACGGTTTCAATCGCCGCGAATTTATCGAAGTTACCCACCCCATAACCTTCCATTCTCAAATAAGAATTTTCAAACTGTTTGCGGTCTTCTTCATTACGCGCTTTACGCCATTGCGTCCCTTTTTGAACCATAATTTGTAAGTTTTTCAACGTCGTTACCATGATTTGGTCACGCTTGAAAAATGGAGGGATATAAGCCTTCTTACCATCGATGGTCTTTGCCAAGCTTTGCGCCGCTTTATGTTCTGTTGGCGTATCTGCAGCACTGAGTAGACGATGTTGCTCGGCAGAAACAAGATCACGCCCGACAAGAACAACTAAATCGGCATCTTCTTTGAACACATCATGAATGGTGGTATTCACCAAATCATTAACGAGAGCATCAAGATTTTTATAACTACCTGGCGTTTTGCCTGTTGGATCTAATTGAGCACTTCCCAAAACTTGCTCTGGACGTTTCTCTTTTACGATTTGGAGCCAACCCTTATTAACGTCTTCACCGTTCGGGTTTGACTTAGGATCGGTCGTTTCAGCAATCGATGTACCATGCCAACCGATGCGCAACATATCTAAGGCAAAGTTCCTCGTTGCGGCGTTGTTCATTAGCCTAATAAATTCACCTGGTTTGCCACTATTCGCCCATTGAGTCATGGTTTCCCATGCAATACAGGCACAAGAATCCGTCTCAACAAGTGAATATGTATTGCCATCATGCCCAAGGTTCGCACGGTGGCGCCCATTTTTAACTCGCCCTGTCAACAGGCCACCTGTACCCACATCAACCACTTGACCCGATATTTGGTCTACGGTCAGGATGCTTAGCATTCGAATAAATGAGTCCGATTCTAAGATCGCTTGGCGTAATTTTGTTTCAATCACAGGAGAAATGGAGAAACGTTTTTCAGGGTTAACCGTTTCATAGGTCTTAGATAGATTGACTGAGTATTGCTCAATAAACTCAGCAGCTCTTGAACTTAAAGCCATTTAAAGTGCCTCCACTGTTGCTTGACTACTACCTTCACCTTGAGGCTCTTGTCCTGGTACTTCCTGTGAAAGTGCGCTGAACTTTTCTTCCAAGCCATCTACTTTTTCAAACAAAGGGCTTAGCTTTTTATCTAACTCTGCAGAGAATTGCTCAGTCATCGTGAGTTCTTCTGGCTCTGGCTTTTCGGGTACAGTTTGCAAACTGAACTCATGTTGCAGCTCTTGTTTGAAGTCAGATTTAAATGCGGACAACTGCTCTTGCAATTCGGCCTTAAGTTGCTCTTCGGTCACTTCGGGATCCTCGTCTATTGATGGTGTTTCTGGCACTTCATCGCCAGAAGAGAAGAATTCATTAAATGCCGCGAAAAAGCGGTCTTTGCGTGTAAAGCAAGCGGAGAAATCAATTTCTTCCAATGCGCTGCACTCTAATTCTGTGGTTTCCCCCTCTTTACGAGAAAACTGAAGGAGCGATGTACCTGTTGATGCTGGGGAGTCAGTCGCAGCTAGGCCCATTAGATAGCAACGTCCTTCACCTTTGTAATCAGGGTTTGGCTCTATGGAGGTAAACAGCTTTTGTTTTTTACGGTTGGCTTCAAGCATGAAATCGTTTGGCTCTAACTTTGCGAACAAACGCATCTTGCCGTCTTTTTCTTCTGCTTTAAGCTCAACAACCTTGCCCCAGTTTTCACCAAAACCATAAAATCGACGATGCTCTGGCCAAATTAAGGCTGGGTACTCATCTAATGAATAGCTCTCGGCCATTTGGGTTAACCATTCACGAGTTATTTTTCTCCCGTCAACGGTCGGCCCTTCTGTCGCTATGATTTTCCAGTCACTCATCTTTGGCATTTCAATACTCACACGCTCAAAATTTTGTCATTAACATTTGAATTCACGCAAAAGATACGCCTTTGACGTAATACTTTCAGCCACTTCAATTCCGAAAAATTCGGATTTAAGCTAAATCCGAATTCATCCGAATTTTCGTTAGTCATTTGAATTATTTGAGGGCGTATCATGCAGCTATGGCATATTCAGAAGAAATCAAAGAGGCCGCGAAAAAGCTTTATTTGCGCGGAGTACCTCCAAAAGACATAGCGGCACAAATTAACCTAAATAGTGACCGCATTATTTATACCTGGGCGGAGAAATTCGGCTGGGCTTTATTGTTGAATGAGCTTTCGGTTGAGGAAATGATTAACCGTCGATTGGCTGTGTTAATCGATAAAGACGAGAAAACCGATCAGCAGCTTAAAGAGATGGACAAACTTATCGACCATCACGTTAAGCTACTCAAAGCGAATGCAGACGCTAAAGCCAAAGCTGAACGTCAGCTTTCTCAAGTCAGCTCGAAAGAAAAAAGCTCAAGCCCTACAAAGCAAAATCGAGGTGGTAATAGCAATCGTAAAAAGAAAAGTAAGAAAAATAATATTGAGCACATATCTGAAGAGGATTTTAAAGGTTGGCATGAATCTCTATTCGAATATCAACATGTCATGCGTAACAACATTAAACAACGCACTCGCAATATTCTAAAATCGCGTCAAATTGGCGCAACTTACTATTTCAGTGGAGAAGCGTTAGAAGACGCCATTCTAACGGGAGATAATCAAATTTTTCTTTCAGCATCGCGCGCTCAAGCAGAGGTTTTTCGAAGCTACATTATTGCTATTGGTAAAGAGTTCTTAGGTGTTGAGTTAACAGGCAACCCTATCATTTTACCTAATGGCGCCGAGTTGCGCTTTCTCTCGACCAACAGCAAAACTGCACAAAGTTACCATGGCCATGTTTATATCGATGAGTATTTCTGGATCCCTAAGTTTGATGAACTAAACAAACTCGCTTCAGCAATGGCCACACATAAAAAATGGCGCAAAACGTACTTTTCAACACCCTCATCAAAAATGCACCAGGCTTACCCATTTTGGACGGGGGACCAATGGCGAAAAGGCAAAGACTCTCGCGCTAACATTGAGTTTCCAACCTTTGAGGAGTATCGCGATGGGGGACGCCTTTGTGAAGATAAGCAGTGGCGTTATGTGGTCACCATTGAAGACGCCGCGAATGGTGGCTGTGATCTTTTCGACATTGAGGAACTACGCGAAGAATACAGCCAAGACGATTTTAATAACCTATTCATGTGCGTATTTGTTGATGGTTCATTGTCTGTCTTCCGGTTCTCTGACCTTGAAAAATCGATGGTCGATGCCACCCACTGGCAAGACTTCAACCCAAACAACAAGCATCCTTTCGAACAAAGAGAGGTTTGGTTAGGTTATGACCCAAGCCGAACTCGGGACAACGCCTGTTTGGTGGTTGTCGCTCCACCTATTATCGAAGGTGAGCGATTCCGTGTATTAGAAAAACACTATTGGAAAGGACTCAACTTTCAATACCACGTTTCAGAGATCGAAAAAGTATTTCAGCGTTACAAAGTTACCTACATTGGCGTGGACACCACTGGAATTGGCGGTGGTGTTTGGGACTTAATTTCTAAGAAGTATCCACGTGAGGCTAATGCTATCCATTACAGCAACGAAAACAAAAACCGCTTGGTAATGAAGATGATCGACATTGTAGAAGCCAAACGGCTTCAGTTTGATGCCGAACACAAAGACATTGCAATGGCTTTTATGGCTATAAAACGAGTCCCGACAGCAAGCGGTAATGCTATGACGTTCAAAGCAGAACGCAGCCAAACAACAGGGCACGCTGATGCATTTTGGGCAATTTCTCACGCCATTATCAATGAGCCTTTGGACCATTCCACACCAACTAAATCAACTTGGGCAACTGCAGCATGACCGAGCAAAATCACACTCTAATAATACAAGATAAAAAACAAATACCTGATTCTGTCTATCACATCGATGCATCCGTGGAAGCTATCGATTCTAATAGCTGGATGACTTCTTACTCAGACTTGTTTTACAACGATACAGACGATTATTGGGAGCCACCTATTTCACGTAATGGTTTGGCTGATATAGCTAGAGCCAACTCCTATCATGGTTCACTGTTAATTGCTCGGTCCAATTATGTGGCAGGGCGATTTCTACAAGGAGGAGCAACCCGCCGTCGACATATCCAAGCCTTTTGCCGCGATTATTTCACTTTTGGTGATGCCGCTTTCTTAAAAATCCGCGATGGTTTCAAGCGCGTTGTGCGTTTACATCCTTTACCTGGCATGTATTTACGCAAACGCAAAAATGGAAATTTCGTGGTATTAGAACGTGATAGCCAGCAACGGGAGTACCGCAAAGAGGATGTGATTTTTTTGCCTCAGTATGACCCACAACAACAAGTCTATGGCTTGGCAGATTACTTAGGAAGTATACAAAGTAGCTTATTAAATAAAGATGCCACTCTCTTTCGTCGCCGCTATTACAAAAACGGCGCTCATATGGGTTTTATCTTTTATGCCACCGATCCAAACCTCAGTGAACAAGATGAACAAATGTTAAAAGAGAAGATTGCAAGCTCAAAAGGCGTGGGTAACTTTCGCAGCATGTTTGTGAACATTCCAAATGGCCAAGAAAAAGGAATTCAATTAATTCCTGTGGGCGACATAGCCACAAAAGATGAATTTGAAAGGATTAAGAATATTACGGCTCAAGATATCCTTGTAGGGCATCGCTTCCCTGTTGGTAAAGCAGGGATCATTCCTCAAGGCACAACAAGTTTAGGGGACCCTATTAAGATTGGTAGTGAATACGATAAGGACGAAATCATTCCTGTTTGTGAACTCATCATGGATGAGGTTAACAGCGACCCTGAAGTTCCCAAAAAACTGTATTTAAATTTCTCAACTCAAAAAGAAACACCACCATAAAACTGTACAAAAACACAGTTACTAACGTAATATCGTTGTGGTCAGTCAGTTACGTTAGGTCAAAATATGCGAGTTTATTGCAAATGTGGTGAACGCGCGATTGTAAGTAAAAGCATCACTAAAGATGTCAATTGCGCAGATTTTTCTTGCTCTTGTACCGATCCAGAGTGTGGTCATACGTTCGTGAGCTCAATTGGTTTTCGTCACTCATTAAAGCCGTCTAAAATCCATATTGGTATGGGCGCTAAAATGATAGGTACAAGAGTTTACTGTGGATGTGGAGAACGGGCGGTGATTAACAAAACCAACCGCCTATCCAATGATTGTGCGGATTTATACTGCGAGTGTAAAAACTCGGAATGTGGGCATCAATTTGTTATGTCGTTATATTTTAATTACACACTGAGTCCATCCTCAAAGGACACTGAGCATTTAGCAAATTGCTTAATCAAGGTTCTAAAACCTAACCTACGTGAAAACTTAAAGCAGCAACTTTCTTTGTTTTAAGGTAATCCTTTTTCAGTCTTACACTTAGCACACTGGGCAGCATTAATCTGCCCTTCTTTGTGTGCAAGAATTAGTGCATTTATGAACATACCAATCTCATAATTTTTATCTTGGTTGCTACTTGTATCATCAGCCAAAGCACATAAAACAAACGTCTCTGCATTATCATGTAATTCAGACATTTAGCCTCCCTAACCTGTGACTTTACTGTATATTATTACAGTGGTTTGATTTATTCAAATTAATTATGAATTTATGCTGAGTTAGGCACTAATTTATTCACCTAACCAAAAAATATAAACTCTGTTTTTAAACTAACGGCCAGTCGTCCCCATCAGGGAAAATCGACAGGTCCGGTTGTTGATATTCTTGCTTTTCTGGTTGGGTAAATAGGTTGTCCCAACCTTCAAAATCCATCCAATTGGTGTCGTCCGAACGTTGACGTTTCACTTCTACCAACTGAGCTGGGCGTTTATTGCCGTACTCATCCACCTCCGCCGAACGGATTTGAATACTGATTGCATCATCGATGCGAATTGAACTGCCTTTTAGCAGTGCGGCCATTGCCGTTTCATCAATATTTGGTGGTTTGTTCACCCACCCCTTAACCGGGTCTAATAATCGAGTTAGCTGATCGCTGACCTGTACCTCTTTGGGGTCCGTACAGTTATTGACAGAACTCCGAGAGGAGCCAGAGGCTCCAAAAGCGGTCGCTTCGCTCCCAAGAGCGCATGCTTCAGCTTCATCGTTAACCTCTGATTTCTTTTGAATCGTCCAAACTTTGGTGCGTGTTTTGATGGTTTCTTGTGGTGTAGTGAAGCCCTGAATTTTGCGAACGTCTTCACCATGAGGCGAGGCAAACGGCAGCACTTCATAGGAATTCACGATCAGCAAATCCTCGCGCTTAACGAATGGACCGCCCTGCCCCATGATGTAGCCTTGCCAGTTACCATGGTCAGCGGCTTTTAAAGTATCTGTAATGCTTGTATCTTCGGTTTTCATGCGTGATTGGTAGCTCTCACCAATCACTCTCATTAATTCTTCATTGGTGATTAACTTGCTAGGTTTTATAGGCCCAACAAGATCACGCTGTAGCATTGAGTAAATAGTGAGTAGGTCGACACGCTTTTGCATGAAAAGATATTCCATAAACGCTTTTTTGTTCTGATTAGCAAATCGGCGTAGTTCTCTGTAAGTCGTGACTGGCGCGCCACCGAAGAACTGGAACTGGCGGATGTTCCAACGGCTTTTCCAGGCACTCACATTCTTGGCCATATCTTTGACTGGCTTGCCTGTTTCGTCCGAGATCTCATCGTCCATTGCATAACCATCAATGTTCTTTGAAATGTACTTGGCGATGTAGCCCGTTGCGGTGCCTTTCTCTGGGTCAATAAAACCAATATCACACCGAGGACGATAGTTTAGTGGCCCAATATAAGTACCTTTACGGAATGGCCTTTCCTTCTCTTTCTCAAACTCTGGGTGCAGTTCGCCACGGTCTTCTTTAGTGGCGTAAGAAATGAAGATGTCACGCACTTCCATCACATCTTCAGGTTTAACCCAGATCAGTAAATGCCAATGTGGTGTGCCGTCATGATGTGGCTCAGCAACACGAACACCAAACCAGCGAATTTCTTTTCGACCTAACTTGGCACGGATTCGCTGCCAAACATTGTTAAGGTAAGACTGAGCATCACGGGGACTAGCACTATTCCAGTGATCAATAAAACCGCCTCTCTTGTACGAGTTGTGATACTTAGATGGAGCGGTCAACGTTAAAAACAGACCTTGCAAACCAAGATCATTGCCAATGTCTTCACAGCCACGGCAACGCACCATCAATTCATGACGACGAATAGCAGGGTTAGAAACGCTTTTCAAAAACATCTCTTCAAGATCAGCTTTCTCTCCACTTTCTTCATCAAAGATTTCACGTTGCTTGATGTATTCCCAATTGCTTTTTTGCTGCTCTTGGTGCTCACGAACACAATCCCAAGACGCATAAGCAGAGGCTTTTGAAGAGACTTGCCCCATTGCAATAGCTAGGTGCTCACGCATAATTTTGCGTGCATTTACCAAACGACCAAGCCACCACTTCTCACTAATCATGCGGGAGATATCTTGCAGTGCAGAGAGCTCATTCTGTATTTTGTATTTACACGGTGGTTTAATGCCGAGCTGGTAAGTGAAAGCGGCCAACTGATGGTAGCCCTCAATAACAGGGCAAAACGACTGGTCCTTTTCCAATTCGACTTCAGTAATACTTGCCAACTTAGAAGAAATAACTTGAAAACGCGCATTCATGATTTTGCCAATCTTGAATGCCATATCTTTGATTTCGTCCAGCTCCAACTCCGCCAAAATACGGCTTTTCACTGGCTTGCGGTTTTTCTCAGCTTGTTCAAAATCAAACGAGATTTGCTTTGTGGGGAGATCTTCTGGATTGCCATATTCTTTAAAGAACACGGGATGAAATGGGTCTTCATCATCTCCAAATTCTTTAGACAATAGAGCAATTTTTTGTGTAGTTGGTAAGTTGCTGTATTTCTGCATCACCTTTTGGACACGCTCTGTCGCTGGTTGCACTTTTACGCGTAAAAAGGTGTTTGCTTCTTTTGAGCCTTTCTTTTCAAAAATTGAAATATAACGAGTGACAAAGTACTTGGTTAGATAGTCAGGTAGGTCTTTAATTCTCCCTCTCAGCCACTCAAAGTCTTCTGGGTTAGTATCAAATAACTTTCGTTCTAGGACACTTAAGTCGTCAGGCTCTTTTATGGCCCTAGTACGGCAAGTCCTCTCAATACAAGCGTCCCTCTCATCGATTGGATTCAGAGGGACTTGCCATGGAAAATCGTATTGCTTGATTTCGGTTGGCTCGCTTAAGGTTTTCATTTAGTGGCTTTTGCTCTAACCTGAAATGGAAAGAAACAGTGCCTTTCAGCAGGATATTGACCACCTGCTTTGAAGCAAATCTTCATCAGCAGGTGTTCTTTACCACGAACAACTTTCTGAATATCACAATTGCCTAATGTTGCTTTCCAGAGATCGATACCTAAAACACGCTCAATATTTGTAATGTCACCACTAGACAAGCACACACAACCTTTGCTTTCGGGGTGCTTTATTGCATCAAGGATAGACTGCATATCCTCAACCGCTTTTACTTCTTGTTTATTCAACTTCATGCAGCCACCTCATGACCAACTGAAACGATATGGCTTAGCCCTTGAGGAATATCGAAACGGTTGCCGTTATCCCAGATAAACCAAGCGTATTCACACGAATCTGAACCACCGCCCACAAAGCGAGGGCGAGGAACGATGATTGGACACTTTGGCGGAAAGCCGATTTCAAACCAGAAAGGTAAACGCTTTTTAGAGCCTAAATAGTTAACACGCTGCAGGTATGCCATTGTCCCGTCTGGTGCTAACTCACTTAGGCTTTTGCGAATAAATTCTTCCGTTAGTGAAAACGGTGGATTGGTGATAATGACGTCTTGGGTACCGAAATCAGTTGTTAGGTAATCAATACCTTTCTCGATTTCAGCAAATGACTTTTGGCTTTGCGGCAAAGCTATCTTTTCAAAGATCGCGCCAGTCCCATAACAAGGCTCTAAGAATTTGTCGGTTGGGCGAACGGTTAACTTTGATATCAATGCGTCGACGACTTCTAGCGGTGTTGGGTAGAGCTCACGAGGTAGCACTTTTCCATTGGTAGAGCTCATGCTTCCACCCCCTCTTGTGCTTCAGTCTTTTCACGCGCATCAATGATTAGCTCTGTAAGTTGGCTTTCAACTTCAAGCAACTGCTTCAGTGCATCGTCATCATTTAGCCAGATATTTCGATCAAAAAGGCGCTGATCCGTGTCACCTTGTTGATATTCATAATCTTCTTTACGTGCATATACCTGTAAGCAATTAATATGAGCTGAGTAGCTAACAAAAATATGGATAACATCAGCATTAGTTACAGCCAGTACATTGACGGCATGCAAAATATCTAACATTTCACGCTTACGGATAACTTCTACATTCTCACGTGAAACTGTTGATGTGTTTTCAATATCGCTCTCATTCAGATTAAAATCGTTTCTGAGAGACTTTGGCATTAGAGAACTGACTGCAAACGCTAAGCGACGTTGGTTAATACTGGCTTGCTCACTAAAACGAACGGTCTTATCAAACAAATCTCGTGATGCGCTTAGTGCTTGTGTTGCTTCAGCTCTGAGTTGTTTAGACTCTTCATTTAATTCAATAGCTTGTTGTAATTCATTCATCTTCCTTGCTCCTACGCTGAGACGAAAAAAAGCCCCCTGTGACAGGGGCAAAATGGCTAGGTTTAATGGGTTTCACTGAATTGGTAATGTTTGAGGCGACGAACATCGCCCAGCTCGTTATCGAATGCGACGACCATCTGCTTTAAATACTTCATACCACAACGAATTTTTTGCAGTTCCAAATCATCGAATGATTCAAAATCTCTTGTGTAATCTCTGGCAGGTAACCCACCTGCAATAAGAACTAAGCCACGACTTTTGTCTGGTAGTTCGTTAAACATCTTTCTCAACTTGCCACGTGTAACGGCACCATTAAAAAGCGCTTTGCATGCCGCAATGCTTTCATTGGCGTTGGGTATAGGCTGTTTTTGATTAATAGCTAACTGACTCATGAGAACTCCTTAAATCAAACCAGGTAGTGGAGAACCATTGGCCATAAAATCCGTACCCATCTGTATAAGGGGCTGAAGGCCAGTGGTTCTCTGTTCAAGGTCATTGATAAGCAAAACTAGGTTGCCTAAAGCCGCTTGGGCTTTAGCTAATGTTTTACGTTTCTTAGAGCGTGGTAAACGCTCTGCGGTACACACTGCAATTGCATCGCGAGAAAGCTCACCAGAATCGCTATTAAGCTGGAGTATTTTCTCTAATGTGCTTAATTGGTTCTCTTGGTTGGGGAGTGGGACGGTTACAACACCATCATTGGCAAAAAGTGTATTTACGATCGAGTAGTCCTTGGATACACGACTGATTAATGCCAATTCAATAGGTTTAAGTACATGCGGCTGATTTGGGTTAAGCTTGTTTCTTAACATTCCTCCGCTCATCTTTAACTTTCGTGCTATTGCCTCAATATCGTGATTGACAACAAAATCACAGCAAGCAGCATCATAACTTTGCTGTTTGAGCTCACGTAAGACGTACATTGTGTTATTTCCGTCCATAACCAATACTCAATTAATGAAGAAAGGGGCCAAAACAAACGACCAACCAATAACGTTTAGCCAAAGTGGACAATGCTCGGGGTATTTATCCTCCCAAGTGCTATCTATTTCTTCCACTTGAGCAGAATCAGCTTTAATTAAATTGAAAAATTTCATACTTGCTGTTCCGCTGTACGTTCGAAGACCTTAACTAAGTTAATGAGAACTGAGCCTTTTTCTCCCTTTTTAGGAAGAATTGGAATATCACCGCAAGAGATTGCCCGATTGAGTGAAGATGCTGACCAACCAGTGCGACGAAGAAACTCTTTTTTTGTACAAAAAGGTGCGTCTAACGCTATTTGAATGCTTGCCATAAGTGGTATCCTATTCGATTGAGTTTTGTTGATGCTTATTGGTAGTAGATGAGAGCTTCAACTCGTATATGACAAATTCTTGATCGTAAAATCGATATAGTCAACCAGTCACTTACGGAACTATGTTAAAAACGATAAAACAATATCGCAAATGTGATCATATGCACACTAATTGTGTGCTATTTAGATGAGAGAGAATCGAAATGAGCAGGGTTCCAGCAAAAGTACCAGCTTTTGATTATTTAAAAGGCAGAGATTTTACGGAAAAACTTAAAGAGGTAACGGGATCTTCTACATTTGACTTAGTAGCTGACCATTATGGCGTACCTAAATCTACGTTTTTCACCTGGCATACACACAATCGAACAGGATTTGAGTTGATTGTTCGAGAACATTTGGCCTCAGGAGCCTCAGTTCGCTACTTAGCGCTAGGCCAAGGCGAAGCATTCCCAAAAAATGAAGCACTACCGAATACTAGCGGCATTGAAAAATTTTCAATTGTTAATGGTGAGCTCAAGAAAATAGGTACTGTTGAAATAGGTTTATCTACCCTTGATGATTTCGACCTTTTAAAAGAAGATTTAATCGTTATTGAACAGAATGGACGTCATCTATACATCAATAAAGCCGAATCTCAGCCAGCATCGGGAGAGTACTTATTAGATATTGATGGGGTTCTATCAATTAACTACCTACAACGCATACCAGGTAGAAAGCTAGCAATTGCATTTGACACATCCACTATTGAGGTGCCTGAAGAGGATATAAAGGTGCTTGGTCGTGTTGCGATGGAAATGAAGAAAAAATAATATAATTGGCTAGGATAAATGATGAAAAATAGAAAAGTCAGCAAATTGCTAGGTATTGGGATAATTTTCTATCCTCTCATATTCTCTTGGTTTACCTTAAGAAAGGGATACTCTCGTAAATCCAGAATCCTCTCATTTGGATGGTCGTTATTAGTTGTTGTTTTGTTTGCCGCCATTCCGTATGACAACGAATCTCCAACTCTCTCAACTAATATAGATAAGGCTTCAAAAGAAATTGAATCAGCTCCACAGGAAGTTTTTAAAAAAAGTTTAGCTGACAGTAAACCAGCTCCTAAAAGTCCACTCGCAAACTTAGGTGATTGTGAATTATCTAAACTAATGCTTGATGAAACAGAGCCTCTAATATCTAAAGCTATTTCTCTCAATAAGAGTTCAGATTACCAAAAAATAGCACAATGGCGTGTAGCTACATTTAATTCGACCATAGCTGAAATTGAGAATAAATATAGACTCACTCCCCAAGAAATGACTTCATCTAGACGCAGCCTCTCTTCACAAGTTCACAATGATTTTGTTATACGTTCCAATTTACTGGTTCAAGCGATCTACTCTAAAGCCAAAAATGGTGGCGATAAATCCGACATTCAAAAACAATGGCAAATAATGAAGCAAGTCGGCGATCTTTACATAAAGCAATGTGAGCAAATTAAACAGCCTGTGAAAACAGCAAAGATTGTCCCTGCAAAACTTCCAATAAAAAAGAGTAAATCAGGTATTTGTCATTCACCAGGCAGCTCTTGGTATAACAGAACTAAAAACTATACGACATTCCAAGATATTGAAACTTGTATTGACAGTGGCGGTAGGTTACCAAAGAAATAATGAGCGTTCGTAAAGTAGAAGACGATAACAAAAAGCAATGGCTCTGCGAGTGTTACCCGCAGGGCCGAAAAGGAAAACGCATTCGAAAGCGCTTTGCAACAAAAGGTGAGGCTCTCGCTTTTGAAAAGTTTACTATGCAAGAAGTCGACACCAAACCTTGGCTTGGTGAGAAAGTTGAGCGTAAAAGCTTAATGGATATGATTGATATTTGGCAAGAGCGTCATGGTCAATCACTGGCTCATTCTAAATATACCTATAACAAACTAAAAGTTATGGGATTAGCTATGGGCGATCCACTCTATCACAGACTAACTCCAGCTCTATTCACTGACTATCGAACTCGACGTCTTGCAGGAGAAGTCGCAGACCTAAACGGCAGAAAGGTAAAGGTAACTTTTCGTACCTGCAACAACGAACAAGACCTACTCAATGCTGTTATTGTCGAGCTGCAACGAATGGGCGAATGGAAGGGTGATAACCCACTGCAGTCTGTTCGGCAATTTAAATTGCACGAAACAGAAATGGAATTTTTAACTATTGAAGAAATGCAAAACTTGATATTCAAGTCTGAAGTGCATGAGTTCCACGGCGACATACACAAGATCATCAAACTTTGTTTAGCAACAGGTGCTCGTTTTCGTGAAGCATCTCGCCTCACAGGTGCACAGCTAACAAAATATAAAGTTACGTTTACTCAAACGAAAGGTAAAAAGAATCGTTCAGTACCAATAAGCCCAGAACTATATGATGTCATTTACAAGGAAGGTTCAGGCCCATTGTTTAATATCGGCTACAGTACAGTCTATCGATTTATAGTTAAGCATGTACCACGATTAAAACAACAAGCAGCACACGTATTACGCCACACATTTGCATCATATTATATGATGAATGGTGGAAATATAATCGCCTTGCAACGAATCCTTGGCCACAGCGATATCAAGCAAACTATGCGATATGCCCACTTAGCCCCTGATCATCTAGAAGATGTGGTCACCAAAAATCCTCTAACTAGCCTAGAAGTGTCGCCTTAAATGTGGCGACAAAATGGCGACAGATTTTCACAAAACTGATTAAATATGGCATTTTTTGACTAAGCAACAAATTCTAAACATTTGAAAAGGCTTGAAAAACCTAGCTCCTATTGGGATGATTCAAAATGTGATCTTCCCAATTTACTACGTCGATTTCATATACGATCTTGTTTCTTACACTCTCCCCTGCTGCATGCATGGCTGATTTAGAGCCAGTGATAAGAGGGTGCCACTCAGGTAAAGGTTGGTTTTCTGCTAACAAACGGTACGCACACGTGTGAGGCAACCAAGTAAAATCTTCGATGTCTTCACGAGTGAGTTTGGTGCACTCTTCACCTGAAGTAAAACGATTCGGATAATCTTTACAAGAACAGGTTTTACTATTTAACCAGCTGCATGCCACATTGGTGTAATAAATTTCATCGGTATCTTCATCCATGAGTTTATGTAAACAACATTTACCGCAACCATCACATAGCGATTCCCATTCTTCTTCTGTCATGTTCTCGAGTGATTTAGTTTGCCAAAATGGAGAAGTCATACGCTTATTACTTACTGCTGAGTGGGAGTGAATAGGGTGCGTTTTATACCCTTATGATGCAATAATTTCAAGTTTTGCTGCTCAACCCATTTCGTTGAGCCATCAATCAATACTTCCAATCTGGCAAAAAATGCTCATAATTGCCGTCTTATTTTTTATGAGGGCTTTAAAATGGAGTGTCGATTAGGCTGTGGTGCTTGCTGCATCGCCCCAAGCATTTCCTCACCGATACCAGGCATGCCCAATGGTAAACCTGCTGGTGAACGTTGTATTCAACTCAACGATGATAATCTGTGCAAACTGTTTGGCAAACCAGAGCGTCCCAAAGTGTGCCATGAGTTTAAGCCCTGCCCCGTGGTTTGCGGTCAGACCAATCAAGAAGCACTGACTAATATTACAGAGCTTGAGTTACTTACCTAGCTTGAACCATCCATAACTCTCATAAAAAAAGCCGCTGAATTCCAGCGGCTTTGCATTCGATTCAATGATTAAATCTTGTGTCGACCTAACAGCGAGTGTGACAACGTTGTACCATCTACGAGCTCAAGCTCGCCCCCTACGGGGACACCATGAGCGATACGGCTCGCATCCACTTGATGTTCTTTACACAGCTCTGCAATGTAATGTGCCGTCGCCTCCCCTTCTACTGTTGGGTTGGTCGCCAGAATGACCTCAGTGATGTCTCCTCTGCGCAGACGGTAATCCAAAACATCAAGGCCAATATCACTTGGACCAATACCGTCTAGCGGTGATAAGTGCCCCATCAGGACAAAATATCGACCAGAGTATTGCCCGGTGGCTTCTACCGCTGAGATATCTGCTGGGCTTTCTACGACACACATTTGGCCGTTTTCTTGCCGTTTAGGATTGGTACAAATATGGCAAACGTCTTCTTCCGTGAAGGTTCGACACTCGGAACAATGGCCAATTTCAGTCATTGATTGACTTAGCGCATCTGCCAATTGCAGACCGCCTTTTCTGTCTCGCTGTAACAAATGAAAGGCCATACGCTGAGCCGACTTGGGGCCAACCCCAGGTAGACAACGTAAGGCCTCCATCAATTGTTCCAGCATATGGCTGGTACGCATTAAGAATCCGCTTTGTTAAAATTCAGCCGATTAGAATGGCATTTTCATGCCTGGTGGTAATTGCATACCGCCAGTCACAGAAGCCATTTTCTCTTTTTGCGTTTCTTCTACGCGACGAGCTGCATCATTGAATGCTGCTGCAATCAAGTCTTCAAGCATCTCTTTGTCGTCTTCCATCAAGCTTTCATCGATGTCGACACGGCGTACACTGTGGCTACCTGTGATGGTCACTTTTACTAGACCAGCACCAGATTCACCTGTGACTTCCATATTCGCGATTTCTTCTTGAAGCTTTTGCATGCGATCTTGCATTTGCTGGGCTTGCTTCATTAGGTTGCCCATACCGCCTTTACCAAACATGTTCATCTCTCTGGTTTACTAGGTGTTATCTCTGTTAATGGGGCTGTAAATCAGTCTTTTCAACCCCATTGCGTCCGATTTTTAGATAGGTCTTACACTATCTTTATCAAGCTGTGCTGCAAACCGACGTTCAATAAATTGGACGTGAGGGTCGTTCTCTAAACTGAGCACAGCTTGTTGTAATTTTTCTTGGTATAGCCTATCTCTCAACTCTAATGGAGTCTCTCCACTTTCGCCAACTTCCACACTCAAATGACAGGTTTCACCCAGCGTCGTATTTAACGCTTGAAGTAGCTCGCTTTGCGCCTTGTCAGTATTTAAGTGCGCTTGTTGGTTTCTGAGATGCAGAGATACGCTTGAGCCCTCTTTTGTGAAGCTAGAGTTAAGGGCTAACTGCTCGACCAGCTTCGGCATCTGCATTTGGCTGATTAGCTTCGCCCATGAATCTTTTTCTAATGATTCATCAACAAGCTTTTGGATCATTTCAGGCGTTTTCTCATGTGAGAGTGCTTGTTTAATCTGCGTCGGTGTCAGCTCGACCTTGGGCTTTTGTTCCACTGGCTTCATCGGTCGCCAACGATACGCTTCGTCTTCGTCTTCGTCTGCGCTGGTATTTTCTGTTTTAGAATTCAGTTTAGGCGACACCTGTGCAGTATTGCTGTGCAATTGAGAAAGGCGGTCAATAACCGATTCTTTCTGAGCAGATGTCGCTCTAGACTTTTTTGGCCCACCACTAGCCACTGATGGCTGTTGCTGTCCTTGACGCTGGGAACGCAGTTGATGACGCAACCCACTCACGCTACTGCGTGCTGGGGGGGTATCTTGTGTAGGGAGAGCATTGTGCTCAACCCGAGCGTTGCCCTCTTCCATCACTGGAGGTGCATGCGGTGGCACCATGTTTTGTCTTTCTGAGTACTCAGGCGCCATTTGAGGCTCGTGGTTTTGTACTTGTGGTTCCATCGCGGGGCGATTGGACTGAAAAGCAGGTTGAGACGCTTGAATTGGCACCTGTGTTGTAGCGCTAGGATGCGAGGGTTTCGTTACCTGCGCATTTACCTGTGGCGACGTCGTTGACCCAGTTTGTGGCTGCGAAACGGTGGAAATAGCCTTAGCGCCGCGATGTTCTGCAGGTCTAAACGCCATCATGCGCAAAACAATCATCTCAATGCCAGTACGTCCATTCGGCGCTAATGGCAGATCATCTCGACCTTTTAATGTAATTTGATAGTAAAGCTGCACATCTTGTGGCGTCAGATTTTTACTCAACAGCTCGATTTTTTCTGCATCTGGCCGGGTTCGGTCTAATGTCGATGGCAATGCCTGACACATTGCAACACGATGTAACTGAGCCGACAGTTGCTGTAATAATCCATCCCAATCAACACCGTTAGCTGCAAGTTGTTCGATTTTATCCATCGCTTGTTGAGGCGACTTGCTGCTGATCGCTTCCAGTAGATGAATCGCTTGATCAGTATCGATGGTGCCAAGCATGTGACTCACGCTATCGGTTTGAATCGCACCATTACCCAAAGCAATGGCTTGATCGGTGAGACTTAAAGCATCCCGCATACTGCCATCTGCAGCATGAGAGATCATGCCAATTGCCCGAGCTTCTGCAGCGACCTGCTCTTTCTCGAGAATACGGTCTAATTGCTGATGGATCTCATCAACACTGATTGGTTTAAGATGAAATTGCAAACAACGAGATAAAATCGTTACTGGCAATTTTTGTGGATCTGTCGTTGCTAAAAGAAACTTAACGTATTCTGGTGGCTCTTCCAAAGTCTTTAAGAGCGCGTTGAAAGAATGACGAGAGAGCATGTGTACCTCATCGATAAGGTACACCTTAAATCGTCCGCGAGCGGGTTTATATTGGACGTTGTCTAACAGTTCTCGAGTGTCTTCAACTTTGGTACGCGAAGCCGCGTCGATTTCGAGCAAGTCAACAAAACGACCCTCATCGATCTCACGACAGGTATCACATTGTCCACATGGTGTCGCGGTAATCCCCGTTTCACAGTTCAAACCTTTAGCAAACAGGCGACCGATCGTCGTTTTACCCACACCTCGGGTGCCACTGAAAAGGTACGCATGATGCAAGCGGTTTTGCGCTAATGCGTTTTCTAACGCCGTCAGCACATGGCCTTGGCCAACCACTTGATCAAACGTATGAGGGCGCCACTTTCGCGCCAAAGCTAAATAACTCATTGAATGTATTAGTGTCCTTCAAACTCGCAAATGCTGTACACGTTCAAACCTAGGCCTTCTAGACGCTTGTCACCGCCAATCTCTGGTAGGTTGATAACGAATGCCGCATGCTCAACTTCACCGCCAAGCTGACGAATCAGTTTCGTGGTTGCTTCGATGGTTCCGCCTGTCGCCAGCAAGTCATCAACAAGCAAGACCTTATCGCCTTCGACAATGGCATCGGTATGAATTTCAAGTGTGTCTAAACCATATTCTAACTCATAAGATTGAGCAATCGTTGGACGAGGAAGCTTACCCGGCTTACGAACTGGGACAAAGCCAACGCCTAAAGCAAGCGCAAGTGGAGCACCGAAAAGGAAACCACGAGCTTCAGTACCCACGACTTTGGTAAAGCCCATATCTCTGTAACGTTCAACCAAAAGATTAATCGTCGCTTGATAAGCTTTTGAGTCTTCTAAAAGGCTGGTGACATCACGAAATAGTATGCCTGGTTTTGGGTAATCTGGAATGCTTTTAATACTAGATTGGATCAATGAAATGGTTTCTGTAGTCATAATACCGATTTACTCAGATTGGGTTACTGCTCTTTTTCTATCACGATGAGATGAGAGCAAAGGGCAATAAACAATAGGTTATCTTCACTGTGAATGATTTAAGATAAAGCACAGCTTCTGAAAATATAAAGCCCACTCTAGGAGCAGGCATACTGTTCTCTACAATCTTAGTGATTTTCTTTGCTGTCATCAACTAGCTCTATCACAGGGATACGCATAAAGCCGATTAACACGACGATTAGCATGCCTAATAGCATAATTTTCACCCACATGAGTGGCGCAACATAGATAGAAACAGCAAAACTCAATACGATGAATATTGCACCACGTTGTTTGACCTTACTCGTGACGGCACGATGCTGTGCCCAGTTTTGAAGGATGGGACCAAAAGTTTTATGTTGATGTAACCACTGGTGGACTTTAGGGCTGCCACGCATAAAACAGGCACTGGACAATAAGATGAATGGTGTTGTAGGCAATAATGGCAAAGCAATGCCAAGGATGCCCAAAATCAAAAAGAGCCCACCAGCAAAATTGAAAAAGTAACGATGAATGCGAATGGTGAACTCCGAAAGTGATTGACTACTTAAAACCCTGCATAGCCGTTGGCCACGCGAAGCCATGTAATGATGGCAGGTAAAGTAGGAAGTAACAGTACAGCAATGAAGCCGAGGAAATAAAAGATATTATAAGGTTCTTTGAAGTCTTTGTCTGCCATGATGTTCTCCCTGAATCAATCGTGCGATGTCGTTAATACTGACTAAAAATGTTAACTTAGTGTTACTCAATCTCGTTAAGCGTTCACTATACCTTAAATCATTATCACAAAACACCTAACAAAAGTAAGGCAATTAAAGTCGTTCTGCTCAATACTGCCGCGGCCTATCGTTCCTAAACGAAAAAACAGCGGTGTACGCTGTTTTAAGTCTTGCCAATACACAAAGTATCAACCCTGTGATAATACACAAGTGATTTCAAAGAGCTCGATTGAGAACTGTCTTCTTTAAGATTACTTGGGTAGGCATGTTAAGTGACTTGGATTTTGCGAGTAATACGAAGGTTAAAACTTGCTGCACCAATGCGCCCAACAGAAAGCTGACCGACTTTATCCATCGACAAATCCCGAGTGATGAAGTTCTTCAAACACCCCTCACCGAGTTTTTTGTAACCCGAGATATGATGCTGCATATGCTCGCTTGACCAATTACTGTCAAGGCCTGCAGGTAGAATAGACACCGCAGCAGAAGCGAGATCAGCGACACCAAACATAGCGTTAACCGGTCCGGCATACTTTGAGCATTTTATGCCTTTTTCAATTACATCAACCATGTCTTTTAGATCGGCGCTAAAACTTTTCAAGTTACGTAAATAATCATCAAATAAAGCTCTAACCAACAAGGTGGTGGCTACCCCATCTCGCTCCAAGGAGGAAGAATCCACTAGATAGAAAACAAACTGACCATTGATCAACCATCGATAATCAAACACCAACGGCATGATATCCGTTGATTGCAGTAGTCGATAGTTAAACGCCCAATTACCTTGAGAAGTATCTTTATCAGGCAATAAAGCATTCAGTAAGTCTCGTGCTGCACTTGGGTTTTCACGTAAATGTTCAAGATGCCAATAAAGCTCTTGCTCTGCGGGCAACTCCCCACCGTCATCAACACGAAACCATTGGCTAGCAAAATCTCGTTGCTCAGGAAAATGACAGTCAGAGCTGGCCAATGTTGTTTCAATGGCTTGCGATAGATGTTTATAATTGCTGATAGGCTTTGGTAAAAAATCTTTGATACCAAAGCGAAGGGCTTTTGCGACGTCCGACATGTCGTCGGTTCCTGAAACCACAATCAATGGCAATGAAGGATATTCGAGGCTCACTTCCTCAACAAACTCGATACCGTTGAGCACGGGCATGGACAAGTCACAAAGGACCAGATCAGGGCAGGATTGTCTTAGAAGCTGAAGTGCTTCTAGACCATTTTCGGCTTCAGAAACCGTGTAACCAAGACCGACTAAGTAAGTGCTGGTTACTTTACGAAAGACAGGGTCATCGTCAACTAGCATGATACGTTTTGCGTGAACCACTTTTTGCGCCGAGACCTTTGCCATTTGATCGTGAGTGTTAAACATACTTTTGTACCTCACAAAGCTCAGACAGAACTGTTTATACATTATTATTTTTGTTGTTTACCTTGCTAAGGAACATCACAGCAATGCGGTGCATAGCAAGGTAGAAGGTTTATTAACCTTGTTATAAACCCTAGCCTTAAATTGAGGTTTATACAAATATTGAGCAAGGCACAATAATTTGCTCGAAGCCTCTTGCTGTGTTCAAATATCGTCATAAACTGGCTTAAAGTGAATTCTTATCACAAAATTAATAATAATTTATCCATAAACGATCAAGTGACGTGCCCGGAAATATGAAACTAGATGATTTAAACCTGTTTCGACTAGTTGTTGAAAATGGAAGCTACACCTCAACTTCGAGAAAAACCATGATCCCTGTGGCGACCATCACTCGGCGCATTCAAGCCCTTGAAGATTCAGTAAGCCTACGTTTACTCAATCGTCACGCTCGAAAGCTCTCTTTGACGGAAGCTGGAGAACGATTTTTTAATGAATGCTCTCCTCTACTTCAACAGTTAACCTCCACTGCCGAAGAAATCACTGATAATTGCCGAGGTGCCTCAGGTAGAATTAAAATCTCTGCCCCAAACAACCTGACAAAGCGCATGATGATGCCGATGCTGAACGTATTCATGCATCAGTTTCCTGATATCAATATTGAGCTAACCACAGAAAGCAATGCAGACCAACTGGATCCCACCGAATGGGATGTTATTTTTCGAGTCGGTCCACAACGTGACTCAAGCTTGATTGCTCGAAAAGTGGGTGAAGTAAAAGATATTCTCGTCGCCAGCCCTGGTTACCTTGCCATATACCCTTCTCCTCACCATGCAGAAGAGCTCTCAGATCATGCGTTATTGAAAGGCTATCCTCTATTAAAATGGACCCTACTCAATAGCAAAGGCGAAACCGTAGTGAATAACGAACGAGCGAGATTCCAAGCGAATGCACTGAATGTCGTCCGTAGTGCCTGCTCAGAGGGGCTTGGTATTACCCTAATGCCAGATGTGATGATAGAAGAGTACATCGAGCGTGGAGAACTGGTGCGTATTCTACCAGACTGGAGTGCCAACCCTCGTGATATCTATATGCTCTACAATCATAAAGATCATTTACCAGAAAAAGTACGCTTATTTATTGATTTTGTTATTGAAAATAAATTGAGCTAGCCCAGTAATGACAGCATAAAAAAACCAGAGTACACCTACTCTGGTTTTTTATTAGCGCTCAAATTGGTGAGCAAGCAAAAAGCAAACAACTTGCACAAAAAACGAACCTAAACCCCTTCGTTGTGAAGCTCAAGGTTCGCTAAATCTTGTTGTATTTCACGTTGAACTTTTGCGTCATCGTTACGCATACCATCCAAGAAATCTAGGTACTTTTGGTCGATGTCACCAGTGACATATTCACCGTTAAAGACTGAGGTATCAAATTGGCTAATATCATGATTGCCTGAGCCAACAGCACTCACTAGATCATCAAGGCGTTGATATATAAGTGCATCTGCTCCAATGTGTTTACAGATACTCTCATTGTCACGTCCATGGGCAATCAGCTCAGAAGCACTTGGCATATCAATCCCATACACATTAGGGAAACGTACTTCCGGTGCTGCTGACACCATAAACACTTTGCTAGCACCAGAATCACGTGCCATCTCAATGATTTGTTCGGATGTTGTGCCACGCACGATAGAGTCATCAACCAGTAAAACGTTTTTATCTTTAAACTCAGAACGAATCGCATTTAATTTACGACGAACCGATTTTTTACGTTGCTGCTGACCCGGCATAATAAAAGTTCGGCCAACATAACGATTTTTAACAAAACCTTGGCGGTAAGGCTTCTCTAATGCTTGAGCAATCTGCAAGGCAATATCGCATGATGTTTCAGGGATAGGGATAACAACGTCGATATCGAGATCGGCATAATCTTCACGAATACGTTGTCCCAGCTTCTTGCCCATTTCAACACGCGCGCTATACACCGAGATCTTATCAATGAACGAATCGGGGCGAGCAAAATACACGAATTCGAAGATACAAGGGTTCAATCTTGGGTTATCGGCACATTGTTTAGTAAACAGTTGGCCATCAAACGTTGCATACACGGCTTCACCTGGCGCAACATCTCGCACAAAATCAAAGCCAACAGCGTCCAACGCAACAGACTCAGAAGCAACCATATATTCTGTTCGACCGTTTTCCTCACGCTTGCCTAAACAAAGAGGGCGAATACCATGAGGGTCACGGAAAGCAATCATGCCGTGCCCAATAATCATTGCGACCACAGCATACGCGCCACGAATCGTACGGTGAACATTCGTGACAGCGCGAAAAACATCTTCGACACCAACATTGCCTTTTACGGTGTCAATTTCATGTGCTAGGACATTAAGCAGCACTTCAGAATCGGATGTCGTGTTGATGTGGCGACGATCTTTTTCAAACAATTTCTGGCGAACATCATTAGCATTAGTCAAATTACCATTATGTGCCAGCGTAATACCGAATGGAGAGTTAACATAAAAAGGCTGTGCTTCAGAGGCACTAGAACTGCCTGCGGTAGGGTAGCGAACATGCCCTATCCCAACCTCTCCTTGTAAACGTTGCATGTGTTTTGCTTCAAACACATCCTTCACTAAACCGTTCGCCTTACGCAGACGAAAACGATTGCTTTCTATGGTACAAATACCCGCGGCATCTTGGCCACGATGCTGTAACACTGTTAACGCGTCATAAATTGACTGGTTTACAGGCGTTGTGCCCACGATTCCAACAATACCACACATGTCCTAATCCTCGATTTGCGACAGTAGCTGGTACTACTAGGTAGCACCAGACAGAAAACTTGATGTTGCTTTTAAATGCTCAAAGAACGGGGCAATGATACGACTAAACTCTGGAACCAGCTGTGAGTTTTGCCACCAATCTGAGCTTGGGAATGCCGTAAATGCATCCATAAAAAACAGCAATGCAGAAACAATCAGCACACCACGTAAGCCACCAAATACAATGCCGAGAATTCGATCTGTACCCGATAATCCCGTTTTTTGTACCAGTTGAGCTATGACGTAATTCACTACCGCTCCTACGACTAGCGTTGCAATAAACAACGCAGCGATCGCAGCTCCATTGCGAAACATATCATCTTGGATATTGGAGAAGTACACCGCCAGTTTAGCGTAGTAATTACTGGAGATGAAAAACGCTCCACACCAAATCACCAATGACAAGGCTTCTTTTGCAAAGCCGCGAACTAAGCTGATCAGAGCTGAAAATCCGATCACACCTAAAATGACAAAATCTAACCAATTCATATTTTCTTCATCTTAAGTTGGCGCGCATTTTAACAGAAAAAATGCTGACGCAAACGTTTTCTTATGGATTTAATGGCTTAAATTTAAGCAATTGACCTTTTGAACCTGTAATCTTTTGCAATTCTTTGACCTGTTGTTCAAGTTTTGTTTTTGATACATCAGGACCAACAATGACACGAGTAAAGGTATTTTCTTTTTTTACATGAGCTTGGTAGCCACGCTTTTTCAAGTCTTCAACCAATGCAACTGCATTATCATGGTTCTTCAACGCCATCAGTTGAATAATCCATGCTGAATCTTGATATTGATTCTTTTCTTCCACCGGTCGCACAGAAGTCGAAACTTTATCCACATCGGGTGCTTTTTGCACTGCATGATGGCTAGGCTCTTTACGCTTAACGGGGGCTTTTACTGCCTCTGTTTCATTTACCGTTGCGACCACAGGTGACTCAGGCAGTGCTACCTCATCTTCAACAGGTTCTAAAACTTCGAATTCTTCAACATCTCGATCCAATTCCGGTTTGATCGGAATGCTAGCAAACTCTTCTTTGTAGTGCAGTTTTTTTCCATCGAGCAGATCAGGCAGTACGATAACGCCGACCGCAACAAGAATCACAGTGCCGACTAAGCGGTTTTGGAATTTACTTGACATCACATTACCTTTGATTATTTATCGTCTTTTTGCCAATAAGCCAGTACCTCACCCACAGTATGAAATGAGCCCACAACTAAAATCACATCGTCTTGCGTTGCCGCTTTCAGCGCGCTTTGAAATGCCTCAACGGGATGAGTAAATAACACTTGCCCTTGAGGTAAGTACATACAAAGCTCTTTCGCTGTTGCCGCTCTTGGCCCAGTCAGTGAAGCGGGATACCACTGCGTCGCAATCGATGACAGGGTTTCCAGCGTTGCTTTGATATCTTTATCATGCAACATGGCAATCACCACATGGATATTTTTCTCACCGTATTGGTTTGTCACTTTATCAACAAGGTATTCTGCGGAATGCGGGTTATGTGCAACATCAAGAACAACAGTAGGGTTCTTCTGCAAGATTTGCATACGACCAGCTAAGCAGGCATTTTTTAAGCCATTAACAATATTGATGTCTGAAATTTGTAACTCAGAGGCACCTAATGCCATTAACGCTGTTGCAGCATTGGGAAGGGGTAATGTAGGCAATGGCAGAGCTTTAAGATCAAACGCACCACAGCGCCACTCCCAACTCTCTTCCGTCTGCTGATATTCAAAGTTAATCCCGACTTGAAAAAACTCAGCGCCAACCTCATCTGCGTACGCAGCCACACTGGCAGGCGGCAAGGGCTGACCACAAATCGCAGGTTTTCCAGCACGGAAGATACCTGCTTTTTCATAGCCAATGACATTGATATCGTCTCCTAACCAATCAACATGGTCGATGGCGAGACTTGTAATCACAGAGATATCATGTTCAACAACATTGGTTGCATCTAATCGCCCTCCTAAACCGACCTCAAGCAATACAACGTCGACTTTTTCTGTCTGAAAAACTCTTAATGCCGCTAAAGTGCCGAATTCAAAGAAACTCAGGCTGATAGCGCCTCGCTGCTGTTCGATGTAATCGAATGATTCGCAAAGCACAGTATCTGAAACATCTCTGCCGTTAATCCGAACACGTTCGTTATAGTGAATAAGGTGGGGGGAGCTATAAACACCAACTGAGTAACCTGCCTCGAGCAGAATGGCTTCCATTAAGGCACAAGTCGAGCCTTTACCATTGGTTCCTGCCACAGTGATAATGGTAGGTGCAGGTTTGGTTAAATTGGCTTTTTGAGCGACGGCTTGAACGCGGTCTAAGCCAAGATCGATTGCTGAAGTATGAATATTTGCTAAATAGTCAAGCCACACCGTCAGAGAGGATGTGGCTTGAGGAATAGAGTTTTGGGTCATCTAACTTTAACCATAAATTGCTAGGTTTGCGTTAGTGAGTACTTTACCCTTTTTCGTCCGCTACTGGTACAGAATATGACTCTTCATTTAGAGATTCGTTAACCGAAGCATCCAGCGGAGACTCTTGAGCCGTGAGTTTCGCAACCAGGCCACCAATGCACTGACGCATTTTACGGCGATCTACGATCATATCAATCGCACCATGGTCCAATAAGAATTCACTGCGTTGGAAGCCCTCAGGAAGATCTTCACGTACCGTTTGTTCAATAACACGGCGCCCAGCAAAACCAATCAGTGCTTTCGGCTCACCGATGTTGATATCACCTAGCATCGCAAGACTCGCTGAAACACCACCCATTGTTGGGTCAGTCAGTACAGAAATGAACGGTAGACCTTGAGCAGATAGGCGTTCGAGTGCCGCACTGGTTTTTGCCATTTGCATAAGAGACATCAATGCCTCTTGCATACGTGCACCACCACTAGCAGAAAAACACACTAGAGCACAGTTGTTTTCGATGGCAGCCTCTACCGCTTTGACAAAGCGAGCACCAACGACTGAGCCCATTGAACCACCCATAAAGGAAAACTCAAATGCACAAGCAACCAATGGCATTCCGAGCAGTTCACCCTTCATCACAACTAAAGCGTCTTTTTCACCACTGTTTTTCTGAGCCGTTGAAATTCGCTCTTTGTAGCGTTTCGAATCTTTAAATTTCAGTTTGTCTTGTGGCTCTAGTTCTGCACCAAGCTCCACGCGGTTGTCTTGGTCTAGAAATGTTTCTAGACGACGACGCGCTTTCATACGCATGTGGTGATTACACTTAGGGCACACCTCTAGGTTACGTTCAAGCTCAGCATGATATAGAACCTGCTCACAAGAAGTACATTTTGTCCACACGCCTTCTGGAATAGACGCTTTACGTGAACTTACAAGATTGCTTTTCTCTAAAATCTTTTCAAGCCAACTCATGGAAGACCTTTTCTCTCAGTTCTTTCGCCTTATTGCGAAAGAGATAAATTCGGAACATTACAGAAAGATTAAAACATATCTTCCCGCAACTGTAGATAAAAAACTGGTTGTACCTATTTTAGCGGACTTTAAATTACCGACTAACGTGTGGCTTTATCGTGTTAAGTTAGCGAGTTTTTGGATGAAATTCACTCACCTAGTTCAAACTATCAGGCAAAAATAGCGGACCAAGAGGTTGAGACGGTAGCCCAAAAACTTCTGGATAATCAACATCCACAAGATATAAGCCCTCAGCTTTAGCTGTTGCACCCGCTAACTTGCGGTTCTTCTCAGCCAGTAGCCACTGGATCCACTCTGGGTTTTCCTCACCTCGTCCGACTTTAATCAAACTGCCCGTTATATTGCGTACCATGTGATGAACAAAGGCGTTGGCTTTGATATCAATCACAATATAATCCCCATGACGCGTCACGTTCAAATGCATTACGTTACGACAAGGGCTTAAGGACTGGCAGTGTGCTGCACGAAAAGAGCTAAAATCATTTTCCCCTAATAAATACTGACCCGCTTGGTGCATTTTCTTCTCATCGAGTACACCGTGATAATGACTCACACCCGAATTCAGTATGCCGGGACGAAGAGCATGATTGAAAATAATGTATCGATA
This sequence comes from Vibrio azureus, assembly GCF_002849855.1. Taxonomy (NCBI): domain Bacteria; kingdom Pseudomonadati; phylum Pseudomonadota; class Gammaproteobacteria; order Vibrionales; family Vibrionaceae; genus Vibrio; species Vibrio azureus. Next base: position 2,144,548 of record NZ_CP018616.1, read on the forward strand.
ACGACGCGCTGTTGCAGAGAATCGAGCATGGAATTCATCTGACACATCCACTGCCCAGCGAACCGCAATATCACTAGGCATATTGGCATTAGCGCCCATTGTCCATGCCACCATCTTACGATTCACATTAGTATCAAAGTGTACAACTTGACCTGTACCATGCACGCCAGCATCGGTTCGTCCTGCACATTGCACTTCAACAGGGTGATTAGCAACAATAGACAACGCTTTCTCTAGCTCTTCTTGAACACTTTTTACATCTTTTTGGCGCTGCCAGCCATAGTAGTTTGTACCGTTATACTCGATACCTAATGCGATTCTCATTTTAACCTTCGGACTCTAAAATGGGTCGGGCAGTATATACCTAAGTGACCTCTTGTTACCAGTCTGCGCACAAATGACACCAGGTATACCCGAAGCACCTCTACCCACGTCACCATAAATCATTGGGCAGAGGTTGGAGTTCGTTATCCTTTAAAGGTTTATCGGCCGTGGATGGCATCAATCAAGCTTTTTGCTTCCCGGCGAATGTCATCTTCTCCGTAGACAATCGCTTCTTCTAGCAGTTTCACAGCACCTTTATAGTCGTTCATCTCAAGATAAATTTTTGCCAAGTCTAATTTGCCAGAGGCTTCTGCATTGGTATCCACATCAATGTCACCAATATCTCCAATCACATCAGGAAACTCGTTCAAGCCCACATCTAAGTTGAGGTCTTGTTCTTCGAACTCTCCGCCATCCTTATCAACTTTCGCCATCAGTTCATCGATCGTCATGAACTTATTGGCTTGACTGTTTGTATTTTGCTCAGGTAACCCTTTTTCTGACTTCAAGCCAGCCACTTCATCTTGATCTGCCCAGTTTTCTGCAGCAATTTCTGGCTGTGCAGGCCCTTCTTTGGTGGTCCAAACATCGCGTTCATCTTGTGGAATATCAAGCTCGGATGTGCTGTCATCTGGCGATAATAAGAAACCATCCCAATCATCGCCAGTATTTAGCATGGTTTCAAGATCAAGGCCGCCACTTGCGATTGTATCGTTGTCTAACGTACCAGAAAAAGCGTCGATATCATCCGTTTCGGATAATAAACTCGCCATTGCAGACTCATCAAAATTATCCGATGAGTTTACATTATCCGATGGATTGAAAGACTCAAGACCTAGAGCTTCATTATTTGGTTGATCAAGTTCTGGCTCTGAAATCTGAGTATCTTGAGCATAAGAACTAGGAAGCTCGCTGTTATGGGCGAACACTTCGAATAATGCGTCTTGATCATTTTCTGCTTGCTGAACAGATTGATGAAGCTCTGGTATGACTGCTGAGGCTTGAGATGAGTCTTGCCTAATATCTTTATTCTGAGTCATCGACGCTAATGCATCTTCTTCATCAAACTCAGGCAATTCGCGCTCATCAAAGCTCAATTCTTCATCGTTTTCAAGGCTTGCGACAGGCTCATCTGGCTCTGACCATGATGGCTCATCAGACATCGCGTCCAATGCATCTTGCTCATTGAACTCCGGTAAGTCCAATTCATCAATATTACTATCACTGATAGTGTCACGCGCATTAACGGGTTCAAGCTCAGGCAAATCATTAATATTGGCCATATCTTCTTGAACTGCCGCGTCTTGTTCAGAACGGTCTGGTTGAGCTGGTGTATTCTCGGCAGATTCGACATTAGAATCATCAAACGACCAGTCTTCCTCTTGTGGGATACCAAACTCATTTTCAATGGTATTGGGGGTCGGTGTATAAGCCTGGAGTTCCTCAGGTTCTGGTTGCTGAACTTCTGGCAGTTCAGCTTCTAACTGTTCAGATAGCGACGCTTCAGGCTCAGGAATAATAGAGCTCTGGGTCTCTTCAGCTATGTCATCTGTCGCTTCTACTTGAGGCATATCGACGGATTGAGCCACATCAGCGGATTGACGTTCATCAACAGCAGAAGCAGACGCCATTATATCTTGCGCTTGAAGTTCAGGCTCTTCCGCAACCTGAAAAAGCTCATCGTCTCTCGCAGCATTTTCATCTAACAAAGCATCAAGTTCAGCCGCAAAATCATCATCAATAAAGTTGGATTTTGATGGCTCATTTGGTTCAGGTAAATGTTCACTCGGCTCGTCATTCAGTGGAGACAGAGGGTCATTCAGTGAAGACAGAGTGTCATTAGGGGCATTCAAATGGCTGTCTAATGCACTTTCATCGAGAAGTTCATCCAAAAGATCAACACTATCTTCATCGAGGTCAGTATTCGAGTTCTCTTCATCAAAATGAGTCAAGCTTTCTAATTCATCAAGAGGATCAAATTCTTGGTCTAATGAAACATCCTCTTCAAAATCAAGCAGTTCATCGAGTAATTCAGTACTATCGTCCGTTAGGCTAGGCTCTTCACTTAAACCCGCAATATCTTCCAGCTCTTGTAAAGAATCCAGCTCATCAAATGAATCGTCATTGTGTTCATCAAGTAATTCATCCAGTAGAGCCGTTGCATCGTCATTGATATTTTCAAACTGACTTTCATCGTCCGAACTGTTTTCTAGGTCGGATGTTTCGGGCATTGAACTCTGTGTAGAAAGCTCTTCTTGCAAAGGATCACTCTGCAAATCCGCCTCTTGCGTGTTTGTAGCTTCAAACTCCGCTAAAAGGTCATCGATATCTTGCTCAGCGGTTGTTTCAATAGAAGGAGAGTCGACAGTAGCCGTATTTTGTACGTCAGAGCTTTGTTCGTCAAAGTCTTGTACATCAAGATCTTGCTCATTGGGTTTATCTTCATTGTCCACTTCTTCTGTGCTCGTTGCCAACGTCATCTCATCATCAGCAACACTCGCCAGTAAGTCGTCCAACATTGATTGTTCAACTTCCCCACCCTGTAATTCTTGTTCGGGTTCATCCGAGGCGAGTAACTCAGAGAAGGCTTCAGCGGACAGTGAGTCTGAAGGGCTTTCATCTGATAAATCAAAACCGAGAGGATCATCTTCTTCGTCGAGTTCAGTCTCAGCATCACTAGCCTTGATCTCAGCTTCGATATCTGCCTCTAAATCATCTTGAATATCATTTGTTTTACCCTGCTCATCTAAATCAAGATTGAGGTTGCCATCATCACTAATGTTCGCAAATGGGTCATCACCGTCATCTAAATTGAAGTCGAATTCGTCCTCATTTAGGTCTGCAAACACATCCTCGGCATCACCTTTAACTTCATTAGCAGCGCCTTGTTCAGTTCCTTGCTCATCATCTTCATTCAATAGAGCGTCATCGATGGCAAGCTCATTGCTCATTGCACCAGCAGCAGCTAAACCAGCAGGCGCAGCCAGGGATTCTAGGTTTTGTGAATTCTGTGGAGTATCTGATGTTGCTTGTTTTCTCCGCCCAATGATCCAAATAAGCAGTAAAGCAAGCAGTGCTCCCGGTATAATACCAACCAGCCCTACCAGCCATCCGTTTGATAAGAAATCATCCATTGCACTAGGCTGAAGACGTTGCTGCTCTTGCATATTCTGCCGTTCTTCAGCTAAGAGCTTCTCAACTTCAGCTCGGATACGGTCTTGATCATTAAGAGAGGATTTAAGGCTTTCAACCTCGTTTTGAACTTCAGATAACATCAAGCGCAAACGGTGATTTTTTTCTTCGAGAGCACTGAGCTCCGTCTCAGGTGGCTGAGTATTATTAGCAGTCGCTTGTAACTTATCCTTTAATTTAACAACCTGTTGTTGACCTTCTGCGGACGTCGCTAGCTCTGGTAGCGTCGATGAAGGCTTAGCTTCAAGCGACGCAGGAGAGTCCACGGCTTTTACTGAAGCTACTTTTTTATCTGTTGGTGCTAGTGACTTAGCATTGCCTGTTTGAGCAGATTTCGAGGGCACATCGGTTGAAGAGTCAACTGGTGCTTTTTCCTGTGAAGGATTAACCACAGGCGTTGTTTGACTCACAGATGCAGTTCTACCCACAGATGTAGCGCTACCCACAGATAAAGTTTTACCCAATCGAGCTTGATGAGCATTCATTATGGCAATCGCTTGCTCTGTCGATGCACTTTGTATTTGCTCTAAAGAGGGAACTCTCAGACGGCTTCCGGGGATCAATTCGTGAATATTTTGATTATCAAACGCTTGAGGGTTTATTTTATAAAAGGCAAGGAGCGTTTGTTGCACCGAAACACGAGAAGAAGGACGTAACTGAGAAGCAATCGACCACAATGTTTCATCACTACGGGTTGGTCCGAAGAAACGTGAAGGCTGATCACTGCCTAAAGGGGTAGATGAAGCACGTTCTACTTCAGTAAAACTTGGCGAGCTGCGAACTTCACCAGAGGGACCAATAAGTCGAATTCCTTCGGCTTGAACCATTGATGAAATCTGAGTTGCGCCTATTAACAAAAGAGAAGTTAACAAACGCTTATAATTTTGATGCATAGAAGGCTCAGTTTGGTGCTAGGGTCTGTTGACCTAATAACAATTTTGAAAAGTACTCTTTTAAATATATCGGATAACACATGTAAAACTATAGCTTTGAGACAAAAAAATGTGTAGCTCGCATGATATTCGCATAAACCTCACATGATTTGTTTAAAATACCACCAGTTATACCAACGTGACTTCAAAATACCCGAGGGCATTTTTTATCCGTTTCTTTCTTAAGTGCCACATAAAAAAACCTCGCATTGCGAGGTTTTAAATTTTAGTTCAGTCAGTTAATAGTAATCACGAATCAGAACTTCTGCAATTTGTACTGCGTTAGTCGCTGCACCTTTTCTGACGTTATCTGCCACAACCCACAAATTAACGCCACTGTGATGACTGATATCATTTCGGATACGACCCACCATGACATGATCTTTACCGCCAGCATCGCGAACCTGAGTTGGGAAGTCTTCACCATGAAAAACTTCTACTCCGTCTGTTTGTTCAAGCAAGTTAATCACTTCTTGTGCATCAATCGGAGAAGAGGTTTCAACATGGATTGATTCAGCATGGCCATAGAATACAGGGACACGCACACAAGTTGGGTTAACGGTAATTGAAGGATCATTAAAAATCTTCTGCGTTTCCCACACCATTTTCATTTCTTCTTTGGTGTAACCGTTGTCCATCATTTTGTCAATCTGAGGAATGCAGTTAAAGGCAATCTGCTGAGAGAATTGATTCGTCTCGGCAGGAAGGCCGTTAAGCAGCTTTGCCGTTTGACCTGCCAACTCATCAATACCTGCTTTACCCGCACCAGACACGGACTGATACGTTGAGACGTTAATTCGTTCAATACCAACCGCATCATGAATTGGCTTCAGAGCAACAAGCATTTGAATCGTTGAGCAGTTCGGGTTGGCAATAATATTACGATTACGGAACTCAGCAATCGCCTCAGGATTAACTTCCGGCACGACAAGAGGAATATCATACTCATAACGGAAGTGTGAGGTATTATCGATAACAATCACTCCTTCATCTGCAGCGACAGGTGCCCACTTGGCAGAAAGCTCACCACCAGCAGAAAATAGAGCAATATGGGCTTGAGACCAATCAAACTCTTCCACATTTTGCACACGTACTGTTTTACCATTGAAACGATAGGTCTTGCCTTCACTGCGCTCACTGGCCAGTAAGAAAAGTTCTCCAACCGGAAATTTGCGCTCTTGAAGCACTTCTAAAATGGTTTCACCGACCGCACCGGTCGCACCTAATATGGCAACATTATATTGCTGACTCATTGACTTACCTCAACCTGAAAACCTAGTTTTGCTAATGGTGCAAGATTGCATGTTTCGTTACCCATTAGCGTGACAGCGCTGTACTCGCGGCGATCCCAGTAGTTTTTACGCATCAGGTCAAAGGAGCCTGGCTTACTGATTTCACGGCGGAAAAGAGCGTCATCTTTACGCACATCATAGATTAACTGCGTGATGTTGTGCAGTGTTGCTTCATCCCATGCTCTGTCCAATACCATAGTAGGAACAGGCGCAGTTGGCAGTAAATCGCTAGCATGCGCACGTAATTCGTTATTTAAGAACTCACAGTAGCTGTTGAAAATCATCGTCGTACCGCGAGCTTTCCCTTCCAGACCATAGCCTGCAACGTGAGGGGTTGCGAATGCTAGCAGAGGCAGAAGCTCCATATCAACCTCTGGTTCAAATTCAAACACATCTAAGGCTGCGGTGAAGCCATCGTTTTTCAACAAACGTTGCTTGAGTGCTTGGTTATCAATAATCGGGCCACGCGCGGCATTAATCAAAATTTGATCGCTGCGAAGATCGTTTAAAACCGCTTCATTCATCAAATGATGCGTTGGATATGGCCCCTCTTTGGTAATAGGAGTATGCAGCGTGATGATGTCTGATTTTTCAATCAGTTCTGTTAGTGGCGTAAAGCTACGGGGATCACCTTCTGCTTGCTTGAGTGGATCGTTGATCAGAACGTTAATCCCCATTCCTCGCAAACATTGCTCTAGATAACTGCCGACCTGGCCTGCACCGATAATACCCACAGTTTTGTCAAAAACGGAAAAGCCTTGCTGCTGTGCAAGCACCATCATGACGCTAAACACATACTCTGCTACGCCGACTTTGTTACAGCCGGGGGCCGCAGTGAAAAAGATCTCTTTATTTTTAAGAAGCGCTTGATCAACGTGATCCATACCTGCGGTTGCGGTTCCAACGAATTTCAGCTTATTCGCTTTACTGAGTAGTTCCGCATTAACTTTCGTCACTGAACGAATCATAAGAGCTTCAACATCCACCAAATCATCAGCGGTTAGCGTACGACCTGGTTTTAGAATCACCTCACCGAGTTGGCTGAATAGCACTTCAGCATACGGCATATTTTCATCAACAATAATTTTCATAACGCCCGCTTTTGTCCATTTGGGGGATTGGTTCAAAACAGATTGTGCCGTTTTTTTGAGAAATCTCAACTAATATACTCAAAAGAAAAGCCCGGCGAAAAAGCCGGGCATATATTAGAGCCCAGTCACCTACGACTGTGCTCGGAGTATCAACCAGTTCAGACTAGGCTAAACTATTACGCTTGATACTTTTTGATAACTAGGGTCGCGTTAGTGCCACCAAAACCAAAGCTATTTGACATCACGGTTGTGAGTTCCGCATCACGCGCTTCCGTTACGATATCTAGGCCTTGTGCCGCTTCATCCAAATTAGAGATATTCACACTTGGTGCAATGAAGTTGTTATCTAACATGAGCGTTGAGTAGATCGCTTCGTGAACGCCTGCCGCACCGAGAGCATGACCTGTCATCGCTTTAGTCGCAGAGATTGCCGGGCTGTTGTCACCAAATAGCTCTTGGATAGCACCCAGCTCTTTCACGTCGCCTACAGGAGTAGAAGTACCGTGAGTGTTGATGTAATCGATAGCGTCAACATCTTGCATGGCCATCTTCATACAACGGACTGCGCCTTCACCCGATGGAGCAACCATGTCGTAGCCATCAGAAGTTGCGCCGTAGCCTACGATCTCACCGTAGATTTTCGCGCCACGTGCTAGTGCGTGCTCTAGTTCTTCGATAACCAGCATGCCGCCGCCACCAGAGATAACGAAACCGTCACGATCTGCATCATATGTACGCGATGCTTGCTCTGGAGTTTCATTGTACTTCGTCGACAAAGCACCCATCGCATCAAACATCATGGTTTGAGACCAATCAAGTTCTTCACCGCCACCAGCAAATACGATGTCTTGTTTACCCAGTTGGATAAGCTCCATTGCATGACCGATACAGTGCGCTGACGTTGCACATGCAGAACTCATTGAGTAGTTCACACCACGAATCTTAAATGGGGTCGCAAGACAAGCAGATACAGTCGATGACATGGTACGAGGAACCATATAAGGGCCAACTCGTTTCACGCCTTTTGCACGCATTGTATCAGTAGCAACGGTTTGGTTGTAAGCAGATGCACCACCTGAGCCCGCAACGATACCAGTACGGTCGTTAGATACTTGCTCTTCTGTTAAGCCTGCATCTTCGATGGCTTGCTGCATTGATAGGTATGCATAAGCAGCCGCATCACCCATAAAACGCATCTGTTTACGGTCAATGAACTCAGCTGGATTGATTTTAAGATCACCCCAAACCTGTGAACGTAGACCCTGTTCTTTAAACTGCTCCGATGCAGTAATGCCAGATTTACCCGCTTTAAGAGACATTAAAACTTCTTCGACGTTGTTACCGATACTTGAAACAATACCCATACCGGTGATTACGACTCGTTTCATTATGACATTCCTATAATTCAAAAATCAGCTAAATGATAACTAAGATAATCAACAAAAGTGGTCAGCTTTCCCATAAATTCGTACAATCATCGAATTCTAACCGCGCCAAACCACATATTTATACCATTATGACTTCGATTAAAAACGCAGAACTTGGTTGGAACGAAGCTGGTACTCCGGTTTCTGACCAATTTGATGATGTTTACTTTTCCAACGTTAACGGCCTTGAAGAGACTCGTTACGTTTTCCTCGAACAAAATCATCTACCACAAAGATGGCAGAATTTTGACCAACGACGCTTTATCATCAGTGAAACCGGATTTGGCACAGGCTTAAACTTCTTAGCCGCCTGGCAAAGGTTTACCGAATTTCGTCATGAATATCCAGAGGCAAAGTTAAAAGAGTTGCACTTCATCAGCTTTGAGAAATACCCTCTGAGCAAAGATGACCTGATCCAAGCTCACCGTTCTTGGCCAGAGTTGGCCACTTTTGCAGAGCAATTACAGCAACACTACCCAATTGCAGTCCCTGAGTGTCATCGGATCGTGCTAGAGGAAGGAGCCATTACGCTCGATTTATGGTTTGGTGACATTAAAGACTGCTTACCTTTGGTTCCTTATGGCGAACAGGGGCTGGTTGATGCTTGGTTTTTAGATGGTTTTGCACCGAGTAAAAACCCAGAAATGTGGAACCAAAACTTATTCAATGGCATGGCTCACTTAGCCAAACAAGATTGCACCGTAGCCACCTTTACCGCAGCTGGGTTTGTTCGCCGAGGCTTAAATGAAGCAGGTTTTGCCATGAAGAAAGTGAAGGGCTTTGGCACCAAAAGAGAAATGATTGCAGGCACAATGGAGCAACGTAAAGCGCATTCAAATCACCTGCCTTGGTTTAACAGAACAAGCGCGACCAATCACGATTCGATTGCGATCATTGGCGGTGGCATTGCCAGTGCAGCCCTCGCAACCACACTCATACGTCGTGGTCAAAAAGTGACCCTTTATTGCAAAGACAATCAGCCTGCTGAAGGGGCCTCTGGTAACCGTCAGGGAGCGGTCTATCCTCTCTTGAATGGCGAGCACAAAGGGGTGTCACGTGTCTTTGCTCCTGGCTTTTTATTTGCCCGCCAATTTGTTGACCAAGCTGCTCAAAACATCTCATTTGATCATGACTGGTGCGGCATCACACAGTTAATGTGGGATGAGAAGTCTTCAGGCAAATTAGAAAAAATGCTCTCTGGCCACTTTACTCCTGAATTAGTTCATAAGCTATCTGCTGAAGAAACTGCTGAAAAGATTGGCCTACCCATTGATATGGCATCCGTTCACTACCCAATGGGCGGTTGGCTATGCCCTGCTGAGCTAACACGTGGGTTAATCGCAAAACTTGAGAAAACGGACCTTTTAACCACAAAATTAGGCCATAAAGTCGACGCATTAGAATGGGATGAATCTCGCCGAGTTTGGACACTGACGGCAAATGGCCAACACTTTGAACATTCAACCGTGGTAGTCGCAAATGGAAGTGAATTCCGGACTCTAAGCCAAACGGCCGATCTCCCCATGGGACAGGTTAAAGGGCAAGTCAGCCATGCGCCAGCGACTGACACTCTGTCTAAACTCAAAACCGTATTGTGTTACGATGGCTACATGACGCCCGTGAACCCAAGTAATCAGCATTTGTGTATCGGCGCAAGCTACGACCGCAGTCATTTAGACAACGAGTTTGACGAACAAGCCCAAAAGGATAACGCAGAAAAATTGGTCAAATGCTTACCAAATCAAGCATGGGCTAAAGAAGTGGATACTTCAGGGAACCTATCACGCCAAGGCATTCGCTGCGTCAGCCGTGACCACCTGCCCTTTATTGGTAACGTAGGAGACTCTAACACCATAAAGTCGCAATACGCTGAGCTTCATAAACAACGCGTAGAGGAGGCCTCCCCCGTCCATCAGTACCCAAACCTGTTTTGTTTGTTAGGTTTAGGCTCTCGCGGTTTGAGTTCAGCACCCTTGATGGCTGAATTACTGGCTTCTCAAATTTGTGGAGACCCACTACCATTGCCTGTCGATGTACTTACGGAATTGCACCCAAGCCGAATGTGGGTAAGAAGGTTACGTAAAGGCAAGGCAATTACAGAGTTATAGGCCTAGTATACAACCATTGGGAGGAAGAAAGATTAATCAAACTTTCCCTATCAAGAGGACGCTGATAAAACACGTTAGCAAAAGTACTTTGAGTGGTTTGAGTGGTTTGATTATGTGTTTGATCGATTGTTTGATAAGCGTTGTACACAACCCTAGAGCAGCAAAGCTGATTTGCTGCTCTTAGTTCGATGAACTGTCCTTACACTTGAGCTTGAAGTGACTGCCACAAATCACTGACAATCACACGGTCAGCAGGCGTCAATTCTGAGCGTGCCGCATCTAAACTGTTTTCGATTCGCGATTTAAGTTCTGCTACATCGTTGATGCCTTCTTCTTCACATGCCGCAGCAGAAAGCGAAATATGACCACGCAAGTAACCCCCAGCAAACAACTCATCATCTGAAGCGGTTTCAATTCGAGTATCAATCAGTTCTAGTAGTTTTTCTTCAAATTCAATAATCATGGCTTTCTCTAGGTTTATTTTACATTAGGGCCTATTTTACGATGAAGTCCGATGTTTCCAGCGGCTTGGTCTGATAAAAATCACGCAGGGCCTCAGACAACATCTTTACCCGTGGCGGAAGGCCTGAGGCCAGAATCTTCATCACTTCTTGGTGAACATTGCGCATGAATCCCAGTCTATCCGGTTCAAAATCGCCGTGTAGATTGTCACAACTCACGGTAAAAGGAAAGTTTGCGCTTTTAGCGAGAATCCATTCGTAAGCTTGAGGACGTATTTCTACTTTTTCGAACTCAGCTTGGCGCTCCGCCGTTCGTCCATCTGGCTCATACCAATAGCCAAAGTCTTCTAATAATCGACGTTCTGGCCCAGCAACACACCAATGAGAAATTTCATGAAGCGCCGATGCATAAAAGCCACGCGCAAAAATAATACGATGATGAGGGTGCTGTTCATCGGCAGGTAAGTAGATAGGCTCATCACCGCCAAGCACTAATTGAGTATTAAAAGACGCTAAAAAAGTATCATTAAAAATAGTCACAAGGTCTTGGTATTGATGGATCATTATCGCTTCTGTACTTCAAATGGAACTGCATCGCGCATTGTCGCTGTTTTTCGCTATCAGGTAAAGGGAGATATACTCAACGATAACCCAGTGACCTCAAGATGCTGGGTATCATCCCTGAATGCTATGTTAGAGTATGTTAGAGATTGCGGTGTTATTAGTTATGTTTATCTGAAAACAAGGTTAACCCTATAAATAATCATTCGTCAGCGTGTTTATTTCCCTCTAAACTCTTGCCGTTATTATGAGGTCCTTCAATACCTCAATATTATTTTTGCAGCATGCGGTAATGAGTTTGAGTGTCTTATTATGCTACTAAGTGTTTTGTATATCATCGGTATCACAGCAGAAGCCATGACGGGAGCATTAAGTGCTGGTCGGCAGAAAATGGATTGGTTTGGAGTGATGTTAGTTGCCAGTGCCACTGCGATTGGTGGTGGAACCGTGAGAGATATTTTACTTGGCCACTACCCGATCGGGTGGGTAAAAAATCCAGAATACCTTGCCATTACCTGTATTGCTGGTGTTCTCACCACTGGATTAGCCAAATGGGTGATCAAATTTAAAGGCGTTTTTATCCGTTTGGATGCATTAGGATTAATCGTATTTAGCATTATAGGTACAAAGGTTGCGTTGGATATGGACCTACATCCCGGCATCTGTTTGGTTTCAGCTCTGGTCACTGGCGTGTTTGGCGGGTTATTACGCGATCTGATTTGTCGTCAAACACCACTGGTTCTTCACCAAGAGCTTTATGCTTCTGTGGCACTCATTGCTTCTGGTCTGTACTTAATATTACTTGAGTTTAATATCCCTGATGTGACTGCAACTTTGATTACTCTGATTGCAGGCTACCTACTGCGTATGGCAGCAGTTCGCTTTAAATGGCGCCTACCATCGTTCCACCTAGAGAATGAAAGCTCACTGCATTAACTTACTGATTAAAAAGCTTCCCGATAAAAAAAGGCTGCACCCGCAGCCTTTATCATTATCCGCCATTATTTGGCCAAATGTTTGGTTAGATAACCGGAGTTTGCGTTGTTACGCCATGGTTTTGACCACGGTGGCGTAGCAAGTGATCCATAACAACAATGGCCAGCATAGCTTCTGCGATCGGTACCGCACGAATCCCAACGCATGGATCGTGACGACCCTTGGTGATTAATTGAGTCGACTCGCCTTCTTTAGTAATCGTCTCACCTGGTACCGTAATACTAGACGTTGGCTTAAGCGCGATGTTAGCCACAATATCCTGCCCTGTCGAAATCCCACCAAGGATACCACCAGCATGATTGCTACCAAAGCCTTGTGGAGAAAGCGTATCGCGATGCTCACTGCCCTTCTGATTAACGACCTCAAAGCCATCCCCAATCTCAACCCCTTTCACTGCGTTAATACTCATTAATGCATGGGCAATATCTGCGTCAAGGCGGTCAAAAACAGGTTCACCTAACCCAACCGGAACACAAGTCGCAACAACTTGAATTTTTGCTCCGATAGAATCGCCTTCTTTCTTTAAGTCACGAATCAGTTGATCAAATTCAGCCACTTTATCGACATCAGGGCAGAAGAAGGCATTGTTTTCGATTTCATTCCAGTCAACTTTCTCAATAGATACATTGCCCATTTGTGATAAGTAAGCACGGATCTCAACACCAAATTCATCTTTGAGGTATTTTTTAGCAATCGCGCCTGCCGCAACTCGCATAGCAGTCTCACGCGCAGACGAACGACCGCCTCCACGATAATCACGAACACCGTATTTTTGATGGTATGTATAATCTGCATGGCCGGGACGGAATTTATCTTTGATCTCTGAGTAGTCTTTCGAGCGTTGATCGGTATTTTCAATCATAAGACCAATCGAGGTACCTGTGGTTTTCCCTTCAAATACACCAGAGAGAATCTTAACTTCATCCGGTTCACGTCGTTGGGTAGTGTAACGCGACGTCCCTGGTCGACGACGGTCGAGATCCGTTTGAAGATCAGCTTCTGTAATTTCTAGACCTGGAGGACATCCGTCTACGATACATCCCAGTGCGATACCGTGACTTTCTCCGAATGTTGTTACCCGAAAATGCTGTCCGATACTGTTTCCTGCCATTACTTCCTCAAGTTCCTTACCGCCACACTCACAATTTGAAGCGTAGCGTTTTATCAATTCTTCATGGATTCATAGTGGCGTTATTACGTTATGATGTAAAGCCCGTTTTTGATGGAAGTAACAAATACTTTCAAGCAGTGCCTAGAATCAGAGGCTGATCAATTTGAGAACTTTTAACCGAGTCGGTAGCTCTTAATCATCCTCCAGAGTTCAATCAGAAACTCTCCGCAGCCTGTGTAGGTCCCTAGATAAAAGCGATAAAGAGATCGCATATATTGGTAGTAGACTAGTCCTAACCGAGCCAAGCAGACTTCTGGTCTCGAAAGTCACTCATACTCAACAGCAAATGAAGGCAATAACAAAGATAGTAGATGCGGTAAAAAATCAGTACAAGTGCAGTGCTACTGAAGCTAAGAATATGCTTAAGGAAGTACAATCTGACCCTGAAAAAATTACGGCATCACAACTCCATACATTACACGAAAATATAGAGAATAAACTCAAGAAAGAAGAAACGAAAAGTAAGGTTGACCTTGCTGTCTATTTAACTGGAAAACTCACAATTGGAGAAGAGGTTGATAACAAGCTATTAGACGACCTTAAGAAAGCAAATGACAGTGTCAATAAAACGCGAGCTCAGTTGTTTCATGGTCAAGGGAATGTAACCACTAACAAGTACCACCTTCACCAATCATGCTGCAACACTCAAAGCGGGACAGCAGTTACACAGAGTCAATGGCGCTGATGGCTTTGATCATGCTTGGGCTGAAGTAAAATTAGCAGGAGACCAACGTATCATAATGGATGCTTGGGCAACAGGGCCTGCAGTCTTGTCTGAAGACAGTGCATTTAGCCGACGCCCAAAAGATAGAGTAGTAAATAAAGAACTTACATCGAGACAAGCTAATCAGTATCACAAAAGTATGATGGATAAATATGATAAGCTTCATAAGTCTGAACACAAAATAGAATCACTCTGGGACCGAGAAAAAAATACTATGAAGCTCAAGATATCAAGATCCATAAAGATTACGCTTGGGCTCCAACACCTGTTCTCAACGAAAAGTTTATGAAGAACGTTAAGAGTCAACTGAATGGTAAAAACGTACTGTCAAAGCTCAACAAAGAAAAAGCTGAAGCTAAAAAGGAAGGGTTACGAATCCATAAAGTCCGTGAAAAGCACGTAGACAGGATGATAAACTTAGGGAAAGAAATTAAAGCGGTCGGAGCATTACGTTCTTTAAAGATGGACTTGAAGTCATCTCTTGAACATAAAGGTAGCGTGATTGAATCTCTAGATAAAATGATAAAAGGGTGAATTAAGCACGACTTGTAGGTTCATCTCACTAAAACACCGAGCTTTTTAGGCTCGGTGTTTTAGTGCTCAATTTAGCTTGCGATTAAAGCTTTTTTCTTGAGCCTAATATTTTGCGGAGTGACTTCGATTAACTCGTCGTCATTGATCCATGACATTGCTTGCTCTAAGCTCATGCTAAACGTTGCTTTCATCGCATAATGCTTATCTGCAGTTGTGCGCCACACCCTAGCAAGTTGTTTACCTTGACGACAGTTTACCCACAAATCTGATGGAGAATTTGCAGTTCCGATTATCTGGCCTGCAAAAACTTGCTCTCCATGCTTAATCATCATCCGACCTCTGTCTTGTAAATGCGCTAAAGAGTGGTTAAGAGCTTTGCCTGTACCGTTAGAAACCATCACAGTCTCTTTACGCTGACCAACCTTTGCCCCGCACTTTTTATCAAAACCATCTTCTTCGGTATGGAGACTTGCGGTTCCTCCGCTTAAGTTATTAATGGCATGCCTTAAACCTAAAAAGCCTCTCTTAGAGCCTCTGAAGATAAGCTCATTTTGCCCATTATCCGAACGCTCACTGGATAGCAAATTCGCTTCCCGTGCTCCAAGCTCATTAATAACAGCCCCCAAATACTGACTTTCGCAGTTAATAAAGCACTTATCGTATGGCTCTTGTCCATCAGGAATCGATGCATCATTAAGAACTTTCGGACGAGAGATACAAAACTCTTTCCCTTCTCGACGCATATTTTCAATAAGGACACCTAAGTGCAATTCGCCGCGACCAATTACATCAATATTAATGCCATCTTGTGCATCTTTTACTCTTAATGCCGCATCGTAAGTTGCTTCCATATGCAGTCTTTCAGCGAGTGCTTTGGACTGAAGGACCGCTCCTTCTTTGCCTGCAAACGGAGAGTCGTTAACACTAAACTGAACACTTACCGACGGTAAATCTACTTTTAATTGCGATAATTCAACATCACTGCCCTTTGTCGTAATCACATCAGAAATTGAGATATTTTCAATACCACAAAAAGCAATAATATCTCCAGGCAAACCCGTTGAGATATTTACTCGACTTAACCCCTCCGAGTGAAATAGCTCTCTGATCACACCAGATTTATCAACGCAGCCTTTTCTCTTTAAGACGACCTTTTGGCCTTTGTGAAACTCTCCAGATAAAATTCTACCTACACCAATAAGGCCTAAATAAGGTGAATAATCAAGCTGATGTACTTGTACCACTGGCTCATTGCCATCTCGTAATTGAGGAGCACTCACTTTATTGATCATCATATCTAGTAATGGCGCCATTCCGAGCTGATCATCAAACGATCCAAACGCATCGTAAGAAAACTGCTGTCTTGCACTACAAAAAACAGCCTCAAAATCTAATTGTTCAGTGCTTGCACCTAATTGAATCAATAAATCATACGCGGCATCTAATGCACGCTGTGGGTCCGCTTCTTTACGATCAACTTTATTGACAGCAATAAGTATTTTAAGACCATTTTGAATCGCTTTTTGAGCAACGAAACGGGTTTGTGGCATTGGTCCTTCTACTGCATCTACGACGATCAGTGCTGCATCTGCCATATCGATAACACGCTCTACCTCACCACTAAAGTCAGCATGTCCAGGAGTATCAATAATATTAATTCGATGATCTTTCCAATTTACCGCTGTCACTTTAGATAAGATCGTGATGCCTCTCTCACGTTCTTGATCATTGGAATCTAATAATAACTCTCCATTACACTCTTGACGTGAAAGCGAAGTTGTCTCGCGCAATAGAGTATCAACTAAAGAGGTTTTACCATGATCGACATGAGCAATAATAGCGATGTTCCGTATATTTTCATGTTGCATTATCTAGGGCCCCTTATTAATAATTTCATCTTTATGGTTCTTAAGTGCCATATTATCTGACTTTCAAACGCCCGATTACTGACATTAAGACAAATAATGATAAAAAAAGGACAAGCTAGAGTTAAAATTAATAAGCTGTATAAATATCAACCAGGACTTTTAATGACCCTAGGTAGTTAAGCCAGATAAAACAAAAACACCGAGCTTTTGGGCTCGGTGTTTAAATAAAAGCTCGGTACTTAAAATAGAAACCGACTAACAAGAGGGATAAGCGCGATTAAAACAGCTTTTTGCACAAGCTTTATAGGCTATGGAATCATCACAGATTAGCCGCGATGCCTAGTCTTTATACAACTTAAACTCTTCTGCGCAATCAACAAGCTGCTCATATGTCAACATAAAGACACCATGACCGCCGTTTTCGAACTCAAGCCAAGTAAATGGAATTTCAGGGTATTGTTCCATCATATGCACCATCGAGTTACCAACTTCACACACTAAAATACCGTTCTCTGTTAGATAATCTGGTGCATTAGCAAGAATACGACGAACCAATTTTAGGCCATCAGTGCCTGCTGCAAGACCAAGTTCAGGTTCATGCGTGAACTCGTCAGGAAGACTATTCATGTCTTCTTCATCCACATACGGCGGGTTAGACACGATAAGATTGTATTTTTCTTTTGGTAAATCGCGGAACAAATCAGAACGAATTGGGAACACCTGCTGCTCCATGCCGTGATCTTGCACGTTTTGCTCGGCAACTTGCAGGGCATCCGTTGAAATATCGATCGCGTCTACTTCTGCGTCAGGGAAGGCATGTGCACAAGCAATCGCAATACAACCGCTTCCAGTACATAGATCCATGATACGAGCAGGTTCTTCCACTAACCAAGGTTGAAACTCCGCTTGGATCAATTCACCGATTGGAGAACGAGGCACAAGCACACGCTCGTCAACAAAGAACTCAAGGCCGCAGAACCACGCTTTGTTGGTTAGGTATGCCGTCGGTGTACGCTCATTGATGCGTTTTACTACACGCTCCACAATACGCAGGCGCTCACTTGTCGTTAGACGAGAGTTTAATACGTGCGGAGGCACATCAATCGGCAAATAGAGTGTTGGTAGAATAAGCTGAACGGCTTCATCCCACGCATTATCAGTGCCATGACCGTAAAACAGGTTAGCGGCGTTAAAGCGACTTACCGTCCAACGAATCATATCTTGAAGGGTATGGAGCTCCGATACCGCTTCTTCTACAAAAATCTTATCCAAAATTGCCTCCGAAAAGCGCTACAATACTGCCATGAACTTGTAAAAACAAAATAGTTATCCAATGAGCAAAAAAGACACCAAACATGATGACGATTTCGCCTTGTTTAAAGATGCAGTACAGGGCGTTAAAAAGTTGCGACAGGATACCATAATCCAGCAACCAAAAAAAAATACTAAACAAAAAGAAATCACCCGCACTTCTCGTGAGGCAAGTGATGCCGAGTTTTACTTCTCTGATGAGTTCGTACCGCTGCTTAATGCAGAAGGTCCAACTCGATATGCTCGTGACGATGTCTCTACCTATGAAGTAAAGCGTCTACGTAGAGGTGTATATGTACCTGATGTGTTCTTAGACATGCATGGTATGACTCAGAACGAAGCCAAACGCGAACTCGGCGCTATGATTGCTTACTGCATAAAAAATGAAATTCATTGTGCCTGTGTACAACACGGCATCGGTAAGCATATTCTGAAACAAAAAGCGCCGCTTTGGTTGGCCCAACATCCTGATGTGATGGCTTTTCACCAAGCCCCACTCGAATTTGGCGGTGATGGCGCTCTTCTCGTATTACTCTCTATTCCAGAGAAGTAATTTATCTAAGTCATCACATTTAATGTCCTTGAAACACGGGCAGAACCTACTGCCCAGTTTCATTGTGTTCAAGTTGTCTTGTGAAAAAGCTTACTGCCTAAGACCCTTTACCCGCCTAATACACGTTAAGGTGAAATATTCCATAACATCTCGCCAGTTTGTGTTTGTGGGTCAAATTCAATGCAAATCAAACCCGATGTCGGAAACATCGGTGGCGTCATTTTTTTCACAAATTCAGACGTTAAGTAACCCACTAATGGTAAATGAGAGACCAAAAGAATGGATTGAAGATTTTCAACGTCAATCAATGCATTTACGAAGTCAAACACCTGATCTGACTGGCCATAAGGAGTGATGTCATCACATGTGTCGATACTCTTAGCTGAGAAATATGTACTAATTTCTTGCCAAGTTTGCTGAGCTCGAAGGTATGGACTGACCAAAACTTTGTCAAATTGAGCAAAGCCTTTTTCTTTGCACAGACGGGCAACGGCAGTAGAGTCTGTTCTGCCTTTTGGTGTCAACGGCCTTTCTTCATCGCTATCGGCAAAATGCTCGGCTTCACCATGGCGCAAAATAAATATTTTCATGTTATGTCCTATACCCAAGTCACCTAAAGATGCTTGGGGTATATATACTCAAAAAGTCACGAAAATACAAAGTAATCACTTTAAAAACTTAAGCAGATACCCAAGTAAAGTCGGTTTAAGGCATATTCAGTGTCAAAACTCATCAAAGTCCTCAAGAGAAAAGCGACGACCTAGCATTTTATAGCTAAATTGCCCAAAAACGAGGTTCATTGATGCACAAACTTTGCATCGTACCATTCGGAGGTCATAATTAATCAAACAAGAAATTTGGAGATGCCCCTGTGCACCAAAGCCCAAACGATTCCAATCAATACCGTTACCTTACTCTTGACAACGCGCTACGTGTGCTGCTGATTCATTCCGATACAGCACAACAATCAGCTGCGGCTCTGGCTGTTAATGTCGGACATTTTGATGACCCCATTGAGCGCCAAGGGTTGGCCCATTATCTCGAGCACATGCTCTTTCTAGGTACACAAAAATACCCCAAAGTTGGCGAATTTCAGAGTTTCATTACTCAACACGGTGGAAGTAATAATGCATGGACAGGGACCGAACATACCTGTTTTTTCTTCGATATTACGCCTGATGCATTTGAATCAGGGTTGGATCGTTTCAGTCAATTTTTTACCGCACCACTTTTTAACGAAGATGCTTTAGACAAAGAGCGGCAGGCCGTTGAATCGGAATATAAGTTAAAAATTAACGATGACTCGCGTCGTCTCTATCAAGTTAACAAAGAACTGATTAACCCTGAGCACCCTTTAGCGAAATTCTCTGTTGGTAATTTGGAAACGTTAGGTGACAGAGACGGTCAATCCATTCGTGATGAAATCGTCGCTTTTCATCATGATCAATACTCTGCAGATTTGATGACACTCACCGTGATTGGTCCACAGTCCTTAGATGAGCTTCAGACTTGGGTAGCCAACATGTTTAGTGGTATCCCAAACCATAACCTCAACGGAAAAACCATCAATGAGCCCATCAGTTGCCAAAGTAGCACCTCTGTGATGGTTCATGTTGAACCGGTTAAAAATTTGCGCAAATTGATTCTTACTTTTCCATTACCGAGTATGGAAGCTTACTATGAGATGAAGCCACTCTCTTACCTTGCCAACCTTCTCGGGTATGAGGGTGAAGGAAGTTTAATGCTGCAGCTTAAAAACAAAGGATGGATAACCTCATTAACTGCTGGAGGAGGAGCAAGTGGTAGCAACTATCGCGATTTCACGGTCAGTTGTGCTTTGACACCATCGGGAATCAAACACACAGACCAGATCATCCAAGCGATTTTTCAGTATATCGAGCTCATTAAAGCAAAAGGGCTGGATGCGTGGCGTTATCTTGAAAAAAAAGCTGTCTTAGAATCTGCTTTCCGCTTTCAGGAACCTTCTCGACCAATGGATCTTGCCAGCCATCTTGTCATTAATATGCAGCACTATCAGCCAGACGATATCATTTACGGCGATTACAAGATGGTCGGGTATGATGAGGCCGTACTCAACACATTACTTAATCTTCTCACCGTCGACAACCTAAGAGCAACTGTAGTTGCCAAAGGGTTCAGCTATGACCGTTGCGCACAGTGGTATTTTACTCCTTACTCGGTTGTCCCTTTTAGTGCAGAACAAGTCAAACTCTACCACCAAACCGATCCCAATTGGTCATTTCAGTTGCCTGATAAAAACCCATATATTTGCTACGAACTTGACCCAAAGCCACTAGAGAAAAACGGCTCACTTCCTGAACTCATCGAAGATTTAGAAGGGTTTCGTCTATGGCATTTACAAGATGATGAATTTAGAGTCCCTAAAGGCGTCGTTTACGTCGCGATTGATAGCTCACACGCTGTGGCGTCAGTACCCAATATCGTTAAAACCCGTCTCTGCGTAGAAATGTTTCTTGATTCACTGGCCACCGAAACCTACCAAGCAGAGATTGCTGGTATGGGGTACAATATGTACGCTCATCAAGGAGGCGTGACTCTCACCTTATCGGGGTTTAGCCAAAACTTGCCACAATTGCTGCAAATGATCTTAAAACGCTTTAAAGATCGTGATTTCAATCCTGAACGTTTTGACACCATCAAACAGCAACTCATGAGAAATTGGCAAAATGCTACTCAAGATCGTCCAATTTCGCAGCTTTTTAATGCACTCACCGGGTTACTTCAACCTAATAACCCCCCACACTCCGAACTTTTGGCAGCACTTACAGATATTGAAGTGGATGAGCTCCCCGCTTTTGTGGAGGCAATTTTGGCTGAACTGCACGTTGAGATGTTTGTCTACGGTGATTGGCAACGCGAGCAAGCTTATGAGATGGCAGCAACGTTAAAGAATACTTTACGAGTCAAAGAACAACGTTACGAAGAAGCACTGCGTCCTCTCGTCATGCTCGGTGAACATGGTAGTTTCCAATACGAACTCGATTGTAATCAAGACGACTCAGCCATTGTTATATACCATCAATGTGAAAATACTGAACCAAGCAACATTGCTCTCTATTCGCTGACGAATCATCTCATGTCCGCCACCTTCTTTCATGAGATTCGGACTAAGCAACAACTCGGCTATATGGTTGGTACGGGGAATATGCCTTTAAACCGACATCCTGGAATTGTGCTGTATGTTCAATCGCCTAAGGCTTCACCAGCAGAATTAGCAACCTCCATCGATGAGTTTTTAAATGCGTTTTATATGGTGTTATTAGAACTTAATGATTACCAATGGCACAGCAGTAAACGCGGGCTTTGGGAACAAATTTCTACCCCAGATACCACTCTAAGAGGCCGAGCACAGCGCTTATGGGTCGCAATTGGTAACAAAGATGTTGAATTTAATCAACGAGAAAAAGTATTAGCCGCACTAAAAACATTAACACGGGTGGATATGATCCGCTTTGTCGTCAATGAACTGAAACCCCGTACCGCTAATCGACTAATCATGCATTCACGAGGTACGCAACATCAACCAACGCATATGACACTTGGAAAAGATATCGGCTCAATTGAAGCATTCCAGCTACTACCAAAAGATGTAGGCATGGGTTAAATAGGAAAAAGCTTATCACAGCAAACGCTTAAAGCATTCGCTAATAAAACTAGGCGGCTCAGAGCTGGCCGCCTAGTTGCTCACTTCGCGATTTGTCACTAAACAATTTACCGCTAATTAATTTGTCACTTGGCAATCTTTTACTGCGAATATCTTGCTAAGATTCATTCATCGTAAAAACAGCGACCTTCACCAGCGCGTGTGAGTAATCCATCACAGGGGGCGTAACGCTCACCATATTTAGCAGCAAACTCATTCATTTTCTCAACCAGTGCTCTTAAACCAAACTGATCAATATAGCGGAAAGGCCCACCTAAAAAGGGCGGGAACCCGATACCAAATATCGCACCAATATCACCATCACGGGGAGAGCGAATAATACCGTCGTCCAAACAGCGCACCGCTTCATTTAACATTGGTAAAACACAGCGTAGTGCAATCTCATCGCCAGATAGCTTAGATTCTGGGTTTAAGTTCAACAGTTTATAAACGGACTTGTCGACGTCTTTCTTTTTGCCTTTGTAAGTATAAAAACCTTTTCCACTCTTACGCCCTTTTCGACCATCATTCAATAATGTATCGAACACTTCCGGACCTTTAAAGCGTTCACCCAATTCTTTGACCATAATCGGCATGATCTTGGCGCCGATATCGACACCGACTTCATCAAGCAAAGCAATCGGACCAACAGGAAAACCAAAATCGAGTAAAGCCCCATCCAGTTTCTCAATTGGCTCATTTTCCAACAAGATCAACGCAGACTCATTCATATAGGGCGCAAGTATTCGGTTAACGTAAAACCCCGCTTTATCTTTAACAACAATCGGAGTCTTACCCTGTTTTTTTGCCAAGGCAACGACGGTCGCAATGGTACTATCCGAAGTGGTTTCATGAGGGATAACCTCCACCAACGGCATTTTTTCTACTGGGCTAAAATAATGCAAGCCAATAATATTATCCGGCCGTTCTGCCTGTGCAGCAATTTGATAAATGGGTAGTGAAGAGGTATTGGTTGCAAAAATAGTATTTTGCTTTGTATGCGCTTCGATATCCGCAACCATTTGTTGCTTAAGATCCAAGTCTTCAAATACTGCTTCCATGACCACATCAACTTTACTAAAGTGAGTAAAGTCGATGCCACCTGTCAACTGCAACATTTTTGCTTGGGCATTTGCCTTGGAAAGAATGCGACGCTTACGCTGTTTCTCAAGCAATTTGTAATTATAGTTAAAAGCGTTTAAGACGCCATCGTTGCTAACGTCTTTTATGGCTACGGGCAGTTGTGCTTTGGCCAAGGATACATAACTGATCCCAGCTCCCATCAAGCCTCCACCAAGCACTCCAACTTTGTGGATAGACCTAGGCTCAGCTTCAGCTCCATGTTCTTTTTTCATTTCAGTGGTCGCAAAGAAGATCGAGCGAAGTGCTTTCGATTCAGGGCTCATCACCAATTCGCCAAATCGTTTTGCTTCCAACTCTTGCCCTAAGCCAAACCCCTTTTCCAATCCAAATTGAATCACTTCCAAAATGGCCTTGGCAGCAGGATAGTTACCTCGCGTTTTTTCATGAGTTTTCTTGGCAGCTTGTTCAAATACTAACTTACGAGCCAAGCTATTTCCTGACACTATTTTTTCTTTGGTCGAGGGTTTCTTTTGATCTCTTACTTTACCTTTTTCGATGAAACTCTTCGCCACCTCCAACAAGATAATTTCCGGTACACAAGCGTCCACTATCCCTAATTTTTTCGCTTTTTTAGCACGCAGTTGTTTGCCTGTCAGGATCAAATCCAACGAAGGTAATAAACCAATGAGCCTAGGTAAACGCTGAGTGCCTCCTGAACCTGGAAGAAGACCTAATTGGACTTCCGGCAAGCCAAGACGTGTTTTGTTTGAGTCTGTACATACCCGATAATCACAAGCGAGCGCTAACTCTAATCCTCCCCCTAAGCAAGGACCATGGATCGCAGCCACGACGGGAAAAGGAAGATCCGCCATCTGTTGAAAAAGCTGCTGTCCGTGCTTGGCAAGTGTCTCAGCCTCATGTGCTGTTGTACAGGCTTCTAACATTCGCACATCGGCACCTGCAACAAAATTATCCGGCTTAAGAGAGTGAACGATTAACCCCTTAATATCGCTGATGTCTTCCAGTTGATGAAAGATTGCCACCATTTCATCACTAAAAGCCGCCTGCAGTGTATTCATCTTTTCGTTGGGCACATCAATCGCCAGCCAAGCAATGTTTTGCTCATCAATGGTTAAATTCAATGCTTGTTGCTTACTCATCACTCAACCTCCAAAATTATTGCTGCGCCAAGACCGCCTGCAGCACATGCGGTATTTAATGCCAGTCCCCCACCTCGACGTTTTAATTCTCGCAGAGTTTGAGTCATCATCCGTGCTCCGGTCGCAGCAAATGGATGCCCGTAAGCAATAGATCCACCGAGGACATTAAACTTATCCATATCGATTTCCCCAATGGCTTTAGTGCGCCCAAGGTGATTTTGAGCAAAAGTATCTGAGGCAAACATCTTCACGTTCGCTAACGCCTGCGCAGCAAATGCTTCATGCATATCAATGAGGGTGAGGTCCGCTAAGTCTAAGCCAGTATTGCTTAGTACTTTTGCCGTGGCATACGTTGGGCCCATCAACATGTCTGTTTCAACGCCAATCGCCGAAAATGCATAACCACGAATGAAGCCTAAAACCTCCATGCCTAATGCTTTGGCTTTGCTTTCTGACATCAGCATAACAGCGGCACCGCCATCAGTTAAAGGGGTACTATTAGCTGCCGTCACACTGCCATATTCGCGGTCGAAAGCGGGGCGAAGTTTTGCATACCCCTCAAGTGTCGAATCATGACGAATATTATTGTCTTCAGAGATCCACTGTTTATAAGGTTCAGGGAAAGCCGTCATCACTTCATCTTGAATTTTACCTTCTCGCCAAGCTTGAGAGGCCAACGTATGAGAGCGATGGGCAAAAGCATCTTGATCTGTACGGCTAATACTATGTGATTTGGCCATCTGCTCTGCAGTTTGCCCCATTGATAAGCCTGTTGAGTATTCTGCAACGGCAGGAGGAACCGGCACCAGATCTTTGAAGCTCAACTTTTTCAACAGGTTTAGCTTCTGTCCCAAAGTTTTGGTCTTACTCAAAGCTAAAAGGTTGGCCGCTAAGTTTTTAGACACGCCGATAGGCACAACAGAAGAAGAGTCAGCACCACCTGCAATTCCAATTTCTATACTGCCAGCCATGATGCTTTCTGCTACGTTCACCGCAGCCTGGAAACTGGTGGCACACGCTCTGGTGATACTGTAGGCATCGGTATGAATGTTCATTCCCGTTCCTAGTACAATTTCACGCGCAATATTAGGAGCTTCTGGCATCTGTACCACTTGACCAAACACAACTTGATCGATCAACTTTGGATCGATATCGGTTCTCTCAAGCAACTCATTAACCACCATTTTACCAAGATCGACTGCAGGTACTTGGCTAAATTCAGTACTTTGACGAGCAAAAGGGGTTCTTAGCCCTGCCACAATGGCAATACGCTCACCTTGACGTGTTCTTACTTCCTGCTTGCCCATATTTTCTCCTTTAAACAAGAGGTCTGACCTGAAGATAGTGTAATCAAAATGTTAAAGGTTTCAAACATGCGTTTAAATAAACGTGACAGTAGGCGGCTTTACAGTACCGTCAAGCAACCACACAGTATTGACTGGGCAATCTAATGAAATTCGTTTATGACATCTAGAAAAGCACAGTCCTATAAAAACGAGAGAAAGGGAAAGAGAAATGGAAATAGAAAGTTTATACCCAAGTAACCTCAAGATACTGTGTTCAGCGAGATGACCTTTGGGAGCGTGTCACTGAGCCGACTTCTTGCGTCAGACAACTTGGAAATAGAATACTATTCCGCTTCGTTGTCTTCCTTGAATTCGACTCAGTGACCTCGCTCTGAATCAAGCATCTTGAAGTCACTTGGGTATAAGATAAAAAAAACCACACAATTAAGTGTGGTCAAAATCATGATAAAACAACTAATTTAAAACCAATTGTAAAACAATCAATTACTGATTAAGAGAAAGTAAAGTCAGCCTTCAAAAAGGAAAGTCATCTTGCTCAACATGCTGGCCTATTTAGACCAACGAGATGACATGGACGACTATAACCGCTTCACGAATTGAGTTTTTGAAATAGATCAATTTTAACGGCATTAGCTTATATTCAATTCAATCCACCGACCTCTGTACACTGTGAAAACTGTACACAATGTAAACTCTGTTCAATATACCCAAGTAATCTCAAGATTCTGTGTGCAACGAGACGGCCTTAGCTTTCAGGTGCGACAATGATTCTCAAGTGCGCAGTGATTCAAAGATAAAAGAAGTATTCAGGAAGAAAGGCAGTGTTTAAACGACGAGAAAATGAGCAGAATCGGTACGAAAATCGGTAAAAATGTAAGACTCTGCTTACATATAAGTAAATCTCGCTAAAAGAGGAGAAATCGAAGCCATATCATCACATCAAAAAATAGAGCTAAAACTCTACATATTGCAATTTAACTGCCATTTCGGCCAATTTGACCTGCATTTTTACATTTTGAAGCAAAAAATGACTAACAAGCCAGATTTTATGAACTAGTATCAACGCACTATTGGTTAACTACCCCAACGCCAATTTTACCGTTCCAAAAGACAAAACTAACAAGGAATAAATAATGCGTCTATTTAATAAGACTCTCTTAGCAGTGGCCGTTACCATGGCGTCAAGCCAAGCCATGGCAGCAGGATTTCAGTTAAATGCTCAGTCTGCAACTGGTCTTGGTCGTGCTTTCGCTGGTGATGCCGTTATCGCCGATAATGCCTCAGTAATGGCAAGAAACCCTGCCGCCATGGCTCTTTTCGATAAAATGGAGTTATCTCTGGGGTTCGAAACAATAACCACCGATATATCGGCAAAAAATGTCAAATATACAGCCCTATCAGGCCTAGTCAGTGACAATACTGATCATGATGATATCGGCAGTACATCTGTTGCCCCTAATATCCATCTTATAGTACCAGTTAACGAAAAATTCGCATGGGGGGTTAATGCTTATACAAATTTTGGTACAAAAACTGAATTTTCAAATGATCTAGTCTGGTCTGAATTCGGTGGGCTCACTGATGTGAAAAGTGCTAACTTGGGCGTTGCTGCTTCTTATAGGCTAAATGACCAATGGAGCTTTGGTGCTGGTCTTGATATTGTCTACGGTATCGGAAAACTAGAACGTAAGCAGGGATTTGATGTTCCCCCACAAATACCTCTTCCCCCAAAAGGAACAACTCTGCTCAATGCTGATGCCGAAGGTTTTGGCGTAGGATTCAATGTGGGTGCCGTGTTCGAGTTAGACCAAAACAATCGTTTTGGCTTATCTTACCACCATAGTCCAGAGGTAGAGGGTGATGGCGATATTACTTATATCCTAGCAGGGCCAAAAGATTCTGGAGGTAAATTAAAGTTGCCTTTACCGGATATGGCTGAATTTTCAGGTTACCATAAACTTGAGAATACTAAGTTTGCTGTTCACTACAGTATCCAATGGATAGGCTGGAATACCTTCGAGACCCTTGACGGTACTGTAAATGGCAAGAAGTATACTTTTGACCAATATAAATGGCAGGATGGGTGGCACTATGCCATCGGTGGCACTTATTACATGAACTCAGATTGGACACTTCGAACTGGTTACATGTATGACACTAGCGCTCAGGATTCTATAACTTCGGTATCGGTTCCTGATTCATCACGTCAGTGGTTTTCCGCTGGAGCAACCTACCACATAGATAACGTTTCAAATATCGATGTTGGTTTTACCTACTTAATGGGCAAAGACGTTAAAGTCAAGCAAACATCAAGCTTAGGCAGCACTATCGAAGCAACCACACGTGCTGATGCTATCCTGTTTGGCTTACAGTACAGCCGCAGTTTTTAAGAGGTTAATATAACCAATCCTAATAAAAAAGGCTGGAACTCCAGCCTTTTTATGTTCAAAGATTTTCCGAAGATTAGAACTCTTCTTCTAAATACTCATCTAAATAAGCTTCTTCTTCTGCATCTTCTTCGTCCGGTGACTCAATCTCCGCTTTAAAATCTTGGCGCTGAAGATAGGCATCACGCGTTAAAACATATGGATCTGGAGAGGTTTGCAACTGTGCTTCTTGAGGAACCACTAACGCTCGCTTTTCTAGCCCTTCTAGTGCCCATTTGCCCAAACCTGCCCAGATATTGAGATAAGATAAAGGCAGGTACATTCCATCTACCGTATCTGTCGTTTCTCTTAATGTATAAGGGCCATAGCCTGGCAGCATGAAATAAGGACCATTACCGACACCATAGTGACCAACAGCATCACTGAATGCTTTGTTGCCATCTTTTGAAATGCCTGCGGCTGTCGCAATATCAATGAGACCAAATAAGCCAAATGTAGAGTTGATCCAGAAACGGTTAAAGTGATCGACGGCTCTTTCACCGTTACCCATTAACAGGTTATTTACGATACTCGAAGGTTCATCTAAGTTGGATAAAAAGTTGGCAATTCCGGCCCGAATAGGCACTGGGGTATAATCAACGTAGGTAAGAGCAACTGGCCTTACCAAATATGGGTCAAGGTAATTGTAGTTAAGATCCCACATAGTGCGGTTAAAATCTTCAAAAGGGTCATAAACATCAGAGGTAATGACATTGCCTTCCGCGTCTGTTGTCTGTCGAGGAGCACTGGAACAACCCACTAGCCCAACAACAAGAAACAGCAAAAAAATGGAGGTAAATTTGCGCTGCATGCTTCGTTCCATAACGATGGTTAATATCCTTAGCACTCTTTATTTGGCGGATTCCACTGCGACCAAAAAAGCACTTAGGTAAGAAAACAAAATGCCAGTACTTGAACTGGCATTTTTCATTCTACTTTATTGTGGGGCTGCATACCACCAGCGCAGTTAGAATAATGTTGGGTAAACGTGAGGTGGTGTACCCAATTAATACTGCTGATCAATCATTACGGATGCCGGTTGACCAAATTCAAGTACTGCACTTTCTCCATACCAGTCATGATCACGGGTGGCGACATTGCCGTCCGAGTCAGCTCGAACACGAATAATAAACTGCTCTAATGAGGACAGTTTCTGCCCCTCGAGCATGGAATTCCTATCGTCTAAGACAACGGTGCGCGGAAATGATCCCAGTGGATATCGAGCTGCCGCAACAGGCATCGGTGAACCATCGGCTCGATGAACAGAAACGATCAATGCAGCATCAGGATTCAACTGGGCTTGAGGCGAAACGCTAATTTCGACAGCAATACTTTTATCACTCAAGTCTGAACCGGTAATCTGCTTACGAGCACTTTCAATACTGCGTTGCAACATTTGATAACGAGGATCGTCAGCACCAATCATTTGCTGCATGAGACTCCAGTACTTAATCGCAGCAGGAAAGTCTTGTCGCTCAAACGCATCAAAAGCCAGCAGTGAAAATACCTTTACGTCGACATAATCTTGCTGGATCAGTTGACCAAGAACAGAACGAGCCATATCTCGGTCCATCTCATCTTGCGATAACATCAAAGCCTGAGCATAGCTTAATTGAATATTTGCATTCTCAGAGTCTAGCGCGTATGACTTCTTCATCGCTTCTACCGCAGTTGTTACGTCACGATTCGCCATTGCAACACGCCCAAGCAACATCCACCCCGTTGCATCTTTTGGCTGATAATGTAGCCGAGTGCGAAGTGCCAAAGCCAGATCGGCTAGCTCATCCTCACTCAAAGGCGTTGCCGATGAGGATAATAGCTTTTTAGACAACTGCGGTAAGTTCGAGTTTACCTCTTGCCATTGAACCACCTCTTGAGCACCACCAAAGCGGAAATACAAACCGTAACTCATCAAAACAGTTAATAATAATGCAGGTATTAGCACGGCCTTAGGCGAGATATGAATTTCTTTACGCTGCTTATCATGAGGAATATCATCAAGTAATGACTGCTTCAAGTCAGAAATAAGCTCATCTTGACTCTCAACTAAGCCTTCGTTAGTTTCTTCAGCCAACTCTGATAGACGGTCTTTATAGAGTGCTTTGTTAAGTTCATCACGTAACACATCGTCATTGTTGCTCTTTTTTTTGATGAATGGCAATGCCACTAAAATACAAGCAACCAACGTAAGTAAAACGGTAGAAATCCAAAATAGAGTCATGACTTCGATTCTCCGTTGTTTTCTTCCTCAAGCAAAGACTTTAAACGCGCTTCTTTTTCCTCGTTCCATTGTGTGCTGGGATCTGGTTTGCTGTGCTGTTTGGATCGGCGACTGCGCCATATAATCAGTCCAAAGCCGCCTATAACGACTATAAGAGGCCCCAACCATAAGATCGCGGTGGCGAAGGTAAATGGTGGATTATACGTCACGAAGTTACCGTAACGAGCAATCATATAATCAACGATTTCTTGTTTTGACTGGCCATTTTTCGTCATTTCATAGACTTTATGGCGTAAGTCTTGCGCCAGCTCAGCATTCGAATCTGAAATCGTGTTGTTCTGACATTTAGGACAACGCAAAGTATGCCCTAATTCCTTAAACTGTTGCTCTTGCTCAAGGGTATCAAACTCATACACTTCAATCGCAGCCTGCGCAATGAAAGACAAGAATAGAGCAGTGAAGATGACTAAGAGGAACTTTTTCACTGTTTTGTCTCCTCAAGCAATTGATTATAAAGTGGCTCTAAAGTTTCCGACCAATTCCGTGGGTTCACATCCCCAACGTGGCGATAACGAATCACACCATTAGAATCAATAATGAAAGTTTCGGGCGCACCATACACTCCCAAGTCAAGGCCTAGCATGCCGCTGCCATCAAACAAGCTAATCAAATAAGGGTTGCCTAGCTCATTTAACCAGCCAACGGCTTTATTACGATCATCTTTATAGTTCATTCCAATGATCTTAACCCCTTGACCAGCTAAATCATTAAGATATTGGTGCTCGGCATAACAGGTAGGACACCATGTGGCCCAAACATTCAGTAATAGAGGTTCACCTTTAAAAATCGCCTGATCATATTCTTTACCTGGCTCAGCTAAGTCTTCCAGACGAAACTTAGGGACCGCTTTTCCGATCAAAACAGACTCAAGTTTGGTTGGATCATCGCCATCTTGATTACGAAGCAGTTGTGCCGCAAAAATGCCAGCAAGCACTAAAAAAGCGAGAAGCGGAATAAACAATATTTTCTTACTCATTGGCTAATGCCTCCTGCTTAGCGGGCTTACGGAAGCGATAGCGTCGGTCAGAAATGGCCAGAGCTCCTCCCAAAGACATAATTAGCGCACCCGCCCAGATCCAACGGACAAAAGGTTTATAATAAATGCGAACAGCCCAAGAGCGACCATCATCAAGCCTTTCTCCCATTGCAATGTAGAGATCTCGAGTAACGCCACGATCAATCGCCGCTTCCGTCATCATCGATTTTGCGGTGCGATAAAAGCGCTTTTCTGCATGTAACGTGTTAATAAAACGGCCGTCGTGGCTGATTTCAAAATCTGCAATATAGCCGTCATAATTAGGACCGTCTTTGTCACGAACCCCAGCAAAAAAGAACTGATAGCCTTCAGCTTGGAAATACTCTCCAGGAGCTAATCGAACATCTCTCTCAATACTGTAATTTTGCACCATGCTGATGCCAATAATGGTCACTGCTAATCCAATATGGCCTAGCATCATTGCCCAGTGGCTTCGTGGTAATTTCTTTACTCCATCGACAAAATCATGCCTATGTGTTGCTCGCTCATACAGCTCAAAGCCATGCATCGCAATGATCCAAATGGCCATCGTCCACCCAATGTAAGCCATGACGGAAAAGAAGTCAGCGAACAGATAGACGCACACGGCCCCTAAACCAAAGGCCAGTATGCCTGAGGTCATCATCGGAATGAGTAACTTGGATAAATTATCTCTTTTCCAACGGATTAATGGCCCAATGCCCATGAGGAAAGCGAAAGGCATCATGAGCCATGCAAAGAGCATGTCGAAGAATGGCGCGCCAATAGAAACAGAACCCAGCCCAATTTGTTTGTGTACTAGAGGCAGTAGTGTCCCAACGAGCACCACCACTAAGGCTGCAATAAGAATGATGTTATTGCCAAGCAATGCATTTTCACGTGAGAGCAAAGCAAAGTTTCCTCTGACACGGATCGATGCCCCCTTCACGGCAAACAGCAATAAAGAGCCACCAATAACAAAGACAAGAAAAGCAAGGATGAACATGCCCCGTGAAGGATCAGAAGCAAACGCGTGCACGGATACTAAAATACCGGAACGCACCAAGAAGGTTCCAAGCAAACTCAATGAAAATGCTGAAATAGCCAGCAATACTGTCCACGCTTTGAATGTGCCTCGTTTTTCTGTCACCGCCAGCGAATGCATCAAAGCTGTGCCCGCCAACCATGGCATAAAGGAAGCATTTTCAACTGGGTCCCAGAACCACCAGCCTCCCCAGCCCAATTCGTAATAAGCCCACCAAGAGCCAAGAGCAATGCCTAAAGTAAGGAAAACCCACGCAGCCGTTGTCCATGGACGAGACCAACGAGCCCAGGCAGTATCAAGGCGACCTGTCATCAATGAAGCAATGGCAAAAGAAAACGCCACCGAGAAACCCACATACCCCATATACAACATAGGAGGGTGTACGATGAGCCCAGGATCTTGCAACAATGGATTTAAATCACGGCCATCCACTGGAAAATACGGTAAGGTACGTAAGAAAGGGTTAGACGTAAGAATAATAAACAGCAAGAATCCAACTGAAATCATCCCCATCACAGCCAGTACACGAGCAACCGACTCTTGCGGCATCCCGCGGCTAAACGTTGCAACTGCCACCGTCCAGCCTGCTTGAATCAACACCCAAAGTAATAGAGAGCCCTCGTGCGCCCCCCATACTGCTGTCAAGCGATAGTACCAAGGTAATTGGCTGTTTGAGTTGCTGGCGACATACTGGACTGTAAAGTCGTTACTGTAGAAGCACCAAGATAAAATCACAAAAGAGAAGAGTAGCATGAGAAACATCGACCAAGACAACGGTCGAGCTGTATTCATCAGCATAGTGTTATTTTTCGCAGCACCCCATAGAGGTAAAAAGCTGAGCAATACCGCCATCGCTAGAGAAAGAATCAGAGCAAAGTGACCTATTTCAGCAATCATTCATCACTTCCTTGTTTTTGTTCTTCAGTATATTGCAACGGCTGATGGGATTTCTGCATCGCTTCCGCTATTTCTGGCGGCATGTATTCTTCATCGTGTTTCGCCAACACTTCACTGGCTTTCACTGTTGTGGCGTTTTCGAGAACGCCTTGTGCAACAATACCTTGCCCCTCACGAAATAGATCAGGAAGAATGCCCTCATAGACAATCGTTACTTTAGGGCCGACATCATGCAGAGCAAAGCTCACTTTTAGTGATTCAGGGTCACGGCGCACTGAGCCTTCGACAACCATGCCTCCAATGCGTAAACGCTGACCGACCTGTGGCTTGGTGCCATCTGGTTTGCCGTTAACTAATTCACTAGGCGTGTAAAAAAGATCCATATTTTGACCTAAAGCGTAAAGCATCAAGCCAATTGTTGTTCCTATCCCTAGGATAATCGCTAATGCGATGGCTAACCGTTTTTTGCGCCTTGGGTTCATAGCGTGTTCTCCATATCTTTCGCTGCATCAATACGCGCTTGACGATCCATTTTGACCTTCACTTCTTTTAGCAAAGTGCGACTGCGACGAAGACTCACACCCGCTAGAATAAACATCGATACAAAGGTGATGGCAAATGCACTCCATACATAAGCAGCGTACCCTCCCATGCTCAATAGCTCGCTCAGAGATTCAAAATGCATGATGTAATACCTCACTGAGTTTTTTCAATCGCAAGTTTACGTACCCAAGGACGATGACTTTCTTTATTAATGATTTCATTGCGGAAGCGAATCATGGTGACAGCGGCAAAGAAGAAAGCAAAGCCAAAAATATTGAGTAATAAAGGCCAAAACATACTGGGTGAAATTGATGGTTTCTCAAATTTTGTGATCGTTGCTCCTTGATGAAGGGTATTCCACCATTCCACCGAAAAGTGAATGATCGGTAAATTAATTACCCCAACCATCGCTAAAATTCCCGCGGCTTTCGCTGCCGATTTTTGATCATCAAACGCATGATACAAAGCAATAACGCCAAGATAGAGAAAGAGAAGTATGAGTTCTGACGTTAAGCGAGCATCCCATTCCCACCAGGTTCCCCACATTGGCTTTCCCCATATCGCTCCCGTCAAAAGAGCGATGAAAGTAAACACTGCACCAATTGGAGCCATTGCTAAAGCCGCTAACTCAGCAAGCCGTACTTGCCATACAAAACCAATAAAAGCAGCAATGGCCATGGATAAGTAAACTCCCATCGACCAAATCGCGGCTGGAACATGGATATAGATAATTCGGTAGCTGTCACCCTGTTGATAATCTGATGGGGCAAAAGCTAATCCCCAAATAGTTCCAACCGACAAACAGACAAGTGCTAATCCAGCAAACCAAGGGAGGAGTTGACCACTCAATTGGTAAGCGGTTTCAGGCTTGGCGTAAGGATGTAACCATTTCCACATGTTAAGTTCTCGCTTTTACTTCAGGGATACAATCTAAGACGGCAAAGACCGTAGCAGTGCTTAGATAATAATTCTTTGATCAAGCACCATATATTTGCATTTTGCGTGCTAGTTAACACTAATTCTTAATGCTGCACTGATGGCAAATGGAGTCAATGTTACTGCTGCGGCCAACATCGCACCTAAAATTGCCAATTGACCGTTATACGCCATACCCAATGCAGCGGCATCAATTGCAGCAGTCGCAAAGATCAGAATTGGCGTGAATAAAGGGAGAATAAGTAAACTCAATAGTACTCCCCCCTTTTGTAAGCCCACGGTTAAAGCGACGCCAATAGCCCCAATGAAGCTCAACGTAGGCGTCCCAATCATTAGTGTCAATACAACCGCTAACCAAGTATTGAAATCTAAGGATAATAAAATCGCGATGAGTGGACTGATTAAAATTAAAGGCAAACCAGTCAACAGCCAATGTGCCATCACCTTTGAAATAACAACAAGTTGTAAAGGGATCGGCATCAGCATCATTTGTTCTAATGCGCCGTCTTGAAAATCATCTCGAAATAGACGTTCCAATGATAATAAAGCCGATAGCAAGGCTGCAACCCAAATGATGCCCGCTGCAATACGTGCTAACAAATCACTTGCTGGCCCAACTCCGAGAGGAAAAAGAGTGATCACAATAATAAAAAACCACAGAGGATTGAGGATATCGGCTTGACGACGAAATGCGATCAGCAATTCGCGCCGAATAATGGTCATCATCGACGAAATCATCTAGTCACCTAGCTTAATTTTTCTAAGAAGAGGGTTATCTGCGAACATATCTTGATGGGTAGTAAGAATAACGATTCCTCCTTGCTTCGCATGTGCGACAAAGAGAGACTCCAACACTTGAACGCCTTGTTTATCTATTGCTGTAAGAGGCTCGTCTAAAATCCATAAAAGCTGATTACTTAGCCAAAGTCTGGCCAAAGCAACGCGGCGCTGTTGGCCTGCAGAAAGTTGACCAACCAACACGTCCTCTCGCCCTGCGAGCCCCACTTGAGCCAATACGGAAAATAGTGATTCATCAGAGGTCGGAGTATTATGAATGGCTTGATAGAATTTCAAATTTTCTAATGCTGTCAAATCTCGCTTAACACCGGTTTGATGACCCAAGAAGAGCAAGTCTCGATGAAAAACATCCCGGCATTGTTCAATCTGCTCATCTTTCCACTTGATGAATCCGTCATCTCTGTCTGCTAAACCAGCAATGATTCGTAATAATGTTGTTTTGCCTGTACCGTTACGTCCTTCAATTTGAATTAACTCACCTAGTTTAACTTCAAATTGTAGGTCTTCAAATAAAACCCGCTCATCACGAATCGCGGTAAGGTTAGAGACTTCTAACATAAAACTTCAACTAAAAAGTGAACGAGAACTTATACTAGCACAGCTTTATGAAGACAAAATAGAATAACAAAGTCAGGAAGTGACTGACACGATGGCTTTTTGCTCATTCAACATCACAAATTAGACAAATGAATGCCATGCAGATATCAAACTGAATTTTAATAAAAAATACAACCATACCCAAGTAATCTCATAGCCGAGAAACCTCAAGATACTTTATTCAGCGAGACAACGTTTGGGGGCCTATTAATTCGGTAAATGGTAACTAACAAAAAAGAACCCCACTTGAAAAAGCAGGGTTCGTCATCAGTCAGTCTGAGAAATTTTCGCTTCTTTTTATTTACGTCGTCCTCTGGGGCGCCGAGGAGAGTCGTCAAAAGGTTGACCACTTAAAGGAGGAATTTTTTCTTCACCAGCTAATTTCTTTTGAAGAGAAAGCATGAGTTCTGCCTCTGCTTTTGGCAGCTCACACTCCTCTATCAATTCATTGATGTCGGCACCCAATTGGACCATTTTGGAAGCTCTGCTATAAAGACGTCCATCTGTATCCGCATGTTCGAGCTCTCGAGTACGCTCTTTTAGGTGCTGCAATTCATTTTGCTGTTCTGTGATCTTATGGCCGAGCCCCACAACGACAGAACGTAATTCCAACAGCTGTTTACCCAGCTTCTGGCATTCTTTGTCACTATGTTGTGCTTTGATACGCTGCTGCTCTAGCTGTTTTCGTAGCCCTGCTTTAATGCGTAACATAAATAGAAGGAGCACGATGAATACCAATGATAGACCGCCAACGATAAACGGTAGATTCAAAGAAGAGTAGTCAGACATTATCTTTCACACCATTAAAGATGAGCCATTTCATCCCATTCATCATTGCTAAGCAGCTTGTTCAAATCAACTAAGATGAGTAGTTTGCCATCTCGGTTACTCACACCCTGAATAAACTTAGCACTTTCATCAGTTCCAACTGATGGTGTTGTGTCAATTTCTGAAGAACGCAGATAAACAACTTCAGCAACGCTGTCTACTAGTATACCAATAACTTGACGCTCAGACTCGATAACAATAATACGAGTATTATCTGTCACTTCACCTTCCATCAATCCAAAGCGTGAGCGAGTGTCAATAACCGTCACTACGCTGCCACGTAGGTTAATGATACCTAAGACATAGTCTGGTGCGCCTGGTACTGGAGCAATTTCAGTATAACGAAGTACTTCCCGAACTTGCATTACGTTAATACCGTACGTTTCCTCTTCCAGTTGGAACGTTACCCACTGAAGTACCTCATCATTCGATGCGTTTTTCTTCATTTCTACTTCAAAAGCTTGAGACATAATTAATCCTCGTTAATATCGTTCCCGACCAAATTTTAATTCATTGCTTTGACATCTAAACCCGCGTTCAGCATGTCGATGAGTGCTTCAACATGAATCAAAGCACACATTTTTTCTTTCACCATACCTGCTAGCCAAGGTCGCTTACCGGCCTTCTCTCGCCAACGAACATTATCAGCACTGAGCTTTTCAGTTCCCATAAGTTGGTGACTCGCTAACCCCCACATGCTCTCACCGAGCATAACAATGTATTGGTAATTATCTTTATAGTCTTCATTAACAAGCTTGTCTGCCATGACCCATTTTGCCGTGTCGACAACATCAAACTGCTGCTCTCGACTCGTTTGAAGACCTAAATACCATGCAGGTCGGCCAATAAGGTGGCTCAGCTCTGTTATCTGGTGAATACCGCCTAACTCATCGAGTGGTACAGCAAACGTGATGCTGTTTACTTCAAAGTACAAGACTTGAAAATCTTCACTTCGATGAGTACTTTGCCAGCTTTCAACGGGTGTTGCTTGTGCTTCCGGTTGCTTTTCCAAAGTCGTCGCAACTGAGTCATCTGAATCCAACGAGCTTACTTCGACTAACTCAGCCTCATGCTGGACAGTGGAAGTTTCAGGTTGAACTAACGATGCAGTCGAAAGCTCAACCTCCGACGTATCCCATTCTTGGATTTCTTCTGCGACGCTTACAAGATCCACATCCTGTTTACTTTTCAGTTCGGTCTTGCTTTGTACAGGAACATTGTCCACTTTACTTTCAGCCACAGAGTCTTGCGACTCAAGCTGTTTTAGTAAACGCTGCACACCTTCTAAGTTTGGTCGGTCTACTTCAGGTGCGTAGGTTTCATCGTATGACTTCCGGTTAAGTGTAGAATGTTGCCGTTGTTCTTGTAGCTCTGGCTCTGGCGCATGTTGGTGCAGAGCATCCACGTCAAGCTCTTCTTGCATGATTGTCTCTTCATCCAATAGGGCATGAAAATAATCATCAAGAGCCTGTTCACTTGAAAGGATATCGTTATTGTTCATCAAACGATAACCTCTGCAAATAGATCAGTAACTGCTTGTAGGCAAATACGCCTCGACTGCCTGAAGCAAAATGTGAGGCCGGTAAGCGCTTTAAGCTTGCATCTCTAAATTTAGTATCAATTGGAACAGCTGACGTCCACACTTGCTCTGGATAGTCACGTTTCAACTGAAGTAATGTCTGTAACGATGCTTTGGTTCGTTTATCATACATCGTTGGCACAATGGTCACTTTGAAGCCACTGGGACGGGATTTTTGCATGATCGTTAGCGTTCGAATCATTCGCTCCAGCCCTTTCATGGCCAGAAACTCCGTTTGAACTGGAATCAAAATGCGATCACTGGCGGCCAATGCATTGACCATCATCACTCCAAGAATAGGTGGACAGTCAATCAATACGTAATCATAGTCTTGTGATACTGCGGCAAGCGCTCGCTTTAAGATAAGCCCCATTCCACCTCGGTTACCCATCACACGGTCCAGAGTCGCCAGTGACATATGAGCAGGAATCAGGTCCATTCCCTCTAACTCGGTTTGTATGATCAATGGTTTAACCGTATCTCGAGAAAAAACAGTCAGTTGAAATAAATCAAACAAACTGGAGTCTAAACCATCTGAGTCATAACCAAGGTAAGTTGTCAGTGACGCATGCGGGTCAGTATCAACCATCAAAACACGATGGCCTTTTTGACTCAGCAAACCAGCCAATGTCACCGTTGATGTGGTTTTCCCCACACCGCCTTTCTGGTTAGCAACGCTCCAAACGATCATGCGATGTCCTATCCCAAGCCCACTTCAACTAAAATACGCTCAGCAATACGTTCAAGCGGTAGATCTTCAGATGAGATCCCAGCTTTCGCTACAGCTTGTGGCATACCATACACAACACAGCTTTCTTCATCTTGCGCCCAAATGGTCGAGCCTGCTGCTTTTAGCATTCTCGCCCCTTCACGCCCATCTGCACCCATACCAGTCAGTACCATCGACAAGACATGTTCGCCGAACACTTTTGCTGCTGAACCAAAGGTCACATCAACACAAGGCTTGTAATTCATTCGTTCACCGCCATCGATGATACGCAGCCGAGCGGCTCCTGCTCTTCCATCGACCATCATTTGCTTACCGCCCGGGGCCAAATAGGCAACACCGGCTTGAAGCACGTCACCATCACAAGCTTCTTTCACTTGAATCTTACATAATGAATTCAAACGGCTCGCAAACGCCTCAGTAAAAGTGGCAGGCATATGTTGGACCAGCAAAATAGGGTGCGGATAGTTGACTGGCAATCGTGTCAGTATCTTCTGCAACGCGACCGGCCCACCTGTTGATGTCCCGATGGCAGTGAGGCGATATTTTTTACCTGATGCTCTAAATTTATTCGACGCTGCACGATGAGGCGTAGCAGCAGGCGTTGTGCTGGAGCGTGGTATGGAACGCTCCATCAT
Organism: Vibrio azureus; assembly: GCF_002849855.1. NCBI lineage: Bacteria > Pseudomonadati > Pseudomonadota > Gammaproteobacteria > Vibrionales > Vibrionaceae > Vibrio > Vibrio azureus. Next base: position 2,184,617 of record NZ_CP018616.1, read on the forward strand.
TGGGCGGTCGACCGCGCTTTTTTCTGTGGTAATCGTCGGCTTTACTATTGGTCGACGCATGAAAGCACGTTTCGCTGCGATTTGGGTAACACGCTGCTGTAACAGCGATGTTGCTTCGTCACGGTTTCGAGCAATATCTTCGAACTTCTTGGGTAGGAAGTCCAAAGCCCCAGCATCTAAGGCTTCTAGCGTTGCCTTGGCTCCATCTTGTGTCAGAGAAGAAAACATCAAGATAGGCGTAGGGGATGATGACATGATCTCACGTACAGCAGTAATGCCATCCATCACTGGCATTTCAATGTCCATCGTAATGACATCAGGCCTCAGTGACTTGGCTTTTTCTACCGCTTCTCTGCCATTCACTGCGACATCCATCACCTCAAGGCGTGGATCTGAGTTAATAATCTCACTCACCCGACGACGGAAAAAACTTGAGTCATCAACAACCAGTACTTTAATCGCCATTTTTGTCCTCTTGTTACCTTTAATCTTCGATTTCGCTTAAATGCGCGAAGCTGCAGCGTACTGCTTGAGTAAATCTGGCACATCAAGAATCAATGCGATGTGACCGTCACTGGTTATTGTTGCTCCAGCCATTCCTGGAGTTCCTTGTAAAAGATTATCCAACGGCTTAATAACGACTTCTTCCTGTCCGATTAATGTATCTACAACAAACCCAACACGTTGACTGCCGATTTGGACAATAACAACATGGCCATGACCCTGTCGTTTTTCTACTTGAGGCGACTTAGAAGTCAACCAGTTCTGTAAATAAAACAATGGTATGGATTTATCGCGCACAATGATTGTTAGCTGCCCATCAACCACATTGGTTCGACTGAGGTCTAAATGGAAGATTTCATTCACAGATGCCAGTGGTAACGCAAAAGGATTGCCACCCACACCGACCATAAGTGTTGGTAGAATAGCAAGAGTCAGTGGTACTTTAATGGTGATTTTGGTTCCTTTACCCAACTCGGAATCAATATCAATCGAGCCATTTAAAGTATTGATCGCTGTTTTTACAACGTCCATACCTACGCCGCGACCAGAAATGTCTGAGATTTTGTCTTTACTGGAGAAACCCGGTGCAAAGATCAGATTAAAACACTCTTTATTGGTTAAACGGGCAGCGGCATCTTCATCCATCATACCGCGTTTCACTGCAATGCCGCGCAATTTTTCTGGGTCCATGCCTCCGCCATCGTCAACAATGGCCAAGTCGATATGGTCACCTTCTTGGGAAGCAGATAACGTGACTTTACCGGTGCGAGATTTGCCTGCTTTTTCGCGGTCATCAGGCATTTCAATGCCATGATCGACAGAGTTTCTCACTAAGTGAATCAAGGGATCGGCTAAGGCTTCAACCAAGTTTTTGTCTAGGTCTGTTTCTTCACCGCGCATTTCTAAAACAATGTCTTTATTTAAGTTACGCGCCAAATCACGAACAACACGAGGGAAACGCCCAAATACCTTTTTGATTGGCTGCATGCGTGTTTTCATCACAGCCCCCTGGAGATCCGCCGTGACGACATCAAGGTTGGCCACTGCTTTAGACATTTCTTCATCATTGCTGTTCAAACCAAGACTCAGCAGGCGGTTACGAACTAAAACCAGCTCGCCGACCATATTCATGATTGTGTCTAGCGTTGATGTATCAACACGAACCGTTGCTTCAGCTTGTGTTTTCTTCGCTGGTGAAGCCGTCGCTTTTGCCTCTTCTTTTGCTGCCACTATTTTAGGCGCAGCCTTAGCGACAGGCGCTTCTTTTGCAACGGGTTGAGACAGCTCTGTTTTAGGTTCAGGTTGAGGAGCTAAATTCGCCGATGCTGGCTTGGTTGCAAATTCCAACTCTTCCACAGATGGCCCTTTACCTGAGCCATGTAACTCATCTAACAGTTTTTCAAATTCGTCGTCCGACATTAAGTCAGTGTCACCGGAATGACTATCACTTGAGCTACTGTCTAGTGCTGCATGATTTTTCGGTTCATCCACAGGTACTGCTGGTGAGCTATTCGCATTAGAAGGGCTTTTACCAATGCCATGAAGTTCATCGAGTAAATTTTCGAACTCATCATCGGTAATATCGCCATTGTCAATTTCGGCCGGGATATTCGTCTCGGTTGGCTTTGGTGAAACGGGCGATGAACCAATGGGTCCACTGCCTTTACCATGTAACTCATCTAATAACTTATCAAATTCGTCTTGAGTAATCTCATCAAGCGCACTGACGCTACTGCTCGTTTGCGCGACAACAGGCTCGGATGGTGTTTCAGCGATAATGGGTTCTGGCGTGACGACTGATGCTTCTACGACCGTTGCAACTTCATCCTCAGATTCTGGTTTACACAAGCGATGTAATTCATCCAATAAATCAGGGGCTGCAGCTTCAAGTGGTTGCTGTTCTTGTACCGCCTGGAATTGCAAGTTAACCGTATCTAGTGCTTTGAGCATTGTGTCCATTAGGCTTGGGGTAACTGAACGCTGGCCATTTCGCAGTACATCAAAGACGTTCTCTGCACCATGACAGGTATCAACCAACTCTGCTAACGACAAAAAGCCTGCACCGCCCTTTACTGTATGAAAGCCGCGGAAAATTGCATTGAGGAGATCTTTGTCTTCCGGATTATTTTCCAACTCAACTAGCTGTTCAGAGAGAAGCTCAAGGATTTCTCCTGCTTCTATCAGAAAGTCTTGAAGAATATCTTCATCTAAATCGTAGCTCATACGTTTCCTTTAAAATCCAAGACTGGACAATAAGTCGTCGACTTCGTCCTGCGACGAGACGGCATCTTCCCTTAATTCAGGATTAAGGATTGGCCCTTCTGCTTCGCTTTTGGGTTTAAGTGTTGTTTGTGACGGTTCAAGCGTGGTTTGCGCTTTAGATTCCAGCTTTGAGCTAGAGAATACGGTTAAAATCTCAATTAAACGATCTTCAACTTCATTAACCAAAGTAATGACGCGACGAATAATCTGACCAGTGAGATCTTGAAAATCTTGCGCCATAAGAATATCCGTTAGCTGCCCACGTAGTTCAGTGCTATCCCCTTCGACCTGAGTCAGTAACTCATCGATGCGGTGGCAAAGTGCTTTAAACTCATTCAGTTCAATACGGCCATGCATAAGAGAATTCCACTGAGGACGGACTTGCAGCAAACAGTTGTGCAAATTGTCTGCAATTGGAAAACAACAATCGACCGCATCCATGGTTTTATTTGCGGCCTGTTCTGTTTTATCAATCACATACTGTAAACGATCTTTGGCGTCGGGGATCTCTGCTTGCGCGATTTCACTCATACGCTGATCAATGCTGAACTGCTTTAATGAATCATGAAGGTCTCGAGTCAGTGCTCCAATTTCATTAAACATTGGGTTCCCATCACTTTCATAGATCGATGCTACCAAAGCATTTGCTTGGTTTTGTTCCCCATTTTCTAGCATTTTAACGAGTGACCTCGCTTGCTCTATTGAGATCATGCCTGTTAGACCCTTTTACGTTTATTGCTTTCTTTGTTACTTTGATATCGCTGACACGAAAAAACTCTGAATACCTTCAGAGTTAAAAGGTTTTAAATTAATAACTGAGGTTTATAAACGCTCAAACACTTTATCTAGTTTTTCTTTCAATGTCGCAGCTGTAAAGGGTTTAACGATATATCCATTAACCCCAGCTTGGGCAGCTTCAATGATCTGCTCGCGTTTCGCTTCTGCGGTGATCATTAGAACTGGAAGGTGCTTCAAAGATGCATCTGCACGAATGTGCTTAAGTAAGTCGATCCCTTGCATTCCTGGCATATTCCAATCCGTAACGACAAAGTCAAAATCGCCCTTTTTCAGCATAGGTAATGCCGTCAAGCCATCATCCGCCTCTTGGGTATTATTGAAACCCAAGTCACGAAGTAGGTTTTTTACAATACGTCGCATTGTTGAAAAGTCATCAACAATAAGGATCTTCATGTTTTTATTCAAAGTTGCCTCCACTGAAGCGTAAAATCAGTGTATTTAGTCATTTTGTGTCCACGCACTCAGCTTGGTGCGCAAACGTTGCATTGATTGGCTCAGTATCTGGCTTACTCGAGATTCACTCACCCCTAATACCTCACCAATTTCCTTTAAATTGAGCTCTTCGTCATAGTACAACGAAAGAACTAATGCTTCTCTCTCGGGCAGCTGCTTGATCGAATCAACAAGCGCTTGGCGGAATGATTCATCTGCAACCCCTTGGAAAGGATTACTGTCATCACTATCGTCTACTGGTGATATTACATCATCAGAGACACCTAAATCTTCAATACCCACCAACTTTGCACCGTTTATGTCGGTCAGAACACTATGGTACTGCTCTAGAGACATTTCGAGATGTGCGGCGACTTCTGCATCAGTCGGGTCTCGATTTAAGAGACTTTCTAATTCAGCAATCGCTTGATTAACCTCGCGGTTGTGTTTGTGTACAGATCGAGGAACCCAATCACCCTTGCGAATATCATCCAGCATTGCACCGCGAATTCTAATCCCAGCGTAGGTTTCAAAGCTCGCACCCTTAGAACCATCATAGTTCTGTTGAGCTTCTAAAAGGCCAATCATACCAGCTTGGATTAAATCATCCACCTGAACACTAGGAGGTAAACGACCCAACAAATGGTGAGCAATACGTTTAACCAACACAGAGTAACGCTGAATAAAGGCTTGCTGGCTATTCAATTTACCATGTTGATCATATGTAATCGGGCTACTCACCAAATGTATCCTCTGTGAATTCAGTGCGATTAAGCAGTCTCTCTACAAAAAATTCCAAGTGACCACTAGGCGATTTTGGCAACGGCCATGTCAGTGCTTTGTTCGCCAAAGAGCTGATCGCTAAAGCGGCTGGTGAACGAGGAAAAGCATCGACGACAATTTTTTGACGTTTCACTGCTTGTCTTACGTTGTCATCTAATGGTACACAGGCGACAAGTTCTAGGCTGACATTTAAAAAACGCTCTGTCACTAGGGTCAACTTAGCAAATAACTCTCGACCTTCTCGGTAGCTTCGGACCATGTTCGCGACGACTTTAAAGCGTTGTACTTGATGCTCTTTGCTCAAAAGCTTAATCAGAGCATACGCATCGGTAATCGACGTCGGCTCATCACATACTACAACAACCACATCTTGAGCTGCACGCGAAAAACTGACAACCATATCAGAAATACCCGCAGCCGTATCGATTAATAACACGTCCATTTCGTCTTCTAGGCTACCAAAAGCACGAATTAAACCAGCATGCTGAGCATGGGAAAGCTCTGTCATACTTTGCGTTCCGGACGTAGCCGGAATGATTTTTATACCATAAGGGCCTTCGACAATCGCATCCTTCAGCTCACATTGCCCCGCAAGAACGTGCCCGAGATTTCTTTTTGAGCGAATGCCAAGCATTACATCAACATTTGCTAGGCCTAAGTCAGCATCGAGAACCATCACTTTTTTGCCTTGACGAGCCATACAAATCGCCAGACCTAGTGTTACGTTTGATTTACCCACTCCGCCTTTACCACCGGTAACAGCAATTACCTTTGTCAAGGAGGGCTGCGTTAAGCGACGTAGGCCGCTTGCTTGATCATGTATCATATTCTCAGTCATAGTCATATGCCGCCCTAGAGTCCTTCACTATCACTATTCCAAAAGTGGGGTTCACTCTCAGCCGACTTTTCTAACAATTCATTTGCTTTCGCAACCATATACTTGGGTTGAGCCATTACAATATCTTCAGGTACACGCTGCCCATTAGCAATATAGGCCACAGGCATGGCATTCTGAATAACAACGCTAATGAATTCACCTAAACTGAGTGATTCATCAAGCTTGGTTAAAATACATCCTGAAAGCGGTATACGCCTGAAGTGCTCCAACGTTTCTTGAAGTACCCGTCGTTGTGCAGTGGCAGGTAGCACCAAATAGCTATGAATCACTTCTCCGCTCTCTTGCATCAGCGTATCTAACTGTTCAGAAAGCCTAACATCTCGCTGCCCCATACCGGCTGTATCAACTAAGATCAGTCGTCGGTTCCTTAACTGATATATTACATCGGCCAGTTCTTCAGAATCTTTAGCAACTCTTACAGGGCATCCCATAATTCTGCCATAAATAGATAATTGTTCGTGCGCGCCAATACGATAAGTGTCTGTGGTTACGAGCGCAACATTCTCTGCACCGTATTCCATTGCCGCTCGAGCTGCAAGTTTGGCCACCGTCGTAGTTTTACCCACTCCTGTTGGTCCAAGTAGGGCAACAACACCACCACGCTTTAGAATGTCTTGTTTAGGAATACTAATTTGATCCGCCACCAGCGATAATAACGCTTTCCAAGCTAAGGCTGGTTTTGTGTCTTCTGGAATGTAGCATGCCATTTGATCAGCAAACTCTGAAGACATGCCCATACGCTCTAGGCGTTTGATCAACATTGCCCGTAATGGTTCTCTTCGTTCAACTTCTTGCCACATCAAACCAGAAACCTGATGTTCTAATAGTCGACGAATGGAGACCATTTCTTCGTGCATGCTTTCTAATTCAGGTGCAGAACCAGCTGTTTCAGTTTTGTTTCGGCCTCGCTCATAACGTGTAGGGTCTAGTTTTGGTGCTTGGCGTTCCGAATGGCTGTCCTGAGCAATCAACTTGGCCAACGGAGAGTTTTGCTGAAGACGAGCGGGCTGAGAGTCATCATGGTTGTAATTTTCACGATGCTTATTTTGTCTATTTAAAAGTGCAGAAAGTGAGTCTTCGTTTTCAGCAGTGTGGTCATCAGCAGAGGTTTCTCCGTTATATTGCTTGAGCATGTTAGCAAAGCGCTGAGTCATAGAAGCTGATTTATCCCGATTATCACCACTTAAGCTGATTTTATCTTCACCTATGTTACGCTGTTGAAAACGCTCTTCTGCGGCAGATGACATTTGTCGATAGTCACCATAACGCTGAGATTGACCGACGTTACGATTGGTTTGTTTAACCATAGGAGTCGCCTCTGGTACCTGAGTATCGCTATCAATGGCTGCAACAATTTCGACACCCCCTGCCACTTTTTTATTAGACATGATGACAGCATCCGCACCAAGTTCTTCTTTTACCTGCAGTAAGGCGGTTCGCATGTCTTTGGCAAAAAATCGTTTAATTTTCAAACTCTGGACCTATTCAGTTCTAAGCGCGGTTAATTACCCACGGCCTGTACAATTCTGATTTGTTTTTCATCGGGAATTTCTTGGTAAGACAACACCCTAAGATTAGGGATTGTGTTCTTAACAAATTTTGCCAATGTGGAACGAAGCACCCCAGATGTAAGCAACACCGCTGGCTCCCCTTTCAATTCCTGTTCTTGCGTGGCCTGACTTAAAGATGACTGCAGACGCTCTGCGAGTCCAGGTTCGATGCCTGCAGATTCTCCTCCCGAAGCTTGCATTGTCTGATGCAAAACTTGTTCCAACTCTGGAATAAGGGTAATCACTGGTAACTCTGGCTCTACCCCATTGATTTCCTGAACAATAAGGCGCTTCAAACTGATTCTAACCGCGGCTGTCAAAATGTCAGGTTCTTGACTCTTACTTGAATACTCCGACAATGTTTGGACAATAGTACGAATATCACGGATAGGAATCGCTTCATTAAGAAGGTTCTGCAACACTTTTACTACCACACCCAATTGCAATTGATCTGGAACGAAGTTTTCTACTAGTTTAGGAGCACTACGACCAAGCATTTCTAGTAAGTTTTGTACCTCTTCATGTCCTATCAACTGAGAAGCATTATTCGTCAGCAACTGACTTAAGTGCGTAGCTAATACCGTTGAAGAGTCGACCACTGTGTAGCCAAGAGCCTGAGCATGTTCTCGTTGCTCTTCACGAATCCAAACGGCTTCTAACCCAAAAGCAGGATCAATAGTTGGTTCACCTTCAATCATGCCATAAACTTGGCCTGGGTTAATGGCAAGTTCTTGATCAGGGCGAATTTCCGCTTCACCAACCGCAACCCCCATTAATGTGATGCGGTAACTGTTCGGTGTCAGCTCTAAATTATCGCGAATATGAACCGCTGGGATCAAGAAGCCAAAATCTTGGGAAAGTTTTTTACGTACCCCTTTCACTCGCTCTAAAAGTTCACCGCCTTGGTCTCTATCGACCAAAGGAATGAGACGATAGCCGACTTCAAGACCGATGGTATCAACCGGCTGCACATCGTCCCAAGACAATTCACGCTGAGACGCCGCCTCGCCGCTTTCTTCACCTTTCACTGGTAACGCAGGCTCTTTGGCTTTCTGCTTTTGCTTTTTATCCAGCCAATAGGCACCTGCTCCGGCAATCACCGCGAGAGACAAAAAGGCAAAATGCGGCATTCCTGGAACGATTCCCATAACACCGAGGATCACTGCAGTAATCATCAAAGCTTTGGGGTTGTCGAACATCTGAAAGACCAGCTGTTCGCCCATATCTTCATCTGTATTTTGACGCGTCACCATCATTGCTGCGGCGATAGAAAGCAACAGTGAAGGAATTTGTGCAACGAGACCGTCACCGATCGTAAGCAAAGTGTAAATCTGCATCGCTTCAGCAAAGCTGAGATCGTATTGAATAATGCCAATCGAAAGGCCGCCGATAATATTGATGAATAGAATCAAAATACCCGCGATGGCGTCACCTTTGACGAACTTAGACGCACCGTCCATTGAACCATAGAAATCAGCCTCTTTGGTAACTTCAAAGCGGCGTAAACGAGCTTGGTCTTGATCAATCAAACCAGCATTCAGATCGGCATCGATCGCCATTTGTTTACCAGGTAAAGCATCTAGAGTAAAACGTGCGCTGACTTCTGAAATACGTCCAGCACCTTTGGTGACAACCATAAAGTTAATGATCATCAAAATGAGGAACACCACCAGACCAACCGCATAGTTACCACCAATGACCACGCTACCAAATGCTTCGATAACATGACCAGCCGCTGCATCGCCTTCATGGCCATAAAGTAACACGACTCGAGTTGAGGCAACGTTTAGCGCTAGACGTAACAATGTCGCGATTAACAAAACAGTCGGGAAAGCCGCAAAATCAAGGGGACGACGTGTATAAACCGTAACAAGCAACACCACCATGGCGAGTGCAATGTTAAAGGTAAAGAACAAATCGAGCAGAAAAGCAGGTATGGGTAATATGACCATTGCTAAGGTGGCCAATACCATAACTGGCGCTCCTATAGCTGGCATAGAGCGCGGTGAAATTCGCGGTATTTTATCTGCAAACGGCAGGTTTAACTTCATAGGTTGAGATATCTCAATCGGTCGAGTAGTTCATGTGGCTTCATTCACGAGATGATAGTGACAGAATCCGCATTTCTACGTGGCCAAACAGTGTTGCTATTGTTGATGATTAGAACCATTTAAGCAATCTATGTACCATGATTCACGACAAAATAATGACTATTCGCTCAAAGTATTCGCACTCCCTTGAACAGAATGAAATTTATTATCCTCTAACTGCACGAATTATTTTTTAAACTGAGTCACTTTTAAGTTAAATACGAGAGTTTGTGTATCTTTCAAGGTTAAGTTTTGCTCGAAAAGCCAACTGAATCGAGGAGAATAAAGTGCACATTCGCATTTCCGAAAAAAGACAGACCTTAGTAACGATGTTCTGGGGGTATGGGTAAATCGTAGTCCTGAATTCTAGGCCGTCGCCCTCCTCTCTTACGATATTGCTTGATCTGGAAAACAAACGCTAAGACTTGTGCCACAGCAGCAAAAAGCCCGTCTGGGATCTCTTGTTCAAGTTCTGTCGTGTGGTAAAGCGCACGCGCCAAAGGAGCAGCAGGAACGAGCATAATATCGTGCTCACGTGCCACTTCACGAATTTTCATCGCCATGTGATCGGTTCCCTTAGCGATCACTACAGGTGCCCTATCAGTATTTTGTTTATAGCGTAATGCAACCGAGAAGTGTTCCGGGTTGGTAATGATCACATCAGCTTGGGGGACATCTGCCATCATTCTTCGTTGAGCGGCCTCGCGTTGCAACATCCGAATACGCCCTTTCACTTCAGGTTTCCCTTCTGTCTCTTTGTATTCATCTTTGACTTCTTGCTTGGTCATTTTTAATTGCTCAGCATGCTGCCAAATTTGAAACGGGATATCGATCGCAACAACAATAAGTAAAGAACAGCTGATCAGCAAAACAAAATTCAGTAGAATATCCAGAGCATGAAAAATGTTTTGCGGATAAACATCCATACTCAGTTGCATCAAATCTGTTTGAGATGAATGGATAAGGTACATCGCGACGCCAGTCACCAAAGAGACTTTCAAAATCGATTTGATCAACTCAACCCAGCTTTGCATGCCAACCATACGCTTAAGGCCGCTCAATGGGTTCATTTTCGATAATTTCGGCATCGCAGCTTCAACGGAAAAGCTGACGCCTCCAACACCAGCGGCTCCAACCAAAGCAGCAACAAACAGGGTTAGCAAAATCAAAAACAATGGAAATAACAAGTCGGTCATGGCACCCAATGCGATATCAAGCAGCTTACCAACATCGAAGATTTCCTCGCGTTGTAGTGAGAATAAGCGCCCCATAACCTCAAATAAAGCGCGAGCTAAAGCCTCACCAAACCACATCAAAGAAACAGCACCCACAATCAATACTGATGCAGAAGCTAACTCTTTAGAACGGGCTACCTGCCCCTTTTCTCTGGCTTGCTGAAGCCTTCGGGGGGTGGCTTCTTCGGTACGTTCTTGACCGTCTGATTCCGCCAAAACGACCTCCTAGCAATCCAACCGAATAAGACGACAAATTTGCGCCTCACCTTCAGACCAAAGCAGCTGATAATGGCTGTATAAGCCCGTCAAAATATACCAGCACAGCAATAGACCCACCATTAACGCAAATGCGAATCCAAGTGAGAAGATGTTTAACTGTGGAGCGGCTCGCGTCATAACACCAAACGATAAGTTTATGGTGAGAAGAGCAATGATGCCAGATAAGGACATCGTTAATGCCGTTTGGAACATCAAGCCAAACCAGTTGGCCATTTCACGAAAGTCAATCGCACTTAACGACCCTGTACCGATCGGGATGGTCTTAAAGCTGAAGACAACCAATTGCAGCATTTTTAAATGGCTATCGGTAGCCAGAAAAAACATGGTCGCAAGAAACATAAATAATTGACCAAGTAGTGGGGTACTTTGCCCATTTGCTGGGTCCACCATTGAGGCAAAACCCAAACTCGATTGCATGCCCAGTATTTGCCCTAACAAAACAAACGTTTGTATGACAAATTGAGTCACCATACCCATGGCAATCCCAATAATAAGCTGTTCCACCACGGTCATAAAGCCGCGAAAAGAGAGCAGCTCGATCGTGTCAGGGACAGCAGGTATTGAAGGTGTAACGGCAAAAGTAATGGCTAAACCAAGGTAGAGTCGAATACGGGGTGAAACAAAGCGAGCCCCGGTCACCGTCATCACCATCAGCATGGCGGAGATGCGAGTATAGGGCCAAAAATAATTAGCCAACCAGTCCAAAATAATATGGGTAGGATACTCCATGCGCGACTCTAATACAGTACCTGAGGGAGGCGTTCAATCAAGCCAAAGAAGTATTCCATTAGCATTTGCGTCATCCAGTGCCCAAACAACATTAATGTCAGCAAAGTAATAATTAAACGAGGTAAAAAGCTCAAGGTTTGCTCGTTGATTGAAGTTGCAGCTTGGAAAATTGCCACGACAAGACCGATCAATAAGCTTGGAATAATAATGGCACAAACCATGATAAGCACCATCCACAGCGCATCACGGAAAAGCTCGACAAACATTTCAGGAGTCATAGGTTCCCCTCTAATCTCTGTGCCAACCTAAAGAGCAAAACTGCCAGCCAATGTGGAGAGAATCAAATTCCACCCGTCAACGAGGACAAATAACATCAGCTTGAACGGTAATGACACAATCATGGGAGAAAGCATCATCATACCCATTGCCATCAAAACCGATGCCACAACAAGGTCAATGATCAAAAACGGCAAAAAGAGCATAAAACCGATTTGGAAAGCGGTTTTTAATTCAGATGTAATAAACGCGGGAATCAAAACAGCCATCGACACCTCTTCCGGTGCCGCCACTTCTTCACCAGACATGCTAACAAACGTCTCGAGATCTTTAACCCTAGTCTGCTTAAGCATGAAGGCTTTCATGGGCACTTGAGCCGCGTCAAACGCTTCACGTGCTGTCACTTGCTCATTTAAATAAGGTTGAACGGCCTTATCATTGATTTCATTTAAGACCGGTGACATAACGAAAAAAGTCAAAAACAGCGCTATACCAATAATAACTTGGTTGGAAGGCGTTTGTTGCAAGCCCATCGCTTGTCTTAGTATGGACATTACGACGACAATTCGAGTGAATGAGGTCATCAAAATAACCATTGCGGGCAAGAAGCCCAGCATGGTCATCAAAGCTAAGATCTGCAGTGTGACTGAGTAGTCTTCACTCCCATCTGGATTGGTTGTCATCGTAAAAGCAGGAATGCCATTATTGACTGACATCGCTCGACTCGACCCAGTATCACTTTGCATGGTTTGTAGCGTCACGTTACTACCCGACGCTAAATCAGTCGGTAAAGCTCCAACATCCGGCTGGGCAAGCGACCAAGCTGAGAACAACATCCCAGCCAGCAGAATCCAAACACTAAGAGCGACGCGACTTAAATTATCCTTTGTCATGTTTTTTTATGATCTGGCTAAATTGACTGGCAAAAGTAGCAGTTTCAGATGCTTCTTCTTTGAGTGGTGATTCTAGTTTAGCTAAATTTTGAATCGATTGACTGGTAATACCAACCAAAAACTGTTCTTCACCCACTTGAACGACAGCAATACGCTCTTTGGTACCAACAGGCAATTGAGTCACAATACGCAGCCCTTTCTGCTGACCAAGCGCGGGAACTTGCATCCGCTTGAGTAACCAGGCAAGAAATAAAATAATACCAATAACGAGAACAAGAGAGCCAAAGGTCGTTGCTAAGTCCAAACTATCGGCGCCTGCAGCCATTGCGCTGGGTGAAGACAGAACACTCGCTAATACTAAATACATCCCTTTTTTACAGGGGCTATTCCTTGAATCATCCATCTAACGTAACTTTTTAATTCGTTCTGTTTGGCTGATCACGTCCGTTAAACGGATACCAAATTTATCATTCACAACAACCACTTCCCCATGAGCAATCAGTGTCCCATTGACTAAAACATCCAGCGACTCACCCGCTAAACGGTCAAGTTCAACCACAGAACCTTGGTTAAGTTGCAGCAAGTTTCGAATACTGATCTGTGAACGCCCTACTTCCATTGAGATGGTGACAGGAATATCCATGATGGTGTCAAGTTTTCGACGTTCATCATCGGTAATTGGATTTGAACTGGAGGTATCTTTCAGTTCCTCTAATGGTGCTGCTAATACTTCATCTACATCAATTGAAGGTGCGGATGGGTCTTCACCAAGCGCAGCTGCCCATTCATCTGCTAACTTTTGATCATCACTGGATGCCATTTTTCTATCCTGCATTAAACCTTACGACTTTTTAAATCGTCGTAAGTGTTGATTAGTCATTCGGTTCATCATCATTCTCAAGCTCAGACATAATATCTTTGCCTAAAAATGCTAAATCGGTTTTCACTACGTGTGGACGCTCAATTTCTTGAGAAATCTGCACAGCCATCTTATCTTCAGAGCGCCCCATTTTGACTCGATAGGTCGGTAAATCTTCAATAAACATGGTGGCATGCTCTGGCATGTCAATTGGAATCACATCGCCGGGTTGCAGCTCCATGAGATCACGTAAAGAAATGTCTTTTTCTAGTAGGTTGACGCGGAAGTTCACCGGGCAATCCATAATTTCTTCTCTTAAAGCCGAACTCCAACGAACATCGGTTTCCATCTTATCGGACTGAACACCCGCATCGAGCAATTCACGAATCGGTTCAACCATCGAATAAGGCATCACGACATGGAAATCACCACCACCGCCATCGACTTCAATATGAAATGAGCTGACCACAATTACTTCGGTGGGACTAACGATGTTTGCCATGCTTGGGTTAACTTCTGAATCCAGATATTCGAACTCCACCCCCATGACTGGCGACCAAGCCTCTTTGTAATCTTCAAAGACCGTTTTAAGCAATAGTTGGATGATTCTTCGCTCTGTCGGGGTGAACTCACGCCCTTCAATTTTGGCATGGAAACGGCCATCGCCACCAAAGAAGTTCTCAACCAGAATAAAAACTAGCCGCGCTTCCATGGTGATCAACGCTGTCCCTTTCAATGGACGAAAGCGAACCATATTCAGGCTAGTAGGTACATAAAGCGTGTTTTGGTACTCACCAAATTTCATCATTTGTACGCCGTTGATCGAAACCTCAGCCGTTTTACGCAACATATTAAACAGACTAATGCGCATATGACGAGCAAAGCGTTCATTAATCAGTTCAAGAGTCGGCATCCGTCCTCGAACTATTCTGTCTTGAGAAGAGAAATCGAAGTTTATTGCACCTTCTTTTTGCCCATCGCTGGCCTCGTCAATGTCATCAACATCATCAACACCGTGTAAGAGCGCATCTATCTCATCTTGGCTTAATAAATCAGTCACGTGTTACCTATTGGATTACAAAATCTGTAAAAAGTACTTTTTCAATTACTGGCTTGCCCACCGCGGTATTTAAGGCAGCTTTAATGTCTTCAGAGGCGCGGTCGCGCAATTCAATTCGCCCAGTTGGTGAACGCAACTGAGCGACAGTCGCTGAAGCAAATGTTGACAACAGGGCACTTTCAATCAGTGGGGAGTGATATCTAGCTAGCTGTTCATTCTCACTACCACGTACCATCAATTGAGCATGAATTTGAACTAATCTATCGTGTTTATCGCCCGTTGCATTGAAAATAAAAGGCTGAGCCAGGTTAACATAAACAATCGGCTCTCCAACTGAATCCACCTGCGTGGGTTGCACAGAGTCGGAGGTTTCTGTCTCGTCAGAGCCCATCAAGAAGAAAGCGGCGCTACCGCCTCCGATGAGCAAGACCGCTACCACAGCTAATATGATCAGTAGTTTTCCTTTTGAAGCGCCTGCTTTTTGCTGCTCTGCCATGTTTATCTCGTTGTAATTCTGTGTTCGTGGGAAGTATTGTTACGCATAAAAGCTAATTCCATCACGGTTTGAAGGTACATTCAAATCCAGATTGACTTCGGCCTCAAAGTTTTCATCCGTCTGGCCAGAAAAGCGCCGCTCTTGAGCACCTGTTTGTTGAGAATCTGCCTGAGTATAGCCGTTCTGTTGCTGGCCACTGCTTTGCTGCTGGACAGAAGAATCTGCAAGCTGCATGCCTTGCTGAGCAAACATCTCCCTCAAACGAGGTAATGTTTGTTCAATCAATTCTCTCGCCTGTGGATTGGATACCGTAAAATGTACATTAGCTAAATCATTATTCATTGCCATACGGATTTGCATTCGGCCTAACTCAGGCGGATCCAATCTGATGTCGAGGTTTTTGAGGTTTTTCGACATCATCATTTGAATTTTTTCAGAGACCTGATCTTCAGCCATCTCTTTCGTCAGCAGGAGTGGTGATTGGACTTGCCCTGCTGCATCTATTTTGACTGCTGGCGATGTTAAACCAGTTTGTTGATTCACAAGCGACTGTAGCTGTCCAGCAAGGTTCGACTGAGAGTCCGGTTTCTCTGCGGCCTCTGATAAAGATTGTAGTCCACTCGCTGCCAAGCCATCTGCGGTTAATTTTTTACTCATCATATCGGTCGATAGCTTAAGCCCTTCTAATGATGGAGCATTGGCTGGGAATGAAACCGAATCTGGCAAAGGCATCATCGCAGATTTATCTGCTTGAGCCTGCATGGTTGCAACTGGCGCTGTCTGATTTGCAGACGTTTGCCATTCATTATTTCCAGGAATGTTTGAAGGTGCCCCTGAAACAGTAACCGATGAAGCGTGACGAGTTAACGCATCATTCAGGGCCAATCTGGTCTCATTTGGCAATGCACTCAATTGGGACAGGTTTTGTTCAGAAACATCAATGGAGAGTTCACCCTTATTGATAGACTCTAATACTGCTTGTTCTTGATCAGATAAAAGCTGGCCTTGTCCTAGTTTGGCATCAATTGTTTCTAACATCTTTAACGCAGTAGCACTTGGTAAAGAAAGGGATTTATCTACATTACCCTGCTCTGACTTTGAAGCATGGCCTTCGGACAGTTCATCCGCAGCCAGTTCTGATGTTTTATTCGCAGCAAGCGGAGAGTGCCAATCAATAGGAAGTGGTGTCTGTGTGACATCGTCATCAAAACTTAGATTTTCCGCCAAACCGTCATCATCGAGCTCTTCGCTTTTCAGTGTCTCTAGATTCGCTTCACCATCCATTACTGGCATATCTTGATCAAGAGGCAATGCCTTGCCGCCATTCATAACAGGCTTCTTGTTTTGTAGCGTCTGTGAAGCTTGTTGCAATTGACCAAGCAACTGCTTCCCTTCACCCATTACACTTTTTGCTGAATATTCAGCATTTTGCTCAGCGTCTGCTGAACTCAAGCTTGAAGGTAAAAGTTCTGTATCCGACCCCTCTAGAGCCGTGGCGGGGAGCTCATCTTGGCTAAATGCCACATTCTCATTCGTATTCTTGCCCGCTACGAGTTCATCGCTATCCTCTGAAGTGATAGACTTTTCTGCCGAAGGCTCATCTACAGCGTGTAAAGCTTCATCCCCTTCAACTGACTTAACCGATTCTGGACGCTGAGAGCTCGGGTTTGAATGTGCTCGGACTTTTTCTGTTTCTTGCGAACCACTAAACACACCCGCTAAAGTCTCAAAAAAGCCTTTTTTTTCTGTAGGTTCAGAGACAGTTTTAGCTACAGCATCAGACCCTGATGTTTTCGTGGTAGCAGACGCATTCGACATATTCACATTCATATAAAAACTCTTGTTATCAGGCGTACAACTCGTTTCGTTAAGATAACGTTTAAGGTCAAAGGTTATATAAACTCAAACTCAAAGAGTAAGAGGTAACGTAAGACTCAGCATAAATTACTTTTCTTGCAAAGATCTGAGTAGATTTAAAGCAATAATCACGCCAACTTATAAAACCAACCAAGAGTGCAATCAAAGCAAGTTAAGTTATCTCTATAGTTTCAAGGTGTATGTCTAAGTGGTCTCACTTTGAATCAAGCATCTTTAGGTCACTTGGGTATATGCCATTAAGCACGAGGTTTCCGGCTATAAAGAAGAGTGGAAAATTCATCCATTTGTTTCTGTTCGATCTTGGCTTGTTCCGTTTGCTCTTTTTTGATGCGTTTTTCAACCATCCATTCGTAAGATTTCCGCTCTTTACGCATACTGAGCCAATAATCCTGACAATTCACCACTTGTTCCTTGAAATGCTGCTCAGCTTCTTTTTGTTTCGATAACGTCTCATCAAGCTGGGTAAGAAATCGATTTAAATGACTGTATTGACTTGCTGTAAGGCCTTCTCTGCCCCGGTCAACCAACTGCTGACAATAGTCCAAGCGGTACTGTTCGATTTGCTTTAGCTGAAGATAATAACCGTCAAGCTCAGAACGAGCTTTATTCAAAGCAAGTAAGGCTTGTTCCTCACGCTCCTTAGCCTGTTCGAGTAAAAACATCATGGTATTAGTCACGATTCACCTCAACTAGCCACTCAGAATGCTCTTGAGCATATTAACGCACATGTCATAAGGCACAGACTCTTTCATGCGTTGCTGTAAGAACTCATCTAATTTAGGTTTAAGCGTAAAGGCACCATCAATCGCAGGATCGGTTCCCGGCTTATAGGCTCCAATAGACACCAAATCTTGATTTTTACGACAAATCGACAGAACCTGGCGTACCGCTTTCGACATAATCACATGTTCTTCAGTGGTAATTTGCGGCATCACACGGCTCACCGATTTTTCCACATCAATCGCAGGGTAATGACCTGCATCAGCCATTTCACGAGATAATACAATGTGTCCATCAAGAATGGCACGAGAGGCATCAGCAATAGGGTCTTGTAGGTCATCCCCTTCAGTCAAGACCGTAAAAAAAGCCGTAATCGAACCCTGCTCAGGGCCACCATTACCCGCCCGTTCAACAAGTGCTGGTAGCTTAGCAAACACCGAGGGTGGGTAACCTTTTGTCGCCGGAGGCTCACCCACTGATAACGCAATTTCGCGCTGAGCTTGGGCGAAACGAGTCAATGAATCCATCAATAACAGTACATCTAAACCTTGATCACGGAAGTACTCTGCTAAGGTAAGGGCAGTCTGACACCCTTTTAAGCGCATTAATGGGGAAGCGTCCGCTGGCGCGGCAACGACCACCGAACGACGACGCCCCTCTTCTCCTAAGATCTCTTCAATAAACTCTTTGACTTCTCGACCACGCTCACCAATGAGTCCAACAACAACGACTTGAGCTGTCGTTCCTCGTGTCATCATGCCAAGCGTCACCGATTTACCCACACCTGAACCAGCAAACAGACCAATTCTTTGACCTTTGCCGACCGTCAATAAACCGTTTATCGCTTTAAGGCCAACATCCAATGGTTCAGAGATAGGTTTACGAGCCAATGGATTGATAGGCACAGCGTTAAATGAAGCACGATGGTCCGTGTAAATAGGCCCAAGACCATCCAGCGGGTTTCCCACACCGTCAATGACACGACCGAGTAACTCCATACCAACAGGAAGCCCGGCATCACTGGTTAATGGTGTCACTTTCGCCCCGGGTAAAATGCCCGTAATTTGCTCACTTGGCATAAGAAACAGATTCTCGCCAGAAAAGCCAACCACTTCCGCTTCCATTTGTCCAGACATCGTCTCGACTAAGCACAAGCTGCCAATAGGAGCTCGACAACCCGTCGCTTCTAAGGTTAAACCAACAACACGCACCAATTTGCCAGAGGCAACAGGACGAACCGTTAACCCTTCAACTTTATAGTTTTTGAGTCGCTCAGCCAACGCGATCATGAGTTACTCATTACCTTGGTGGCGGTTAGCTTCACAGAAGCTGTTTAACACACTTTTGATACGATCTTCCATACGGTAGTTGATACTGGATTCGCCCGCTTCAATTTGAACATCACCTCGATTAAGTGAAGGCTCTGAAACTAAAGACCAACTGCGACTCTCAAGTTCACTTTCACCATAGGCAGTGCGGATAATATCAATGTCTTCAGGGTGCAAATGCAGTGTGATTGGATGGCCGGATATAGGCAGTGCGTCTACCGATTGTTTTACTGTGTCAAGGATGATTTGTGGATTGGTTTGAGCTTCAACATGCACAACTTCTTTGGCGAGACACAACACCATATCTACCAGCTGCTTTTCAACTTGTGCATTCATCAGTTCTAAAGGTTGAGCAAACTGATCGGCCAATTTAATCAACGCTTCAACTTGCTGCTGAATCGTTTCTTGTCCGGCTTGGACTCCTTCTTCTTTGCCTACCTCAAAACCTTCGCTATGCCCATCTTTCAAGCCTGCTTCTTTACCTTTATCGTAACCTTGCTTAAATCCGGCTTCTTGGCCTTGATGTAGCCCTTCTTGATAGGCACCTTGCTTAATCAGCTCAATTTGTTCTTCGGTAAGTGCGAGTACTTGCTCTTCTTCTGGTTGCTCGGCTTCTGGGACCCAACTTGGGTCGTAGTTGAACGCTGTTTCCTTGGCCTGACTCGCTTTCGGATCAGCATAATCCGGTAGCCCCCAACGTTTAGGCTCAATCATCGCATCATCTTCGTCTGGACGGATAAATCCGCGTTTTCTATCGCCAGCCATGTTCAACCTACCCTCTCAATTTAGCAAATACGTCGTGTTTAAACCCAAGTAACCTCAAGATACTTGGGTTTAAATTATTAGAGAATAATTACAAGAACTCATCGGCACCGCCAGACAGCATCAACTCTCCGCTGTCTGACATTCGGCGAGCAATGGATAAGATTTCTTTCTGTGCAGCTTCGACATCTGCCACACGGACAGGTGGCATAGCTTCAATATCATCTCGCATCATATCAGCTGCACGTTTAGACATGTTTTTGAACACTTTTTCACGTAATGTCTCATCGGCACCTTTCAGTGCTTTTTGCAACACATCTTGCGGAACATCACGCAGCAATTTTTGAATACCTTGATCGTCGACTTCGACTAAGTTCTCGAACACGAACATTAGATCTTGAATTTGTATTGCCATGTCTTCGTCTTGATCGCGAATTTGCTCCATCAAAATGCCTTCGACATTGTTGTCCATGTAGTTCATGATTTCGGCGGCGGCTTTTAAGCCACCAATCTTGGCTGCTTGCGCACCGGCCTGACCGGCAAACTGCTTTTCCATGATCTCGTTGAGTTCTGCGAGAGCCGATGGCTGAACTTCTTCTAAGTTGGCAATTCGCATCATTAGATCGAGACGAACACGCTCAGGGAATTGAGAAAGAATTTCTGCCGATTGATCGGCTTCTAAATAGGAAAGTACAATTGTTTGAATCTGAGGGTGTTCGTTGACAATAATGGTGGCAACTTGTCGAGGATCCATCCACTTGAGTGAATCTAACCCTTTTGAACCCGTGCCCAATAAAATCTGGTCGACAAGATTGTTCGCTTTATCTTCACCTAAAGCCGCCACTAATGCATTACGCATAAAGTCTTCACTGCCCATGCCAATATTGGTGTATTTCTGAATATCTTCCAAAAATGCACGATGCACAGCCGAGACTTTATTTTGGCTTAAATCTTTGGCTCGAGCCATAGCACTGCCGACACGCTGAACTTGTTTTGGCTCCAAATGGCGAATGATCCCAGCCGCATCATTTTCATTTAGGCTAAGCAATAGAATCGCTGCTTTTTCTTCACCCGTCATGGTTGAAGCATCAAATTCTACTGGCGTACCTGCGCCATTTTCTTCTTGTGATACAATATCGTTAGCCATTTTCATTCATCCAATTTTTCACTACTTGCGCAGCAAGTTCAGGTTCATTGGCAACCAAGGCTCGAACCGCTTTTAACACATCTTCGTCTTTGTGAAGATTTGGTAAATCAATGCTAGATCCAAATTCAAACAGTTCACCGCTCTCAATATCACTGCCAATGAGGCTGGTTTCACCATCAGCTCCAATAGGTAAACCATCTGGACCATACATCTCTTCATCGTCATCGCTTGCTGGATTGAGCAGTTTCTTAAGGGCAGGACGAACCAGAACCAATACGACAACAATAATCACCAGTGCACTTGCAAACCAACGTACCCACTCACCAAATTGAGGATGTTCCCAAATAGGCGGTTCGGTAAGCGTTTCCATTTCTGGCTCAGCAAATTTCACACTTAAAACGTTTAATAAGTCTCCGCGACTTTCATCAAACCCAATTGTACCAATCAATACTTGTCGAATGGCGTTAATCTCTGCTTCTGACATAGGCGCATAAGTGACATCCCCCGTTTCTGGATTAACACTACGCCGTTCTTTGATCGCGACAGAGACCGTTTGACGATCTAATGTTCCTGTCTGTTTACGCTCATGACTGATGGTCGTATCGAGTTCAAAATTACGAGTGGACTCTTTGCGTACCGAGCCCTGGCCCATGACGGAGCCGTCTTTCATTTGCGCAACATCTTGTGGAATAGAAGCATCCGCAGGTGGCTGATTGCTCAACGCTCCAGGGATTCCTGCCACCATATTGCCGTTGTTGTAATCTTCTAATGCATATTCACTGCGAGTCGCTGGAGTATTAGGGTCAAATTTCTTTCGAGTTTGTTCAACAGCACTGAAGTCCATTTGAATATCAACTTGCGCGGTATAATTGCCGTACCCTAGGATAGGTAAAAGCACAGAGTCGATTTTCTCACGCAAAGCCTGTTCTTGGCTACGCTCCATTTCTTGTTCTTTACGGCGCGCGGCTGAGGCAGGGTCCTGAGAGCCAGAGCTCAATAATCTTCCGTGCTGATCCGTTACCGTTATCCTTGAGGTTTTCATCCCTGGAACTGCACTGGCAACCATATCAACAATAGAGTCGACTTCTTGCTGCTTTAAATTTGCGCCGGTTGATAGGGTTAAAAAGACCGAAGCAGAGGCTTCTTGGTTGTGACGAACAAAGACACTTCGTTTGGGCAACGCTAACAAAACTCGCGCTTTACGCACTTGTTTCATTTCTTCAATGGCTTCTGCTAGCTGACGTTCGCGACTCAATTTTAAACGTTCTTGCTCAAGACGTTGAGAGACACCGAAGCCCATATCTTGCAACAAGATATCATCACCGGCATCAGTAGCCTGATTGACACCAGCACGAACCATCGCCAATTTAATAGAGTTATATTCACTCGATTCAACAGAAACCGTATTACCATCTAACTTGTAATCAATGTGTTGTTGGTCAAGATAGTCTAAGACCGGGATAAGCTCTTCGGTATCGTAAGCGCCCAATGGACGCATTTCTGGTTCTTTGACCCAAAAAAACAGCATCACAATTAAAGCAACACAAATAGAGATGGAAAGAACAAGTACGACTTGCCTTAAAAGGTCAAGATCGCCGACAGCCATATCAAATTTTGAGGCACTTCGCTCTTCGATATCGGTATTTTGGCTTTGTATATCTGAGTCTGTGTGGCTGACTAATGAGCCATCCGTGCCACCTTCCGTGACAGTTAAATCTGTAGACTTGTCGGCCACATTGATTACCTAATATTATACTGGCATATTCATGAGGTCTTTGTAGGCCTCAACGAGCTTATTACGAATTTGAACAGTGGCATCAAAAGCCACACTGGATTTGTTACGGGCAATCATGACATCTGAGAGTGAAACATCAGCATCACCTCGGTCAAAACGAGTTTGTAAATCACCAGACGTTTTTTGAAGTGAGTTAACGTTGTTGATTGCTTTTGTTAGCAAATCACCAAAATCCGCTCCAACCTTTGCACCAGTTGCAACAGGAGTGGTGTTCGTTGCCTCAACCATCATTGTCCGCATTTCAGCCTGAATGGCATCAATTTTCATATTTACTCCAACGTCAAAAATTTGACCACAAGAAATCATAGTCTATAGATAAAGCAACTACCATGCCATAAAAAATTACTTTGCTGGCTTTATTCTCTCTTTGTTACACGAACAGAAACGTGATACCAAAATAAACTAAGACGGAAGATCGATACCTGCATCACGCATTTTAGCTAATTTGTAACGAAGCGTTCTTGGACTAATGCCTAATTTCTCTGCCATTTCCTTACGTCTTCCATTACATTCAATCAATGTTTCCAAAATAATGGCATACTCTTGGTCACGCAGCTCACCGCCCAGCCCTTCGTTGCCTGTCGATAATCGGTTAGACTCTACTTGTGCCACTGGTTTTACATCGGGAGAAGCAGCGTGAGAGTCTTGCACAACAGATTGAAGACTATCTGCATCTTGCCAATCAATACCTTCAAGCAGAATATGATCTGCGCTAATATCACTGTTTTCACTTAAAATCAGCGCACGCTGAACCACATTATCAAGCTCACGAACATTACCTGGCCAAGGGTATTGCAGCAGCTTGTTAAGCGCCGCTTGCGAGAATGTGACGACAGGCATACCAAGTTTACAACAGTGTCGCTCAGCCAAGTGTTGAGCCAAAGGGACAATGTCGCCTGGACGGTCACATAGCGCAGGCCAAGCAATAGGAAAAACATTCAGACGGTAATAAAGGTCTTCACGAAAGTTGCCTTCATTAACGTATTGCTTTAGGTCACGGTTACTCGTGGCTAACACGCGGACATCAAGTTTGATGCTTTTCCGGCTACCTAAACGCTCAACCTCACGTTCTTGCAGTACTCGAAGAAGTTTCGCTTGTAAACTTAACTCCATTTCACTGATTTCATCGAGTAAAATAGTGCCACCTTGAGCCTGTTCAAATTTACCGGGGCAAGCTTGAACAGCGCCCGTAAACGCGCCTTTTTCATAACCAAACAAAGTCGCTTCCAGCATATTATCGGGAATGGCAGCACAGTTTATCGCAACAAAAGGACCATCCTTACGATTAGAAGCATTATGGATATAACGTGACATCACTTCTTTCCCCGAGCCACTAGGGCCAAGGATCATAACGTTGGCATCGGTACGAGCAACTTTATCGGCAAGCGAAAGTAACTTTTGGCTTTTTTCATCAGCCACCACCGCATCGCCATTTTCATCGCTTTTTACCGGTGCGTAACGGCTGACCATATTGAGCAGCACTTCTGGAGCAAATGGCTTAGCCATGTAATCGATAGCACCCTCCTTCATTGCAGAAACGGCATCTTCGATATTGGCGTAAGCTGTCATCAATAACACGGGTAAGTTAGGCCAATTTTGCTTGATATTTCGTAACAGAGCTAGGCCACCCATGCCTGCCATTTGTACATCTGAAACGACAATATCAACCGAATTAGATTTAAGTTTTAATAGCGCATCTTCAGCACTATCGGCCTCTAACCATTCGTACCCTGCTAGCGCTAGGGTATCAACGAGAGCTTCTCGAAGGCCTTCGTCATCTTCGACGATCAGCACTTTACTTTGCACCATTTGGGTTCTCCAGTATTAATAAATATAATGACCAACGATTACTCATCGACTGACGCTCCCTTTAATGGAATGCACATAGTAAAACAAGCACCATCACCTTCCTCTGAAGTCAGTTCCAATCGGCCATCGTGTGCTCGGCATACCATTTGAACAACAGCAAGCCCCAAGCCTGTGCCCTGAGAACGTGTCGTAAAGAATGGTTCCATTATTTTTGCTTGTAACTCTTTCGGAACACCAGGCCCACTATCTTGTACCGAAATGCGTAATTCATTGTTGACAGGACGAAAGAAAACGTCGACTTGCGCTTCCTTACCGGACATCTGGATCGCATTCATGACAAGGTTGCTCAATGCTGAAGCAATAGCATTGGTATTGCCGAAAAGCTCTACCTGCTCTTGCTCAACTTCAAGGCCGTAGTCTATGTTGCTTTTTTGTAGTGCGGTTTCTACCATTGGCTGGTATTCCGCAACAAGTTGGGCGATAGAGAAAGCGTTGATAACCTTATTGTCCCCACCCTTTGCAAACAGCAGCATATCGTTGACCTGCTTTTCTAGGTCATGCAGCCGATCCATTAATTTGCTTTGAAAACGGTCTCGGGTTACTACTGGTAAATTAGGAGCGGCAAGATTCGAAGCGTAAAGCATGGCACTTGAAAGAGGTGTTCTAACTTGATGAGCGAGGGAGGCCACCATCCTGCCTAAGGAAGATAACCGCTGTAAGTCACTCACCCGAGATTGCAACAATCTGGTTTCCGTCAGGTCAGTAATCAAAATTAACTGCCCCGTCGCTGAGGCCGAAATAGCTAACCGAACTTTACGACCGTTACGTAATGAAACCTCATGCCCATCATCTTCACGTGGATCAAACACTGTTTGAATAATGTTAAACCATTTCTCGTTAACAAGAGGAGTTTCAAGGACACGATGAGCCTCCGGGTTCGCTTCTCGGATTACGCCATGCGTATCCAATAAGATAACACCAGCGGGCATCACCTCAAGAACCTGCTTGTAACGCTCAACTTGGTTTTCAACCGAGTCTAAGTGAGATTGGTTAGTACTATTGTCCATTTAAAGCCCGTCGCGTTGTTGCTTTTTATGTTATGTGAAATGGGCATATGCGCTCGCTCTTGAAACGACAAATCAGCCTAAAAGCAACATTTTCATAACGTTATCTTTTTATTTATCAGCATACTATCATATGACAAAGAATTGACACTATCAAAATCTAGCCCTGATTACTTAGTAAGCTCAATAAGGAAGCAAACGTTACCGGTGCAAGTCGTATTTGCGCATTTTCTCCACCAGCGTTGTTCGGCGCATCCCCAGCATGTCTGCCGCTCGAGTCACAACGCCATTTTGAGCATCCAGTGCTTGATTAATCATGTTAACCTCCATATCCGCCAATAACTCTTTAAGATTAACACCCTCTGGTGGTAGAGCATGAGGGGCATTGATATCATTCATGACACCCACTTGTTCTTCCATTTTGAAATCTGCAGAAAAGATATCCTGAAAAGCATCGCGCTCTTGCTCTTCAATTGAGAGCGTTGTATTACATTCAGGTTGAAAATCTGGAATATCACTGTATCGATACTTAGTCGGTAAGTGGTTGATATCAATTAATCCATTCGGATACAGAATAACCATTCGCTCAATCAGGTTAGCCAATTCACGCACATTACCTGGCCAGTGATGTTCCATAAGTGAGTCTAAAGAGCGAGGTGTAAAGCATACGGGTTGTGCCCCTTCATCTTGTAAACGGGACATTAACTCTTGGATCAATAGAGGAATATCTTGTTTGCGTTGCTTAAGAGCAGGCATTTCAATCGGAAATACATTGAGGCGATAAAACAGGTCCTCTCGGAAAGCACCTTCAAGAATCATTTCTTCTAAGTTTCGGTGTGTTGCTGCAATGACTCGGACATTAACTTTAATCGTGGTGTTACCACCAACTCGCTCAAAACAACGCTCTTGAAGCACACGTAAAAGCTTAACTTGCATCGACATCGGCATATCACCGATTTCATCAAGAAAAATGGTACCACCGTCAGCTAATTCAAATCGACCTTTACGTGCAGTTAAAGCCCCTGTGAAAGCGCCTTTTTCATGACCAAATAACTCACTTTCCAAAAGCTCTGGAGGAATAGCCCCACAATTGATTGGAACAAATGGGCCATCACGATAAGCAGAATGGTAATGGACATTGCGAGCAACCACTTCCTTACCTGTTCCAGATTCACCCAGTAACAGGACATTCGCATCCGTGTTGGAGACCTGTTCGATGAGATACCGGACTTCTTGAATGCCTCGGCTTTGTCCAACAAGGCTTCGAAACAGCGTATTTTTGCGTGAACTCGAGATGGTATGAATGCCTTTTTGTCCTTGAAAATCTTTACAATGTCGTAAAGCTTCACTCAATTGAGGGTAGTTGAAAGGCTGCTGTAACTCTCCAACAAAATTAGGCAATTCCTCTATTGAAAAAGGTAACGGAGACATTGAAATTAAAGGAATGTTGTGAGCTTCAGCGAGAAAGCTCTGTAGTTGATGTGCCGCCCGATGTGAAGAGATTGTGCCAATGAAGCACCCATTCCAAGGTTCAGACCATTCAATACTACCTATCTTATCGGAGCTAAGAGTTATACAACTCTCTCCAACAAATTCTAGAATATTACTCAAATTCAAACAATTTGAATTATCGTCATCAATGACGAGTATCTTGGCCAAGCCTTGCATAGAAAAAATGATCGCCTTTATTTGAGGTCATCGCATACAAATTTACGCCAGACCCAATTAATAACAATGTTATTATAGATGACAGCAAAGTTAGCAGCAATGATAAGGCTATAAGCCTATTAATTTACTCATTTTATTTTTAATCAAATAACAAGGCAACTGAGTAAGGAAAAAGGGTGAGCTTTATGATAGCTTTGATGGCGATATTAGAGATATCAATCGCAAAAAAGTACTTTAAGAACGATGCCACCGCTCAGTGGCATCTAATAAAGAGGTTTAAACGATGTTATAGGCCAACTTGGCTGGCCGTCAGATTATGATATTCGTTTGGAATTTGATCCCACGCAGATTTAATATCACGAATAATTTCGATAACATCGTCAATCGGCTGAGGATCATTTTTATGATTAGCGTTTGATATTTGAGTAATCATAAATTCATATAAAGCATCTAAATTGGAAGCAATATCACCACCATCATCCATTGAAAGACAGCTACGCAAAGCAATAATAATGTCCAAAGCCTTACCAAGGCGTTCACCCTTTACAGGAATATTACCCGCTTGCATCGCTGCTTTTCCTTGAATAAGGCGCTCAATCGCTCCTGCCATAAGCATTTGAATCACTTTATGTGGAGACGCTGCACTGAGCTGGCTATCAACCGATACTTTTTTATATGCTTGCAAAGAACCGCGCATACTATTCCTCTTTTAGGTGAATTTTTTATACTGCTGAAGTGAACGTTGACCATATCGGAACTTATTGAGTTCTTTTCCTACATGGTCCGTTTCTATTTGCATCAGCTCAACAATGCTCTTCGTGCGAGTGAGTAGCTCTTGCCACTCAGGCTGCTGCTTCAACGACGGATTCTTGTCCACCATTGAGAGCAAAGTCGATAATAGTTGTTCCCTTGTATCGACGAGATGAAGAATTTCTTCACTATTAATCTCGCTTTTTTCCATTTCTTTTGCAATGAGTTGATCAATGTCACTTATTTTTCTAAAGCTACAGGTCATCTACTGACCCATTGCGCTCATAAGCGCTCCCAATTGACCTTGCATTTTACCGGTTGCATCTTGCATCGCAGCGAATTTATTGTGGGTTCGTTGCTCAAGACTTTCCATACGACGATCTAACGCCGCTTGATCATCTGTAAGACGGTAATTTTGCTCTGATAAACTTCTTTCTCGAGTACGGATGCTCCCTGTGACACCAGTGAAGCCATGAATAGCGTCTTCTATTTGTCTAGCAAAACCCGTATTCCCACCAAAAAAATCACCAAGATCATTGAAGTTATTGTTCAGTTGACGATCCAATAAATCATAGTTAACTTCTAAGTTTCCTTGCCGAGTGGTCGTAATGCCAAACTCGGTTAATGATTGAAGACCAACAGGAGCATCTTCAATACCAGAAGAAAAGATGGCTTTTAAACGTGAATCAGCATTTCTCACCGTACTGTCGCCTGCTAACGGCCCTTTTTGTCCCGTCACAGGATCCACGCTAGAGAGCGCTTTAGAGGTTTGATAAAACGTATTATAAGCTGAGACAAAGTTTTCGATGTCACTGCGTACACTCTGCCGATCATACTCAACACCAATTTCAGCAGGTGGTTTACCTGGCTGCGACTGACCTTTCAGTGTTAAGTCGACTCCTTCAATGGCATCTTCAATAACATTATTCGAACTCGATAGTTTCGCCACACCATCCAGTATAACAACGGCATCTTGACCCGCTTGAACCTGGATCATGCTTGCTTCTGTTTCAAATAATGGCTGCAGTTGCTCAAACTGCTCCTCCGCCAAATACATTTTCTCCAGCCGAGAACGTTCGGTTGGTTCTAATTCATCCAGTGCTCTTTGCTGAGCTTCTTCTTCTGTTAAAATGCCCCGTTGAACTTGTTGTTCATAGGCGGCTCTTTCTGGTGCTATTTTTTGTTCAAGATTGACTTTTTCATCCTGAAACAGCTGTTGTGCTTCTTTAATAACTGCATAAGAAGCTTTAAGAAAACTTAATGTCGGATCACTTAATCCGAGTACATCCGTCGCTGCTGAGGTGATAACGCCAACATCAACCTGTGATTGCCGTTGATCATCACCCGCACTTTGTTGGACGTCAGGGGGTATAAAATTGCCGTTTGCATCCACCTGCTGTGATTGCGGCAAAGTAGACTCTGGCATGGCTAGAGGCCCAACCACCGCCTCAACCGCCTCACGTGCAGCGTTTATCGCGTTAGTACGATCTTGTAAAGTTTGATACTCTAACTTTTTCAGAGGGTTACCAGTAGCAGATTCGACCAAAACCTTTAACTGATGCTTTTCCCCTGGCAAATTAGAAGCCAAAATCAAACGTGGTCCTTCGGTATCGTTAATGACCGATGCTCTAACACCAGAATTTGCCGATGTACCATTAATACCACGTACGATATCCACTAGTTTTGAATTAGAACGAACGTCAACATCAAAACTTTTATTGCCAAACGAAACCTGCAGCTTGCCAGGGCCAAACTTGGTATCTTCAGAGAACGTTTCTGAAGCCACTTTATGACTCTGTGCAAGCTGCAACACATCGATAGCATACTTACCAGCAATGGCTTTGGTTGTTGCAGTCGCAGACACAATGCTGTCATCTGTCGTGTTAACCGTGCGGGCCGCAAATGCTTCAGCCTGACGGAAATTCGTCATCAAACCTTTCATTGTATCCAGTGATTCTCTGAGTCGCCCATAAGCACTGATGCTGGCATCGATCGTCATACGCTCATTATCAATACGTTGTTGCTTGGGCACACGCTCAGCATCAACGATCTTATTGACCATTGCATTAATATCCATACCACCAGAGATACCCATCGGGCCAATACTCATTCACTCACCTCAAAAACGACTTACACTTTTTCCACTAGCAAACCTTGGCTAGCTGTGTGCTCAGCTAGACGACGCAATACCACAAGCATTTCTTCATCAGGGATTTGACGGATTACTTCGCCCGTTGTGGCTTCATAAACCGTCACTACATCTCGACCTGATGCTTCATCAACTCGAAATGCTACACCTTTGTTAATCGAAGAGACAAATTCATTCATTTGCTCAACGATTTTCTCACGCTGCTTGTTATCAATCTCTTGATGGCTCTCTGCCATCTTTGAGGCTGATTGACTTACAGGCTGGCGCTCAATTTGTTCAATCCCATTTAAAGTTGCTGTGTTAGGCGTACCTACGTCATTTCCTTTAGCAAATTTTGTGCCATTAGAATCGCCGTAAGGCTGGATGTTCGATGTATAGGAGGATATTTCCATAACCATCTCCCTTCCAACTTATTGACTTTATCAGTGTATCAATTGAGTGAAAGTATCGCTCAATTGATATCGACTGTATTAGCCTAACAAGCTTAATGCCGCAGATGGGCTCTGTTTCGCCTGTGCCAAAATTGAAGTACTGGCTTGCTGAAGAATTTGAGACTTGGTCATTGCCGTCGTTTCTTTAGCGTAATCAGTATCTTTAATACGGCTCTTAGAAGCATTAACATTTTCATTAATATTATCTAAGTTATTGATCGCATGGTTAAAGCGGTTTTGGAATGCACCAAGTGACGCACGCTGGCTATCCACTGCTTTTAGAGCGCCATCGATGATAGATACCGCCTGCTGTGAACCCGCAGCCGTCGTTACATCAATGTCTTTAACAGTAACATCTGTGCCTGCACCAAAACCAATTTCCGTTGCCAAACCACCAGTAATCGTTACATCACCACCCTGTACTTTTTGTGAAGAAGCGTACATTTGTAGTTTGCCATCTTCACCAACCGATGCCTTTACATCTTCACTTTGGCCATTGATGTAAGTCGCAAGTTCCTCTAGGTCATCACCTTGCTTAGCTGTAATGTCAATAGTTTGATCATCACCATTAACATTTTTGTATGTTAATGTAAGATCTGTATTGGCATCTACAACCCAAGAAGGATCTTGCCCTGCCGCAGCAACATAGCTTTTACCGCCCATTGTAGCCGTATCAGAACGCAAATTGCCCATAGAAAGCATAACCGCTTCCCCTGAGTCTGCACCGATTTGGAAAGACTGAGTGCCGTATGTACCATTAAGAAGTTTATTACCACCAAATGACGTCGTCTCCGCAATACGGTTCAGTTCGTCATTTAACGCCGTCACTTCTTCTTGGATTGCAACACGCTCTGCTTTTGAGTTTGAACCGTTAGCAGATTGAAGCGAAAGGTCACGCATTCTTTGTAGAATGTTGGTTGACTCATTCATTGCACCTTCAGCTACCTGAGCAATAGAAATACCATCATTGGCATTTTTTACTGCCATATCGAGTCCACGGCTTTGCGCATTCAAGCGGTTTGAAATCTGTAAACCTGCTGCGTCATCTTTAGCGCTATTGATTTTATAGCCTGAAGACAAACGCTCCATTGATTTGTTCTGATTTTCAGCCGCTTGGTTTAGGTAACGCTGTGCGGTCATTGCTGGAACGTTAGTATTAACGTTAATCGCCATAATTGATCTCCTTAAGGCTTTCGTTGATGCACCTTCGTGTCTCTCACCTCACTTAGGCACATCTCATTTCTCTCAATCCCTTTAACGGCTATATAAAGCGTTCCTTTAGCGATAAATTTCATTTTTTTTAAATTAGTAGAACAAATTGCAAAATCTGATACTTAGCTTCTTAACTCCTATCTAGTGAAACCATTCTCAATCCCAGATAGGCTGCATTTCACCCTTTTATCGCCAAATAAACTTTGGTGGTAAGTAATTCGAAAGATAAATACCCAAGTAAACCCAAGGTAAGCTGAATCGAGCACCGTGAACCCACTTTGAAAGAGCCTACTATTCCGCTTCGTTGTCTTCCTTGAATTCGACTCAGTGACCTCGCTCTGAATCAAGCATCTTGAAGTCACTTGGGTATATAAGCATAAAAAAACCCAGCCGAAGCTGGGTTTGCACGCTCATCTCTCACCACGAGCTAATTTAATTTGTCTGCAGATTTGGTCTTAGCCAAGCAAGCTAAGTGCTGCATTCGGCGCTTGTTTCGCCTGTGCAAGAATAGAACTTGACGCTTGTGACAAGATTTGTGACTTCGTCATTTGCGTGGTTTCTTTAGCAAAGTCGGTATCTTTAATGCGACTCTTAGACGTATTTACATTCTCATTAATGTTATCTAAGTTGTTAATCGCATGGTTAAAGCGGTTTTGGAATGCACCTAACTCTGCACGGTGGCTGTCTACGTATTTCAACGCAGAATCAATGATCGCAACCGATTCTTGAGCGCCACCCACTGAAGTCACATCAATAGTATTGACCGTAACATCAGTGCCTGTCGTAAGACCTAATTCTGACGACAACTGACCACCGAAGCTTAGCGCACCATCAACTTTATTGTTACCAGCAAATACCTGTAGCTTGCCATCTTGATCCACCGATGCCTTAACTAAGTCAGTTTGACCATTGATATAAGTGGCAAGCTCTTCAATATCATCACCTTCTTTAGCATTAATCGTAATGGTTTGAGGTTGTGCAAACGTATCAGTCAAAGCAATGGTAAGATCGTTTTTGCCAGTCTCAACTCCCCAATCTTTATCCTTAGGCGTTGCTGCAATATAACTTTGACCACCCATCATTTCGTTGTCTGAGCGCATATCTTTTAGGTTCAGCATCACCGCTTCACCATTGTCTGCACCAATCTGGAAAGATTGTGTTCCGTAAGTGCCGTTAAGCAGCTTGTTACCACCAAATGAGGTTGTTTCTGCAATACGGTTAAGCTCATCATTCAAGGCTGTCACTTCTTCTTGAATAGCAACACGCTCTGCTTTTGAGTTTGAGCCGTTAGCAGATTGAAGAGAAAGATCACGCATGCGTTGCAAGATGTTAGTCGTCTCATTCATCGCACCTTCTGCTGTTTGTGCAATTGAGATGCCGTCGTTCGCGTTACGTACTGCAACGTCAAGGCCTCGGCTTTGAACATTCAAACGGTTTGAGATCTGAAGACCCGCTGCATCGTCCTTCGCACTGTTGATTTTAAAACCTGAAGACAAACGCTCCATTGACGTTTGCTGTGCGTTATTTGCATTATTCAGGTAACGCTGTGCGGTCATTGCTGCTACGTTTGTGTTTACATTTACTGCCATGGTGATTTCTCCAATTGATTTTCCGGTGTTGCGGTTTCCGACGTCTCGGAAAACCAAGTAGTTCTCTCAAAGTTACTTTTATTAACGGCGTCATTTTTGATTTCTTGAGAAAAAATTTAAGCTTTTTTTAAAAAAAGGTCAGATCTAGGGAAAATCGTGACTAAAGCACTAAAAAAAGAAAAAAGCGTCATTTTTTTCTAAAGCTTCTGTTTATGCTGTCGATAAAGGCGGGTTTAAGTGGGGTCACTATACTCAATTAACCTCAAGATGCTTGATTCCGAACGAAGTCACTGAGTCAAATTCAAGGAAGACAATGATGCGAATCGTATTCTATTTCTTATTTTTGTAATAAGAACGATTGTCTGACGCAAGAAGTCTGCTCAGTGGTACGCTCCCTAAGGGCGAGCGTTAACCAAGCAGGCTTAAAACAAGATTGGGGGCCTGTTTTGCTTGAGCGAGAATTGTTGTACTGACTTGCTGCAAGATTTGCTGTTTGACCATTTGTGTCGTCTCTTTAGCATAGTCTGCATCTTGAATACGGCTATTTGATGCCGCTAAATTTTCATGGATATTATCGAGATTGTTCATCGCATGATCAAAGCGATTTTGGTAGGCTCCCAACTCAGCCCTGTGGCTATCGACGTACTTCATTGCCGTATCCAAAACCGCCACGGCTCTTTGTGCACCGCCAACAGAAGTAATATCGATATCATCAACCACTTCATAACCTTTTGCCGCTAGATTGAGTTCATTGGCCAAGGTGCCAGAGAAAGACAAAGTGCCAGAAGTTTCCTCGCCTGCCATGAATAGCTGTAGCTGCCCATCTTGGTTCACTGAAGCGGTTAATTTATCCGTTTGACCATTGATGAAGGTGGCTAATTCCTCTACGTTATCCCCAGCTTTAGCTTGTATTGATAGGGTTTCAGGCTGACCTGTACGATTGATAAAAGAGACGTTTAATTGCTTTGTACTTTCGCTAACTCGCCAATTAGAGCTAGCTCTCTTCTGCGCAACATAACTAAACCCTCCCATATCCAAACCATCAGTACGCATTGATTTTAACTCTATTTGTACTGCCTCTCCCGAACTGGCACCGATCTGAAAAGCTGAGCGACCAAAGTGACCATTGAGTAATTTCCGCCCTGCAAAAGAAGTGGTTTCCGCAATACGATTCAATTCATCATTTAAAGCCGTTGCCTCTTCTTGTAAGGCAAGGCGCTCGGCTTGGCTGTTTGAGCCATTCGCAGATTGCAGAGAAAGGTCTCGCATACGCTGCATAATATTGGTGACTTCATTCATGGCGCCTTCCGCGGTTTGCATGATCGAAATACCATCATTAGCATTGCGTACAGCAACATCCAAGCCTCTCATCTGCGCTTGTAGGCGGTTAGAAATTTGTAAGCCAGCTGCATCATCTTTAGCACTATTAATACGCTTCCCCGAAGATAAACGCTCTAAGGATTGATTTAGCATATCCGTTGCCTTACTCAAATGACGCTGAGTCGTAAGAGCGGCAACATTGGTATTGACGGTAATTGACACAGAAGAGAAGTTCCAAATTAGGTTACTATTTCCATATCGGCCAAACGGAATAGAAGTTGAGCCATTTTTTCATCAATATTGCAGAAGAAAGAATAAAGCCCTCCGACGGGAAGGCTTTAAAAACAAATCATTGTCTTGTCGAAAGAAACGGGGCTTCATTGCACCGAAATACAGATGAAGCTTATATACCCAGTGACCTCAAGATGCTCGGGGGTAGGATGGATTTACTTTATAATCGCTAGTTCAGCAAGCATCGATTGCGAAGGTGCAAAGAAGTAAGCCCCTGTCACTGCCTTGGTAAAGCGCAGCAATTGATCGGTTTTACCATCCGTTACCCCATACATACTTTCTAACATCACTTTAATATTATGCAGCGTATGGCAGTAGGAAATAAACAGTAAACCATGCGGCCCCGTCACGCTGCCATATGGCAAGCTGTGGCGTACAACCTTGAGACCTTTACCGTGCTCTTTAATATCGACGCGACCTACATGAGATGCCGCTGGTACGTCTTCGAGTTCTATAGAGTCTGGTTTGGTTCGGCCAATAACCTTTTCTTGTGCCGACACACTAAGGCGGTTCCAGGCTGGTATGCTATGTTCAAAACGTTGCACCATCACATAACTCCCTCCCGCAAAATCCCCCTCTTTTATCAAAGCAACTTCTGCGCGAGCTTCGCCTTTAGGATTCTCTGTACCATCAATAAAGCCTGTCATGTCACGGGCATCTAAGTAACGGAAACCGTATGTCTCATCGACAACAGTGACATCATCTACAGTATCGGCAAGAAACTTCCTCATGATATAAAAATGCAAATCATGGCGCGTAGAATGGCAGTGGATAAGCACATCAACATCCGTACTTGGTGCAATCACCTCCCCCTGACCTAATTGAGTGAAATCAATCAATTCATCAGGCATTGGAGCATTCAAATGTTGCCAAAAAGAACGCGAAAATGCGATTGAGAGCGTCAAGTCAGCACCTGGTTGATTGTGATTGAGTTCTCTGACGAGATCAGGAAGCAATTTCAGTTGCTCCAACACTGTGGCATGGTTTTGATTGATTTTTAGCTGAGTATAAAGTGCAAATGGTCCTGCATCTGGCACAATCGCCGTTTGAGCTTGTGACATTTAAAAATCCTCTTTACATTGCCCCATATGGGAAATTTATCATTAATTTTATTATACCGAAGTAACCTCAGATGCTTGATTCATTGACCGCTTACAAGGACGAGATTACTTAGGTATGAGTGTTTTTAGGATTCAAGCTGTGGTACACGAAAACAGTCTCTAACCCACTTTCCACTCAGAAGATAGATCATAAACCAACTCAGCAAAATCATTGAAAGCGCATTAGGCCAACTAAAAACGCCATGCTCAAGATAGATATGATACACCGTCTGCACCAATTGAATCGCGCATAAGATCAAAGTCATTGCACGACCATGCTGAGTAATTTTACTGACCCACTGTCGGTCTGAATGCCTTAACCCCATTAACCACATTAATAATACGCTGGGTATACCCATAGCTAACCCAAGGTAGAGTGTACCTGAATCAGGATACACCATCGACAGGACTTTGCTTCCATTATCTCGGCTGACACCAGCCATGACAAATACACCCCAAGAACGAGCCAAAAACATCCAGCCCAGCCACAATAGTTTTGGCGCTTTTAAAAAACCATGGGCGTCATAATCATCCAACGCGTAACGCACAATATTGCCTTCTATATTTACATCTATATTAAGCGCAATCGTACCAGAGTTTTAAATCAGTAAGAATGTTATATTCATTTCCTCAACATAGAAAGGTACACTGTCACCAAGTATTCTCAAGATGCCTGATTCTGAGCAATGTCGCTGAACACATCATCTTGAGGTGACTTGGGTATACCCAAATACGCCGAATTCAGAGACTATGAATAAACGGTGTCACAACAAAAGTAGGCTGCTCACGAGGTCGCGCATCATATGAAAAAGAAAAACACTACTTCAGCTGTCCCTTCCCCAGAAACACAAACAGAGGCTATGGCCATTGCAAAGTCGACACAAAAACCTGGCCAAACAAAAGAGCAAACCAAACTGATCGCGCAGGGTATCGAAAAAGGGATTGCTCAATACAAAAAGCAACAGAAAGAGCGTAACCGCCAAGCAGATAAAGCGAAGAAAAAACAACAAAAAGATAAGCAAAAACAGCAAGCAGAACAGACCTTAACCGAAACCATCGAAATAAACCAACGTCCTTCAGCAAACGCCACTTTACTTCCATGGGGCCTACTCGTCTTAAGCTGGATTGGCTTTTTGGCTTATTTTTGGATCAACAAATAGCTGTTTTAGAAAAAATAGCCAGCGATTGCTGGCTCAGGCTCTTGATACAAGGCTGTTTGCTATCGCCCCTTGTCTTTCAAGTACCCATTGACTATCAAAAGGACCCCAATTAGATAATTGATAGTAACCGTCATTATGGCGTCGACCATCTTGAATAAAAGTCAGTTCGATTCCAATCCCTGGTAGTGCTTTCAAAACATCTTGAATTGTTCGACGCGGCCAGCCGGTCGTTTCAATCAATTTTGGCACATTCGGTCTCTCTAGATTTTCAACCAGCAAGGCTAAATATAAGCGCCTAGCAAAAACAGGACTCAATTCCATTGATCTCTCCTCATGTTGTGATGACTTATTATTTCCTTTTTGCGCCTGCAGATTTTGCGTTCGATCAATAACTGGTCTTTCTCACACCAATTATTAACACTATTGCTAATATACCAACAAAAAAACAACAAGGCTTTTAATGAAAGCTCAAGGTTTATGTACTTTGCTGTGAAATATTTGTTGTATCATTTTGTCAGTGTATCCGCTTCTTGGTAGGATGTTTTCTTCTACAGAAGTCGTGTAATGAACCGTAATGTTCATAAGCAAGGAATTAATAGGAAGATGACAATGATCACCATGTTCGGTATCCCAAACTGCGACACCATTAAAAAAGCCAAAAAGTGGTTAGAAGCAGAAAACATATCTTTTGAATTTCATGACTATCGTAAACAAGGTATCGATAGCGTTATGGTGACAGAGTTTTGCCAAGCACTTGGCTGGGAACAAGTGCTCAATAAACGCGGTACCACTTACCGCCAATTAACCCAAGAACAGAAAGACGGCCTAAATAAAGACAATATCGTGGCACTGTTAGTCGAACACCCGGCAATGATTAAACGCCCAATTCTAAAGGTCGATGCTCAATTTCACATCGGTTTTAAAGCGGAACAATACGCCGCGATTTTTAACAGTTAATCAAAGGAAAACTCAAGGATGATAGACAGTCCTGTAATCAACTTAGCCAAAGATTTAATCAGCAGACAATCGGTCACACCTGAAGATGCAGGGTGTCAAACTGTGATGATCGAGCGCCTCAAAGCTCTCGGGTTTGAGATCGAAGTGATGGTATTTGAAGACACAACCAATTTCTGGGCTCGACGTGGAACACAATCTCCTTTGTTTGCTTTTGCAGGCCATACAGACGTGGTTCCAGCGGGCCCAATTGAGCAATGGGAAACTCCCCCTTTTGAACCAACAGTAAAAGACGGTTACCTTTATGGGCGCGGAGCAGCAGACATGAAGGGGTCACTAGCAGCCATGCTGGTTGCGGTAGAACGCTTTATCGAGGCCAACCCAAATCATACGGGCTCAATTGGCTTTTTAATTACTTCTGATGAAGAAGGTCCATTTATTAATGGTACAGTGCGTGTTGTGGAAGCCTTAATGGCCCGTGGGGAAAATATCGACATGTGTATTGTCGGTGAGCCTTCTAGCACAGATAAAGTGGGCGATGTCGTCAAAAATGGCCGAAGAGGCTCAATCACTGGCGATCTCACAATTAAAGGGACTCAAGGTCATGTCGCCTACCCACACCTTGCCAACAACCCAGTGCACCAATCTTTATTGGCCATCCATGAACTCACGACAACGGAGTGGGATAAAGGCAATGAGTACTTCCCACCAACCAGCTTCCAGATCCCAAATGTTGCGGCAGGTACAGGGGCGTCCAACGTTATTCCTGGTGAGTTTAAGGTACAATTTAATTTGCGTTTCAGCACAGAGCTGAATAATGACATCATCGTTAACCGAATCACTGAAATCCTAGATAAACATCAGTTAGATTATGAGCTCAAGTGGACCTTTAATGGCGACCCGTTTTTAACCGACACAGGTGCATTACTTGACGCAGTTGTGTCCGCCGTCAGTGAAGTCAACCACACCCAACCGGCGTTACTCACTACAGGAGGCACATCCGATGGCCGCTTTATCGCCAGAATGGGTGGTCAAGTGGTCGAGCTCGGCCCTGTTAATGCTACCATTCATAAAGTAAACGAATGTGTAAAAATGGATGATCTTGAAAAGCTGACTCACATGTACGAAAAAACTCTACAGTACTTGTTTGCTCAGTAAGATCGGTTAATCGTAACCATTATCGTAAAAGTTTGCGGCTCGAATAATGAGCCGCAAACGATGGGCCACCTAACCACGTAAAATTGCGACGATGGAAGACAAATCTGCACCATCAAGGCTAGCCCAAAGCCCTAATAGAAATGAGATTATCATGACTCCAGAGCAACTGACCGGCATCACCAATACCCATTTGCAGTCTTATTTAATCGATCAGAAAACCTTTATGTTGCATCCTGCTGTTAGCCACGACTTACTCAATATGATCGAAGCGGCTAACAAAGCTGGGTTTAAAATGGAAGTTGCCAGTGGCTTTCGTAATTTTGAGCGACAAAGAGGAATTTGGAATGGTAAGTTCTCTGGTGACCGTCCAATTCTCGATGGCAACGCACAACCTCTTGATAAAGCATCTTTGAGTGATAAAGAGAAACTCATGGCCATCCTACGTTGGTCTGCCTTGCCGGGTGCAAGTCGCCATCATTGGGGGTGTGATTTTGATGTCTATGCACGTAATACGTTACCTCAAGGCACAGCTCTAAAACTGGAACCTTGGGAGTATCTTGAAGGCCATCAACATGATTTCTATCAATGGCTCACTGCTCATTTGAATCAATTTGGCTTCTTTCTGCCCTATAAAGCCGACAAGGGGGGGGTCGCCAAAGAACCTTGGCACATAAGCCATAAAAGTGTGGGACAACAGTGCCTAAGATCTCTAACCCCCGCACTTTTGACCCAGCAACTCCACCAGCAAAATCAGTTGGAACCTATCGGTGGATTTGACATTATCGTAAAACATTTAGATGAGATTTACAGTAAATTCATTACTAACATTACCCCACCGGAGGCACTATGATAGAACTACTTACTAATCCTTGGGTCATCATCATCGTTGTCTTAAGTGTGGTTATCGGTAATATTGCGGCACTAAAATATACCGCTAAGATGAAGTTTGATCATATGGACAAAAGTCGTGAGGATAAGTTGGACAAACTCAACGCTCTCGATAAACAGCGTCAAGAAGACACCGAACAGCAATCAAAAGATTGAGACATATTCAGGAGTGTTCAAAGATCTGTGCTCTACCCCAGTAACCTCAAGGTGCTGTGTTCATCGAGGTCACTTGGGTATATATCAGTTCTTTTTGAACACATTTTTAAATTAAATTTCAACTATTGCGATGGTCATTAAATCTATTATTTCAGTGGAAGTGTTAAATTTATTTTGGCCATCAGCAGTGAAAGTAAATTTAGTAGTAATAATTAAATCGCTCTTATATTTAATTATTCTTTTAATTCAAACACATAGAAATTAAAAACACTTGCAATACTACATAAGCCTTTATAATATATAGAAAACTTAAAGGGAATGAAGTCTAGCTTATATCATTTTACTGTTCGTAAAATGATGTGATTGGCGTTGCGCCACTCCTGTATATTCTCTGACATATAACACCAAGAAGATTATTTCAGCATCACGTGTACTCCCTATAGGGGTTAAGTTACGAGATGCCTGGAACAACCGCGTGAACGCGGTTGCGATCTCGCAACTTAACCCCTATAGGGAGTGTGATGCGGTGAATCTTCTAAGTCCCAAGTCTAGTAGTAGAATAAATTTCGCTTTAGGTTTTCTTGTAAATTTAACGCAAGAAAGAGGACGGTCAGATGCATGTCTGACCGTTTTTTTATACCCGTCATCCTGAAGTCGCGCATCTTTGCCACACTTCTCTGACCTTGTGACAACTCAACTTCCCACACAAGGTGGAAGAGTGCCATTGCTCAATCGCTTCATATGGATTGTGTAAAAAATGGACAATAAAAATGATCAATCCAATCAGCTTAACTCAGATACAACAAGCGAAAGCAAGAAAGAGCTCAAATATCCCTGCCCTTGTCAGCACCTCATGCTTTCAACGAATTGAACACCAAAATCCTGATCAAGAAGCCCTCTCTACTATCGCCACTTTTATCGCGTATAGAGACAGTTGCCAAAACGACAATCCAAAAGAAAAAGAACAACGACGACAAGAGCTTTTCGAGCTCATCGAATCTGAGCAGCAAGGCACACAATGCCCAGAGTCATTAAAGCTATATCAATTTTTACTCGAGCTTTGGCACAGTAAAGAGCCCGGTGATCGTACTGTGCTCTGCGATATCTTAGCTGAAATACCTCTGAGATATGGCGCTTGGCGCGGAATTAAATCTATTTTCAAACAAGCCGAATCTGAGGATGATTGGCAAATTTATGGGCTCATTCTCAGCCGTCTTGATCATGAACGTTCCACGCCGAGTGACACAACAGAAATCAGCCCAAATACGATCACTTATTTATTGCGTCGTGGTTGGCGAACACTAAAAAAATGCTCTGATCTGACTTACGCCGATGCCGTCAAATGGGTTTTGTGGTATTTCCCAGCAACGAACCGCATTAACCAAACACACCTCACGAACCGTGTTATCTACGGCACCAAACACACTTCACAGCACAAAGAGCCTTTTGTTTACCGTCACTTTGCATGGCAACGGAATCTCAATGCATTGTTCGATATTATTCAAAACACTCGGCATGAGCGCATCAGACAAGCGGCATTATCATTTATCACCAAGCATTGTGAATTTTTAATCCGTGATTTGTCTATTGAACAAGTAAAAGCACTCCAACCCAATCAATCTGCCGCTATCGATCATTTGATTGCCTGGATTCTTGAAAAAGACCCACGCTTCGAAGCGAGTAATCTGATTGCACTGAATTTGCACCAAACCTGTTTAAACTTATTGCATTCAACTGATCAACAGGCCAATCATTTTTCGGTCAAATACGCGACGGTTTACGCTAAAGATCTCGCAACTGAAGCCTTGCTCCCTTTACTCAATCACTCTGAATCACGAGTACATCAATTCGCCTTAAGTTTGCTGCAAAGTCGAGACCCTAAACAAGAAGTAAGCTTTGAACAATGGGGCAGAATATTAGAAACAAGACATGGCTATAAACTGGCATCTGACGTCCTGATTGAAAAATACCCTCAGTCTCACTTTAGCTCGGATTGGCTCCTTGAACGACTTAAGCAAGGGCATGGCCCCAGCTATAACTTTGCTAAAAAGTGGATTGAGAAACACAAATTTAATTTTGGCGCTCTCACTTATGTTGACCTTTTAATTGAAAAGAAAGACGTTTATGATCTGGTTTCATTTATCTTTGGACGTCTTCATAAAATCAACCTTTCTGATTTAAATCAGAGTATCGAGTTGCAAGCCTTATTGCTTGAATTTGACCATAACTTTCACTTTTTGCAGCGTCTTATTGAAGAAAACCATCTCCACGTTACCTTTTGGTCATTACCCTTCTTGAAAAGCTTAGTCGACGGCTCTTCTTGGGAAAATACGGATTGGTGGCAACACGTAAACACAAAATACCCTCATATCGAGTCATCCTCTTCTCGCTATTCTTTAACATCGCGTGTCTTCAAGATGCTGACAGATGTTCGCTACTTTACCCCCAGTGAGCTCAGTTTGGATTGGATTTTAGGCTTATGTGAGCGCCCTAAGCAGGTCGATAATTCCATCAGTGAAAAAGCGGCAGAATACTTACTCCAATCTTTCAAACCTGAAGAGTTTTTACCTGCAAAAGAGTCATCTAATCAAGCTGGACAAGAAGAAGATATTAGTGCTGACCTTGCACACAAAACCTTTTTATTTACTGGCCAGCTCGCCACGATGACCCGCTCAGAAGCTCACGACAAAGTCCAAAAAGCTCAGGGGTGTGTTGCAAAAAGCGTCACTAAAACACTCAGCTTTTTGGTGATTGGCGATAAGGGCTCCCCGCTTTATGGCGAAGGAAAAAAAGGCAGTAAACAACTCAAAGCTGAACAATTATCGGCGAATGGAGCCAGTGTTCAAATTATTTCTGAGGCTGCCTTTTTACTTATGCTTTCAGGTAAAGCGAGCGTAGAGACTGCCGATGACAAAAAAGTGGAAGCAGGTTGCCTCCACCTTTGGGATATGCTCTGCAACAGCCAAAGTGAGCACTTGCGTCGAGTATTATCCTCTTACGTGCAGCATCATCACCCTGTCTTACGATTACAATCGAAAGACTTCAAGGCAACCACAGGCGGTGGTTTACCAGAATCATTTTTTACTTTTGAACGCATCAGGCCACTCGTGCAACACAAAGAGGCAGATTTACGCTTATTAGGCTCAGCATTATCCCATTGTCACTTACATGCTTGGACGGAATCCATTCCTGACTTTTTGGACTTTTGTGATCACCGAGATCCCCATATCGCACGTATCTTCACTCAGGCTTTTACCTGCGAGCTTACGCCCGAAACGAAAGGAATTTACCTTAATCCAGAGTCCATCCGTGTTGAGGATGTTCTGTACCTGTGTGACCATCGTTCTAAAGCATTAAGAAATATCGGTATTTACTTACTCAAAAAGCATCCGCACCTTCAGCAAACCCAGTCGTTAGTCAGTTTGATTGAAAGTGAAGATCATCAAGTAAGAACCGCAATCATTCACTGCATGATCAACGACTC
Organism: Vibrio azureus; assembly: GCF_002849855.1. NCBI lineage: Bacteria > Pseudomonadati > Pseudomonadota > Gammaproteobacteria > Vibrionales > Vibrionaceae > Vibrio > Vibrio azureus. The sequence goes on from NZ_CP018616.1 coordinate 2,228,574, forward strand.
CTCTTATCAGCCTTCGTCAAATACGGCGGTGATTGAGTGGTTCCGCCAAGTGCTATTTACCATTCCATCTGGTCGTCATCCCAAAATGTCGAATGGAAATCTAGCAGAACTCAAGATCAAACCTTTGCCGTCACGGCAAGCAAAAAGAAAACTATTAGAAAGCTTGCGCGATGTCGCAATTGAACAAATTAAAGACCATAAATTTGATTTTGCCCACGCACTGCTCACCCTGCTTGAAGAATTTATAGCAACGCATGGCAAGAGTGAATATGCCGCTTGTCTGGTGGCAATCACTCGCATTGAAGATCAGTTGATGGCGAAGGAAAACGAAAAATAATGATTAAGTACAATTTAGCTTTTGGTGGTCAAATCAAAAGCCTAGCAGCCAAAGAGGAACAGGTCTTTTTTACTACATGTATTGAAGACACAGGTAAAACTTACCTTTACCAATTAGATACCACTGATTTTGTCCTACATCTAAATGCAGAATATTTGCTGAGTGCATCAACATTGCACATGGCAAAACAAAGCGATGATTGGTTAATTCAGGGCTGTATCAGTGATGACCCAAACGACGCAGCGGGTTTAAAAAAATACGTTTTTCTTGATGCAAAGGGACATACCTGCATTGATACTCCGCTCCCAATTACGTGCGCAGCATTAATCGAAAGTAAGCAAAAAATTTCTGGTGTGATTTATTCACAAAGACATTGCCTTATCATTCAATACTTTACTTCCCAGCACCAACAACAAATTGATTGCAGTAAACAAATCACATCAGTCGCGCTCGATGCTACTCAGACTTGGCTCGCCGTTGGGTTGAACGATGGCAGCATTGCAGTTTACCAATGGATTGATAATGCTTGGAAGTTTTCTGATCAAGCCAAGATTCATTCGGCAGCAGTCACGGAACTTAATATTGATAGCGATACTCTAAGTATTTATTCAGTAGGTGATGACCAGTGCCTATTTGAAACCTATGCACGAGGAAAATTGGTCGCCCAGAAGCGCAACCAAACCCAGCATAAAGGGCCGATCACCGCGATTTCTTTGGGTCAGCGGTTCTATTCTGCTTCCAATGATGGCAACGTTCTCAGTTGGCCAAAAGAAAATAAACTAAAGCCTGCCAGTTTCAGTCACAAACAGCTCAAACCCGTCGCACTTTCATTAGCAGCACGAAATGGCAAACCAATGTTAGTTTCAGTGAGTGAAAACAATACTATTCACTTTCTGCCACTGAAAGATGATCATAAAGCTTCCTTCATCAGTCATGTGTTTTATGATGGTTATCACTTCTGTTTGGAAAAACTGCAAGAGACCGTTGAGCATCAGCGTACTGCGATTGATTGTTTGCGAGCTTGGCAAGATCGGACATCCTTAAAGATCTTGGCCGATTTTGCCGATGAGAATAAAAGTGATTCAGCAACCGTTCAAGCAGCAGTCTCTGTGATAGCGGATGCAACGCATACCAAAGCGAAGAAACATCTATTATCTCTACTCGATCATTCCCTCGCTTCTATCCGAGCTCAGGCATTTGATGCCCTACCCAAGCATTTTTTAACATTAAGTGATAGCTATGAAGCCTGCCTTAAAAGCCAATACCCGGACATCATTCAACAAAGTTTGCGTGAATTAATTTCGCTAACGACACAACAACTTTTTGCAACAACACAACTGCATGATCATCTAAAGCATTTTTTACAGTCAGCAGAGCACGACTTACGAACTTGGACCCTAGATACTTGGTTTGCATATGATCGTAACGAAGCGACAACCGTCGGTATGCAGCATTATCGAGCCGATGTCGTAGAACACACACTGCTGCTTTTATTTAAGCATCAACTACTTGATATGCAGCTTCTTGGACAAGCACTCAACCATAAGGAACGAGAAGTTAATTTGCTCGGTTATCTGTTAATGCTTACGCAAGAGCCGAGTTTGCTGAGTTTTGTCTTGCAGCATAATGCGACATGGGTTGAGAAGTTGAAGGAATTCAAACCTTGGTACCCTGAAGGCTGGCGACCTAAAAAGAGCAAAACAAAGCCTAAAGCCAATGCATTGCACCCTTTAGTGCGCGCTTGCCATGCTCAACATACTCATGTGGCCGTTTGGGGCATGTGCGATTGGGCACTGTTAAAAGATGAACATGTATATTCACTGATTAAACAAACGATTCAAAGCCAGTCAGGCGCAGAACTGATCGCTTTACTCAAAGCACTTCATGGTTTCAAGTATGATGATGTTTCTGATATTTTGGTGGAGAAGCTTTCTGAACCGAAACAATTTGAAATTCGGCATATTGCTTGGACACTGTTATGTGAGCGCAACCCATCACCCTCTCTTGTTCCAGTGAATTTTGCTATGCAATCTGGACATGAAGATGTTCAACAATGGGCCTTTGACTATTGGCGACAACACATTGATGCTGAACAACTAAAAGATCAGTCCAGTCAAGCATGGCAACAGTTCTCCCTATATTTGAACAGCCAACATGCAGAAGTAAATACACAGGCCGTTCAGTGGTTTCTTAGCTTAAAAGATCACTTAAAAGTAGAGGACAAAGTTCAATATCTCGCCACGTGTGATAATCAAAGAGTTCGTCTTCGTGCGTATCAAGAATCCAATGCATCGATCCATCAATCTTGGGCAAGTCAAACTCTGATAAGCGGCTGTGATGACCCCGTCCTAAACAATGCATTGTTGTGTTTTAGCAGTTTACGCCAATACAAAAATGGCAAAAATATCAGCCTGCTTATACCTTGTTTACAAAGTATACACGCCGAGCTGCGAACGAATGCTCTAGAGTCGCTACACCAACATCGTCACAAACCCAGTGTCCAATTGGCCATTTCATCACTTGTTGCCGTTGAAAAGCATACTGTACTCAGACAAAAAGCGATGCAAGTACTCATCGGCTTACTTTCAAGTCAAGCACATACAGAGACTCAAGCCATTCTGGCCCCTCTTCTCAACTGTGAGTATGTGGATATTCGTTTATCTGCCGCGACTTATTGTACTGATGAGCCACTGGCGACTCGAATTTTACTGGATACCGTTCTGGAACCACATCCAACTAAGCCAAATCAAATCCGAGATTGGAAAGAAAATCGCGTAAAGTCAGTCCTTGGGTTACGTCATCATAAATTGTCTGTTGATGAGCTCATATCTCTTATTCAGATCTGGCAAGAGATAAATCAGCAAACCCAACAATCGCAAGATCAGCAGCTTACTAATGGATTGCTTAATATTTATCTGGAGAACCTCTCTACACTGAGCGCACAAGATAAATCTCAATTAATTGTTGCATTTGGTGGTTCATGGAAAGCAAATCTGCAAGCAGAAATTGATCTGCTACTTGGGTATTTAGGAGATACACAAAGCCTAGCAAAAACCTTCAATACCTCTCTGACGACAGCAAATACTTTAGTCTTAGCGGCTTACCATGGAAACACTCAACGCCTGCTCGCCACCGCAGAAACGACTAAGCCGGAAGCATTGCTCGCCATGATATTACTCTGCATGCATGCCGAAAAACACCCCAAAACTGCCTTGGCTCATTTACAGCAAATGGCGCACAAAGTTCATGATAGCTTCGCATTTCCCGCGCTGGAAATCTTAAAGCCCGATATGACAGGAGCAAGCATCATAAAGACTCTGTATGAACAAAGCGATGGTGGTCATGTTGAAAATGCAATTCATGAAGACACTTGGGCACAACTGTGGCAATCATTAAGCGGGAGCAACATTGGCTTAATGCAGCAAGGGCTAGCATTGATTGAAAGGCTACTTTCTCATCCTATCAATGTTGATGAATCCGCTTCTTTCAATCGAATGGTGGCAGAGAAATTAGGTCCTTTGCTCAGCATAACGACTCAAACGACACCGTTGGGATATATGCCAACGTCCGACGTTGCTGCCTTATATTTTTGTCGTTTCCAAACCTATTTACGTTTGGCTAATCAGAAAGATAAATACCAAATCGAAGCCTGCAAAAAGCTCCATGCTCTTTGGCAGGAAGCCTCAACAGCTCAGCAAGAAGCCCTTTGGCTTATGTACTTGCCCGCTTTTGAGCAACTTCGATTAAGCATCGATTCTTATCACGCTGCGGCACAGTTAATGCCAATTTATCAGGCGCTTTATGAGCAAACGCAACAGCCTTCTCCAGCTTGGTTAATGGCACTGCTCTCAGAGCCATCACAAGTCTGGCATCAACTTGCAGTAGAAGCCTTAATTGCTCAACACGCCGATGCCGCTTTGAAAGAAATCGCACTGACCATCAAGAGTCACGCTGCCTACAATGCCTTTGAAGTAGTCAATCAGCGTCTGCAAAGTGAAACGAAAACACAGCTAGTTTTTCTTGAGCAAGCACTAAATGCACCTAATGAAAACATAAAATACAGTGCGATTGATTTATTGAAACATCAATCACCTACATCGCTTTATCCATTACTCAAACAAACGGATACTAAGCTGGTTATTAAGGTCGCGAAAGTCTTGCTTGAGTTAGGTGATAAAACGGCCAGTGAAACCATACTACAACGCTTTTTATCCGCTGATGATGCATCGCTAAAGCGCCAGTGTTTTGAGTTACTGGTCAAGCTATCTCAAACTCAGCCACTGTCGACGTCTTTGTATGCGCACATCATTCAATACCATTACAACCACGACAGTTTGCATCAACTTGAAGATTGGATAATCAAGCTCAAAGATGTTCGTGATGAAAGTCTTAGTGAAATCTACCATTACCTTCGCACCTCTAAGGATAAGGCGCTTCGTGAACCCTTGATCGATGCTTTGATCGAGTTGTCCAACTGTCGTCAAGCACTCACAGAAGATGGACAACTTCCCTTCGATACCAATCCAGTGCCACGTCACGAGAAAATCATCATTTCTTTGTTGTCGATATTAGTTGAGCAGCCTGAAGCTCACCACCACTATTACGAATTACCTGCGCTGGTTAAGATGGCAAGCCAATGTTTCAGTGATGATGTGGAATCAAACTTATTACAGTGCACTCACTCTGCAAATGATAATTTAGTCAAGAGAGTCATGCCCTACATTGAGTGGCGCATTCGTTACCGTAGTATGACAGCCGACGGGCTCGAGCACTTGCTATCTCATGCTAACCATGACATTCGTTTCTTTGCTGCTGAAACCTTGGCAAAACATGGCCGATCTCAAGGGCAAGCCATTCTACTCAGTAGTATCGATCTCCTTTCAGATATTGAGATGCGTGGGCGAGCAGTCATTGCACTGGGATATTGTCATCAAGCAGCCAGCTTTGATCGTTTACTCAGCTTGGTGAACGATCCTGAGCACGCACTTCACGCCCATGCCTGTGAGGCCATCGGGCAATTTGCTGCCACACAAGAATATGGTGACAGCAAGCAGCACAAACAAATTGAGCGTAAACTGCTGAATGCTTGCCAACATCAAGATTGGCTCGTGCGCTATCATGCGCTGATGGGATGTCGTTGGTTAGGGAATACACGAGCTTGGCAGAGCATTATACAGGCAATTTGTGATGATGATTGTGACGTACAAGAGCGGGCAATATATTTACTAAGATATGCTCCCGCTGAACTCGCACAAGATCTGGTCCTTGCCATGCTTGCTTGTGATGACTTGGGTAAATGGGGCCTCAATAATGTTAGGCTTTATTTCGACACCGCTTGTTCACGCAATACTTTAGACACGGCACTTGCCCTGCATCCATCTTCGGCGGATACCGTCTACGCCGCCTTGTTTGCTAGTGGAGTCAACATTGAGCATCATGCAAACTTATTCGGTCAGGCAGAAGTCGATCACTGCATTAAACATGCTCCAGTTGACGTTTTGTTTGAACGATTGGATGACATGCACCGAGGGATTTACCAAGCTTGCCTGTTTAGTTTGCCGGAGCGAACGGACATCGATCTCGAGTTCATCAGCGCCTTGTGTCACAAGCCAGCTATCTCGACTCGTACACTGACTGTCGTTTTGGAAATCTTACTCAGCCAATTTACCAAGTCGAACAATCAACTTACAGCCAAATACAGCAAACCATTAATGCACTACTGGCATCAACGCGTTGAAGAAGGCAAAGAGCATTTCGGATTAAGCAGCAGTAAGAGTACGGTAGGTAGCATGAAATTTGACGTCTGGTGTCAACAAGTTTCAGCACTGGCAAACGCGCTCAGCATAATGCAGCTGGATAATATCGCACTCATGGAGGCGAAAGCTGCGTTTGCTCACATCGACTCCGTCATTTTGTCTTTAAATAAAGCATTACTCAATATTGCTCCACCTGCGCGAACCACAGCAACCAACATGGATGACGCAACGGCTAAGCAAGCCCTTTACTCAAGTCAAACTCAACAGACAGCTATTGAACATTTGCTGGCCCAAGGCAAAGAAACCGAACTGATAACACAAATCCAAGATGCACAAGCGTCTGAATTATTGCGTCTTGGTGCGCTGATTGGATTAGAAGGTTCCACCTCTCCAGATCTTGAGACCTACTTTACTCAATTAGGTCAAGATGACCGTCTCGATAACGAATATCGTCAATTGGCATGGCGTAGCTTACAAAAAGTTCGCCGCCGTTTAGTTAAGATTCAAAAGGCGCAAGCATGATCGATCCAAACGCTCAACAAGAAGCGAATACCCGTCAACAGATCAAAGCGGCTTATCGTCAAGAAAGTCGTTTGCACATGGACAAAGATGAGGCAGCCATCCAGCTCATCACCGATAACCTTCGTCATCAAGTGCACTTTCAAGGGCAGCTTGCTGATCCTTTAAAAGCCCGGGCTTTATTACTTAGCCTTTATGATGTTGTGGCCAGTGACCACCGTTATAAGCCTAAAGATAGAGCAGCGTATCAAGCTTATCAGCAACATAAAAAAGAGCATGCAAACGCCAACGCATGGCAAGCTCAGCAAGCGTATTTCGATTGGTTGTTACGTAACGACCCTGATGCTTTTTGTGTACTTGACCCGATCGTCAGTGTCCACCCTGATCAAGTCATGTTTGAGGTATTTAGCAAAGATGAAGCGAGTTATGCCTGCCTGAGTTTAGATATGCATGCTTTCCATACTCACAGTAATAAATCTGAAATCCAGTATGGTACGACCAATATTAATTTTAGCGAAGCGTTAGTTCAGACTTTGCAAATGGCCCGCAGTCACCGCAGCACTGAACTGCGTATCGATGCGGGGCAGATTGAAACACAAATCACTGAAGGTGGTGAAGTACTGGCTTCACAGCTAGAAAAAAAGATTCAATTGCCCGATTCATGGCTCAGAGGGTTGCTACAAGTGCAAGCTGCTGCAACCTTACCTAAAGAGCGCTTTTTCATCGAGCCAATGGACTTATACAACTTACTCCGCCATTTACGTTTAAATGCAGATAAAAAGCGCCAGAGACGCGGACTGCGAGTAGAACTCGCTCCTAACCAACCGACTCGTCTGGTGTTAGAGCCTTGGGAAACCGTGATTGAGAGCAAAGGGGCACAATTTCAAGGCAAAGAAGGCATGGTGTTACGCCTATGGGGTCGCCGACGCCTGATGCTTCTTAAACGTATTTTGCCTTTCATCGATTCGATTGAAGTTCAAGTACTCGGCAGTGCGATGCCTAGCTTTTGGATCATGCGTGGGAAAGGTTTTAGTTTTACTCTGGGGTTAACCGGATTTACAGCGAAAGATTGGGCACAAAGCGCCTGTTTTGATTTGTTGTTACCGAATCTTAATACACAAACCAATACTGACGATTTATCCCAAGTTCTTGATCAACTACAAACCCATTGGGTGATGTCTTTCGAGGCACTGCATAAAGCCACACAACTAAAAAAACCAGCGCTACTCGCGGCATTACAAATGGGCTGCCAACTCGGAAAAATCATTTATGACCTCAATCTCAATTGCTACCGGTTACGGCCTATTCTTATGGATTCTATCCAGCCTGAACGTGTGGCCTATCGCGACCACCAGCACTGTCTTGCTCATGATTTCTTAGCCAAGCCTGACACCGTTCGTATAGAAAAAGAACAGCCAATTCCAGAGCAAGGATTAGAGATTATTGCTCACATTCATCTCGATAAGCAGAATTTTAACGAAAGAACAGTGTTGCTTATTGATGTGGATGGCTATGTAAAAAAAGCGCAATGCAGTTGCAGTCATTTCAGACAACATCAACTCAAGTCCGGCCCTTGTGCCCACTTAATTGCAACTAGGATCAAACAAGAAAAATTGGCGATTGAGCGAAAGCAAAATCCCAAGCTCCGTAAAGCCATTACCCATGAAACTCAAGCCCTCACACGCCGTAAAGGCGAACAAATACTGATGGTACAAATTAGCCTAGACCAAAAACGACTCACCATCAGTCAAGGCATCGCAGGAGGCAAACTTCGCCCACAACGTATTCAATTTAATGAAGTTGCACAGGCAAGAAATGCCTATTTTGAGAAAATAAACCACTTTAAAGACCGTGGCTTCTTGGTGAATGCAGGATAAGCATAATGACAAAATCAATCAAACAACTCGCCCTCGAGATCGAAAAAGCAGGGAGCCCAGAGGCTTACGTAAAACAACAAATGCAAAAGCAAGGTTTTACCGTCACAAGAAAAAATGTCGCAGACCTTTCTAAAAAAGAGCTTAGCGCTTATAAACAAGCGTTAAAAAAAGAAGCCAGTGAAAAACATAAACTCCAACAAGAAGCTTGGCAGGGTTATAAAGCCTATAATATTGTCCATTTAGGCGACGATATTTATTGGAATGATCAAGATGTTTGTGACAAATTTGACTGCGATGATCGACATGTTCGCATGCAAGAAAACGCGATCCCAGATTTTAAAAACCCGCAGGCTCTCGCGGCTTGGCTTGGGGTAAGCATGCCACAATTACGAGGCCTGACGTATCATAGAGAGTGTGCTGAATCGATTAAATATCGCCATTTTACGATTGAGAAACGCAGTGGTGGAATGCGCTCAATTTGGGCACCAAACCATGAACTAAAACAAGTCCAGCGACAAATTCTGGACGAGATTTTAAGCTCACTTCTGGTGCATGATGCAAGCCATGGATTTATGCAGGGGCGTTCCATTTTTTCAAATGCGTTGCGTCATACTGATGCTAAAATCGTTGTGAAAATGGATTTGAAGGACTTTTTCCCAACTATTTCTTTCAAACGCGTTAAAGGCCTGTTTAGAAAAGCCGGTTACCAGGAACAAATCGCCACTTTGTTGGCATTGTTGTGCACAGAAGCACCAAGAAAAATCATTGAACGAGATGGTAAGAAGTATTTCATCGCCTTGGGAGAACGTTGTTTACCCCAAGGAGCACCAACCAGTCCAGCAATCTCTAATGTGGTCTGCTTAAGACTTGATCGTCGCTTACAAGGGTTAGCTGAATCCTTAGGGTATCGCTACACGCGTTACGCGGATGACCTCACCTTTAGCCAACTCAATGACTGTAAAAAGCCAATGAGTATTGGTGCATTAAAAGCCGCAATCAAAAATATCATCGAATCAGAGGGGTTTGTCCTTCATACGGAAAAAACACGAATTACTTATCCACACCGAAGCCAACAGGTGACTGGCCTGGTCGTCAATGGGAAAGGTTTACCGCGAGTACCTCGTAAAACAAAACGCCATCTGCGTGCCGCGATTCATAATTTACAACAAGGCAAACCACTGCAAGATGGGGAAAGCTTGGAACAACTGAAAGGTTATGCTGCTTTCATAGCAATGAGTGACCCTAAAACAGGGCAGGAAATGCTAGCAAAGCTTAATGAATGCCAACTGAGCTTGCCTGAAAGTACGTAGAGTAAACCTACTCTCGAAGATAAAAAGCGCAGTAAAAAGGGATCATACGATCCCTTTTATATTTTTTAGCCTTAAAAACTCAAAGTACTATTGTTTTACCGTTGCGGCCAAAACAGGCACTAACGACTTCAAGAATGCTTCTTCGACAGGTTTACCAGAGGCATCCGTAACATTGATTGATGTGCGGTTACCTAAGTCCCCAAGTTGGAAAGTATACTTGCCCGATTTTAGGTCAATCGGTTTAACACCAATATCATTCCAAAACGCATCATCAGGAGAAGCGTATTTAGCGGTAATGATGCCCTGAGATTGACGACGCTCTTCAACTCTGAAGCCCATTTTTGGTAGTACCGTTGGCATGCGATCCCATGCAACATTGTATGGAGCTCGTGCAATGATCACAGGCAAACCACTGCGATCTTTACCCATTGTAATCGGGATCTGCTTAACCAAGTTTTGCGCTTTTTGCTGTGCGGCTTGGCGAGCAGTTTGATCATAACGTGCAGTGATCAAATTGGTCATATATGCATTATAACGTTCACGGTTGACCTGCGTTACTGGTTTAATTTGCTTACCTTCTCGCCAATCAATCAGGTTAACCTTGAAACCATAGCGGCCAAGTTGATCAATACGAGTCAGTGCATATCGACTACCAATTTCAGCATCTTCGTCCGGCGAGTCCCAAGATATCCAGCCCGTTTCTAGGCGATTGTCCGCTTGACTCGTTAAAGAGATGTTTTTCTCTCTTGCCATTTCTTTTGCTGTCAACCAAACCTTATCAAGATCATCTTGACTGAGCAGCCAAAGTGTCACTTCACCATCGTTATTGTGGTCAAGTCGCGCACCCGGAATCAATTCTAAAACTTGCTGAGGTGGGCGAATATCAACATCTTGACCCGTACCTCCCGTAAAGCTCCCTTGCGGAATACGGTAATTAGGATAGAAATGTGGCTGAGCACCTGTCGCAAGCTTCCACTCTTTTAGAGCGGGTGTGTTCAAATATTCAAAGTCATCTTTAGCTTGACGACGCTGATTTGCACCACCTGAACAGGCAGTCAATACGAATACAGCTAGTGAACTTAACACTAACTGGCTTGAAAGCTTCATTTAAACTCCTAAAACACTGAGAACGCGTTGGCCCTCAGTATGAACTCAATCCTAGTAAATACCTGCGTCTGTTAACGCCTGTTCCACTGCTGGCTGCGACTTATCCGAAAGTTCGACCAAAGGAAGACGCAAACCACCATCTTCTATTAACCCAAGCTTATTCGCTGCCCATTTCACTGGGATAGGGCTTGATTCAATAAAGAGCATTTTATGCAACGTCATCAAACGTTGGTTAATTGCTTCTGCTTGCTCAAACTTACCTTCGCTTGCCAAATGGAATATATCAGCCATGTCTTTAGCCGCGATATTATTGGTTACAGAGATAACGCCATGACCGCCAAGTTTAACAAACTCTAGGCCAGTCGCATCATCGCCACTTAGTAAGATAAAATCTTCGCCACAAAGTTCACGATGAAGTGCAACTCTCTTCAAATCACCGGTTGCGTCCTTTAGTGCCACGATGTTATCAAGCTTAGACAATCGAGCGACAGTCTCCGGCAATAAGTCTACCGCCGTACGCCCAGGAACGTTGTATAAAATTAGGGGAATCTCACTTGCCTCAGAGATCGCTTTGTAATGTTGGAACAACCCTTCTTGAGTCGGTTTATTATAGTATGGCGTGACACTAAGAAAGCCAGAAATACCCGAGTCTGCTAATAATTTGCTGAAGGTTACCGCTTCATGAGTTGCATTCGCACCGGTACCCGCAATCACTGGGATACGACCAGTGGCAAATTCCACAGTTTTATGGACAACTTTTACATGCTCTTCAATCGTTAGAGTCGCAGACTCACCGGTTGTTCCAACGGCAACAATGCCATCAGTGCCAGCCGCTACATGGTGTTCTACTAGTTTCTGCAGGCCATCAAAGTCTACTTCACCATCCGCTTTAAATGGTGTAATCAGTGCTACGATACTTCCTGAAAACATGTTTCTCTCCCTTAATTTAATCTCTCTGCATGGTACTGTAATGCACTTGAGGAACACAAGAGTATAACGCTGTTTGCAAAGTTTATTTGAGTGATTATTTCTCTTCGCTTCCCAAAGTGATCTCATGCCCATGAATGAGAGTAATATAAGTCGGGTATTGATTTGTCTAATTAATAAACAAAACATTTAGATTTAATTTAAAATAGCCAACCTCACCACATTTATTAGACATATCTGTGCTAACATCTTTGTTATTGTAGTAAAGGACAAGAAGCTCATTTATGAAGCAACATCTGGTACTTACAGCGGTTGGAACGGATCGTCCAGGCATCTGTAATCACGTTATCAAACTGGTCACACAAGCTGGCTGTAATATTGTCGATAGCCGCATTGCCTTATTTGGTAATGAGTTTACCCTCATTATGCTATTAACCGGGAATGCGATGCATATCGCCCGAGTCGAAGCACAACTACCTCTTCTAGGTCAAGAGCATAGCCTGATCACCATGATGAAGAGAACTTCAGCGCATGAAGTGCTCGACAACAGCTATACCCTTGAAGTCTTCATCGAATCAGAAGACAAGATTGGCTTGACTGAAAAATTCACACAGTTTTTCGCAGATAAGCAAATTGGTATCGATTCTCTCAGCGCACAAACCATCAATAAAAACAAAGTTCAACTGGATGCAGATCAGTTCCATATTGCCATTACCGCCTCGGTCAATGCTGAATGTAACTTAATGCAATTACAGGAAGACTTTAATCAGCTTTGTCACACCCTAAATGTACAAGGTTCTTTGAATTTTATTAAAAACACCTTATAAGAAAAGGAAACAAGTATGAATACGCTGACTGCAGGTACGCCAGCACCCGCCTTCTCTTTGCTCGACCAAGATGGTAATACCGTCTCACTAGCAGACTTACAAGGTAAAAAAGTTCTGTTTTACTTTTACCCAAAAGCCATGACCCCAGGTTGTACGACTCAAGCGCAAGGCCTTCGCGATATCAAGTCTGATTTGGATGCACATAATGTCGTGGTCCTAGGGGTGAGTATTGATCCCGTGAAGCGTCTTGGTAAATTTATTGAGCGTGACCAACTAAACTTTACGCTACTTTCTGATGAAGACCATGCTGTTGCAGAACAATTTGGTGTTTGGGGCGAGAAAAAGTTCATGGGCAAAGTATACGATGGCCTGCATCGAATCAGCTTTCTCATCAATGAAGAAGGCGTCATTGAACACGTTTTCAATAAATTTAAAACTAAAGACCATCATCAAGTGGTCTTAGACTATCTGAATGGCAAGTAACCCCTTTGCACTGCCCTTTTCATACCAACTTAGCTCGCAATATACCCAAGTTACTCTAGGTACTTGGGTATATTAATAATGTGGGCTAAAACTGTTCAGAAAATAAATAACTACTATTATTCTTCATCTTTTATTAATTTATTGCTCTAAATAAAGATAAGAGTCATTGAATTTAAAAAATTTTTAGGGATGACTTCGAAATAAATTGGAAGGTTCATGAAATAACCGACATTTTTCTTTAAGTGCGTCTGTCTTTCATAGCTGGCGACATGTTTTCTACAACGATATCACTAGAATGCCCTGCATATAAGAAAAGTGAGATTTATCTATATGGAAAACTACTGGCTAGCAAAGAAAAAAGAGCTAAAAGAAAATGGTTACACGGTTATTGAATCGTTATTACCTGAAAGCTTATGTGATGATTCTATAGACGCTATTTGTGAATTCATGCAAATGGATGTTCATGATAGAGCAACTTGGTATAAGGAGACACCACTCAACAGCAGTGGCTCTGTTCCTATGCACCACCACCCCGCTTTTTGGGCCGTACGCCAGCATCCAGAAATATACCGTGCCTTTGCCACTTTACTTGAAGAAAGCAACCTCTGGGTCACCATGGATCGTGCCGCAGTTAAAGTGCCTTGTCGTTATGATCTACCACAATATGGTAACGACGAAAATAAAATGCATTGGGATTACGATGTCAGGACATTAAAAGCGCCATGCTACCAGGGGCTCATTTATCTCGTCGATACAGAAAAAGAACAAGGCGCGTTCGGCTGCATACCTAAGATCTATAAAAAAATCGTAAACAAGCAAATTGATGACAACTCTTTTTTCGATAGAAGTGAAGTTAATGGCTTATTTTTAGAGGATGTATATCCTTTTGAAGACAGTGAAATTGAGCGTATCTCAGCACCAAAAGGGAGCTTAATTATCTTTGATAGCCGATTGCCACACGGCAACGTCTGTACTCATCATACTCAGCCAAGATTTGTCCAATTTATCACGATGTATAAAGCGGACTGCAAAGAACATGTCCCAGCATTACTGTACCAAACGAAACAGCAAAGAATCGAGTGCTATCAACAGTCAAGGCCACCGGAGTGGCTCAGAGGTTGGAACGGTCAATTAGATCCAGAGCCACACTCACCTTATCCTTTATCTGATCTGGGTAAAAAATTAGTTGGTATAGATAGCTGGTGATATTGAATGAGTACTTTACTGTTTGTTATTGAAGCCCGTGAAGGTAAAGGCATGGGGCATGTCTACCGCTCAATATCGATAATAGAAAAGCTGAAAAAGCATTCAAATATTCATGCTATTTTTTTATGTCATAAAGGGAAGGCAATTATAAAAGAAATGGTAAGTTTAAATGCTACCCTCCATTTTAAACATAATAAAGATGAGGCATTGAGCTTAATAAAAAGCATCCAGCCAGACACGGTGATCAATGACTGCTTAGATAATGAAGCTTTTTATATTCGTGAGCTTAAAAAAATCTCCCCGAAAGTCATAAATATTGAAGATATTGGAGAAGGGAGTTTTTTAGCCGACAAGGTCATCAACTGCGTTTATAGTGACTGTGGTCAACACAATGCCCTTTACGGTGAAAAGTATATGGATATAAGGGATGCATTTCACCGAAATAAGCCGTTTATCCAAAGAGATTCCGAATTCGTTAAAAAAGTGTTGGTTAATTTTGGTGGTGAAGACCCCAATAATATCACCATGAAAGTTTTAAGAGTCATCGCCAATTCCGATTACTTAAAGACGTTTCATTATACCTTGGCACTGGGTAGCAGATATAGAGGCCTGAATGAAGTTGAGGCATTTACCAAAGAAAACCGCTTAAAGGTAGATATCAAGCTCAACATAGACTTAGCAACCTTAATGCCGCATGCCGACATAGCGGTTTTAGCCAATTGCAGAACCGTATTTGAAGCAGCCTTCATGCTTCTGCCCTCCGTCATTATCTCTGCGAATGCACGAGAGTGCCTACATACATTTTATCGAAAGGTTGATTTTCCATATTGTGGTAATGGGTTACTCATAAATGATGACATCATCGAGCATAAGATTACCCAGTTAATTTTAGATAAAGAATACAGAACACACATCATTAAAAACTTAGAGCAACTAGAAATCGGACAGGGCCTAACGCATTTAGAGTCCGAGATCATGACTATGCCAAGATAGTTGCTATACCAAGATAGCTGCTATGCCGAAATAATTACTACGCTGACATAATTACTACGCCGAAATAGTTACTACGATAAAATAACTACTACGACGAAATGGTTACTAGGCTGAAATAATTACTACGCAAACATAGCTACTATGCCCAAATAATCTCAACATGCTTGGGTATATTATTTAAACAAGGACGTTTTATGAAACCTAGTTACCCTCAATGGCCACAATTTGATCAAAAAAGTGCGGATGAAATAGCACTCACCCTCAAAAGCGGTAAAGTTAATTACTGGACTGGCACGAAAGGAAGAGAGTTTGAAACGAACTTTGCCAAGTGGTGCAGTACCAACTTTGCAATCAGTACCACCAATGGCACATCGGCCTTACATACCATAATTGGTAGTATGGATATTGGCCCTGGAGATGAAGTGATCGTTCCCTCTTATAGCTTTATAGCCACGTCTTACGCTGTATTACAGGCTGGCGCAATACCTAGGTTTTGTGATGTCACCAGTGATCATACTATCAACCCAGATCGCATCGAAGCTCTAGTAACGGAGAGAACTAAAGCGATCGTCGTCGTTCATTTGTATGGCGTAGTTTGCGACATGGACCCGATTAATGAGATCGCTGATAGGTATCAATTAAAAGTCATTGAAGATGCCGCTCAGTGTATCGGTGGCAAATATAAAGGTAACAAAGTCGGTACATTAGGTGATGCTGCTGCATTTAGTTTTTGTCAAAGTAAACATTTCACCACAGGCGGTGAAGGTGGAATGATTGTCACTGATGACGAGGATCTGGCTTGGCATTGTCGATCATTCCGTGATCATGGCTTTGATGTCAAACAAAAGTTAGCCTTGCTAGACATGGAAGAAAAGCAACCCTATATCCATGAAAGAATTGGTTATAACTATCGAATGACCGAAATGCAGTCAATTGTGGGCATTAATGAGCTCAATCGATTTGATGATTGGAATCTAGCAAACCGTAAAAGAAATGCCTTTATCTATGACGAGATTTTGAAAGATTGCAGCTTGATTGAAAGTTTACCTTTTAACTCTTCTGAAAGGGAAAACGCCTATTGGTTATACCCCATCACCTTAGTGACTTCGATTACAGAGCAGCAAACGCATCAACTATATAAAAGCTTAGTTGGACTAGGGATTCCTGTCACAAAAGTGCTATGGCCTGAAACATTCAAAGAAAATGTATATAGAAATCTTCAGGGCTTTGGCCAGCACGAGTTTCCGTTTAACTCGAGTGAATACCGCAGTATAGAGTCGGTTAACTATACAGAAACCAGATGCCCAATGGCAAATTCACTATCAAAAAGAACCATTAACCTCCACTTGTACCCGACTTTGGAACCTGAACATATAGAAAGAATATCCCATGCATTTAAAGAGCTCTTGAATCAGTTAGAAGCCAGCACCCTGTAATTAAAGGAATTATTATGTTTAATCTTAAAAAATATTTGCCATTAATTCCTACAATGGGATTGTTTTGGCTTCTAGGTTTTAATGTAGGCACATGGGCATCTCGATTAATATCAATAAAGGAAAATATGCTGATATCAGACGCATATTTAGGCTTTTTCTTACTTGCTGCGAGTTTGGGTGGGGTTATTGCCTTCCCTATTACCATCGCGACAATAAAATACTTAGGTGTAAGAAAAGCCGTTGTCGTTCAGAGTATCGCCGCATCTTTACTGATTTATTTTATTATGAACACCCAGAACTACTTTCTAGCATTATTTTTTATGTTTTTAGAAGGTATCTGCTGTGCAGGGATCAATACCTCAATTAATCTGTTTGGTAATGACATGGAAAAAAGGCATAAGATCAAATTTATGGCCCGATTCCATGCCACCTTTAGTCTAGGCTTAGCCAGTGCAGCACTATTAACCATGATTGTGATGAAATATGTTTCTGAAGCGCTCTATGTTCATAGCTTAATCTCTGGTCTGATCATACTCACTATTATGATTTTATCAGTAGTAAAACTACCAGAAATAGCAAGTGAAGGTAATAAGGAGAATAACGAAGGAAGTCGTTTATTAAACATTAAAACCCTAACACTCGGTGGACTAATCTTATTTGCCACGATCGTCGAAGGCTCTATGCATGATTGGTCAACAATATACTTAAAAGATATTTTGCATATTGAAGAATCGATCGCTTCATCTGGACTATTAGTGTTTTCTTTGTCAATGTTTGTTGGCAGACTGTTCGCAGATAACTTTAGAAGCAAATACTCTGACTTTATTCTTATCTTTTCCGCCGGCCTCATTGTTGCATTTTCTCTTGCCACCAGCCTGCTTATTATGAATATTACGATAACATGGCTTGCTTTTGCGGTGGTTGGTTTAGCGATCTCTTTTGTCCAGCCAAGTATTTATGCCATGGCTGCGTCAATGGGCACAGGCTCACTTTCTATTGTTGCAACTTTTAGCTCCGTGGGTGGTTTTATGGGTCCGCCTATCGTTGGGTTCATCTCATCAAATTCATCGCTTTTATATGGAATGTATTTCATTTCTTTCTCATCTCTGTGCATTTCTTTTATGGCATTTTTTCTACTCAAATTGAAACAGAGCAACACTTTAGCTAACGAAGGAGTTTAAAATGACCGTCAGTATTATCATACCTACGTACAACAATAAAAATGACTTAGAAAAAACAATACATTCCATCATCAATCAAAGTGTTGATACTTCAAATATTGAAGTCATTATCTGTGATGACGGCTCCTCTGATAGCACTAAAGCAATGTGTTTAAAATTCCAAAATATGATAAACATTCGCTACCTATACCAAGAAGATCAAGGTTTTAGAGCAGCGAAAGCTCGCAATATGGGGTTAGAAGCTGCACAAGGAGAATTTATTCTTTTTATTGATAGTGGTGTATTAATAAAGAGCGATCTAATAGAAACACATTTATCGAATTACGATGATGCAACCATCAATATTGGGTTTTGCCATGGTTTTGATGAGCACAGCGTTATGAATAACGATTTTGAATCGCACATCGCTATGAACCAATTTGACACCCTTTTCATGAATCTATTAAATGATGAAAACAACCGCGATTGCCGATTCAAATTACTCACACACATAGGTCACTTTAGAGGTTTTGAACAATACCCATGGTTGTTCTTTTGGGGTGGACACTTGTTTGGCAAAAAGGAACATTTCCTTCAAGTAGGCGGTTTTGATGAGAAGTTTACTCATTGGGGAGGGGAAGATGTTGAGCTCGGCCTGCGCCTGCATCTGAGCGGAATTAAAATGTCGTTAAACTTAGATGCACATGCTTACCATATTCCACATAAGAAGGCGGATACGGCCTCAAAAGAATCAACGGTAAACAATTGTTTTTATATACACAATAAACATCAGCTAGATATTACTCATACTATGACTCAAAAAACATGGGAAGAAATAGTCGCAGAAGTGGATTAAGTTCGCCTTCTGAAAGATCCATAGTTCATTGATTTGAATTTATTATATAAGAATAATCAAGGTGATAGTTTAAAATGGAATTTGAAAAGTTATTAAATAGGAATGTTACTGAACCTGACACTTATTTAATGTCTAAAAATATAGCCGAGCATAATGTCTTAGTCACTGGTGCAGGTGGAACTATAGGCTCCGAGTTGTGTCGAAAAATACTCAGTTATAACCCTAAGAGCCTTATTTTATTTGAACTCAGTGAATATAATTTATATTCAATTGAACATGAAATTAAAGCATATTTAGCTCAAACTGGGCAACAAACACCCATATTTTCAATTATTGGTAACATACAAAATAAAACGCACTTTGGCTCAGTTTTAGAAAAGCATAAAGTCCATACCATCTATCATGCAGCGGCACACAAACATGTCCCTATGGTAGAAAATAATATCGTAGAAGCTGTGAAAAATAATGTATTTGGTACGCTTTCTTGTGCTGAAGCTGCGATCGAACATCAGGTCGCCAATTTCACACTCATCTCCACAGATAAAGCCGTAAGACCAACCAATGTCATGGGAGCGACGAAAAGACTTTCAGAGTTAATCCTGCAAGCTTTGTCGATACAACAGTCCTCCACCTGCTTCACCATGGTGCGTTTTGGGAATGTATTAGGCTCTTCAGGTTCCGTTATCCCTCTATTTTTAAATCAAATTCAAAACGGCGGGCCACTCACTGTCACCCATCCTGATATAACGCGGTATTTTATGTTGGTCTCAGAAGCTTCTGAGCTGGTGATTCAAGCAAGTGCCATAGGCCACAGCGGGCAGGTTTTTGTCCTTGATATGGGGGAGCCAATAAAGATTCACGACCTGGCTAAAAATATCATTAAGCTCACCCAGACAAAGCAAGACATTCAGATTGTATTTTCGGGTTTAAGACCGGGAGAGAAGCTGTTTGAAGAGTTGTTAATTGGAGAAAACGCCAGTAACACCATTCATCCTAAAATTAAATCTGCGACTGAAGTGCACATTAAGCCAGAACGCTTAAATCAGATTCTAGCGTCTTTGAAAAAATATTGTCACCTTATGGATAAAGACATGTTAAAAACCATTCTCCTGGCAATTCCAACAGGCTATAAAATTCCCAAACATCAAAAATCACCAACAAAAACAGTAGAGCAAGTTTGTTCACATCATCACGACGGACAATCTCTCGAAGCTCATTGAGACGAGTATACCAGTTAACCTCAAACCGTTGGGTATGTCATCACAGGAGCGGCCATGTAGAATGAGTCTCGCCTCACTCTACATGGCAACATGCCATTTATGGCTCTACGATAGACTCTTGCTCTTCTGTACTTGGCAGAGCATTCCAAACCGCCTTAACTAAGGTCGCCAATGGAATGGCAAAGAAGACGCCCCAAAAGCCCCATAAACCACCAAATACTAATACTGCAACAATAATGGCGACAGGATGAAGGTTGACCGCTTCCGAGAAAAGGACTGGCACCAGCACATTGCCATCCAATGCCTGAATAATGCCATAAGCAACAAGCAACCAGTAAAATTGAGGTGTTAACCCCCACTGAAACAATCCGACAATCGCAACAGGAACCGTCACCGCAGCTGCACCAATATATGGAATCAACACAGATAGCCCCACAGCGACCGCCAACAATGCAGAATAACGAAGGTCCAGTATGGCAAAAGTCACGTAACTCACGCTACCAACAATCAAGATCTCAAGTACTTTTCCACGGATGTAATTTGAGATTTGTTCGTTCATCTCATGCCAAACTTTATTTGCTAGCTTGCGGTTTTTCGGCAACACACCGCTAGCCATATTCAGCATTTCTTCTTTATCTTTAAGCAAGAAGAAGACTAAAAGAGGGACCAAGATCAAGTAAACACCAAGAGTCGCCAAGCTCACTAATGATGCCAACGATCCTTTCACAACACTTTCACCTAAACCAATCGCTTTGTTTTTTGCATTGGTGACAAGGGTTTCAACAATTTGCAAGTTGGCCAGTTCAGGATAACGCTCTGGCAAGGTGGAGATAAACTTTTGCAGCCCCGCGTACATGCTCGGAATATCATTCAGCAAGTTGCCAACCTGAGTCCAGATCGTTGGTACTAATCCAAAAATAGCAACCAGCATCAAACCAGTAAAAATTAATATCACCGTTATAACAGAGAAGGTTCTTGGCACGCCAAGACGACACATTTGGGTGACTGGCCATTCAAGCAAATAGGCCAACACAATCGCAACAAGAAGCGGAGCAATGAGATGACCCAAAAAGTAAATAGTAATAAAACCAAATAAGAGAATGGCAACAAGACTTACAGCATGGGGATCTGAAAAGCGTCTCTTATACCAACGACTTACCATATCAAGCATTATGATGGCTCCTTATTGAATACTGTCAGTGTGAAATACCCAGATGCGGAGTGACAGCTAACTTTGTAGCCCTGAGCCAATAAATAGTTTTCTATATCACGCTTAGAACTTGAGTCCACAATTTTTATCATCAGCTGTTGATGAATTTCGGTTTTAGAGTGGAACAGGTTCACTATGTGACGCTTAGCCATTAACAAGGCCATAGGGCAACGCTGTTGACTCAAATCAAGTAACATAGATCTCATTGTCTTGCTCAGCACTTGTGATAGGGTTGTATTGTAACGGCTTTTTAAGTTGGTGCTAGCTTTTCTCAGACAATTTAACGTCAGTCAAAAGCGGTCAAATGCCCCTTTTTGCCAATACATATCGCTCAGCATGAAACCAATCCAGATGTTTCCTGTCTTATTAGAAGCACATGGTGTACGTTTACCACTCCCTTAAAAGTGAACGCTGATGCAAAAATATCAGTGCCAAGATAGCTGCAATGCTTGATTTATAGCAAGATCACTGACACGCTTCTGTGCGGCGAGGTAATTTGAGTACACACCTATCGCTCAGGACTTTGGAGAACCTTTTTTTTATATGCTAAAATGCTCCCGAACTCTGGTTACTTTGTCTCTTGCATTAGCAATGAGTACGCCAGTAACCCATGCCAATCCGCTTAATCTTCCCGATATTGGAACAACAGCGGCCAGTACATTGACCATTGATCAGGAGCTGATTTATGGTGACGCCTATATGCGTATGCTTAGGTCCAGCAAACCCCTTGTTAATGATCCGACCATCAATGAATATATTGATACTTTAGGCCATCGTTTGGTCTTGAAAGCTGATGACGTAAAAACACCTTTTCATTTTTTTATGATTCAGGACCGTAACATTAATGCCTTTGCATTTTTTGGCGGTTACGTGGCACTACATTCTGGTTTGTTCCTTCACGCAAAAACAGAAAGTGAACTGGCTTCAGTGATTGCCCATGAAATCGCGCATGTCACCCAACGCCACCTTGCTCGAAGTATGGAAGACCAGGCTCGCCGATCCCCTGCAAGTATTGCGGCATTAGCTGGCGGCCTGTTATTGGCTATCGCAGCACCTGAAGCGGGCATCGCTGCAATCACGGCAGCAACCGCGGGTAACATGCAAAGCCAAATCAATTATACCCGAGCAAATGAAAAAGAGGCTGACCGATTTGGTATCGCCACTCTGGCCAAAGCCGGCTTCGAAGCTCAAGCCATGCCGCGCTTTTTTAGTCGTTTGGCTGATGAATACCGCTATGCCAGCAAGCCACCACCTATGCTGTTGACTCACCCACTGCCAGAAGATCGTATTACCGATAGTCGAGCGAGAGCACGCGACTACCCTCCACTGCGTCTTCAGCCTTCAATCGATTATCACCTTGCCCGCGCAAGAATCATCGCTCGATACGCAGGTTTAGAGAGCCAAGCAGCACTAAGTTGGTTTGAGCGAACACAAAAGAAAGCACCAGCTAAAGCAGCTCCCTCTTTCAATTATGGCCGAGCATTGGTCCATCTGGACAATAAAAAGTTAACCAAAGCTGAGCCATTATTAATAGACTTGTTAAAACAAGATCCAAACAACCTTTTCTATCTTGATGCGATGTCTGATTTATACCTCGCTCAGCAACATCCTGAAAAAGCGATCAACATGCTTGAAACCGCACTAAAAAGTAATCCACAAAATAAAGTGCTGCTTATCAACTATGCCAACGCTTTACTCGAAGACAAACAAGATGCCAAAGCATTGAGAGTGCTTCAACGCTATACTCATGACCATCCTGACGATACCAATGGCTGGCAGCTCTTATCCAAGGCTAACCATGCCCTTGGTCACAGTGATGAAGAACTGGCTGCAAGAGCAGAGATTTTAGCTCTACAAGCAGGATGGAATAAAGCGATTCAATACTACAGCGAGGCCAGTAAAATCGCCGAGCTAGGAAGCTTAAAACAAGCACGCTATGATGCTCGTATCGATCAGTTAATGATCCAAAGAGATCAATTTATGGCGTTACAATAACCCTATGGAGAAAACCATGTCAGTCGTTATTTATCATAACCCTCGTTGTTCCAAAAGCCGCCAGACTTTAGAGCTTCTTGAACAAAATGGTGTCCAACCGGATGTGATCAAATATCTTGATACGCCGCTTAATGTTGAACAACTTCAATCGCTTTTCTCACAACTGGGGTTCACTCAAGTCCGTGATATGATGCGTACAAAAGAGACCCTTTATAAAGAACTCGAACTGGGCGCTTCATCTGTGACTGACGCACAACTATTTGAGGCAATGGCAACGCATCCAAAGCTGTTTGAACGTCCTGTCGTTGTGGCCAATGGCAAAGCTCGGATAGGTCGCCCACCAGAGCAAGTACTGGAAATCCTATAAATGAACTGCCAGATCCTTATTTTGTACTTTAGCCGCCATGGTTGTACAAAACAGCTGGCCAGACAGATTGCAAGAGGGGTTGAATCAATCCCTCATTGCGAAGCCATGTTACGGACTGTAGAAAGTTTACCTCCAGATACAACACCAGCATCGGAGCCAATAGTCACATTAGATGAGCTCAAAAAATGCGACGGCCTCGCGCTCGGCAGCCCAGTCTGGTTTGGTAATATGGCTGCCCCTTTAAAGCACTTTTGGGATCAAACCACTACTCTTTGGGTTCAAGGTGACCTCATCGATAAACCCGCTTGTGTTTTTACGTCCTCTTCCACCATGCATGGAGGACAAGAGACCACTCAACAAAGTATGATGACCCCTCTTCTTCACCACGGAATGATGATTTTAGGCATCCCCTATTCTGAACCAGACCTTCATACAACACGCTCCGGAGGGACACCTTATGGCGCAAGCAGTGTGGGGCACGAGTCAAGCCTTTCAAGTGAAGAGATTCGCCTTGCTCAGCAGTTAGGGAAAAGACTGGCCATTGCCGCCCAAAAATTAAAGGGCTGAATACAACTCAGGAAGATGACGACCAATGTCAAAGAAAATGGACTTTATACCACTTGGAAAGCAGACACAAAACTACCGTTACTTAGCGCTCATCAGTAACTTAATGCTACTGTCTTGGGTCGCCGCCTGGCAACTTTGGCTATCACCTCACCCTCACATCAACTCAATTTCTCTCGCGATTGCTTGGTGCTTGCCTTTGATACTGCCACTTCCCGGCATATTAGCGGGTAAGCCTTACACCCATGCTTGGGCCAATTTTATTCTTATGCTCTACTTCCTACATGCTTTGACCATCCTTTACCTCGATGGAGGAGAGCGATGGTTAGCCGTTGTTGAGTTAGTCCTTACTTCACTCAGTTTTGTCGGTAATATTCTATTCACGCGAGAACGAGGTAAAGAACTAGGGCTACGCTTAAAACGGCTTTCTCAAGTGGAAAAAGAAGAAAAAGAGAAATTCCTGAGGTAAATATACCTATGTGACTTCAAGATGCTTGGGTATATTTAATAGAAAAGTAACTAATAAGTGCAAAAAGTCGTGAGCTTGAGAATGACGTTATTACCTCTCGAAAATATTAAAAAAGTCGCATAATGCGACTTTTTTAATCCTTTTTACACTTTAATTTAATGAGGCCCCTCAAAGAGCGACACTGACCATTACGGCGTTATGACGCTGTTGAAAGTGTTTGCCATTGATAAAGTAGATCATAAGGAATTTGAGTTGACGGTTGAGATTCTGGAACAGTCAGCCCCTCATCAACTGACAGCTCTGAGGTGTCAATGGTTTCTGAGTTATTGACGGCTTCTGAAGTTACGTTCTGTTGCGGTTGATCAGCAGCAGGTTGCGGCATCTCCATCATCGACAACTGCGCGATGGCTGAAACTTCTTGTTCAAAAGCTTGTTTTGAAGCCAACAGGTCGACCGTTAAGATAATGCCATCATCTTGTACATGTTTAATTTCTGTGTCGGAAACAGAACTCAGCTGTTTCATGGCATTTTCTAGGCGGAAAAAGTCCATTGCAGAGGAGATATTCACCACCTTCACGTCAATCGATTTTGCATCATTCGTCACAACAACCGCTGTTTTCTTGGCATAGTAATCGGCCAACTTATCAACGACAGCCGTCATTGCATTTTCACCAGAAGCTGAGCCACTTCTAGACCACTGAGTGGATTCTGATAAACGCTCTGGCAATTGATCATATAAAGTCCAACGAAGAGAATCACCTTGGGCTCGCACCACTAACACCGCATCAACTGGATAGCGTTGGCTGGCTTGACCAATCGGTGACACAAAGCCACCCCATATATCTGAAGCATTAATGCCCGTCACGTCATCAAAATCACCAATAGGTAAGGTAACAGGTAACCCTCTCGCCATGGCCGCTTTTTGCAAGGCAGCAGCATTCTTTGACTCTGAATGTTCCCAGACGACAGCTCGGTCGTAGTTATCTTCTTCCACCATCCAAACTAAAATATTAGCTCGATTTGTTGACCACAGCGGCAGTTTAGCTTGTGTAAGCAGTGAACGAATTTGGTCACCATTAAAACGCATTTTCATGCTTCTTTTGCCGCTGATTTCACCATAGCTAAGTTGAGAGACATAACTGGAGCTGGACTCCAAAGCTTTCACAATCGCTGGGTTCGTCAATGAGGACTCACTGCTCGTTGCACGCACAATGATTTCTTGCATCGCTTTCTGACGAGCAAGATCTTCACTTTCCTTCTGATCTCCATCAATGACAACCTCTGCTTGATAAATATCAACCTGACTTAAAGCAAACACAGGCAAAGATAGAACACTGATTAGTAATAAAGCTAAGTAGCGCATAGTTTTTATGACCCTTAAAACGAGATACTTCATGATAAGCACCTATCTGCTCGAGTACAAGCAAGAGGACGTCAGACACCGTAATCCATCATACAGAGTTGGCATCAAGGCGTTTAAGTTCGGTAGTCCAGAAGAAAATAGCTGACACCTACGTGCCCTAAAATGCTTGATTCAGAGCGATCTCATTTGGGTATCAACTCAAGCAACTTTATCGCAAGTAAAGTTCAACCAAGAAAGAACAGCAAACCCCAAGTCAAATGCTCAAAGAGTAAATAGGTTTATAAACACTCTAAATTATTGATACTAAAATCAACTTAATCGTAACACAGAAATTCAGCTTTTGTCTTAGCCGAATACCTTCAGAGTATCGATTGCAATCGCTGATTAACATCGATAATATTCGCCGGATTTTCCTGCTTATCTTTAACTTGGTAATTTATTATGAAAAATGCATTACAAGGCGCTCAGATGCTCTTTGTTGCTTTTGGTGCGCTTGTACTGGTCCCCCTTTTGACCGGTCTTGACCCAAATGTTGCCCTTTTTGGTGCCGGTATTGGCACGCTCCTCTTCCAACTCCTAACTAAACGCTCCGTTCCCATTTTTCTTGCTTCTTCTTTTGCGTTTATTGCCCCGATTATGTTCGGAATTCAAACTTGGGGAATTGGTGCCACTATGGGTGGACTGATGGCGGCTGGCTTTGTCTACATCATATTGGGTTGCGTCATCAAAATACGTGGCGTCGGTTTTATCCATAAGCTTTTACCACCTGTTGTTGTCGGCCCTGTAATTATGGTGATCGGGCTCGGCCTCGCTCCTACTGCTGTTAATATGGCGATTGGTAAAACAGGAGATGGCGCAGCGCAATTGGTCAATGGTGACGCAGCCATGGTCATTTCTGCTATATCGCTGATCACGACCGTAACGCTGAGTGTCTTCGCGAAAGGCTTCCTTAAATTAGTGCCTATTGTTGGCGGTATTCTTGCGGGTTATGTCACTTCCCTATTTTATGGAGTGGTTGACTTTACCCCTGTCGCTGAGGCTGCTTGGTTTGCTTTACCAAACTTCACCACACCAGAATTTAATATTAATGCCATCCTGTTTATGATTCCTGTTGCGATCGCACCCGCAGTAGAGCACGTTGGTGATATGCTTGCGATCTCTCATGTAACAGGTAAGGACTATCTCAAAAAGCCTGGTCTACACCGTACCATTGCAGGCGACGGACTGGCAACAATGGCAGCCTCTATGCTGGGCGCGCCACCCAATACCACCTACAGCGAAGTGACTGGAGCGGTTATGCTAACCAAAGTATTTAACCCTGTCATCATGACATGGGCGGCCATTACTGCCATTGTTCTGGCTCTTGTTGGTAAACTTGGCGCGATATTACAAACCATTCCTGTTCCTGTCATGGGCGGAATCATGATCTTGTTGTTTGGCTCGATTGCCACCGTTGGGCTTAATACACTGATCAAAAATAACGTTGACCTGCATAAATCACGCAACCTCGTTATTGTCGCCGTCACTCTTGTCTTCGGTATTGGTGGCATGGCATTTGGTATTGGCGAATTCAGCCTACAAGGTGTGAGCTTATGCGGCATTGTCGCGATTCTGCTCAATATTGTGTTACCACACGATTTAGGTGAGAACCACGTCGTCGATAATGCTCAAATGGAAGAGTAATTCTAAGGAGCTCAGACACGAAGTACTCTTTGCGCTAAGTACTCTTTACGCTAAGTAACCCCGTGTAAAAGTATGAGCTTCACAGAAACAACAAAAAAGGCTTGGTCGTTTCGCACCAAGCCTTTTTTATACCCAAGTGACTTCAAGATGCTTGGGTATATTCTCTGTAATTAAAGTACTAAAAGTTAATTGGAGTACCGAAAAGTTATAGAGTACCGAAGATCTTATCGCCCGCATCCCCAAGGCCAGGAACGATGTAGCCTTTGTCGTTAAGCTTCTCATCAATCGCAGCAGTGTAAACTTCAACATCTGGATGCGCTTTTTCAAGAGCCTCAAGGCCTTCTGGTGCAGCCACAAGCACCAAGACTTTGATTGCTTGACAACCTTTCTCTTTTAACAAGTCAATCGTCGCAATCATTGAGCCGCCTGTCGCCAGCATTGGATCGACGACAAGAGCAATACGCTCATCGATATTTGATGCAAGCTTGTTAAAATAAGGGACTGGCTCAAGAGTCTCTTCGTCACGGTAGATGCCCACAACACTAATACGAGCACTTGGCATATGCTCAAGCACGCCATCCATCATACCTAGACCTGCACGCAAAATTGGCACTACAGTAACTTTTTTACCCTTAATTTGATCCACTTCTACAGGACCATTCCAACCGTCAATGGTTACTTTTTCCGTTTCAAAGTCCGCAGTCGCTTCGTAAGTGAGTAGGCTACCGACTTCTGTCGCTAACTCACGAAAACGTTTTGTGCTGATATCACCTTCTCGCATTAGACCAATTTTGTGTTTTACTAGAGGGTGTTTCACTTCAACAACTTTCATTTCCATCTCCGGCTTAGTTGGCAGTATTTAAATAAACCTTCAGATTATACATGATTTCCTAATTAATATCATGAGTCACTGCAAAAGAAAAAAACCAACGCAAACGTTTGCTATATGTATTTAAGCACTGTTAGAATAGCGCCGATTTCATATCCAACATTACAAATCGAGGACTTCCCAGTGAGTGGTAATAACTCTTCTCTTAGCTATAAAGATGCCGGTGTTGACATTGATGCAGGCAATGCACTTGTCGATCGTATTAAAGGTGCTGTCAAACGCACACGTCGTCCAGAAGTCATGGGTGGAATCGGTGGCTTTGGTGCCCTTTGTGAATTACCGACTAAATACAAACAACCCGTTTTGGTATCAGGGACAGATGGAGTCGGTACCAAACTGCGCCTAGCGCTGGATATGAACAAACACGACACGATCGGTGTTGATCTAGTAGCCATGTGCGTCAATGATCTTATCGTGCAAGGTGCAGAGCCTTTATTCTTCCTCGACTACTACGCTACGGGTAAATTAGACGTAGACACCGCTGCGGATGTGGTTTCGGGTATCGCTGATGGTTGTGTTCAAGCTGGCTGTGCACTTATCGGTGGAGAGACGGCTGAAATGCCAGGTATGTATGAGGGCGAAGATTATGATGTCGCAGGATTCTGTGTAGGTGTTGTAGAAAAAGAAAACATCATCGACGGAACCAAAGTATCAGCGGGCGACGCTTTGATTGCCGTAGGTTCAAGTGGCCCACACTCTAACGGTTATTCACTGATCCGCAAGATCCTCGAAGTCTCAGGTGCAGACAAAAATGAAGAACTTGCAGGACGAACCATTGGTGAACACTTACTAGAACCGACAAAAATTTACATCAAGTCTGCTCTAAAAATGATTGAACAACACGATATCCATGCGATTTCTCATATCACTGGTGGCGGATTCTGGGAAAACATTCCACGTGTTCTACCTGAGGGAACCAAAGCTGTCATCAATGGTAACAGCTGGGAATGGCCAATCATCTTCAAATGGCTACAAGAAAAAGGCAATGTAACCACGCATGAAATGTATCGTACATTCAACTGTGGCGTTGGCCTTATCGTTGCTCTACCTAAAGAACAAGCTGATACCGCAGTTGCTCTGCTTCAAGAAGAAGGCGAAAATGCATGGGTAATTGGTGAAGTTGCCAACGCACAAGCAAATGAAGAGCAAGTTGAGATCCAATAATACTTCTTTGAGAAGCCCTCTCTCTGGGGGCTTTTTTCATCAACTTAAGTCAATCATTGGTTATTAGAGACATGCCAAAAAGTCGTTGAGGGTATCCACTTTCAACTTTGGCGCTGGAATAACTCCTACTCTACTCATCGTCATCTTTAATCATGAATTCGCACCAATTATAATAACCCGCAGACTCAACATCATGAAAAAAATTGTCGTCCTTATTTCTGGTAGTGGCAGTAACTTGCAAGCCATTTTAGACGCTTGTCAAAGCTCTATACCAAACGCCCAAGTCTCCGCTGTTTTCTCCAATAAGTCTGACGCATACGGACTTGAAAGAGCAAAACAATCTGGCGCCGACAGCCACTTTATTGATCCCAAGCAGTTTAACAATCGTGAAGACTTTGATACCGAACTGATGAAACAGATTGATACTTATCAACCCGATGTGGTTGTTTTAGCTGGCTATATGCGAATCTTAAGCCAGCCATTTGTTGCGCATTACTCGGGTAAAATGATCAATATTCACCCCTCTTTATTGCCAAAATATCCCGGACTCAATACTCATCAACGAGCCATTGATGCGAAGGACAAAGAACATGGCGTCAGTGTGCATTTTGTAACTGAAGAACTCGATGGCGGCCCTGTCATTCTTCAAGCGAAAGTGCCTATTTTTGCTGACGATGATATTGCTTCCTTAAGCGCACGTGTTCAGACACAAGAGCATCAAATCTACCCTCTTGTGGTTAAATGGTTAGTCGATGAGCGATTAATAATGAAAGACGGTAAAGCTTGTCTAGACAATGCTGAGTTAGGCGCCAACGGTTACGCTGCAGAGGCAGAATAATCTTTAATATTATTGAATTCATACCTCCCAAGGCGAGTTAAATGATTCGCCTTATCTTTATTCTCTCCCTAAACTTTCACATATACTCGAGCAACCTCGCTCTGAATCAAGCATCTTGAAGTCACTTGGGTATATCACCCCAAAAAATCAAATCAAGCTTTCAAATTAATTGAGGCATTACAGAGCAATATCAGTCAGGAACACTACTATATTTCAAGTTACAATGCTTAAAAATAAATAAAGGAGATAAGTAATGCCTATTAGTAAGTTATTAGATAGTGAGATTGAGTATTCCATCCATGAGGGCCTCATTAGTACGATTTCTATATTTCAAGGTTCAGCTCCAATCGAGAAAATCAAGCAAAGAATATTGACAATATTACAGTTAAACCCGTGGATCGGGGCTAGATTAATTCATAATGGAAACGAGCAGCTGGCCTTCAAAACTCCAGAAAGTATCGACTCTCTCTTTCCATATTTTGAAATATTTGATATCGAAACACTCATTAGCAGTGAAAGAAATATATCGAATCTTATCAGTATCATTGAAAAAGGCATAAATCAGGAAGTTATTGATAAACTTTATGTTTACCCTACTCATGAATGCATTGATCGAGACACGCCATTAATAAAGTTCAGCTTAGTTGAAGATATTCCTAACAACGAGTTTGCTATTATACTTTCCATGAGTCACGTCGTTGGTGATGGTGAAAGCTATTACAACCTTCTTAATATGCTAAGCTTTGAGCAAGAAGTCAATAAATTGAACTTTGAAAGAAATCATAAGTTTTCTAGAATGCCGTTGAATAACCAAGAAGAGGTGATAGAAAAGAATAAGCAAACATTTATTAAGACCATAAATTTAGACTTAGTAAAGAGAATAAA
Organism: Vibrio azureus; assembly: GCF_002849855.1. Taxonomy (NCBI): domain Bacteria; kingdom Pseudomonadati; phylum Pseudomonadota; class Gammaproteobacteria; order Vibrionales; family Vibrionaceae; genus Vibrio; species Vibrio azureus. Next base: position 2,260,015 of record NZ_CP018616.1, read on the forward strand.
GAAAGAAGTAAATACTTCATTAGAAAATAGCTGGGTCTCAACCCATGATATTATATCTTCAATATTTTTTAATTCAGTCAATAACTATCTCTCTTTGTATGTTATTAATGCTAGACCTCACCTCGAATACTTAAAGAAAATAGATGTAGGAAATTACACATCTTTTCTTGTATTCATATCAGGTAAAGATTTAGAGAGTCAAGATGTGCGTAGGGCTCTTGAACGTTATAAAAGCGACCCTGAAAATCATGAAACCTGGGTTAATTTTATTGACCAGCCTAAAGGTGAAAAAACGTTGGCCATACTGACCAGCTGGGTTCAGAATTATAAACAACTTAATTTAGGACAAGACGTATCATATATCAGCCACCAGCCACTCAATGCTCCTAGTCACCAACCAGAGATAGGACGAGGTGTCGATAACATAGGCATTTTATTTTGTTCCGATGCTGAAACATGGAAGCTAATGAGCTTCACTACTCAACCTGAGTGGTTACAAAATAACCCGTTATTTTTGGACTAATTACTGCTTTGCTCAGCGAGTTTCAATAACCAAGGAAACTCGCTAAGAACAGCACCAGGCAAAAAGTTACTCATTTATTGAGTTTTGGGCTCAATGGGTAAGCAGATGTGAGTAATTAATTCCGTATCAGGGAACAGCAAGGGTGAATTATCATATACAAAAGCGGCTGGACGACCTCCCCACTCCCACTCCGTTTGCGGCATCCATTCATTTAATATGTACTGTATAGCATGTGAGATACCATTGGGCTCTCTAGGACCCACATAGGTTAATACAGCAAAGCTACCGCCAGGAAGCATCACGGAAGAGACCCCTTCATCATTCGGTGCGATTTCTCCCTCAAAGGGAATACAGTGCTCGCAAGTGTACTCCGATTCTTCAATTTTTAGCGGATTAGCATTGGGGATGATGAGTAATGGCGTTGCCTTTAATTGCTCTCGAGTAAGGTATTGGTTTTTAACAATAAAATTAAAGAGCGCATCATAGGTTTTCAAACCTTCTAAATAAAATCCTCTATGGGTAATAGCAGCACACTTTATTGAGGGGTAATCAAAGACATTAACATTATATTGACGGTCCCTCACAGGAATCGTTATGTCAAATTCACGAGCCCACTTTGACCAATCTGGGCGATTTCTGAATGCTTTTGGCGTCTGAGAGAACACTCTTGTAAAAGCTCGTGTAAACGCTTCTGGACTTTCAAACCCTGCTGATATCGCTACATCAATAATTTTAAGATCTCGACGATAAAGTAACTCAAAAGAAGCACGGCGTAAGCGAGACAACAAAATATATCGGTGTGGTGTAACGCCGACTACCGATTTAAAAACACGTTGAAAATGGTATTTAGACAGTTCGGCAACTTCGCTTAAATCTTGTAGTGAAAAGTCTTCATATGGCTGTTCTTCAATAAAGTAACAGACTCTGTTTATTTTTTCTTCGACACTGCTTGTTGCCATTCTTTAACTCACTATAAAGTATTGTGAGAATTATAGCATTGTCGATTTTTACCGCAATTTCATTTTATCGCTTTTAATTATTTTATATTGAAAATAAATAAGCATCATAAAAATAAATAATATTGGACATGACATTCACAAAGTTTTTATATTTTTTAGATGGTCACTTGCGTATATACCCAAGTAACCTCAGGGTGCGATTGAGAGCATCTTGAGGTTACTTGGTTATAAACTTAGTCGCTGATTCCGATTAACCCTAACTTTGCAATGGTTATTTGGGTAAGGTGAGATTAATTCGGAAACCCCTAAATTAATGGCTCTGTTGGGGCTTGATTTCCTGGTTTAGGTTCAGCGAATGGCACATCTGCCAACTCAGCAGCATTATTGAAAATCATCTTACCGACATGAAACAACCCAAATTCACCTGGCTTCATCCTCTGCCATGTTTCATCACCCGTTAGTGGCTGTGTTGCTATAACAGACACAATGTCATCAGGCGTTGTCTCTTCTTGGAAATTAATCGCGACATCTTCGTCAAGCAATGATGCTTTTCCAAATGGTGCGCGACGTGTTATCCAATATAAATGATTTGAGCAGTAAGTCATCACAAACTCACCGTCACTGAGCAACATATTGAATACACCTTTCTCTCGCAACTGATCACAGCATTGAGCAATGAAAGCAAACACCGCTTGCATATCCTGTGGCGGCTCAGGAAATCTGTCTTCCATCTTTTTCAACAACCAACAAAACGATCGTTCGCTGTCTGTCTGTCCAACCGGGCGGTGGCGACCAGTAGACAAATCTTGGTAATCCGTTAATTGACCATTATGAGCAAAGGTCCAGTATCGCCCCCATAATTCCCGAGTAAAAGGGTGAGTATTTTCAAGGCATACTCCTCCCCGATTGGCTTGGCGAATATGGCTTACAACAGCACGGCTTTTTATGGGATAGTTTTGCACCAACTGAGCCACCATAGAGTCACAACTCGGGTTGGGATCTTTGAAAGTGCGAAATCCTTTACCTTCATAAAAAGTGATCCCCCAGCCATCTCGATGTGGCCCCGTACGTCCACCACGTTGCATCAGCCCAGTAAAACTAAAGCAAATATCCGTTGGTACATTAGCGCTCATGCCAAGCAATTCACACATAGCTAACGAAACTCCTTACCAAAAACATCATCGTCAACATTAAGGCTAATCTTTATCATTCCATTTCTTTTTCAATAAGTTGGATGATGATATGTATAATTTTAATGTGTATTTCTTGAATACGGTCAGCATAACCAAAGTGTGGAACACGAATCTCGATATCAGCGAGGCCCGCCATCTTACCGCCATCTTTACCAGTCAGAGCAATGGTCTTCATACCTTTGGCTTGTGCGACTTCAATCGCTTTAAGAATATTACTTGAATTGCCCGAGGTAGATAGACCAAATAACACATCCCCTTTGCGACCCACAGCCTCAACATAACGAGAAAAAACAAAATCATAGCCAAAGTCGTTGCTCACACAAGATAAATGACTCGGATCTGAAATCGCAATACCTGCATAACCAGGACGATTTTCACGGTAACGGCCTGTAAGCTCTTCAGCAAAATGCATGGCATCGCAATGAGAGCCTCCATTACCACAAGATAACACTTTGCCATCTTGTTTGAACGAATCCGCAATCATTTTCGCCGCAGCTTCAATTTGTGCGATGTTGTGATCATCACTTAAAAATTTATTCAAAACTTCGGCGGCTTCGTTTAGTTCGCTTCTAATCAGATCTTGGTACATAAAGGGCTCTCTTCAATAATTCTGCTACATAGACACTTGTTGGTATTGCCTTGTACACGGGGGACCAATGCGCTGTTCACATTAACCCATCATTAATTAGAGTTTACCCAAAAATGAGAATTAGTGTCGATAGAGAAGCGACATATTTAAATCGATGACAACAATAAACTTGATAAATCGCTGACGAAATCGCCACTTAACTCTCAACTTTTCGATTTTAACCCTACTGAGATCACTTTTTAACCAACATGTCATTTTACATTTATTTAATATTTTGATTACAATTAGGGAAACTGGTTAGACCTCTTACCTAAAACACAGACGTATAACGCTATAGAGTCTGAGAAGGAAAAATGTATGGATATTTTGCTCTCAATCATCGCGATGGCTTCAGTGTTAAGCATCACGCTTTACCACAGAACGTCGCTCATTAAATCTGTCAGCCTACTGTTTGCCACTATGCTAGCGCTGACTGTTACTGGCTTAACAGGCTTTATAGGCTGGATAGTGTTTGCCTTAGCCGTCGCCGTGTTTGCTGTTCCCAACATCCGACAATCTTTGATTAGTCGTAAAGCACTGGTTATGTTTAAAAAAGTACTACCAGAAATGTCTCAAACTGAAAAAGAAGCTCTGGATGCAGGGACCGTTTGGTGGGAAGCAGAGTTATTTAAAGGCAAACCAGAGTGGCAAAAATTGCATTCGATACCCATGCCTAGCTTAACCGAGGAAGAACAGGCTTTCCTCGATGGCCCTGTCAATGAAGTTTGTGCGATGATCAGCGATTTTAGAGCTTCACATGAGCTGGCTGATCTGCCACCAGAGGTTTGGCAATTTCTTAAAGACAACAAATTCTTTGCCATGATAATCAAAAAGAAATACGGCGGCCTTGAGTTCTCTGCACTCGCACAGTCGATGGTTTTGCAAAAACTGACTGGTGTTTCTGGCGTACTTTCAACCACCGTTGGCGTACCAAACTCATTAGGTCCTGGCGAGCTTCTGCAACACTACGGTACCGAAGAGCAAAGAAATTATTATCTCCCTCGCCTTGCTAAAGGCATTGAGATACCATGTTTTGCGCTCACAAGCCCTGAAGCAGGCTCTGATGCGGGTTCCATTCCAGATTTTGGTGTTGTTTGTAAAGGTGAGTGGGAAGGTAAAGAAGTTCTAGGCATGCGCCTGACATGGAACAAGCGCTACATCACACTTGCCCCTGTTGCGACCGTCTTAGGTCTGGCGTTCAAGCTGCGAGATCCTGAGGGCCTTCTTGGCGATAAAGAAGATCTTGGTATTACATGTGCTCTAATTCCGACCAACCTCAAAGGGATTGATATTGGTAATCGTCACTTCCCTCTTAATATCCCGTTCCAAAATGGACCAACTTGCGGCAAAGACATTTTTGTGCCTATTGACTTCATTATTGGCGGCCAAAAAATGGCAGGACAAGGTTGGCGTATGTTAGTCGAATGTCTGTCCGTCGGGCGTGGCATTACCCTTCCATCTAACTCAACTGGAGGCATTAAAACAGCCGCACTTGCAACAGGTGCTTATGCACGTATTCGCCGTCAGTTCAAACAACCTATTGGTCATATGGAAGGTGTTGAGGAGTCTCTAGCAAGATTAGGTGGTAATGCTTACGTTATGGACGCGGCGAGTAACTTAACTGTGGCTGGTATTGTTCTCGGAGAAAAGCCTTCCGTCATCTCAGCAATCGTTAAATATCACTGCACACAACGCGCCCAACAATGTATCACCGATGCAATGGAAATCGTAGGCGGTAAAGGCATTTGTATGGGCCCTTCCAACTTCATCGCCAGAGCATATCAAGGTGCTCCAATAGCCGTTACGGTTGAGGGAGCAAATATTCTGACTCGTTCAATGATCATTTATGGACAAGGCGCGATTCGTTGTCATCCATATGTCTTGCAAGAAATGAACGCCGCTTACTCCGATGCCAGTAACGCTGTTGAACAGTTTGATAAAGCTCTGGCTGGCCACCTTAGCTTTGCAATGAGTAATTTTGTGCGCAGTGTTTGGCTTGGGCTTAGTGATGGCTTCGGTTCAGAGTCGCCAACCAAAGACGTAACCAAACGCTACTACCAACAACTCAACCGCTACAGCGCTAATTTGGCGCTACTATCAGATATCTCCATGGCTGTGCTTGGGGGGTCGTTGAAGCGTAAAGAACGACTTTCTGCCCGTCTTGGTGATATCCTCAGCCAACTTTATCTGAGTTCTGCGGTTCTTAAACGTTTTGAACAAGATGGTCGTCCAGTCGAGGACCTTCCTATGGTTCATTGGGGCTTACAGGACAGCTTAAAACAAATTGAAGCGGCGATTGATGAATTCCTAGCCAACTTCCCGAATAAAGTCATTGCTCGAGTTCTGAAAGTGATGATCATGCCATTTGGACGAGTGCGTAAAGCGCCTGACGACAAGCTAGACAGCCAGGTTGCTCATATTTTACAAACACCTTGTGCAACTCGCTCTCGACTTGGTAGAGGGCAATATCTAGAACCGACTGAATTCAATACAGCAGGAAAAATTGAGCTCGCTCTCGCGGTGATTCTACAGGCTGAGCCTATCTTTGAAAAAGTATGTCAAGCTCAAGGAAAACGCTTACCATTTATGCGCCTAGATCACGTTGCAGAAGAAGCATTAGAGCAAGGTCTCATTACGCCACAAGAGGCCGCTCTGTTAAAAGAGGCAGAACAACATCGCTTAGATACCATTAATGTCGATGACTTTGAGCCAGGGTTGCTCGCGGCAAAGCCACCATATCCTCAAATGGGTAACGTTGCCTAGAGGAACACTCGACAAAATCAAAAAGTACCACTACTAAACGGGAGTCATCGCTCCCGTTTTTCTTTGATTAAAGATAAGATTATTGATTCGCCTGTACAAAGAACTTTTTCGTCATACCATGGCTTTTTGGTGAAACAAGACGATAACCCAGTTTTTCATAAAACAAAGGCTCGTCAGCAATCATAGAAACATAAGAACCTTCCATCACGGCCAAAGACAAATAGCCATCAATATATTCCATCACTTTTCTGCCAAGCCCTTGCCTCTGATAGCTTGGAGAAACAGCTACATCGACAATTTCAAAATTACAGCCACCATCACCAACGACCCGCCCCATCGCAATTAATTCACCCTCTTCCCTAATTGATATTGCATATAACGTATTGGGCAGACCAGATTGTGCAGCCTGTAAAGACTTTGCCGATAGCCCTGCCTTCATGCGCATCGCACAGTATTCTTCGGGGGTAGGAACTTTCTCTTCAAATACGATCGTCATCATGCACTCTCCATTGTGTTAACCACTGAAGAGTACAAAAATATAATGCATTGATAAACAATAAAAATGACACCTTATCCCCGATTAGCCTCAAGCTGTTTGATTCAGTGAGACAAACTTGGCTTTGCGTCATGACTGGGGCAAGTTTATTTCTTAGGGACCGCCAATTGCATTTCTGGGGTTGTTTCTCGTTTTGTTTTAAGTTTGCGCCATAGCAGCCAAAAGCCAACAATCATTAATAAAACAACGACATTACCAACGGCAATCATAATCAGGCTGGCTTTACGCTGTGACTCACGCTCTGCGATAATACGCTGCTCTTCGGCAAGGCGTCTTTGTTCCGCTAATTCCGCTTGCTTTGCTAAGCGGGCTGCTTCAATGTCGACTTCTTTAACCACACTAAAAGTTTGTTCTGGTATCGGAAAAGATAACGAACGCTGCGTTGCTAGATCGGTTGCAAAGATGTCACCGTGCCACGCGTACTTACCAAGCTCCTGATTGTTACCCATCTGCAATGTAGTTTTGGTTCCTTCGGCTGACACTTGACCTTGTGAGTAATGATGTGAACCATCCGGTGCAGTTTCAATAATGTTAGCCACAATCGATCCTGGTGCAATAGTCCCTAGTTCACCTCGAATAATCAATTGATGGGCCTCACCGGGGTGGCGTGCTTGAATAAAAGTTCGCGCAACTGGGGAGGGATAAACGAGCACGGTTTGTTCTTGCGCACGCAAAAAAACACCATTTCCAGAGGTAATCCGTACACGATATTTTCCTGGTTCAACACTCACGGGCAGTTGAACAGTAAAAATACCATCCCCCGCTTTTTCATCCAGTTCTCGTCCATCGTCATTGAATGTCCCAATAATCAACGGCAACGGACGGTCTTCATTAGGTAACTCATCTTCGTTATCGACAAACTTGGTAAAGGAAACTTTTAAATTGACTCGGTCTAGAAAATCTCGCAGCACTAAAGGTTGATTGTTGGATGTTAAGCGAGCAGTAAACTTTAATGCTTCATTATGATAAAGCGTTTTAGGCAAAGTATCCGTTTCTAATTTGAGGTGAGAAATCAAACGAATGTTATTTTTCGGCGTGACTTTGCCGACCGCTTGCCATGGGCCAGGCATAGGATCAACAACAGAAATAATATCGAGTGATGGCTCCTGATACCAACGAATCTGCTTATTATCAGCACTTTCTGCGTAATACTTTTTACCATCTGGACGTACTAAAACAACAGGCTTAGAAGGCTGCTCACGATAAACCACAAAGGTGATCTGCTCAATGGTTGGGTCAACTCTAAAGCGGTTATCTAGCAAAGACATTGCAGATTCACTAGAAGCCAATGACACACCATTCCAGATTGCCAAGACAGCAACCGCAAACATTCTCAACATAGCCTCTCCTATTGATGCCAAATACAGTCACTCACCAGCTCTAATCTTTTGTGGTGCGCCTCTACTTCATCGGCTGTTGCATGCAAAACCTTTAGAGATTTTCTGCCTTCAACACGACGAATCTCTTCAACTCCACCTTGTTTGTTAGCATTAAATTCCAGCTTAGTTTGACCACCAGTCATAAGCAGGTAAACATCCGCTAGGATCTCGGCATCGAGTAAAGCGCCATGAAGCGTTCGATGCGAGTTATCAATGCCATATCGATCACACAAGACATCAAGATTATTTCGCTTACCAGGGAAGATCTTCTTCGCCATCGCAAGCGTATCGGTCACTTTACAGAAATCATCCGTTTTACCGATAGTCGGATCGAGCATTTCAAACTCATAATCCATAAACCCAGTATCGAAGGGAGCATTATGGGCAACGAGTTCAGCACCTTTAATAAAATCAAGAAACTCCTGATGCACACTGGCATAATCAGGTTTATCGACAAGGAATTCATCTGTAATACCATGAACCTCAATCGCTTCTGCTTGAATCGGGCGGTCGGGCTTTAGGTAAACATGAAAATGTCGACCTGTAAGCTTACGATTGATGATCTCCACAGCACCGATTTCGATAATGCGATGCCCCATGTAGTGCGGGCCACCTTCAAGGTTCATACCCGTGGTTTCGGTATCGAGAACGATAATTCGATTATGTTCAGAATTGCTACTGGTATTCATAAGGTTATGTATGTCAGACTATGCTTTATTAAATGTTTAGGCTAATAGTACCAAAAAATATGACCAAACACGTTGAGATTTTCACCGACGGTTCTTGTTTAGGCAATCCAGGCCCTGGCGGCTATGGTGTTGTCTTACGCTACAAGCAAACGGAAAAAACGTTAGCAAAAGGCTACACATTAACGACCAACAACCGCATGGAAATGCTCGCTGCTGTTGTTGCCTTACAAACACTAAAAGAGCCGTGCAAAGTTTCGTTAACTACAGATAGCCAGTATGTTCGTCAAGGCATAACCCAATGGATCCACAACTGGAAAAAGCGCGGTTGGAAAACTGCCGACAAAAAGCCTGTAAAAAATGCAGACCTTTGGCAAGCTCTCGATAAAGAAACCGCACGACATCAAGTCGAGTGGCATTGGGTAAAGGGTCATGCGGGTCACCGTGAAAACGAAATGTGCGATGAATTAGCGCGTGCTGCTGCTGAAAACCCAACCGATGAAGATACTGGTTACCAAGCCGGATAGAGGCAACCGAACCTAATCAGAGTTAAGTATATCCATCATCCATCGGTAGAATAAAAGACCCAAGCGATTAGCTGGCATAACCTTGGGTCACTTTAACCTTTCGGATACTTTATTAACTTGATTTCCCTCTCGATTCATCACTCCCAATGGCGCTAGTTTTTTCTTCAAATGCCAGTGAGGCTTAATCGGTTTTAAAGGGTAAGTCCGCTTTCGAGCAACAATAAAGTATAAACTTCCAGCCGGTAAGGCCCATCCACCAATACTGTTTTCAAGCCATGTCCATAACGTGGTATAACGCGTCATCGGAAACAAAGCGTAACGGTCACAATGCACCACTTGGTAGTTCAGTAAGCCCAACCAATCTTTTACTCGATGGGAGCTAAACATGCGTCCAGACCAAGGTAAGTTTTTCTTCCTCCATGGCAACAAGCTTGCTAATCCGGTTAAGCTAAAAGGATTAAAACCCGTTATGATCAAATACCCATCATCCATCATGACTCGGTCCACTTCTCTCAATAATCGATGTGGATCACTGGCATAGTCGAGCTGGTGAGCAAGAACGACAGCGTCAAAGCTTTTTTCTAAAAAGGGCAATTCATAACCATCTGCGATCACATTATGCAAAGGGTTCTGGATATCTAGGTTAACTTGGTGTTGAATACTAGAGTTGTAACTGGTTAGCTCACAGCTCAAACCACCCAACTTAAGCATATGGTAGCCAAATAATTTCGGGCACCATTCATCGAATCGGGTTTGAATGGATTCAAGTACCCAAGCGCCATTATTCATTGCAGACCAAGTTGCTGGGTGGGGAATTGTTTTATTACTGAGTGCTGGTTTCATTAACCACCTAACTAAAAGGTATTGGAGAAAGAGTCGTGATAGAGATCAAAAGCATACCTGCGTTTAATGACAATTACATCTGGCTAATACAAAACAGCGATAAACGTTGTGCTGTTGTTGACCCGGGGGATGCAAAACCGGTACTGGAATACTTACAGGCCCATGACTTAACTTTAGAAGCGATCTTAATTACACACCACCATAATGATCATATTGGTGGGGTACCTGATCTCGTGCATGCTTTCCCTCACATTTCAGTTGTCGGACCTAAAGCTGAGCCAATCCCCACTTTAACCAATCCTGTTGAAGAAGGCGACAAGCTTGAGCTGTTCGATGAGATTTTTTTGGTTCTCGGCTTGCCAGGCCATACACTGGGCCACATAGGCTATGTGGGTGACGGAAAACTCTTCTGTGGTGATGTCCTTTTTTCCGCTGGGTGTGGTCGAGTGTTTGAAGGTACTCTAGAACAAATGTATGAATCCCTCAGCAAAATTGCGGCTCTTCCAGAAGAAACTGAAGTATTTTGCGCTCATGAATATACCGCCAGTAATATTGCTTTTGCTCTCGCCGTTGAGCCCGACAACGAGCAATTACACCAATACCGAGATGAGGTAAATCGACTACGAGCTTTGAATCACCCAACGTTGCCAACCACACTGCGTAAAGAAAAATGGATTAACCCTTTTTTGCGGACAACCCACCCTGAAGTGATTAAATCTGTCGCAAACCGCCTTGAACATCATGAACCATGTGCAGTTTTTTCAGCGTTACGTCAATGGAAGAACGAATTTTAACCACTTTTTACTTGTAACTTCACACCACACAAGTATTATCTCTTGCTGATTTATACTCAGGTGACTTCAATACAGGCCATAAAACTCCGCTCTACTGAATACAATATAAAACAAATCAGTAGGTTGCTGTTACCTGAATATACCCAAGTAACCTCAAGATGCTTGGGTATATATAAAAGCGCCATCGGCGCTTTTATCGGTTTAGGATATAAAGAAGCCTAAACCTTACCAATGAGATAAGAGCTCACTTACCTAGAAAGCGGGGTCAGTGACTGGTTAAGCCCAAAACACTAAAACGGCTTTAACACCAGGGCGTCTAGCATAATGTACAACGATTAGCGCCCCAAACCATGACAAAAATCTCGCTCATTTGGTATAAACTCGAACTGTTGCATATTGTAGTGTGATTATGCCCTACAATTAAATAGTGTTAAAAATATTGATAACCTTACTGCTGAGTTAGCGACTTACTAAGTTACCGACCGGCAAAGGGAAAACAAGGTCCTAAATAGGCTGAATTCATGCGTTTAAAGTATAGTTGGGCATTCATGTTATTACTTTCGGGCTGTCAGTTGACACCCCAAAGCCCAAGCACCACTGAAAAAACACACACCGATACGACCAATAAAACGGCTCAAACCGGTCCAATTAAACCCAACTCGGGACTTACACAGAAATACACTAAACTGATTACATCAGAAAAAGTACTTTCACCTCAAGAGCAAGAAGATGTGTGGCAGCGCATTGGTATGCAATTAAACATGCCAATCCCAGTCAATGAAAAAATCGATTACTATCGCGCTTGGTATTTAAAGCACCCTAATCACCTCTATACCGTATCAGAGCGCGCTAAACCGTTTTTGTACATGATCACCAAGCGCATTGAAGAACGTGGCTTACCAATGGAACTGGCATTATTACCCGTGGTAGAGAGTTCATTTGACGCCTTTGCCTATTCTCATGGTAGCGCTGCTGGTCTTTGGCAGTTTGTACCCGGTACTGGGAAGATGATGGGGTTAGATCAAAACTACTGGTACGACGGCCGTCGTGATGTCTACGCTTCTACAGAGGCGGCACTGGACTACTTAGAGCAGCTAAATCAGCGTTTTGACGGTAATTGGGATCATGCTATTGCAGCTTACAATAGTGGTGGTGGCAGAGTATCACGCGCGATTCGTAAGAACCATAAGCTTGGTAAGCCTATCGACTTCTTCTCTTTAGATCTGCCAAAAGAAACCAGCAGCTATTTACCTAAGTTACTGGCTTTAGCAGATATCATTGCCAACCAAGAGAAGTATGGTCTCAACATCCCTGAAATCCCGAATCAGCCAATGCTCACTCTCGTTGACCCTAACGAACAGCTAGATTTGGCCATTGCGGCAGATTACGCAGGTATCAGTGTCAAGCAACTCCAAGGTTATAATCCGGCTTATAATCAATGGTCAACTGCCCCAGAAGGGCCACAGCAGCTCCTAATTCCAATTGAGAAAAAGCAGCAATTCCTTGCTCAAGTCGAAAAAAATCGTGGCAAAGGCATGAAGGTCGTTCGCTACAAAGTGAAATCTGGTGATTCACTCAGCATGCTGGCTAGAAAGTACAGTACGACCACCAACGTCATCAAAAAAGCGAATAGCTTATCGAACAATAATATTCGTATCGGACAATACTTGTTGATTCCGACTTCAACTAAAAATGAAGCTCAATACGCTTTATCGGCTGCCAATCGCCTGAACAAGACACAAGCCAAAGAACGTGGAAAATATAAGCTGACTCATATCGTAAAATCAGGTGACAGTTTATGGTCCATTGCTAAAGCCAATCAAGTCTCACATCAGCATTTGGCCAAATGGAATGGTATGAGTCCAAAAGACACACTCCGTGCTGGCCAAAAGTTAGTTATCTGGAAAAATTCAGACAAAGGCGCAGTGATCAGAACCGTATATTATCAAGTACGCTCTGGTGACACTATTAGTGGCATTGCGAATAAATTCAAAGTAAAAAGTAATGACATCGTCAAATGGAATGCACTCAAAGCTCAAAAATACCTGAAACCGGGTCAAAAGCTTAAATTGTATGTCGATGTTACTAAGGTCGGTGTATGAGCCCATCTAGTAATCCATTGATCATGCTACTGGATATTTTTCGTTCTCCTGTAGCATGCTTTCTTGCCCTGTATCAGCGAGGCACATGGGGATGGCAACCATTTATTGTCTTGATGCTAAGTCCATTTTTATTTTGGGGGGCTTATTTTTCAGAGGTTGATTTTACTTGGTTAAGCCACGAACTCACGGTACAGCTGCAACAAATTAATCCAGAGCAAATCGCTTTATTGCAGCCAGATACCTTGATGGCTACAGCAACGATTAACAACATATTTAACCGTTTGGCGACATTGTTGCTATTAGCATTGTGGTTCTTTTTGGCGACAAAAACAACGCAAGCGCAAGCATCGATCGGTTACTGGAAATGGTTTGCTGCTTCTTGTGCGATCTTATTTCCTGCTGTGTTAGGTGATTTTGCCAGCTATGCCAGTTTACTGCTCAAACATGGTCAAGTTATGAGCTATGCCGCAGACCTTAATTCATTAAATGGGCTACTGAAACTACCTCTGACAAACGACTGGTCGCAGTTTACTAGTTCATTCCCTTTGCTATTACCTTGGTATATCGCGCTCGGTTATGGTGTCGTGTTGACATGGACCAGTATGGAACGAGGCCAAGCTCTGGTCCTTTCTGCATTACCTTGGGTAGGGTTCTATGTCATCTGGGCCATGTTCATTCTATTGACCCACTAGCCTGATACTCAAAAGTTAAACGCTACTCACCCTTGCCAGTAGCGTTTAAATCCCAACAAAAGAACGTCACTCCATCAGTCTAAATGACACTAAAAGTGGATTATGATCGGAAGCGTCACTTTCTGGCGCTTCTGCGCTCTTCAATATCAGGCCTCGATAAAACACGTGATCGAGTGGCAAGCCATTTAAAAACTGAGTGCGCTGATCTGGGTCATATTTGACCTCAATTAACTCTGCTTTCCTAAGGGTCTGCTGAATAACATTTAACCGCTCTTCACTCCAACTATTAAAATCACCTGCAAACAAAATTGGCCCTTTGTGTTTATTCAGCGCCATCTCTAACTGAGTCAATTGAGTGGTATATTCTTTTGTCCCCAAAGTGAAGTTGATGGCGTGAATATTAATCACAACGAGAACTTGACCATTACTCAAATTATATTCACTGTACAAGGCTGATTTAGGCAAACGTAACCACGGTTCTGTTTGAGTATAAGCGCAAGCTCTTATCGGTGCTTGCTTTGCAATATTGATGACACCTGCACCGCTGCCCAATGCTTTAAAAGCACGAACTTGATTACCAAACCATTGCCCCTCCACCAACCAATGCTTAAACTCATCAGTCATGCTGGCTTCTTGAAGTATCAGCAGTTGTTTTCCTGTGGAAAGTTTTTCTAATGCTTGTTGCCAGTTATCTCTATTTTGCTTATAGATATTCCACACTAGAATATCCAACTGTCCTTTATTATCGATTGCTTTAGGGTTTTCAAAATCCATACATCGGACACTTTGCCGAGTATCCAGCTCTGTCATAGTCACAAGCTGGGGCTGGTCCGGAATGGTAAAAACCATATTGAAGCCGACAATCAAAGTCATCGAAGCAAGAACAACAACAAAAAATAAACGAAGATACATAGCACTACCTAATTAAAACATCACGAAAGCTCAAGGTGCCGATAGTTATAATAAAAAGGAGCCCAATACGGCCCCTTAATCTTAATCCATTGCTAACAAATTTAAACCATAAACGATCAGATTGCGTCTTCGTCTTCTTCACCGGTTCGAATTCTAACAACGCGTTCAATATCCGTCACAAAGATCTTACCATCACCGATTTTACCTGTTTGAGCAATTTCAATAATAGTATCAACACACTTGTCTGCAACATCCTCTGTCACGACAATCTCCAGCTTCACTTTGGGTAGAAAGTCGACCATATATTCAGCACCACGATAAAGCTCGGTGTGACCTTTTTGACGACCAAACCCCTTGACTTCCGACACGGTCATTCCTGTGATGCCAACTTCAGCTAATGCTTCTCGCACATCATCCAATTTGAATGGCTTGATGATCGCTTCAATCTTTTTCATATTCATCCCTTAAATTTAAATCGTTTGCGCGTATTATCATTTAGCATCTCACAACATTCAATGCTTGTCATAACCCAAGGTTCAAAATACCAAAATAAACCTCGGTTGATGTTATGCCCCCATGTAAGTTGAATAAATTAAACACCTTTACTTCAATTGAGAGAAATAGGCAGCCAAATTCGCAATATCATCTTCTGAAAGTAAACTGGCTTGTGCCGCCATGACTGCCGACATACCCCCAGTTCGTTGACCATTTTTATAAGCATTAATCGCATTAATTAGGTATTGTTCTTTCTGCCCTTTCAGATTGGGGTAACCAGGAATCGGTGCAATACCATTTTGCCCGTGACAAGCTGAACATACTCCTGATTTTGCCTTCCCAGCAGCCGCATCGCCTGCTGCAAATGTTTGCCCACTTAGCAATGCCATGACGACCAAAGCCCACATAGTTACTCTATTCATGGTTTTTCCTAATGCTCCCCAGTTGGAGGGGTTCTTTATGATTCATTAATCAAGCGAACTGAGTCAGTTTGATGCCAAATCAGTTCACATTGGTGGCCACTAAAAGCACGATCAACAAACAGCCCTGCAACTGCCACTACCTGGCCTTGATACATGACAATCGGTAACTGCCGACGCTGCCAACTAGGAATATGGTATTCTTGAAACAGTTTTTTCAGCTTGCGACTTCGACTTCGTGTTGTCGGATGAGCCGATAAACCTTCAGGATTAAACGTTACTTTCAATAAATCAGGCTCTGCCGGTAATACCAAATTCGCTTTATCAGAAGTGGAACTGAGCAGCAGTTCCCCAAGAGAATCAGGCAACAATAATGGGATATCCAGCTGTAAAGAAGCATGCCAATCCGTTAAATCAGTCCTAGGGCTTAACCAATACAGTCGATTTTGAAAACGACGAATCTCTCCCTGCTTAAGCTGCAATTTTGGATTCGCATCTTGTTGCGCTAGAGCAACTTCACTCCAAATGAGGCCAAGTTGCACACGGGAAGGCATCATGACTTCCATCTTAGACAGCCACATACGTATCAAACGCGACCGTGCCAATTCACTGTGCGTGCCCAATATGGAGAGACAAAGACTACCATCTGGATGAAAAGCCTGCTGAAAGACCGAGTCTAACAATTCATCCAGTAATTGCTCTTGCTCTGCACATAAATGAGCACTTCGCTGAACCGCTTGATGAAAGCTGGGCCAACGCTGAATGAGTTGAGGCATGACACGATGACGTAAGAAATTACGGTCATAGCGAGTATCTTGATTACTCTCGTCTTCGACCCACTCCAAACCAAACTTTTGGGCAAACGTCTCAATGCGTTGTCGTTGAATAGTAAGCAAAGGCCGAACTAAACTTCCTTTAGCAAATGGCATGCTTTCTGGCATTGAAGATAGCCCTTTAGGGCCACTACCTCGCTTCAAAGCAAGCAAAAAGCTTTCAACCTGATCATCAGCATGCTGGCCCGTTAACAGTATATCGTCTTGTTCTATATACTTCTGTAATGCTTGGTAACGTGCCTGTCTTGCCAAAAGCTCAATGCTCTCTCCACTATGTACATCAAGGTGGACGTATTCAATCGCACATGGGATGTCCGCTTGCTTAGCCCATTGAAGACACTTGTCTGCCCAAGCATCGGCGTTATCGCTCAAACCATGGTGCACATAAACAGCCTGACAAGGCACTGAATGCGTTTGTTGATAGTGTCGCAATAATTCAAGCAAAACACGGGAATCAATTCCGCCACTGAAAGCTAAGACCAGTTTTCCATTTGAGCCATGGCTAGTTCGACTTTGATAATGACGTTCAAGGACATGAGCGAAGTGCAGATAAAGCGATTCCATAATCTATCCCGTAAAAACTAAAAAAGGTTGGACCTAAGCCAACCTTTTGATTGTATCTGTTCTATCGTCAGAGATCAGCCGACGATTAGCAGTAACCGTAATTCATTAAGCGTTGGTAACGACGCTCTAGTAAAGTCTCTTGATCAAGCTGCTCTAGGTCTTCAAGTTGACGAAGTAAATTCGCTTTCATGTTTTCAGCCATTTTAACGTGATTACGATGGGCACCACCTAATGGCTCTTCAATGATCTCATCAATAAGCTCTAATTCCTTCAAACGAGGTGCCGTCAAACCCATTGCTTCTGCAGCTTGGGGAGCTTTATCAGAGTCACGCCACAGAATAGAAGCGCACCCTTCTGGTGAAATCACTGAGTATGTTGAGTACTGAAGCATGTTAACGTAATCACCTACACCAATCGCGAGAGCACCGCCAGAACCACCTTCACCGATAACATTACAAATCACTGGAACTTTCAGGCCTGACATCACCTTCAAGTTTGTTGCGATCGCTTCTGACTGGCCGCGTTCTTCAGCACCAACACCTGGGTAAGCACCTGCAGTGTCAATGAATGTAATCACGGGCATATTAAAACGTTCCGCCATTTTCATTAGGCGTAATGCTTTACGGTAGCCTTCTGGCTTTGGCATCCCAAAATTACGTTTTACTTTTTCTTTGGTTTCACGACCTTTTTGGTGACCGATAATCATTACGGGACGACCTTCCAGACGTGCAATACCCCCCACAATTGCTTTATCATCAGCAAAAGCACGGTCACCCGCCAATTCATCAAACTCTTCAAATGCATGTTGAATGTAGTCTAGTGTGTAAGGGCGTAGAGGGTGACGAGCCAGTTGAGCGGTTTCCCATGCTCCTAAATCACTGAAGATTTTCTTCTTTAGTTCTAGGCTCTTTTTCTCAAGCTGCTCAATTTCTTTATCAAGGTCAATTGCTGAATCGCCGCCATGACGTGAAACATCACGTAGTGCTTCAATTTTTGCTTCTAGCTCTGCAATCGGCTTTTCAAATTCAAGAAAGTTTAGGCTCATCGATGAATCCTTGTTTATTCATGCACACAATCTGTGCTGAATTTTTAGTTAAATTCGAGTTCTACTTGGCCTTTGCCAAGTAACTGCTTTAAATCGTCTAGTAATGTATCACTTGGCGTCACTCGCCATTCAGTGCCCAAAGTTAACCGCGCTCTGGCGTTGGCACGTTGATAGTATACATGGACAGGGACGGTTCCGGCTTTGTAAGGCTCTAAAATTCGAGTAAATTGCTCGAAAAAGTCATTACGAATCTGATTAGCATCAATCGAGACTGACAAACCACGTGCGTATTTTTCACGAGCACTTCCCAGATCCATGACTTCACGTGCCGACATTTTAAGGCCACCATTGAAGTCATCAAAGCTGACCTGTCCAGAAACCACCAGAATTTTATCTTTTTCTAGCAGTTCTGCATACCTCTCTAACGCATCGGAGAACAGCATGACCTCCATTCGCCCACTGCGATCATCTAATGTCATCAGTCCAATACGAGTGCCACGTTTGGTCGTCATAACACGAGCCGCAATAACGAGACCTGCAACGGTCACCGATTGGTCGCGACGTGTGGGTGTCGCGTCTTTTAATCGGCAACTGGTATATTTATTTAATTCTTTGATATAAGCATTTACAGGATGCCCAGTCAAATATAACCCTAGTGTTTCTCGCTCACCTTCGAGCCATACTTTCTCCGGCCATGGTGTCACTTGAGTATATTTGTGTTCGACTTCTTCTGGTGCATCAGTCAAAACGCCAAACATATCCGCTTGGCCAAATGCCTCTGCCTGATGGTATTGGCTGGCCGCTTTCACTGCGTCGTCAAGGGAAGCCATTAGCGCCGCTCGATGAGGGCCAAGGCGATCTAAGGCACCGGAATATATGAGCTTCTCTATCACTCGTTTGTTGACCTTTTTCAAGTCAATACGTGCACAAAAATCAAACAAGTCTTTAAAGTGACCGCCTTTATTTCGTGCTTCGAGAATCGCATCAATTGGGCCTTCACCAACACCTTTTATTGCGCCGATACCGTAAACAATCGCGCCATTCTCATCGACGTTGAATCGATACAAGCCTGAATTAATATCTGGCGGAAGGACGGTCAGTTTCATCCGAAAACATTCGTCAACTAAGCCAACCACTTTTTCCGTATTATCCATATCGGCCGTCATTACCGCAGCCATAAACTCAGCAGGATAATGCATCTTAAGCCAAAGCGTTTGATACGATACCAAAGCATAAGCGGCGGAGTGCGATTTGTTAAAGCCATAACCTGCGAACTTTTCTACCAAGTCGAAGATTTTCATCGCCAGCTCGCCATCAACGCCATTGTCAATTGCACCATCTTCGAAGGTCGCACGCTGTTTCGCCATTTCCTCCGGCTTTTTCTTACCCATAGCACGACGCAGCATGTCGGCTCCACCTAAGGTATAACCAGAGAGTACTTGAGCAATCTGCATGACCTGCTCTTGATAGAGGATGATGCCGTAAGTCGGATCGAGAATTTCTTTAAGTGATTCGTGTTGCCACTTTTCGTCTGGGTAAGAGATCGCTTCTCGACCATGTTTACGGTCTATAAAGTTATCAACCATGCCTGATTGGAGAGGACCAGGACGGAATAGTGCCACCAAAGCGATGATGTCTTCAAAACAGTCTGGCTGCAGACGTTTGATCAGCTCTTTCATGCCCCGTGATTCCAACTGGAATACTGCGGTGGTTTCTGAGTTTTGCAGTAAACGGAACGAAGCAGCGTCATCCAATGGGATCGATTCTATACGAACCGGTTCTTTTCCTTCACGTTCGAGACGCGGATTAATCAAACCTAACGCCCAGTCAATGATGGTCAGTGTTCGTAACCCCAAAAAGTCAAACTTGACTAAACCGGCCGTTTCAACATCATTTTTATCGAATTGGGTAACAGGAAAATGGCCTTCCGCATCCGCATAAATCGGTGCAAAATCCGTGATTGTTGTCGGAGAGATGACGACACCACCAGCATGCTTACCGGCATTACGAGTACATCCTTCAAGGATTCGGCATTTATCAATCAGCTCTTTGACTTCTTCATCGGCTTCATAGAGCTCAGGTAACGCAGGCTCTGCCTTAAATGCTTTCTCTAACGTCATTCCAGGATCAGGGGGAACAAGCTTAGAAATGCGATCAACAAAACCAAATGGGTGACCTAGCACTCGACCTACATCACGGATCACCGCTTTTGCTGCCATTGTACCAAATGTAATGATCTGTGATACCGCATCACGCCCATACATTTCGGCTACGTGATCAATCACTTGGTCACGTTTATCCATACAGAAGTCGACATCAAAATCGGGCATGGAGACACGTTCTGGGTTCAAGAATCGTTCGAAAAGAAGATCGTACTCCAGTGGATCAAGGTCGGTGATTTTAAGTGCATACGCAACTAATGAACCAGCACCTGAACCACGACCAGGTCCAACAGGGATAGCGTTATCTTTCGACCATTGGATAAATTCCATTACGATCAAGAAATAGCCAGGGAAACCCATTTGATTGATTACGTCGAGTTCGATTTGCAAACGTTCATCGTATTCTGGTCGACGTTGTGCACGTAACGCTTCATCCGGAAATAGAAACTCGAGGCGCTCTTCCAAACCTTCTTGTGATTTCATGACCAAGAAGTCTGTCTCTGCCATGCCATCTGTTGGGAAAGCAGGCAAAAAGTACTCACCTAAACGAACAGTAACATTACAACGCTTGGCAATCTCCACACTGTTTTCGAGTGCCTCGGGAATGTCTGAAAACAGCTCACACATTTCGGCTTCACTGCGTAAATACTGCTCTGGGCTGTAGTTTTTAGGTCGGCGTGGATCTTCAAGAGTATAACCATCGTGGATGGCGACACGTATCTCATGAGCATCAAATAAGCCTTCACTAATGAACACAACTTCATTGGTGGCCACCACTGGAAGTTGCGCCTCTTCAGCAAGCTCCACCGCAAAGTGCAAGTAAGTTTCTTCATCTGGGCGCCCAGTCCGAACCAGCTCAAGATAAAAGCGATTAGGGAAATACTGCTGATAAAAATCGATACAGCTTTGGACAATACTTTTATTGCCTTTCAGTAGCCCTTTACCAATCTCACCATTTTTGGCACCGGATAGAACAATTAACCCTTCAGACAGGTCCGCCAGCCAAGCTTTATCAATCACGGGTTGATGTTGGATGTGTCCACGTAAATAAGCTTTAGAGATCAGTAAAGTAAGGTTTTTATAGCCGATATTGTCCGCCGCTAATACGGTTAATTGCGTCAGCTCTTCACCAAACTCGTCCGACTGCATTTTGAAATCGGCACCAATAATTGGTTTAACGCCATTAGCGTGGGCAGCACCATAATATTTAACCAAGCCACACAAGTTGGTAAAATCAGTCAATGCCATGGCTGGCATGCCGAGTTCAGCAACTTTCTTCACCAGCGGTGGGACTTTGTTGATACCATCCACCAACGAGAAATCACTATGGATACGCAGGTGAACGAACTTAGGATCTGACATTAACAGGCACCGTCTAACTTTTTCTTATTTTCTTACTATATAGTACTTAGAGCCCTAACTTAAGGCGCTAAATGGATAACTTAGGTTTATTACTCAAGACCAAGAGCTTTTTTAACTGGCTTGAAGCTTTTGCGGTGCTCGCTAATCACTCCATGCTGATCAATGGCTTCAAAGTGTGCCTTGGTCGGATACCCCTTATGTTTAGCAAAACCAAACTGCGGATATTGCTGATCAAGCTCTTCCATTTCTTGATCTCTAACGACTTTGGCAATGATAGATGCAGCACTGATTTCAGCGACACGCAAATCCCCTTTAACCACAGCTTGAGCATCCATTGACAAATCAGGACAGCGATTACCGTCAATAAGTGCTAAATCAGGTTGAACCTGTAATCCAGCAATTGCACGCTGCATAGCAACCATGGTGGCTTGTAGAATATTGAGCTGATCAATTTCCTCTGGAGAGCAGCGACCTACCGCCCAGGCTAAGGCTTTCGCTTTGATTTCTGGCAGCAGTGCTATGCGTTTTTTCTCACTCAATTTTTTTGAGTCATTCAGACCCTCAATCGGATTATTAGGATCAAGTATCACTGCGGCAGTGACCACATCGCCCACCAGTGGGCCTCGCCCCACTTCATCTACACCCGCGATAAGTTGGTAGCCTTGCGGATATTCAAATGGTGGGAGCTCACTATTAGGCTTCGCCTTTTTGGGTGTCGTTGTTTTGGTTGTAACAGCCATGATAAATCTCTATTTCTCTATCAACTTTAGAACGGCATTAGCGGCTTGCTGATCTGCATTTTTACGGATCCAATGGTGCATTTCTGTAAACTTATCCAACATGGCTTGGTTATCCGTTTCAAGTAAACGAGACACTTCGTTAAATAAGTTGTCTGGCGTGCAATCTTCTTGGAGATACTCTTTGACCAGTTCCTTATCGGCCAGCACATTAGGCAAAGAGACGTGCTCGATTGTCAGCAGACGCTTAGCAAGATAAGCCGTTACCGCGTTCACACGATAGCCAACTACCATCGGGCGCTTAATCAGCATACACTCTAGAGCAACAGTACCCGAGGCCAACATCACCACATCTGCAGCCGCGATGACATTACCTGCAGTATCATCGACCAATTTGAACTCTAATTCTGGCGCATGTTCTTTCCACGCACTTTCAAATTGCTCACGGCGTTTTTGGTTGACTAACGCAACAACAAAGCCAAGTTCAGGGTACCTCTGGTGTAGTTTTTTACATGCTTCGATGAACGGCTGTGAAAGCATTTTTAACTCACTACCACGACTGCCCGGAAGTACAGCTAGCCATTTTTTATCTTGCTCTAAACCTAATAAGGCTCTTGCAGGTGCTTTATCCGATTGCAACGGAATCGCATCCGCTAAGGTATGACCAATGAATTCACAAGGCACATTGAATTTATCGTAAACTGCTTTTTCAAATGGAAGGAACGCCAGCACAAGGTTCGTTGCTGCTCCAATTTTGAAAACCCGTTTTTGCCGCCACGCCCAAACTGAAGGGCTAACATAGTGGACCGTTTTGATGCCTGCTTGCTTCAGCTCTCGCTCCACTCGCAAATTGAAGTCAGGCGCATCAATTCCTACAAAAACATCAGGTGGGTTGTCAGTGAAATACTTCACTAATTGAGCTTTAACTTTCAGTAACCGGGGTAAGCGACCTAGGACTTCAACCAACCCCATAACTGCCAGTTCTTCCATCTCAAAAAGAGATTGACAGCCTTGAGCCATCATTTTGGGGCCACCAATACCGACAAACTCAGCGTCTGGATATTGCTGTTTTACCGCTTTAATGAAGCCTTCACCGAGAGTATCACCAGATAGTTCCCCAGCAATAATGCCAATACGTAATGGTCTATGTTCCATATTTACTTCGCTATTTTTCTTGTGCACTACGAATAACGATTCTCCATATAGAAAGGCTATATTTGCGAATCGTTGCCACGCTTGAAGGCTAAGGTCATCCCGCTGAACGCAGCACCTTGAGGTTACTTGGGCATATCCATAAAACACAAAAAGACCGCGGCCAAATTAAGGAGCGATCTTTCTTTTAGTTAAACTCTGTAACGTTGTTTAACGTACGATACCACGTTCAGTGGTTTCCAGAATATCTGATAAACGCTTCACAGCAGGCCACTCTTGAGCCATCTCAGCAAGAATAGGTTTTACCTCTTCAAGCGTTTTACCGGAGCGGTAGATTTCTTTGTAGGCTTTTTGCAACGCACGGATTTCAGGCTTCTCAAACCCATTGCGTTTCAAGCCGACCAAATTCAAACCAAACGGAGAAGCGTGGTTACCTTGTGCTAACACATAGGCTGGTACGTCTTGCACAACAGCGGAACAACCGCCGATGTAAGCATAAGCGCCGACAGTACAAAATGGATGTATTGCCGATAAGGCCATCACGCCTGCATAGTCGTCCACCGTTACATGACCGCCGAGAATAGCGTTATTGCCAATATGTGTATGATTGCCAACGACAACATCATGTGCGACGTGAGCATTCACACACAATAAGTTATCGTTACCAATAACCGTCGTCGCTTTATCTTGTACAGTTCCACGGTGAATTTGCACAGCTTCACGGATAACGTTTCGATCACCAATAACAACGGTGGTTTCTTCACCACCGTATTTTTTATCTTGGTTTTCTTCACCAATCACAGCATGAGGAAAGATGCGATTATCTTGGCCGATAGTCGTATGGCCTTTGATCACCACGTGAGACATAACCTCAGTGCCTTGACCAATTTCCACCGTAGAAGTAATGTAAGTAAAAGGGCCAACGGTAACATTCGCACCAATCTTTGCCCCTTCCTCTACCACCGCTGCCGGGTGGATTTTAGCGGTTTCATGAATCATATTAAAACTCTCGACGAGCACACTTCAACTCAGCTGAACATACCACTTCGCCATCAACTTTTGCTACACCTTTAAATGCAGCAATGCCACGGCGCTCTTTCAAAAACTCGACTTCGATAACCATTTGATCACCGGGTACTACCGGTTTGCGGAACTTAGCACCATCGACACTTGCAAAGTAGTACAACTCATTTTCTTTTGGAGCACCAAAAGATTTAAATGCCAATAATCCTGTTGCCTGTGCCATTGCTTCGAGAATTAACACACCTGGAAAAACAGGAAGTTGTGGAAAATGACCGGTGAACTGAGGCTCGTTAACTGATACATTTTTGATCGCATGAAGGTATTGCTCTTTTTGAAAATCAATCACACGGTCAATCAACAAGAATGGGTAGCGATGAGGCAATAGTTCTTGGATTTCAGAAATATTCATCGTGTTCTTTTCAGTAGTCAAAGTCGTTTTCCTATATCAATTCTTATAAACCAAGACGGCTTAAAAAGTAGATTATACCTATCAAAATAGGCAAATTGTCTAGCCGCTTGGTGATAATTCTACTTTTAGCACATTATTATAGAAGAAAAAGACTCGCATTACGCGAGTCTTTGTTCAGAATTTATGATTCTTCTTTCGGTTCTAACCGTTTTTCAACCGCTTTCAGCCGCTTATTCATCTCATCAATTCGATGAACACGGGTGGCGGTCTTACGCCACTCACGATTGGTCTGTAAAGGGATACCTGATGAATACAAGCCTTTTTCTTCAATGCTTCGCATTACCATGCCCATTCCAGTAATCGCAACACCATCTGCAATTGAAATATGGCCGTTAAGAACCGACGCGCCGCCGATTTGACAGTACTTACCAATTTTTGTACTGCCAGCGACAATTGTACCACCGGGCATTACCGTACCATATCCGATCTGAACGTTATGAGCGATTTGAAGTTGGTTATCAAGGATCACGTTGTCTTCGATTATCGTATCTTCTAGCGCTCCGCGGTCGATCGTCGTACACGCGCCAATTTCTACACGGTTGCCAATACGTACCGATCCCAGCTGAGGAATTTTGATCCATTCACCGTTATCGTTAGCATAGCCGAACCCATCAGAGCCGATAACAGTACCAGATTGCACGAGACAATCATCGCCCATTGACACTTCATGATAGACAGTCACATTAGCCCATAGCTTGGTATTATTACCAAGCTTGGCATTCTTACCGATAAAACAACCTGCGCCAATGCTTACGTTATCGCCCAGCTCTACACCCGTTTCAATTACGGCATTAGCACCGACGGTTACGTTAGCACCCATCTTCACGTCTGCTGCGATAACGGCACTTGGCGCGATCTCGTCAGCTGGCTTTGGCGTCGTGTCCATTGCTTGTACTACTCGAGCAAAAGCAATGTAAGGGTCAGCCACAACCAATGCGTTACCCACACATTGATCTTTGTGATCGGCTTTCACCATCACAACTGTCGCTTGACAATCAGCAAGGTGTTTTGCGTATTTAGGGTTAGACAAGAAGGTCACATCCCCTTCCTGAGCTTTATCCATTGGGGCAACACGACTGACAACGACAGAGTCGTCGCCGAAAAGCTCACCACCTGTAATTTTGGCCAATTCGGCTAATGTAAGTGTCTTCATAAGTTTTATTTTAGCGATTTAATCACATCTTCTGAGATATTGTACTCTTCGTTCGCGTATTGCAGCGCTGATGTATCAACAACCATATCGTAGCCTTTCTTCTTCGCTACCTTTTCAACAGCTTGTTGAATAGTCTTAAAGAGTTTAGCTTTTTCTTCGGCTTCACGACGAGCACTTGTTTGCTCAAGAGCTTGTGCTTTTACTTTATATTCACTATCAAGTTTAGCAATATCAATACGAAGTTTTTCAACTTCATCTTGACCTAAAAGCTCACCATCTCGCTGTAGCTTTTCAATTTTTGACTTTGCTTTTTTCTGAATAGACTTCAACTCATCGGCTTTGCCTTTGAAGTCTTTTTGCATTTTCTGCACAACAGCTTCTCGTTGAGGAAGCGCTTGGAAAACCTGAGCTGTGTTTACATAACCAATCTTCTGTGCCGCTTCTGCAGCATGAGCAAAGATTGACGTGCTTAGTACAACAAGGCTGAGGCCAGCTGCTTTCATCATTTTATTCAAAATATTTTTCCTCTTAGAAGGTTCTACCAATAGTAAATGTGAAGAACTCTTCATCATCACCATCGTATTTCTTAATCGGTTTCGCTAGCGAGAAGACTAGTGGCCCCATTGGAGATATCCATTGTAACGCTACACCATAAGATGAGCGGTAATTGGTTGGATCTGAGTAATCGTAGTAATACTGTTTACCAAAATCAGCACCTGCGCTGTTGTAGTCAAACTCAGTATCCCAAACACTTGCCATATCGTAGAATACACTGGTACGAAGTTGACTGCGTGTTTCTTCAGACACGAATGGAAGCGGTACAATCAGTTCCATACTTGCCAATGCCATTGCGTTTCCGCCAACAGAATCATCGGTCGCACTAAATGTACCATTGTTGGTATTAACGTTATTACGATAAACCGCTTTCGGGCCTGCTGAGTTGGAACCGAAGCCTCGTAATGTGCTAAAGCCACCAGCATAGAAGTTTTCATAGAATGGGAACAAGTTATCGTGCCCATTCGTTTCTCCATAGCCGTTACCATATCCTAAACGACCACGTAATAGGAGTGTAAATTCGTGCTTCTCAGTCAGAGGTATATACTGACGTACATCATACTGCATTTTAAAGTATTGTACATCAGAGCCAGGAACCGTCATTTTGTATGACGCATTTTGCAGGTTACCAGCGGTCGGGAAATAGCCTCGGTTTAGGTTATTGCGCGTCCAAGCGAGATTGATATCAAAGTCATTGACGTTAAACGAGCCATCTGAATCTCGTTTGTCTTCATAAGCTTCAAGGAACTTTTCTATCTGCATGTAAGGTGACAGATTACCAATCTTGTTATGGGTATAACCGATACCAAACTCAAGACGATTTAATTCGTTAACAGGGAAACCCCAGGTCAAGCTAGTGCCGTAACTTTGGTTGGTGTAATCGACGATACCGGCTTCTGAAGCCTCGAATTCATCGTAGAATATCTTACCACCTAAACTTACACCGTCTAAGGTGAAATAAGGATCACGGTAATCTAGACTCAGGTTTTTCTGGTAGTCGTTCATCATGGCATTAATGCCAACGCGGTTACCCGTTCCTGCAAAGTTATCTTGTTGAAGGCCAACTTGGAAACTCACGCCGGATTCGGTTCCGTAGCCAACAGCAAAGTTGACACTACCAGAGTTCGCTTCTTTGACCACGTAAACAAGATCCACTTGATCGTCTGTACCTGGTACACGAACAGTCTGTACTTCAACACTTTCGAAGTAACCAAGGCGGTTAAGGCGAGTCTTACCCATTTCAATTGATTTAGAGTTTAACCAACTGCCTTCCATTTGGCGCATTTCACGACGAAGTACTTCATCTTTAGTGGCATTGTTACCGGTAAAGCGAATATCGCGTACGTAAATACGGTTACCCGGGTCGACATTAACAAGCAATGAAACTTGTTTTTCTTCGTCATCGAATTCAGGAATGGTATTCACTTGAGGGTAAGCATAGCCTGATTCACCAAGAACACGTTTAATCCCTTCTTCAAGTGAAGTAACCTGGGAACCGTTATAAACCTCATTAGCAGCAAACGGTATCATTTCCTCAAAGACGGCATCTTGACCGTTTAAATCACCGCGGAATTTTACGTCTTTTACTGTGTAGATATCCCCTTCATCCAAGCCAAGCGTGATATACACACCCTTCTTATCAGGAGAGATCGCCACTTGAGTAGAGTCGACATTAAATTTTAAATAGCCGCGATCAAGGTAGTACGAGCGTAATGCTTCAATATCACCAGCAAGAACTTGCTTCTGGTATTTTTCATCGGCTAGAAAGTTCCACCATGGTACGTCTACGTTTAGGTTAAAACGTGAAAGAAGCTGATCATCAGAAAAGACTTCATTACCAATAAAGTTTATCTGCTGAATTTTGGCAGATACCCCTTCGGTAAAGACAAACTTTAGGTCAGAGCGGTTTCGTGGCAAAGGAGTCACAACCGCTTTTACTGTCGCGTTATACTTACCAACGCTGTAGTAAAAGTCTTCCAAACCTTTTTCGATGTTGCTGAGTGTCGTTCGATCAAGAGCTTCACCTTCACGGATGCCCGAAGCATTTAGGTTCTCTTGCAGTTGTTCATCTTTAATTGCTTTGTTGCCTGAGAACGAAACGCTAGCAATGGTAGGACGCTCTTTAACTTGAACGACTAACACATCGCCATCACGCAATACTTTCACATCATCAAAATTACCCGATGCGTATAAAGCACGTATAATCTCAGCCACATCGCCTTGATCAACAGTATCACCAATACGAACGGGCATTTTCAGCAACGCAGCACCAAGTGCCACTCGTTGCAATCCATCGATTTCAATATCTTCAACTACGAAGTTCTCTGCTCCGCTTGCAGATACACTGGTTGCCAGTAAACTTGCAAACAAAATTCGCTTAATCGCCATACTTGTTCTAATTATTCCTTGCTACTACTGTGTCTCTGAACTATCACAGACGAGTAAAATCATTAAATAGCGCTAACGCCATGAGCGAGAAGATAATAGCACCACCAACTCGGAATCCCATTTCCTGTACTTTTTCTGGAACGGGACGTCGAATAACCGCTTCTATTGCAAAGAACAGAAGATGTCCACCATCTAGCATAGGTAAAGGAACGAGATTAATAATACCTAAGTTAACACTGATCAGGGCCAGAAAACCTAAAAAATAGACCAAACCATAATCTGCGGTCGCTCCAGCGCCTTTCGCAATCGATATTGGCCCACTTAGGTTATTCAAACCTACATCACCGACAATCAGCTTTTTCAGCATACTGATTGTCAAACCTATCACTTGGCCTGTTTTATCAATGGCCTTACCAATGGATTCAAATACACCAAACTGCAACTCAAAACGATACTGCTCAGGCCATTCAGCCACTTCAGGCGCAATACCGGCAAAGCCAATAACTTGCTTATCTGCAAGTTCACGACTGTCCGGAGTTAGGCTCAACAGTTGTTGGTTGCCTTGACGTTCGATTGTCAGTTCAATGGGTTTCATTGGATGAGAACGAATTGCCTCTACCACATCATTCCAATGGGAAATGCTAACGCCATTAATTTTTAGCAGTTTATCTCCTGCTTGAAGACCAGCCTTGTCCCCTGCACCACCCTGGGTGACATTCGCCAATTCGGTATAAACTTCAGGAGTATAGGGCTTAAAACCTAAAGACTGCATTGTTGATTGTGTTTCTGGATCAAATTTCCAGTCACGAATATCAAGCGTTTTTGTCACATCTGAGCCGACTTCATCTTTAGAAGACAGCGTCACCGTCATCGAGTCATCACCAATGTGAGACACGAAGCCCATGTTAACCGATTCCCAATCTGGAGTTTTGATACCTGAGATTGACTTTAGTTCCATTCCAGACTCAATTCCTGCCTGAGCAACAATTGAGTTTGGTGTTACCTCACCGATAACAGGTTTAACTGCGGGTACCCCGATCAGAAAAACCAACCAATAAGCAAAAATAGCAAACAAAAAGTTAAAGATAGGACCAGCAGCAACGATCGCCGTTCGCTTCCAAAGCGGTTTTTGGTCGAAAGCAAGATGACGTTCATTTTCTGGCACCTCATCGACTCGGCTATCGACCATCTTTACATAACCCCCAAGCGGGATCATCGATAGACTGTACTCTGTACCGTCTTTACCTACTTTGCTCCAAATTGACTTACCAAAGCCGATAGAAAATTTTTCAACTTTCACTCCACAGCGACGAGCAACCCAAAAGTGGCCAAACTCATGCACAGCGACCAAGATGCCAAGAGCAACGATAAAAGAAGCCAAATTCCACAAAATACTCGACATTATTTACGCTCTCGCAAAAATTCTAAAGCAATCATTCGCGACATTCTATCCAGCTCTATCAAGCTTTCCAAGCTATTCGTTTTCTTTGTGTTATGGCTTGCAGTAATTTTGTTCAAAACAGCCTCATTGACCTGAGCAATATCTGTAAAGCCAATACGTTGATTCAGAAATGCATCAACAGCGACTTCATTAGCAGCATTTAACGCTGTCGTTGCATGCTGACCTTCATAACATGCATCCATGGCCAGTTGCAGGCATGGGTAACGCGCAAAATCAGGTTGTAAAAAAGTAAGCTCGCCAACTTGAGTAAAGTCGAGAGGCTTGACTCCAGCATTGATGCGTTCAGGGTAAGACATCGTAAGAGCAATCGGCGTGGCCATGTCTTGCTCACCCATTTGAGCCAGTACAGAACCATCACGATATTGCACCATTGAATGAATCACAGATTGAGGATGAATGACCACTTTCAATTGCTCACGGGTCGCATTAAAGAGCCATTTCGCTTCTATGTACTCTAAGCCTTTGTTCATCATGGTTGCAGAATCAACCGAGATTTTTGGCCCCATCGACCAGTTAGGATGAGCAATCGCTTGAGCGGGCGTCACACTACTCAACTGACTGATGTCAGTATATCTAAACGGTCCACCAGAGCCAGTAAGTAAGATCTGAGAAATACCGTAATCATCTAAATGACATCGCCCCAGCGTGGTCTGAGCTTGCTCGGGCAAGCATTGGAAAATCGCATTATGCTCACTGTCGACAGGTAAAAGCTCTGCTCCACTCTCTTCTATCGCATCAATAAACAGCTGTCCGGACATCACAAGCGCTTCTTTGTTAGCTAACAAAATACGCTTTCCGGCTTTAACTGCGGCCATCGTTGGGAGCAATCCTGCAGCACCGACTATTGCTGCCATAACGCTATCGACTTCTTCCAATGAAGCGACATGGCAAAGCGCTTCAACCCCGCCTAATACTTCTGTAGTGGGCGATAAAGTCGCGAGTTCTGCTTTGAGTGCCAACGCCGCATCTTTATCTGCCATTACCGCATATTTAGGCTGCCACTGACGACAAAGTATTGCCATTTTTTCAACATTGGTACTCGCTGCCAAAGCCAAAATAGAAAAGCGTTCTGGATTTTGTTCAACCACTTTAAGTGTGCTTGCACCAATTGATCCTGTCGCACCAAGAATCGTTAATTTTTGCATGTATCAAACCGTGAGAAAAGCTCGGGAGCGATTTGCCGCTCCCGCTAAATTAAAGTACGTAATAAAGGAATGCAAATACTGGGAATGCCGCTGTTAGACTATCGATTCGGTCAAGAATTCCACCGTGGCCAGGAATAATATTGCTGCTGTCTTTTATACCGGATACTCGCTTGAACATACTTTCAGCTAAATCACCAAGAACAGAGATCACCACGGTCACAGAGGTAATAACGATCATATTCACTGTACTACTAAAGTGAATATTGAACCAATCTGCAAAGAAATAACCAACCAAAAGTGCCGCGATCAAGCCACCAATTAAGCCTTCAATTGTCTTATTTGGGCTAACCTTGGGAGCCATCTTATGCTTACCTAGGCTTTTACCAGCAAAGTAAGCACCGCTGTCTGCAGCCCATACCAAGAAGCAAACATATAGAACAAGTTTTGCGCCGTGGTATGGATCTACTGTGATATCAGTCGCTCGAAGAAAAATAACAGCCCATAAAAAAGGTAATAAGGTCAAAAAACCAAACATGTGTCGCAACAGGTTATTATTTTGCCAACAACAAGTGGATTTAGGATACGTCACAACCAATCCACTCGCGATGATCCACCACATAGAGCCAAACGCTAATATTGCATAATGGGAGGTAGAGAATTGATTGAGGCTCTCAGGATCTGATGGAATAACAAAAAAGCTCAAGCCGGTTATGATTAACGCTGGAATGAGCGCAAGCAGACGGGAGCGATTATGCGTAAATTGAGTCCACTCCCAAAAACCTAATAGGGTAATCGCAGTCAGTGCGATAATGAAGCCAATCAAAGGCAGTTGAAAAATACCTAAGATGACTAAAGGCGCTAAAATTAGCGCTGTAATTATTCTTTGTTTCAAACTAAATGGTCCTTATTGAGCAGCCATAAATGCTTTTACTTGCTCACCTGTACAGCCAAAACGGCGCTCTCGGTTGATAAACCATGTAACAGCTTCAACTAAACTGTCTTCGTCAAAGTCCGGCCAGTATTCTGAAGTAAAGTACATTTCAGCATACGCCATTTGCCAAAGCATAAAATTGCTAATGCGACACTCACCACTGGTGCGAATCAGTAGATCAACTTCTGGCAAATCCGCCATCGTTAAATTCTGAGTGATCAGTTCTTCATTAATATCTTTTGGGCTAATTTCACCACTTTGCACTTTTACTGCCAGTGCCTTGGTTGCCTGTGTGATATCCCACTTACCGCCATAGTTAGCAGCAACATTAATCACCATTCCGGTGTTGTTTGCTGTTAGTGCTTCGGCTTCCGCAATTTTACGTTGAAGTCGATCACTGAATCGGCTGATATCACCGATCACCCGTAGTTGTAGGTTGTTTTTATGTAACTTCTTCACTTCACTCGATAACACAGCGATGAAGAGTTCCATGAGTAGGCCGACTTCTTCTTCTGGGCGACGCCAATTTTCACTGCTAAATGCGAATAACGTCATCGCCTTAATACCAAGTTTAGACGCAGTTGAAACAGTTTTACGAACCGCATTGACACCTTTTTTATGACCGAAGACACGTGGCTTCCCTTTGGATTTAGCCCAGCGCCCGTTACCGTCCATAATAATGGCAATGTGTTGAGGAAGAGAGTCAGAGACGACTTGAGAATTTTGCATAAGAGTTAATCGAGTTCCATCAATTGGACAGAATAACAAAAAAAACGCTGCACTGTCAGTACAGCGTTTTCCAATAGTGATGTGGGTGAAGTATTAAACTTCCATCAACTCTTTTTCTTTCGCAGCAAGTACTTCATCGATCTTTTTAACTGCTAGGTCTGTCAGCTTTTGGATCTCATCTTGCGCTTTGCGATCTTCGTCTTCAGAAATCTCTTTTTCTTTCAAAAGACCTTTAAGATCATTGTTAGCATCACGGCGAATGTTACGCACTGCAACACGACCACCTTCAGCTTCACCACGTACAATCTTAACAAGATCTTTACGACGCTCTTCTGTTAACGGTGGAAGTGGAACGCGAATGATAGTACCCGCAGACATTGGGTTTAGGCCAAGGTCAGACATCATGATCGCTTTTTCAACTTTTTGAGTCAGCTCTTTGTCGAACACTGTGATTGCTAGAGTACGTGCGTCTTCCGCAACTACGTTAGCAATTTGATTTAAAGGCGTTGATGCACCGTAGTATTCTACTGAAATGCCAGATAATAGGCTTGGGTGAGCACGGCCAGTACGAACTTTAGAAAGGTTGTTTTTTAGCGCTTCAACGCTTTTATCCATGCGCTCTTGCGCGTCTTGTTTGATTTCGTTAATCACAGTTTCACCTTAAAAATGTCATCTTTCTCGAAGAAAGCTTAAAAGGGTTGAGTCGAGCGAAACGCCACCTAATCTGTCGCTCTAGGTGGCATCTTGAATTATGCGTCAGCGTTGATCAGCGTTCCTTCCGCTTCACCCATAACCACACGACGTAGTGCGCCTGGTTTGTTCATGTTAAATACACGGATTGGCATTTTATGATCACGAGCAAGAGTGAATGCTGCCAAATCCATTACTTTCAACTCTTTATCCAGTACTTCTGTATAAGAAAGCTTATCATACAGTTCTGCGTCTGGGTTTGCTACCGGGTCAGCGGTAAATACACCATCAACTTTTGTCGCTTTTAGAACTACATCAGCTTCAATTTCAATACCACGTAAGCATGCCGCTGAATCTGTAGTGAAGAATGGGTTACCTGTACCTGCAGAGAAGATTACAACACGGCCTTGGCGAAGTTCACGGATAGCATCAGCCCAGTTGTAGTCATCACACACACCTTTTAGAGGAATGGCAGACATTACACGAGCGTTTACATACGCACGATGAAGTGCATCACGCATTGCTAGGCCGTTCATTACTGTTGCTAACATGCCCATATGGTCACCGACTACGCGATTCATGCCCGCTTCAGCCAAACCAGCACCACGGAACAGGTTACCACCACCAATCACGACACCAACTTGAACACCCAGCTCTACCAGCTCTTTTACTTCTTGAGCCATACGGTCAAGAACCGCAGGGTCAATACCAAAACCTTCTTCACCTTGAAGAGCTTCACCACTCAGTTTTAATAGAATACGTTGATACGCAGGTTTAGGGTTCGTAGTCATGGAGTTTACCTTCCAAAAGAGAGTTGTTGATTAACAGTCATAAATGAGCACAGTAATTTATGGTCATTGATCACGGCTAATTTTTGTCGCCCTTGTCGTAAAAAGACCGCAGCCATGGCTACGGTCTAATTTTTGCGCAATCGCTAGGAATTAACCTTTTTGAGCAAGTGCAACTTCTTCAGCGAAGCTCATTTCCGCTGCTTTCTCGATACCTTCACCTACTTCTAGGCGAACGAAAGTCTCAACAGAAGCACCTTTCTCTTTTAGCATTTCGCCAACAGATTTCTTAGGTTCCATGATGAAAGCTTGACCAGTTAGAGAGATTTCGCCAGTGAATTTCTTCATGCGGCCGATAACCATCTTTTCAGCGATCTCTTGTGGCTTACCTTCGTTCATAGCGATTTCAACTTGAACTTCTTTTTCTTTTGCTACTACGTCAGCTGGTACGTCTTCTGGGTTAACGAACTCAGGCTTAGAAGCAGCAACGTGCATAGCAACGTGCTTAAGTGTTTCAGCATCGCCTTCACCAGCAACAACAACACCAATTTTCTCACCGTGACGGTAAGAAGCCATTGCAGTACCATTTACGTATGCAACACGACGGATGTTGATGTTTTCGCCGATTTTAGCAACTAGAGCTACACGCTCTTCTTCGAACTTAGCAACAAGTTCTTCTACAGAAGCTTTAGTCGCTAGAGCGTCAAGTGCTACTTTTTCTGCAAATGCAGTGAAGTTGCCGTCTTTAGCAACGAAGTCAGTTTGGCAGTTAACTTCAAGAAGAACAGCTTCGCCGTTTTCTTCTTTGATGATGATTGCGCCTTCAGCTGCAACGTTACCAGCTTTCTTAGCTGCTTTCGCTGCGCCAGATTTACGCATGTTTTCAATTGCTAGTTCGATGTCAGCGTTTGCTTCTACAAGCGCTTTCTTACATTCCATCATGCCAGCGCCAGTGCGCTCGCGAAGTTCTTTAACTAGAGCAGCAGTAACAGCCATTCTCTATTCCTCGTTTGATTCGAATAAGGTAAAAAACAGGGGCCTACATTGTCGGCCCCCATTGCTAACTATAACTCAGTCTATGCTAAAACAAGCGTTCACATAGACTAAGTGTGACACAGAGCCGTGATTATTCAGCTTCTACGAAACCGTCTTTTTCAGCAACTACTGCAACGTCTTTGTTGCGACCTTCAGTTACTGCTGATGCAGCAGCATTTAGGTATAGTTGAACTGCACGGATTGCATCATCGTTACCTGGGATGATGTAGTCTACGCCGTCTGGGTTAGAGTTAGTATCTACCACTGCGTATACTGGGATACCTAGGTTGTTAGCTTCTTTAATTGCAATGTGCTCGTGATCAGCGTCGATTACGAATAGAGCGTCAGGAAGACCACCCATATTTTTGATACCACCAAGAGACTTCTCTAGCTTCTCCATTTCACGAGTACGCATTAGAGCTTCTTTCTTAGTTAGTTTTTCGAAAGTGCCGTCTTGTGCTTGTGCTTCGAAATCTTTTAGACGCTTGATAGATTGACGAACTGTTTTGTAGTTCGTTAGCATACCACCCAACCAACGGTTGTTTACGTAGTATTGGTTGCTTGCAATTGCAGCTTCTTTAACAGCTTCAGATGCAGCGCGCTTAGTACCTACAAAAAGAACTTTACCTTTCTTCTCGCCAACTTTAGCTAGTTCAGCTAGAGCGTCGTTGAACATTGGTACTGTTTTTTCTAGGTTAATGATATGAACGCGGTTACGAGCACCAAAGATGAATGGCTTCATTTTTGGGTTCCAGTAACGAGTTTGGTGACCGAAGTGAACACCAGCTTTTAGCATATCGCGCATTGATACAGTTGCCATTTTAAAATCCTCTATGGGGTTAGGCCTCCACATTCCCCATACCTCCGACTAAGCTTCTGCTCAGCACCCCGGAACATGTGACGGAATGTGTGTGATTTAAAGATAAAAGTTTATCGGAGATAAGCCTGCCTCGTTACATTTTTAACAAAAGCAAAGAGAACAGTCCTCTACTCCGGCGCGCTTTATAACATAATTCAGCCTAGATTGGCTAGTAAAAATTATCTATACCCAAGTAACCTCAAGATGCATGTTCAGCGAGATGACCTTAACCCTCAGGCGCGGCAACGATTCGAAGATATAGTCGTTCTACATTGAGAATCGTTAACAAAGTCTGAGAGTTAAGGTCGCTCGCCCTTTGGGAGCGTGTCACTGAGCCGACTTCTTGCGTCAGACAACTTGGAAAGAGCCTGCTATTCCGCTTCGTTGTCTTCCTTGAATTCGACTCAGTGACCTCGCTCTGAATCAAGCATCTTGAGGTCACTTGGGTATATCATAATCCCTCTAAAGACGTCACAAAGCACCATACTCTGATTAAAATCTCATAAATGAGAGCTCTTTAAATACAATTCATCACCTTAACTGGCTGGGTTAAGGGCTGGATGTCTGATAGAATGAAAACATTCGCACATTTGCGAGACTACGAATAAATAGAGAAAGCCAATGTCAATCAAGATTAAAACTGCTGAAGAAATCGAACGCATGCGTATTGCGGGCAAGTTAGCCGCATCCGTACTAGAAATGATCGAACCACACATCAAAGCTGGGGTTACAACAGATGAGCTCAACCAAATCTGTCACGATTACGCTCTAGAAAAAGGCGCTTACTCTGCACCGCTTGATTACCATGGGTTTCCTAAATCAATCTGTACATCGATCAACCACATCGTTTGCCACGGCATTCCTGCAGCACAAGATGAGATCGGTGCAAATGGTCAAATGAAACCAGCGGTTCTTAAAGATGGCGATATCATCAACGTAGATATCACTGTGATTATCCCTAACGATGAAAATGCGGACCTAAGTGTTCGTCCACAAGGCTACCACGGCGATACCTCAAAAATGTTCTTAGTCGGTGATGTTTCTCCTGCCAATAAACGCCTATGCATGGTCGCTCAAGAGTCATTGTACATCGGTATGCGTCAAGTGAAGCCTGGGGCAACAGTAGGTGACATTGGTACTGCGATCGAAAAGTACATTAAAGAAAATAACAAGAACAACCCACGTAATAAGTTTTCAATCGTGAAAGACTTCTGCGGACATGGTATCGGCGATGAGTTCCACGAGGAACCTCAAGTGGTTCACTACAAGAACAAAGACCGTCGCGTACTAAAAGAAGGAATGTGTTTCACCATAGAGCCAATGATCAACGCGGGTAAATTTGGTTGTTCGATCGACGCAGAAGATGATTGGACTGTTTACACTGGTGATGGCAAAAACTCGGCACAGTGGGAACATACAATTGTTGTGACGAAAGAAGGCTGTGAAGTACTCACACTCCGTAGCGATGATACGGTTCCACGCTTGATGAAAAACATTTAATCATCCAACTTTTCCCTATCCCCGCCAATGCGGGGATATTTTTTATCAGCGCAAAGTTTGTTAGATTGGCTAATCTAACTTGTCGCATGGATCGCCCAAATGCCCTTTCAGTCGCCTACTACTTTTACCGATCAACAACTCAACATTGACGAGCTCAAACAAGCGCTCGAAGAGTTCCGTTTATCTCAAAAGCAAGATTTTTTAAATCACCACCCTGTCAGTAACCTCGTCTTATCACGCTCTGATTATATGGACTTACTGCTCGCTCGACTGTGGCAGTATTTTGGCTTTGACGAGCTCCCCAACATCTCCTTGGTCGCCGTTGGAGGTTATGGTAGACGCGAATTACATCCTTTATCCGATATTGATATCCTCATCTTGTGTAATCAAACATTACCCAATGCTATCGAAGCTAAGATCAGTGGATTCATTACCTTACTTTGGGATCTACGACTTGAGGTTGGCCATGCTGTTCGGAGCGTTGAACAATGTGCTGATATCGGCCGGGCTGATTTAACGGTAGCCACTAATTTACAAGAAGCACGATTGTTATGTGGTTGTGAAGGCACCTATCAATCTTTACAAAGCATCGTCTTATCCGAATCGTTCTGGCCCAGTGAAACTTTCTACCGGGCCAAAATACAAGAACAACGTGAACGCCATTCTCGTTATCATGATACAACCTACAACCTTGAGCCAGACATCAAATCAACACCGGGAGGATTGAGAGACATCCACACCTTAAGTTGGGTTGCTAGACGTCATTTTGGTGCCACCTCTTTACTAGAAATGAGCCGACATGGCTTTTTAACGGATGCCGAATACCGTGAACTGGTCGAGTGTCAGGATTTTCTATGGCGAGTACGCTTTGCTCTGCATATTGAGCTACGCCGCTATGACAATCGCTTGACGTTTGCTCATCAAGCCCAAGTGGCTGAGCATCTTGGCTATATCGGTGAAGGAAACCGAGGTGTCGAGATGATGATGAAAGAGTTCTATCGCACACTCCGCCGAGTTGCAGAACTGAACAAAATGCTGCTCAAGTTATTTGATCAAGCCATTATTAATGGTGGTGCAACTCAAGAAGCGAAAGTCATCAGCCAAGACTTTCAGCGCCGAGGCCATTTGATCGAAGCTCGCAAGCCTGCGCTATTTCAAGCTCGCCCAGAAACCATCCTAGATATGTTTCTACACATTGCTAATGATTCGACGATTGAAGGAGTCAGCCCTGCAACACTTCGGCAACTTCGTACAGCACGCCGACGGCTAAACAAATTTCTTCACACCATCCCACAAGCGCGTGACAAATTCATGGCACTATGTCGGCATCCAAATGCACTGCATAAAGCATTTGGGTTAATGCACAAGTTGGGGGTACTTGCCGCCTATTTACCGCAATGGAGCCAAATTGTAGGTCAAATGCAATTCGACCTATTCCACGTTTATACCGTCGATGAACATAGCGTTCGTTTACTGAAGCACATCAATACATTCAGCAACCCAGATAATCATGATAAGCACCCTATATGCTGTGAAGTGTATCCAAGAATTCAAAAAAAAGAACTGCTGATCCTTGCCGCTATTTTCCATGATATTGGCAAAGGACGTGGAGGCGATCACTCTATTATTGGTGCAGAAGAAGCTTACGAATTTTGCATTGAACATGGTCTATCTAAACCAGAAGCAAAGTTGGTCAGTTGGCTGGTCAGACACCACTTGCTCATGTCAGTCACCGCTCAACGGCGTGATATTTATGATCCTGACGTCATTACTGAGTTTGCTAAAAAAGTACGCGATGAGGAGTCTCTTGAGTTCCTCGTCTGTTTGACCGTCGCTGACATCTGTGCGACAAACCCTGAATTGTGGAACAGTTGGAAACGCACGCTGCTTGCTGAGCTCTTTTATTCGACTCAACGAGCCCTGCGGCGTGGTTTAGAGAACCCAGTCGACGTACGTGATCGCATTCGCCACAACCAACAAATGGCCTCTGCGCTCCTTCGTAAACAGGGGTTTACTTCTCGTGAAATAGAGGTCTTGTGGCAACGCTTTAAAGCCGACTATTTCTTGCGACATACCCATAAGCAGATCGCTTGGCATGCAGCCAATATCCTCAAGATGAGCGACCTGACCCAGCCTCTGATCTTGATCAGCAAAAAGGCAACAAGAGGAGGTACGGAAGTCTTTGTTTACTGTAAAGATCAACCCGCTCTATTTGCAAAAGTCGTAGGTGAACTGGATCGACGTAATCTTAATGTTCATGATGCCCAGATCATGACCAGCAAAGATGGTTATGCCCTAGATACCTTCATGATCCTTGACCAACACGGCAAAGCTCTCGTACAAAATCGCCACAAAGCCATTAGGAAGCATTTAGTTCAAGTCCTTGATGAGAAACATCAGACTCAACTCAAACCACGCCGGACTCCACATAAGTTACAACATTTTAAAGTCAAAACATCGGTTGATTTCCTCCCAACGAAAAGTAAAAAGCGCACACTTATGGAGCTCGTCGCACTCGATACTCCAGGACTCTTAGCGAATATTGCGCATACTTTTGCCAGCTTGGGGGTTAATCTACATGCAGCAAAAATCACCACCATCGGTGAAAGAGCAGAGGATTTATTCATTCTTACGAGTGAGGCCGGAGGAAGACTGAGTGAAGAACAACAAGAGGAATTAAGAACAAAGATCATAGAGAAGCTGCGAATACCCTAACAAGGGGCCACAAACTCTACTCTAATCGAAGGGGCGGAATGTTTCGCCCCTTGATCGGTTTCACCACTAAGAACATTCCGTCTTAGTACTCAGTAACGTCGTGTCCCAACCAAAACGGGTAAACAACTGTTGCCAAGTATCATCGATTGGCGCTCGGATGATCACTTCTTTGCCTGTCAGCGGATGAACAAAACTAAGTTCCGAAGCGTGTAACAATAAACGACGTGAATCAAACTTCTCACGATAGAGCTTATTGTGCTTTCCATCCCCGTGTGTGGTATCACCAACAATAGGATGACGAAGATGTGCCATATGTCGACGTAATTGATGCTTACGACCTGTTTGAGGTTGCATTTCCATCAAACAATAACGTGTGGTTGGGAACTTACCCGTAGAATAAGGCACTTCTACTTTGGCGAGTGGCTTATAGGCCGTTACTGCTTGTTGGGCTTCTTTCTCTTGAGTCGCGAATTTATCAGCAATTTTATCCAGCTCAACTTTGAGTGCGTAATCCAACACCCCTTCTTGTTCTATCCAGCCGCGAACTATTGCGTGATAGGTTTTTTGCATCTCATGTTCCGCAAACATAGGCATCACCTTAGCAGCAACTTCACTCGATAAAGCAAACACCAAGACACCAGAAGTTGGGCGATCTAAACGATGTAACGGAAAGACATGTTGACCAATTTGGTCACGCAACGTTTGCATCACAAACTGGGTTTCATGTTTATCTAACCAACTGCGATGAACTAACATCCCCGCAGGTTTATTGACGGCAACCAAATAAGCATCTTGATAAACAATATCTAACTCTACTGGGGCTGGGCTCGTTTCTGTTTCTAACATTAAATTAAAATCACTTACATAGTTGATCAATAGCACGAATCGTCATCAGTAACTCAGCGTAATGAGTTTCCTGCTTCCACGCTTCTGAAAAATAGGGCTCTAACAAAAAGCCTTTAGGCAAAGGTTGTTTTTCCTCGACCAAGCTTCGCATTTTTGCGATAAAAATCCACTGTAACCACTCATGTGGATGCAGGGTATCAATAGCAAAAGGCTCCACGCTCAACAGCGCCTGCTGTTCGGGCTCATTGGTCTGCCAAAGTTGTTGCTGATGCAGTTGCTTTTCGAGTTGGTCCAATAAACGGCCTAACTGGATGTTTGTTTCCATTAATTCCACCTCAAACCTTGAATTAGCCAAGAATGATACCATTTCTTTTAAAAAGAACGTTAGGACGTCGTATTAAATGGAAAACATCCAAACTCTCACACAGTTACTCAGCAACAGCCAGTGTGAATACCAAATCTTTGATCTTGGTCGTCGCCTGAAAAACATCGACCCTGAAATATTTTCTCGTGTTGAACAAGGACAATCACCTTACCCATTCCCAATGCAACGTAAAGCACACTTAGCCATTGCTTATTGGAATGAAAAGAAGCAGCCTTGGATTTGGTTTTTAAAGTTTGAGCTTGATGAACGCGGTTTATTAAAACAAGCGGACATTGGCAATTTCATTAAATACGTTGTAGAAGCAATGGGAACACGATTGAGTGGAGAGCTATCCGAAGAGCAACAGCAAAAGCTTTCTAATAACCCATACACGTTCAAACCTTCTGAAGAAAAAATGGCGGTTTTTCATAGCCAGATCCGTGCTAATCTGAATTTACCATCCAGCCAGTACTACGAACATACTCAGCATTACTTTAGTGGTGGTTTGGGGTGGAATAACTGGCAAACGGTTGGACTGCAAGGTATCGCCGACATTGCCACTCGCCTTAATCAAGAACACAATGCAGCCATGCTCTGCAAAGCATTCAAACAGTTACCCAATGAACCTCTTTATGCCCTGCTTGGTGCGCTAGAGCATGTTACACTTCCAGCGCGCCTCGCAGAGCCAGTAATACAAAGAGCCCAGCATGAAATTGACAGTCAAGAGCCCGATCTCTTTTTACTTTCTGCCTTAACTCGCGCCCTCGCTGGTGCACCAAGCGAATTGGCATTGCCTGTCATTAACGCCATCTTAGACAGCCCTCGCTTAAGTCACCCGGAAGTACTGGTTGGCATCGCAGGTAGGACTTGGCATTTACTGGCACAAGCAAATACCGCTGAACAGTTCCTACTTCGTTTAGCACAAACAGGTAATCAAGCCTTATTTAACCAATTGTTCGCTGATTTAGTCATGCTACCAGAATTACGTATGGTGTTGCTGCCTTTACTTCATACCAGTCCATCAGAAACGTTGGCAACGGCTCTCGCCAACCTTCAACAAGCCACTAAAAAGTAAGGCAAGGAGCTTGATGTGATCGAAGATTTATTTGCGATTATTAGCTTATGTTTGTTCTGTTTTCTATTCTGGCAACAACGACGTCAATCTGAGCTAGCAAAAGCAGCAATTGCTCGCAAGTGTGAACAATTAGATCTGCAACTGATCAGCACCGCTTTCGGCGCTCATAAAATAAAAACGCCCACAGGTAAATTACGCTGGCATACCACATATCAATTTGAATTTTCATCTTTAGGCGATGATTGCTACCAAGGTGAGTTGACCATGATAGGCTTCAGGCCGGTTAATTTTAATCTTCCAGCACACCGGATGTAAGCCATACTTAAGGTTAAAATAAAGCGAGTACCCTTTGCGTAAGCTGCGCCAAGGCATTAGGTATTGAATTTTTCACACCTCACGCAAAGTTAAGAGACATACCCAAGCAACCTCAAGATGCTTGGGTATAAAGAAGTAATAAGGATTCGATATGCTAACTCAAGATGTCACCCATGAGCTAGAAACAGTGATGACACAATTACAGCAGCAAGGTAAAGAACCCACCGTTGCCTTAGTGAAAGCACGACTCAAAACGACCATTCCAATGCCAGCATTGATTACCGCAATAAAAAGTTGGAAAAACGCTCAGCGCGTGCCAAAAGTCGAAGTGGCCCAACCTAACTCAACAGAGCAGGATAGACTGGCCCAACTTGAGGCTACTGTTGCCAGCTTAATGATCAGAATTGAAAAACTTGAAGCACAACTGAACGAGAAAGCATCATGAAATTATGGGTAGACGCTGATGCGTGTCCTAAAGTCATCCGTGAAACCATTGTCCGTGCTGCAGAACGGACTGGGGTAGAGTGTACCTTTGTCGCCAACCATCTCATCCCTATTCCCAAGCGCGCAAATATTCACTCTCTTCAGGTTCCTGCTGGCTTTGATATTGCCGACAATGAGATTGTAAGACGAGTTGAAGCCAATGACTTAGTCATCACTTCAGACATTCCTTTGGCCGATGAAGTGATCGCCAAAGGCGCATTGGCTTTAAGCTCTCGCGGTGAGCTGTACACTAAAGACACCATAAAAGCTCGGCTCAATATTCGTGATTTTATGGATACGATGCGAGCGAGTGGTATTCAAACTGGCGGCCCTGCAGCCCTATCTCAAACGGAACGACGTGAGTTCGCCAATCACTTAGATCGTCTTTTAGCCAAACGTTAGCCTTAGTAAACTAGCGTTAATTAACTCGTATTAATAAAGCGACATTAATAAGCCTGCCATGACTCAGAGCGGTTGAATTACAACTAAAACTCCCGCTCTATAAACATCCCTATCACTTTTCATGTATCTCCTCTGATTTTGAAAAACTAAACTGAGTCATGCCCCGAAAAAAGCTATGGGGTTATCTTTAATGAAGAACGGTTGTCTGATGCAAGAAGTCGGCTCAATGGCACGCTCCCAAAGGGTGAGCGACTTTAACTCTCAGACTTTGTTAACGATTCTCAATGTCTTAGAATTTCAGATTCCGAAAACATATGGTGCTAATTCTATTAAGAATATACCTGAATACAGCGAAGTTTTTTGCAGAAAAAACATTGATATTTAAGTAAACTAAAAAATAAAAAACAAATAAATCATACACGTACCTCTACGGTCGAGATTTTCATTTTTTTTCTCATATTAACACTTCCCAACAAAAACAGAATTAGAAATGCTGTAAAAAATACAACTAGCCATATTTTTGGGCTAAGAGGAAAAAATATTATGAAACTCCATCGTTCATTATCAATGTATAATATAAGCACTAAAGAGCATGATATAACAAAAAATAAAAGCCACCTTACAGATATGATACAAAGTATTAAAAAAAGTGAGCATGAACCTAAATACAAACCCAAAATG
This sequence comes from Vibrio azureus, assembly GCF_002849855.1. NCBI lineage: Bacteria > Pseudomonadati > Pseudomonadota > Gammaproteobacteria > Vibrionales > Vibrionaceae > Vibrio > Vibrio azureus. Next base: position 2,304,949 of record NZ_CP018616.1, read on the forward strand.
GACGCAGCAAATTTTAAACCTATATGTATCAAGGTAAACAAAAATTGGGCAAATAAAGAAACACGACCTGGTAGTAAATATTCACCAGTAGTTGTAGCAAAAAATCAGGACGAACAAGTCGTTAAATCTATGGGTGTTGTAAAGGATGTTAGAGTAGATGCATGTCAAAATCTAGCTTCTAAAGGGAAAGGAAGTTCGAATTGGGTCTCGTTCAAAGGTCGCCCAAATGAAAACGATAATCTCAAATTAAATGAAGATACAATTCCAGCTATCGTTATTAGTGGAGGAAGTGCAAAGAAATTAGCTAGTGAGATGGCTAGGGATTATAAATTAAGTCTCGCATTCCACCCCAACAATATGCAAGAAAGTCCTGTATATATACTTGTTCACGAAGCAGATTACATTCCTTATAATGAAGCATTTTCTGAACTTAAGAATCAATATAAGAACTTGCATATTATAGGATGGGATGCAGGAAAGTTAACAGGATTTGGTGCAGCGCGCTCCGCAGCTGTAGCTTTTGCTGATGCATTAACATATAAACCAAAGAGATTTATGATGATGGATCAGGATCTTCTTAAAACGCAAGATACAAGACATACAAACCCTCGTGTTAATTCGGAAATACAACGAAAACATAATGCTGGAATGCCAGTAGTTGGGTATGGAGTTCCATTTCCTAACAGAGAAGGCTTTACTGGAATATTTGCTAATACAGCTAAACCTGAACATGAAAATTATAATGCCCCAACCGCTGCTTTTGTAGATATAAATGCTCCATATAGAAAACCTAATAGTGACGGGGCTTATCCTGCATGGATGGTTTCTGGTGGTGAAGATATGTACATGACAAAACATTATAAATTTATGAAGGATGATGTTAACACATCTTTATTAGATGGAAGAATAGTAAAAAAAGAACTTCAAGGAGAGTCCGATTTTCCAAATAAATATTGGAATGAAAATAGAGTTGAAACTTTAAAACTACTCTTTGAAGCTGAGAAAGATACCCTATTAAGGTTCGACAATAAGGACATAACACTAGATGAATTAATGCATGAATTTGTAAAGTCTGGTTATATTGAATCCCATCCAAGTCCTGAGTCATACTTCACTGCAAGTTCAGTTATAGAGCGTATTATTCTGAGACTTCAAAAGGAAGGTAATGATGAGAGCGGACTCATAGGTATACTAAATAAACATAACTTAACACAATAACCATTGTACGCATAAATTGGCCTTACGCCACATGAAGTGCAACACCCTACCCACTATGCAGCATAGTAGTGATTTAGGAACCTAATACTCATAAAAAGCCTGCGCTTATAAACGCAGGCTTTTTAAATGGTTGTTGCGGTGACACCTAGGTGTTTTATTTAAATAGAGACTTTATTTAAAACGCTGTCACCGAGGCGACCAATGTCTAGTCTATTTTTATCTCGCAGGATAATAGGTTGCCGCTTCTGGGCCAACAGGTAGACCAAATACAAACACCCAAAGATAAAACAGCACACTCCAACCAATAATGAAACAGATAGAGTAAGGAAGCATTGTCGCAATCAGCGTTCCTATTCCTAAGTTTTTCACATAACGAGTTGCAACAGCGAGAATCAGACCAAAATAGCTCATCATCGGTGTGATAATGTTGGTCGTAGAGTCGCCGATACGGTATGCCGCTTGAATCGTCTCTGGTGCATAACCAACAAGCATCAGCATTGGCACAAAAATCGGAGCCGTTACTGCCCACTGTGCAGAGGCAGAACCGATCATTAAGTTAATAAAACCACACATCAATATGAAGGCAAAAAACAGCGCAGGTCCGGTTAAACCAATCGTTTGTAAGAAATCAGCCCCTGCTACCGCAAATACTTGACCGAAGTTGGTCCACTTAAAGAAAGCAACAAACTGAGCAGCAAAGAAGACTAGAACAATATACATCCCCATTGAAGACATGGATTTAGACATGGCATTAATGACATCACGGTCATTTTTCATCGTGCCCACAACGCGACCGTAGACGAAGCCAGGTATAGCAAAGAACACAAAGATAAACGCCACTATACTTTTCAGAAATGGTGATCCTGAAACCGTACCCGTAGCCGAACGCAGCACACCATCAGCAGGAACAATGGTCCAAGCAATTAAAGCTGAAACAACCAAAACAGCAAGGCCTGCCGCTTTCAGACCTTTTTTCTCTTGAGCGGTAAGACCACCTAGCTTGTCTTTTGAAAGATCTTCAGACGCATCCTCTTCATTGTATTTGCCTAATTTGGGCTCAACGATCTTCTCCGTAACAAAAGCACCCGTAATCGCAATGAAGAAAGTAGAAACAAACATGAAGTACCAGTTCACTTCTGGGCCAACGGTATAAGTCGGGTCAATCATTTGTGCTGCGGTCTGAGTGATACCTGATAGCAATGGGTCAACCGTACCAATCAGTAAGTTTGCTGAGTAACCACCAGACACACCAGCAAATGCGGCGGCTAAGCCTGCAAGTGGATGACGCCCCAAGGAATGGAATAGCATGGCAGCTAATGGAATCAGCACCACATAGCCCAATTCCGATGCTGTATTAGACATGATACCGGCAAAAACGACCGTTACTGTTACCATGCGCTGTGAAGCGCCCATCACTAACCCACGCATCGCAGCCGAAAGTAAGCCTGAGTATTCAGCAATGGCCACACCAAGCATCGCAACCAATACGGTCCCTAACGGAGCAAAACCGACAAAGTTTTTCACAAGATTGGTTACGATAAGTTCCAAGCCTTGTGCATTTAAAAGGCTGACAACTTCAATCATGCCATTAGCGGCTCGACCCGGCGCTCCTTCAGGACGAGGATCCACCACGGAGACCCCAAAAAAACCAGCGATGCCAGACATGACAATAATCGCTAAACAGAAAATCGCAAAAAGTGTGATTGGGTGAGGTAAAAGGTTACCCAAATACTCAACCGCATCAAGGAAGCGTGTAAATAGCGACTTCTTCGGAGCAGGTTGTTTATTAATTGAAGCAGATGATCCCATTTGTTCCCTCCTTGGTATTTACCACTGCATAATGTAAACAAAATGTCACAAACTTTTGCAGGGTACTTGAGCCTCACACTAAATCAAAGCCACAAATGTTACAATTGATTAATCATAGGCGTTTTTTTAACCTTTAAATTGCAATTTAATAGATAAAACATCTAGATATGAATGGAAAAATAATCATTTAAACAATCAATATAAAAAATGAGCAAACCACACCAACAAGGCCGCCCTATGCAACAAATAAAACAAAACTATAGTGAGAGCCGTAAGAAAAAGAGAAAATCACAAGAGTCGTCTTAAATTAGAGCAATCCTCTGAAAGAGCATTTATTATTTGAAGTTCAACAAAAGCAAGAGTGAAAAAGAAACAAATTATGTACGCAGTAGAGCCAATAGGATGGGTTGAGAGCCCTTATAAAGAAAAGTTTGCCGTTCCTCGCCAACCTCGATTGGTGACGGCTGCACGCTCGCGTGTCAAACTCATTGGCAGAGCAAATTGTCCAGAAGCCGTACGTGGTTTGGAACAGTTTTCTCATGTATGGCTGTTGTTTTTGTTCGATCAAAATTTAGATGCTGGGTGGAAACCGACAGTGCGCCCTCCAAGATTGGGGGGCAATGAACGCATCGGGGTCTTTGCTTCTCGCTCAACCTTCAGGCCCAATGGCATTGGTATGTCTGCTGTAGAAGTCAGGGGCATCAGCAAAAAAGGCGATCAGATTTATCTTGATCTTGGGAGTGTCGATTTGGTTGACGGAACACCTATCATCGATATTAAACCTTATATCCCTTACTCAGATGCTGTTGAAGCGGCTGCGGGAGGCTATGCGGAAGAAGAACCACAAAAGACACAAGTTACTTTTTCATTATCGGCACAAACGAGGCTTGAACAACGCCAAGATGCTGAATATGTCACGGCTGTCATTGAGCAAGTTCTGGCACAAGACCCACGCCCAGCTTATAAAAAAATGACGCGTGATGACAAAGAATATGCAGTAAATTTGTTCGATCTCAACGTTAAGTTCATTGTGAGAGATAACTTAATAACAGTAACTGCAATCGAAAGCTTTTGACAAAGGCATTTGACTGATATTATAGCGGGCTAACAGTTTCCCCCCTCTGGGGCCTCATACTCCTGTCCATTCCGGCTTGAGTATTCACTTTAATAAACGGATAAATTTAATGCGTACCAGTAATTATCTTCTTTCTACTCTAAAGGAGACTCCAAACGACGCAGAAGTAGTAAGCCATCAGCTTATGCTTCGCGCGGGTATGATCCGTAAGCTGGCTTCAGGTCTTTATACCTGGCTGCCTACTGGTCTACGTGTGCTGCGTAAAGTCGAAAACATCGTTCGTCAAGAAATCGACAATGCAGGTGCAGTCGAAACTTTGATGCCCGTTGTTCAGCCGTTTGAACTATGGGAAGAGACAGGCCGTTCTGAGAAGATGGGTCCTGAGCTACTTCGCTTTACTGACCGTCATACTCGTCCGTTTGTTCTTAGCCCTACCGCTGAAGAAGTGATCACTAGCCTTGTTCGTAACGAAGTGAGCTCTTACAAACAGCTTCCGCTAAACCTGTACCAAATCCAAACTAAATTCCGTGATGAGCGTCGCCCACGTTTCGGCGTCATGCGTGCACGTGAATTCTGCATGATGGACGCATACAGTTTCGACATCGACAAAGAAGGTCTAGAGAAATCTTACCAAGCGATGCACGATGCTTACTGTAAAGCATTCGATCGCATGGGTCTTGAGTACCGTCCAGTACTTGCTGATTCTGGCGCTATCGGTGGTAGCGGCTCTCAAGAGTTCCACGTACTCGCTGAAAGCGGCGAAGACCTAATCGCATTCTCTACTGAGTCTGATTATGCAGCGAACATCGAAAAAGCAGAAGCGGCAGCGCCTGCAAGTGAGCGTGCTGAACCTACTCAAGAAATGACGCTAGTTGATACGCCAAACGCGAAAACAATCGCTGAGCTTGTTGAACAGTTCGACATGCCTATCGAGAAAACCGTTAAAACACTTTTCGTTAAAGCATCTGATGAAGTAGACGCGGACATCATCGCTCTTATCGTTCGTGGTGACCACGAACTAAACGAAGTGAAAGCAGAAAACCTACCTCAAGTTGCTTCTCCACTAGAGATGGCATCTGAAGAGGAAATGCGCGCACTTATCGGTGCTGGCGCTGGTTCTCTAGGCCCTGTTAGTCTTGAACTGCCATTCATCGTTGACCGCTCTGTTGCAGCAATGAGTGACTTCGGCGCAGGCGCAAACATCGACGGTAAACACTACTTCGGTATCAACTGGGGTCGTGACGTTGAGCTAGGCCAAGTTGAAGACCTACGTAACGTAGTAGAAGGCGATCCAAGCCCTTGTGGTCAAGGTACGCTAATGCTTAAACGTGGCATCGAAGTTGGTCACATCTTCCAACTAGGTAATGTTTATTCTCAAGCAATGAACTGTGGTGTGCTTGGTCCTGACGGTAAGAACGTCATCCTAGAGATGGGTTGTTACGGTATCGGTGTATCACGTGTTGTTGCTTCTGCCATCGAGCAGAACCACGACAAATACGGCATCATCTGGCCTGACGCACTAGCACCTTTCCAAGTGGCTATCGTTCCTATGAACATGCACAAGTCAGAAGAAGTGAAAGAAGCAGCTGAGAAGCTGTACGCTGAACTGACAGCTATGGGTATCGAAGTACTATTCGATGACCGTAAAGAGCGCCCAGGCGTAATGTTCTCTGATATGGAACTTATCGGTATTCCTCACACTATCGTGATCGGTGATCGTTCAATGAAAGAAGGTAACTTCGAGTACAAGAACCGCCGCTCTGGTGAGAAGACAGCCGTTGCAATGGCAGACATCGTTGAGCACGTTAAGGCTCAACTTCAGTAAGCTGCGCCAAGCACATAAGGCTGAATGCATAACGATGAAAAGGGTTGACTTCGGTCAGCCCTTTTTGATCGTTTGAAACCGCTCAAATCACTCGTAAGTTTGAACTCAAGCAACTCCCTACTTTGAGTTTCAAAACAGCAATGTGTATAGTTGACGTCATTTAATACTGATGAAAGGTTTAGTCATGCAAGTATACGGCTGTTGTGATTTGGTTCGTGAGCTCTACGCTCAAATCGGTAGTGGTGATCAAGCTTACATTCCCCACGCAATTTCATGTGCAGTGAAAGCACTGAACGACGTTGCGGCTGACGAGTCTCTCTCTAGAGACGTAAGAGAAAAGGCGGCCTTTGCTGCGGCAAACCTCCTGATCTCTGATTTCGAGGATAAATGATGAATCTGGCTAACTTTGAATCTATGGACCCCATCATGCTGATGAGCATCGTTAATATGAAATTACGCGATGACTTCGGTGGTGATCTGGATAAATTAGCTGCATTTTTTGATCTTGAACGTACTGCTCTTGAAGCAAAACTGGCAACAGCAGGGTTCGACTTTTTACCTGAGGCAGGCCAGTTCCGTTAATCGTTCATCGCAACGGCAACATACACAACGAATAGAAAAAGGGCTTGATGCATTCATCAAGCCCTTTCCTTTGTGTTTTGAGTCAACTTATTAGCCGAACGAAGCCCAAATGACTGTCGCGACCAGAATCGGACAAACAAACTTTACATATACTGGCCAGACTTTCCCAAACCATCCTTGAGTAAACTCAGGACAACCTTGTTCAAGCTCTTTTATTTTCGAATGACGATTCCATACCCAGCCGCCAAATAAGCAGAACAGTAACGCAGCTATAGGTTGCAGGTACTGGGTTGCGATAGTGGCAACCATGCCAAACAGAGTCCCAAAGTTAAAGACAATAACGACACTGAATAACGCAATTAAGCCACCCAATACCCAGCTTGTTGTGCTTCGCTTGGTATTGAATCGTTCACCAACTAGCGCCACCGGACATTCAAGCATCGAGATTGAAGATGTTAGGGCCGCAATCGTCAATAGTAAGAAGAACACAATGGAAAAGATTTGCCCAAGCACACCTAGGCTATCAAACATCAGTGGTAGAACGGTAAATACCAAGGTGTCTGAACTTAATAGTGAGCCATCTTCTGCATAGATTTGAACACCTTTTTGCATTGCAACGAACATCGCTGGCATCACCACTAGACCAGCAATAAAGGCAACGGCAGTATCAACCATTGTTACGTTCATCGCCATCTTCGGCAGGTTCTCTTTCTTACTCAGGTAAGAGCCATAGATAAGCATCGAACAGCCACCGATGGTCAGAGAGAAGAAACCTTGCCCCATAGCGGCTAGGATAAGCTTACGATCCCATATTTTTTCGAAATCAGGCACTAGGTAATGCTTCAAACCTTCCATGGCACCGCTTTGCGTCATGATATAAGCAAACAACAGAGCAAACAGTACAAAAAGAGCAGGCATTAGACGTGTGGACCACTTCTCTATTCCTTGCTTCACCCCACCTTGAACAATCAAAATAGTCAGGACATAAAAGCTTATTGTGCCAAATACATTACGTTCAACACTGAAACCTTTTAACCACTGTGTGGCCGCTTCCATCCCCATAAGATCAGTAATGGCACCCAACATAAAGCAAATTAGCCAACCACCAACTATCGAGTAGAAGGCTAGTACTGCACTCGGTACACTTAAGCCTATCCAGCCAACGAGACCACCAAGCTTTTTACCCGCAGCATTGTTCGTCAGAGAATGCATACTGTCGACTGGGTTAGCTTGACCATGGCGACCAATGGCCATTTCAACCACCAGCATTGGAAAAGCAACAATAAGGATTAATATTAAGTAAACCAATAAGAAGGCACCACCACCATTACTTGCGGCTTGGGTAGGAAAGCCCCAAATATTGCCCAAACCAACTGCGGCGCCTGCTGCTGCTAAAATAAATCCAAGACGCGAGCCAAAATGCTCACGAGGTTGAGAAGAAGTTTGTTGTGTCATACCACTTACACACATCAATGAACTAGTTGGCTAGTACGGTACATTAATATCAATAAAGCCGCAACTATATAGTGACTAATTCTTCATTATCGTTTTAATCCATCAAACGCTACTGCCTAGCTATCTAAATTCATTCTTTTCTTCTCAGCTATAGAGGTTAACTAGCAAATGTGACTCTAACCTAAGAAAAATCCGCAAAGATAACAATCCTCTAAGTCCCAGTGTGATGGGCGGTTCAAAACAAACAATTTCACCATAGTGACACTTTTATTAACTCCAATATTGTCCTGCTATGTGCAATTATCTTGAGCGATTTATTTGTTTGTTTGATGTTATTGAGCCTCATACTGGCTCGGGAGAGAAAAATGAAATTAACGTTCTTGCATGGTGCGATAATTGCGGCACTGAGCGCCAGTTACCAAGTCCATGCCTATCCCTGTGACACATTACCTTATTGGGATAAAGTTGAGACTTATACTTCTGGCGATAAAGTCCAAATACAGGGTAATGCTTATGAAGCAGCGCACTGGACCAAAGGCAAAAATCCTGTCGAGCATTCAGAGCAATGGGGCGAATGGAAAAACCTTGGCCAATGTGATGGCATAGGCGGAAACCTCCCACCGAGCGTTTCTTTTTCCTCTCCAACCAACAACGCCATTGTTCCTGAGGGCAGCTTAATTACGCTGCTCGTCGATGCCGATGACAAAGATGGTCAAATCACTCAAGTAGAGTTTTTGGCTGCCCAACAGTCGATTGCAGTCGTAACTAAAACCCCCTTTAGTGTTGACTGGACAGCCATCGAAGGCACCTCTCAATTAACGGCAATAGCGACAGATGACCAAGGCTCAATGACCAAAGCCCATATCGCTATTGTGGTTCAACCACAAACCGAATTACCCCCTCCGAGTATTTCCCTGACGAGCCCTACAGGCAGTGAAACACCAAAAGTAGGAGAGGCGATTTTATTAAGTGCCCAAGCCGATGACTTAGATGGCTTAGTGACACAAGTAGAATTTTTCGTTAATAACCAATCTGTTGCTATTGATACTGATGCGCCATACGAATTTCTATGGACAGCTCAAGCAGGTAATAATCAGATTAAAGCACAGGCAACCGATGACTCTCAGCTATCGACCTTTAGCCAAGAAGTCTCACTCGTCGTGGCTGAGGTAAACTCTCGTGGCTGTAGCGACGCTGTCCCCTACACCTCAGGCAATCGATATGAAGCAGGAACGTTGGTGTCGAACCTCAACCAAAAATATCGCTGCGACATCGCTGGTTGGTGTTCTTCTGATGCCGCTTGGGCTTATGAACCAGGCGTTGGTATGCATTGGCAAGACGCTTGGACTGGCCTAGGGGCATGCACAACCCCGCCCGAAGTGACCATGACTTCACCAGCAGCAGGACAAATCTTGCTGGCAGGCACAAGCATTGAACTGACTGCCGATGCTCAGGATGCCGATGGCCATATCACTCAAGTTGAGTTTTTTGCAAATAATTCAAGCCTAGGGGTCGTCTCTCAAGCCCCCTATTCGGTCACTTGGAATGCAACGCGAGTTGGTGAAAATCAACTAAAAGCCGTAGCAACAGACAATGACAATAACACATCAGAATCTTTAGTTAACGTGACGGTCAGTGACCAAGACTTAGTGGTTTCATTAACATCACCCAGTGCAGGCCAAACCGTGGGCTTAGGCAAAAATCTTGCTCTGAGCGCTGACGCAACCTCGCTGACTTCTGGTATCAAACACGTCGACTTTTTAGTCAATGGGACAATCATCGCAACCGATACAACAGCGCCATACTCAGCCAATTGGACACCCGCTGCTATTGGGAGCTTTACAGTTAGTGCTCAAGCAACCGATCTTGCTGATACAACTGCCCTCTCCGATGCTGTTTCATTGACGGTGGTTGAACAAACCGAGAAACGCCATAAACTGATCGGCTACTGGCACAATTTTGTCAATGGTGCTGGCTGCCCTATGCGATTAGCCGATATGTCAGATGCTTGGGATGTCATTGATATCGCCTTTGCAGAAAATGACCGTAATAGTGATGGCACGGTTCACTTTAATCTCTATTCTGGTGATATCTATAGTGATTGCCCAGCATTAGATCCTACGCAATTTAAGCAAGATATGGCCGCACTCCAAGCCAAAGGCAAAAAGTTTGTGTTATCTCTTGGTGGTGCAGAGGGAACCATTACCTTAAATACCGATCAAGATGAGGAAAAATTCATCTCAAGTCTGACCAATATTATTGCAGAATGGGGCTTTGATGGTTTGGATGTCGATCTAGAGAGTGGTTCAAACCTTCTGCACGGTTCTCAGATTCAAGCCCGTCTTGGCCGAGCTTTACTGAAAATTGAGCAAAACATGGGCGGTGATATGTACCTAACAATGGCACCAGAACATCCTTATGTACAAGGTGGTTATGTGGCTTACAGTGGTATTTGGGGCGCCTACATTCCTCTAATTAACGAAACACGCAGCACGCTCGATCTGCTTCACGTTCAACTTTACAACAATGGCGGACTACCCAACCCATATTTGTCTGGCTCAGCACCTGAAGGTTCTGTAGATATGATGGTTGCCCAATCAAAAATGTTAATCGAAGGGTTTGAATTGGCAGATGGCACCATGTTTGAACCATTGCGTGATGACCAAGTAGCGATAGGCTTGCCATCAGGCCCAAGCTCAGCCAACTCAGGCCAAGCTCCTATTCAAAATATTCTCGATGCGCTAGATTGTTTAACCAAAGGTACGTCATGCGGCACGGTGAAACCTGCATTTAACTATCCAAATTATGCCGGGGTTATGACATGGTCCATTAATTGGGATGAGCATGATGGGTTTAATTTTTCACAACCTGTCGGTGATAAGCTCACTCAAATGAATGCCCAAGACTAATACGAACGGTCATTGAAAGAATAATACCTAACTCTTGTAGATAACCGCGAAACAAAAAAAGAGCGCCGAATCATTGGCGCTCTTTCTTAAACTCAGTGATATCACTCTGAATCAAGCGTTTTTAAGTCACTTGGGTAGATGTTTTGAAAATGAAATTAACCGATACAGAACTAGATAGTGAAAACTTGATAGTTTTTCAGTTCTGGTATTTTCTTGTGTAACTCCTGCTCTTGTTCTGCGATACCATCAAGTGAGTCACACAAGCTTTTTGCTTTCTGCTCCATTTCTTTTGAGTGCTCCGATAGCCTTTGCTCTACTTTTGCTTGTAAAGAAGACAAGCTTTTGGACAGCTCCGTTAAATTAAGACCGCCATCTTCTTTCATTTTCACCGATAGCGCTTCAAATGCACTGCCCAAAAACTCACTGCTAAACAACGCTTGAGCCTTCTCTAAATCCTTTGACCAAGATTGCATCATCGAATCGAAACTTTCAGCTGGAAGGATAAAGTCACCGTCTTTAAAATAACGCGCTTCCACATCCGTAAAGAACTTGTTTGCGGCTACTTTAACGTTATCAAAAGCAGCCGGGGAATCGATACTCTGTGCAATGTCGTCAATAATATCATTAGCTAATGCAAGACTTTCATCAGCGAGATGCTTAGCTTGAGGAATATACGAATTGAGCTTTTCACGATAGCTTTTTATCGCTTCTTTCTGGCTTTCATTTAGAGTGATCAATTTACCATCAATGAGCAAATCATCGTTGTTATCCACTCTAACTTTCTCACCATTGCTCTTAGTGATTTCTAACGCTTGACCATCTAAACGGACTTCATTTTTAATATCCACATGGCACTGGGCGGTTAAACCACTTGCACTAAACATCAATAAAGAAAGGGTAAGTAATTTATTCATTCATTTCTCTTTTTTTTAGAGGAGTGGCACATTAAAGCAAGCTCAACAAGACCCACTCCTAAATGATACCGCTACACTGATTTGTGTATACCCAAGGTCGTAAACTCACACCTGGGCACTGCTTTCATTCGCCGCTTATCACTATCATAGAACTATTTAGCAAACCTTAATCAATTCATAGAAATGGACATCGCCTGCGATATTCACTTCAAACTCATCGCTTTCGCGTTTGCCCATCAAAGCACGGCCAAGCGGCGAATGAGGCGTAAGCACAAATACGGTTTTCTCTTCATGCTCAACTTTCAAACCACCCGCACATGGTCCTATAAAAAATACTTTTTCGCAATTCTCTTCATCTTGTAGCTCAACATAAGCTCCAACAGAAACGGCCAAATCAGTAAATGAGCGCACCAATAATGCACGGTACTGGCGAAGTTCTTCTTCATTTTCATGTAAGCGCATTGCTTGTCCATGAGCAAGATAAGCCGCTTCTAGTGCAAGCGTATCGTATTTATGCTCAGGGACTGTCTCTTCATTTGTTGCTGCATCAACAGCACGCTGAGTCGAAGCGTAAGTAACCTGCCGCTTATGCTCAAGGTGTTGAATAATTTTTTGCACTAGCTCGACTTTATTCATACTTTTTAGAAACGCGTTCCGCAGTAAATCTGTGTTAATGTATCAAAGTTTACCATTAAACTAAGGCTGCCTTACAATGCAAAGTAACCTACTCCTTCAGACTCTCCAGTTTACTTTTGGTTTCGATTCACTTAAAAAAGGGCAAGAGTCGGTTATTGAAGCAGTCATGAACGGGCACTCCGCTGCTGCTATTTTCCCTACTGGCTCAGGGAAGTCTCTTTGCTATCAGCTACCTGCTCTCCATCTACCCAATTTAACCTTGGTCATTTCACCACTGCTGGCCTTAATGAAGGATCAATTACAATTCTTACAAAGCCGTGGAATTGCCGCTGCTGCGATTGAAAGTGCGCAAAGTAGAGAAGAAACGCAGCAAATTATGCAAGCGGTGAAAAAAGGACAGATCAAAATTCTGATGATTTCAGTCGAGAGGCTTAAGAATGAACGCTTTCGCCAATTTATCCGCCAAGTTCCCATCTCCTTGATGGTTGTTGATGAGGCACACTGCATATCTGAATGGGGGCATAACTTTCGCCCAGACTACCTTAAATTGCCTCAATATCAGCAAGAGTTAAACATTCCGCAAGCGTTACTGCTCACCGCAACCGCTACACCCGATGTGATCAAGGATATGCAGCAAAAGTTTCATATCGCCAGTGAACATATGACCATAACCGGTTTCTATCGGTCAAATTTAGATATATCTGTCATACAATGTGAAGAAGCTCAAAAGCAAACTCGACTTGGTGAATTGATCACAGGCGAACCCAAGCTTCCTTCGATTGTTTATGTGACACAACAACAAACCGCAGAACAAATTGCCAGTTTCCTGATCCATTTAGGCATCAGTGCTCATGCCTACCATGCAGGAATGAAGCATGAAATACGGGAAAAAATTCAACAACAATTTATGACCAACCAAATTGACTGTATTGTCGCAACCATCGCCTTTGGGATGGGCGTCGATAAAGCCGATATCCGCCGAGTCATTCATTTTGATTTACCCAAATCGATCGAGAACTACGCTCAAGAAATTGGTCGAGCTGGACGCGATGGGCTGCGCTCAGAGTGTATTCTGTTGGGTAACACTGCAGGTTTAACCGTATTAGAAAACTTTGTTTATGGGGATACGCCAGAACCCAGTTCGATCGACTTCGTATTAGAACAAATCAATCAGCACCCTAACCAGTGGGAAGTGATGACACAGCGCTTATCGCGCGACAGTAACATTAGACAATTACCCCTCAAGACATTATTAGTCTACCTTGAACTGGCACAAGTGATACGGGCAAAATACAGCTATTTTGCAGAATATCGCTTTAAGTTCCTTCGTGAAGAGTCATTTATTGTCCATCAATTTGAAGGAGAACGTCGCCACTTTGTTGAATCCATCTTTCATTGTTCAGCCAAAGCAAAGGTTTGGTGCCAAGTTGACATGAATGCTTTGTGGGAACAATTTCAAGCAGAGCGAAGTCGCGTTATTACTGCGTTAGATTATTTTCATCAACGCGGTTGGATCGAACTAGAAAGCAAACAGCTGACCGACGTATACTCGGTTCAACCTGATGTTAAGCCTACTACTGATCTTGGCCAACATCTGATTTCACTGTTTCAGGCCAAAGAAAAGAAAGACATTGGCCGCATCCACGCTATGTTGGCTCTATTCCAATCCTCAACGTGTTTGAGCCATCAACTTGCTCACTATTTTGCTGACCATAATGCACCATCGAAGTGTGGTCATTGCTCCGTATGTCGAGGACAAGTCGCTTCTTTCCCACATCCACAACTTGAACTGCCCTCAACGACCGATTTAGCCGCTTGGATTAATGAGTACACTGAGCTCTCTCCCACGACCATCAGTCATGCTGCCGTAGCACGCTTCCTTTGCGGCATTAGTACCCCCATGATCACGAAGCTCAAGGCGAATAAATTAAAAGGCTACGGGACCATGGCTAACGTCTCTTTCGAACAAGTAATACAACAAGTCGAAATAGCCCGAGCCTAAAAAAAACTGAGTTGTTTTTCCTGCTCTTCGGGTTTAAGCATCACACTTAAACCCAACAGGCGAATTTCTCGGCCCTTTTGTCGTTGCAAAATAGCACTAAGCAGAATTTTAAAATCTTCTAGCTCAAGTTCTGGATGCACATGCTCGATTGTGGTTAATTGAAAATCAGCAAACTTAACCTTGATTCCTTGTTTTATAATGCTCTTGCTCGGACTGACTTTTTCTAAGCGCAGTTTCAGTTCAGGGTACAGTTTGTCTTCAAGCACCTGCCAACATTGGTCATAGGTCTTAATATTTTTGCTAAAAGTACGCTCAACACCGACCGATTTACGTTCGCGTTCAACCTCGACGGCTCGCTCATCAATACCATGGCTGCGCTTCCACAGCGATGCACCTTGACGACCAAACTGACGCAATAGCTCACGATAATCGGCGTTTTTAATGTCTTCACAAAGGTAGAAGCCCGCTTTATGCAGCTTCTCTAAACTGACTTTCCCCACCCCAGGGATTTTCTCTAATGGAAGCTTATCCACGACTTCTTGTACCCTATCCGGAGGGATAACAAACTGTCCATTAGGCTTATTCATATCAGAAGCCACTTTAGCTAAGAACTTAATCGGGGCCACACCAGCTGAAGCTGTCAATCCTAGCTCACGTTGAATATCAGCGCGAATCGATTCCGCAATCAAAGTCGCCGAACCTCGACAAGCCATCGAGTGTGTCACATCCAAATACGCTTCATCCAAAGACAGAGGTTCAATAATGAGCGTATAACGTTCAAAGATCGCTCTGATTTGTTGAGAAACTTGCTTGTAAACTGCCATGCGACCGGGGACAACTTGCAAATTAGGACACAGCTGTCGTGCCCTAGCGGTTGGCATAGCACTGCGTACCCCAAACTTTCGAGCTTCATAGTTACACGTACTGATCACACCCCGTTGTTTTTCATTCCCTCCTACGGCAAGGGGGATGCCACATAGACTCGGATTGTCACGCATTTCAACTGCGGCATAAAAGCAATCCATATCAACATGAATGATTTTTCTGACTTGTTCCTGCACGTCCGACACACAAAATACTGTTCAAAAAAACAGTATATCGCAAGTTTAAGCCTGAGGGTATATCCAAATAGAATCGATCAACCTTAAGGCATGTGAATGCACAAGACCCAATAAAAAATAACGCCACGTTACCGTAGCGTTATTCATATTCAGGTGAGCGGTAACCGTTATTTCTTAGTTAGCTCTATGTTTACTTTATCTTGTTGTTTCTTTTTGCGGCTAAAAATACGTTCCACAATAATAAAGAAGACTGGAATAAAGAAAATACCCAAGAAAGTAGAACTGAGCATGCCTCCCAGTACCGCTGTACCAATCGCATTTTTACCGCCTGAACCAACACCAGTACTGATCGCAAGCGGTACAACACCAAGGCCAAATGCTAACGAAGTCATAATAATCGGACGTAAGCGAACACGTACTGCATGTAATGTCGCTTCAACCAGTCCCGCGCCTTTTTCGTAATATTCTTTGGCAAACTCCACGATCAGAATCGCGTTCTTAGTGGCAAGTCCCACCGTGGTCAATAGACCAACTTGGAAAAAGACATCATTGGCCATATGTAGACCGTTCATTGCCATAACAGCACCAAGAATACCCAGTGGTACGACTAAAATAACCGCAAACGGGACCGACCAGCTTTCGTACAATGCCGCTAATACTAAGAATACAACCAGAATAGATAATGCATAAAGCATTGGCGCTTGGTTACCTGAGAGGCGCTCCTCATAAGATAAACCGTTCCACTCAATACCAAAGCCTGGTGGTAATTTTTTCACCATTTCTTCAATATCCAGCATCGCTTGACCAGTACTATAACCTGGTGCAACACCACCGTTAATATTGACTGCAGGCGTCGCATTGAAACGCTCGAGTCTTGGTGACGCATACTGCCACTGACCGGAAGCAAAGGCCGAGAATGGCACCATTTCACCGTTTTTATTTCGTACATGCCACGTATCAAGATCACTCGGTTTCATTCGATATGGAGCATCACCCTGAATGAAGACTTTTTTCACCCGACCACGGTCAATAAAGTCATTTACGTAGCTACCACCCCATGCCGTGGCAAGAACTTGATTGACCGATTGCATATCGATCCCTAAAGCTCCTACTTTTGCTTGGTCAATATCAATTTGATAAATCGGCGCATCTTCCTGACCATTTGGACGCACGCCAACAAGGTTTGGATTCTGAGCCGCCATCCCTAATAATTGATTTCGTGCGGCAATCAGTTTGTCATGACCTTGGCCACTTCTATCCTGCAAGTAGAAATTAAAGCCACTCGCCGTACCCAGTTCTACTACCGCCGGAGGTGCAAAAGCAAAAGACAAAGCGTTTTTAATCTGCTGGAAATATGCCATAGAACGGCCAACAACAGAGTTAACATCAGTGCCTGGCTCAGTACGCTCAGACCAATCTTTTAAACTAACGAAGGCCAAGCCCATGTTCTGACCACTACCCGCGAAACTAAATCCTGAAACAGTGAAAACGCTATTTACTGACTCTTTCTCATTATTTAGGTAGTAATCGGAAATTTTCCCCATCACCTCTTCCGTTTGCTCTAGTGTCGAGTTGGCTGGCAAAATAGTCATACCAAACAAGATACCCTGGTCTTCTTCAGGCAAAAATGAGGTTGGCATTTTTGTAAACATCCAACCAACGGCAGCAGTGAGTGCGGCAAAAATCAACATCACTCTAACCGAGCGTTTAATCATCGCCGCAACGCCCACTTCATAGCGCTGAGTTAAGCGTTCAAAGCCACGGTTAAACCAACCAAAGAAACCTTTTGATTCGGCATTATGATCGATTGGCTTTAGCATTGTCGCACACAAAGCTGGCGTTAATATCAAAGCAACCAATACCGACAATGCCATGGCCGTCACAATGGTGACTGAGAATTGACGATAGATAACACCTGTTGAGCCAGACATAAATGCCATTGGGACAAATACGGCTGAGAGCGTCAATCCAATCCCCACCAAAGCACTGGTGATCTGATCCATTGATTTGCGAGTCGCTTCGAGGGCACTAAGCCCCTCTTCATGCATGATCCTTTCGACGTTTTCAACCACAACGATAGCATCATCAACAAGCAAACCAATCGCAAGTACCATGGCAAACATCGTTAACGTATTGATAGAGAAGCCTGCAAGAGAAAGGACAGCAAACGTACCAAGAAGAACGACAGGTACTGCAATGGTTGGTATTAGCGTTGCACGGAAATTCTGCAGGAACAGATACATAATACAGAAAACAAGGATCACAGCTTCAAATAGCGTGTGCACAACCCCTTCAATCGACTTTTCAACAAATGGCGTTGTATCGTAAGGGTAAACCGCGGTTAACCCTGCTGGGAAAAAGGGCTTCAACTCATCAATTTTTGCTTTAACCGCTTCCGCTGTATCCAAGGCATTAGCCCCAGAGGCAAGCTTGATCCCTAGACCACTTGATGGTTGACCATTATAAAAGACTTTGGCCGCGTAGTTTTCCGCACCCAGCTCGACTCGAGCGACATCCGCTAACAAAATTGACGCGCCAGAAGCATC
The DNA here is from genome assembly GCF_002849855.1 of Vibrio azureus. NCBI lineage: Bacteria > Pseudomonadati > Pseudomonadota > Gammaproteobacteria > Vibrionales > Vibrionaceae > Vibrio > Vibrio azureus. Next base: position 2,322,981 of record NZ_CP018616.1, read on the forward strand.
GGATTTGACAATAATATCTCTAAACTCTTCAGGCGTTTTCAAACGACTCTGAGCCGATACTGTCGCATTCAATTGCTGACCTGATACCGACGGTGAACCGCCTAACTGACCAGCAGAAACTTGAGCATTTTGTTGTTTAATGGCACCAATCACGTCAGCGGTGGTCAAGTTATATTTCGTCAGTTTATGTGGGTCAAGCCAAATACGCATTGCATATTGAGCACCAAAAGCTTGAATCTCTCCTACACCAGGAACGCGGCTTAATGGATCAGCAATATTTGAACTGATGTAATCAGAAATATCATTTTGATCCATTGAATTATCTTGTGAATACAAGCCCACTACCATCAAAAATGATGCACTGGCTTTATTAACCTTCACCCCTTGCTGTTGTACTTCCATGGGCAATAAGGGTAAGGCAGATTGTAGCTTGTTCTGAACTTGCACTTGGGCAATATCAGCATCCGCTTCTGCATTGAAGGTAAGGGTGATTTGTGTATTACCGAAGCTGTCACTGGTCGATGACAAGTATCGTAAATGATCGATCCCCGTCATACGTTGCTCAATGACTTGAGTCACCGTATCTTCCATGGTTTTAGCATTCGCGCCTGGATAACTTGCACTGATGACCACCGTCGGTGGAGCAATACTTGGATACTGAGCAACTGGTAGCTTAATGATAGAAAGGACACCAGCAAGCATCACAACTATCGCGATCACCCAAGCAAAAATAGGGCGATCGATAAAAAAACGAGCCATATTATTTCTCTACTTATTTGTTTTTGGAGCGTTAACAATGGTTGGATTAACCAATGCGCCTGGACGAATTTTCTGTAACCCTGCGGTAATGACTTGATCACCATCCGCTAGCCCTTGTGTCACTCGCCACTCGTTACCAACTATTTGTGCTGTTGTTACTGGGCGCGCTTCAACTTTATTTTCAGCATTGATAACCATGACCATCGCCTCTCCTTTAGGGTTGCGCGTCAAGGCTTTTTGTGGGACTAACAAAGCATTCGCATCGGTTTCTGTTTTTATTTCCGCACGCACATACATGTTTGGTAATAGAGCGGTATTGGTGTTCGGGATTTCAAGGCGAACGGTCACTGTGTCAGTATTCTCATTAACTGACATATCAGCAAATTGCAGTTTGGCCGGTGATTCAATCTCAACACCATTATCTAACATCAACTTAATCATATCCTGAGTCGCAGATTGCTGTTCCACATTGTTACTCAGTGACAGTGCGTCTTGACTAGACATAGGTAACTCAACATACAAAGGAGAAATTTGCTGAATAGACGCTAAGTAATTACCTTGAGCATTGGTCACCAGCGCGCCCTCTGAAAAAAACGATTTTCCGATTCGACCCGAAATTGGCGCTTTAATTTGGGTATGATCCAAATTGATTTGAGCGGATTTCACTAAGGATTTGTTAATTTCAACATTGGCCAGTGATAAACGGTAGTTTGAATCCGCTTCTTCATATTTTTCTTTACTGATTGCACGGCTGGCAAGCAACGCTTTGTAACGCTGGGCTAAACGTTTATTTTGACGCAGTTGCTCTTGTGCGTACTGTAAGTCGCCTTTCGCTTTATCTAATTTAGCTTGGTAAGAAGAAGATTCAATTTGATATAGCACCTGACCTTCTTGGACATCTGCTCCTTCCTTGAACAAACGTTGAGTGATGATTCCATCTACTTGAGGACGAACTTCTGCTATACGGTAAGCAACGGTTCTGCCAGAGAAAGGTTGAGAAATATCAATATTTTGAGAATGTATTAGCATAGAATCAACAGGGACTGCTTGAGCATGACCTGCAGGACCCTGCGCTTGCTGATTATCATTACAAGCACTCAAGAGCATCGTCATTCCTATGACAACCATAAGATCAGAAATTTTAGGCATCATTTTCTCCCGAAAATAGTATGAGTTGGTTTGTAAGCCTAAGAATTAGAGCTTACTGCAACTTAATTAAGTATTAATTATAATTTAAATAGAGTCGATAATTACGCATCAGTTAGATAAATATATCTTTGATTACATATTATTTATAATTCCATTATCTTAGCTTCTTTATAAAATAAACCTTTAGTATCATGACATTTAATATTGATTGAAATAGTGTGGCTATTATTACTGCCCACCAGACATCCGCTATAACAAAATCTGGCTGATAAGCAAAGTAACTTAACAAAGCACTAAGAATCGCTAGCTTGATCGCTGAATTGATAAAAGAAGGCGATGTATTACCTAGAGCTTGCAGCATTCCAGAAATAGTAAATATTAAACCAAGAGCAGGAAAGCTAAACCCAATATAACTTAAATACTCCGCAGCAACCGCTCTCACTGCTTCGTCATGACTAAAAAAGTATACAAGAGAGTCGGGTAACAACACACACACAAGCATGAGCACAAACATCGCACTCATCGACATCAACGCCGTGACAACATATGTTTTTCTCACTCGATCAAATTGGCGTGCAGAAAAATTTTGAGCCGCAATAGCAGGACTTGCTAATGAGATCGCCATTGCTGGTAAAAACAGCGACTGAGCGACTTTCGCTCCCAAGCCAAACCCTGCTTGCCCCATCACCCCAAAACGGCTCAACATCCAGTAAACCATCGTCATAGATATAAAGCTAATCAAAAACTCTCCACCCGATGGCAAACCTATTTTTAATGTTCGTTTGAATATATCCCAATTAGGGCGAATTTTATCTAAATGCAGTGTTAATTGATTTTGCTGGCTGCGCAGATACTTTATGACAAGAACGATAGCAACCACTCCTGATATAAGGCTTGCTAAAGCAGCTCCTTCCACTCCCATTGATGGGATCAGGCCAGGAATACCATTGATTAAAGTCGGGGATAAAACCACGTTAACGCATTGCGACTTTAACTGGATCGAGGTAAAAGGTTTTGCCATGCCAGCCCCATACAAAGGGCCAACAATCACAGTGTAAATAACTTGCAGTGACAAGAATGGAATAAACCACTTTAGGTAGTCCAACGCAAAGTTTTGTGCAATGGCATCATTAAGAACATAGTCTAATAAATCACCACAAAAAACATTACCCAGCATAAACACAAGCAATGCCACTATAAGCCCATAAAACATACCGTGGCTGTAAATACTCTCTGCAGTTTTTATATCTTTTTTACCTATCGCATGGGCAACAAGCGTCATACTTCCAACAAACAAAACCTGTGTGAAAAGCATGTTCAGAAACTGAAAGTTACCCGCAGCACTCACTCCGGCAAGTTCATTATCGCCTAGCCTTCCGACAAAAAATACATCAATAAGATTTGCCAAAGTTTGCACAAGCATATTAATAGCGATAGGAATCGCCATCGATATAATATGTCTATGTATTGGGCCAGAAGTAAAGTCTTTCAAATATGCTACCTGTTGGTTAAAGTAACGCAGTAAAGCAACTGATATTGCTATTAAAAACAAGTCACTCAGGAATCATCGTTCATATACAAGTATAGGATTTGGAATGTTCAGTTGAGCAGGCGCATATTTTAATTCATCACGTATATTGAATCCTGACCGATATTGCTATTTAACCTTAGATATATTCCAGTAACTAAACTCTCCATTAGTTTTATACCCAAGTGAATTCAATAAAAGTAGTTTCAATTAAAGTAACGTCGCTCTGCATCAAGCATCGTGAGGTCATTTGGTATAAGGTATTGCTGAGAGAACAGGGATTTGAGGCTCAGATAAGGTTAATAGCCTGTCTGGAGTCAGAGAGATTACTTGGGGGATACAAAAAATCCTCGAACCTAGGGTCTGTTGACCTAGTTCAAGGATTTCTCATTAGTCCAGAAAATCAGAGCACTTGAGAAAATCCCAAGGCTTTCGATCGTTACATAATACGATCTTTATCCCAGGCTGCGAGTTTCTCTGCACGAGCGGCTTCGCGTGCCTCTCGTTTTTTTCGTGCATCACAGGGTTCTGGGCAGTTGCATACTTTATCAATGCCAACCGCGCCAAGACCACCACAACTGCCTTTTACGACCTTTTTCTGAAAAATGTATCCAACAGCCATGGCTGCAATCACACATAAAAAGACTGCAAAAGTGATTAGGAATGTACTCATAAAGACATGCTCTCTACTGTTGTTGGTTCATGAATGGCTGATAGGCCTCTGAAGCCAATTCTTGAAAACCATTATCCGTTTTCACTATCATGAAAGCAGCAATATTATATTGATTCGCTACTTCCATGCCTTTTTCTTCACCCAAGACCATCAAACCCGTTGCAAGACCATCAGCCGTCATTGAAGACTTGTCCAGAACGGTAACCGAGACTACTTTGTGGTTGATCGGTTGGCCTGTTTGAGGATTAATAATATGAGAGTATCGCACACCTTCGCTTTCAAAGTAATTACGATAATCACCACTGGTTGCAATCGCCATATCACCAGGTTCAATGATCTCTTGGATAGAACGCTCATCTACTGTGGGCTTTTCGATTGCGATGCGCCATGGTACTCCCTCACGGTTAATCCCTTTAAGACGCATCTCACCACCGACTTCAACCATGTAGTTTTGAATGCCCTCTGATTGCAAGTAATCTGCAACCACATCAACTCCCCAACCTTTTGCTATGGTTGAAAGATCAACATACAGGTTTGGAATGTCTTTTACCATTTTATTGTCCTCAACGGAGAGATGGTGAATCCCCGTACTGGCTTTACGAGCCGCTAACTCTTCCGCCGTTGGTACAACATCTGGACGCGCCTCTGGACCAAAGCCCCAAAGGTTAACCAGTGGACCCACTGTCACATCTAGCGCACCTAACGTGACAGCATTAAGACGAATGGCTTCTTTGACTACCGTCGCCGTTTGTGGTGACACTTCAAATGGCTCGCTAGTTTGATGTTGATTAAAGCGGCTCAGCTCTGAGTCTTTACGGTACGTCGACATTTGATCGTTCACTTGCTCAAGAAGTCTATCAATTTCAGCTTGAAGCGCTTCCGGGGATGGAAGATTCTCCTGCTCGATGTATTTAATGTTGTACGTCGTCCCCATCGTAGGGCCACTTAAATGGATTTGATCGGAAGACTTTTCACAGCCTGCCAAAATCAAAACAGAAGCTAACATAACAAGCCATTTTTTCACTTGCTTACTCCTAAATTATCAAAATTAACATAGAGAACAGGTCGATTAACCAATAACCTTTTATCTATATCAACTCGGGTCAGTGATGCAAAGATCAGACCAAATGCTAACAGTTGAATATCGTTAAGCCCTAAAAAAACAATGGCTAGCTCGTAAGGAGCTAGCCATGAGTTTTACTGCTTAGCGGAATTAACCACCAAAGTCATCAAGTAGGATGTTTTCATCCTCTACACCGAGATCTTTCAGCATACCGATCACAGCAGCGTTCATCATCGGTGGACCACACATGTAGTACTCACAATCTTCTGGCGCTTCATGATCACGTAGGTAGTTCTCGTAAAGAACGTTGTGAATAAAGCCTGTGTAACCATCCCAGTTATCTTCTGGAAGTGGATCTGACAGAGCACAATGCCATACGAAGTTATCGTTATCAGCCGCTAGGCCGTCGAAGTCTTCTACGTAGAACATTTCACGTTTAGAACGTGCACCATACCAGAATGACATCTTACGCTTAGAGTTTAGACGTTTTAGCTGGTCGAAGATATGAGAACGCATTGGCGCCATACCCGCACCACCACCAACGAATACCATTTCAGCGTCAGTGTCTTTCGCAAAGAACTCACCAAATGGACCAGAGATAGTACACTTGTCGCCTTCTTTTAGAGACCAGATGAACGATGACATGATGCCAGGAGCTACGTCTGGGTTGTTCGGTGGCGGAGTTGCAATACGAACGTTCAACATGATGATACCGTGCTCTTCTGGGTAGTTAGCCATTGAATATGCACGAATCGTCTCTTCCGTTACTTTAGACTCGTAACGGAAAAGGTTGAACTTATCCCAATCTCCACGGTATTCCTCAGGAATATCGTAATCTGCGTATTTCACATGGTGAGCAGGAGCTTCAATCTGAATGTAACCACCAGCACGGAAAGGTACTGATTCACCATCTGGAATTTGCAGCTTAAGCTCTTTGATGAATGTCGCTTTGTTATCGTTAGAGATAACTGAACATTCCCACTTCTTAACGCCAAAGATTTCTTCAGGAAGTTCGATGTCCATGTCCGTTTTCATTGCAACTTGACATGCAAGACGTTCACCTTCACGAGCTTCACCTTTAGTAATGTGATCAAGCTCGGTAGGTAGAATGTCACCACCACCTGATTTAACTTTTACGCGACACTGGCCACAAGAGCCACCACCACCACAAGCAGAAGAGACGAATACGCCCGCACCTGCAAGTGCTGTTAGTAGTTTGCCACCAGGCTGTGTCACGATCGACAACTCAGGGTTATCGTTTACAGCGATTGTAATGTCACCTGTTGGTACCAGTTTAGATTTAGCAAATAGAATCACTAAAACTAAAGCCAGTACAATCAGAGTAAACATCACGACACCAAGAATAATGTCCATTGACTATTCCTTATTAATTGCGCGGTTTACCCGACTTACAGTTGAACACCAGAGAAAGACATGAAGCCTAACGCCATAAGACCAACAGTGATGAACGTAATGCCCAAACCACGAAGGCCAGGAGGCACGTCTGAATACTTCATTTTCTCACGAATACCTGCTAGTGCGATGATAGCGAGCATCCAACCCACACCAGAGCCAAAACCGTATACGACAGATTCAGCAAAGTTGTAGTCACGAGTCACCATGAACGATACCCCACCAAAGATCGCACAGTTAACGGTGATCAACGGTAGGAAGATACCTAATGCGTTGTACAAAGGCGGGAAGAAACGGTCTAGAATCATCTCGAGGATTTGTACAAGTGCTGCAATAACACCGATAAACGCAATAAAGTTTAGGAAGCTAAGGTCGACACCTTCAATCAACGCATTCTCTTTCAGAATATGTGTGTAAACCAAGTTGTTTACTGGAACCGCGATGGTTAGTACAACAACAACGGCCACACCGAGACCAAATGAGGTCTTTACTTTCTTAGATACCGCTAGAAACGTACACATACCTAAGAAAAAAGACAGCGCCATGTTTTCGATGAAAATCGATTTAACTAAAAGACTAATGTAATGTTCCATGACGTCCTTACTCCTTCGCTTCTACTTGTGCTGGCTTAAACGTACGAATAATCCAGATCAAGAAGCCGATTAGGAAGAATGCAGATGGTGCAAGTAGCATTAGACCATTAGGTTGGTACCAACCACCATTGCTCACAAGAGGTAGTACTTCCATACCAAATAGCTTACCGCTACCTAATAATTCACGGAAGAAACCCACCGTAATAAGAACAAAGCCGTAGCCAAGACCGTTACCGATACCATCAATGAATGATGGAATTGGTGCCGATTTCATTGCGAATGCTTCCGCACGACCCATTACAATACAGTTTGTAATGATGAGGCCAACAAATACAGATAGCTGTTTAGAGATATCGAATAAGTAAGCTTTTAGTACTTCGTCTACCACGATAACCAAAGATGCAATGATCGCCATTTGAACGATGATACGTACACTATTAGGAATGTGGTTACGAATAGAAGAAACAAAGAAGTTAGACAATGCAGTTACAAACGTTACTGCAAGAGTCATAACAAATGCTGTCTCTAGTTTTGTTGTTACTGCAAGAGCAGAACAAACACCCAGTACCTGTAGCGCGATTGGGTTATTATCCAATACAGGCGCTAAGATACTCTTTTTAACATTTTGGGCACTGGACATTAGTTTAGACCTCCGTCACGTACTCGCTCTAGGAACGGACCAAAGCCGTTATTACCTAGCCAAAAGTCAAACGTGTGCTGAACACCAACACTGGTCAAAGTTGCACCAGATAAGCCATCAACTGCATGTTTAGAACCAGCTGGAGCACCGCCCTTCACGATTTTGATAGCAGGTTTATGGTTTTCATCAAACAGTTCTTTTGCAACAAACTGCGCACGCCAAGTTGGGTTTTCAACTTCACCACCCAGCCCTGGAGTTTCACCTTGCTCGTAGTAAGTAATACCGTTAACCGTGTTACCGTCAGTTTGTACTGCAACGAATGCGTACATCATTGACCAAAGGCCGTTACCATGAATAGGCAGGATAACCTGATCCACTTTGTTGTCTTTTTTAACAAGGTATACAATACCTGTATTCGCACGACGGATGATCTTAGCCACATCTTGCTCTGGCGTCAGTTTGGTCGACTCTTTAAGATCTTTTGCAGCAGCACGCTGATCGTAATTCGCTGCCGTTGAACCATCTTCTGCTTTCTCAACGAATTCACCCGTTTTGAAATCAATCAAACGTGGTTCAATGTACTCACCGTACAGCTCTTTCACTTGTGCTGGATTTGAAGCTTCAATACCAGCAACTTGGATGATCTTAGACTGCTTGTCTAATACTGCGTTCGCTTTTTGCTCATCACGCAGTCCGACGGCTGCTGTTGATACGATGATTGAACAAACAAGGCTCAACCCGACAACAACACCCAGCGTTTTTTTAATGCTGTCGTTATTACTTGCCATAACGTGCTAGTCTCCGCTTGATGTTCTTCTCGATAACCACATGGTCGAACAGAGGTGCGAATAGGTTCGCGAATAGAATCGCCAGCATCATACCTTCAGGGTAAGCTGGGTTAACTACACGAATCATGACACACATTGCACCGATAAGGATGCCGTACCACCATTTAGCATTGTTAGTAAATGAAGCGGATACTGGATCTGTTGCCATAAAGAACATACCGAACGCAAAACCACCTAGAACTAGGTGCCAGTGCCATGGCATATCAAACATTGGGTTAGTGTCTGAACCGATAAGATTAAACAATGTTGAGACTGCAATCATACCAATCATAACACCAGCAATGATGCGCCATGATGCAATTCGCATGTAAACGATCATTGCAGCACCAATCATTAGTGCTAATGTTGACACTTCACCGATCGAGCCTGGGATGTTACCAATAAAGGCATCCATCCAAGTAATCGCATCGCCTGTTACGTTATTAACCAGAGCTGCGTTACCACCATTTGCCCATTGGCTCAGTGCTGTTGCGCCTGAGAAACCATCCGCAGCAGTCCAAACTAGGTCACCCGAAATTTGTGCTGGGTAAGCAAAGAAAAGAAACGCACGACCAGCCAAAGCAGGGTTCAGGAAGTTACGACCCGTACCACCAAAGATTTCTTTTGCCACAACCACACCGAAGGTAATACCTAGAGCGGCTTGCCATAAAGGAAGTGTTGGTGGAACGATAAGTGCGAATAGGATTGAAGTAACAAAGAAACCTTCATTAACTTCATGCTTACGCACCATACAGAAAAGAACTTCCCAAAAGCCACCGACGATAAAGACCGTAGCGTAGATAGGTAGGAAGTAAGTCGCACCTAAGAGCATTTTACTGCCAACACCTGCATCAGTGGACAATGTTCCACCCAAAGCTTGTGTTAACCAATAGTGCCAATCACCCTGGAGCGCTTTATTAAGTGCATCAGCCGCTGGGTGCAGGTCATTAAGTGCAGCAATCGCTTGACCACCAACATTATACATTCCCCAGAACATCGCAGGAAATACAGCAAGCCAAACCATGATCATGATACGTTTTAGATCAACGCTATCACGAACGTGCGAGCTTTTCTTAGTCACAAGACCAGGTGTATAGAACACGGTAGCAACGGCTTCGTAAAGTGCAAACCACTTTTCGTGCTTACCACCCGGTTCGAAATGATGCTCGACGTCTTCAAGAAACTTTTTAAGAGCCATGAAAAATTACCCTTCCTTCTCGATAGTATCTAGGCATTCACGCAGTAACAAACCGTACTCGTACTTACCTGGACATACAAAGGTACACAATGCTAGATCTTCTTCATCCAGTTCAAGGGCACCGAGTGCTTGAGCACTATCAGTATCACCTGCACACAGATCACGAAGTAGCAGAGTTGGCTCCATATCTAACGGCACTACGCGCTCGTAATTACCAATAGGAACCATAGAACGATCACTACCATTGGTCGATGTTGTCATATTGAACAACTGACCTTTAAAGATGTGACCAAGGAATGAACGAGTAACAGAGAACTTGTTTTTGCCCGGCATTGCCCAGCCAAAGAGTTCTTTATCACGACCTTCACGTAGGACAGAAACCTGCTGATGGTAACGGCCAAGATAAGCATGTGGTCCGCTTGCTTGTGTACCAGAAAGAACCGAGCCAGAAATGACACGAACTTCTCCAGGCATGAGTTCATTATCAGTCATATCTTCAAGCGCAGCACCGACGATAGTGCGCACTAAGCGAGGGTTATTCACCACGGGACCCGCGAGAGAAACAACACGAGTCGTGTATAGTTCACCCGTAAGGAAAAGCTTACCGAATGCAATCACGTCCTGGTAGTTGATGCTCCAAGCCACATTCTCTGCATTTACTGGATATAAGAAATGCATGTGGGTACCAGCAAGACCTGCTGGATGAGGGCCATCAAAAACATGTTCTTCAACATTCTTTTGAGTCGAACTTGGCAGAGTAACACCTGATTTACAAACGTAAACCTTGCCCTCTGTTAATGCTGAAAGAATATCAAGACCAGCAACGAAAGCTTCTTGCTGCTCATTAATGATCAACTCAGGCTGAGCGGCTAATGGATTGGTATCCATTGCTGTCACAAAAATTGCCTTAGTCGAAGACTCGATTGCTGGAACCTTGCTAAACGGTCGAGTACGTAAAGCGGTCCAAAGGCCAGAGTCGACTAGTTGAGTCTTGATCACTTGACGATCTAGACCTGCTAGTTTATCTGCTTCGAACTTATCAAAGGTAACCTGCTCTTCACCTGCAACTTCAATCACAACAGACTGAAGTACACGCTTAGCGCCACGGTTAATTTCGATCACTTTACCGGCTGCGGGTGCAGTGAATTTCACGCCAGGGTTCTTCTTGTCTTCAAAAAGAACTTGCGCTTTTTTCACTTCATCGCCAACGCGGACATGCATGGTAGGACGCATGCCAACGTACTCTTCGCCAAGCAAGGCGACTTTTTTGATGGTTTTACCATCATTAATCACCTGGGATGGAGCTCCTGCAATAGGAAGATCCAAACCCTTCTTTATTGTAATCATACGCACTTGCACTACTTTTATCGGAAAAAAGATTCTTTTGATTGCGTAACTTTTAGACACGACATAAGTGTCCGGTTTCAATGCCATTAAAGCATCAAAATCGCAACATCCTCTTAAACATCTCGTCACAGGGTTTGTGCGAGATTTATCAGGTGCAATAGTCTAGCATTTTTTGGGAACTTGATGCCATGATCAATCGAGAGAAAGGTTCGTTTATTTCCGTAAAACTGAGAGCAAAAGGTCAGGGAATAGTCAGATTTATGACCAAACGCACAAATAAAAACCATCAAAACAAAAAGGTTAATTAGAATTTAAACTACGCGATTAGCGTTATTGTTTTTCTTGCATACAAGTGTGTTAACCAAGCCTATTTCACAAGATGATGAGAATCTTCAGTCTTCTTTAACGCATTGACATCGCCCAAACGATATCATCACTTTGGGCAAACTCAGATGGAGGTAATAATTAACGTTGACTGCCACCCTGACATTTAGGACTGTCTGGTACAAGGTTTTGCTCTAGATTCGCTTGCCACTCTTTTTCCGTATAAGTATGAATAGCCAACGCGTGGATATGATTTGCAAGCTCTTCCGCTAATACTGTATTAACCTGACGATGCCGTGTAATCAATCGTTGCTCATTAAAACAATCACTGACCACTACAACCTTAAAATGACTTTCAGAACCTGGCGGAACATTGTGCATGTAGCTTTCATTAATCACTTTTAAATACGTAGGTTGTAACTCAGTTTGGAGTTTCTGTTCTATGATATCTTGAATCATATTTTGCCTTTAGCGTCATTAATCAGATACCACAAAGTATACTGAAGTAGCTTTAAGATGCTATACCCATATAAGGGTATATCCAAGTGCTCTCAAGATGATGGATTCAGAACGATGTTACTGAGTCGAATTCAAGGAAGAGAACGAAGCGGAATAGCAGATTCTCTCTGTTTAAGAAAATACATAATTGATAAATTTGTAGCTTTTTGTTGTATCTTGCAACGCCATCATTTGCGACAATGCGCACAAACAGGCTAATAACCAACACTGACTATGAAAACTGAACTCACTCTTCATGACAAAAGCCTCACCCTCCACCGCTTTCCTCAACGCAGTAATGAAACACTTCAAGCTTGGGATGCAGGTGATGAATATCTTATCAATCATGTTGAGGACCTGAATTTACCCGATAACCAAAATATTGTCGTTATTAATGACCATTTTGGGGCTCTATCATGTTGGTTCTCCGCAAAACACAACGTGACATTGATGAGTGATTCGTTTATTTCACGTAAAGGTACTGAGCAAAATTTACAATTAAACCACTGCCGCTCAATCAGTATCTTAACGACAATGGATAAGATCCCTAGCAATACTGATCTCGTTTTATTCCAACTGCCCAAAAGTAATCGCCATCTTATCTGGCTCTTGAGCCAATTGCGGCAATCTCTTTCAACGTCATGCCCTGTTATCGCCGTCAATAAAGCGAAAGAGATCCATACTTCAACGTTGAAACTATTTGACAAATATTTAGGTGAAACCACGACTTCATTAGCGTGGAAAAAACATCGTTTGGTTTTCTCCCAAGCCAATGCGTCTCCGATTCAAGAAGTTTCGCCCATCACCTCATGGAAAGTGGACGGTGAAAATATTCAACTCGACAACCTGCCCAATGTCTACTCGGGTGAAAGTTTGGATTTGGGTGCTCGGTTTATGTTGCAACACCTTCCCCAAGATTCGAATTTAACCAGCATTATTGACCTAGGCTGTGGTAACGGCGTTCTCTCCGTTAAAATTGGACAAATGAACCCACAAGCTAAGCTGACGTGTGTCGATGAGAGCTTTATGGCGGTGGCGTCTGCGAAACAGAATCTCGCCAATAATTTAGTGGCATCACAAAACACAGAGTGCATTGCCAACAACTGCTTAGATAACTTCGCTCCCGAAAGTGCGGAGCTCATTATGTGTAATCCTCCATTCCACCAACAACAAGCCATTACCGACCATATCGCATGGCAAATGTTCTGTGATGCTAAGCAAGTCTTGAAAGGCGGTGGTCATCTTCTTGTGATTGGTAATCGCCACCTTGGTTATGATGCTAAGTTGACGCGTCTTTTTGGCCGTCAAAACGTCAAACAGATTGCCACTAATAATAAGTTCATCATTTTACAAGCAACAAAAAACCCTGCTAAATTAATTACAAAGCAATAGAGTCTGATTCTCATTGCCAATATTATTGATAAAGGAAAAATTAAATGAAAAAAATGCTACTGGCTGCCTCCGTTGCTTTACTCACGGCATGCTCGGCACCACAACAAGCTCAACTTAACCTTATGCCTGCAACCACATTAAGTGCCAACCCTATTGTACAAGGTAAAACTTACCGCCTATCGAGCAAAGATGTACGTCCTGCACAATATGTAGCCTTAGTTGACAGTGGCAGAGCCAATATTTTACCACTACATGCAAAGCAGAACTTAAGGATTTCTCTTGAAGAAGCCTTAGCGAAACAGTTGTCTTCTCAGGGGTTTCAAGCAGATCTCAACAGCAACAATACGTTGAAGTTGGTTGTACAGGAAGCACTGGTCAATGTTAAACACTCTGTGATGAAAAAAGAAATGGATGCGAACGTTGTCCTTGAAATCACAGCAGAAACACCACAAGGTAAGTTAGTCAAAACCTACAACGGTACGGCGAAACGTTCTGGTACGCTCAGCGCCTCAGATGAAGACATCGAGCAAACATTAAATGATGTGCTTGCTCTCACTCTGAAAGAAATTGCCAATGACAATGAACTTCGCCAATACATGCAGGAACGTTTCTAATGCTAAAAAAAATACTTCTCTCTCTCACTTTATTCAGCGCTAGTGTTTTCGCCGGACCGAATGTTTTATTTGAAACCTCTGAAGGTGATTTCACTGTCGAACTAAACCAAGAGAAAGCCCCCGTTACTGTGGAAAACTTCTTGAAATACGTCAAAGATGGCAGCTACAAAGGCACTATTTTTCACCGTATTATCCCTGATTTTATGGCCCAAGGTGGTGGTTTTAACCAAGATATGCAAAAAGTTGACACCTTTGCCCCTATAAAAAACGAGGCGAATAACGGTTTAAAAAATGATATGGCAACCATTGCGATGGCTCGCACCAACGATCCTAACTCTGCAACGCGCCAGTTCTTTATTAACTATGTCAATAACGATTATCTTAACGCAAATGCGCGCTCAGCAGGTTATGCCGTATTTGGTAAAGTGGTGTCTGGTTTCCCTGTCGTACAGAAGATGGCCACAATACCAACCAAGTCAGTTGGTCGCTTAAGTGATGTTCCGACTAAGCCAATTATCATAAAAAACGTGACATTACTAAAATAATAACGAAACCTAAATCACCTCAAGTAACCTCGTATCAAAGAGATATCGGTTACTTGAAACTCTTCATAGCCCTTACTATTGATTTTACCGATATATTCGTATTGATCTACCTAAGTAAATAAAAGGGCTATTCTTTTTGCTCAATTTGGGATTTATTATGCTTTCATCCCCATCGAAGACATGGCTGGAAACATTTCGCAGCTATCTGGACAAACGTCTACTATGGATTCTCATGTTAGGTTGTGCAAGTGGCTTTCCGTGGGTCTTAATTGGATCCAACATGTCAGGCTGGCTCACCGATGCAGGCCTTACAAGAACGGCGATTGGTTACTTTGGCAGTGTGTTTGCTGTCTATTCGATCAACTTCATGTGGGCTCCCTTAGTCGACCGTGTGAAATTACCGGTGCTGTATCACTTATTAGGCCAACGACGTAGTTGGATCTTCTTATGCCAATCCATCATTCTTGTTGCAACGCTCTATATTGCGGGCATTGACCCGCGTGAAGACTTGATGTTTACCTCTGCCTTAGCGCTAGGAATTGCGATCGCTTCATCGACTCAAGATATTGCTATCGATGCATTTCGTATCGATACTTTCCCAAAAAGTGAAGAATCGAAGCTACCACAAGCGGCAGCAATGGGGGTGATTGGTTGGTGGACAGGTTATTCTCTCCCTGGTTTTTTTGCCTTCATCAACGCCGATAGTATCGGCTGGAGTGGGGTATATTATGGAATGGCCGTTGTTATTGTCTTACTGATGTCATTCACTCTTTTTGTCGACGAGCCAATCACTCAACGAGAGAAATTACAAGCCGAAGCTCAGAGACGCCATGAGTGGCTAACACAAGATAAAGCCTTGGCGTGGTTTACCGTGACCGTTGCAGAACCTTTTATTGACTTCTTTAGACGCAATGGGACCCGTGTTGCATTCACTCTGCTGTTATTCGTCTTCCTGTTTAAAATTGGCGAAGCGTTCTTAGGTCGAATGTCGATCACCTTTTACAAAGAAATCGGCTTCAGTAATGAGGAAATTGGCTACTATTCGAAGCTTATCGGCTGGGGCTTTACCATGCTATTTACCCTTATCGGCAGTATGTTCAATGTGAAATTTGGTATTGTCCGTGGCCTTATGATTGGGGGGATAGCGATGGCCGCCAGTAATCTGATGTTTGCTAGAATTGCCGCTGTTGGCCCAAATACTGACCTTTTCTTAGCGACGATCATCGTTGATAACTTTACTGCGGCTTTCTCCACTGTAGCATTCGTATCATTTTTAACGGTTCTGACAGGGCAAGCTTTCTCAGCCACTCAGTATGCCTTGCTTGCATCCCTCGGCAGCTTTGGGCGGACAACGTTAGCTGGGTTTAGCGGGGAACTGATTGATTACCTTGATAACTGGAGTATGTTCTTTATTATCACCACATTAATGGTCATACCAAGTTTACTTATGCTGTTTTCTTTGAGGCATTATTTCACTAAGTTACTCAAACAGGCCAGCGCGCAAAAATAAAAACAAAAATAAAGGGAGCCTATCAAGCTCCCTTTATTTTAAGATAAATCTGCTGCGCTAAACTTCGGAAGAAACTCAGCAAGTAAGGCAGTTAAAAGTTATGGATAAATCCCCTTGCCAAAGCGGTTGAATATTCTCGCGACACCTTGAGTAAATAGCATTGGCTCGGTCAATACCGCTAAGCAAAGACAATCCTCACCTTTTTTAGTAAACGGAGTATGAGTGCACTGACTGTCTCTGACGATAATATCACCGGCTTCATAGTGACCATGTTCATCGCTGAAACCACCATGAAGAACTAACGTTGTCTCCAAGCCTTTATGAGTGTGCTGAGGAATTTTGACATCCTCATTGATGTACATCAGGTTCACCCTTTCATCTTCACCGAAGTCAATGGGGGCACTAAAAACCTTGCCACCGTAGCTTTTCCAATCGCCGATCAAGTCAGCAAAGCGATATAAAGGTTTAGGAAGAGCAAACTCTTTACCTGCAACTTTCACTGAGCGGAGATCATGTAAGACAAAATGGTCGCCAACAGCGGGCTGGGAAACGATATCGTCTAGCATTTGTTCGAAATCATCTGAGTACTCGAACAAAGGTTCGCATGCTTGATTCGCGTGCTTATCTTCAAGTTGATTGACCAAGGAGCGGCATTGCTGACAAATATCCAGATGAGTCGCAACCAACAAACCAGAAACAGCATCGATATCACCAGCTGCATAAGCTTCCAACAAATTAGTATCTAGATGACTGTTCATAATTGCTCCGTATGCATTGAATGCCTTAATTTTTCTACGGCAAGCCTCAAACGGGACTTCACTGTTCCTAAAGGGATGTCAAACATATCAGCAACCTGCTGATGGGGTAATTCTTCAAGATAAACGGCTTGAAGTACCTCTCTCTGATTCTTGGGTAAAATATTCAAAAACTTCAAAACCTGTTCTTTTAGCATGTCCTGTTCAGGAGAATAATGGTCAACTAAGTCGGGTGGATAAAATTCAGCTGGCCATATGTCATCTGAATGAATATGTAGTTCCTTTCCTTTTTGTTTACGAAGCATGTCAAAACAAAGATTACGAAGGATAGTATAAATCCAAGTAGACAATGCACTTTTGCTACCGTCATAGAGATGGGCTTTCTGCCATACTGTCGCCATGGTTTCTTGAACCATCTCCATTGCTATCTGTTCGTTGCCGACATGCTTGAAGGCAAATTGCTTGAGTTTGGGCGCATAAAAACGGAAAACGAAAGCGAAAGCATCTTTATCTCTTGCTTTCACTTTATCCATGTACACTATCCATTCACTCCGCCCTAACGTTTGTGGGCTTTCACTCATCATAATCAGCCTTAATCAAGTCAGGAGCATGCCTGACTGGTGGTCCAACGTAAGTGTTTCAAAAGTCGAAAAGTTGTTTAACTATTTCAATGAGCCGTTTGAGACATAATTATGACTGAAACGGAAACGTTCGCTAAAACAAATTAACCATGTCTAAATCATACGTATTTAGCCAGCAAACAGATCACATGTGCAACGATTAAACACCGATAGTACAGCTCATACCTCTAGATGGTTTTTCTATATCCCATGGCATGATTGAGGAAATTTAATGCCGTGATGCAATGACTACCCCCAGCCAGATGTTCAAAGGAAGCACAATCTAATGGCAACAACTCTAACCAACGTTGTGTGACCCAATTAGGATCGTCGTAAAAACGATGGGAATAGAGCTCATTGAACTGAGACAAACTATTATGAATCTCAGCGAGATGTTCACTCAGACCAGAAAAATCAGGGACATCCTTAGGCAACGACCAATTTTCCATCCAATCTACCTGCGCTTTGCGCAAACCATCGGATTCAGTCCACATACGCCCAACTGAAAATCGTTTAATTCCAACAACAGTAATGCCTAACAGTCCATCACTCAACTGCTCAAAATCAACAATTTGAACAAGGGTACCCACAGTCGCTATTTTGCTCTGTTTATCACTAGCCGCAGTGTTTTCAACCAAACACAACCCGAAGCCGACGTTATTTAGGCTGCACTCTTTCACCATTCTTTTATAGCGCGGTTCAAAAATGCGTAATTTCATTTTCCCTTCGGGTAACACAACCGACGTTAGTGGAAACAACATCACTTCGTTCATTCGTTAAACCTCTTTGTTGTGTTTACTTCTACGAATATTGTTAACGAGCGATCACCAACACATTACACAGTGAAAACATCTACAGAAAATTCATTTAACCGTTTACGCAAACGTTTTCTAACATCAGAGTGGCTCAAAATACCAATAAAGTAATAAGTTCCGTCAATTATTCTGGAAATGTGGTTTTGATCACAAAAAGTGGCAAGATTTAAATTAGAAAAGCCTTTTATTTGCAATTTTTGTCGCTATTATTCACCGCGATTAGAAAGCACAGCAAAGACTATGCATTCTGAACCATATTAATCACAGAGAGCTCTTTTATGCGTAAATCACTTCTAACATTAAGCCTTCTTGCTGCAACTTCTGCACCGGTTTTTGCTGCTGACTATTCAGATGGCGACATCCACAAGAACGACTTCAAGTTTTTGCAGTTCAACCTAATGGGTGCATTTGATGAGCTTCCAGGTGAGAGCTCACATGACTACCTAGAAATGGAATTTGGTGGACGTTCTGGCATGTTTGATCTGTACGGCTACGTTGATGTATTCAACCTGCTTACCGATGAAGGCAGTGATAAAGCTGGCGACTCGAATTCAAAAATGTTTATGAAGTTTGCACCACGCATGTCGATTGATGCTCTAACAGGTAAAGATCTCTCTTTTGGCCCTGTCGAAGAATTATTTGTTGCTTCTGAGATGACTTGGGATGGTAAAAACGGCGGCGTGAACAACCAAAAGATTGGTCTTGGCTCAAACGTTATGGTTCCTTGGTTAGGTAAAATTGGCCTAAACCTTTACGGAACTTATGACGGCAATCAAAAAGATTGGAACGGCTACCAAGTATCAACCAACTGGTTTAAGCCATTCTACTTCTTCGAAAATGGTTCGTTTATCTCTTACCAAGGCTACATTGATTACCAGTTTGGTATGAGGAAAGAACTTGGTGCAACGGCAAGCAAAGGCGGCGTAATGTTTAACGGCTTATACTGGCACTCTGATCGCTATGCTGTTGGTTATGGCTTAAAAGCTTATAAAGATGTTTACGGTATCAAAGACAGCAACAGCTTCAAATCATCAGGTATTGCTCACTATGTAGCGGTCTCTTACAAATTCTAATTGAACTGAAATCTCTTAAAATGGCGCGATTTGGCGCCATTTTTTATTTGCTTTCCTTCTCTCTCTCATTATCCTTGCTGTAAAGTATTTTTTATAAGCGCGTTTAGTGAATATTCTTATCCTTGGCCCGGGCTCCATTGGCTCTCTCTGGGCAACCAAATTGCAACTTGCTGGCCACAATGTTTCGTTATGGGCCAGAAACTCGCACAAACGCCTCTCGATTAAACTGGATCAAGACCCTGAGATCAGCTTTGCTAATCAAAACATTTCTGCTCTGAAAAACGCTGATCTTATCCTAGTCACTGTTAAGGCCTGCCAGGTAGAGCTGGCGATTCAGCCGTTGTTGAAACATATCCCGCCTGAAACTATCGTGATGTTGATGCACAACGGAATGGGCACTGCCAAATTCATAACCAAGAAGCTGGCAAGTAACCCGATTGTCATCGCCACCACCACCCATGGTGCATACAAACCTGCTCCCAATCATGTTCTTCATACTGGGTTCGGTACTACCCACATGGGCGGCTTCAATAGTAAAGGAACTCAGTGTCACTTTCTTCAAGCGGTCATGAACCATGCCTTACCCACCGTTGATTGGCAGGTCGACATTCAACCCGCCCTGTGGAACAAGCTTGCAATAAATTGTGTGATCAACCCATTAACGGCCATTCATCAATGCAAAAATGGTCAGCTTGCAGCCCCAGAGTTCCAGCCAATGATAAACAATCTGATCCAAGAATTGGTTGAAGTCATGAGCAAAGAAGAGATTGAGGTAGAGTTTGCTTCGCTGCACGCTATCACCATGCAAGTGATTCATGCTACGGCTGAAAATTATTCGTCAATGAGACAAGATATTTTTCATCAACGCGATACCGAGATAGACTTTATTACAGGGTACGTCATGCATTGTGCTGAGCAACACCAAATTGCAGTACCAGAAAATGCCAAACTTTATCGCCGCATCAAACAAATTGAACACAGCTGGAAAAATAATGAATAAAAAAATCTTAGTTCCTATCGCACCTGGTACTGAAGAGATGGAAGCCGTTACGGTTATCGATATGATGGTACGAGCAGGTTATGATGTCACCGTCGCCAGCGCTGACTTCGATGGCTCGTTAACCATGCAAGCCTCACGAGGAGTAACACTGACCGCTGATTGCAAGCTGGTCGACATTGCCGATGATGAGTTTGATGTTATCGTGCTATCCGGTGGCGTGAAAGGCGCAGAAGTTTTTCGCGACAGTACGGTCATGATGGAGATGCTAAAGCAGCATATGTATGAAGGAAAACTGGTCGCTGCTATATGTGCCGCCCCAGCTCTCGTTCTTCAGCACCACCAGCTTTATCAAAACGCACTGATGACTTGTCACCCGAGTTTTCAAGATAAAATCCCACAGGATAAATGGCGTCCCAAACGCGTTACTATCGATATCAATCATAACTTGATCACTAGCCAAGGCCCCGGCACGGCCTTAGAGTTTGCCATGGAGATCATTATTAAGCTGTCAGGAAAAGCGCATGCTTGGTCGGTAGCAGAGCCGATGATTACCTTACCAACACTGCACTATCACAAGCTGGGTGAAGCATCATGCTAAATGTAGACGAAATTCGCCAACAATTTCCTGCTCTAAACCACGCTGCTGACCAACCAGCGTTAATCTATTTAGACAGTGCAGCAACGACACAAAAACCACAGTGTGTGATTGATACGATAAGTCACTACTACAGTGCACAGAACGCTAATGTGCATCGTGGGAGTCATCGCTTAACAGCCCAAGCAACAGGCCAGTTCGAAGCAGCACGAGAAAGAATCGCAACCTTTATTGGTGCCGCAAGTTCAAAAGAAATCATTTGGACACGAGGGGCGACCGAAGCGCTCAACCTTATTGCTCAGACGTATGCTCGAAGCACGTTAAAACCAGGCGATGAGATATTGATCAGTGAAATGGAGCATCACGCGAATATTGTTCCTTGGCAAATTGTCGCTGAACAAACCGGAGCAAAAGTGGTGAAAGTCCCAATGACTCAAGACTGCCAGTTTGATCTTGAAGCCTTCAAAGAGTTACTTTCACAACGCTGTAAAATTGTCGCCTGTGCGCAGATCACCAATGTAACAGGAACTCGACAACCCATTGAAAGCATCATCACTCTGGCCCATAACGTAGGCGCGGTTGTCGTAATTGACGGAGCTCAAGGCATTGTTCATGAAACACTAAATCTCTCTGAATTAGGCGCTGACTTTTACGTTTTTTCTGGCCATAAGCTCTACGCTCCAGCAGGCGTTGGGGTACTGTATGGTAAGCTTGAGTTGTTAGAAAGCATGCCACCATGGCACGGCGGTGGTAAAATGGTGGAAAGAGTCTCTTTCGAACGCACCACTTTTTCTGCTTTGCCGGGTAAATTTGAGGCAGGTACACCGAATGTAGCAGGTGCGATCGCTCTAGCAAAAGCTGTGGAATGGTATCAAAGCTTTGACCAACAAGAGGTAGAATCCCACTTACATACCCTGCAAAACAAAGCTTATCTCGCCTTAAGCCAGCTTGAGGATATTCGTATTCTCGGCTACCAACCTCATGCTTCCGTTCTAACTTTTGTCATTGATGGCGTTCATCATCAAGATATCGCGACTTTACTGGATCAACAAGATATCGCGGTTCGCGCAGGCCATCACTGTGCCCACCCATTGATGGATGCATTGAATGTCAAAGGCACAGTACGTGTCTCATTTGGTATTTACAATACTTTAGAAGATGTCGATAAGCTGATTGCCGCAGTAGAAAAAGCGCTAGATATGCTTTAGGAGATAGGGTCTAGGGTCCTAGGTCCTAGGTCCTAGGACTTTAGATTACGGATTACGGATTACGGATTACGGATTACGGATTACGGATTACGGATTACGGATTACGGATTACGGATTACGGATTACGGATTACGGATTACGGATTACGGATTATTTTTCATGCCTTTCATATAGATGTCAACACTTCCGTATTCTGTAAGCGAAGCGCTCTGTATTCCTAAATTCCTAACTTAAATACTCGCTACAAATCGATTCCCAGCCTCGCTTCGGCTCGCTCACAACCTAAGTCCCTAGGAACTAGGTCCTTAATCTTCTCCACAATCGCTTTCAATCCATTGCCTCGTGATGGGCTTAAATGAGCAATTAAACCAAGCTGGTCAAAATAAGCATCGATATCAAACGCTTGAATTTGTTCTGCTGTTTTACCGTCGTAAGCCGCCATCACTAAGGCAATCAGGCCACGCACGATACGTGCGTCAGAGTCTGCACAGAAGTACCATACACCTTCTTGCTCTTTGCTCACCAACCACACTAGGCTTTCACAGCCAGATACCGTAACCTGCTCTGATTTAAGTGCTTCAGGCATCTGTGGTAATTGTTTACCCCATTGAATGACCTGACGATAACGGTCTTCCCAACCTTTAAACTGCTGCATCGTTGCAACAATCTCTTCGCTGGTAATATCACGACCAAAAGGTGAAATAGGAAACTCAATCATGACGTGCTGTTCTCTTTGGTTTACTTCTTATGCTTTTGAATTAGCTTTTCAACGATACGTGATACCGCCACAAAGCCAAATGTTGCCGTGACGACAGTTGCAGCACCAAAACCACTGGCACAATCCATGCGTTTTGGTCCTTCTGCTGTCGACTTCACTCCACACACGGAACCATCCGCTTGAGGATATTTCAACTGCTCAGTAGAAAAGACACAGTCGATACCGAACTTACGGGCCGGATTAGTCGGGAAGTTATGATGACGACGCAGAGTATCTTTAATCTTTTTCGCTAAAGGGTCTTGAATGGTTTTCGTTAGATCAGCGACTTTTATTTGTGTTGGATCAACTTGTCCACCAGCCCCACCCGTTGTGATGACTTTGATTTTATTGCTACGACAGTAGGCTAACAAAGAAGCTTTTGCTCTCACACTGTCGATTGCATCCAACACGTAATCAAATTCTTTGCTTAAATATTGGTGTTGGTTATCGGGAGAAATAAAGTCATCAATCAAGTTCACCTGACACTCTGGATTAATCAGTTTTACTCGTTCTGCCATCACTTCTATTTTGCTTTTGCCGACTGTCCCAGTCATCGCGTGGATTTGACGGTTAATGTTAGTCACGCACACATCATCCATATCGATCAATGTAAGCTCACCAATACCCGTTCGTGCTAATGCTTCGACTGCCCATGAACCAACGCCACCAATTCCGATGACACAGACATGAGCTGCTCGCAGGATCTCAACTTCATTATTACCATAAAGACGACGAGTTCCACCAAAACGTTGGTCGTAATTTTCTGAAGCCGGAGTATCAAGTTCACGCATAACGAAAATCCAGATGAATAATAGAAAAAGAAAGAGTGCGATTTTATACGCACTCTTTATAAAAATGTCTACACCATGTGTGCCTTTTGCATTTGAATCAGGCCGATTCCAACCCAGCACACATCATGAATCAATAAGTAAAAAGCTCAACGCATACCCAATTGGCCTCAAATACTTGATTCAGAGCGAAGTGAGTGTCTTTATTGTAACTTTTCTGGCGATAAAGCCCAAGGAGCTTGGGTCGGTGTATTTTCTAGACCCAATTTCCAAACTCGACCAAAATGCTTATAGTGGCCAGCTTCTGTTCCGGCTCTTGGCCCCATACCATGATAGAGATCCAGATGGTTCTGCTTAACCGCTCCGCCCGTGTCCAAGACAATGAGCAGGCGCAACTGGTGTGCTCCACTCCACTTGCCGTCTTTAGTCAATAATGGAACTTCAGCCAAAATAGGGGTACCCATGGGCAGAATAGATCGATCCCCTGCAACAGAAGCCATTGGCAATAATGGAATCCCTGCCGAACCTGTAACAGGCGCATCCGCTTGAGGCTCAAAAAAAACATACGATGGATTTTGCTCAAGCAGTTCACGTACCGTTTGATCATCGTGTTTAGCCACCCATTCTTTAATGGCTTTCAGCGACATTTTTTCCCGCGGCACTTCGCCACGCTCAATGAGGATTCGACCAATACTAACGTAGGCTTTGTTATTTTTTCCTGCATACGCGAAATACTCTAAAGTATCGTCATCTTCAAAGTGAACAAAGCCACTGCCTTGCACTTCCATCATAAATGGATCAATCAAATTAGGGGCATAGCCTAAAACCAACCCTTGCCCTTCTAAAGCCCCATTGTAAATCTCAGCACGAGTCGGACAGTGACTTTGACAATCAGGTTTCCCATAAACTGGATATTTGTATTCTTGATTAGGAGTATGACGCAACTCCATCACCGGAGAAAAATAGCCAGTAAACAGAACATTGCCTTGCTTATCACCTCCACCCAGTTGGGCAACCTTAATTCCATAATCACCCAGAGCCGTTGTATCACCACTTTGCAACGCCCATTCCTTCAGTTTTTCATACAAAGGTTGGTACATTTTTGCCATCGAAGGTGAATGAGTGACCACTTGTTCCGCTTGCTTAGGAAATTCTGTAAAGTCTTGAGGTTTATTCGATTCAACCACCTCGACTCTATTTAAAATATGCGTAAAAGTACCATCTACGTATTGTTGAGCAAGTGCGTGCTGCTCTGGTTCAGTAGTTGTGGCACAGCCAAAGAGGATGCTTAGAGACGCAATAGGAAAGAGTTTTGTAAACACGTGTTATTTCCATTAAAGAAGATAGCGAAAGGATGGCAAACAAATGCCTGTGGTGCAATGGAAAACAGCCGTTATCCATGCTCATCCCGGCAAAGGCGGCAGCGAGATAAACCTCACTGCTAGTAGCCTAGCTAGGAATTGACTAGGATAATAGAGGAAAATATGAGAAATCAATAATTAAAGAACTTTCAAATGAGAACGTCCTTCAAGATGAAACACTGGGAGGTAATGGTCATGCGAGTTCAATTTAATCTCAGTATGGTGCTGGTCTACAAAATCAAATCGACGAATCGAGCTACCGACTTTATATGACAATGTTTTCTCATCAAGAGAAAAATCTGTTGCCACAACAGAACCATGGACAGTCACCCCTTTTGCACTCAGGATAAACTCTTCTCGTGCATAGGAAGGGACATTTTGCTCAACCCACTTTCCATATACCGCCGATTTTGCCAAAGGTGGACTTAAATAACGCATAATTAAGTCTCGGTACATCACTATCACAACCAAGGTTCCAATTAACGCAATAAGCATTAATGAACGCTCGAGCCATTTTTGCATCAAGGTTTTACCTGCAGAGTTTGAGTCAGAGGCTTGGTCAGTAAGAATCGATTTGGTGGTAGAAGGCATAACAACAGCAGTATTGAACAAAAAACGGACACATTATAACGCGTAAAGAGTCATTAAACAAAATGAATCCTACCGCTGCATACTCACCTTCATTACTTGCCATCAAATAGAGTTCAATAAGTCCTATACCCCAGTGACTTCAAGATGCTTGATTCAGAGCGAGGTCACTGAACTCTTTATTTGCTTTTACTATTAGACAAGCTGGCCAAAAATTTGAGACTTATCGACAAAGCTAGGGTTGTCCTTCCAACCGTCACCGGTAACAGGCATTGAACCCGGTACTTTAAGTTCAGCTAAACCACCCACAAGCTGATCAATTGCGTCAGCCATTTCTTTGTCACTCAGTGGCTTTTGATGCTCATTTTCAATCTCATAAATATGGTTCGCTATATGATTTTTTACGCTATCGATATGGCCCCTCATCCCCTGACTGACCGCCTCTCGCATTTTTTCTTCATCACCGGCGATGTCTAGCATGTCTTTTGATAACCATACATCACCTCGAGCTGTCAGTGATTCATCCAAAGTCATCACTTGACGAGCATCACTCAAAAAGCCTCGGTATGCAGACGTATTTTCAGTACCAATAACAGGCAAAAAGAAGCTAAAACCAGTATTTCCAAGCTTTGCTATATCTTTAGGGTTTGTATTCGATTTTGTCGGAATTTCATCAATGACTTTCAGTTCAAAGTTGGATTTTACCTGCTCAAAACCACCAGCAGCAAAGTGGGCAAACTTCACTTTATCTTTTATTTCTTGAGCTCTAGGATGATCAACTAATGCAACAGTTTGATCTTTGGGAATAGGGAGCTTCATTGAATACTCTGCCATTGTAAAGGGCAGTGTCGGCACTTTATCATCTGCCCACTCAAGCTTAAACTTAGCATTAAAAGCAGCGGCCTCTTTTCTGTTTTGCTCTGAGGCTGAAATGGCCTTAGTTTGTGGTGCTTCCACTTTCGTTACTGGAGGCGGTGGTGGGGGTGGTGCACTTCCTTCAATCTTCATTGTATTTTACCTTATTGCATTCAAGTTTAAAAAACGATTCGAAAGATACAAAGCTGAGTATCTTTCATAACGTTAAGAACCGGCTAAATTGAAACAGCCTTGTTCTATATCCATAAAAGTCGAATTTTTATATTCAGTTCCATTGCCCTTGGTAAAAATAATTTCCTTTGTTTTGTCCCTTTTACAATCAACAAAAAGCTTGCTCAGCATAAAATAAAAAAGCAATAATTAAGCATATTTAAACAAAAGGAAATGTATGTCGTGAAAACTCGTAGTACGGCATTGGTCAAAGGATTTCGCCAATCTACCCCTTATGTCAATGCTCACCGTGGAAAAACCATGGTGGTGATGCTCAGTGGCGAAGCGGTCGCTGATAAAAACTTCGGTAATATTATCAACGATATAGCTTTGATGCATAGCTTGGGCATCAAAGTCGTGATTGTTTTTGGTGCAAGGCCACAAATAAACCAACAACTCGTCAAACATGGGCTGATTACGCCCTATCACAAAAACATCCGCATTACCGATGAAGCGGCACTTTCTGTGGTTATGCAGGTTGCAGGACAACTTCAGCTTGCGATTACTGCACGCCTCTCCATGAGCCTTGGTAATACGCCTATGGCAGGAACACAACTTAATGTTATTAGCGGTAATTTTGTCATCGCTCAACCACTGGGGATTGATGAAGGTGTGGATTATTGTCACAGCGGGCGCATTCGTCGCATTGATACTCATGCAATCCATCGAGCATTGGAGCAAAATTCCATCGTACTTTTTGGTCCGGTTGCAGGCTCAGTGACTGGGGAATGCTTTAACTTACTTTCTGAAAATGTTGCCACCGAACTGGCGATTAAACTTGGCGCGGATAAATTGATTGGCTTTTGCGCTGAGCAAGGCGTCATCGATGACCATGGCAATGCCGTTGCAGAATTATTCCCGATAGAAGCAGAACGAGCCATACAAAAGCTTACCGATGATCAAGCTGATGGTTGTGGTGCTCATGCCGATGCCGTTGGCTTTCTCAATGCTGCTATCCATGCCTGCCGAGCGGGTGTACCACGTTGTCACTTGATCAGCTACAAAGTCGATGGTGCCCTGATTCAAGAATTATTTTCATTCGATGGTATTGGAACTCAAATCGTCGTGGCAAGCGCCGAACAAGTTCGCGAAGCCAACATAAATGATATTGGTGGTATCTTAGATCTGATTCTCCCCCTTGAAGAACAAGGTATCTTAGTGCGTCGTTCTAGAGAGCAGCTAGAGCAAGAGGTTCGCCAATTTACGATTATTGAAAAGGATGGCTTGATCATCGGCTGCGCAGCTTTATATCCCTATTTTGATGAGCGTAAAGCAGAAATGGCCTGCGTTGCGATTCACCCCGATTACCGTGATGGTAACCGAGGGCTCTTACTGTTAAACCATATGAAGCATCGCTCTAAAAGTACCAATATCGAACAGATCTTTGTCTTGACGACACGCAGCTTGCACTGGTTCCGCGAGCAAGGTTTCTACGAAGTCAGTCTGGATTATCTTCCTAATGCAAAGCAAGATTTATACAACTTTCAAAGGAAGTCCAAAATCTTAGCGCTGGATCTTTAAGGTGACAGACGTGAAACTAATCCACTGGCTCGTGACGTCTTAATTTTTATCCCACGCTTGAGGATGTTCATATCGGTGTACATCGCTAGGCGTTTTTTCGCCCGAGTGATGCCTGTATAGATCAGCTCGCGAGTTAAAATTGGACTATAAGTCGGAGGCAGTATCATCAAAGTAAACTCAAACTCACTCCCTTGAGATTTGTGGATTGTCATCGCATAAGCAGTGTCATGTTCAGGCACTCGGCTGGGTAAGACTGATTTGACACTGCCGTCAGGCAATTCAAAGAATACCTTCAAGCGCTGTTCCTCTTCACGATCATCGAGCATACATATACCGATATCTCCGTTGTACAACCCTAGACTATGATCATTACGAGTCACCATCACTGGCCGTCCATGATACCAAAGCTCATCTTGCGTTTGGATTAACTTGCGAGCGGCCAAGGCTTTTTCAACCCGCTGGTTTAAGCCAGCTACACCAAAATCTCCTTCCCGAACCGCACACAGTAGGCGACATCGATTAAAAGCTTCTAACACTGCTTTGGCTTTATCGCTAACACTCTCTGGGTGGCCAGTTTCTGGGTGGTTATAATGATGATTGATGCGTTTTAAGTAATGGCCATACTCTTTGACCAGCGTTTGCATCATTTGATTATAATGTTGGCTACTCAAAGCAAACTGCTCAATATCGGCGAAGTCTTGGTTAAAGACATGGTCGACTTGAGCAGCAGAGCCTGCGTTCACCGCTTTCGCCAATTGACCAATACCCGAACGCGCATCAAAACGATAGCTTTTTTGCAGCATACACAAGCTGTCTGCAATCAAGACTTTGTGTGTCGAGCTATGACTTAAAGTCGTAAAACCCGTCAATTTAGCCACTGCTTTCGCTTGCTCTTTTGAGTAGCCAAACGCATAGAAAGAGCAAATGTCGCCTAATACTGCGCCCGCTTCCACGGAAGCTAACTGGTCTTTATCCCCCAGCAAAATTAAGCGCGCATGTTTTGGTAGCGACTCCACCACTTTATACATCATCGGCAGGTCAACCATCGAAGCTTCATCGATGACTAAAATATCCAAATGCAGCGGGTTTTGCTTGTTATGGCGAAACTCAACACTATTTGGAATGGCACCAAGCAAGCGATGTAACGTACTCGACTCAGTCGGTATTTTGGCTTTTAAATCTGGATCTACGGGTAGCGCTTGTACCGCTTTACCGATCGACTCAGTCAAACGGGCCGCTGCTTTACCTGTCGGGGCAACAAGCTTAATTGTGATATTTTTTTCTGTTCCCGCTTGCTCAATCAAAGCGGCAAGCAATTTGGTAACAGTCGTAGTTTTTCCAGTTCCAGGCCCACCTGAGATCACCGCAAAACGCCGGGTGAGTGCCACTGCTGCTGCCACTTTTTGCCAGTTGACACATACAGCAAGTGGGACGAGATCATCGAGCACTTGTAAGTCTTGCACATGTCGACATTGACTGACAGCCTGATCGATAGCTATCCAATCTAACTGAGTTTCATCAACAATATCTAGATGGTCACACACCAGCTGTTGACGCTGCACTTGATGGCTACTGCCCGTCTCGTTTAATGCTGATAAAGCGTGGAATAAAAAGTGATATTGACGTGCAAATAAATGGTTCAATAGTTCAGATAAACGTGACAATTCTGACGCTGGTAATGAACTCACTTCGCTCAATTGATTGAGCTTGTTTGCTAATGTAACTTCATAAAACCAGTAACGACTCAGATACAAGCGCTGCCCATCAAACATCATTGGCAATGCCTCCCCAGCATGACCAACAAGTGGAGACTGTTGTAGAAGCTCAAGCCAATTGATAGATTGCAGTTTTGTATGCAACGCTAGGGCAGCATCACCAAATAAGCCTAGCTTACTCATCAAGTCAGTCGGTTGCCCTTGTTGATCAAAGAGCGGTAAACAAATATGCCCTTTACCTAATTCACTACTCAGCACTGCTGCAATCAAAGCCAAGGGTTGTCCATCCGCTTGCTGTTGACATTGAGAGTAGATAAAACGAGCAAACTGCTCATCAACGGGTCGAATTCCACCACGGCTCACCAAATGAGACAACACCGTCAAAAGGTCACCTTGCTCTAACAAAACGTCATGACTTTTCATCAGATTAACTCCATTTGGCCTGAATCACTGGAACGTGGGTCCAAGGCTTTACCATCAATTAATTGATCCATATCTTGTAAAAACTCCAGAGATGGCTTGGCGGTGAAAATGCCATGATCGCTTTGCCCATCCATACCACGTAAAAACAAATAATAAACGCCACCAAAATGACGTTGGTAGTCGTAATCTTTCATTCGGCTACGTAAAAATCGGTGTAAAGCTAACGCATAGATTTGATACTGCAAGTCATAACGATGCTCAGCCATTGCTGACTTCAGAGCCTCACCGTGATAATGAGTAACATCATCTCCTAAGTGATTTGATTTCCAATCCAGTACAAAATATTGGCCTTGGTGCTCGAAGACCAAATCAATAAAGCCCTTCAACATGCCTTGTACGGTTTGAAAGTCTAAGTCCCCCGCTCTGGCAGAAAGCGGATCATGGCGCTGGATGACACGGTTGAGTGCGGGCGATGTGAGCACCTCTATCGGAAGTAAAAACTCCATCTCAACCAAACGCTGAGCGGGCTGTTTTTGATTAAGTAATAACCCCTTTCCATCCAACGGTGTCGACAAAACAGTATCGATCAATACTTGCAATATAGGCAGCCATTGTTCGTCTAACTGCTCACTTTCCATCAAGGCCATGATCACTTGAGTATTGGCTTCGTTGGTAGCCGGTTGGGTAAATTCAATTTCTTCAAAGAGACTGTGTAAGAAAGTACCAGGCCGCGCACCACGTGGGAAACTGAAAATAGAGCGCGCAGGTTCGAGTAATTCCGCCTCATCATGCTCTTGAGATGAGTCGATATCAAACCCTGTCACTTCCATCGTAGCATCATGTGCCGCATGTTGCGTACCTTGTTTAACCAGACCTGAGTAACTGGTTATGCGCCAATTTCTGTCGATAGGCATATTGATTTGCTGTGCTTTCAGTTCAACACTGTCTGCTTGCTGTTGTTGGTATTTTTCATCATTCAGCTCAGGGGGATCACAAACCACGACTCCCTCTAACGATTTTTGCTGCTCGGTAAGACCCAACAACAAATCATGAATTCCTCCGGCTTGCCCATTTTGGATTAAATGGCCAATAGCACTATGATGAACCCCTGTCGGCTCTTTTGTTGAACGTCCATTACGAAGTGGAGACGCACCGATAAAACAAGCATAAACTGCGCGCGTTAATGCCACATAAATCAGGCGAAGATCCTCAGCTAAACGTTCCTTATCGGCTTGTTTCAGTGAGGCCTCATTGTTGGTAATATCGAGTACGGTTCGATCGTTGGCCGCATCATAATATTTCGCTTCATTGGCTTCGCGGTAACTGAATACAAAAGGCAAAAACACCAAGTCATATTCTAACCCTTTCGATTTATGAATCGTGACAATTTGTACCAGATTGCGCTCGGATTCTAGACGTTGAATTTGCTCTTCGCTGCCTCCAAGCCCATGTTCGGCATCACTGATCGATTGAGCTAACCAGCGTAGCAAACCATGATCACTATCTAGCTCATTACTCGCTTGTTGGAGTAGCTCTCCAATATGCATAAGATCAGTAAGTACGCGCTCACCATTTTCATCCTGTGATGAAGCCGTCTCTCCCAGTAAACGTTCGGCAATATGACGCTTACTGATCACTGAGCGAAGCATCGGTAGCACACCACGTAACTGCCATAACTTTCGATACTCTTTAAATTCACTGACGGCATTGTCCCAGACAATTTCATCATTATTGAGTGCATCTAAACGTCCAGCATCCAGTGCAAACAGCTCAGAGGCTAAACTGGCCCTTAATGCTCTGTCATTTTCTGGCGTCAAAACCGCTTGTAATAAACGCTGAATATCTTGGGCAACTGAACTGGTAAACACGCTGTCTCGATTGGATAAATACACACTGGCAATCCCTTGCTGTGCCAGAGCCTGTTTGATTCGATGCCCCTCACTCCCAGTCCGGACTAGAACGGCAATATCCCCAGCTTGTACGGCCCGTTTTTTTTCACCATTGACTAGGCATGCTTGACCTTGCTGAGCCGCAGTGAGAATGGTTTGGATCTGACTCGCTGTGGCTTGGGCCATGGCACTCAGATACTCCCCTTTCGATAACGGTTTATCCTCAGCAGGCTGGAGCCAATAAGTTAAAGCTGGCTGCTTTTTCTCATCGAGCGTCCACACTCGCTGAGCTGCATTTGGGCTCGAACTCACCGGTAAAAATGGAATATCACTATCGTAAATAAATGGGCTGTCTGGTCGTTCAAACAACTGGTTTACAGCCTGAACCATGTCATCACTAGAGCGCCAGTTGGTCCCTAGGGTATAGTGAGCGCTTACCTGATTACGTGCTTTTATATAGGTAAAGATATCAGCACCACGGAAACCATAAATCGCCTGTTTGGGATCTCCGATCATAAACCAACCACACTCAGGATTATTGAGATAAATACGGCTGAATATGCTGTACTGCAAAGGATCCGTGTCTTGGAATTCGTCAATCATTGCTACCGGATATAAAGCCCGAATGCGATCGGTCAGTAAAGCTTGCTCGTCATTATCAATTGAGGCCGACAGCTGAGTAAGAAGATCATCAAAAGAGAGCCATTGCTTTTGCTGCTTTGCCTTCATTAACATCCAACGACACTGCTCTATCGCATGGGCTAAAAGAGGTGCTTTTAAACTCACAGGGTGGCTAAGAAAGTGTTCGATCGCACTAAATACTGGATGTTCTGGAGCTGTACCTTTAGGTGTTTTTTCGATTAAGACAGGTTGAGAAAATTTCTCCAATTTATCGGGATAGCCGTAACTGGTAGTTTCTGTCGCAGCCCAAACATCCACTGTTTCTAACCAAGCAGGTAATGATTTTTTGGTGTAGCTGCGCTTATTGATATCAGAGTTTGATATCAGTGCCAGCATATCCTCTTGGCTTTCACGCCATTGCGTTTTAAGTGCATCAATCGTCTTGAGGTTTTGTTGATGCAGTTCCGCAAGCGAGCCTTCCATCGCAGGAACCGATAAAGTCAGTGGTGAACCCGTTAAATATGGCCCAATATCTTGCAACAATTGGGTTGGTTCGGACCAAAGCTGGCGAATTTCCACAGCCAAATCTAAAGGTAATGGATAAAAGTTTCGTCGCCAATAATCTGCGACTACCTGCGTTTTTAAGTGACTTTCATCGGTCACGAACTCATTATCAAAACGGCTACCAGACTCAAAGGCATTTTGCGTCAACATGCGCTGACAAAAACCGTGAATGGTGTATACCGCTGCCTCATCCATTTGGCGTTCTGCTTGCAATAGAATATCAATCGCCTGCTTTTTATTTTCCACCTCATTGAGCAAAGGGGCAATAACCGGGTCGTCACTGCAATTTCGAGAAAAGGCAATTCGGGCATCATGGATACGAGCACGAATACGATCCCGCAGTTCAGCGGTAGCGGCTTCGGTAAACGTCACCACTAAGATTTGATCAACCGTCAGGGGCACACGGTGTTTTGTTTCTGCATTACCGTGACCTAACAGAAGCCGCAGGTACAAGCCAGCAATGGTAAAAGTTTTACCCGTTCCAGCTGAAGCTTCAATCAGTCTTGCACCATGCAAAGGGAAAACCATGGTTTGCAAAGGAGTGGGTACTGACGTTTGCGCCATATCGCTACATATCTCCGAACATATCGACAATAATACTTTGAATACCTGTTGAGTAACGTTTCAATCTACTCAACACTCGCTCTCTTGCTCACTCTCAATCGCACTCAAACGAGCACCTTGCAGAACCAAAGAAGCAAGTAAACGAACTTCCACGGCCAGTTCTTCGTTCCAATCAGGCCAAACTCGCGCAATATAGCTATTTTTTCCCTCACCTGTCGTAATATAGCCATCGGTGAACGCTTCCATCATTTTCTTCAACGATTTTTCTTCGTCTTCAACCCATTGACCACGACTAAACCCTGCTTCAACACTCGCTAGAGCTGTCTTAGGAAAATAAGGCAGTGGTTGAGTCATTCCCTCGAAAAACAAGCGTATCAGCTCTTTTAAGTAGTTTTTTGCTTGTTGAGCATCGGTCATCGCGGGATAAATCAGATGGACAACACCTTCTTTTCGGTCATAACCCACCATATGCGTTTTCAGGGCATAGCCCGCCGCTGACATCGCTAAATGATCAATCCAAGCCGAAAGATAATCTTGAGAGCGAATCTTACCACTCCGATAACGAATCAAACCGGCTTGGTAACATTGCGTCAACCACCCCGTTAAACGAACTGGGTGACCTTCTTGATCAAACAATCCCTCGAACGTCAGATCAATTTCTAAATCATCTTGAGGAGCGCCGGACAAATACGCCAGTTTCTCAACCAACTCTTCGGTCTGAACTCGATTCGTTTCAAATTCAATGTCACCAAAAGCCCCAATGGGCAATTTTCCTTGAGCTCGTTGCTGTTGCATAAAAGCTTCAAGAACCTCGCTTTTTAATTCCGGTTGAGTCAGTTCCGTGGTTAAAAGCGTCTCCAGCAGTTCATCTCGCATTTGATAACTGGCCAGCCCGCCTAAAGCAAAAGGTTCATCATCAGCCATCACAGGAAGTGGCGGCTCAAAAATGACTTTTAGCCGACGATTAAAGAAGTACTGTACTGGTAAACGCCAGAATCGTTGTAATTCAACTAAGTCGAGCTCAAATGGGAAGGTCAAACCCAGCAAATAATTGTCCAAAGCACGATGAAATACTGGTGGAGTCAGTTGCTCAGTTTGACCACTTTGCATCAAGGCTACAGGCAGCCATTCTTTGGCATAACTGCGTTGCTTACCTTGAAATGCTGCCGGACTAAAAGGCACCATGGTATGCTCTTTGATTAATGATTTCAGTAACCGTTCACCTGAGGCATCAACTGATAACGCTTCATCTCCCTCTAAGCAGTAGTTTTGATGGCAATATTCCATCAACTCAGAGACTAAAACGGAAGGCACTCGTTCAGTGTTATCTTGGATAGAGCGTCCAACAAAGCTGATATACAGTGTCTGCTGAGCGGATAACATCGCTTCTAAAAACAAATAACGGTCGTCATCTCGACGAGATCGGTCACCGGGTTTGGCTCGACCAGTCATCAAATCGAAACCTTCAGGTGGCATAGAACGTGGATAAATACCGTCATTCATACCCAACAAGCACACCACTCGAAACGGAATTGACCGCATAGGCATAAGGGTACAAAAGTTTACTTGCCCAGCTAAAAAGCGTTGACTCACACGGGTACTGGAGAGCTTGTTATGTAGATATTGCCTTAGAACTGATGGGGATAAATTGTCGTCGAATTTCGCATCCGTTAATTGCTCTTTTAGCTGGCTTAATGTGTCTCGAATGGACTTGAGCGCCATTTCTCCTTCAAGCTCGACTAAGAAAAAGTCATCCAGCATGGTAATCAGCGTTTCTCTCCAAGCATCAATAGCCTGAACCTTTGCGAGCTTTCGACGATAATCACTTATTTTTTGGATAAAGTAAGCCAATTTCCCTGCAAGCTCTGCTCCCATACCTTGCACTTCATTAAATGGAGATAAGCGGCCTTGTTGTCCGCTAAACAAGCCCACAGACTCTGGCATAGCATAACCAAGAAGCATACGCTGAATGCCAAATTGCCAGGTATTTTGCCGAGTTTCCGGTAATTCAAATTCACAACTGGTGTGGCTATCTAGCCCCCAGCGAATACCCGATTCTTCCACCCAGCGTTTCGCTTGCAGAAAATCCTCTTCACTTAGTTCAAATCGCTTCAAAATCGCCGGAGATTCGAGAAGTTCTAATAATTCAGACGCTAAGCACCGTGTATTAGGTAAATTCACTAATTGCATAAAAGCGGCTAAAATTGGACTTTCTTGATCGGCAGTTCTGTCAGAAATCGAATACGGAATAAAACGTTCACCAGGGGCATTACCAAAAACGGCTTGAATCGCAGGGCTGTATGCGTTGATATCAGCCACCATGATAATAATATCTCGTGGTTTCAATGTGCTATCTGCATCAAACATGGCGAGTAATTGATCATGCAACACTTCAACTTCGCGCATTGGGCTATGGCAGGCATGCAAGCTTAATGATTCATCATCAAGCGTAATAATCTGTTTATGCTGGCTATGATCAATCGAACTATCATCTTGGTGTTCTTCTAAATTGAGAATATCGGCTTGGAGGTGGTGAAGTAAGCTGTCTCGATCAATATCAACAAACGCTTCAATTTCATGCGATTCCGATTGAGACAATAAATACAAATTATCCCGCCCTAATTTGCCCATCGAAGCCAGTAAGCTATTGCCCACAGCATCTGTGTGGAGTTCGTCGATGACATTGTCTTCAATCGACCCCTTAAGCTGTTCACTTTCGCCCTCCATTTCAGAGTGGTCTTGTTTCCAAACCAAATGCTGGCGGTGCTTGGCAGCCAAACGAGCGAGGAACTTCCTATCACGCACTTCTCCCCAATAATAACGACAAGGGTTGGTAAACATCAGGTGAACATCGATATGCTGCCCTATGGCTCTCAATGCATCCATATAGCGTGGGGGGAGAGAAGCAATACCAAATACAAATAGCCGCTTGGGTAAACGCTCAATTTTGCCATGAAAGCCATCTAGAACTTGGATGAAATGCTCATATAAATTGGCTCGATGGTACGGTGACTGTCCTAATGAAACGGTGTAATCATACAAAGCTCGCCATAAAACGGGTTGCCAAGGATGTGATTCTTCTAAATCGATAAGATTGTCTCCGGCCTCCCAAGTTGCTATCCATTCAGGACGATAAACCAAGTAACCATCGAAAATATCAGCGATTTTCTCAGACAATTGATACAGTTTACTGCAATCATCATCTCCCTCTAGGTACTGTGCTAGAGGAGCAAAGAGCGGATCGGCCAATAAAGTCGGCAACAAACGCATCAGTTTCCAGGTCATGGACTCTTTGTTAAACGCACTACGTTTGGGTACATCGTTCAGAATCTGAGTGAACATGTCCCAAATAAACGTCGCCGGCAATGGAAAATCAATATTTGCCGCCACACCAAACTCTTTTGCCAACGCCATTTTCAGCCACTGCGACATACCTGGGCTTTGAACCAGTATCTGTTCTTTTTCAAACGGATTATCTAAAGGATCAATACGAATCAATTCAACGAGTAATGATTTGAGAACATCAACTTGATTGGAGTGATAAACAGTAAACAAATGAAAGTACCGAAAAGACGATAAAAACTGCTTGCAAGCTTAGCACAGCACTTGCTTGTTCTTGTAACGTTACCGAACAAAAGTTCATATATGAACTCAAGATGCTTGGTGATAACACCTTCTCTAATTTGAGACACAAATAACCTTATTGATAGCAATGCTACTAAAATTAGACAAATGTGATATTATTCACATTAAATAGTTAGTTAACACTTGCTTTTTACTCGT
The DNA here is from genome assembly GCF_002849855.1 of Vibrio azureus. Lineage (NCBI taxonomy): Bacteria > Pseudomonadati > Pseudomonadota > Gammaproteobacteria > Vibrionales > Vibrionaceae > Vibrio > Vibrio azureus. The sequence continues at coordinate 2,360,780 of NZ_CP018616.1, forward strand.
TGTTAAAGGGAATCCACCTCCCTGCCTAACTGTTTACGCAAATAAAAATAAATATTGGAACCATTCAAGATATGTTTCGAAAAATCACGACCAACTGTGCTTGGTTAACAGCATTCTTTGCTTGCTTTGCTATTTACATTTCCATTACTTGCTATCCTTTTTTGCTTTCAAACGGCGCGAATGAGACTCTCTCTGTTCTTCAAGTGTATTATTTGCTGGCCACACAATATGGCTGGATAGGCTTGATTGTCCTGCCCTTTATGTTGATCAGTGCGTTATTTGCCTTTCTTCCCAGCAGAATGTTTAAAACGCTCGTTATCGTCATCGCTCTTTCACTGCTAATGATGCTCAAAGTCGATATTCTTGTCTTCGAGCAATATAAGCTGCATATCAACGGTCTACTGATCCGGATGTTTTTTGAAGGTGGTAGCGATGTATTTGAAATTTCTTGGATGACTTGGTTGCTTTTCTTCGCCAATATTCTTTTGCTTTTTGCCGGCCTCATGCTGACCGTTTGGATCAGTAACAAATTAGCACGCTACCGAATTAAATACGCTATTGTCGCAGTTTGGTTCGGTGTTCTTCTAAGCACACAAGCCATTCATGCTTACACCAATGCTCTTTATGATGATGAAGTCAGTCAATTCTCTAACAATTGGCCTCTGTACTACCCATTGACAGCCCGTAATTTTATTTACCGACATAACCTAGTTGACCAAGACATCGCATCACAAAATCGAGTTGAATTAAAAAATGTCAAAAGCAGTACGCTTAATTACCCGTTATCACCAGTTGAAGTCAAAGCTAAAGCTAAGCAGCCTAATGTATTATTCATTCTGATTGATGCATGGCGACACACGGATGCAACGGCTGATATCATGCCAAACGTCAGCAAATTTGCTGAAAGAACAACACAATTCTCTCAGCACATGAGTGGTGGTAATTCCACTCAAGCTGGTATTTTTAGTTTGTTTTACAGCTTACCTGCCACTTACTGGGATAGCTTTTACGCCAGTCAGACTTCACCTATCTTTATGGACACTCTGCAAGCGCAAGGTTACCGAATGGGTATTTTTGGTTCCGCCCCACTAACCAGCCCTCCTTTATCTCGTACTGTTTTCAAGCAAGTACAAGACCTCGAGCTGAAAAAAACGGGCAAATCAGCGGTTGAACGCGATAAAGAGATCACAGAAGACTTTATCCAATTTCAGCAACAAAAAGATGATAAGCCCTACTTTGGTTTTCTATTCTACGATGCTGCCCACGGTGCGGTTTTCCCCGAACCTGAGTTTGCTAAGTTCAAACCATACTGGGAACGTGTTGATCATATTCTGCTAAATAACGATTTTGATGCTTCGCTCTACCACAATCGTTATAAGAATTCCCTGTATTTTATCGACAGCCTTGTAAGCAAAGTACTTAACAATATCGACTTAGAAAACACGATCGTCGTTATTTCTTCAGACCACGGAGAGGAGTTTAACGATCATAAGATGAACTATTGGGGCCACACTGGCAATTATAGTGATACCCAAATTCATGTTCCTTTTTACATGTACGTTCCCGACAGACAACCACAAAAGATCGATTACCGCACGACCCATTTTGATGTTGTACCGACCTTGATGAATATGCTATTTGATGTAGAGGGTGAGACTGAGTCCTACAGTGTTGGAAGCAACTTATTTGATAACTTCAAACCGCGAGACTGGTTTATCGCAGGCAGTTACTACAACTACGCCCTAGTCGGCAAAGATACCATGCTTGTTGTTAATCCTGGCGGTCATTCTGAACAATTGGATAATCAGCTACATAAAGACAAAAATCACAAGGTCCCTGTTTATGTTATCCAAGGATCACTTGATGAGATGTCACGTTTTTATCAGCAAAAATAGTCTTAGCTTCTTTTAATGATACTTTGATGCCACCTCAATGTGAGGTGGCATTTTTATTTTCGCTTTGACTAACTGTGTTGTGCCCGGTAAGGATGAATCAGTAAATAACGGATATATTGTATGCTTACGTAGACGACGACCATACTTGCTACCATTAACTCTAAAATAGCCAGCCAGTGAATTTGTTGCACGTAATGTTCAGCTAAGCCTCTGACTTCCATCCAATGCGCCATTTTAAATAGAGCGGTTGCCCCTATGACCATTGGGAAGGTAAACGCTGCATAACCAGGGCTGAAAGGTAATCTCAGCAGCTTAAAAAACGCCAAATAAATGATCGCTGTCATCAAGACGGCAATCCCAAACAATAACGCCACAATCACAGGTGATGGCGTTGTGGTTACCGTCAAGTAACCCGCGAGAGAGAGGCTGGCTGGAGCCGCTAAAATAGCCATAGTAGGCTTAGCTGCATCCGGAATTTCATGGGTAAACATAAATCGGTAGATCATCACAGGCAGCATGATTGCGTATGACACCATACCAAACACTAACGTCCCATAAGCAATCGGAGCGAGAATAGGATTACCTGAAAAGGAAACGTCTGCAACAATAATACCGACAGGAGGAACAAACCAACTGGGCACCATATGATGCAGTTCAAAATCACGTGCGCGGTGCCATAAAAAGCAAAGCAGAAAGACAATGTGCAATACGACCGCACTCAGCCAAACGATATCACCAGCCAACGGTAAAAAGTGACCTAGCGAATTGGAGATCACCATACTTGCCATTGCAAAAGTAGGAACCACACTGCCAACAACAGGGTGTGCTAAGTCTTGTTTCAATAAGTGTCGATGCAAAAGAAATTTAATCGCTAAAACTAACAGCAGAACAAAAGCGATACCGGCACATATCCACTGGCCAAACCCTTGTAGGTCAGTCACATTTTCCCAGCTCCAACCTAAACTGGCAATCCCAAGTGCAAGTCCCGCCATCGGTGTAGGGGCGCCCATGACTTTTGCTTTTGTTGTTCGAATCATCACTACCTCAACGCTTAATATTCTGTAGAAGAGACTACTTTACCCTTGCACTTTGTTTCGATATATCCAATTATTTAAGACCAGCGTTCAATTATTCTTAACAAAGCCAATGCCACCTCGTATCTCACTCAAACAACTGCATGTGTTTATTTCAATTGTACAAAACAAAACACTCACTGCAGCAGCGCAATCTTTGTTCTTATCTAAAGCGGCTGTCAGCATGGCTCTGTCTGAACTTGAAAAGCACATCGGCCATCCTTTATTTGATCGAGTCAATAATCGTCTTATTCTCAATCAGGAAGGTCAAAAAATGCTGCCTGTTGCCGATGAAATTATTCGTAGAAGCCAAGAGATCGAAGGCTTATTTGACAGTGACAAAAGCTTAGCAGGTTTTCTCCGTATTGGTGCCAGTGATACTCTGGGTAATCACGTCTTACCTTACCTCTTAAGTGATTTTCGACATCAAACTCAGCACCGTTCACAAAGTCTCTTGATTTCAAACTCGGCCCAGATTTGCAATAAGTTGCTCGCTTACGAGCTCGATGTTGGCTTTATTGAAGGAAAATCGACGCACCCAGACCTCATATCAACACCATTTAGCGAAGATGAAATGTGTGTGATATGTGCGCCTAATCAAGCACAATCTGTACAAGCGTCATCCTCTGTTGCTGTGCTAGAAAACAAGCCATGGGTTTTACGCGAAGAAGGCTCTGGTTCTAGGGCATTTTTCCTCAAAACCATCGCTCCCAGATTAGAAAATTGGCAAGAGGCTTTCCAGCTAAATACCACGGAAGCACTGATTAACTCAGTCTCAGCAGGGCTTGGATTTGGATGCTTGTCTCGTCTTGCCGCTCAATCAGCGATGCAGGATGGACGCGTCAGCGTGGTGAACATCCCTCTGGATATGAAACGCCGGTTTTGGCTACTCGTTCACAAAGAAAAATATCAAAGTTTATTGCTAAGAACATTTATTCAGTTTTGTGTACCCAAGTAACCTCAACATGCCGTGTTTAGCCAAAGTCTCAATAGTACAGAGCTCATCTCTGTTTCGGTGGTATTTCCCGCAATTGCTATCTTAATGCGAAGCACAACTGGACTTCTCAAGCTAAAAACTGTATAAGCACCCAGTATAATTTAATCAAATCAGAGGACCAACCATGGCTGTAATAGTTAAGTACGTGGTAGAGCGCAATGGAGAAGAAAAAATGACTTTTACCTCTAAAGCGGAAGCCGATGCCTACGATAAAATGTTAGACATGGCAGACGAGTTATTCTCACTGCTTGGTAAAAGTGAACTGCTAGAAGATGAAGGCAAGCAAGAAGACTTGGCGATGTTCCTAGCACAAAACAAAGAAGAAGTGCTTTATGCGCTAGGAGCTAAGCGCAAACCCGCTGAGAAAAAAGCCAAACCTCAAGCGGTTCCAGAAGAGAGCCAAAAAAGTGATGAAGAAGACGCAGCGTAAGCTGACTCCTCTTTAATGACGTTGAGATCAAAATATTCTCGAACATTAAAACGCTGCAATTTGCGGCGTTTTTGTTTATTTGCCCAACCTCTACTGAACATTTCTCATCAGACAAATATATCGTTTAAAAGACAATGGGTATTCATCGAAAGACTTTCTCTCTCTCAGCTCTTTAAACTAACCAGTTCTCTCTTTATGATGATTTGCATGTGACCTCAACCGACGAGGCACAACCCTACTCGCTTTTTCTTGCTATTGAACCGGCAAGATAGACCCAACACACGGAGATCAATTATGGCTTTCTTTTCTTTGGCCTTTGGTACGGCAACAAAAAATCGCGATGAAAAAATCATCGAAGCATTTTTTCCAAATCCAATCCTAAACCCAAGTGCTGAACTTGTTAATGCATTGGCATCACTAGTCGGCTACGAGCAAGGTAACCAAGCTATTGAGATCTCGGCAACACAATGCACAGAACTGGCCGCAGCTTTCGAAGCCCATGGTGATAATGCAAACGCTGATTTTGCAGCAAAAGCCGCTCAATCCTCTCAACCTCTTGTGCTTGTTATGCTAGCCAACGACGAACAACCACAAAGCGTTGCAGAAGGCTTCCTGAAGCTTCAATTAATCTCTCACCGTCTAGTACAACCTCACGGTACTGTCTTGGATGGCATTTTTGGCCTACTACACAATATTGCTTGGACTAACGAAGGTCCAATCGATCTCCCTGAGCTGGCTGAGCGTCAAATAGAAGCTCGTTTAGCTGGTCGCATTCTTAGTGTCGATTGTGTGGATAAATTCCCTAAAATGGTTGACTACGTGGTTCCATCAGGTGTACGTATTGCAGATACATCACGTGTTCGTCTTGGCGCACACGTGGGCGAAGGGACGACGGTTATGCACGAAGGTTTCATCAACTTTAACGCAGGTACCACTGGGGTAAGCATGGTTGAAGGTCGCATTTCTGCCGGTGTCGTGGTAGGTAACGGCTCAGATATTGGCGGTGGCGCTTCTATCATGGGTACGCTTTCAGGTGGCGGTAAAGTAGTGGTCTCTATCGGTGAAAATTCACTGCTCGGTGCCAATGCTGGCCTAGGTTTTCCAATGGGTGATCGCTGTACGATTGAATCTGGCCTTTACGTAACCGCAGGTTCAAAAGTTCGCATGCTTGATTCTGAAGGTCAAGAAGTGGAAGTGGTTAAAGCTCGTGATTTAGCTGGCGTATCAGACCTCCTTTTCCGTCGTAACTCTGTAACAGGCCAAATTGAATGCTTAGCGAATAAGAGTGCCGTTGAGTTAAACAGTGAACTACACAAAAACAACTAAAATGCACTAGGGCTTTTGAACTAAACAGATCAAGCTAAAGAACGTATTTTAGAAAAGTTGTTTTTGATAATCAGATTCTAAAAAAAAAACCTTCGCATTTTATGCCAAGGTTTTTTTTTTAGAATCTGGTTATTAATCGCAACTTAAGCTTAAGCGGAAATTACTTATTTAAAAAGTTTACCGCTTTATCAGGGAAATCCGTAAATACCCCGTCGACTTTTACTTGGTTATAGAAAATGTCTAACATGCCGTCAAAGCTCTTGGTATAGCTTGGAATGCGCTCAGCCTCCGCTCGGAAAGTATATGGATGCACTTGCAGTCCCGCTTCTTTAGCTGCTTTCATTAATGGTTTAATAATAATGTTGTCTTGCGTTGACTTATCGTCGACTAACATTGGCTTCCATGGGCCAATACCTTCCGCATAAGCCGCCACTTTTTTCATACCATCAGCTTCAAACATCCAGTCATAGCTATAAGGAATGGCTTCTCCATCCTTGTATACCATGGTTTCATTCCAATCCGTGTAAGCCATCAATTGAACCAGTTTCAGGTCCATTTTCATGGCTGGCATAAGCTCATTATTAATGCGTTGTAGCTCATTTGCATCAAAACATTGCAGATACACTTTATCGTCTTGAGAATTATAGCCATATTGCTTTAAAACGTTTAAAACGGCTTTTGAAATATCTTTACCTTCATTACGATGGAACCAAGGTGCTTTAATTTCTGGGTAGATACCAATGTCGTAACCCAGTGTTTTGTTTAAACCTTGAATCAGCTCCAGCTCTTCTGCAAAAGTGGGGACTTTAAAATCAGATTTCCACATTGGGAAACGTGTTGGATACCCTGCAACTTTGTTGCCTTTATCATCAATATTAAACCCTTCCGTTACTCGTAAGGTTTTAATTTCAGAGAGAGTAAAGTCAATCGCGTAATAACGACCATCAGCACGAGCGCGTTCAGGAAAACGCTCAGCAACATCAGTAACACGATCCAAATAATGGTCATGTAGCACCACCAACTGGTCGTCTTTTGTCATGACTACATCTTGTTCAATATAATCAGGCTTCATTGCATAAGCGAGAGCTTTTGCTTCTAAAGTATGTTCAGGCAAATATCCTGACGCTCCGCGATGAGCAATGACCAATGGCTTAGCAATTGCACCCGCTGATAGGCTCAGCGCTAAAAAAGTAATACCTAATGACTTGGTTGTTTTCATTGTTATTTTCCTTGATATGAAAAAGGCAGTATTTCACTGCCTCTTTAACTTTTTATGACGCTAATGCGGTTTTTTCTTGTTGTTTTTTATTATGGAAATCTCGTTCACCAAAATACGCATATACCAGACATAACAGTGCAGCAACACATGAACCAACCAGAATGATAAATCCACCATCCCAACCAAAGTGATCCACCGTGTAACCAAGAATCGCATTCGCTGCAACGGCACCACCAAGATAACCAAAGAGTCCGGTCAGACCTGCCGCTGTACCAGCTGCCTTTTTAGGAGCTAATTCAAGAGCATACAAACCAATTAACATCACAGGACCATAAATGAGGAAGCCGATCGCCACGAGAGCCATCATGTCAACTTCTGGGTTACCTGCCGGATTAAACCAGTAAACAAGCACAGCGATCATGACCAGCGCCATAAATAGAATTCCTGCAGGCGCACGACGCCCTTTAAATAGCTTGTCAGAGATCCAACCACATAATAGTGTGCCTGGAATACCAGCCCACTCATATAAGAAATAGGCCCATGACGATTTATCCACGCTGAAACCTTTCGCTTCGCTCAAATAGACGGGTGCCCAGTCAAGCACACCGTAACGAATGAGATAAACAAAAGCATTAGCAATTGCAATCGCCCAAAGTAGCTTATTGGAAAAGACATACTTGAAGAAGATTTCCTTCGCAGTCATTTCATTTTCATAAGCTTTATCGTAGCTGTCTGGGTAATCATTTTTATATTCTTCTATCGATGGTAAACCACAAGATTGAGGAGTATCTCTCAGTGTGATCCAAATGAAGACAGCAACGAGTGTGGCAAAAAAGGCGGGAACATAAAATGCAGTGTGCCAATCGTCGTTAAATGCCCATAAGCCAAATAGGAACATTGGGCCGATCAGACCACCACCGACATTATGTGCGACATTCCAGACTGAAACGATCTTGCCCCGCTCTTTACGCGACCACCAGTGAACCATGGTTCGACCACAAGCTGGCCATCCCATACCTTGAAACCAACCATTTAAGAACAACAGGCAAAACATGGCAGGAATACTGGCTGTCGCCCATGGCATGAAGCCAAAGCAAAACATAACCAGCGCTGACATGATCAATCCAGCACTCAAGAAATAGCGAGGATTAGAACGGTCCGAAACACTTCCCATTAAAAATTTAGATAAACCGTAGGCAATAGAGACAGCTGCTAAAGCAACACCGAGATCACCTCGGCTAAAGCCCTGTTCAATCAGGTAAGGCATGGCCAAACTGAAGTTTTTACGTACTAAGTAATAACCTGCGTATCCGAAAAAAATGCCGGCAAATAACTGCCATCGTAACCTTGTATAAGTGCGATCGATCTTGCTTTCTCGCAAGCGTTCAATATGCGCCTTAGGTTTGAATATTCCAAACATAGGAACCCCATTAATAATTTTCAACAAAGCCCATTTAAATAAACGTGTTCATCAGCACTTTAATCAACAACACTCATAACTATTAATATTCAGAAAATTTTCCGACTCGATATAACAATGAATATGCTGACATTAAAAAGGCTTTTATTTTTTTAATAAAGAGAACGTACACTTATCTAAATTAGCCGTTTTCATAACACCCAATTTCGCACGAAAGAAAACGAAAGGGTACGAAACTAGACGGCATTTTATGAAATGACGCGACAATTTCTGTGATAAGGGCGACACAACGGTTAAAAGTATTAAATTAATCATTACTTATAAAATTAAATATGAGCAAAATCACAAAAAGCTTACTTGCAAGAAATATAAATTTGGCATTTTTATTACTAAAACCATGAAGGTTAGGCTAATTTTTGCACATGACGTTTCTGAAAAGTGAAAGCACTCTCATATTTAATGGATGAGTTTTCGGGCTAAAGGTCATGTAATAAAACTTAATTTCCAGCAATTAAGGTTATTTTACCCATATTTAAAAAGCTGCGTTGATTAACAAAAATTTGGCCTGTTTTACGCAAACACATGCTCAAACACTCAATTTTATAGCTCGTTTATTTTCGTTATCGCCAATACATGCACAATAACTTTGTGCTACACACTAATAGTCTCAAGGTGCAGCCTTCAATCAGGCACCTTGTAGGTGGAATTTGCAACGAAAAGGACAACGAATATGACATCCAACAAACCCTCTTCTCTTCTTGGAGAATGTTTAGCTGAGTTTATCGGCACTGCAATTCTTATCTTTTTTGGTGTCGGCTGTGTTGCCGCATTGGTCTTAACTGGCGCCGAGTTTGGACAGTGGGAAATCAGTATTGTCTGGGGGTTAGGAGTTGCTATTGCCATCTACTGTACTGCAGGCGTATCAGGTGCGCACATTAATCCAGCTGTAACGATTGCCCTAGCCATGTTCCATGGTTTCAATAAAAACAAGGTGCTACCCTATATTATTGCTCAAATTCTGGGCGCATTTTGCTCAGCCGCATTGGTTTATAGTTTGTATAGCAATCTATTTACGGACTATGAAATCATGCATAACTTCACTCGTAGTAGCCAAGAAGCGTTAAGCACCGCTGGCATTTTTTCTACTTACCCCCATGCCTCATTATCATTGATGGGTGCTTTTGCCGTAGAATTCGTTATTACCGCCGTGTTACTGTTTGTCATTCTCGCTCTTGGTGATGAAAACAACGGAGCTTCACGAGGTGCTTTAAATCCTCTTCTTATTGGCATTCTCATTGCGGTCATTGGCTGCTCTCTAGGTCCATTGACAGGTTTTGCCATGAACCCTGCACGAGATTTTGGCCCTAAACTGTTTGCTTACTTTGCTGGATGGGAACATGCTCTTACTGGAGCACGAGAGATCCCATACTTTATTATTCCAATTTTAGCGCCAATTGCTGGGGCTTGTTTTGGTGCTTGGCTTTATCCGAAAGCGATTGCCGCTTATTTACCTCAGCAAGGCCAAGGATGCACAATTCCTAATCAATGTGAACAGACAGAGACTGAACAAGCTCAAGCATCTTGAGGTCACTTGGGTATAAAATATAAATAACAAAATATAAGGATTCTTCTTATGACTGAGCAAAAATACATCGTTGCCCTAGATCAAGGAACAACAAGCTCTCGTGCTGTTATTTTGGATCATGACGCTAATATTGTAAGTGTCGCTCAAAGAGAGTTTACCCAAATATATCCCAAAGCAGGTTGGGTTGAGCATGACCCAATGGAAATCTGGGCAACACAGAGCTCAACCTTAGTTGAAGCGCTAGCAAAAACGGGAATCAGTAGCGACCAATTGGCAGGTATCGGCATCACTAACCAACGTGAAACAACCATCGTTTGGAATAAAGAAACGGGCAAACCTGTGTATAATGCCATTGTTTGGCAATGCCGCCGCACGGCTGACATTTGTGAAAAACTGAAAGCACATGGTTTAGAAGAATACGTCCGTGATAATACTGGTTTAGTCCTAGACCCCTATTTTTCTGGTACCAAGATAAAATGGATCTTAGACAATGTTGATGGCGCTCGTGAACAGGCGCAAGCTGGTAAACTTCTCTTTGGAACGGTCGATACTTGGTTAGTCTGGAAAATGACTCAAGGCCGCGTGCACGTCACTGACTATACCAATGCTTCTCGAACGATGCTGTTCAATATCAATGATCTGAGCTGGGATAAAACGCTACTGGATGCACTTGATATACCTGCCTCCATGATGCCTGAAGTGAAAGCTTCCTCTGAAATTTACGGTCAAACCAATATCGGAGGCAAAGGCGGTATTCGTATTCCTATTGCTGGCATTGCAGGCGATCAGCAAGCCGCTCTCTTTGGTCAAATGTGCGTACAAGCAGGCCAAGCCAAGAATACTTACGGCACCGGTTGTTTCCTACTAATGAACACGGGTAAAGAGAAAGTCACCTCTAAAAACGGATTGCTAACGACTCTTGCTTGTGGTCCGCGAGGTGAACCAGCCTACGCACTTGAAGGCGCTGTTTTTATGGGGGGAGCATCAATTCAATGGTTACGTGATGAATTAAAGATCTTAGCCGGAGCCGAAGACTCGGAATACTTTGCGACTAAAGTGGACTCATCCAACGGAGTCTATGTTGTGCCAGCGTTTACGGGGCTTGGTGCTCCCTACTGGGATGCATATGCAAGGGGAACCATTGTGGGGCTGACTCGAGGCATAAACTCGAATCATATTATCCGTGCCACTTTAGAAGGTATTGCATATCAAACTCGTGATGTTTTGGATGCCATGCAAGCCGACTCTGGCATTAAACTAGAAAATCTTCGAGTTGACGGTGGCGCTGTCGCCAATAACTTCCTCATGCAGTTCCAATCAGATGTCCTTGATACCGAGGTACATCGACCAAAAGTGACCGAAGTAACCGCTCTGGGTGCTGCTTACCTTGCAGGCTTAGCTGTCGGCTTCTGGAGCAGTCTTGAGGAGTTGGAAAACAAAGCAGTTATCGAACGAACCTTTGAGCCACATGAAGACGAAGCAAAACGTAATCGACGCTATAAAGGCTGGAAGCGTGCGGTGAAATGCGCTCAAACATGGTCAGAACTTCACGACGACGAAGATTAATCTCAATCGCCCCAAACAATGATTTCGAAGCCACTTAGAGATATCCCCTAGTAACTTCAAGATACAGTGTTGAGCGCGATGACTTGAGGTCACTGGGGTATAAACAACATTACTGGGGTATAAACAACATTACTTGGGCATAAACAAATTATTTGGGTATAAGCAATAAGAGCGCTGCTTAAAGCGCTCTTTTTAAGTCTTGAGACGAATTATCTTGCCTCTAGACTTCTCACATCATGCTAATTCACGCACAATAGTTAAATTTAATACGCTATCAACACCAATGCTCAGGGAGTGTTTAATGAAGCAAATACCAAGACACCAACAAATTGTTGAATTGGTTATAAAACAGGGTTACGTCAGTACTGATGAGCTGGTTGAGAAATTTAATGTCAGCCCTCAAACTATCCGACGCGATCTCAATGAGCTTGCCGACGAAAATAAAATTCGTCGTTACCATGGTGGAGCAACCGTCCCTCTCAGTTCAGAAAACACCTCCTACAGCACACGCAAAGAGCTCAACTTCAATGAAAAAGACGTCATTGCTGAAGAATTGGTAAAACATATCCCGGATGGAGCCACGCTTTTTATTGATATCGGCACCACTCCAGAAGCGGTTGCACGAGCATTAAATAAAAATCATAAACAGTTACGAGTTGTCACCAATAACATCAATGTCGCGAGCATTTTATTGTCCAACCCTGAAATCAAAGTGATTCTCGCCGGTGGTGAAGTTCGTAACCGAGATGGTGGTATTGTTGGCGAAGCTACTTTGGACTTCGTCAAACAATTCAGGCTCGATTTTGGCATCTTGGGCATCAGTGGTATCGATTTTGATGGTTCCTTATTAGACTTTGATTATCATGAAGTGAGAGTAAAACAGGCCATCATTGATAATAGCCGCAGTGTGTTTCTTGCCGTCGACCATTCCAAGTTTGGTCGTAATGCCATGGTCAAACTCGGCAATATTGCTCAGTTGAATATGGTCTTTACCAACAAACAACCTCCCGCTGAGATCTTATCGATTTTAAAAGAGTCTGCGATTCCATTAGAGGTCGTTACAGCCTAAGACATCCCCATTGTGGTTGACCCAAACCGAAATAGTGGGTGAACCACAATGGGGATACTTCTTCATACAGAAAAGAACATTTACCCTTCTTAATTTTTTGCGCTTTTTTACAAAATAGGCGCTTTTTTGTATTTCAATCACACAAAACGCTCAAAAACGAAAATAAATAATGACCAAAAACGAAACTTAGTCTACGATATAACTTCGTTTGGAAATGCTCGTTCGCTCACCAAGAGGTCTTATTTATGAGTATACAACACAATAAAATAACAAATGATGTACTCCCAACAATGGATTTGATTGTAATTGGTGGTGGTATTAACGGTGCAGGCATTGCTGCCGATGCGGCAGGACGTGGGTTGAATGTCGGTTTATATGAAGCACAAGATTTTGCTTCCGCGACTTCTTCTGCAAGCTCAAAATTGATTCATGGTGGGCTTCGTTACCTTGAGCATTATGAGTTTCGTTTAGTTTCTGAGGCCCTCGCTGAACGAGAGGTCTTATTGAGAAAAGCGCCACATATTGCTTGGCCAATGCGTTTTCGTCTGCCACATCGACCATTCTTACGTCCTGCATGGATGATACGTAGCGGATTATTCCTTTATGATAATTTGGGTAAGCGAACTACGCTTCCTGCAAGTAAGACGATTAATCTTGCTCAATCAGGTCTATTAAAGCCAGAGATCAAAATCGGTTTCGAATACTCTGATTGCTGGGTTGATGATGCTCGTATGGTGTTACTCAACGTACTGGCCGCTAAAGAAAATAATGCTGAAATACGTAACTACTGCCGCGTTGAAAAAGCCCGACGCGAAGGTGGCTTGTGGCATGTCACTATACACGATGTAATCACTGACCAACGTTTCGAACGAACAGCAAAAGCCTTAGTTAATGCTGCCGGACCTTGGGTAAAACAATTTTTTGATGACGGTCTTGAACAACAATCTCCACGCAATATCCGCTTGATTAAAGGCTCTCATATTGTCGTGCCTCGTATCCATAATGAGCCGCAAGCGTATATTCTGCAAAACAAAGATAACCGTATTGTCTTTATGATTCCTTATTTGGATAAATTCTCAATTATTGGCACAACGGATGTCGAATATAAAGGCGACCCACGTAAAGTGTCGATTTCAGAAGAGGAAGTGGATTATCTGATCGATATTGTCAATCAACACTTTGTTCAACAGCTTAAACGTGAAGACGTGGTCTGGTCTTATAGTGGAGTGCGACCTTTGTGTGATGACGAGTCAGATTCACCACAAGCAATCACTCGTGATTACACATTAGAGCTCGATGCAGATTTGGATCAAGCTCCATTACTATCAATCTTTGGTGGTAAGCTCACGACCTACCGTAAGTTAGGTCAAGCTGCCATGCATAAATTAGCTCCTTACTTCCCTGAAATGGGAGAAGACTGGACTGCGAACCAAGCACTACCTGGTGGTAATTTTAGTTGCAGCCGAGAGCAATTAGCCAACATGATCCACACTCACTACCCATGGATTCCAGAGGCTTTATTGCTCCGTTATGTCACATTGTTTGGTACCCTAACTTGGCAGATCGTCAAAGATACCACATGCCTCGAAGACATGGGGCGTTGCTTCTCCGAGCAAGCTCATGGTGTTTATCAGCGTGAAATTGATTACCTCATTAACCACGAAATGGCATGTAATGAGGAAGATATCCTATGGCGTCGTACAAAACTGGGCCTTTATATGACCGAAGATCAACAACAAGAATTAGCTGCTTACTTAAAAGACAAAATGCAAACAAACGTTGTAAGCCTGTCTCAGGCTGGCTAGTTTTCAATTAATTCATAACCCCGTATCGTTATTATTCGATATGGGGTTGTCATTAGTGATGAAGTTGCCATTACTGCTCTCCTTCACGATTATATTGACGATAAAACAGCCGACCACTGACGACTCTTAGACCTAAGCCGTCCCTGCCAATCCTCACTCTCTTCTTACGCACAACCAAATCATTAAGTGATTCCGCTTGTTGGGATCTTAAGGTCACTCGTTGCCAATACTCATCCATAGCTTTCATAGATTTCCTTACTTAACAGCCACTGCTCAGTAAGGCTATGTTTTAACCACTTTAGGGAATAATTCTAATAATTTATTATTATTTATCCTGGATGCCCATCAGGTCTAGGGCTAAGCAGCATCAAACCAAACCGCCACACAAATAACCCGAAAGCAAACACCCATAAACCACCACTCAATTCGATCCATAGCAACATTTCACTCGGTACCCATAGCACACCTAAACTGCGGGTTAAGGCAGCGAAAAACACCGCGGCAAATGCTAGGCTCATATTCGGTCCTTGATAAATCATTCGACCTGTGTGTCCCATCGTTACACGGGTGATCATCGCTAAAATCAAACCACCTAAAGCTCCAATAGTAAATAAATGAATCAAGTTATGGCTGGCAAAAGCATTATCCCACCCACCTCGTAAAATTAAACTGATCGGTAAACAAGCATACGCAAGGTGTAAAGACCAAACCATTGGCTCCTTCCATGTTAACCAAGGCTTCCAACGTAAAAGGCGCACTAGCTGAGCCAAGCCAGCAACTAACATTAGTGGCTTGGCCAACAAGTTAAACCACTCTGTGGAGAAACTGAGTACAAATAATAGAGCGAGAGGTAATGTTGCCAACCATTCAAGCCACACTAAGGGTTGTGCCTTATCAAATTGAAATCGACGAGCAGTAAAAAAGGGAATGACCCTCCCTCCCATAATGGAAAGCAATAAAGCAAACCACCACAGCATGGCCTGCCATACCGCTGAAGGAGTTATTCCATACAAACCGTCTATTGCGACATAGCTAACCACATTCGCTAACATAGCGAGAAAAAAAAGGGGAATAAAAAACAGATTACGCCAACCTTTGGAACGGAAAACTCGCCACCCAACTTCGTAGGCAGCAAACAATAAAAAGACAATCTCAATGGAGCAGATTAACCATAATGGGGCAGGCAGCCACAATAGAACCCGTGGCAGCAACCATAAAATAAACAATACTAATAAAGGGTAATGTTTGGTGCCATTAATGCCGGTCCAGTTTTGTACCGCAGTCAATACAAAGCCGACGACAATGGCCATCGAAAAACCAAACAACATTTCATGAACATGCCACCATAAAGCAGGAACACTCAGCCTACTGGGTTGCCCTGTCTGAAAGGCCCATACCCATAGAACAACGGCTACCATAGCGTAAATAGCACCACATAAGAAAAATGGCCTAAATCCCAAGCGTAACCACGCGGGGATTTTTTCTTCCTGTTTTTTATCGGTAATATTAAGCATATTGATACCTTTTTTATTCTTCCCCGCCTAATGCAAATAAAGTCGGCTCAGTGACAGCGCTCTGAATCAAGCATCTTGGATATAAAGGTGCTATGTTAAGCAAAGATGTATTCAGAATAGTATCGATTGAGTCATTCATCACGCCATTACTGAAGCATAAAGATACTCTACCAAAACATGCATTAAAAATAAATGTTAAAAGTGGACCACACCTGTTGCATATCATTTTTTAATTAAGGACAGCCTATGAATATAGATAATAAGTAAATTTAATCTCTTCTTGTCGTATTAAAATTCCCCTTATCAAAACCATAAAAAAGCTGCTAGAATGCCCGGTCAAGTTGTAACCATGTGTAACAAAATAGACACCGTTACCTGGTGCCTTTTAAGCAAAACGAGTTGTAAACCGCAATATAAGAGCCGTTCATGTTACGTAAGCGAAACGAATTTCGAGACCATAATAAAGAAGTAAAGTTATTTAAAAACCGAGCTCTTGTTGCCTTTATTGGCATTGTCATCTTATTAGGTGTGTTGGTTGCCAACTTATATACTTTGCAGGTAAAACATTACAAAGATTATCAAACTCGTTCTAATGATAATCGCATAAAGATATTACCTATTGCCCCAACCCGTGGGCTTATTTATGACAGAAATGGGGTTTTACTGGCTGAGAACCAGCCCGTCTACAACTTAGAAATGATCCCTGAGCAAGCGGGTGATCCTGAGCAATTACTTGTCAAGCTTGATAAATATATTAAGTTAAGCACCGAACAAATTACTGCTTTTACCAAGCGTTATAAACATACCCGACGCTTCCGCAGCGTCACCATTCTTAATGAATTAAATGATGAGCAAGTTGCTCGATTTTCGGTACATCAACATGAGTTCAATGGTGTTTTCATCACTGCCGAACTTAAACGTTATTATCCATTTGCTGAAAAGCTTACCCATGTTTTAGGTTACGTTGCACATATTAATGATCGTGATTTAAAGCGGCTTAAAGAAGAAGGGAAAGCACAAAATTATCAAGCAACGCGCAACATTGGCAAGTTAGGTATAGAACGATACTACGAAGACCTCTTACACGGCACCAAAGGCTATGAAGAAGTTGAAGTCAACAGCCATGGGCGAATTATCCGCACAATTCGCTACGTACCTCCCATTGCAGGCAAAGATATTGTGCTCAACCTTGATATTGAATTACAACAGTACGTTTTTGAGCAATTAAATAACCGACAAGGCAGTGCCGTTGTGCTCGATCCAGAAGATAACAGCATCATGGCAATGGTATCGAGCCCAAGCTATGACCCAAATCTGTTTGTCAATGGTATTTCAGGTAAAGCATATCGCGCTTTACTTAATGACCCAGCTCACCCTCTGGTCAACAGGGCCACACTTGGCGTTTATCCACCAGCATCAACCGTCAAACCTTTCATGGCGGTTGTCGGGCTGCAAGAAGAGGTCATTCAACCTGATACCGTCAGAAACGATCATGGCATTTGGCGTTTACCGGGCTCAAAAGCTCATTCAAAAGCTTGGCGAGATTGGAAGCGTTGGGGCCACGGTCCGGTCGATGTCACAAAGGCAATAGAGGAATCGGTTGACTCCTTCTTTTATCAAATGGCGTTTGACTTAGGTATCGACCGAATTTCATCATGGATGAATAAGTTTGGTTTCGGCCTACCGACAGGTATTGATATCCACGAAGAAAGTAGCGCGAATATGCCAACCAGAGAGTGGAAAGTGGCTCGCCACCGAACGCCTTGGTATCAAGGGGATACCGTTCCCATTGGTATCGGTCAAGGATACTGGACTGCCACCCCGATACAGATTGCAAAAGCGACTTCCTTTCTCGTCAATCATGGCCACATGAAGTCCCCTCATCTACTCAAAGCAGTGATTGAGCACGGAGAAGACTTTACGAACCAAGTGCCTGTCAAGCCACCTTCTTTGCCATCCATTACTGGTGTCTCTGATAAATATTGGAACATCTCAATCAATGCTATGCGTCAGGTCAATCACGGAGCACATGGTTCGGGACGCAAAGCATTTAAAGGCGCACAGTATTTAAGTGGTGGCAAATCCGGGACGGCACAGGTTTTTGGTTTAAAGAAAGACCAAGTCTATAACTCTAAAAAGCTGGCGAATCACTTGCTTGATCATGCTCTATTTACCGCTTTTGCGCCCTATAATAACCCTAAATATGTGGCAACAGTGGTCATTGAACACGGCAATGGCGGTTCTAAAGTTGGTGCTCCATTCATACGTAATGTCTTTGACCACTTGTTAGTTGAGCCAAAATCAAGTGAGCCTCAATTAATCAAAAAGAACGCTGGCTAACCCTCTCTCCAGATAAACACCCCCCAAGTAACCCCCTCCCAATGGATAAGTTACTTGGGTATCACGACGACACTATAAAGAAAATTATTTATTTGAATCCTGCTCAGTGATTGCTTAGAGTAACGCAGTCCGTACGATATCGGTTAAACACATAAAGCAATCGCAGAGAGACAGGGAACCTATGTTTACTATTTTTAAGACCTTTTTTATGCTTGGCTGGATCAGCTTTGGTGGCCCGGCAGCACACATTGGTTACTTTCGCCAAACGTTTGTAGAAAAGCTCAAATGGATTGATGATAGTGAATATGCCCAGTTGGTCGCTCTGAGTCAGTTTTTACCCGGCCCCGGCTCAAGCCAAGTCGGTTTTGCACTTGGCTACAAGCGAGGTGGGTTACTCGGCGCATGTCTGGCTTTCTTAGGTTTTACCCTGCCTTCTATCTTAATCATGTTGCTACTGGCAACGGTGAGCAGTCATATTACCGAAACCGATTTATTTCAAAATATTGTTCATGGATTAAAGCTACTGGCTGTCGTCGTTGTCGCTGATGCAACATGGGGGATGTACAAGAATTTCTGCCAAACAAAGCTCACCGCGGGCTTGTGTGTCACGACGGCCATTGTTCTGCTTCTTGTCCCCAGTATCACCTCTCAAATGCTGGTTTTACTGATTGCAGGTTTAATCGGTGCTCATTGGCTTAAGCAACATTCAAGCGATCACACTCAACCTTTTAAACCCACGTTTGCTCCATTAATTTTATTCGCAATATTATTGATAGGTTTACCTTTTGTTTCTCAAAGCCTGCCATTACTTAGCCTATTTAGTGATTTCTTCCAAGCTGGTAGCCTCGTTTTTGGCGGTGGGCATGTTGTGCTACCACTTCTGCAAAATATTGTGGGTGACCAGCTCAGTCAAGACACCTTTCTCACTGGTTACGCTGCCGCTCAAGCCGTCCCAGGACCGATGTTTACTTTTGCAACCTACATTGGTTATGAGCTATCAGACCTACCTGTGCTCGGTGCCATCATTGCTACAGCTGGCGTCTTCTTACCGGGCTTTTTACTCCTACTCGGAGTATTAAAAAATTGGCAAGCTTTGGCCAGCAAACCCAATGTGGCAGGAGCCATCAATGGTGTCAATGCTGCTGTCGTCGGACTACTGTTGGCCGCTCTGTATCAGCCAGTGTTCACCAGTGCTGTTGTTGATCCTATCGATATTGCATTGGTCATTACTGGCTTCTATTTACACCAAAAGCTCAAACTCTCTATTTTGTGGATGATCTTATTTTTTGTGGGCTCTGGGATAATCATCAGCATGATTTAAAACTTTTTAGCGTGTATGTTTAGCCAAGTGACCTCAAAGTACTCTGAATCCAGCCTTTGATGTCACTTGGGCGTAGTAATCACAGCCCGAGAAGTGTCGCCGTTTTTACGGATTAAGCTCAAGGCACGCACTAGGTTTTTATTCGCTAACTCGTAATAAGACGGCTTAGTATCAATCGCTCGTTGCAAATAAGGAATCGCCTCATCCGGTTTTCCATTTAAAATCAGAAAGTAACCTACATTATTGAGTGCTTTTTCCTCACTCATATGGCGACGAAAAATGCTGAGCGCCTGCTGAGGTTGATCTTGAGCAATTGCGATTAAAGCCAAGTTATTAATGGCTTGTTCTTGATTGGGAGATTGTTTTAATGCGGCTTGAGTAAAGTACACAGCCTTATTCAGTTCTCCAGACATATAATAAGAGTAGCCCAGCCCAATCAGTGCTTTCACATCTCTCGGGTTAATCTTTAATGCTTTGTCAAACAAGCGTTGGGCAAACGCATGCTGCTGCTCAAGATCATAAAGTATTCCTAACCCAGCATAGGCTTCTGTTGGAGACTGATGGTCAACAAGATAAGTAGAGAGACTCTGTGGGGATAATCGCGTTTTAACATCACGACCGAGGCGCTGCTGATCCGCGTTCAGAGCATTCAAGTAATACTGCTGACCTTGTTGCCGCTCACCACGCTTAGTATAGAGTGTGCCCAACGCCTGTAGCGAACCAATATGGTTAGGGTCTTCACCTACTGACGCTTGAAAAGACTTTTCAGCCAAAACATAGTTTTCACGAGCGAGATGAATCTGGCCAACAGTGTAAAAGGTGTGTTCTTTATATTCTGCGTCAGGGAAAGACAGAGAGCGCAGATATTCATATAAGGCTAAATCAAATTGCTGGTTGCTTAATGCTCTGTCTCCACGAGTAATCGCCTCACTCTCATTTTTAGGCGGTTCACCACTTGCTAAAGACGCAACAGGCACCCCTGAATACAAATCAGAGTTAAAATCAGCATGGGGCTCTGTGGTTGAACATCCAACCAACCAGAGCAACAAAATAAGGTACCTATTCATCACGATTCTCTACCTCACTCTTCAATTAGAAAATGCATCCGCTAAAGATATAAGAGCCGGGCCAATCGTCACAATAAAGAAGCATGGCCAGATAAAAAGTATCATTGGAAACATCATTTTAACCGGTATTTTAGCGGCCAACTCTTCGGCCGCTTGTTGACGTCTGTCACGATAATCTTCCGTATATTCACGTAAGGAGTTCACTAAGCTTCCTCCGACTTTCGCGGCATGACTTAACATACTGACTAATCCCATTAATTCATTTAGCCCAGTTCGGTTGACTAACTCTTTCAAAGAATCGGCCATAGGCTTACCCGCCTGAATTTTTTGGCAAACGGTGTCCATCTCATTGGCTAAGTCTAAGTGTGATAAAGAAATTTCGTTGGCAACACGTTGTAATGAAGCATTGAATCCGAGGCCAGATTCAGTACACACTACAAGCAAATCCAACATATCAGGGATGCCAGCTCGAATGCGTTGTTGACGTTGGCTCACTCGCTTTTGCAGTAAAATATTGGGTAAGAAAAGCCCAAGAAACCCGACCCCAGCCATATAGGTATATAGATATTGGGCCTCTGGCATTGCCCAATATAGCCAAACGATAATGGCACTGCCGAACAGTATCGTCAGCGATTTAAAAGTATAAAACATTGACAAAGCATGAGGCTGATCAAAACCAGCATGAAGTAATTTCTCGCGCGTAGTTTGCCTTTCTTTTTCGCTCTTTGGCAATGTCAGCGGTGCTAAAGAAGTCAGTGAATCTGGAATGTGGCTTTTCTTTGAAACAGAAGGGCTTTTCTTGTCTGTTAACTCTGCTAATTTCCTTTTTACAGGTGATGACCTTTTTATACTCAAAACGCCAAGCAGCACAACAAGTAAGACGATAAAAATAAAGAGCCCAATCAGTAAAAGGTACTCGTTCTCCAACACAATATTGGTCAATAAGTACCGTCTAGTATCACTATTCATACTTAAAACTTACCATCCATACTTATGCCCTTCCCTTCATAATCACACCTCAATATTAATGATGCGACGAATCCATAACGAGCCAATAAATAGCGAGACTATCCCGCCAATAATCATTTTGACCCCCATAGGACTCGTATGAAGCAAGGCAATATATTCGGGTCGAATGAGAGAAATCACCACATACATGGCGAATGGCGCTAACATCAGAACCCAGGCAGACATCCGAGACTCTGCAGAAATGGTTTTAATCTTACGTGCTAATTTAAATCGAGCCCGCAGTATTTGAGAGAGTTTTTCTATGTTCTCAACGAGGTTTCCTCCGGTTTCTTTTTGCAGTAGAACCGCACTAGAAAAGGCAAGCAAAGACACCGTAGGGACACGTTCAGACATTTGCAATACCGCCAAGCGCAAGTCATAGCCATAGTTAAGTAGATTAAAGGTATTGAGAAATTCTGGGCCTAGGGGAGCGTTCATTTCTCTACCCACTTCCCCAAAAGCATGGTTAATCGGCTGCCCTGCTTGCAAAACTCGTTTGATAATATCCAAAGCTTCGGGAAGCTGCTCTTCAAACTGCATTAAGCGATCACTGATCCTTTTTTTGAGATAAGCGAATACCACAATACAACTTACGCCTCCTCCACCAAAACTGATATACCAAGTTTGACCAAACAAAAAAAGGGCCAATGTAACACCGCTAAATAGCAACAAAACCCAGCCCAGAAACTGGCTTAAACTTAGTGATAGACCTGCTAAAGTGAGCATATTGCTCAATCGTTCTAGAAATCGAAAATGACTTAACCAACGAACAAAAAAAGGCTCATTTTCTAACGTATTGCCTTTTAAAATAGAAATATTTTCTTCCGTATTCTTTGTTTCCTGATTCTCTATCCGAGCTAAAATTTTTTGACGCTTTATTTTTTCTCTAGCAGAAGGAAAAATAAGTGCCTGGCTAACAAAGAAAATGGAAAAAAACAGCAGAACCAAAAATAACAGTAACTCACCATCCATAGAGTGCACTCCTATTGAGATTTATCCTGATAAATGTCATAGGGCAAATCTAAACCACGTTTGGTGAGGCGGTCATGGCAACTTGGCACCACGCCTGTTGCTTGATAACTCCCTTGCACATTACCTTTACTATCAACACCAGTGCGCTGAAAATGAAAGATCTCGGACATAGTAATCACTTCGCCTTCCATTCCATTCACTTCCTGTATACTGACCATGCGACGTTTACCATCTTCCTGACGTTCCATTTGCACCACAAGATGAATGGCGGAGGTAATCTGAGCTCTTAAGTTCTTAGTCGATACATTCCAACCAGCCATGGAGAATAAATTTTCGATACGACTCAAAGCATCACGAGGAGTATTCGCATGAATGGTCGCAAGAGAGCCGTCATGTCCAGTATTCATGGCAGCCAACATATCAACAGCTTCCGCACCTCGAACCTCACCAATAACAATGCGATCAGGTCTCATCCGTAGCGAATTTTTCACTAACTCTCTCTGTGATATTTCACCTTTACCTTCAATGTTGGCAGGGCGTGTTTCAAGACGAATAATGTGTGGCTGTTGAAGTTGAAGCTCTGCTGAGTCTTCGATGGTTACGATGCGTTGATCACTAGGAATAAAACTGGAAAGAATGTTTAACGTGGTGGTTTTCCCCGAACCAGTCCCACCTGAAATTAAAATATTCATTTCACCTACAACTGCAGCATTGAGAAACTGCCCCATTTCAGGAGAGAGTGAATGAATCGCAAGCAGGTTATCCATATTGAGTCGCTCAACCGCGAAACGCCGAATCGACACAGAAGGGCCATCTATTGCAAGAGGAGGGATGATGGCATTAAACCGAGAGCCATCCTTCAAACGGGCATCGACCATTGGCGAGGCTTCATCAATCCGTCGTCCTACTTGGCCTACAATTCGATCAATAATATTACGTAGATGACGTTCATCCAGAAAAGTGTGATGGGTTTTTTCTAACTTACCAAAACGTTCAACATAAATATTCTTAGGGCCATTGACGAGAATATCAGAAATGGTTGAATCGGCTAAAAGAGGTTCAAGAGGTCCCAAGCCGAAAACTTCATCTTCTATTTGATGAATAACACGCAAGCGGGCCTCGGAGCTTAAGGGGTACATTTGGTCTTCAGCAATTAAAATCCCTATCGCTTCTTTTAATTCCTTTTTAGCTCTCTCCTCTTGTAAATGAGCCAATAAACCAAGATCAAGCGTGTCCAGCAGTTTTTTGTGGTAATAATGTTTTATCTCAAGATCATTTTCTAGCTGCTTCTTTTGCTTATCAACGGCGACTGATTGAGCCTCTGATACAGAAGGTTCCTCTTGAACAACGACAGGGGCATCGTCTGTAACCAAGTTATCTTCCCTTTGAAGCAATTCCTGTTGTTTTCCTTTCTCTGCTGGCTGAAACCCACTGCCCACATTTTTTCGTTTAAAAAACATCTCGCCCCCTTCATTCAATTAGGAAAACAGCCTTTTCAACCAACCTTGTGATGCATTCCCCGGAGACTCTAATGAATGAGCCATGTCGAATAAGACGGATGTTATTTGTCTACTCTTTTTCGAATTCACTATAGGAGTGCCCATATTCGTGCTCTCGACCATCGCTAAAAAATCATTCGGCACGACATAAACGTTGAGCTGCCCAACCGTGTTAAGAATATCTTTAACCGATATACTCATTTTTTTACTGAAACGATTCACGATCAGTTTGATTTGCTCACGTCTTAAATCATAGTTCAGTTCTAAGGTGCGCAAATAATGAAGAGCATGCTTAACTGTAGTGACATTTTGTTGCATGACGAGAAAGGCATAAGACGCAACAGAGATGATAGGCTGAAAAACCTGTCTAACACCTTGTGACATATCAATAATAATATGAGAGTAGTAACGTCTAAGATGTAAAATCAACTCACAAATCTGGGATGCATCGCAGCTATTGTCAAAAGCACTGCCTTGTTCGAAGCCTAAATAATAAAGTCCAGAGGAAAGTTGATGCACCATCGTATCTAGCGACAATTCATCCAAATCATTCATTGCCCCCAGTACGTCCTCTATGCTGTATTTGGGGTTGCAGTTTAGATAATCGGAAGAATCGCTAAATTGTGGGTCAAGATCGATAAAAAGAACCTTATGCTTGGAATAAGAACTCAGTGCCGTCGCAGTATTGATGGCTAAAGTGGTCGCTCCAGATCCTCCTTTAGCATTAATAAACAAAGAAATATTACCTAAATTAAAAGTCTGGGCTTTTTCTTCCGCGAGTTCTTGTAACATTGGATAGAGTTCATCAAATTTCACTAACAAAGAAAAATAATCTGTCGCCCCTAAACGTATGGCCATTTTCAGAGCATCGGTGTCATTTTCATGCCCAAATACGACCAAAGCTGTCTGGCTATTTTGCAGGTGGCTCTCTTTTGAGAAAACATCCGTTACTTTTTGCGCCCAATGATCACCGACTTCAATATAGATAAGATCAGGTAAAGCGTGAGACTTCATGCAACCAAGTTCAAACTCAGATAATTCGATGCAGTTTAATTGGATATTAGGGCACCGGGACAATAGCTCTTGTAGATGATTTTTTAGGCCCACAGAAGAATAGACAATCATGAGTGATAAGCTGGTTTTGAGCTTATTAGACTTTGCATCCGGATGTTTGATTGGCTTCATCGTGTAAAAACCTCATTAGCAATCTTCAATAGTACTCCCACCTTCAGGTCTTAAAATACCAAGACTTTCAGCCGGCAAAATGGTTTCAAAAGCCGGGGTTACTCCAACTGCATCAATCAAAATAGATAAGAGAAAGAATTGAAAAGTATAGTTAACCGCTTCTGCTTTTACATATTTAATCTCCGCAAGCGTCGCGGATAAACTGCTTTGATTGGCTGGCGGTGAGGTAAAAAAGCCCGAGACATTAACACTTATTCCATCGGTGTCTAAATAGGTAATTTCAACATTATCCGCTGTAAAACCAGTAGGATATAAGTTTGCAATAGAGGGAAGTTGAGGAATATCATCACGATCAGCAATATAACAAACAGCAGCTAAACGTGCCGATCTACGCGTTACCTCATTCACCATTTGAACAGAAAAGAAATACAACGCAAATTCGATAATCATAAAAATCATTAACAACACCGCCAGTGCAATCAAAGAGAATTCAATTTGCGTCACGCCTCGCTGCTTTGAAGCAAAGGATTTAGACAAAGATACTTTTGCTGGGCAAACTCTCATGGGCTTACCCTCATCGTTGCCGTCGCAACAATATCAAACTGCAGGTTTTGCTCGGTAAAAGGCAATTGGGCAAAAATAGGGGAGTACTGGTAAGTCGCTGAAACAACAACCGCCTTATTACTGTCGGTTGGTGGCGTTATCGAAATATCTTCAGCTGTGATCGTATCAATAATCGGGGTGATACTTGCCGTTGGGTGGCCATACATAACAAAGTTTTTTATCTTTGTTTCATCTGCAATGGTATCTAATGTCAATGTCCCATAGGTATCCATCACGGCATAACGAACACCGCCATGTAAGGCTTTATTTAACGTAGTGTATTCAATAAAAACTCTGCAGACATCAATCACTAATACCACCAACATCAGTAATACCGGGAGCACAATGATAAACTCTAGTGCGGCGATTCCTCTCGATTTGAACGATGAACGTAATAGCGTTGGCATCTAAGCCGCTCCACTCATTGGATCTTTATAAAGCTGTATCCGATAGAACCCCTTATCACTCGCTTCTAACCCCGCCGAACCATTGTTAATCAAGCAATTACTTAAGAATTGCCCAAAGACCGCCGCATCACCAGATTTGTTCACTTGCTGTAATAAAAAAAAGCAACCAAACCCAAGAATTTCAAATTCTGTACGCCCAGTTGAAGCGGTACAATCAACAATAGGAATACGTAATATTCGCCGCTCGTTTGCACCGCCATCACCAGTATACTGCTGCGCATCACATACCCCACCCTGTTCACAATTTCTTAACTCTTGTAAATAATCTGCGTAGTACCAATCACCAGCGTATTCACTCCCTGACTGTGCAAGAACATTAGGCTGCTTGACGTATTTATCTGGCAAAACTTCTCCGTCATTTTTTATTGGGCCAGAAAAGTCATTTAGCCTGACATTTAACCCTTGAGCGACAGGGCCCGTGCTGTTACCCGGCTTGGTTTGAATCAATTGACCTATGCTGGCACAACCATTGTAAGCACCGGAAAGGGATTCTCTCACCATCGCAGCCCCACTATTACCCGTCTCTTGCCCAAAATCGAGTAATTGAAAATTTCCAGGGCCCATATCCGTATTATTTTGATCGCCGACTTTAAGTTCATGCACTAACGAAGGGGCTCTATCAGTTATCGGCTCGTATCCTGCTGGCTGATAACCCCATGCCTGATCGCTATCACTCGTCGTATCCCCACAGATCGCAATGGGAGTAAGATTACAGCTGTACTGCATCCCCGCACTTCGCCCAGCCATCGCACTCGCAGAAATATATTTATCAACGCCAAATAAACCGCTTAGATACTGCGTCAACGCTAAATTGGAGACCGAAACACGAACATAAACATCGTCTTGCTCAATGGAATGAACGAAATTTGTCGCCGTATAAAAATTAAGGCGATCGACAGAAAAGGAGACCGTAGTATGGTCAGCCATAAAATTTAATTCTGAATTTCCAGCTGAGTCCGATATACCGTCGAGAGTGCTGAGTACTACCGTCTCCGCAGTGAATACACTTCCTGTACTATCGACACTTAATGCTCCAGCTAATGCTGCAGCATCAACCGCATTTTGCAGACGAGTTTTATTCAAGACTTGATGATTCAAGTCGATAGCAAAAGCAGCGACACCCAATAAAATCAGCAAAACCATACTGAATAAAACTAAGGTAATACCTCGTTGATGCTGCCTCACTTTCCCTCCTTAACAACGACCTCATTGCTGTTGAGTGACACCATTGCGCTGATATATTTCCATGCTCACTTGAGTTCTTTGCCCATTACCCTCAGGTAAAAAGTGCAGATTTGAATGCCAGGCGTTTGGATCCAAAGTTTGCTCAGAACGTAACTGATTCAACGAGGTTCCTAATTGGGGAGGATGTGCACACCCACATAAAGCCAATGCCAAACCAACTGCTGTCCACTTTATTGTTAACATCCTCCTCCCCCTTTATAAACTATGACCAAACTTACCTTCCGAGCCTGCATCATAGATGTTGTAGAGCTGATAATTTTCGCTTGGTACTTCTTCCTCAATACCATAAAGTTGATACTTTTCTATATCTAATTTTGCCCCTTTACCTAGCAGATAAAATTCGACATCGTTGGGACTGATAAACCCATCTGTTGGTAAGGTGATACGACGACGGTCGATAGGTGTCGCCAGCTTAGGCGTCACTAAAATGACCAATTCTGTTTCCCCTGAAGTAAAGGCTTCGCTTTTAAACAGACGGCCTAAAATCGGTAAATCACTTGCGCCAGGTAAACCATCAGAAACATTCCGAGCATTTTCACTTAACAGACCTGCGATACCGATTGTTTGTCCATCGGCTAATTCAATGGTTGTTTTCGCGCTGCGTTTGGTAATTGGAGGAATAAAAAAGGTGGAGTTCACTTCATTTGGATTAAATGTCAGCACACCAGAGTTGGCAATCTCGCTGACATTCACGTTCATTTTTAAGTTGATTCTTTTATCACTCAAGATATAAGGCACAAAGTCCAGTTGAACGCCATATTCCTTATAATCGATCGTCACACCATCAGCGCTGGGGACAGGGATTGGAAACTCTCCACCAGCGACAAATTCGGCTGAAGTGCCGCTTAAAGCCGTGAGGCTAGGCTCTGCTAAAATTTTGGCTACGCCATTTTGCCGAGCAATATCCAAAGCAAATGAGAAAAGCGTATTGCTGTCGATAAATGCCCCTAAAAAGCCAAACTCTTCGACATTCTGAGAGGGGAAAATTGGAGCAATACCCTCGACTCCTCCGCCCGTGGTCGTGCCTCCCCAGCTGAAATCCCCACCTTTTTGAAAGAAGTGGAAATTTGAGTCAAAGCGACGCACTAATGAACGTTGAACTTCCGCAACCGTGACTTCCAACGTTACTTGTTGTGCTCCACCAATTGTCATCAAGTTGACAATATCAGAGGCATCTTTTGAATCCCTCTGTTGTGACTGAGCGTCGTAGCCGGACTGCTCACTCGACACATAGGCCTTAGCTAATTTTATTGCGGTATCCATGTTCTGTTGGTTACTTACTAACCCTTTAAGCACTACGGTGTTCTGAGCGCTATAAACTTCGATATTATCATGAGGGAGAAACTGATGGAGCTTGGATTTTAACGTGTTTAAATCGTGCGTTACTTCAACATTAAACTTTTCAATCACTCGACCACGCCTATCCCAAACCGATACATTAGTCGATCCTTTATTTTTACCGATGATATACAGTTCCTTAGAACGTAAAACCATGAGATCCAAGATATTAGGGTCGCCTAACGTCACTTTTTGGGCCTTGCCAGATAACAGGACTTGTATGGAGTGATGTTGAGCGACTGTGAGAATATTTGTCGATGAACGTGAAGTGGCTTGGCCAACAAAACTCAATGACATTAGCAAAACAAACAAGCATAAAACCTTTTTCATCAACGTTAATCCCTTACTCGAATACTGGATACATTCGTTCCTTTGATAATAGTCACTTTAGGACGAGATACTGGCTTGCTGATTGAAGTTGGTTGGTCTATTTCATGAGGGTTCCGTAGCGCAAGCTGGATATTCCCTTTACTGTTCGCTGATAGCAGCTTTTTCGCCTGTTGAGGTGAAACCTCAAGCGTCACAGCTCGAACAATAACAGGTTTGTTATCATTGGTTTTGGCCGTTTGATCCACGGCTAATACTTTAATATTCGTTAATATTGTTTTCGTTACCGCCTGTTTACCTTGATGGGTCAACGTTGTGTTTAAAATATCGACTTTATTGCCTGGTAATAAAAAACCAGCCACACCAATCACATCGTTAACACGAATCGTAATGGCTCTTTTATTTTCTGAAATCAGCGCCGCTAACGTTGCCCCTTCCCCTGGTTGCGCCAATCGACTCCTATGAATCATCTCACCAGCATAAATGGTGGCCGCAACGACGCTTCCTTCATTTAACGTCTCTTCCGTTAATGTTTGTTCATTCACCCAGCTGATTTCCATCAATTTGGATTCAATATGTTTATCCTCCAGTACTGTCCCTGGCTCAAGGTCCATTGTTGATATCAACACTGGTACGCGTTCAACTTCCTCAACGACGGCTTTTTGCTGCTTTTTTCCATCTAGCCATTGCTTCGCGATAAAAACAGCAGCTAAGCCTAGTATCAGTGAGAGCAGTAGTAATAACCCAACCTGTCGTCTACTCATGCTCCCTCCGACCTCGTTTCTGTAAAGTACAGTTCCCAGGCTCGCTGCAGAATATCCGGTAAGATTAAGTTCGATTTACTTTCAAAAACCAAAATATCTCGACAAATCCCAAGTAAGTCTTTCGCTAAACAGGGCAAATAAGCCGTCTCAAATTCTCGATGCAGTTGATATAACCTCTCAAATAACTCTGGAGGTAATGTCAGCTTCTCTCGTGAGGCTAAACTCAACCACAACGCTTTATAGTCTTGCTGCTGCAAAGGGTGAAATTCAATTTTATAACCCAGTCGACGTAAAAAAGCTGGATCGGCAATTTCACTCGGTGCCAAATTAGAAGAAAATGCTAATGTAAGAACAAAAGGGATGGATAGTTGCTGCCCATTAGGCAACGATAAATGATCGACCTGATATTCCATCGGGACAATCCAACGATTTAATAGCGACTCAACAGGCATGGGTTGCCGACCTAAATCATCCACAACTAAAATGCCATTATTTGCCATCATCTGCAGCGGTGCGGTCCAAACAGGGTTGCTCTTTGAACATTGCACTTCCAGCATACTCATTGTGAGCTCTCCACCGACTTGGATATTAGGCCTCTCACATAATACCCAGCGCTGGTCGTAATTCGCTTTGAGTTTGATCAGCATGTTTGAGTGGGGAGTCGACACTCTCTGGTGATGATGTTGGGAAAAGACTTTGATAATACGTCCGTCAACATAAACTCCATAAGGGATGAAAACCGAGGTGTTCATTGCGTTTAAAACCTTAGAAGCCACATAACTTTTCCCTGTTCCCGCATGACCGTATAAAAGCAAAGCTCGACCAGAATTGATGGCGGGCCCCAAAACAGGTATCAAAGCTTCTGAGCCATACACTTCTGATAAGGCTCGCTCTATATCAGTGCGCGTGATTGGCGCTTCACGTACATCCTGTTGTTGCACAACCCGCCAATAATCCTCAATCGACACAGGGACTGCACCTACGTAAGGATCTTTGTTCAAAGCATGTTCAGCTTCTAAAGCACCCAGCTCAGTCAAACTGTATCGAAGATGAGAATAACTGCTGGTCTGCCCATCATCATGTGGCTTGAAAACTTGAACAAAATTACGATTTTTCAATAGGCTTAATGAACATTCGACAAGAGAAGAAACCACACCTAAGCGCTGGGTTAATTCAACTAAGTCAATTTTGGGGTAAACAGCGAGAAATTTTAAAATCAGGCTGTCAATAACTGATGTGGGTACTCCGAGTTCTTCACAATATGAAGGTATAGAAGGGGGTATAATTTGTGGAGTAAGGACTTGATGATGTTCTGAACTCATAGCGTCCTCCAAAAGTATTAAATCATTTGTGATAGAGAGTTCACTTACTGAATATAAAAGAAGTAAGCTAAACCAAGCACAACAATAGGAGCAAAGGGTATTGATATGGAGTTATCTAACTTTGGCATCGCTGATACCTTAGTAAAACAGTAACATTTTACTTGCTCAGTAAACTGATGCCCTGATAAAGATACATAAAGCGCCACATAAAAGACGCTAACAATGCCACCAGCCAAAATGATAAATCCGCAAGCCTGCCACAAATGATCTAAACCTAGCCAAACACCAATGACAGCCAGCAACTTGACGTCTCCTCCAGCCATAATTTTGGTCATATACAAAACAAAACACACTGAAAAAGTCACCACACCACCGTAGATATGCTCCCATATGTTGGTGGTGGGTATAAGTAATAAACTTACACTGACTGCAAGCAAAAGCCCTAAAACTGCTTTATTTGGTATCCGATGCTTTTGTGCATCGGATACAGCAATAGCAAATAATATGGTCCAGATAATGATATTAATGAACATGGTTAATATCATGAATTAGTAATTTGAGTAGAAACGGTAGAGAACTTAGTTGCGATGGTATCCCAAAACCCCGAAGTGAGTAATGCTGCAACAAGTAATGCGGCACCGAGAATATACTCAAGTAGAGTCAATCCTTCTTCGTCTTCAACAAAGTCTACAAACAGGTTTCGTAACTTATCCATGAGTGTTCTCCTTTTACAATGAATAATTCTGGTTGCAATAAAAAGCAGAATTTCATAATTTTACATCTAATTTTTTGTGGTAACGCATAAAACATAGTCAAGTAAAAATAAAACTGTCAATTTTTATTATGGTACTTTTTTATTAATCTATAGCACTTTCTTATTATTGAAATTGACAATTAATTATATTACTTTTTCCAAAATAAGCACTTAGGATTAAAATATAAAAAATTCAGTTTTTCTTGGTTTTTATTCGTATTCAAGCAATGTAATTTTTAACAACATACTCATGGATGCTTAGCTTGAAGCTCTGCCACTCTCACCTATGATTAAGATCAAACAATCCTTTTTATTAGACATTGAACAATATTTTAGATCTCACAGTGTTATAAATAGAAAGCGAGTCAAATAGGCAAGTTTTAACGATGAATAAAGCAGATAAAGAAAATATTTATTGGCTTGGAGAAGCTCTCCAAAATCTTAACCAGAAGCAGTACAGCTTACTAATGAGTAAGTTCAACTTAATTGAATGTGGCAATGAGATTAAATATTTAAGTCGTAGTACGAGTAATTACTTCTTTTACTTCATTAGTGAAAAACCTGATTCTCAATTACAAAAAATCATCAAGCTATGTGAAAAACAAAATAAACAACTTATTGTGATAAAAAAAACCGAAGCCAATGCAAATCACTCATACCATTACATATTATTGCTGAACTCAACCAAAGCGACAAAAACATCAGTGAAGATTGGGTAACAAGGATAGCCAACGAATATTTTTTAGATTATGAAAGCAAAGACAGACACTTAAGTAAAGAAAGTAGCGATATAATGCAACTTAACCATAAGTATTCCAAGATGGTTTCGAAATACATCAATGACAATATCAAAAAGAAACTCAAAGAAGATCAAGTTGCCGCATTATGCCACTACTCTCCGAACCACTTTTCTCGCCTATTCCATCAAACATTTGGCATTTGTTTTAGAGATTACGTCACAGAACTCCGCATCTCCTTAGCGAAAAAGTTACTACTCAAAGACAGTACTAAAGTCTCCTACATCGCCTATCAATGTGGCTATAAAGATGCCTCTTATTTTGGGCGTATTTTTAAGAAAAAGACCGGCTTCTCACCAGCAAACTATAGGAAAAAGCTCATAAACCCAAATTAGCATCAGTCAGAAATACTAAGACATCTGAAGCTGTCTCACTAAACAGAGCATCTGGCGGTTACTGTATATCACGTTACTTGGGTATCACTCTATTCAGCTCCTCTCATGATCCTGCAACAATGAGCAAGATAGGCAAACAGACTCTCGCCGTGCCCACATATTTGACTAAAATGGATTCTCCTATCCTCCAACAACATGCTAAAGTTAACAATATTTTAACAAAAGTATAAGTGAGAGAAGATATGGACTCATCGACAATGAATCAGCCTATTGCAGATAATATCGCTGGTTGTACTCTCCCTCCTCCTAATGAGCTTATCCTGAAATGGGCAGTAGAACGTCCAGATGAAATTTACTTAAGACAGATTATCAATCGTAAGTTTGTTGACTTCAGCTACGCAGATGTCGCTGATAAAGCTTTAAAGTTGGTCAGCGCACTGAGGCAATTAGGTATAGAACCTGGGGAAAAAGTTGCCCTTATTTCCAAAAACTGCGCCGAATGGTTCATTTGTGATTTAGCCATGATGTTAGGCGATTATGTTAGCGTCCCCATCTTTCCAACTGCTGGTGCTGATACGATAGAGTACTGTCTCACGCACAGTGGCAGCAAAGCATTAATTGCTGGTAAGCTAGACGACCCCACGGCAACACAGCAAGTAATCAATACTCTGTCAGAAGTCATTAGCATTGCTCTCCCGTATGAGAGTGCCCCAAATTGCCAATACCAATTTCATGACTTGGTCGAAACGGCACAGCCCTGTAGTGAACGCCCTCAACACCATGACGATAAGCTCATGTCGATTGTCTACACTTCAGGCACCTCTGGTGTACCTAAGGGCGCCATGCTGACTTATGGAGCTTTCAACTGGTCGGTAAAGCAATTAATTGATCATATCGGTATTCAAGAAGGTGACCGACTATTTTCTTACCTGCCTTTAGCACATATCACTGAGCGGGTTTATATCTTAGGTACCTCTATTGCTAGTGGAGTGCTCACCGCTTTTCCGGAGTCTCTCGACACCTTTATTGAAGATGTAAAAATGCATCGACCAACATTATTTATTTCCGTTCCTCGTTTATGGACTCTTTTCCAACAACGAATTCAAGAAAAGTTACCGCAAAAGAAACTGAATATTTTATTGAAAATTCCTTTACTCAACGCCTTAATTAAGAAGAAGCTGGCCGATGGCTTAGGTCTTGATCAAGCAAGAGTTCTTGGTTGTGGTTCTGCTCCTGTCTCTCCAGCCCTGCTTGAATGGTACCGAAAAATCGGTCTCAATATTACAGAGGCATGGGGAATGACAGAGACGTTTGCATACAGTACTCTCAATTACCCATTTCGAGCAGATAAGATAGGCTCAGTGGGGTACGCAGGGCCTGGTATTGAACTTGAAATTGCCCAAGACGACGAAATCATGGTTCGTAGTAAAGGGTTGTTTTCTGGCTACTACAAAAATGATTCTGCGACTCAGGAATCGTTTAACTCCGAGGGGTGGCTACACACTGGTGATATTGGTCATATCGATACAGAAGGCTACTTGATAATACAAGGGCGTAAAAAAGATACATTTAAAACAGCGAAAGGTAAGTTTGTCGCCCCTGTTCCTATTGAGAAGAAATTATTCGAATACAGTCGGGTCGAAATGATGTGCTTAATCGGGCTTGGGTTACCTGGTCCGATTTTATTAGTCGTTCCCCATGATTTCCCTAACTTTGACAAAGAACGTTATGCTCGAACCACACGCCACGTCATAGCGAAAATGAATCAAGAGCTGGAATCTCATGAACAAATCAAAGGGGTCTTAATGATCCAAGAACCTTGGAGTATCGAGAACAATATTTTAACTCCGACATTAAAAATCAAACGTCATGTATTAGAGCAAAAATATCATGAGATCGGCCATAATTGGCCTAAAGGTGAACTGGTCTTATGGGAAGAAGACTTACCGAATCAATAAAGATAAATATCCATAAATCATAAGTACTTACAAAGATCAATTCCTATAAAAAAGCCCTGTATCAACAGGGCTTTAAATTATAAATATTAATTAAGAATTACTTCTTACCATCGCGCTCTTTAACTTCTGCGATTACTTGCTCAGCAACGTTTGCTGGACAAGGTGAGTAGTGTGCGAACTCCATAGAGAACTGACCACGACCTGAAGTAATAGTACGTAGGTGACCGATGTAACCAAACATTTCTGATAGAGGAACGTCTGCTTTGATACGAACGCCTGTAGTACCAGCTTGTTGGTCTTTGATCATACCACGACGACGGTTAAGGTCACCGATTACATCACCAACATTATCTTCTGGTGTGAACACATCAACGTTCATGATTGGCTCAAGAAGTTGCGCACCAGCTTTAGGCATAGACTGACGGAATGCGCCTTTCGCTGCGATTTCGTAAGCGATTGCTGACGAGTCAACTGCGTGGAAGCCACCGTCAAATAGTTCAACTTCAACGTCTAGAGTTGGGAAGCCAGCTAGAACACCAGTATCCATCATTGACGCAAAGCCTTTCTCAACTGCAGGCCAGAATTCTTTAGGTACGTTACCACCAACAACTGTTGACTTGAACGTGAAGCCAGAGTTTGGCTCGCCTGGTTTGATGCGGTAGTCGATCTTACCAAACTGACCTGAACCACCAGACTGTTTCTTGTGCGTGTAGCTATCTTCAACTGGTTGAGTGATAGTTTCACGGTAAGCTACTTGTGGAGCACCTACTTCTAGCTCAACGCCGTAAGTACGCTTAAGGATATCTACCTTGATGTCTAGGTGAAGTTCACCCATACCTTTCAGGATAGTTTCACCTGAATCTTCATCAGTCTCAACTTGGAATGATGGATCTTCTGCAACCATTTTACCGATCGCGATGCCCATTTTCTCAGTAGAACCTTTGTCTTTTGGAGAAACAGCAATAGAGATTACTGGTTCAGGGAAGATCATAGCTTCAAGAGTACATTCGTGCTTAGGATCACATAGAGTGTGACCTGTTTGAACGTTCTTCATGCCAACAACAGCGATGATGTCACCAGCTTGAGCTTCAGTAAGTTCGTTACGCTCGTCCGCTTGCATTTCACACATACGGCCGATACGTTCTGTTTTACCAGTCGCTGAGTTAAGGATAGTGTCACCCTTCTTCATGCGGCCAGAGTAGATACGGATAAAGGTTAGAGCACCGAAACGGTCATCCATGATCTTAAATGCTAGAGCACGTAGTGGCTCATCAGCAGATACTGTCGCAACTTCGCCAGTTGGCTCACCAGTTTCAGGATCAGTTAGAGGTTGAGGATCAACTTCGTTTGGAGCAGGTAGGTAGTCAACAACAGCATCAAGTACTAGTTGAACACCTTTGTTTTTGAACGCAGAACCACAGAACGTTGGGAAGAACGCTAGCTCACGAGTACCTTTACGGATACAAGCTTTTAGTTGCTCAACAGTAGGCTCTTCGCCTTCCATGTAAGCTTCCATTAGATCGTCGTCTTGTTCAACAGCTGTTTCAACAAGCTCTTCACGGTATTGTTCTACGTCGTCAACCATATCTGCAGGAACGTCTAGGATTTCGTAGTTTTCTGGTAGGCCAGAATCATCCCATACGTAAGCTTTGCGGCTCAGTACGTCTACTACACCAACGAAGTCATCTTCACGACCGATAGGTAAAGTCATAACTAGTGGGTTTGCACCAAGAACGTTCTTCACTTGGTCAACAACGTTGTAGAAGTCTGCACCCATACGGTCAAGTTTGTTAACGAAGATCAGACGAGATACTTCTGAATCGTTCGCGTAACGCCAGTTTGTTTCAGACTGAGGCTCAACACCACCAGAACCACAGAATACACCGATACCACCATCAAGAACTTTAAGTGAACGATATACTTCAACTGTAAAGTCAACGTGTCCTGGAGTATCGATTACGTTTAGACGGTGACCATTCCACTCACAAGTTACCGCTGCAGACTGGATTGTAATACCACGTTCAGCTTCTTGCTCCATGAAGTCAGTTGTAGACTCACCGTCGTGTACTTCACCAGTTTTGTGGATTTTACCAGTAAGCTTCAGGATACGCTCAGTAGTGGTAGTTTTACCCGCATCAACGTGCGCGAAAATACCAATGTTTCTGTATTTTGATAAATCAGTCATTGTCTTACTCTGTTAATAAGGTATAAAGTGCGCGCAGAGTATATCACAATCCATAAAGACTGATACCCTTGCGTGCCGTTGGATTAAAAAAAATTTTAACGTCGATTTTCCGCTTTCAAATAATAGTCAACCTCAGCTAACTTTGTAGGAATTCCCCGCTTTAAAAGCAAAATTAACATGCGCTTTATGGTCAATATTGGGACTCTTATTACTAATTACAACTCATCAAACGCTTCAAGAGCTTCAGAAAGTTTCTTGACTCCGTGGATCTGCATCCCCGCAATTCCCCCTTTAGGCATATTTGCAGCAGGGACAATGGCCTTTTTAAAGCCATGTTTAAACGCCTCATTGAGTCGCTCCTGACCACTTGGAACAGGTCTAATCTCACCGGCTAAACCGACTTCACCAAATACAACCACATCTTTTGGCAGTGGACGATCACGA
Organism: Vibrio azureus; assembly: GCF_002849855.1. Lineage (NCBI taxonomy): Bacteria > Pseudomonadati > Pseudomonadota > Gammaproteobacteria > Vibrionales > Vibrionaceae > Vibrio > Vibrio azureus. The sequence continues at coordinate 2,398,610 of NZ_CP018616.1, forward strand.
AAGCTTGATAAAAGCGCCATGACCAATGCTAAATCAGCGCTCGTTTCGGTTACCTTAACGCCACCGACGACATTAACAAAGACATCTTGATCAGCCATTTGTAGCCCGCCGTGCTTATGCAACACCGCCAAGAGTAAAGAAAGCCTGTTTTGCTCAAGACCAACAGCCACTCGACGAGGGTTCGCTAATTGCGAATAATCCACCAAGGCTTGGATTTCAACTAAAAGCGGACGTGTTCCTTCCCAGACAACCATAACCGATGAGCCCGATGTTTCTTCCTCTCCACGAGATAAGAAAATCGCCGAAGGGTTATTCACTTCTTTTAGTCCTTGACCTGTCATTGCAAACACACCGAGTTCATTGACTGCGCCAAAACGGTTTTTATGGCTTCGTAAAGTTCGAAAACGGCTGTCTGTACCACCGTCTAACAAAATAGAACAGTCAATAATATGCTCTAGGACCTTTGGGCCTGCTAATGTGCCATCTTTAGTTACATGACCAACGATGAACACTGCAACATTATTTTGTTTGGCATAACGAGTTAAAGCCGTCGCGGATTCACGAACTTGCGCCACACTGCCCGGAGAAGATTGAACATCAGAAACATGCATTACCTGAATCGAGTCAATTACCATAATTCGCGGTTGCTCTTTCTCTGCTATTTGGCAAATTTTATCCACATTGGTTTCCGAGAGCATTTTTAGGTGCTCTTTGGGCAACCCAAGGCGAGATGCACGCATTGCAACTTGCTGAAGTGATTCTTCACCTGTCACATATAATGTCGGCATTTGAGCAGACAGCAAGCACATGGTTTGCAACAACAAAGTGGATTTACCTGCACCAGGGTTACCACCAATTAAAATCGCAGCACCAGGGACAATCCCTCCCCCAAGAACACGATCAAGCTCTTTAAAACCGCTGGTAAAACGTGGGACTTCCTGTAGATCAATCTCAGATAATGTTTGGACTTGTGCTTCAGTTGCTGAGCCAGCATAGCCACTTAAACGCTCATTTCGGGCAACCGTCGGTGAAGCCGCAATACGTACTTCTGTAATCGTATTCCATGCTCCACATGCATTACACTGCCCCTGCCAGCGCGGAAAGTCTGCGCCACAATCATTACACACATACGCCCGTTTTGCTTTCGCCATGATGCCTCAATATTTTCAACAAATGTGACCAAGCACAACTAAGAGTTGACTCTTGTTGCATAAAGTATTGATATACTTGCATTGCTTGGCTTATATCATCTTACTAACACATACTTTAACAGAAACGATGCAGCAATCCGATATTCTCTTACTTGCACAAAAACTTATTCCTGTTTACGGTGAAGAAGACTTCGACTATGTTCTTGAACATCTGACAGAGGGAAAGTCACCATCTGCTAA